>JAAZYR010000003.1 GCA_014239555.1 Acidimicrobiales bacterium
CCCATCGTTCCCACATTCACATGCGGCTTATTCCGCTCAAACTTCTCCTTCGACACGGGCTTTCCTTTCCTGCAGTCAGCCCAACAATTTCTTGGGCCGAGAATTCATAGCACCTTCATGCTGCTTAGCCTCAGCCGGCTGGCTGAGGGTTGTAGCGGGACCGGGGTTCGAACCCGGGACCTCACGATTATGAGCCGTGCGCTCTGACCAACTGAGCTATCCCGCCATGCTCTTTCGAGCGAGCCCCGTGCCGGAATCGAACCGGCGACACCAGCCTTACCATGGCTGTGCTCTACCGACTGAGCTAACGGGGCAACCATGAGCGGGCACACCCGCACAAACGTGAAAGCATACGGATGATCTCCGAGGTTCCACAACCCCTAGACCAGTACCTTTGTTTATATGTGGATCCGGTTAGCCAAGCTTTCTGACGCCGCGGCGATCGCGGAGATCTACAACTATGAGGTCGTATCGGGAGTTGCGACCTTCGATTTGGTACCTAAGTCTCTCGAGGAACAGCGAGATTGGCTGCGTGATCGCTCGGGGGCCCTTCCTTGCATCGTCGCAGTCGCGGATGACGAAGTAGTGGTGGGTTGGGCTTGCCTTTCTAAGTACAGGGATCGTCCGGCTTATGGGACAAGCGTCGAAAATTCGATTTACGTCCATCCCGACCACCAGGGGAAAGGTGTTGGTGGCTTGTTGATGGGTGATTTACTCGCACTTGCAGACGAACACGGATTTCATGCAACGTTTGCCCGAATCGCTGGCGAGAATCCAGCGTCGGTCGCTCTTCACGCTAAACACGGCTTTCAGTTGGTCGGGGTAGAAAGAGAAGTCGGTCGGAAATTCAATCGGTGGCTAGATATCACTGTGATGCAACGATTGACCCCAACAAGCTGATCGCATATTTCAGTACTTTAGAAGTGCCACGGGAAGCGTTTGAAGTCCTGTTTACGTTTCTCGAGGAACGCATCGCGACCCTCAACAGCTTCCTCAGTTCCATAGGCTAAGCGGGTCGCTTCACCAGCAAAGACCTGTTGCCCGATGAGGCCGTCATCGGTGAGATTCAACGCGAACTTCGCCATTCGCTGAGCGGTCGGTGACTTCGAATTAATTTCTTCCGCCCATTCCAATGCCACGTTTTCGAGATCTTCGTGATTGACGACGGCGTTGACATCTCCCATAAGGAATCGTTGTTCGGCATCGTAAGTTCGTCCCAAGAAAAAGATTTCTCGTGCTTTCTTTTGCCCTATTTGTTTAGCGAGGTACGCCGACCCAAACCCGCCATCAAAGCTGGCTACGTCAGTGTCGGTTTGCTTGAATCGAGCGTGTTCGCGACTTGCGATGGTCAAATCCGCCGTGACGTGGAGACTGTGCCCGCCGCCTGCGGCCCATCCTGGGACAACGCAGATCACAACCTTTGGCATCATGCGGATTAAACGTTGGCACTCAAGAATGTGCAGTCGCCCAACCTGCGCAGGGTCAATCGTTTCACTCGTTTCACCATCAGCATATTTGTATCCGTCTTTTCCACGGATCCGTTGATCCCCGCCTGAACAAAAGGACCACTGCCCGTCTTTAGTCGACGGTCCGTTACCAGTGAGAAGCACCACTCCCACGTCTGTGCTCATTCGGGCGTGGTCAAGAGCCTTGTACAGCTCGTCGACGGTGTTAGGCCGAAAGGCATTACGAATATCGGGTCGGTCAAAAGCTATGCGCACGGTCCCTTGGTCGACAGCACGGTGGTAGGTGATGTCTTGAAAGTCGAACCCGTCGAACTCGCTCCATTGCGAAGGGTCAAAGATGTCAGAAACATTCGGCAAATACGACATTGGACTCCTGAACCGTTACGCGCCAACGGAACGTAGATTAGGGGCGTACGTTCGAGGGGGCATCATGAAGTTTGGTCTGAGATATTGCAACACAGATAAATACGCCGTCAATACAGCCTTAGCAGTGGAATTGGTTCAGGCCGGTGAACAAGCCGGATTTGAATCTGCTTGGACTGTAGAGCACACAGTGATTCCATCAGGGTACGAGTCGGTTTATCCGTATAGCGAATCTGGGAAAATCGCGGGTGGGGCCGAAGATTTAGTTCTACCTGATCCGTTGATTTGGATGGCTCATATGGCGGGAGCCACGAGCACGATCAATTTGGGTACCGCTGTTCTGATTCTGCCGCAACACTCGCCTGTAGTGTGCGCCGCTCAGATAGCAACCCTGGACTATATGTCCGGAGGGCGGGTCCTTTTAGGTATTGGTGTGGGCTGGCTCAAGGAAGAATTCGATGCCATTGGGGTTCCGTTCGAACGAAGAGGACCACGAACCGACGAATACGTAGCTGCTATGCGCGAATTGTGGGCCAATGATTGCGCCACCTTCCACGGGGAATTCGTTCATTTCACAGATACCTATTGTCTTCCGCGGCCGGTGGGTGGCAACGTCCCCATTATCGTGGGCGGAGATACCGACTTCGCCGCTCGGCGAGCGGGGCGCCTGGGAGATGGGTACTTTCCCGCTCGGGACACACCCCAAGAGAGAATCGATCTGGCTCGCAGAACCGCTGAGGAATGTGGGAGAGATCCTGAGGCTCTTGAGATCACAATGCCTATGCCCGCAGATCCTGATGACGTCCCGAAGATGAAGGCTCGCGGGGTGGATCGTCTTGTCGTCCCGGTCACAGATATGGCAGGTATGCCCACATTGATTAACTCGCCCGAAACTGCTTTACGCTTCGGTGACATTATTGCGAAATACGCTGATCTCTAGTTTTACGCCCATCCGGTGGATGTGAATTGAGCGAGATCATCGCGGTCGTATTGTTCGACTAGGGCGACTTCCCAATCTAGATATTCCTGCATTGCTTGTCGCGCTATGTGGGCGTCGCCCGGGTCGTATGGAAGCACCACTTGTGGGCTGTTCAGCGGTAGTTCGTTGTGGCCAGATTCAAACGGTCCGTCGCTCACACCTCCCTCCAAGACATAGGTTTCCCATCCCATTTCCAGCAACCATGATGCTGTCATTGTGGCTCGAGTGAAATCGTCATCCGCCAGCACTATGCGGGCGCCTCGAGTAATGACATATTCATCGGTGGCTTGTACTAGTTGGCCTCCCGGAGCGTTGCGAAAATCGGGGAGGTGACCTCGTTCGTATTCGTCGGGGGTGCGTACGTCAAAAAGATGGAGGGTGCGTGACCGGTCGGATTGCCACGATTTCAGTGTCGCCCTGTTGATTCTCACGACATTAAAACGTTCCGCTACTTTCATTGCTGCAACTGATGCCTGCGTTCGACCCGCGGAGGTGGGGTCGGGGGCGGTAACAGCTTTACCGTGATCCAAAGTGAGGTCAGCGAGTTCCCACCCCATCGTTCCATTTTCTAATGCGATTACGTGGCCTGGAACCCCAGCACGAACTAATGATTCTGTCCCGAGGATGCTCCGGGTACGTCCCGCGCAGTTGACCACGATGGTGGCGTCTTCGTCTACAAGATCGAATGCTCTATGCACTAATTCACCACCGGGGCATGATCTTGCGGTGGGAATGCTCATTCGTCGAAATTCGCGTTCGGTTCGCGAGTCGAGGATCGTTAGTGGACGTTTCTCATTAATCCACTGATGTAGTTCTGTGGCCGACACGTGAGGAGTTTCGTAATGTCGTTCCACTAATTCACCAAAGAGTTTCGATGGGACATTAACTCCGGAGTACAGCTCGTATCCCTCTGCAACCCATGAGTGGATGCCTCCGTCTAACACGGAGACGTTCGTCCATCCGTTGGATCTGAGAATTCTGCGAAGGTCTTCGGCTTCGCCTCCGCCACTATCGGTTATTACGACGCGGGCCGAAAGCCTCGGAAGCAGGATGTGCCCCGCGTCGTGACCGTCGGCCGGCCTGATACTCCCTGCCCAAAGGAGGTGGCCTTTGCTGTAAGCGTCGTGGTCGCGAGCGTCGACTATGGCTAGTTCATGTTCATCGATTATGGAGTCGGCGAGTTCGGGTGCTGTGATCGCGTCCAGGCTCACGGTCTGGCGTCAATGATTGGGAATTGCACTTTCATGGTTCGCCACTCCTGAACATGTTCGGCCCAGTAATTCCGAGCAGGCAGATCAAGAAGATCGTGGCCGTAACAATGAAAGTTGAGAGCTCCGCCTTGTACATGAATGGAATGAACATCGTCGGGGAGAAAAGCAATTCCCGTGTTGCGACGAATAGTGATTTTTTCTGAAACTTGGGGCGGGCCGCCTCCCGCGACGCTGTCATATCTGCAATTGGTTTCTTCGCCCTCTAGGCCGACGATGCAGGCCCAGGTGAGGTGATCATGAGGGGGAGCTTCAGTCGTGTCGTTGACAGATTGGATGTACAACGCCAGGCGATGGTCCGCGTCTTGGGACAGGAGGTACAGGGTGCTTCCGTCTTTGGAGTCGTCCGCGGGGAAGTCACTCCATGGAAATAGTTCTCGCAGTTCTGCTAACTCCAACAACCGGCGTCGGATGAGTTCGACGGCGTCTCGATCGATTCCGGCCGCGTCGATTGCTCGAATGTCAGTCATGGCGTCAGCGATTGCCGCAGTTCGTTCGATATTCTCAATCATTTTTTGTCACCACCGGTCTCGACTTAGCGTCCCTTCCATTGTGGAGGTCGCTTTTCGGCAAACGCAACAGGACCTTCGACATAGTCCTCGCTTTTGCTCATTTCTCTCACAGCTTCATATTTACCTTCGTGGGCCGCCCGCACCCCGGCATGATCTAGTCCCTGCATTGCGGCTTGTTTGGTGGCTCGTATCGACATTGGTGAACATTCCAAAATCATCTCCGCCCATCGGCGTGCCTCGCTTAGGGCTTCGCCTTCAGGCGTCACGGCCGTAACGAAACCCAACTCGTAGCCCTCTTGTGCAAGGACATGACGACCAGTCAGCATCATGCCCATGGCGCGTTTAAGACCAATTTGTCGTGGAAGGCGGTGTACCCCAGCTGCTAGTGCCGCGAGCCCAACCTTGGGTTCGGGGAGTGCCATCCGCGCGTTCTCACTCGCGACGATCATGTCGCACGCCAGCGCTATTTCGAAGCCTCCACCCATCGCTACACCGTTGACTGCTGCGATCACCGGTTTGTCGAGGTTCCAGCGTGATGTAAGGCCACCAAAGCCACTTGGAGGCATCGCTGATCGGTCTCCGCCTTCGGCCTGATAGCGCAGGTCATTGCCTGCGCTAAAAGCACGGTCACCGGCGCCAGTCACGATCGCGACCCAAAGGTCAGGGTCATTTTCGAACTCGTCGAAAAGTTCAGCCATTTCTGCATTCCCGGGAGGGTGCAGTGCGTTCATTCGTTCAGGTCGGTTGATGGTGACGGTAAATATCCGACCGTCGCGTTCCGCATAACAAGAGTCAGCCATAACCAGAAGTTAGTCCGCAACTCTTTGTGGTCGCCCAAACTTCGCTCGTAAGGCGGGTTGAAATCTTGGAGTGCCCCGTTAACTCGACCCTCGAGGTCAGATCTCCCCTATGCCGTTCTTTCTTGAGCGCGACAAACAGCGAGCCCTGCAGGACTCGCCGTTTGTGGTGGGCCGGGGAGGATTCGAACCTCCGTAGGTGTGAACCGACGGGTTTACAGCCCGTTCCCTTTGGCCGCTCGGGCACCGACCCAACGGCCGATACGATATCGGTTCGCTTACGCTGCCCCAAGGAGAGCCGATCGTGAATGCGGTACCGGAGAACCCCGCAGGTATGTATATTGCCCCGCATGCCTTCGTTCGACGTGGTTTCTCAAATCGACATGCAGGAAGTTCGTAATGCGGTGGATCAAGCCGCTCGGGAGGTCAGCACACGTTACGACTTCAAAAACACGGGTTCCGCAGTAACTCTGAGCGACACCGAAATAGCTCTGGTGAGTAATAACGAAGATCGTTTGAATGCTCTGAGACAGGTTGTTGAAGAAAAACTTGTGAAACGCAAGGTCAGTCTCAAAGCGGTTAGTTATGGCGACGTCGAAGAGGCATCGGGTGCGACTGTGCGACAGCTCGCTGCTCTTGAGGCAGGTATTAGTTCCGACAAAGCTAAAGAGTTAAACAAATTCATCAAGGGTTTAGGGGTTAAAGGTGTGCAGTCTCAAACCCAGGGCGACCAGCTGCGCGTGATGTCGAAGAAACGAGATCACCTACAAACGGTGATCAGTGAACTTAAAGAAGCCGACTTCGATATCCCGCTCCAGTTTGAAAATTTTCGGGACTGATTTAAAGAACTTCCTGCCAGCTGCCGTCGCGCAAGCGAGCTATTCGTTTGTCCATGGGTGGGTGAGTGGTGAAAAGGTTGCGAAATGCCATCTTCCGTCCGGCTAATGGATTTGCTATGTACATCTGAGCCTGGTTGGCGTTGGCAAGACTGGGAATTGCTCGGCTTGCCACATCGAGTTTTTCAAGGGCCGCAGCTAAGGGTTCACCGTCGCCAATCATCCGCGCGGCAGTGCGATCAGCCTGAAATTCTCGACTACGGCTGATGGCCATTTGGAGCAACGCTGCGGCGATTGGAGCCACGATGATTAGAAGCAGGTCAACCAGCGGGTTACGATTTCGGTCGCGATTACCCCCACCAAAAATCATGGCGAATTGTGCCATGTAGGCAACGAAGCTGATGGCCATTGCAATAGCTGCGGCAACCGAACCGATGAGGATGTCCCGGTTCTTTATGTGAGCCATTTCGTGGGCGAGTACACCTCGAATCTGATCCCATGAAAGATGTTGGATGAGGCCTTCAGTGATGCAGACAGCAGCATTTGCTGGGTTACGTCCAGTGGCGAACGCATTCGGTTGTGGGTCGGGACTGACATAGATGCGGGGCATTGGCTGGCCCGATAACTCAGACAACTCGCTCATGATCGATCGGTATTGAGGTAGCTGGCCTTCTTCCACTTCGACCGCGCGGGCAGATCGAATTGCGAGCTTGTCGCTCATCCAGTAGCTGCCGCCCACCATGGCGAGCGCCAAAAATAAACCAATGGTCAACCCTCCTGGACCCCAGAAACTAGAGATGAACATGATGAGTGCCCCCATGGAGGCGAGCAACATCGTGGTTTTGAGGGTGTTTTTCATCGGGTTTCCCTCCGTGGTCGGCGCTTACCCCTAAACGTATCGGCTTCGACCGTCACTATCTCAGCACCGACATCGTGTTTTAGTGCGGGTGATAACCGCTTTCAATGAAGAGGGTAGGGACTTCTTGGGTTCGGTACATGCGCACATTACGCATGTCATCATCGATCGCGAGAATTGGATTGAAACCTTGGTGACGAAGGGTCTGAGTTTCGTCACGTTTAAACCCTGGTGATGTTTGAAAATCGCCTAGTGGACGCATGATCAGAAGGTCGTATCTGATCCGGTTGTGCTCCAGCCAGTCCAACGTAGGTTTTTGAATCCAGGTGGGGCGTGAGGTCAACAACACGATGGTCAAATCCGAAGCAAGAAGTTCGACCAGGATTTTACTTTCTTCGAAAACTCCATCTCCTCCGCACTCCGCGAAGAACCCGTCCCAGTCGCGCCAAGGTGGGTCGAGGAAATGTTGTCGGTGGCCGGCGTCGGCGAGCACTCCGTCAATGTCCACGATTACACAATCCCCTGGTTGTCCGGGGGTGTGCTTCCATTGCCAATGGTGGGGGGTGGAACTCATGTAGTTAGTGGCAGAGGTCAGTCCTCCTGCGGTGCCTCTGCTGCGCGAAGCCGGATCTCGTCAACGACGGTGGCGTCGGCAAGGGTGGTTGTGTCCCCAAGCGTTCGCCCTTCGGCAACATCTCGAAGAAGTCGTCGCATAATTTTACCTGAGCGTGTTTTGGGCAAGTCGGGGACTAAAACTACGACTTTGGGTCGAGCAATCGCTCCGAGTTTTGTAGCGACGTGTTGTCTGATTTCCTCCCGTAATTCATCACTCGGCTCGTTTCCTCCCCGCAAGATGCAATAGCCCACGATCGCCTGACCGGTGGTGTCGTCGGTGGCGCCAACTACTGCTGCTTCTGCTACTGACGAGTGATCAACGAGCGCTGACTCAACCTCGGTCGTGGAAATTCGATGGCCAGAGACATTCATGACATCGTCGACTCGACCGAGAAGCCACAAATAGCCGTCGTCATCAATTTTTGCGCCATCGCCAGCGAAATAACGTCCAGGGTATTCGGACCAATAAGTTTCTTTATAACGATCCGGATCGCCCCAGATTCCGCGAAGCATGGCGGGCCAAGGTTCGGTAATAGTCAAATAGCCTCCACCCTTTTCGACCTTATTACCTTTGTCGTCGACAACTTCTACAACGACGCCAGGAATTGCATGGGTAGCAGATCCTGGTTTGGTGGTGGTGACGCCTGGCATCGGGGTGATCATGTGGCCACCAGTTTCGGTCTGCCACCATGTGTCAACAATGGGGCATTGTTCACTACCAATGTGCTTGTGGTACCACATCCAAGCTTCTGGGTTGATGGGTTCCCCAACTGTGCCCAGAACTCTAAGACTTGATAAGTCGTGGCCCTCCAGCTCCTCAGCACCCCATTTCATGAACGTCCGAATAGCGGTAGGGGCCGTGTAGAGCTGTGTCACGCCGTAACGCTGGACTATGTCCCACAGACGGTCTTTGGGCCATTCTGCTCGATCGCCTTTGCGGAATTCTGGGCGGGGTGTATCCGGCGTTCCTTCGTACATAACGGAGGTGGCACCATTAGCGAGAGGGCCGTAGACGATGTAGCTATGTCCTGTCACCCACCCAATATCGGCGGCGCACCAATAAATGTCTGATTCTGGTTGCAGGTCAAAGATGTATTTGTGGGTGAAGGCCACTTGGGTGAGATAGCCACCCGTCGTGTGCATTATTCCCTTTGGCTTTGCAGTTGTACCTGAGGTGTACAAAAGGTAAAGCAGATCTTCACTTTCAAGTTGTTCTGGCGGACAGTCTGGCGACGCCGTTTCCATCAGGTCGTGGTACCAGTGATCAACTGTTTCGTTCCATTCGACGTCTTGGCCGGTGCGGCGAACCACGACGACGTTCTCAATAGTTGATGTGGCAGAAACCGACGCGTCTGCTGTGTCTTTAAGGGGAAAGTGATCGCCTCGCCGATAGCCGCCATCCGCGGTGATCAAGACTTTTGCGCTTGCATCGTCAATTCGGTCTGAAAGGGAGTCAGCGGAGAAGCCGCCGAAGACGATGGAGTGGGGGGCACCTATTCTCGAGCAGGCAAGCATCGCCACAGGAAGCTCAAGGATCATCGGCATGTAAATGCAAACGCGATCACCTTTTTCGACCCCTAGGTCTTTGAGAACATTTGAGAATTTTGATACTTCTTCGAGAAGTTCGCTATAGGTAATAGTTCTTGTATCTCCAGGCTCGCCTTCCCAATGGAATGCGACCTTGTCTCCTCGGCCTGCTTCGACATGTCGATCAAGACAGTTGTACGAGACGTTTAGTTTTCCTTCTACGAACCACTTTGCAAAAGGCAGATCCCATTCAAGGACCGTTTCGAAGTCGTCGAACCAGGTGACTAGTTCTCGTGCTTGACGAGCCCAAAAACCCAGCCGATCAGCTTCGGCTTCTTCGTACAAACTTCGATCGGCGATGATGGCATTCGCTTGAAAGTGATCCGAAGGCGGGAACGTACGTTCCTCAACGTAGTAGTCCTCAATCGTTGGTTCGGACATCTGAATCCCCCTCTGTGGAAGGCACCCCGGCTTGGGTTCGACAGGGTGCGAGCCTAGCTCCTGACCGGCTTTAGTTCGGAAGTGGAGGGTTCACTCCCCCACCTGCCATTCGGCGACAAGAAATGCTCCGAGTCCTTCACGGTCAGTCAGCGCAGCTGCTTCTTCAAGCACAGCTCTAGCTCCTAACGCCTCTGAATCCGGGGCCGCTGCCGCGTCGTACCATTTTTCACGCGCCCATTCGGTCATGGCGTGAAGACCTTGTGAGAGAAGCCAATCGCGCTGAGCGACAATTTTGGGAGAACCTGGCAGTTGATCGAACGCAACATCACATGTGATGTCGCGACTACCGGCTTCTGTATAGGGATTGCCGGCTCGGTGATGTTCGCTGTACGTGCGTATCCATTCGCCAGATGGTCGTTCTACGAAATCTTTTGTTTGTTGCAGGCCGTAGTCAAAGAGAAGCACTCTGCCGCGATCGAGGAGATTCAACGCTCGGTTTACCCAGACCGCAGCTTTTAGGTGCAGCGGTAGACAGGTTCCCAACGGGGCATTTGGAACGAGAAGCGATGCCATGTTCTGTGCGTTTTGGGGAGCGTGCTGCCATTCTTCGCGGCCATTGTTTACGTACAGCTCTGACCAACCGGTTCGGGTTTTTTGAACGACGCGCGGTGGAAGGTTGTCGAGAAGTTCATTAGCTAGAACTACTCCAGTGAAGGGTCCTACGGGCAAATCTTTCACGGTGGTTAGTGGGGCCTCTTCTGCTTCTAAAAAACATGTGGCAGCAACGATGTCAAAGGCGTGGGAGCGTTGAACTTCGGATCGTTCCACCATGACGTAACGAAGAGCGCTGCTGCATTCTTGAACCGAAAGAAAAATATCTCTGCATAATGTTCCGCGACCCGATCCTGCTTCGATCACTATGAACGGGTCGGGGCGATCAAGCTCCTGCCACACTTGGTCTAGGTACGCTGCGACGCACCCGCCGAAGAGGGTGCTGGTCTCGGGTGAAGTAATAAAATCGCCTGCAGTTTCGCCGGCTTGTCCCCCTTGTGTGTAGAAGCCCTGTGGTCCGTACAGGGCTTCCTCGACGAATCGATCGAATCGCATCATTGGCCGGTTCATTTTTCCGGCTTTGGTCCCTAGTGCCTTATCCGCCCAAGGCGGACAACACGGAAACCTCGCCAAAGTGACCTACCAGGCCAGGTAATACCCCAAAAGCCATAGTGGCAAGGAGTGTGACCGTTAGTGCGGCGCCTATGGCCCCAGTCACCACGATTGGTTGTTCGTCACCCTCGGCTGCTGGTTGGAACCACATTTGCATCAGTACTCGCGCGTAATACGCAAACGCGATCACGGTATTAACTGCCACGATGACCCCGAGGGCTGCTGCCCATCCTCCGCCCGCATCTAGCAGCGCTCGAAACAGGCCGAATTTGGCGAACCAACCGCCTGCTGGCGGGATGCCTGCTAATGCTGCGAGGAAGATAGTCATTGCCACTGCGAGACCAGGCGCATACTGGAACAATCCCGCGTAGCTGTCGATTTCGCCGGACCGGGTTTTGCGGGCTACGGCCAACACGACGGTGAAGGCTCCTAGATTCATGAACGCATAGATGGCAAGGTAAATGACAACTGCTTCAATTGCGCGTGCTGGAGCATCAGCAGCAACGGCGAACGGAACCAACATAAATCCGCCCTGGGCGATACCTGAGTATGCGAGGAGTCGAACGATGTTGGTTTGGCGGAGCGCGATTAGGTTGCCGACAGTCATTGTCAGCGCCGAAATCAACCAGAAGAACGGCTGAACTACGTCATCTCGACCAAGAAAGGCAACAAACACGAGTTGGATTAGCGCAACCATCCCGGCTGCCTTCGACGCGACGGCTAGGAACGCGGTAACTGGTGTTGGAGCTCCCTCATATGTGTCGGGGGCCCATGTGTGGAAGGGAACTGCCGAAACCTTGAAGGCAAATCCGATCAACACAAAGAGAATGCCCAAAATGGCAATGGAGTTGGAAGGCCCTGATCCCAATTCTTGGGCGATGGTGTCGAAGTTGGTGGAGCCTGTTAAGCCGTAAACGAGAGACATCCCGTAGAGCATCACGGCTGACGCAAAAACCCCCATCAGGTAGTACTTGAGGCCCGCTTCGTTGGAACGCGAACCTCCCTTACGCCAAGCGGCCAGCATGTACGCGGGGATCGAAAGGAGTTCGAGGGCGACGAACACGCTGATTAAGTCCCGTGAACTACTCATCATCACCATGCCAAGCAGTGATGTGAGCATCAAGGTGTAGTACTCATTTTCGTAATAATCGCCGTCGCGGATGTAATCGACTGACATCAACACGACGACGTACCCCGATATGAGGAATAGAGCCTTGAGTACGAGTGAGAAATCGTCGACGACGTAGGCGCCGCCGAACATCGAGCGTTCCGTGCCATCAACCGCCAGGGTCAAAATGGGAATGAGGGTGGCCAACAAACCCATTCCAGCCAACGTCGGCATTGCTCGTTTGGACCGGTCGTCCCAGATGATGTCAACGAGGGTGATAAGTGTCCCGACCGCAAGCAGGGTTAACTCGGGTGCCAGGGCATGCCAGTCAAGCGACGGCCGAGTGAAGGCGAGCAGGACATCCATGATCAGCGGCCGGTCGCAATCGCTTCAACGCTGGCGGTGATCCCGGTGACGACGTCGTCAGTCACATTGAATATCAGGTTGGGCCAAATACCAAACAGGAGGATGCCTACCAGGAATGGTGTCCAAGCGATCCATTCAAATCGGTTGACATCATCTATTTCATAGTCAGCGAATTCTTCTGGTGGCTCACCGAAGGCGGTGCGTTGATATAGCCACAGTAGGTATCCCGCTGCGAGCACGGTACCCAACGCGGCAATGACCATATATGTCCGGAACGTTTCTTCTGGCAGACCAGCCCCAGGGTTATATGCGGAAAGAATCGCTGGGAACTCACCCCAAAAACCAGCGAGTCCAGGTAGGCCCAGGGACGCCATAGAGGCGAACCCAAGGATCCAACCCATCCGTGGTACCGATTTGAGGAGACCTCCGAGGCGAGAAATCTCCAAAGTATGGAATCGTTCTTTCACTGAACCAGCGACGAAAAAGAGCATCCCTGTGATTAGCCCATGCGCAATCATGCCGAAGACTGCTGCGTTGATTCCGAAGTCAGTCAATGTTGATATACCAAGCATCACGAAACCCATGTGCGCGACGGAAGAGAACGCTATGAGACGTTTCATGTCTGTTTGAGCGAGGCACGCTAGTGCGCCATAGATGATGCCGATCACTGCGAGGAGCCCTATCCAGGGAGCCCAGGCAATAGCACCTTCAGGCAGGAACGGTATAGCTATGCGAACGAAGCCGTAGGTGCCCAACTTGAGGAGCACTGCAGCAAGGATGACAGATCCAACCGTGGGGGCTTGAGTATGCGCATCCGGTAGCCATGTATGGAACGGGAACATTGGCACTTTGATACCGAAACCCATGAAGAGGCCGGCGAATATCCATACCTGAGTGCTCTTTACGATTCCTACACCTGCAACGTCACTGAGAACTCTCATATCGAAGGTGTGGAGCAACTCACCTGACGAGTCTTTCGAAAGGAAGAAAAGAGCCAGGAAACTGATGATCATCAGAGCTGAACCAAACAACGTGTATAAGAAGAATTTCAACGATGCGTAGCGACGCTCTTCTCCGCCCCAGACACCAATGAGGAAGTACATGGGGAGTAGAACGACTTCAAAGAACACGAAGAAAAGAATCATGTCTTGGGAGACGAAGGTGCCATTCATACCGGTCGACAGGATCAGCAAGAGGATGAAAAATGCTTTGGTGTTTCCCGGTTCGGGGACGTGGTTCCAGCTATAGATGAGACACAGTGGCACTACTACCAGTGACAGGAGCAGCAAAGGCAACGAAAGCCCGTCAAGGCCAACGATATATCGACTGTTGATTACATCAATCCAGCCTTTGTCGACAACGAATTGAAGATTGCCGGCGGCGCCGTAATCAAATTGGAACGCTAAGTAGACCCCCACCGCAAGCGCTGCAAGCGATGAGCCAAGAGCGACCAGCTTCATCTCTGCTTCGTAGGCTTTGGGTATCACCATCATGACCAGTGCGCCTACCAAGGGCAGGAACACGGCCAGGCTCAAGACCCAAGTATCAAATCCTGTGGCTTCCACTGTGCTGCTCCTATACGACGATCACGAAGACTATGGCTAGTACTGCTGCTGATCCGAACAGCAGCTGGCCGTAGTTCTGGACTTTTCCGGACTGGATAACGCGCAGACCCTCTCCAGAGGAATCAGCGCCACGCGCGGCAGCATTGACAGACCCGTCAATGACGCCTTGGTCAACCCACTTGTAGATCCACCGTCCGGTATCTCGAGCAGTCTCGCCTGCTTTATCAACTGCTCGGTCTAGGACATTTTGGTTGACACGGTTCGCCCAGTTAGCGATGGGGCGTTTAACTGTTTTGACGATCACATCGTTGTAGAGATGGTCGAGGTAATACTTGTTTTCTAGGAAGGTGTAACCGTTTTTGGCGTAACTGTTGCGTTCGGTCAGACCATGAAGGCCGATACGACGCCAGTAATAGAGGTACGTAACAAGAATGCCCGACACAGCCAACGCTAAACCGACCAGAGCCATGTTGAGCGACGGATCTGGATGCGAGATCCCTAATCCACTTAAGTACACAGAGGGTTCGGCGTAAGTTTGGATTCGATGAGCGAGCCCTTCTAATCCGAAGGGTTCAAGTACTGGGCCTGGCAAGTTAAATACGCCGCCAAGAACTGCCATGCCTGCAAGTATCCACAGCGGTACGGTCATCATTTTCGGTGATTCGTGAGGTTGCCCATGACCTCTGAATTCACCGTGGAATGTGTACCAAATGACGCGGGTCATGTACGCCGCGGTCATGAAAGCAACTGCGCATCCAAATATAAGCATTAAGGGGTAACTATTTTTTTGGCCTACGAGCGACCCGAGCAGGATTTCGTCTTTCGACCAGAATCCTGCAAAGGGGAAGATCCCTGCTAACGCCAGCGAAGCGATAACAAAGGTTCGATAGGTGTGGGGCATAGCTTTCTTAAGCCCACCCATCTTTCGCATATCAAACGTGTGATGGGCGGCGTGGCTGACTGATCCCGCCCCTAAGAACAAACAAGCTTTAAAGAAAGCGTGGGTGAATAAGTGGAATATTGCCGCGGTCCATGCGCCTACGCCGAGGGCCATCACCATGTAGCCAAGTTGAGAAACTGTCGAGTAGGCCAACACTTTTTTGATATCCCATTGGGCGAACGCAAGTCCGGCACCAATGAGGGCGGTGAACCCTCCGATAAAGGCCATGAGGTTGATTGAGCTAGTGCCGATCGACAAGCCTTCGTAAAACACGGGGTAGAGGCGGGCGATCATATAGACACCCGCTACAACCATCGTGGCGGCGTGGATAAGAGCGGACACTGGGGTGGGACCGGCCATCGCGTCAGGTAGCCACGTGTGGAGCGGAAACTGACCCGACTTCGATGCAACCGCCGCCATTAAACAACAGGCAGCGACAAGAAGCGCGAGGTGATGGGCTCCGGGATCCGCCGATATGAGGGTATTAATGGCATCGATATCGAAGGTTTGGAAAGTGCCCCAAAGAACAATCATCCCGACGAGAAGTCCTATATCTCCGACGCGATTAGTTAGGAATGCTTTTAGAGCTGCGTCCGTGTTTGGCTTCTCCTCCCACCAATGTCCAATGAGGACAAACGAACACACGCCGACGAGTTCCCATCCAACGATTAGTTGAACAATGTTCTGCGCCATTACAAAGAACAACATGGCTGCGGTGAAGAGGCTCAAGAAGGCGTAGTAATGGACGTATCGGCGGTCGTCCTTTACATATTCAGTTGAGTAGATGTGGACGAGGAGGGAGATAGAGGCCACGACTATTAACAGCAAAACTGTTAGGCCGTCGACAAGGGTGCCAACCGCAAATTCGATTCCCCCGTTGGACCACCATTGAGAAAAGGTTGAAATCACTGGGCCTATCAGAGGACTGGAATGACCTCCCCCATGCTCACCGCCCGAATGGTCTGTGGACACCACCGCCAGATCAGCGTCATGGTCGTCCCCATGATCAGCGTCATGGTCGTCCCCATGATCACCGCCATGGGTCGCCATCTCAACGATTGCGTCAGGTGATGGATTCTCTACCCGCTGTGTCCATTGAAAAGCTGCTACTGCTGATAGGACCCATACGAGGCCGAGGGCCGTGATTCCGACGATGTGAACGCGGTTGGCTCCGATGAACCGTTTGCCGAAAAAAAGAATTACGACAAAAGAAATAGCCGGTACAAGAGGAATTAGGAAGGCATTTTCTAACATCCACATAGTGCTGCCCTATCCCCGCATCAAATCGAAGTCTTCGACATCGATACTCGTTCGGTTGCGATAAAGAAGTAGGACGATGGCAAGACCCACGCCAACTTCCGCAGCCGCGACTGCAATGACGAAGAGCGCGAAAACTTGTCCCGATACGACACCGTGTTGAACGCCGAAGACCACCAGATTGATATTGACAGCATTGAGCATCAGCTCAATAGACATCAGCACCATCACGCCATTTCGTCGCGCAAGTACTCCGTAAACGCCGACAGAAAACAACAAAGCGCCGAGTATCAAGAACTGGTTGAGCAGCACGTCAGTCCTTCCTCGCTAGGACGATCGCCCCGATAAGAGCAGCTAATAAGAGCACCGATATCGCCTCGAAGGGGATGATATAAGTGGAAAACACTTCATCGGAGACATCCGCCGTGCGAAAAATTGGCCCGTCAGTTACGAGACGATCCGACCCGAAATGATCCATCAGCGAACAGATGGTTACGCCTCCGAGAAGAACAGACACCACCGCCGCTATGGGCCATTGAGCTCCAGTCATTTCCATGACGTTGCCTAAGGGCGCCTTAGTAAGCATGATGCCGAACAAGAAGAGGACCATCACCGCCCCGATGTAAACCAGGACTTGGGTGGTGGCCACAAACTCGGCGGTGAGAAGAATATAGAGGGCCCCAAGTCCGCCAAGAACTGCGACCAGGTACAGGGCTGCGTGAACAATGTTGCGCGTAGTAACCATCCGCAACGCGGAAACAATAACTATTGCCGCGATGATCCCAAAGAAAATGTTCTGCGCAACCATGCAGCCTTACCTTGGAACCTTTCTGACTTTTTGTTCTGAACCTGTTTCGTATTCAAGGAAGTCAGGGACAGTGTCCATCCATTCGCCTAAGCGGTCTTTGTCGTGGAGCAAGTCGGCAATCCGAGGTTCGCTGTATTCGTACTCGGGTGTCCAGAACAGGGCATCGAAAGGACAGACGTCCACGCATATCCCGCAATACATGCAAAGGGCGTAATCGATGTCGAACCGGTCAACCATATTGACCGTTCGCGCTTTGCCTCCAGCGCGTCGCGGTGGCGCTTTGACTTTGTGACCTTCGATGTAAATGCACCAATCCGGGCAGGATCGCGAACAAAGCATGCACGCCGTGCAATTTTCCTCGTGAAGCGCGATTACTCCACGAGCGCGATCGGGAGGCGCTTCTTTTTCGTGTGGGTATTGGACGGTAACGGCGCCTTTCTGAGGGGCCGGTATTAATGTTTTCCATCCGCGCTTGGGGAAAAGGGTTCTCCCTGCAGTTCGGAGGGTCACACCTAAACCCTTGATGAGACCTGGAAGTTGCGGCATTAGAAGACCACCTTAAATATTCCGGTGAGCACGATATTCGCGAGAGCCAGAGGAATTAATACTTTCCAGGCGAATTTTTGGAGTTGGTCCTCACGCAGCCTCGGGTAGGTGAAGCGAACCCAGAAAATGAAGAAAGCAATTAAGAGAATTTTGGCGAGCATTACACCAGGACCGAGAATGTTTAGCAGCTTGTCGTCTACGTCAAAGCCGGGAATCCACCATCCTCCCAAGAACATGACAGACGCAAGGGCCGAAAAGGCGAAAGCGGTTCCGAACTCCGCCATAAAGAACAACAAAAACCTGAACCCGGTGTATTCGATGTGGAACCCGCCCACAAGTTCCGTTTCAGCGACGGGCATGTCGAACGGAGTTTGAGTGAGTTCGGCCTGTGCCGCGATCATGAAAATGAGAAAAGCGAGAAATTGAGTAAGGATGAATGGGTTTCCGATTGCCCCAAATCCGAAAATTTCACCTGTGGCTTGTGCTTCAACAATCCCTTGCAGGTTCAGGGTTTCTGCCTGAACAACCACACCCATGACGGCCAGAATGAGCGGGAGTTCATACGCAATTAACTGTCCCGCAGCACGCAACCCGCCTAGAAGGGCGTATTTGTTTGCCGATGCCCATCCAGCCATCAAAATGCCGAGTACTGACAGCGATGAAACTGCCATTGCATAGAAAACGCCTGTGTCGAGATTTTGCACAACGGCGTCGGGACCGACGGGAAGGACCACGTAGAGCAAGAACGTTGACGCCAGCACCACGATCGGAGCCATTCGAAAAACGCGTCGGTCCGCTTGAGCTGGGTGGATGTCTTCCTTTTGGAGAAATTTGATCGCCTCCGCTATCAGCTGAAGCGAGCCGTAGGGGCCTGTGTCATTAGGTCCAAGACGACTTTGCATGAAAGCCATCATCTTGAAAAGGAAGAGGTACACAAGAATTAGCGAAGTAGCCGGAATTACCGCTAAGGCTAAACCGAGTTTTATGGCGGTTTCTTGCCAGTACGGGAGAGCGAGAAGCGACATCACCGGTCGATGTCCCCCAAAATGAAGTACAGGGAACCCAGAATGGTTATGACATCAGGCACGTACACGCCCTTCATCACCCACGGAACCACAGAGATGTTATTGAAGCTAGGCGTGCGGATTTTGACTCGGAACGGCCCTAAGTCGCCTTTGCTGACGATGTAATAACCCATTTCTCCGAGCGGATTTTCCGTCGAGATATAGGCCTCACCAGCAGGTACTTTGATGATTCTTGGCACCTTGGCCATGATCGGGCCGCTGGGGATTCCGTCAAGCAGTTGGTCAACAATTCGCGTCGCTTCGCGTGTTTCTTGTAAACGAACCCAATAACGGGCAAACGAATCCCCATCAGGATGCGTCCACACCCGCCAATCGATCTGATCCCAAGCGAGACCGGGATTGGCGTCTCGGCGGAGGTCCCAATCGACTCCGCTGGCCCGAAGGTTTGCACCGGAAAGACCGTGTCCAAGAGCTACATCGGCGGGGATGACACCAACACCGCGGCACCGAGCTTGGAAGATCTCGTTGCCAACCAACAGGTCTTCCATTTCATCGCAGAAAGTCCGCATTTTGACCATCACGGAGCGAGTCTCGTCAACCCAACCCTTGGGAATGTCGTCCTTGAGCCCACCGATTCGGTCGAAATTCGGATGGAAACGGCCACCAGTTACTTCTTCGATTTGGTTCAGAACCCGCTCGCGGTCTCGGAACGCGAAGAAAACGGGAGTAAGTGCACCAATTTGGACTCCCATATCACCTAAGAAAAGCGAGAGATTAGCAATTCGGCTGAGTTCGAAAAGGATTGTGCGAATCCATTGGGCTCGAGGCGGAGCCTCTACTTCCATTAGCCGTTCTGCCGCAAGAATGAAGGGAACTTCATTTGCGAAACTACCGAGCCAGTCAATTCGATTAATGAGGGTGGTGCATTGGGGGTATGTGCGTACTTCGCACAGTTTTTCGTAGCCGCGGTGCATGTAACCCATGATGGGCTCAGCGACGATTATCTGTTCCCCATCCAACCGGCAGGCGATACGCAGCGTCCCGTGAGTCGCTGGGTGTTGCGGTCCGATATTCAGGGTCATGTCGCCCGTGTCGAGCTCCACGTTTACGCGCGCATCGGCGGCTTGGGCAGCCACATAGGCCATTTGTTCGCGATCGGAGGTAGCTGTCATGCTCCACCCTCTTCGGCCTCGAAGGCAGCCATAACTTCAGCTTCGAGTTGAGCTTCCAGGTGTTCCGGGATTTCTTCGATATCGACAACTCCTGGCCACGGCTTTACCTGGCGAGCCAGCAATGGAAAATCTTTTCTGAGGGGATGACCTTCAAAGTCAGTTGGTAGATACAAAGGGTGCAATGTCGGGTGCCCGTGAAACGTAATGCCGAACATTTCGTGGGTTTCGCGTTCGTGCCAGTCGGCGCCAGGGAACACGTCACGAAGGGTATCGACGGTCATATCTTCGCCAAGATCAGCTTTGATAAGCAGCCCCAGTTGACGATCAAGCGAATACAACTGCATCAATAATTGGAACCGGGTGTCGCCGCCCGCGTAACCAGTGGAGGCATCAAGTTCGACTGGCTCATCATCTTCTTCGTCGAGCCCTGCGTCGAACTCAGTGTCCTCATACCGACCTTCTGGCGCGATATGCCAATCAATTGCCGAAAGAAAGCCAAAGTATGCGAAACCAGCGGCCTTGGCAGCTCGTGCTGCGTCCTGCCAGTTCTGGGCGCGTACTCGCAACCAAAGATCCTCGTGGGGACGTAGATGGGAGTCGACGAGTATTTCACCCAGACTTTCGGAAAGCCGAGCTAGCAAACCCTCTCTCTCTTCGTCCGAAGGTGGAATTTCTTCAGGGGTCGGTTGGTCACCCATTAGTCAACCCTCCACCACTATGGGCTCGCCCCGCCATTTTTCGGTGATGTCCTCGGCCTGGATTCGTTCTTGTAACAGCACTATCCCTTCGAGCAATGCTTCGGGCCGGGGCGGGCACCCTGGGACGTAGACATCGACAGGGATCACTTGATCAACACCTTTCGTCACCGAATAGCTATCCCAGTAGGGTCCCCCACAGTTCGCACATGAACCCATAGAAATCACATATTTGGGCTCTGGCATCTGCTCATAAAGGCGACGAATTACCGGCGCCATTTTGTCGGTAACAGTTCCTGAAATTACGACCAGGTCAGCTTGTCTAGGGCTAGCTGGGAAAGGGATTACGCCTAGACGCATCACGTCGTAGCGAGGTGATCCAAATGCCGCTCCCATTTCGATGGCGCAGCAGGCCAAGCCCCACTGGTAAACCCATAATGAACGCGCACGCCCAAAGTTGAGTAACCAACTGAGGGGTTTTGGCATTTTGCCTTTTTCGATGAGTCCCATTTAGACAGCCTTCCTCAGACCCATCGCAGAACACCCTTGCGCCAGGCGTAGAACAGGCCGAGCACAAGGATGAAAATAAAGATGGCCATTTCGATGAGTCCGAACGCTCCATAGACCTCTAGTCGGGTCGCCCACGGGAAGATGAACACTGCTTCCACGTCGAAAAGAACGAACAAAACAGCAAAGACGTAATACCGAATCTGACTTTGGGCCCAGTCTCCCCCGACCGGATCTACACCACTTTCGTAGGCCATCAGCTTTTGTGTGGTTGGTCGTTGTGGACGAAGAATCCGTGCGATCGTAAGCATCGCCCCGGCCATAGCTATAGCCGCAACACCAAAGATGGCGACGGTCAGGTAGCTCCGCAGTAGTTCCGACACGATGAGCGAGGCTAGCTAGGGGTTTCCGGGCTTTCCAAAACCCAGCGCGGTGCCTCGTTCCGCGGGTTCCGGACGTAGAGAAAGCTACCGTGCCGCAGCGACAAAAGACGTGATTCTTCGACACGATTTTTGATTCTCGGAGTAGAAGCTTCGAGCGCTTGGTTGCGAGCGTTAAACAATGTCATCCTCGAATCAACACCGGCACTGCATTCTCAGCGAATTCGATAAGGAATTGGGGCACAATCCCTATGAGGAGTGTGAAGCCAACGGTCCCGATTATGACGATGGCCACGGTCCAATGCAACGTCGGGGATGGCCCTTCGGTCCCATCGTCAACTACGTACATAGTCATCACGATTCGCAAGTACATAAAGGCGCCGATCACAGCACTAACCATTGCGACCGCCGCCAACAAATAGCTGCCATGTTCGACGGCAGCCGCTATGACCTGGAACTTTCCTACGAACCCCGAAGTGAGCGGAATCCCAGCCTGAGCTAGTAACAGGATTGTGAAAGCCATGGCCAACACCGGCCGGCTGCGCCCCAACCCCACATATCGGTCAAGAGGGTGTTCTCCGTCCGCGCCCATCGCTCCAATGATGGCGAAGCTGCCTAGAACCATGAACGTGTAGGTAAACAGATAAAAGAGCGCTGCTGAAGTGCCGTGTTCAGCAGTTGACTGCACCGCCACTAGAACGTATCCGGCATGGCTAATTGACGAAAACGCCAACATACGTTTCACATCGGTTTGCAAAATCGCCATTACGGCACCGATGACCAATGTAAGAAATGCGAGGACTGCAACGACCGGAGACCAATCAGCATTGTGAGTGCTAAATGCACCGAAAAAGACTCGCAGGAAGGCAGCAAAGCCTGCAGCTTTAGCGATCGATGCCATCCATGCCGTTACCGGACTTGGGGCTCCTTGGTAAACATCTGGAGCCCAGAAGTGGAATGGGGCGGCCGCGACTTTGAAGGAGAATCCAACCAGAAGCAGCGCCATACCCGCCATCAACAAGTGTTGGTCTCGGAATACCACTACGCCGAGGTAGTCGCGTACGTGTACCAAATTGGTGGACCCCGTGCTGCCGTAGATCAGAGCTATCCCATAGAGCAGGAAGGTTGAGCTAAACGCTCCTAGTACGAAGTATTTCATTGCCGATTCGCGAGCTTCTGGGCGACGAGCGTGCATCGCGATCATGACGTAAAGCCCGATCGATAATGCCTCTAGTCCTAGGAACATAACTATGAGGTCATTTGCGGAAGCCATGACAATGGCGCCTGCTGCCGAGCACAGAAGAAGGGCGTGAAATTCTGGAGGGTCAATGCCTTCGCGGTCGAGGTAGCTATGAGCGATTAGAGCAGTGGCGACCAGCGCAGTCAGAGTCAATATTGTGAAAAAGATGCTGAAACCGTCTACTCCCAACGCTGACGCGATGGAAGCCGATGGACCTTTGGTTTGCACGTCGTTCCACAAACCAAGAGCCACGATGTAAGCAGTTACCGCCGCGCACAGAGTCGTTACTGTGGCGAAACCGCTCGAGGTTCGTTGGGGCGCTAGGGCACTGACGAGCAAAATGAGGAGAGCTGCACCCAAAAGGATCATCTGGGGCAGCAAAGCCCACCAATCGATGGAGGGTCCAACGAAGACCAATAAAGAAAGGTCACTCATCAGTGGTCGTCTCCGTTGAGTTGATCGTGATCCACGATCACTGGAGCTGCCGGGTCGGGGCGTTCATAATCCGAATGGTTTTCAATGTGAGCAATTAGGCCGTTGACCGCGGGTTCCATTCGCTCAAGTAACGGCTTCGGATATATGCCGAGAAACACAATCCCCACCACGAATGGGGCGAGAATTAGGCCTTCTCTCATTGTCAAGTCGGGAGTCGCCTCGTCGGTAGCGGTTGGTTCACCATGGAAGACCCGCTGATACGCCCACAGAAGATAGAGGGCGGCAAGAATGACCCCGGTGGCCGCGATGATGGTCCACCATTGACGGGTTTCATAGGAACCAATTAACACCAAAAATTCGCCGACGAACCCGTTTAGCCCAGGAACACCGATAGACGAGAGCATCACTATGGTGAAGAAGCCAGCGAAGATGGGGGCAGCGGATTGGATCCCACTGAGTTCGTCAATGGCACGTGTCTTCCGTCGCTCATAAAGCATGCCAACGAGCAAGAAGAGGGCCCCGGTCGACAGACCGTGGTTAACCATCTGGAGTATTCCGCCCTCCAGGCTTTGTGTCGTGAAAGCGAAGATACCTAGAACAATGAAGCCCATATGGGCTACCGAAGAATAGGCCACGAGCCGTTTAAGGTCTTTTTGCATGGTCGCGACGATGGCGCCATAAATGACTCCTATCACCCCCAGGGTCGCCAAGGTGGGCGCGGACCAGACTGATGCTTCCGGGAAAAGGTAGAGACCGAAACGCAGCAGCCCGTAGGTACCTAGTTTCAACATCACCGCAGCTAGCACGACTGATCCCGCTGTCGGTGCCTGCGTGTGCGCGTCGGGAAGCCACGTATGCAGCGGGAAAATCGGCACCTTGATAGCAAATCCGAGCGCGAACGCTAGGAAGCAAAGGCGCGCCGTGTTGGTTGATAAGGCTTGGCGTTGTGCGAGCTCAATGACGTTAAATGTGATGCCTTGCTCACCGGCGCTTAAAATCGCGACGCTGACAATAGCGACAAGCATCAGGGCAGAACCCGCCATCGTGTACAGGAAGAATTTGGTGGCTGCGTAACGGCGACCCTCGTAGCCCCAGCCAGCGATCAGCATGTACATCGGGACTAGCACAATCTCGAACATGACGAAAAATAAGAAGAGGTCAAGTGCTAAGAACGCGCCAAGTGAACCGGCCTGCAACAACAACAACCAAGCCGTGTAGGGCTTCGGGTCATGGTGTGGATCTACCGCTAAAAGCACGATCGGGGTGATCAGGCCGGTTAGAACGACCAACCAAAGGGAGATGCCGTCTACGCCTACGTGCCAGTTGATACCCAGGGCCGGAATCCAAGATTGGATTGACTCGAACTGGAATCCGGCGTCATGGCTTGAGAACTGCGCCATCATATAGAGCGACATAGCCGCGGCGATTGAGGCAAAGATTGCGCCGATCGGTCGCATCATTTCAGGTCTGCTGTTAGGCAACAGCACTACAACGAGAGCGCCTATCACCGGAACGATAATCATGGCGTTTAGCACCGGGAACGACGATGCACTTTGCGAGGCGAGGAGTTCGATCACAGCAACATTCCCCATGCGAGGAAGGCAACGATCGCGAGAGCGCCTAGCGCTACTCCGACCGCGTAGTTGCGGATATATCCCGACTGCGCTGGCCGGATTAGCTGACCTAGCCTCACGGTCAGTTTGCCGATTGTGTCAACGGTGCCGTCGACGACTCGTTCGTCAATGTCGGCCGCCCCCTGGAAGCCGGAGGTTCCGATTCCATCAACGACGCGAGCATATGTGGAGTCAACGTACATAGCGTTCTCAAGAAAATCGGGTTCGAGACGATCCGTTGAAATCCGTCTGGTTTGCCAACTCAGAACAGCAAGCGCGATTCCTGCGATGCCGGCACACACAGAGATCAGTGCTAACGCAACCTTGGTGATGGTGCCGGATGAGAAGTGGTGTGGGTCATTGAAGATTGGCTCCAGAAAATGTTCGAGGACAAGCCAATCTTTCACTAACGGCAGGTTTATAGCGCCCCCCACTATCGCGGCTCCAGCGAGTACACAAAGTGGGGTGGTCATTGTCCACGAGGATTCATGCGGGTGCGCGTCTTCGTCCCATCGTTGATCACCAAAGAACACCAAGATGACTTGTCTGCTCATGTAGTAAGCGGTGAGCAGTGCGGTGATGAGTCCGACTATCCAAAGAAGAGGACCAATATTTTTTTGTTCCCAGGCTGCTAGCAAGATTTCGTCCTTCGACCAGAAACCTGCGAACGGTGGAACGCCTGCAATAGCAAGCCACCCAACAATGAATGTGGCGGCGGTTATTGGCATAGCCAAACGCAACGCACCCATTTTCCGCATGTCTTGTTCGTCACCCATTCCGTGGATGACCGAACCAGAACCAAGAAACAAAAGCGCCTTGAAGAATGCGTGTGTTATTACATGAAAGATCGCGGCAACGTACGCTCCTGACCCGATCGCCAAGAACATGTATCCAAGTTGGCTGATGGTCGAATAGGCGAGCACTTTTTTGATGTCGTGTTGAGCTACTGCGCATAGGGCAGCAAAAAGAGCTGTTGCCGCGCCAACTACAGCAATCACAATTAAGGCATCGTCTGTAAGGACGTTGTTCATGCGCACCAGGAGATACACGCCGGAGGTAACCATCGTCGCGGCGTGAACCATTGCCGAAACTGGAGTCGGACCTTCCATGGCGTCGGGCAGCCAGACATATAACGGTAACTGGGCTGACTTACCTGCAGCGGCAACGAATAACAGTAGGGAGACAGCTGTTCCAGTAGCCGCTGTCATTGCAGGGGAATTAGCAATTTCGGTGTAGGTAACAGTGCCTAATGCCGACCAGATGGCAAAGGTTGCCACCATGAAGCCCCAGTCACCCACACGGTTGGTAACGAACGCTTTTTTACCAGCGGTCGCTGCACTCTCTCGGTGGTGCCAAAACGAAATCAGAAGATACGAGCAAGCTCCGACGCCTTCCCATCCAAGGAAAGTGACTACCAAGTTGTTGCCAAAGACAAGTACCAGCATCGAGAAGAGAAAGAGGTTTAGGTACAGGAAGAATTTTGAATACTTTGGATCTCCATGCATATAGCCAATGGAATAGAGGTGGATCAGAGCTCCGACACCGCTAACAAAAAGCGCCATTGTTACTGATAGCGGGTCAACTAGAAAGCCGGCCTCTACGTGAAGGGATCCAGCGGGCAGCCACTCGAAAAGAACGAGTTCGTAGGAACGTTCGCCACTATGGCTATCGCGACCCAGCAACCCAGCGAAAACCACCAAAGTCATCAGGAACGAGGCGCCTGCAGCGGCGGTCGCAATCCACCCGGCACGAGGTTCTCCTAGCAGTTTCCCCGCGAGGAGTAGCACGACGAACCCAAACAAAGGCAAGGCGGGGATAAGCCAAACTAGTTCGACCACCCATCACCCCTTTAACAACGAAAGATCGTCGGCCGTTGCGCCGGGTTGACGGCGAAGAATAGCTACGACCAGCCCTAAACCAACTACTACTTCAGCAGCGGCGACGACCAAAACGAAGAACACGACTGTTTGCCCACCGACGTCACCAAGCGTTCGGGAGAAGGCTACAAAGCTCAGATTGACACCATTGAGCATTAATTCAACACACATGAGCATCACGAGTGGATTTCGACGTATTAGCAAGCCAGTGCCGCCGATTATGAAAAGCAAAGCTCCTAGAACTAGGTACCAACCAGTGGTGATTTCCATCAGCCATCACCTCCATCTCCGGCAGTTACGACGTCGGTCACTGTCGGTTTGCGAACTAGGACTACTGCTCCGATTACGGCAATCACAAGTAGGAGAGAAGTCAGTTCGAAGGCATAGACGTAGTCAGAAAACAGTGAACGGGCCAGAAGTCGCGCATCGTCAGTACCTCCAAGGGCGCCGCCCATAGCTTCAGCTCCCGTGACGGGCTCTCCGACCATAACTATTAGTGCCACGACGATGGTTAGCGAACCAGCTGCAAACAATAGAGCGGCCCATTTCTGGATGGGTAGGAACGACATTTCAAGGTTCTGCGCCCGGTCAACTCCGAGCAACATAATGACGAAAAGAAAAAGAACGACGATCGCGCCTGCATAAACAATCACTTGGACCGCCGCAAGGAAGTGCGCTTCTTGGGCGACAAATTGGACAGCTATCCCAAAGAGAGTCATCACCAGCATCAGCGCTGAGTGGACCGGATTGCGAGCAAGCACCACACCCAAGGCCCCTGTGAGACAGATAAGGGCAGCAACAATGAAGACAAGCGTGTCGACCATTAGTGGTGATTCCCTGAGTCGGCGCTTGGGTATTGGTCCTCAGATGAGTCAGCTTCGTCGCGAACGTCGGATATGTACTGCCCTATCTCTGGGTCTCGAACGCCGTAGCCAAGTTCGCTGCTCCAACTAATGCGGTTTTGATAATCGGGGTTTCCCGATGAAGCCGTCGCTCGCATCCAACCGGAGGTGCCTAGGTCATCTCCGTCGTGCCAAAGCTCCCAGGGTTGACGTCGTGGTCGACCTTCATCATCGACGACCAATTCGTCTTTTGTGTAGATGGCGTCCGACCGATTGGTGAAACTGAATTCAAACAGGTTGGATTCGGTGATGGCTTCCGTGGGGCAAGCTTCAACGCATAGATCGCAGTGGATGCAGCGGAGATAGTTGATCTCATAGACGTACCCGTAACGCTCCCCTGGCGAGACCGGAGCTGTCTCGGGGTTGTCGGCACCGCGGACATATATGCATTTGGCAGGGCATACACCTGCGCAGAGTTCACAGCCAATGCATTTTTCCATGCCGTCCTCATAGCGGTTGAGGACGTGCCGGCCATGGAAACGGGCTGGCTTTGGTCGCTTTTCTTTGGGGTACTCAGTGGTGACCCTTTCTTCGAAAAGCTTTAAAAATGTGACCTTGAAACCGTCGAGATAGCCCATTACACCTCCTCCAGTTCTTCCTGATATGCGCGGTCTCCAGCTCGTAATGCCGCGACGAGAAGGGACGCTCCTATTGTTAGAGCAATGACTGCTGCTCCGTAGGTCACGACCCAGTTCCAGTCATAGGTAGCGCGCAGCTCTTTGAGGCTGATGAACATCAGCCAGAAGAGAATAAGTGGGATTAACAGCTTCCAACCCAGATGCATTAATTGGTCGTAGCGAAGTCTTGGAAGAGTCGCTCGCAGCCACACGAACACGAAGAGGAACGCGAGCACCTTGAGTAGGAACCAAATGGTGGGCCAGAACCAAGTCATTCCGAAGAAGATGGGGCCAGCAGGGCCGCCAAAGAAAAGAGTGACCATGATTGCGGACATGGTGATGACGTTCATGAACTCGGCGAGAAAGAACAACGCGAAACGAATCGATGAATACTCGGTGTGGAATCCTCCGACGAGTTCTTGCTCGGCTTCTACCAGATCGAATGGCGGCCGATTGAGTTCCGCAGTCGCGGCGATGAAGAAAACGATAAAGGGGACGATTCCCGATGAGACGAGGAACCAGCGCGTAATTCCACCAGATTGAGCGGCAACGATGCCATGGGTCGACAAGGTCCCTGCGAGCACCACAACGACGACGGTGGCCATGCCTAGTGCTGCCTCATAAGAAATAGCTTGTGCCGAGGCGCGGACCGACCCAATGAGCGGGTACTTAGAACCAGAGGCCCATCCGGCGAGCATCACTCCGTAAACAGCTATCGATGACATCGCCAGCAAGAAAAGAATGCCAATCGGTGGGTCGGCTACTTGAAGATAGGTCTCTCGTCCGAAGATGGTGACGGTTCCAGAGGAGCCGTCGCCGAACGAACCACCTATGGGTACGACGGCGAACGCCAGAAAGGCTGTGACCGCTGAGATGTAAGGCGCCAGCCGAAAGACAAGCGGATCGGCGTTTTCGGGTCGAAGGTCCTCTTTGAAAAAGAATTTCACTCCGTCGGCGAAGGTTTGGAGTAGGCCCCAGGGCCCAGCCACATTCGGACCGATCCGATTTTGCATGTCCGAGATGAGTTTCCGTTCAAACCAAACCATAAACATGGTGGCGACGAGCAGGAAGGTAAATGCAACAACAACTTTGAGGGCCATGATGCCGACGTCAGTGAGGTCAACACCGTCAAGGTAAAGGGGGTCGCCGGTCACAGGGTTTCAATCCGAATGTCGTTGACGAGTGCTGTGGCGTCAATAAATCGGTTGGCTCCGCCTCCGGGTTGATTGAACGGGAGTACTGCGGTACCTCGCAGGATGGTGTCGTCTGCAACGGCGAGGAGTGTTTCAGTTGTTCGGGTTGAGATAACTCGAACAGCGGTTCCGCTTGAGACTCCTAACCGTTGGAGGTCACCTGGATGCACTTTTAAGGTTGGCTCTTCGGCTAGGTCACGTAATGAGGGGCTGTGGCTGATACCAGTTCCGGCATCCCATAGTTTCCGGCCGCTGACGAGTCGCAATCCGTAGCCGTCGACAACGGGTGGTTCTTGTGGCGTAGGCAACGTCGGTTTTACCGAGCTTCCTTGGATGAGGATGCCTTCATGAGCGTCGGGTCCACAGATTCGTTCAATGGTCACGCCCGCGTGGCTTGGCGCAACTTGCTCAATTTCGCACCAAATTTCTTCTCGCGAACCAATACCTAGGTCACCGCCCAAACGCCATGCCAACTCGGCGGCAATCATCCAATCATCGCGTGTTGAGCCCGGCGGAGTGATTTTTTGGGCGAGACGACTGACCCGGCCCTCGATGTTTGTAGTGGTGCCGCCCTGCTCGCCGTATGCGGTGCTTGGCATAACTACGTCAGCATGGCTCACCGATTCAGTGACGAAGTTGTCGATTGCTATAACCGTTTTTACGTGCCGGAAACCTTCCACGGCGAGATTGCGATCAGGGAAGTCGCGGAGAGGGTCGGCGCCAAGCAAAATGAGGGTGTCAAGTTGGCCAACCGCTGCTGCTTGGAGCATTGCTGTCGTATCCAACCCAGCTTTTTCAGGGAGGGTTTGCCATAGATTCATCAAGGGTTCGCTTGGGTCGTCAATGGTTGTTCGTCCCGGAAGGATCCCCGGAGCGAGCCCCATGTCTAAGGCGCCGCGCACGTTCCCTCGTCGTAGCGCAGGCAAGAATGTGGCATGGGGAAGCCGGTCGCGAATGACTGAAGCGACTTCCAAAGCGGGGGTTGCTGATTCGGCCATAGATGCGCGCCCAAGTACCGCGACTACAGACCCATCTCGAAGTTGATCGGCGAGTGGATCGTCGCTTTCCAAAAGGGCAACCAACGTCTTTGCTGCCTCGCCAGATCGACAGCGGATGGAGCGTTGTGCGTGGGGTTCAGTTCCTGTTGCGATTGACCCTATTTCTACGATTCTGGTCTGTCCTTTAGTGGCAGCTACGCGAAGGCGCAGATGCAATATCGGGAGCTCTTCTTTGAGATCGGGACCGACAATGAGAACTGTGTCCGCTTCGCAGGCGTCTGCAATAGTTGCTGTTGGAAGCCCCAATACAAGGTCAGCGGGTAGTCCGTCCCCTAGTTGCGCGTCGACGTTGTCAGTTCCAATGATGGAGCGGGCCAGTTTTGCCCATGCGTAGGCGTCTTCATTGGTCAGTCTCGATCCACCGATTATTCCGACGCGTTGTGGACCTGCCTGCTCTATGGCTTCGGCCGCCCGAGCCAGAGCCGAACCCCAATCAGTGCCGAGCAATTGATTTTCGTCATGATTATCTCGAATGAGTGGGGTTACTAGTCGATCACCGCTGTTAACAGCCTCGTAGTCGAACCGTCCTTTGTCACACAGCCATCCATGGTTCACGGACTCAACGTCGACTCCTAGATACCGCACGAGTTGATTGCGCGAAGATTCCACGCCGACGCGACAGCCCACAGCGCAAGTCGTGCATGTTGATTCCACTTGTTCGAGATCCCAAGGCCGCGCCTTGAATCGGTATGGCGCGGCGGTAAGTGCTCCCACTGGGCAAATTTGAACGGTGTTGCCTGAAAAATAGGAACTGAAAGGTTCGTCGGGAAAAGTCAATATCTGCGTGGAGTTGCCACGTTCTGTGAATTGTATTAGTGGGTCTCCCGCAATCTCGTCGGCAAATCTGGTGCAGCGATCGCACAGGATGCAACGTTCTCTATCGAGATGAACTAGATCTGAGACCGGAATTGGTTTTTCGTAATGCCGTTTCTCTTCGACAAATCGTGATTCGCCGGGGCCATAGGCCATGGTCTGATCTTGGAGGGGGCATTCGCCACCCTTATCGCACACCGGGCAGTCGAGCGGGTGATTCACAAGCAGGAATTCAAGGATGCCTTCCTGAGCTCGTTTAGTGTCCTCCGACTGAGTATCTACAACCATTCCTTCCGCAACAGGGACCATGCAAGATGGCTGCAGCATCGGCCCACGTCCTGTATCAACGTCGACAAGGCACATCCTGCACATGCCCACGGATGACATACGTTCGTGGTAGCAAAATCGAGGGATATGAACCCCTGCTCGGTCTGCCGCGGCGATAAGCATTTCACCAGGGCGCGCCTCGAATTCGGTGCCATTTATGGTGACGGTGACTTCGTTTGGTGGCACATCAGACATCAACGGCCACCTCAATCATGGTTCGATTGTTATTACCCGCTACTTTTTCCTCAAACTCTTCTCTGAACAGCGTGAGCGCGGAATGAATCGGGGCGAAAGCCGAGGGCCCAACGAAACAAATTGTTGTCATGCGATATGGGAAGGGAACTGCTTCGATTCCTCTAGATGGAACCGCGGCGTGGGGAAAGTCACCGGGGCAGATTGTTTCACCGACCTCGAGAAGTAAATCGAGATCACGAGGGGTTCCGCGACCATCGACTATGCGTCGAAGTATCTGTTCGAGCCAGGTACCACCTTCACGACAAGGAACACACTTGCCACATGACTCATGCGCATAGAACTTGGTGAGGGTGAGAGCGGCTGCAGCAACGTCGGTGGTTTCATCCATCACGATGACCGCACCTGATCCAAGCATTGATCCCTCAGGTCCTATTTGGCTTCCCTCAAAAGGTAAGTCCAGCTGGGCGGGGGTAAACCACGGCGCGGAACCTCCGCCCGGTACGAAAGCTTTAAGTTGATTCCCGTCGCGAATTCCACCGCACATTTCTTCGCTGTACAAAAGATCGCGAAAAGTAGTGGTCCCATTAACAATTTCGTATACGCCGGGTCGTTGTACGTGACCGCTGACGGCAACCATTCGGGTTCCTGGCGAGCTTTCTGTACCGATAGCTGTGAAAGCGTCAGCACCGTGATCGAGAATCCACGGGAGATTCGCCAACGTTTCAACGTTATTCACGATTGTCGGTTGACCGTACAGGCCAACCGATGCAGGGAAGTACGGCGGTTTTAGTCGGGGCATTCCCCGGTTTCCTTCGAGGCTTTCGATAAGCGCCGTTTCCTCACCCACTACGTAAGCGCCAGCACCCCAATGCAAAATTATGTCGACTGAGAATTCTGTGTCGAGAATGTTCTTGCCAATGTAACCAGCGGAGTAGGCATCATTGAGCGCTCTTGCCACCCGTTCTTGAGCGACGACCATTTCCCCGCGGATATACAAGAAGCATTGGCTGAGACCCACTGCGTAACAGGCGATGAGGCAACCTTCGATAAGTTGATGTGGGTCGAGTTCCATTAGGAGTCTGTCTTTATAGGTTCCCGGTTCTGATTCGTCTCCGTTTACGACGAGGTAGCGAGGCCAGACTCCGGGGGGGCAAAATCCCCACTTCACTCCAGCAGGAAAGCCGGCGCCTCCGCGCCCAAGCAAAGTTGCGTCTCGAACCTCGCTATGGACCTCTTCGGGTGTCCGTTGGAGTGCCTTACGAAGACCTTGATACCCACCTGTGGCCTCGTATCTCTCCAAGGTGTATGAGTCTTCGTAGTCAAATCGGGCAGTAACGATCCGTGGGGTGTCATTAGCGATAAATCCAGGGGCGTGGGGAATAGGGGTTCCACTAATACCGGTCATTGGTCAGATCCCTGGTCGTGCATCCAAGCTGGGGCCGATGTGACATTTTCTGGGGCAACCGTTCCTACAAAGCGATCTTCGGGTATGTGTTGTCGGACTTGGGATAGCACGCCGTGATCGGGCACGTCGTGGTCCGTTGAGGAAAGCTCATCAACGATCGAATCGAATTGGTCTGGAGTAACTCGGTATCGGTGCCGGTAGTTGACCTGCAGACACGGTGCCTCCGTGCACGCGGCCTGGCACTCTGCCCCTTCGATCGTGAACATCCCGTCGGCTGTCGTACCACCAGCTTTCACACCCAAACGTCGTTCGGCATGTTCTAGTAGTTCTTCCGCCCCCATAAGGGCACACGACATCGTGGTGCAGACGTTGATGACGTATTTCCCTACGCGACGTCGTTTGAACATTTCATAGAACGAGCACGTGCCCAGTACTTCTGCGCTGGTCGTACCCACTAGTTCTGCTATCTCGACCATTGCATCGTCAGAAATCCAGCCGTCTTGCTCCTGAGCTAGGTGCAACAAAGGGATCATGGCTGACCGTGGTTTGGGATAGCGCTTGATGATTATTTCAGCAAGTTCCAAGTTTTCTTCGCTAAAAAATTTCATCGGTCAACCTCCCCCATGATCGGGTCGATCGATGAGATAACAGCGATGGCATCGGCGAGGAGGCCACCGTGCATCATGTGTGGAAGGGTTTGCAGATTCGCAAAAGAGGGCGCTCGGATGTGCATTCGCTGCGGTGTGGGTCCCCCATCGGAAACCAAATAGCACCCAAGTTCACCTCGGGGTGATTCCACTGCCGTGTACACCTCACCCGGCGGTACCTTGAAGCCTTCGGTAAAGATCTTGAAATGGTGGATGAGTGCTTCCATTGACTCGTTGATACGTGCTCGCGGTGGCGGAGTGACTTTACGATCCTCAACGCGATATGGGCCCTCAGGCATCAGTTCTAAACACTGTTCGACGATTCGCATTGATTCCCGTATTTCATTGAGTCGTATCGCGTAGCGGTCGAAAGTATCGCCGTACGTCCCCACCACGATGTCGAACTCAACTTGGTCATATGCCAGATAAGGCATCGCTCGTCGGAGATCCCAGGCAAAGCCGGTGGAACGTAGCACTGGTCCAGTCGCACCGAGAGCCAGGGCTTCGTCTGTGGTGATGATGCCGATCCCTTGTGTGCGTTCACGCCAGATCGGTTGACCGGTCATGAGCACATCGAACTGTTCGAGGCGTTCGGGGAGGATTTCCAGTATGCGTTCGACGTCTTGTCGCCACCCGTCGGGAAGGTCTACTGCGACTCCTCCGGGTCGGATGTAGTTGTGGTTCATACGAAGGCCTGTCACCTTCTCGAAAAAACGAAGTATTTCTTCTCGTTCACGCCAGCCGTAGATCATCATTCCGACGGCACCTAAGTCCATGCCATTCGTCGCCAAGAAAAGAAGATGCGACGACATGCGGTTTAGCTCGCACATGAGCATGCGGATCCATGTGGCCCGGTCAGGAAGTTCGATTTCGAGCAGGGCTTCTACAGCTAAAGAAAAAGTTAATTCGGTGAACAGCGGAGACGCGTAGTCCATTCGCGTGACGTTGGTCGGCCCCTGCAAGAACGTGAGGTCTTCCGCAGTCTTTTCCATCCCGGTGTGCAAGTAACCGATGATTGGCTTCGAACGCAGAACCGTCTCCCCTTGCAACTCCAGGGTCACTCGCAAAACTCCGTGGGTTGATGGGTGCTGAGGGCCCATGTTGATAATCATTCGTTCGTCGTCGGGGTCGACAACAGACGCTCGTTCTTCTGCTTCGCTCTCAGACATTCTGAGAACAGCATCACGATTTCGGAGGTGGTCCAGCTTGGTCATCGACCCTCAACTGTCTTGAATTGGACCGGGATTCTGCCCATCGCGTAATCTTTCCGCAGCGGGTGGCCTTCCCATCCATCTGGAAGCAAAATCGGAGTTGGGTCGGGGTGGCCTTGGAAGCAGACACCGAACATGTCGTTTGTTTCTCGTTCCATCGCTTCGGCACCGGGGTGAACGTCGCTGATCGTCGTGACCACCGGGTCCGACTCTGGTACCTGCACTCTGATCCGAAGCCGTCGTGGTGTGTGGACGTCTAAAAGGTTGACAATCAACTCGAAGCGTTCGGGCTCAATTGTCATCGGCAACACCCGAGTCGCGTTTCCCAAGTGATCCGCACCGCACAGATCTACACAAACGTCGTAGCCCTCTCCGACCAAAAGTTGGATTAGGTCGTGGTAGCTATCCCTAGAGGGGTGAAGGACTGTTTGCCCTTTGCTCTCTGTAACGGCGACGTCGTAGAGTTTTTTTACAGTTTCCGTCGTGTCATCGACTGGGGGCGGCGACTCACTCATAAAGACTTCCAGTCCGAATGATGACCGGTTCGGGTTGGGCGTCGGGTGCGTGTTCAGGTCCGAGCGCTATCTCCGCTCCTCTGCCAGTTGCGTCTCGCCGTTGGGTGAGCTCACCGGTGCGAATTTTTTCATGTAGAGCGAGAATTGCGTGGAGCAGCGTTTCTGGACCCGGAGGGCAGCCCGGTGCATATATATCGACTGGGACAACTTGGTCGACACCTTGGACAATTGCGTAATTGTTAAACATGCCTCCGCTTGACGCGCATACGCCCATGCTGATCACCCACTTGGGTTCCATCATTTGGTCGTATATTTGACGCAGTACTGGGGCCATTTTTTGGCTTACTCGACCCGCGACGATCATCAAATCAGCTTGCCGTGGTGATGCGCGGAAAGTTTCCATTCCGTAACGTGCCATGTCGTAATGGGCGGTTGCGGTAGCCATCATCTCGATCGCACAGCATGCGAGACCGAACGTGGCGGGCATCAAACTTCGGCGACGTGCCCATTTCACCAGTTCTTCAATGGGAGCGGTGATGATGTTGTGTCCAAGCCCGGCGAGTCCGTCATCGCCAATACCGAGCTTATGTTTGATCTCGGACAGGTCAGCCATTACGCCTCCTCTGGATCGTTCGCGCCAACGTCGAGATCAAGTCGCCCCTCAAGGCCAACTTTGCGAATCGTCGAGTTAGTAGTCCGTTCGGGGCTAGTCGCTGGTGTTAGCAGTCGACGTCCCGGACCCCAGTTGAGGCCACCCTTTGCAAGTTCGTAGACAAAAGAGAGGAAAAAAATGCCGGCAAAGATCGTCATTGCTACAAGACCAAAGAGTCCTAGTTCGTCGTTCGCCACTGCCCACGGGTAGAGAAAAATGATCTCGATATCGAACATGATGAAAAGCATCGCTACTAGGTAAAACTTGACTGGGAACCGCTCGGGTATAGCTACTTGGTCCGTAATCCCGCATTCGTAGGGGGATCTTTTCGCGAGCGTAGGGCGTTCAGGGGCCAGTAGCCGAGAAGCGACGATGCTCAATAGAACGAACAGGACCCCAAGTATCCCAAGGGTCAGAACAGGGAGATACTGCTCCATCTCAATTCTCCCCTTCCCTTTGATTCAGCTTCCTGCCGCTTCCCGTATGGCCCATACAGCTTGATCCCGCCGGTGCAGGTGGTAGCACCCTAAACCAAACACCAAGCCCGAGAAGATCGCTACGAGCGCGGGGCGAAGCCGTAAATTTCCTTGGTCACGAACCATAACGACGGTGTAGATAGGCGCTGCTTCGTCAAGTTCGGCAATCGGTAAGGCAACTTTGCCGTCGTCTCCCAGTTTGTTGGGGTCAACGTCTAGTGAGGGCTTGTAGGGCTGCAGTTGAACTGCGGCATAATGGGGGCGCCCTCGGCTGGGAATAAAGTATTGAGTTATCGTATTGTCGGGAATGCCAAGGGGGCGATAGCGTTCGCCGCCTACGCGCATCACTCGGTGCACTTGGTAGTCGGTCGCTGCACTGAAAAGGCATGTATTAACGGCTTCTAAACGGCGAGGATCCAGGTCGTTACAGACAACCGCGGCGTCAGCCGTTGCTTGGGCATCAGCTTCAATAACGACCTTCCAGCCTGCTTCGGGAGAGGCCGTAATGTCGTTGCCTAATTCTTGGACCAAATCGATCGGCACAGCGTCGGGGTTTGTGCTGACGTGGGTGACCTCCCAGGCAGGGCCGTGACCCACCCATCCGATCCCGAAGAACCACCAGACAATTCCCATTATCAAGGTCCAGCCCCAAAATCCTGTCCATGCGACTAAGAACCCAAGTCTGACCCCGAGGTTGGTTGCTAACAACAGATACACCGAGCCGCAAAGGACTAGCACGGAGAGGAGAACTGCTAAGTAGCCAGTGAGGATCGGGTCCCAGCCGACTAGGGCCATAAGACTCATTTGTCGTCCTTCGTTCTATGCAGTTCGGTGAACTGAACGGTGGATTGCTCGGCAGGATCAAGGCTGCGTTCGTATTCTGAGATCGCGCGGATTTCTTCTTCCGAAAGCACTCGCCCAAAGCCCGGCATTCCGTAGTTCCCTAACCTGGCGAAGTCACCGTACGCAACGTTGTCAGCAGCGCCGGTGGTAATGAATGAAATTTGATCTTCGATGTCGGGGAATAGCCGCTCGAGGCTCACCACGTTCAATGCAGGCCCGTAGCGGCCCGATCCGGCTGGACCCGGTACCACGTCAACTTCACCACCATTGTTAGGCAACTGAGCGGCTCCACGTGCTGGCCAGCGTGGGGTGTGACACCGAGCACAATGAAGTTCGAAAAGTACTTGACCCTCCGTTTTTTCGGGGTGGGCGGTCATCGCTATTTCTTTGGCCGAAAGAGCTCTGTCGCGCGCTGCTTCATCGGAGATCCGTTCTCGCCAGAGCCAAGCGATGATGTTGTCAACTTCTTGGGCCGTTAATGGTCCGCCGCCGGGTAGGCCCCATGCGGGCATGACCCCGCGCCCATAATTCAGGATTTGTCGTACTTCATCAACCTCATCGAGGTTTTCGGCGTCGGTGTCAAAGCGGGCGAAAACTGTGTCTAAGGCGGGCGCGCGCCACGTTGTCTTGACGATGTATGTGTCTTCATCGCTGAACTGGTTCCCTATATCAAGAACTACTGGGGCGTAATTGGCCCCACCTAAATCAGCTCCGTGGCAAACCACACATTCCAATTCTTCTGCAAGCCGTTCGCCGGCCGCTGCTGCTCGTTCGCCGAACCCTTGCTCGGCCCCGGAGCGCCTTCCACCTTCGCGCAACCAATAGATCGGTAGCGCCAATGCAATGATTAAAAGCATCAGAACGCCGAAAGCTTGGACTCGTTCTAAACGAGATCCTTCGAGAACTTCATCATCTGGTAGAGACCCGCGATTGGCGGCGAGTTCAATTTCGCTACCAACCTCAGATTTGCTTCGACGAATGTTAACGAAGACATAGATCGCCCAGCCAACAACCACGATGGACAACAGAACCATGGCGATCGAACGCTCGGTGGTCGCAGCATAAATCACGGATTATTTACTCCTGCCACGGTCAGCGCGGATTGGGAAATAAGGAAAGTATTCATCAGGCGCAGTGGGGCCCTTCTAGACCTTGGCCCGTGGTATCGGTGCCGATAGGGGGGCCTAGGGAAGGGCTACCGGTGTCAATGATGACTTTGTCTCCATCGATGATCACCGGGAATCGGTCCATGCCTCTCGGCGCTGGGCCTGCCTTTTTCTCCCCAACTCGGTTGTATTGGGAGCCATGGCAGGGGCACTCAAACCACTGCGATGTCGAACATGACGGAACTTTGCAGCCGAGATGGGGGCATTTTTGCCACAACGCTACGTACCCCATCTTGATGCCTTGCAACACGGTTCCCGAGTAAACGGCTTCGGCGGCTTGTTGTGTTGCAGAGTCCATCGGGTAGGGCTGGAGGTATGTCTGAGCTTCCGAGAAATAGGAGAAGCTGACAGCCGGGGATGAAGACGCGATGACGTCGTTTACTGAGGAGATAGTCCCTATCTTCACCTTGGAGCCAAACCCTTTTGTGGGGCGTGGCCAGAGAAATGCGATGTTGGCGGCACCGAATGTCGACAATCCCATAGTCATAAGTGTTATCGACGCGCGATTTAGGAACTGGCGTCGGGTGACCCCAACTTCCTCAGGGTCGGGCGGGGTCCAGACCTCTGGCATTGTCGGTTCAGGCACCGCTACTTCCGCGCTCACTCGGGCAAGAGCTACCGATCGTTCAAGTTCGCGCGCCTCATCACTGACTGGCGGAGCGGACATGGTTTGCGAGTCTCGTTTGCGGGTTTCACGTGACAGATGCCCTAACCCCTGAGCGTCGCGGCGACGCAGAGACGTGAATCCGACGACCGCCGCGAGGACGACGAGCACTGGAATAGCTATCGCGATGACCATACCGCTTGACACAGCGCCGCTCCTCAGAGGTGAAAGATCCCGTGGAGGCCGGTGTCCCACGGATAGGTGAAGTTGAAACCTTGGCCTCTAAAGAACGAGCCAATTATGACAAGCACTGCCCAGAACATGAGATGGATGGTCTGGATTGAGATCGCGAACTTGCGATCCTCTGGTGCATTAGAAGGATTACGGTCAATGTAGGGAGCGAATGCCAACAACACCAACACAATGCCTGGGATGGTGACCCCCGCAATCATCGGGTCGAACATCGTCAATAATTCTTGCAGCCCCAAAAAATACCAGGGTGCTTTAGAGGGATTGGGCGTTGCGTTGTGGTTTGCTAACTCAAGTAGCGGGGCATTGATGAAGATGGAGAAAAGCGTGACGAATGCCGTTATAAAAAGCGCGGACGTGAATTCTGCTGCGAGAAGGTGCGGCCATACGTGGACTTTGTCACCTGGGTTAGCTTTAACGTCCTGAATTGAACCTGATTTTACGACGGTCAGTAGTCGATGGGTGTTACCGCTCGGACCGGCCATCGCTGGGGGTGCAATGGTTGCTACGCCCCCGCCTGAAGGTGCCGCTGCTCCGCCCTGTTGGCTTTGCTCTAATAGTGAACGAGGGATGGTTTCGCCATCGTCATCTGAAGTTTCGGCACTGGACGCAGCAGGAGTGACGTCGCCGTCGGCCTTTGCCTTCGCTTCTTGGCTTCTTTTTAAAAGATGTTCAGGGATTTCGGTCATGGACCTGCTCGTACTCCTCGACCTAGAGCGGACCGGAGATGCCGCCGTCTTTGCGAACTCTCCAAAAGTGAATCGCCAAGAATATGACGAGGACAAAGGGAAGCATCAAAACGTGCAAGACGTACCAACGCAGCAATGTTTCAGCGCCGATCTGTTTGCCTCCCAAAAGGACAAACCGCACTTGGTCTCCGAACACGGGGGTAAAGCCCATCATGTTGGTACCCACCGTTACCGCCCACAGGGACAACTGATCCCATGGAAGGAGATACCCGGTAAACGACAGCAACAGGGTGAGTTTGAGGAGCATGACTCCGATCACCCAGTTGAATTCGCGCGGTGCTTTGTAAGCCCCGTGGTAAAAAACCCGGGCCATGTGTAAGAAGACAGAAAGCACCATGAGGTGCGCACCCCATCTATGCATATTCCGCACAAGCAGGCCGAAACTAACCTGCGTATGTAATGACTCGATGTCACTCCACGCAGCGGCGGCGGTGGGGCGATAGAAGAACATCAGGAATATGCCAGTAATTGTCAGCAAAATAAATAGAAAGAAACTCAATCCACCTAGACAGAGTGTGTAGCTGACCTTTACGGCGTGGCGCTTTACCTTCACAGGGTGGAGGTGGTAGAGCACGCTGTTCATCACGACGTAAGAACGATTTCTGGGGCTGTCCGTATAACCCTTCCTAAAGATGGAGCCTGGGCGAAAGACTGAGGTCCAGAACTGACTCGCTTGCATCCAGTCAGCTGCAGCGGTTGCGCCTTGTTGCAGTTTCTCTGGTAGCGACTGGTTTGACTTTTCTATTGAGTTAGCCATTGGGGGTTCGTCTAATCCTCAGAGTCGCATGCCGTAGGCGTAGCCGTGGGTGTGGGTACGGCTGTGAGTATCCCCTTCAGCCGGTGGGTTGTCGACCACTTTGCCGAGTGTGATGACGCCGGTGGGGCATCGGTCAACGCACAGAGCGCAGCGAGTACACACATCGTCATCGATGATGAAGATTGCGTTATCAGTCGGGTCAAGGCCAGGGAGATCGGCGTCGATTGCCTCATCGATTGCCTCGACCGCTATGTAATGTATGCATTTCCAGGGACAAATATCGACGCATCCTTCACATTGGATGCATTCGGACTGATCGATATTGATGAATTGTTTGGGCTTAACCGCCGCCGCTAAGTAATCCGCATCGACTGTTTGTAATACGTAGTCGTCAACAAATCGAGGCATTGGCGGATTTGCTTCTGTCTTGGCCATGTCAGTTGCCCTTCATTAGTGGGCGACCGAAATCAGAGATGGGCTCAGCAACAACTTTTTTCTGGTCTCTCTTCTGCCACCACATCCAGAGGAAAGGCAGTCCGGCAAGAACAACGATGTGTTCAATCACGACGACAATGTCCGAAACTTTTTTCAGATCCATGCGCATTGGCGGGAAAGTGATGGGGCTCCCGCCAATAAATTGGCCTTCGGTGAAGAGCATGCGCTCGACAGACCAGCCCCATTCGTTGTCGGTTAAACGCACCCATCGGTCCGGGACGACGCCGAACGCCATAAGGAGGAGCATGAATACGAATGCTGCTCCGAGCATCGCTTCGCCCCAGGAAGTGGGGCGATCAATGGGTCTGCGTTTCCCGTACGCGATGATGGCGTAGACCATAAGAGCTGTGATCAGGATTGATGTCACAAGTGCGACCACTAGTCCTCCTGTCTGGTACGTACTGCCGGTGCGTTCTAAACGAATGAGGTGAGACCTTTACAAGGTTCACCCTATGTAGACCCAAGGTATGAATCTACGGTCAAATCTACCCGAGCGACGCCCGGATCGTTCGACGTTCTACCACGCTTCGACGACGGATTCGTAACTCAAGAACGCCCTATATGGTGGCATCCGCGTGTCCACAATGCCGAACCCAAACGAGGATTTTTTTTAAGAACTTCAATCTCGGCCAAACTTAAGCAAAAACTGTCTGCCAAACTTGGTCCTCTAACCTCACAACGGCCTATCTTTGTTGAGCGCACCTACCTTGTTCTTTAACAGCACAACCTGCGATGCGGGGCACCATGTTGGTACCTCGCGGAGGACCCAGTGACCGAAGTTCCTGAATACCTATTCGAGCGTTCACGTCAGAGACGTATCGACCTTGGTCTGCTCGATGACGATGGCAGCGGCGGTGCTCCCGCCGCGAGTGGAGCTTCAGAGGGCGCGGCACTAGCTAGCTCGGGGCCGAGCAGCGCCGATGTGATCGCTGCGGCGAAAGCCGACGCGAAACTTGAAATCCAAACGGAGTCTGGGATTGAACCGGTTTGGGTTTCGGCGGCACGGAGCCGGACCAGGATCCCGATGTGGGCACTTCCTGTCATGTTTTTCCTACCTTTGTGGGCGTTCGTGTATGTCAAGCTCACTGAACCACCCCCTGAGCCAGTGACTGCCATCACTGAGGGCGCTGCTACTTACGCGGCGCGTTGTGCAAGTTGCCACGGTGGAGCGGGCGCAGGGAGCGAGGGCGGCGGCGTCGGGCGTCCCCTTTACAACGGCGAAGTCTTGCTGACCTTCCCCAAACTTGGGACCGACATGTTGTATTGGCTTGAGGTCGGCTCTGAAGGTATCGGGATTGGTAACGCCTACGGCGCTACTGATCGGCCCGGAGGGGCTCACATTTCTGGTGAGACCGGAGCCAATATGCCAGGTTTTGGTGGGCCATTGAGCGAGTACAAGATCTATTCAGTCGCTCGATATATCCGCGAAGTGTTGAGCGAAGAACAAATCAGCGATGAAGAAATCGCTGCACGTGACGCCGAGTGGGAAGATCTTGGAGGCGGCAAGGACCTCGGTGGCGGGGGCCATAGCGGCGGTCACTAGTCCGAAGTTCCGTTAGGACATCCTGAAAAATTTCTTCGCGGCGGCTCGCGAAGTCGGAGGACAAGCGCCTATGTCGATGCGTCTCTCGACCGAAGTTCTGGTTATCGGCGCCGGTCCCGCGGGTAGCGCAGCAGCTCATTGGGCGGCTCAGGCAGGGCACATGGTCGTGGTGCTCGAAAAGGAAACAATGCCCCGCGAGCGCGTCTGCGGTGACGCGCTTACACCCAAAGCCGTCGGCCACTTACATGACATGGGGCTCGGTGCCATATGCGATGAGTTTCACCAACACAATGGGTTGCGTATGACTGCGCATGGCCGCAGTATCGAACTTAGATGGCCGACCGATCATGACCATCCCAGTCACGGTTTAGTTATTCGACGCAGCACGCTTGATCATCTGTTACTTGAGCACGCCACAACAACGGGGGCTCAGGTCTGGACGGGAGTGGAGGTCCTCGATCCCATCATCGAACACGGACATCTCCGTGGTTGTCGGGCTTTCGGTTCAGGTAACGGCACCGGGCCTCAAGGCGAAATCGAAGTTCGCGCGCGCTTTGTTGTCATCGCTGACGGGCCTCTTTCCTCTTTTGGGCGTGCGCTGGGCACTGCCCGCACCCGGACCTACGCGCAAGGGGTAGCGATGCGCGGATATTTCCCGAGCATTCATCATGACGACGATGTCATCGAATCGGTCTTCGATTTACGTGACAACACGGGGGAACAACTCCCAGGTTATGGCTGGGTATTTCCGGTGGGAGACGGAACGGTTAACGCTGGGGTCGGTTTGTTAAGCCATCACCATGGGAATGACCCTCGGTCCATGCGGGAATTATTCGATCAGTGGATCGGTCAGATTCCCGAGTATTGGGGAATCGCTTCAGAAGATATGGAGAGCGAGCCCAAAGGCGGGCGTCTCCCTATGGGGGCTTCGGTCCGTCCTAGGTCGGGCCCCAACTGGGTGGTTGTCGGAGACGCAGCTGGCAGCGTCAACCCTTTTAACGGCGATGGGATCGAACCAGCTTTGAGTAACGGGCGTTTGGCTGCAACCGTTATCAGTGACGCCATCCACAGTGGAGATGGTTTGGAGTTGCGCCAATATGAAAAGCAATTGGTGTCAAAATATGACCACTACTACCGGCTTGGCCGGTTAGTTACTAAGGCCCTCGGTAGGCCAGGGTTGATGCGGCGACTCACGCTGCTCGGGATTCAATCGCGAGTGCTCACGGAGTTGGTAATGCGAATCTCCACAAATCTGGTCAACAACGATGCCGGTGGGACCGAGTCGGTATATGAAATTGGGAAGGTTATAGCTCGACTTGTCCCAGACCGCGACTAACGGATTTGTGGCGTGGCCGTGTAGAGAATTTGGGTATCAAAGAGAAGCTGCGCTTTCGGCTGCGGCACCAATGACAGTGTCAACGACATCTTCTGTATGAGCTAGCCCAACAAATAGCGCCTCATATGCTCCGGGTGCCATTGCTACGCCACGGTCAAGCATCTCGTGAAAGAAGCGGGCGTAAGCTTTTTCGTCGGTTGTTCGGGCTTCGTCATATTGAGTGGGAGCATTGTCTCCGAGGAAAAGGCCGAGAAGTGACCCCACACGTGGAGCTATTGCTGGCAGGCCAGCGTCGTTCAAAACCTTTTCGATGCCGGCGCCCAGTCGTTCGGTCATGGCGTAGAGCTTCTGATAGGCCGCTGAATCCAAAAGTTGTAAGGCCGCGCGGCCTGCCGCGGTTGCGAGCGGATTACCTGAAAGCGTCCCTGCTTGGTAGACAGGCCCGACGGGGGCGAGCGTGCTCATTATTTCTTGAGATCCTCCGAAAGCTCCGATTGGGAGCCCCCCTCCAATGACTTTGCCGAAACAAGCAATGTCAGGAGTCACTCCAAACCATTCGGATGCCCCGCCGCGGGCAAGGCGGAATCCGGTAATCACTTCATCGAAGATCAGCAGGGCTCCGGCGGCGTCGCAGGCTGAACGCAATTGAGGTAGGAATCCCTCCAGTGGTGCGATGAGACCCATATTTGCCGCCACTGGCTCCACGATTACGCACGCATGGTCTTGGGTGATTTCGGGCACTGCGTTGTACGGGGCGACGACGGTGTCCGCGACGGCGGAGGAGGGAACGCCTGCCGAACCCGACAAACCCAGGGTGGCGACACCACTTCCGCCTGCCGCGAGAAGCGTGTCAGCGTGACCGTGGTAACAACCAGCAAACTTGATTACGCGGTTCCTGCCGGTGTGGCCGCGGGCGAGCCGGATAGCACTCATAGTTGCTTCGGTCCCGCTATTCACAAGTCGCAGCTGTTCAATACCAGGGACGCGGCTTACGATTTCTTCCGCTAACGATATCTCTCCGGGGGTGGGCGCTCCGAAAGAAGTTCCCAAAGCGGCTGCTTTCTGAATAGCTTCTGTGACTTGGGGATGAGCATGACCTGCTATCACCGCTCCGTAAGACTGAACTAGATCGATGTATTCGCGTCCTTCGGCGTCGTACACATGGGCCCCTTCTCCCCGAACTACGAAGTAGGGGTCGCCACCAACAGCTTGGAACGCCCTCACCGGCGAATTCACCCCCCCAGGGATGAGTGCCTGAGCATCACGAAAAAGCTGGCGGTTGGTTTGTGAACCCAACATGTTCTCCGATCGTCTCAGATGCGTTAGGTGTTGTTGCATCCTACGACTAGCTACGGCAAGGCGATGGTGGAGTTAAATCTGGCCAAACAATACGTCGAGCAACGCGTCGGGCGGCATCTCATCCAGCGTTTCCAACCGGGCATATGCACCAGAAAAGTCGAGTGATGTAACTAACGGATTTGGCACCACCACAGTTCTTATGCCTGCCGCTAACGCCGCTTTCAGTCCGTTAGGGCTGTCTTCCACTACAGCGGCCGCAGTCGCTTCTACTCCCAACAGTTTGAGGGCGTGGAGGAAGACGTCGGGAGCGGGTTTAGCGACCTCACCTACATCGTCACGGCACACGATGTATGAGAATTTTTCGTACAGCCCGACTCGTTTGAGATGCTGATCTACCCACGCGTGAGGCGAGCTAGATCCGATAGCTGTAGCAATCCCTCGACATGCCGCGGCGTCAAGAAGCTCTGTCACGCCAGGAAGGACTGGTTGGTTTTCTGTCATCTCATTTTTTATCCGCTGACGCGTTTCCATAATCAGGTCCTGATCTAAGACCTGCCCGACGCGGTTTTCCAGTTCTTGTACCCAACTTTGTTTCCGGTCGGTTCCCATCCCTGCAAGCCACCAGTCCATCGGGAGCTCAACGCCGTAATCTGCCCAGATCTGCGCAGTTGATTGACATGCCGGGGTCTCTGTGTCCAGGACGGTCCCATCGAAGTCAAGAATCAGCGCGTGGGAACTCATCTTTGGCCCGCCGCTAACGCCACGGCCTGGACAAGTCCGTCTACTGATCGTTCTTCCGCAACAAATGTCACGCTGACACCTAGGCGCTCACATTCTCGAGCCGTCGTCTCACCAATAACCACTACCTTCGCAGCGCTCCTACCACCAGTTTGTTTCAAGTGTCCATCCACTGCTGATGGCGATGCAAAAGTGACCACATCTGCATCAATGGCTTCGGAAACTAAATCATGGTTAAGTGACGGACACACCGTTCGATATGCAGCTACGCCATCAACTTGCCATCCTCTGGCTCGAAGTCCGTCAATAAGATCCGTTCGACCGTCCGATGCCATGGGGATTAGAACACGATCATCGGGTTTCGGGTTTGGAAAAGCTTTGGCTAACGAAACCCCGTCGTGACGCACCGGTATTAGATCGGGTTCTCGTCCCATCTCTAAAGCGACCTTTGCTGCTGTTGTCGGCCCCACTACCGCAATCTGAAGATGCGAGAACCTTTTAAGAACTCCTCGTCGTGCGCCTCGAGCCATTAACGCCGCCACTGAGTTAGTTGAAGTGAATGCAACCCATGAGAACCGTTCCAAGCGGATGAGGGCATCATCCAACGGCTGTCCTCCGTCTAATGGAGGCACTACCGCTATTGCGGGCGCAGCGACAACCTTCGCACCGGCATCAGACAAGGCTTCGATCAGACCCGAGCTTTGGTGCGAGGCACGGGTTACCACCACAGACTTTCCTTCAAGCAGCTGAAAGCTCAAGAGCTGGCTCCGTTGATCGATAGGAGGGCGCGTCCGCCCTTGGCTAGAAGTTCCTCAGCGACAGCTTTCCCCAAAGCATCAGCGTCCTCACCCCGTTTCTGGGTGCGCAACACAGTGGTGCCATCTCTCGCGGCAAGCACGGCAGCAAGTTGGATAATCCCTTCTTCCAGATACGCATAAGCTCCGACCGGTAACTCACATCCGCCACCCAGTTCCGCTAAGAACGCCCGTTCAGCTTCGACACAACGTCTTGTCGCGTCATCGGATATCCCCAGCAGTTGTTCGTTGATGGCCAGGTCGTCATCACGACACTCCAACGCAATAGCACCCTGGCCTACTTGAGGGATCATTTCTTCAACACTGAAGACCTCCGCTGCAGAACCGGTAAACCCAAGGCGCTGTAACGCCGCCATTGCAACAATTACCGCGTCAACATCGTCACGTTCTGCGACGGCGATGCGTGTTTCCATATTGCCTCGCAGCCCCGTGAATTTCAGATCTGGTCTCATATGCGCGAGTTGGGCTTGTCGCCGAGCCGAACCAGTCGCGATTCTCGCTCCCTTCGGTAGCTGGCTGAGATTCATCCCTATCAGCGCGTCACGAGGGTCACCTCTTTCCAAAAAACCGGCGAGATTGAGACCGGCAGTAGGGGACGACATCAAATCTTTCGCGCTATGCACCGCAAGGTCAGCTTTACCCTCTAGGACCGCCAGTTGCACTTCTTTGACGAAAACACCACGCCCCGCCATTTCTCGGATTTGCCGTGTCCGGTCTTGGTCGCCTTCGGTCGCTACCATCAAAAATTCGACATCAACGGCGCTCGACGCTAAACGATTAGCAACAGCCTCTGCTTGCCAGCGCGCCAAAGGACTCGATCGTGTCGCAATGATCACGGAGACCCTCGCTCAAAGGTCAAAGAGGTCGCGAACCGAGTCTGCAAGACGGTCACCCTTTGCTGATCCTGCGGCGTCTTTCAAGGCAGCCGTGGGTTCGTGAAGAAGCTTGGCCACAAGACCACGGGTGAACTGATCAAGAGAAGCACGATCTGAATCCGAGTAACCGGCCTTTCGTGCAAACTTGTCTACTTCTTGGAGCCGCTTTGCTTCAACCGCTCCTCGCATCGACGCTATGAGCGGAGCTACTTCCCGAGCAGATCGAACGTCAGCGAACCGTTTTGCCTCAGACTCAACTATCAGTTCAACGGTCTCCACCTCATTTGCACGTTCCATCCGACCGTTAGCGGCGAAGCTGGACAGATCGTCCATATCGAGAAGGGTGACTCCATCGATTTGAGCTACCTCAGGGTCGATATCTCGGGGCATTGCGATATCGACAATGAGCAACGGCTCACCTGCTCGTCGCGCAATGACCTCGGCGATGGAAGTGTTGTCAAGAATTACTTCTGTAGCTCCAGTGGACGTCATCAACACGTCGACGTCGCCCAACGTTTCACCCAAGTTTTCAAGCGGTATCGAGGAACCATCGATTCGCGCAGCTAACGCATCAGCTTTGGAGGTCGTGCGATTGGCTACATAAACATGATCGGGTCCGGCGGCGGCCAGAGCAACAATCATCCCTTCCCCCATTTCCCCTGCTCCAACGACGAGCACTGTTCGACCGATCAAGCTTCCGAAATGTTCTGTCGCCATCAAAACGGCGGCGTGAGAAACTGACGCTGTGTGTCGGCCGATCGAACTTTCGTTACGCGCACGCTTGCCTGTTTCTACCGCGTGACGAAAGAGAAGGTTCAGAACCGCTCCAGAGGTGCTTTCAAGGCGTGCTGTTTCCCATGAGGTTTTTATTTGGCCTTGGATTTCGGACTCACCCAGTACCGCCGAATCAAGTCCCGATGCCACCGAAAAAAGATGCTTTACGGCATCGTCGTCATAATGCACGTACAAACAATCGGATATGTCTTCGGGCGCCACAAAAGCGGACTCTGCAAAAAAGTCACGTACTTCGGCATACGCTGCATGGAATTTTTCTGCAACAACGTAAGCCTCGGTCCGATTACAGGTCGACACGATGACGGCTTCACTGATGTGATCGCGTTGACTGAGCCCCGCCAGGTTTTTTGGGAGATCGTCCGCGCTAATGACGGACTTCTCCAATAGCTCCAGCGGAGCACTCCGGTGATTCAAACCAATAACGACGATGGACAAGAGCCGACCAAATCGATCAAGAAAACGTGCACGGTCAGTCTCTCAGCAACAACCCCCGGTTTCCACTCTGCAAGTCGCTCAATACCAGATTTTGTCGCATCAAAAGATGAGTTAGAAGGAGATGAAAAGTAGTTGGATCGTAGCCGCTGCGAATATCAGCATCAGTAAACCAGCGAGTACGAGCGTGGTACCCGGTCTCAAGTTGCTTCCCTAATTGTGACTTCAGCGCCGACGTCTAATCCTGCAGGTACTAGACCTTCGTCTCGTCCGGTGGCAACAGAAAGCAACCCGTACTCATCATCGACGAGCGCCAACTGGCCTGGGTTCACATCGACTGGGCGTTGAAGCCGGACGACTCTTTTTTCTTCACCGAACTCGAGAATAAATACATCGCCCTTATCGGAAATAGTGTCGCGGTCTATGTTGAGTTGTGCGGCACCTCGACGGCCTCGACCTATTACTTCAGCAGATATCGAACCGTCCTCTTCAAGGCGCGACACGGGGACAAGCGATGGAAGCAACAAATTTGGGTCGATGCTGTCGCCCAGTTTTTCAATGGATTGACCCGCTGCTAAGTGCCCAGAAACCGGGCCAATCACGTCGCGCGCTGGATGTTGAACACCGGGTGACATGACATGGAACTCCGCATTTGTTAGCTGTACAGCGCGGTCAGCGCCCCCAACAACAGCAACGGCAGCACCTAGTAGTCCGTTGTCAGGGCCAACTAGCACGGCTTGACCGTCGCCAACCTCCACTGCGATCGCGGGGCGGTCTAGAACTGAACCCACCGATGCGAGGACCAGCCCTGACGCAAGATATGGCACGCTACGAGCAAGCATCAGGGAGCCAGCGCGGACATCGCCCGGGTGGATGTCGTGGCATAGATCTATCACTAAGGACCCGGGAGTCAGATCACGCAAAATGGAGTGCAGTACTCCCACGGATTCGTCAGAGGTACCTAGATCAGTCAGGCAGGTAATGGTGTCAAACCGTGTCATGGGTCAGGTTCGACCTAGTTCCTGAGAACGCGTAGTCGCCGCCTCGATTGCCGCCGCGAATGCTGCCCTCAATCCATGTTGTTCGAGCTCGCGGAGCCCCGCAGCCGTTGTACCGCCGGGTGAGGTGACATCAGCCCGCAGCTCAGCCGGAGGTCTTCCTTCACAGAGCAAAGTTGCGGCTCCCAGGATGGTCTGTACCGCTAATTCGGTGGCCACGACTCGACTCAAACCTGTTAAGACGCCGGCATCAATCATGGCTTCGGCCACGAGAAAAATATACGCGGGCCCTGATCCCGATAAGCCCGTTACGGCATCAATCAGTTTTTCGTCGGTTCGGACCACAGTTCCTACGGCGCCGAGAATTCCTTCTGCCCACGCGAGATCTTCGAGATTTGCGGCTCCATTACCGCAGATAGCAGCTGCGCCCTGCCCAACCAACGCAGGAGTATTTGGCATGGCTCGCACAACAGGCAACAAACCCCCTGTCGCGTCGTCGAGAGTCGCAAGGGTCACCCCTGCCGCGATGGACAACAGACGCTCAGTACCTTTTTCGGCAGCTTGACGGGCCACAGTCGGAACTGAGTCCGGTTTGGTAGCGAGAATCGTTCCACTTGCGGGCTCAATTTCGGTGGTGACGCGCACCCCGTAGGTTTCAGCCAGTTCTTTCCGGCGAGGCTCCAGCGGTTCGACGACCACGATGCTTTCCGCGTCGCGACCATGCCGTATCAGTCCACCGAGCAAAGCTGCGCCCATTTTCCCACCGCCGATAATCAGCAGTTCAGCCATGGGGTCCACGGTACCGGTCGACTTAGTCAAGACCTTGGCTCCATTTAATGTGAGTCATCTTGAGGGTTGTTCTTTAGGCGATCTGAGAATCCAATTCGTAACGCCGCCGACCAGTGACGTTCCACGAATTCCCATATCGACCCGAGGATTTGATCGAGTTCATGTTCGTCCACGGCATGGAACGGAAGTTCACCCGTCAGAAAAATTGCTTCCTCTGGTCCAATACCGAACTGAGCTCCAACGAGTTCATAATTGCGACGGAGCAACAACTCGAAGAGTTTCTCTCTGTTGTTTTCGGGCGATGGGAGGAAGTAGGTCTCATATTTCAGTGTTCGTTGTCCAAGTGTGAGCCATACCGTGCTGACATCGCGAGCCTCTCCTTCGAGGCGGACATACCAACGACGTGGGATTTCGACATCGCGGACAACTTCACGCAGAATCGGTAATTCCTGTTTCTGTGTGTCAAGCCATTTGTCAATCAGTTGTTCAAGCGCGTCTAACTCGTCCTGAGTCGCCGCTTCATGGGTCACACGCAGGTAACCAATTCACGTGACATTAAGCGACGAAACACCTCAATCGCCCCACTCGCACCAGCGTCCCAGCTATGGAGAGCAGCTCGTTCAACTCCGCGGGTCCCCATGTCATGCCGCATTTCTGGCGCGCTTAGCAATTTGTCGACGGCGGCGGCGAAAAGCTTATGATCCCGCTCATCCACAAGCAGACCGGTCACATCGTCGAGCACATTGTCTCGCAGCCCCCCTACGTCGCTGGCTACGACAGGGACGCCACAAGCAGCGGCTTCCAGAGCGACGAGACCAAAGGATTCTGAACGACTGGGGACAAGGCAGACATCTGCCGCTCGGTAATAATTCGGCAGTAAATGGTGTGGCTGGGGTTCGACAAAGATAATTCGGTCACTGAGGCCATGCCGTTTGACACGAGCCATTAAGTCTTCATGGGTCTCGAGGCCTTGGTGTCCTGAGAGCCCTCCAACGACGACCAATCGGGCATCGCGGTGTTGGCTTGCAGCAAGAGCATCAATCGCTAGATCCAACCCCTTGAGAGCTTGGATGCGACCAACGAAGAGCAGAATTGGGTAATCACCCAAACCAATTGCTTTTCGAGCAGAGTGAGATGAGCCGGGGCTAAAGAGAGTGTGGTCGACTCCGGGCGTCAGAATTTCGATGCGGTCGCGCCTGATCTCGTAAAACGAATCAAGTTGATCTGCTTCGACCTTTCCTGACGCGAAGACAGCGTCTGCACATCCAATGACAGCGTCTTCGGCTCGGATTCGGTCCTCTGGTTCCGCGTCACCACTGAAACTCTTTATTCGGCCGAGGGTGTGGAACGTGACCGCAAGAGGTACATCGAACCGATGTTTGAGGTGATGCCCGGCTACCCCCGATAGCCAATAATGGGCATGGATGGCGTCAACGGGCCGACGTTCAAGGCGGTCGGCGACTCCTTGGGTCCAAAGGTCCACCACTGCCGGAAGATCACCTTTTAGAAGGCCCAATGGCCCTGCTTCAATCTGGATGATGTTTACACCAGGTTCGATTTCGACAATTTCTGGGTGCTCTCGTTTAGTTCTTCGCACATAAACGTCGCAGTCAATACCTTGATTAGCCATCGAATTAGCTAGTTCCCGGACATAAATGTTCAGTCCGCCACTATCTCCAACCCCTGCCTGATCTAGTGGCGAGGTGTGCATAGACAACACACCTATTTTTCGGATACCGCCATCAGTTGAGTCGGTGGCGTCGGTGCTTGTCACGAAGGACCAAGGTAGTCAATGAATTCGGTCACTCCACTCAGTTCTGACTTTGTCCGTTAATCAAATGAATAAAACGTTGTTCGCCAACACCCAAAGGGGCGTCACTAAAAAGTACGATGAGAACCTTTTTAGATCCCGATCGTCGTCCGTGGAAACCAGGCCCATGACGATCCGACCAAGAGGTATTGCTACGACAACTAATAGCGCGAATGGCCAGAACCACCTCGGTGAGATCGGCGACGCTGAGATTTGGATAGACGTCCACAGAATCGCCAACGCCCCGATAATTCCGAAGAATGGGGCCAGATGTCGTCGCGACCGATCACGCATTCCTAATCCAAGGCCCAAATCGTGCACGAAGACCAAACTGAGAAGCAGCCCCGCGCAACTCGAGTCGCGGAACGCCAACACCGTCAAACTCGCAGCTGTCAAGCTCGCCGGCAACCACGCAACCATCACCCTCAGCGCGTGTCCGAACACCAGGTTTTTCCTCTTATTGCCTATCGCTGCTATCACGGGGGTCGACACAAACGCGGCTGCTGTGACAACCCCAACGAGTCGGAAGTCGTTGACTAGCCCACTTAGCGCAACCAAAAGCAGCAGGGAGACTGCTGGCGTGCGTTCGGAAATAGAGTTTCCTGAAGCCCGCCAAGAAACAGCGAGCGCAGCAAGTATCAAGACCACGCCAAAGGTTGATGGGTTGACTTGCAACCCAGTCATGAGAGTGCAGTAGCCGATGAACCCCCACATCAGTGACCGATGTGGGGTCCCGTAGACCATTACAAATCTGTCGGGCAAACCTCTCATTAACCGCCCGAAACTGGAGGCAGCACCGCTACCTCGTCGCCATCTGAGATCTCGGCGTCTCCCTCCACGGGATCTCCGTTCAGCCATACGCGGCTTATAGCCAAGATCTGCGAAAACTCGTTTCCAAAGTCACTCTGGGCTATTGAAAGTATTTCGCTAACCGTGGAAGCGTCGTAGAGGGTTGTGCTCACTCCTGCCGCTTCGCGGGCACTAGCGAACAGCCGAAGAGTCACCGCTGCCATTCCTGGATCCTACCTGCGCTTGCTGTGGAGCTTTGGCGACAACCGGGTACGTTCTTCGAGGTAGCAATACGAGAAGAGGTTTTGGGTGGAAATACTTGCTCTTCGACATGGCCAGTCAGAGTGGAACGCCGAAGGACGCTGGCAAGGCCAAGCTGACTCCCCACTTACTGCTTTAGGAGAGCAACAGGCGTTAGTCGCAGCTACTCAATTACTAAAAAGTGGCGAGATTTTTGACACAATCGCATCGAGTGATCTGCAGCGGGCTCAGCGCACTGCGGAGATCATTGCCGAGATTGTCGGCGATGGAGTTGTTGAACTTCGGGCGGAATTCAGGGAACGCGCGGCGGGTGGTTGGCAGGGCCTAACGCGTTCAGAAATTGAAACGCTTTCGCCTGGCGCCATCGAGCAACAACGATGGCCGGAGGGGTATGAGTCAGACCAATCGGTAATCGGCAGGGTGATACCTGCGATACGCGAGTTAGCGAAAACTAGTGACCGTCTTTTAATTGTTGCTCACTCTGGGCTGATTCGCGCATTGGACCGAGCTTCAAACGCTCCTCCCGCGTCAATCCCTAACCTCTCAGGACGGCGGTATCACTTCAACAAACAATTGTTGCCAGGTGAAATTGTCAGCTTTTCGACGGATTCCACCGGTCACGGGATCGAGTAACAGATCGCTGCCGGCGCTAGAGCTCTACTTGGCTTACCCAGGCTGCGGCCGTACCGGGGTCCGTGTCGTCAGCCAGGGCTCGCAAGGTCGCTTCAACTTTCGAAAACTCAACTTCAAGGTCATCTAGCTGGGTTTCACTCAACGAAGTTCGAGCTTGCACAACATTTTTGTCTTCGTTACTCACGAAAACGAGTTTAGGTTCAGATCTGACTGTCGTATTGGACACGGCGACGATCTTTTTACGGGATCAGAATGCTTTGGATCCAGTGGCATCCGCATTTAGCTTTTGGTGATGCGATCCAATGCGGCTGCGGCTGTGTCCACGTCGATCTGGTCTAAACCAATAAGAACTAGAGCCTGAAAAGGCCCTCCGCTTGACTCTTCGATAGACCATCGGCGACCTACGACTTCTAGGTGATAGCGACTTCCATGTTGGTCATCGAACCAGCCTTTAGCTCGCAGAAGTTGATGACCTGGTTGTTCGAGTACGTTCCCCAGCTGTATTGGATCCCATGGGCCTGCGGGGTTTATGACCGTGGATACGAAATTGAAATTACTGAAGTTCTCAGAACTCGTTAACGAGACTCCTCTGTCGCTGGCACCACACAGCACCTTCACATCAATCTGACCGCTTTCCGCGGAAAGAATCCTGCTACCTGGAGCTGCCTCTGCAACCAAGTCGTGGGTTGCTTGGCGGGTGTCCTCGTTTACAAGGTCGATTTTCGACAGGACAACAAGGTGGGCTGCCTGGAGTTGTCTGTGCAGTAAAGATGCAGTGTGATGATTGCCTAATTGCTCTTCGAGCGACCTCGAATCAGCTACCGCCACAATGCCGTCAAGATGACAACCATTTGTTCCATGAATTGTCTGAGCAACGCTGATCGGGTCCGCGACACCGCTGGCTTCGATAATGACGGCGTCATAATCACCACTTCGGGCCAACATTTCCAATTGGTCGGATAAATCATCGGCTAATACGCAACACACACAACCGTTGGCTAGGGAAAGACTGTTGGAAGTTTCGGCAGCAACGAGATGAGCATCGACTTCGATTTCGCCCACATCGTTCACGACAGCTGCAATCTTCAAGCCCTCGGGGTGTTGCAGTGCATGGCGAAGGATGGTGGTTTTTCCACTCCCCAAAAATCCAGTTAAGAGTGTGACAGCCAGATCCGCTTGTACTTTGCTCTTTTCTTGATTGTGGTGCCGGGACGCGTTCAGGGTCGACACGACTCGACTCCAGGCGGAATCGAGTTCGTCGAACCGGAACTCAATTGGTGGACTCACCGGCAAGCACAGTGTCGTGCACCTCAATATCTTTGAGATGTTCTGGGTGGACTTGGTATGGGTCGTCATCCAACACAGTGAAGTCCGCGTGTTTCCCAACCTCGATAGACCCAAGGCGGTCGTCTCGATTCAAAATATATGCAGCATCGATAGTGATCGCCCGAAGAGCGCTGTCAACAGAAATTCTTTCACCAGGTGCGAGCACTGTTTCTCCGTCACTACCTATTCGATTTACCGCACACCAAGCGGCCAGCAACGGTGAGAGTGGGGTGACAACAAGATTGAAATCACTGTGAAGGGCGAAAGGAACGCGCGCTCGTTCTAAGGAGCCGAGTCGTGCCGTTGCTTCGCTGCGGTCAGGGCCGAACCCGTGGTCACTGTGAAGTTGAGCGCGAAAGTGAACAAAGTAAATATTGACTGACGCCTGCCCCCCTAGAGCAGCGAGTCGTCTCGCCTGCGATGGCGAAGAGATGCAGTAATGCTCAATCGTGAAACGGTGATCGAACCTGGGATGTATCCGTTGCAGAGCTTCCAGTGTGTCCAAGGTCATATCCACTGTTCGGTCCCCGTTGGCGTGCGAGTGAATTTGCACTCCAGCTCTCCAAAACGGGAGCATCCGTTCCACCATATTTTCCCATGGGATCTCGCCAGTATGCGCGGTGTCTTCGTCCAAGTAACCGGGCTCGTTCATCACCAGAGTCATGGACGGGTAAGAGCCATCGTTCACGTATTTAATACCGTGAGTATTAAGTCGCTCATCTCCTTGTCGCCTCTTAGCAGCGAGAAACTCCAGCATGTCGTCGCCAAATTCTCTAACAAGCTTGGGTTCAAAAGGAATCATGAACATCCGCAGGGGCAGTGTGCCTTCCGACATTGCCCTCGCGTGATCTTCCCATTCTGGTTCAAAACCATCAGCGAGCCCCCATATCAAGTCTGCTGTGGTGGTAACACCTGCAGCTTTCGCCACAGCGCCCATACGGTCAATCGCCGCGCGTCCTGAGTCTGGGCCATAGATCATGTCTGCCACGGGTCGAGTGGCTCGTGCTGTGGCTTCAGTCTCTACAAACCACCCGTTAAGACGCCCGTCTGGATACCGACCGATCCCATGACCGACCGAGTCTTCGTCAACACCGATGAGTTCCAACATTGGCGAGTTGGCGTAAATGATGTGAGGTGCATACGCGATGACCCATATAGGAACGACATCACTAATTTGGTCAAGCATGTCTCGGTCTAGATGCCCTGATTGGCTGGCTGGGTCATACCCCCACGCAGTAATAGGTATTTCAGGGTTTGAGTGTTCGGCGGTCAACGCGCGAAGTTGGTTGAGTACTGCGTCTCGAGTAGGTAGTCCCTTTCTCAAGCCCTCCGGGGCAGCCGACTCGATCGGGCCAACATATTCCAGCCCCATGTAGGTACCACTTAGCCGAAGATGCGTGTGCGGGTCGATGAAGCCAGGCATCAGGATCTTCTCGCGGTAACGATCGTCTATTGAGTAGGGATAGCGACGCAACCATGGCTCCATTGATTCGACAGAACCCACAGACACAATTCGCCCGTCCGCGACTGCCACGGCAGATGCATCGGGACGTCCTTGATCCATAGTGTGAATGTGTTCGGCTGTATAGACGGTTATGTGTTCCATAGGAGCCCCCAGATCGCCGTTCGTACCGTATCCCTCTCAGCTCTCAGGTTTCACGACACTCCATTCGTAGCGCTGGGCAACTTGGTGAGACTCTCATTACACGGGCTAAGTGCAACCGGATAGCGAAGACCCACTTGGGACTTGAATCCATTTGGCGTCATACAATCGTTTTCGTGGAAGAGGTTGAGTGCACAGCTCTCGAGAACGACTGGGATTCCCCTCCTAATCCGTTGATGCACCCGCCTTGTCTGTGCCCCAAATGCAAGGTTGATCCCCTCGAGCTAGAACTTGAACCCAACCGTCTACGAGCAAGCGGCATGCGCCAGCGCCCCTTGGTCGAAGCAGTAGAACTAGGCAACGAGGGACAAAACGTTTTATGACTGCTCGCGCCACTCAGCCACTATTGCGCGATACTCAGTTCGGCCCGGGTTCGAAATAGTGAAATTAGATCGAGGCGATTGCCATATGGCATCGCCAGCGGAACACGACATCAGAGTTTGGTTGTGCAGTTCGTCTTCTACTAACACGACGGCGGCTTCCAACACAATGGTGAGGCTATAGAAGTCGTAGCTGATCGGGCCGGTTGTTTGTTCGGGCTGAATCCCTAGACGGTAGACACGCAGTCGATCATGTTCTTTTTGAACGGAATGACAAGGAACGTCGAGGGGCAACGATGCTGACACCGGCGGCGCTGCTTTCAGTTCGGCCCCAATCATTCGGGCATCACTCGATCCGATGTTGCAAACGCGATGGATGAGCGGCTCAGAAAGATGGGCACGCAAGAAAGCTCCTCCAGCGATTATTTGTGCCGTTGAGCTTTCGAGCTCGCCAAGAGTTCGATCTTGCACTGAGCTATCGGCGATCATTACGTAAAAAGTGTCAACGCAGTGGCGGTGGTACAACGTCTGATCACCTTCGGGGATCAAAACGTCGTATAGCCGTATGTAGTCGTTCTCGAAACGGTGTCTGTGTCGAGGTTCGTCTCGAACCTCGACATATTCGTCATGTCCCATGTGTTGCGCACCTTCGTTGGAAATCTCCCTGTGCCATCTTTATTCACCCTCCCGCCCAAGAGTCGGACCTGCACTTGTTAGCGAGCTCGATTAGCAACGTTCACCCTGTTTGCTACGAGAACTGAAAATCATGATGACAGAGGTTGATTATCCGGAGGACCTAGTACAGGCACACCGGTACGATGTTGGCGGGCCGCTAGCTCATCGGGTAGAGCAGGGGACTTTTAATCCCAAGGTGCCGGGTTCGAGCCCCGGGCGGCCTACTTTCATCGGACAATTGATGCCAATCGAGCGGCAGTCAATAATACGAAATCTTCCCAACCAATCGAGATATCAAGTCCCCGTTTTCCTCCGCTGCAATAGATGCGATCGAGGCCGCATGCCGAGCTGTCAATCACTGTTGGGAGTTCGGTGCGCGTACCTAAAGGGCTGATTCCGCCTCGCACGTAACCTGTAACACGCTCCGCTCTGTGAGGAGCTGCCATCACTGCTTTCTTTTGTCCCAGGGCCGCGGCCGCAGCTTTAAGTTTGAGGATTCGGGGAACCGGCAAAACCGCCAATGCGTAGCGAGAGTCCATCGTTGCTCCGATATCGATTACCAGCGTCTTAAATACGTGCGCTGGTGGAACGTCCAGTGCTTCAGCAGCTTCTACTCCGTATTTTTGATTGTCAGGATCATGCTCATACGGGTGAACCCCGATCTTAATTCCTGCTGCAACCGCTGCTTCGATTGCCGGTGTCATGGCGGTTCAACTTCCTGGCGAACTTTGTTCATCGACGAGTTGAAGATTATTGCGTCGACGCACCCAATATTCGTGATCAACTTCGTCGGCCTCGTGACGGCGGCGACGTAGCCTCGCAATTGCCGCATACCGGCGTGCTTGTGTTTGCTTTTGATTTTGTCGGCTCATCCGTTCGTGATTCATTTCGCGTATGCAGGTTTGGATTTTGAGACGCCCAAAATCATTCGCGTCGTTTTCTGGCAGCGGATTTAGCTCAAAAAGAGTAGGGGTCTCCATCCACACGACAATCGCAACGGGGTGGGACAGTGAATTTGAATGTCAACGTCCAGAATGCCCAAATCCTCCCTGGCCTCTTTCAGTTTCATCGAGTTCGTCTGCTTCTTCCCATACGACCTCTTCGACGCTCTTGATGACTAACTGTGCGATGCGGTCGCCGCGCCGAACTTCATATGGTTCACTCGAATCAGTATTGATCAAAAGGACCTTCAGCTCGTCGCGATAACCGCTATCGATAAGGCCGGGGGTATTCAAACACGTCACACCGTGACGAAGAGCAAGACCACTGCGGGGTTGAACGAACCCTGCGTATCCACGGGGTATAGCAATAGCGATACCAGTTCCGATCAAAGCTCTTCCCCCACCTGGGGCGAGGGTCACATTTTCGTTAGCGACTAAATCTGCTCCGGCGTCGCCAGGTTTGGCGTAACTAGGCAAGGCGAGGTCGGAATCGAGACGTTGGACTGGGATGGCAACCACACCGCGACTTTAGGCACAGTTCGTCGTTACTGCAGGCACCCCGTTTATTAGCCTCCCCCGGCCTACCATGATCCCATGCTTGTTTGGATGGACCTTGAGATGACCGGGCTTGAACCTGATCGCCACGTCATCGTCGAGATCGCCACGATCATCACCGACGACGACCTCGTAATCGTCGCTGAAGGTCCTGATTTGGTGATTCATGCCAACGAAGCACAACTTGCGGAAATGGACGATTTTGTAGTTGACATGCACACTAAATCTGGGCTTCTCGGGTTGATCGAGGTTTCCTCGGTGACCCTAGAAGAGGCTGCCCAACAAACGCTTGATTTTGTAACACAGCACATAAAGAAAGCTCGGTCTGTCCCCCTTTGTGGCAATTCGATCGGCACTGATCGCCGGTTCCTTGCTGCCTATATGCCAGCAATCGAGAACTACCTTCACTACAGATCAGTAGATGTTTCGACGATTAAAGAACTAGCGCGTCGATGGAACCCTGAGGTACTTAAGAGTGTCCCTCAGAAACAAACGAGCCATAGAGCGTTAGACGACATTCGCGAAAGCATCACAGAGCTTAAGCATTATCGGGAACATTTTTTTAAGATGCCTCAAGAATCGAACTAAAATTAGATAACACGATAGGCTCACCCGAATGGATCGCCCACTACGTGAGGAGCAGCGCCCTCCGGAGGACGGGATCGTAGAGTTAGCCCCAAATGTCCGTCGGCTTCAATTGCCGATGTCCATGCCGGGTTTAGGACATGTGAACTGCTACATCCTCGACGACGAACGCGGTGCTGCGCTAGTAGACCCTGGCTTACCGGGGCCTGCAAACTGGAAAGCTCTCATGAAGGGCTTGAAACAAGCAGATGTCCCTCCTGAACGAGTGCATTCGGTGGTGGTTACCCATAGCCACCCTGACCATTTTGGAGCGGCAGGACATTTCCACGAAAAATATGGGTGCGAAATTATTACTCACCGAAATTTTCGGATGTGGTGGAACCTAGAAGAGGAAGATGACGAGCCACTTCACAACGTTTCAGATGTGAACGAGAACGCCGGATTGCGCGATGACCCATTATTTGCCGAAATAAGCCCCGGACCTAAAGGGCCTACTCCTTGGGGTGGTGAACGTTTCAAAATGCCTTGGCATCGCCAACTGGGTTACACCATGATGCGAAAGGGATGGGGAGGGTCGTGGTTCTCGACTCCCAAACCTACGCAGCGTATTGAGGACGCTGACCGGATCAATCTCGCGCGTAGAGAGTTTGTCGCCGTTCACACCCCAGGTCACACAACCGATCATCTCTGTCTTTACGACCCTGAGGGCGGGTTGATGCTCTGTGGGGATCACGTCTTGCCGACCATCACACCACACATATCAGGGTTTGGTCCTGCCGCTGATCCGCTCCAAGACTTCTTCGTTAGCCTTGACCGCGTGGCTGATTTTGAAGGTATCGAGCTCGGATTACCAGCCCACGGGCAACCGTTCACCAATTTGCCCGAACGCGTTGAAGACATCAAACGTCACCACGAGGAACGGCTCAATCTGTTACGCGAAGCCTCGGACAAACTGGGAAAAGCCTCGGTTCACAAATATATGAAAGAACTTTTTCAACAACGTTCTTGGGGACCTATGGCCGAGTCCGAAACCTTTGCGCATCTGGAACACCTTCGACGAATAGGCGAAACTGACGCCGAGCGAGCGCCGAGCGGTGTGTTGGAGTATTCCTTTCACTAAGAACACCCATCTCCGATTGAGTTTCGCTCAACGTGGAAGCGCTCTTCGGGACGGTTACCCTCATCTGTTGCATTGTTTGTGCATGTTCAGGTTTATTCGTTTGACCTGGTCTGTGTACTTGTGATGGCATTAACACCGCTCAACCCACGTAGGCAAGAGCCAACCAAGATCATGCGAACTTCTCTCCCATCAAGCTGGACATCTTCTTCGGATATGTCGCCGCGCGCTCGTTGTACCAGCGTCGCACCTAGCTCACGCATGTCGACATGGCTCAATAACGGCTTCGCTTCTGTGCCAACCGGAACTTATTTCACCGGTATCAAGCATCAGACGGGGCGGCCTTCGGAGGAGCAAATGTAGCTGTAGAAAGCACATTTCAAAATCCACCGAAAGGCCGCCGGTTATCCGGCGGCTTTTGTGCTTTTGGAACCACGAAAGAAACCGACCTCTATCTAGTAATCAGAAACAATCACGGAGAATCCAATGCTTGAGCTTCTAATTGAAACAGACGACGAATGGAACGTCGCTGGTCGCTGCAATGACAACAATGGAACTTTGACCCACCTGTTCTTTTCCGATGACATAGGCCACCAAGCAAGAGCGAAGGCGATGTGTGCGAAGTGCCCCGTAAGTGTTGAGTGTCTCGACGCGGCAATTACGCGCCGAGAGTTGTGGGGTATTTGGGGCGGCGAACTCATCGAAAATGGGCGCATCGTTTTAGGCAAGCGAGGACGAGGGCGTCCCCCCAAGACCCCACGGCCGTTGGTTGCCGTCGATGAAGTTCCGGTACCACCGGAGCTCATCCCGGCTTAGCCGAGCGAAGGAGAAGCAACCCCTACTTCTCTCTGCCGACAGACCACTGGCACGATTCCCGCTGAGGGCCTCCGAAACGGCCGCCCAACAGCATTCGAATCATCAGCTCGGTCGAGGAGCCCCCAGGCCAATGCCTGGGGGCTCCAACGCGATCCCGATACGGTGACCAAAACCAACTGTGACATCCAACCCGTGAGAGTGACATGCCCAACCAGTGGAGACGACCTTTAATTGGTGCACTCGCCATTTACGTCGTTGCTGCGTCAGTGTTCCTAGTGACAGGTAGGGGAGGCTCCCAAGACCAGCTCGAACCAAAAAACACAGGACAAACATTTAACCAAGGTCTGTATTCGTTGGAGTTCACGACATTAGACGGGGTAAAAACTTCTTTTGCCGACTACGCAGGGGCCCCACTTATTGTCAATTTTTTTGCCTCCTGGTGCACCCCATGTGTCAAAGAGATGCCCGATTTCCAGCAGCTATACGAACGTCACGGTGAACGGTTCCAAATACTTGGACTTGCTGTTGAGGGCCAGCGTCCAGCACGTCAAATTGTTGAGTTAACAGGCGTTACATACCCCGTAGGGTTGGACGACAGTGACCTCCTAGTAGAACTCGGCGGGGTGGCAATGCCAACTACCGTCTTTATCTCAAAACAAGGTGAGCTCCTCGAAAGCCACAGTGGCGTACTCACTTATTCAAATCTGATCTCTCGTACAGAAAAACTTTTTAGTAATGAATGACGTCAACCTGGCTTTCGCCTTTACCGCAGGCATCGTCGCCACCATCAACCCTTGTGGCTTTGCGATGCTCCCTGCATACCTCTCCTACTTTCTGGGCATTGAGGCAAACTCCGATGGGACTCGAGGGGCAAGCATTGCTCGCGCACTCACCACAGGGTCCACTGTTTCTCTGGGATTCTTGATGGTCTTTGGAGTCGCCGGCGTATTAATTTCGGCGGGTCTGACGGCTATCCGAGAAGTAATTCCTTGGGTCGCCGTTGCAGTAGGCCTGGCCTTGGTGATTTTAGGCACCGCCGTAACTGCTGGTAAACGTATCGACTTAGCGATGCCAAAATTCCAAAGGGGGACTGGGAGCAAAGACCTGCGGTCTCTGCTCCTTTTTGGTGTTTCTTACGCTGTGGCATCAATCTCGTGCGGGCTTCCCACCTTTATCGTCGTGGTTTCCACCTCAGTTAACGGTTTCCGCTCTGGGTTGCTTGCGTTCCTCACTTATGCCTTAGGCATGGCGATCACATTGCTCTCGTTGACCGTAAGTTTGGCCTTAGCGCGCTCTTCTTTCCTTGAAAAATTACGCTCCCTGGTTCGGTTCGTTGATCGAGCGTCCGGATTGTTAATGGTTCTAGCTGGCATTTATCTAGTCATGTACTGGCTAACTGAACGCGCTGGCAGTCGAACAAATTGGTTCATCGACGCGATCGAAAACTGGAGCGCGAATCTAAGTAACACGATCACTGATCTAGGAGGGGTACGCACCGGGGTTCTTCTTAGTGTGGTCCTAGCCCTTGGCCTCATCGTCTGGTTGATTCAATTTGAGCCTGCGTCATCAGATAGCTCACCTGAGAGACTGTAAAGATGGCGTTGCACCTGGGCGATCACGACTTGTTACAAACAGAGCACCCTTTCCGATCCCTGCTATCGCAACCTGGGGTTAGCGAAGTGCTACAGCTTGGCTCACAGTTCGGATTCATGGCTTTTCATGGTGGATGGCTCGAAGAAGTCACCGATGACATCGCGAGCGCTGCAGCAGAAAGATCGGGAGCTTCCTATTACGGAGTACTCCAGGGACCCGATGATCAGTGGCATATCCCTTCGCATTTAGTCAGCCCAGCAGAATCTGAGGCACTAAATACTTTCCTCGGGCATGTGGAAGTCGTTGTTGCAATTCATGGGTTCGGTCGACCTGATTTGCTTCGGTCTGTTCTATTGGGCGGGCGTAACCGAGAGTTGGCTGAATTCGTTGCGTGCCGCCTCATTGCCCATTTACCTCATTACGAAATCGTGCACGACATAGGTTCGGTACCACCGGGTCTACGTGGGCAACATGCCCGAAATCCAGTGAATCTCCCCCGGCGTGGTGGCGTGCAAATCGAGCTACCGCCACGCATTCGCGGGAAGAGCCCTATGTGGACTGGTTTCAAAGGCCCTGGACGGGTCCCTCATCATGAAGCATTGATTGAGGGGTTGGCGACTGCGGCCACCGATTGGTGCCGTCTTCATAGCGAGTTTTAGTCCTTACGGGGCGAGACGCTCCAAGCTCCACGTTTCACCAATTCGTGTATAGAGCAGGCGGTCATGGAGGCGATGGGGGCGCCCTTGCCAAAATTCGACCGTGTCCGGTACCAGAATGTAACCGCCCCAGTTCACTGGGCGTTCCGGCGACTCACCTTCTAGTTCCGAGTCAAGTTGCTTCCATTTGTCTTCAAGTTCTCGACGGTCTCTCACCGGATAGCTCTGGTTTGATACGACAGCCGAAATTTGCGATGCGCGGTCTCGACGGGAGAAATACTGGTCGCTACTTTCGGGCGTCATTTTTTCTACCGTCCCCGTCAATCGTATTTGCCGCTCTAACTCCAACCAACCAAGCAGAGCAGCAGCGGTTTCTTTTTGTGCCAGGTCGCGGCCTTTGCGGCTTTCATAGTTGGTGTAAAAAACAAAGCCCCCATCCGCATAACCGCGCAGTAACACATTACGAAGCGACGGTTCTGACTCTTCACTGACTGTTCCTAGTGTCATCGCATTTGCGTTGTGGAATTCAAGTTCTTCGGCGTAAGCCATCCAAGCGTCAAAGAGATACATCGGATCAGCGGGAGCGTCGGCTTTGGATAATCCGTGTGCCATCAAGGTTTCTCGGATCCTCTTCAACTCATTCGATTCTGGCATCACTGTGCGGGCCCCGCTTCTCTACTAGGCACTATGCCATGACAACACGATCGGCGTCCGCTGTCATGGTTGCAGCAGCGGTCGGCGCAGGTTTTCGCTGGTTCCTCGGCATTTCAGTTGGCCAAGAGTGCGGGCTATTAGCAGCAAACATCGCCGGTTGTGCATTGATTGGATGGGCTTCTCACTCTCATGAACAGAAGTGGGATCAGGCGTGGTTAACCGCTGGGCTATGCGGATCATTCACCAGTTTTTCTGGCTTGGCGGTTCAACTTGCTACGGGACTCGAAAGCCAACGCTGGTCGTATGTTTCGGTCTGGGCCGCTGCATCGTTACTTGGTTGCGGTGTGGGTTTTGACCTCGGTCGGTCATTCAGGGGCAGTCGATGACGATCGTGTTGTTCGTTCTCGCTGCAAGCTTCGGTGCAATAACCCGTTGGAAACTGACCGACCGTTGGGGACGTGTGGGCACCTGGGCGTTGAACATGGCCGGCGCATTGGGGTTGGGGTTTCTAACAGGATTGGGTGGGACGTTAGTCACCGTCGTGGGAACAGCGGGAATCGGCGCTCTCACCACGGTTTCAGGAGTAGCGCGCGAAGTCTCTGTCTTGGCTTCAGTTTCTCAGCTGCGCGCTGCCCTGTACCTTTTCGTGACTCTTGTGACCGGCATCTGTGCGGCGTGGATTGGTGTTCATTGGGGGATGTGAGATCAAGAGGGCCCGGGTATGGAATCGAAACCCGTGTAGGGCCTAAGCGCTTCTGGAATGGAAACTGAGCCATCGACTTGTTGTCCGTTTTCCATCAGGAAAACGAGCGTGCGGGAAATTGCGCAAGCGGTGCCGTTCAAAGTGTGGAGCAAGCCCGTGCCATCACCGCGATACCGGCTGCCCATACGTCGAGCTGAATAATCCGTGTAATTGGAACAAGACGTCACTTCGCGGTAGGCACCTTCAGACGGCAACCAAACTTCGAGATCATATTTTTTCGCCGCCGCCGCGCCAAGATCGCCAGCCGCGACATTAATTACGCGATATGGCAAATCGAGGGACGCAACAATTTCCTCCTGTATCGATCGGAGGGTTTCTAATTCATCCCAACTGCGTTCAGGGTCGCAGAAAGAGAACATTTCGACTTTGTCGAACTGGTGAACCCTGAAAATGCCGCGTGTGTCTTTCCCATAGGTTCCTGCTTCGCGGCGAAAGCACGAAGAAAACCCTGCGTAGCGAATGGGCAAGGAGTCTCGTTCGAGGTGTTCACCCCGATGAAGGCCGGCGAGAGCAACTTCAGAAGTCCCAATGAGAAACAGATCGTCGCCCGCTATTTCGTAGACCTGGTGTCGATCTGTTGGGAAGAACCCGGCGTCAACCATCATCTCTTCGCGAACCAGTACCGGCGGGACTACCGGCACAAAGCTCTGTTTTTCTAGAAGATCAAAAGCGAATTGGACGAGTGCGAATTCAACTCGGACAGCGGGACCCATGAGATAGGCAAATCGGCTGCCGCTATTTCTGACAGCCCGCTCGCTGTCGACGATCCCCAAAAGTTCACCCAACTCTGCGTGATCATGGGTAGGCGCTGGCGTCCGCTCGCCAACCTCTCGTTCTGTCACGAAATTATTTTCGTCCCCTGGCGGCACAGAACTGTGTGCCGGATTGGGGATCTGAAGTGCTAGTTCTTCAACCTCCGTGGAAGCCGTGTTCTCGGCGGCCTCGAGCTTATCTAGCTCCGTTTTCAATCGAGTCGCTTCGGCGATCTTGGATTCACGTTCGTTAGGTTCTGCTCTACCTATTGCCTTAGAGGCAGCGTTTTGTGCCGCTCGAGCCTCTTCGGCATCGTGCATAGCTGATCTGCGACGTTCATCTGCTTCTAAAACTGCGGTAATCAGCCCAGGGTCTGCGCCTTTTTTTGTTGCGCCGTCACGGTAATCAGCGTTTTCTCGTAAGCGGCGGAGGTCAATCACAGCTACCGAAGCTACCGGGCGCGGGGCTCTTCATAACTTCTATATTTGCAGCCTTCGAGTGGGTGACTCAACAGAACGCGCTTGCATCACATCCAGCGGGGTCCTGCCAGAAGGCCAGCGAAGTCCCCATAGCGGCGAACACAACTACTGCGAGTATCAATCCCGTCACGAACAGATAGCTAAATACCTTGCTGTCAAACTTCAAATGCATGAAGTAGGAGACGACGATTTGGAACTTAACGACCATAAGTATGAGCAGTGACGGGATTTCCACAACTCCAAAATCGACGAAGTAGGTCGCTACTTCGACACCTGTAAGGATGGCAAGAATGAGAGCGACCTTGATATAGCCAACGTCACTCAAGCCATGATCAGAATGTTCTTGGTGCGTCTCGTCCTCGGAGACTGTGGCGGTGTTCATATGACCAATGCTCCTAAGGGATCAGATAGACGACCGCGAAGATAACAATCCACACGATGTCAACAAAGTGCCAATAAAGGCCGATTATTTCAATAGTTTCAGCGCGTTCGGGACCTAAGTTTCCCCGAGTGACAAGCACCCACATCGTCACGAGCATGACTATGCCCAGAGAAACGTGCACCCCATGAAAGCCGGTGAGGGTGAAGAAAGCAGACGAGGAGATGTTGGTCGTAAAACCAAGGCCTTCCCGATAAAACCCTGTGAATTCGTAGACCTGGCCGGCAATAAAAATGGAACCCAACGCGGCGGTGGTTAACAACCACAGCTTGCATCGCTCCATTTCGGCTCTTTGTATGGAAGTCACTGCTAGCACCATGGTCAACGAACTCATCAGAAGAACAAACGAGCTAACTGAGGTAAACGGAATGTCGAAAAGGTCTGCGGCTGTCGGACCTTTGGTTGCGGGACCAACTCGATTCCGGCACAGCAAATAGGTCGAGATAAGGGCACCGAAAAGTAGACAATCTGAACCTAAGAAGGCCCACATCGTGACCTTTTCGTTGGTCAACCCAGTATTCGTCGGCAGGTGATGGTGGTCGTCCCAATCAGTTCGGCCGTACGCCAGTTCAGAGGTCTGGGTCTCAGCAGTATCAGCCAACGGGGGCCTCCTCGGCTGTGTCGTTGTCACTGCCATCGGGTTCAGTTGTGTCCGGGTCCTGATGCTCTCCGTGCCCATCATGACCAGCGTCAGGATCAGTAGCCGGCTCGAGACTCCAGCCATACATAGAGCCAAGCATCAGCAACAACCCGATTCCAGACAGCCACAGGTTGTAGATCAACCCCAGGGCAATCAGCGGAAGCCCCGCCGCGAGCACGATGGGCCAATACGAAGCTGAAGGTAAGTGGGGGTGTTGGTCTCCCTTTTGAGCAATGTCGTTGCCATCAGCAACTTTGCGGAGCTTGCCTGTTTCGTCTGTCTGGTACTTCTTGTGCCAGAAATCGTCAAGATCAGTGACCACAGGGACGTAATCAAAGTTGTGTTCAGGAGCGGGTGAAGGTATCGCCCATTCGAGGGTCCTCCCGTCCCACGGATCAGCTCCCTCTTGTGGGACTGTTCCCGCTTTATAACCGAGCCAGGTCCGAACAATGTTGATGGCGAAGATAATCATGCCCATCAAGATCACGAAAGCGCCGATGCTCACCACAGCGTTCCAAAAGTCGAACCCGTCTTCAGGTCCGTAGTTGCTGTGCCGACGCGCCATGCCTTGCAAGCCGAGTATGTGCATGGGACCGAAGGTCATGTTGAACCCGATGAGCACGAGCCAGAAGTGCCATTTCCCGAGAGCTTCGTTGAGTTTGTAGCCGAACGCTTTTGGCCACCAGTAGTACATCCCGGCGAACAACCCCATTAGTGCCCCACCAAAAAGTACATAGTGGAAGTGGGCGACAATGAAATAGGTGTCGGTTTGCTGGGTGTCAGCGGGCGCGACTGCATGCATCACACCAGACAACCCGCCGATTGTGAACATTGAAACCAGTGACACGGAGAACATCATTGGCACCGTAAATTTGATGTTGCCGCCCCACATTGTTGCGATCCAGTTCAAAATCTTGACACCAGTCGGCACTGCGATGAACATCGTTGTTGCAGAGAAAGCTGCCACTCCGACTGGTCCGAGGCCGGAAACGAACATGTGGTGTGCCCAAACCCCCCAGCCCATAAACCCGATCGCCGCGCCCGAAATTACAATGACCGAATAACCAAAAAGAGGTTTCCGTGAGAACACTGGCAATGTTTCGGAGACAATGCCAAATGACGGGAGAATGAGGATATACACCTCTGGGTGTCCAAAAATCCAAAAGAGGTGTTGCCAAAGCAACGGATCTGCGCCCATTGCAACGTTGAAAAAGTTGGCGTCAAATGTCCGGTCGAAGCTGAGGAGCACCAGAGCAACTGTGATGACTGGCAAGGCAAAGAGCAGCAAAAACTGGACTACCAGAATCATCCAAGTGAAGACCGGCATTCGAAGCATGGTCATCCCGGGTGCTCTCATATTGACGATCGTCACAATGAGATTGATCGAACCCACCAGGGAGGCGATGCCCACTATTTGGAGTCCAAGTGCATAGAAATCCATGCCATTACCAGGTGAGTAGGTCATGCCGGTATTGGGGGCGTAAGCGAACCAACCACCGTCTGGGCCACCACCCAGGAACCAACTGAGATTCAGAAAAATTCCTCCGAAAATGAACAGCCAGAGACCCAAAGCGTTCATGCGTGGGAAGGCGACGTCTCGGGCTCCGATTTGCAGGGGCACCATGTAGTTCGCAAACGCTGCCGCGAGCGGCATGATGACGAGGAACACCATTGTTGTGCCATGCATCGTGAAAATCTGGTTGTACTGGTCTGCAGTCAGCACGCTGCCGTCTGGGGTAAATAGCTGCAACCTGATCAGAAGTGCTTCGATACCTCCCCAAAAGAACCAGAACATTGCAACAACGCCGTACATGATTCCGATTTTTTTGTGGTCAACGGTAAAGAACCACGCACGCCAACCGCTGGCGTGGGTGGGACGCGCGAACACCCCCGTTGTGGGGGCGATCTCGCCTGATTCAAGTTCGAGGATTTCGGGTGATTCCTCGGTCATGGCCATGGGTTTCGGTCTCCTGGAAGCCGCGACGGGCAGGTCAACTTGGCATCAGTGGCGGGGGGCCACCGAGGGTACTGAGGTATGTAACGATGTCATCAAGATCGGTCTCATTAAGAACCTCTGCAAATGAGACCATGCCCTGACGGTTGTCAGGGCGAGCAGGCTTTTGATCGGGGGCATTTCGAACCCATTCACGCAAGTCTGCGATATTTACGGAACCATCATCGTTGTAAAGCTCAAATACTGAACCGGCAAACGATGTTCGGGTCATTAGATGTGTCAGATTAGGTGCATATCCAGAGGTCAGATTGGCGTTGCCATTTGCCGCAGCTTCATATACGCCGTTCACAACGTGGCAACTGACGCAATGTTGACCAAAAAGATCGTATCCGCGTTTCGCGGATGCAGCGGTCGGGACACTCGAGGCTTTCATTTGCTCTTCGACCCATGCATCGTAATCGTCTTGCTCTAGAGCTACAGCTCGCATCTGCATGTTTGCATGGCTAAGTCCACAGAATTCAGTGCACTCTCCATAGAAGATTCCCGGCACTGGGGAACTAATCCGCCAATGATGAACACGTCCAGGGACGGCATCTTTTTTACCGTTCAATTGCGGAATCCAAAAAGAGTGGATGACGTCATTTGAGAGAATTTCGAGGTTGATTTCCTCTCCGATTGGGATCACGAGATCGTTCGCCGTCACTATGTCTGCGACGCCGTCTTCGTCGATGTCGTAGCTGAACTGCCACCACCACTGCTGACCTTCAACTTTGATGGTCCGCCCGTCGCTTTTCCCACTGAGGTCGAACACAGTGGGGATAGTGACAACTGCAAGGAAGACCAACAGCAAGACCGGGATCACCGTCCAGGTAAGTTCAGCCTTTCTATTGCCATGGATTTGTTCTGGGAGGTCGTCGGGGTCGTCGTCAGGTCGAGCTCTGAACTTGACAATCACTGCGATCACTGCGATCGCTACGAAGATCCCTACCGCTGCGGCGAGGTATCCCGAGAGCCGCATAATCCCATCGATTTGTTTGGCATTTTCGCCAACGGGATCAGTTGGGTCGATCCGCCCACTCGCGCATGCGGTCAGGCCTGTGATTAGGGCGAATAACGCGCTGAGCCGAACTGCTCGATACAAAATGGGGCGTTGCGTGGCCATTGAGTTGGTCGTTACCTCAGTTAGTTTCGTGTTTGTCGCGGTCATCGGATCACCACTGGCGCGTCAAGATCTGGCGACGAGTGCTCATCGGTGGAGTCGTGAGTGTCATCAGATTCGCTGTGATCTTCCTCTCCTCCGTGGTGGTGGAAGTCTCTTTCGCCTCGTGCAGTTGCCGCGATGCCACCAATAATGAGGGCGAGAGCTCCGACCACTAGGAAAGACGCAATGACTGATCGACGCAATTCCGGTTTTGCGTAGATAAGAAAAGCGAAGGCCAAGATAAGACTGGAAGCGATGATGGCGAAATAACTTGCACCGTTCTTGCTCGATGTCAGCAAGATTCGCGAGATGAGCAGCACCGGTACAGCAATCGCGAGTGCACCGTAGAGGGGAATCTCAAACGGCGCTAAAATTCGGTCGCGTTCGACTGAATTGGCTTCCTGGTCTGTCGAAAGATGTTCAGCCCATGAACTGAAGGTCCACTCAACAGCGGAGATGAGCATCGCAGAGATACCAACGATGGCGATGAACCCGTCGGTGACGAGGCCAACCATCAGTATCCCGAGGCCCAGGGAACCCATGATTGGCCACCAAGCCGGAATGGCTGGATGGTTGTGAACTCGGTCACGGTCAATCGAATCGCCGTCTCCAACCGATACGGCAAGACTTGCTAAAAGAGCGAATGCTGCGGCTGCGGTCCCCAAAACAATCGTGCCGAACATGACGATATGTCCGTTGTTATCCATGCCTGTGACGAGGCCAAGAATCACCGCTGCTGCGGTGGCCAAGGCCACACGGCCGGCGAAGTATCTGGTTGCGATGCCGAGCATGGTTCTCCTACTTCACCACGTACACGGTGTACCAAGTCGCAGCCCATGCCAGCGCTGCAAAATCCCAAAAGAAGACTGCGGCTCCTAATGCCGTACTCCCCTGCTGTCCAACACTGCCCCCGAGGGAGCGGAGCCCCATCAGCCCCAAGTAAACGAGTCCCACAACAACAATCGCTAAAGCGAGCCCTGTCGTAGCGAAGGCAAGGTTTTGATATTCGCCAGCGCCAATTTCCAGACCCATACGGTTGAGGCTATACATCACCATGTTGATGAAACCCAGCCCCAACACAATCGTTGTGGCGATCGCCGTCCAGGCGTGTGCGTTGTCTCGTCGCCGGCTGGCCCACAGAGCCCAGTGCGCCGTCACCATAGATGCAACCAGAGTCAGCAAGGCATAAACCATCTGCGGATTCGGTACCGCTAACCCATTGAGCCAGTCATGGCCGGGGTGCGGACCAGAAGCGTGTCGTCGAGCCATGTAGAGCCCTAATGCTCCTGCCATCATCATTGAGCACGCAGCGCACGCAAAACCTGTTGCCACAAGTTGTGCCCGAGGTCGTTGCGGGCCGCCTGAAGCCAAAGTTGGAGCGGTGTCAGTCATCAAACTGATGCCTCCTCAGCTTCAGCTGCATCAAGCAACGGGGTCCCCGAAACAAGTGTTGGTAGCTCATCTGGTTCACCAATCGGCGGGGGTGAAGGGAGCATCCACTCAGGTGACTGTGCCGACCATGGGTCTTCACCAGCCGTGACACCTTTCTTCATACCCACCGAAATCAACAAATTAAGTAAAAGCAGGCCAACGCCTCCCAAAAGAATAACTACACCCGCCACACCAATCACACTGAAGGTCTCGGCTCCGTTGTCATCGACCCAACTTGCGTAGTTGGCAGTTGCGTTGGGGTCCGCGTAAACGAAGTCAGGTTGTTCGGTGAAGAGCCCCGACAGCGCTGGACCGAGGAATGCCAGTAGCGCTCCTGCGCCTATGACAAGGAAGCTGAGCATGCCCAGTAGATCATTTAACTGCCTGCCCCAAATCTTGGGTGCCCACCAATGGACAGCTGCCAGAAGCCCAAGAAGTCCCGCACCGTAAATCAGAACGGATTGTTGTCCCGTCACCCAGGTCGTCATTCGCAGCTGCGGGTTCCCGTCATTTCCACGTCCGGCAATTTCTAACCAGTCAGCGGCTGCGCCAATCAGGCCGTATAGAGCTCCGAACAGGATTAATGTGCCAGCCCCTAAGGCCGCCAGAACTGAAGTGGTGATTTTAGGCATTTTGCGGTTTTGGATCAAAGCGAGTCCAAGAAGACCCAGAAGGCCGGCGGTACCGAGGAAAGCTCCCGCGTAGAGACCAACCAACACAACGCCTTCAAGACCATCAATGATGTCGGCGCCTTCGCCTGTAACCGAGAAGTTGGCCCACGCACCAAACCCAAAAAGACCGACAAGTCCAAGAGTGAAGTACATGGCAAGAGGTTCAAATACCCGGCGTTTTGCGGTAGCGAGAACAATCTCAGCAGTAACACCGAGTATTGGAACTACGTAAATAAACAACTGAGGCGTGCGATGAATCCAGTCGATCCGTTCCCAAATCCCATAGTTGCCAGCTAGAAAAACTCGGCCATAGCGGTGATCGATATAGAGAATCCCTATTTGGCCAAGCAGTACTGGCAAGCTCACAACCAACATTGACGCCGAAACCAAAGCTGACCACGCAAAGGGTGGAGTCGCGTCTAGGTAAAGCCCTGGCGACCGCATCGTCATCACCGTGGTTGCAACAGCGATCGATCCAAGTAAAAGCGAGACGACAAGGCCGCCCAACGCGAGCAAATGCAAATCGACGCCATTTGCCCAACCCCCATACGGGCCACCATTACCGAGATACGCGCCAATTAGAACAACACCAGATACTTGCCACGACCAGAACGACGCTGTTGCGGCTCGAGGGAATGCGAGGTTCGGGGCGCCAATTTGCAAAGGCACCATATAGATGGCTACGCCAAGGAACGCCGGGATCAGGAAAAGAAGGGTCAGGGTTTCGCGAGAAAAGGTAAAGCCTTGAGCGAAACCGTCACTTCCAAGACTCACAAAATCCGTAGCTGATGTCAGATCCAATCTGACTAACAAGTCAAGAAAAACACCTAAAACCAAATACAGCATGGAACTGATGATGAACAACCGCCCGGTTCGTTTGTGGTCCGCGGTTGTTAACCACCCAAACGGAGTCGGGTCTTCGACGGGTACACCTCTAGACGTTGTTGCAGTGGTGTTTTCGCTCATCGTGTCCTGCTAGTTGGTGCCTCAATAACCGGGGTGGCGACTCGACCCGAAGATCGACCGTACCCGAAAGCGCGGGGGGACCCGCACAGGTGCTGCGAGGGCACTTTACTCACCAGATTGCCAGTCGCGTAACTCCAAAGCAGGGTTCTATTGAGGTCTTTTGGGAACAACTTTGGCTCAAGGAACATCAGCTGACAGCCCCAAAGGCCAACACGTCAATAGCGATAGCAATGAACAACGCCCCCAGGTAGACGATTGAGAAGGTAAATACCTTCATTGCTTGCACCGCGTCTGGACGGCGTAGCAGCCCAATCGTACGCCACAAGAACAACAAACCGAAGACCAGCGCGACGGCTAAATATAGAAAACTGGTTTCAGCCTCTAGGTGGAACCAGAGCGAGAAGGCAATTACAACGATCGAATAACCAAACATTTGGATCGCTGTTCCGCGAGTACTGACGACCACTGGCAACATCGGTACCGACGCGGCTTCATAGTCGTCTGCGTATTTGATAGCTAGTGCCCAAAAATGTGGTGGTGTCCAAAAAAATATGATCGCAAAAAGCAAAACCGGACTTAACGCCAGCGAACCTGTCACTGCGGCCCAACCGATAAGCGCTGGCGCGGCACCAGCAGCACCACCAATGACGATGTTTTGCTTTGAGGTTCGCTTGAGCCAGAGCGAGTACACGAAGACGTAAAAGAGGCAAGCCCCGACCGCTAGCAGCGCTGAAAGTAAATTCACCCAAGTCACAAATAAAACAAAAGCTGCAATTTCGAGCGCGAATCCAAATAGGAGAGCGGCTCGAGGAGAAACCGCTCCCGTAACTAAGGGGCGTCCTTGAGTTCGTTTCATTAGCTGGTCGATATCACGGTCGATGAACATGTTGAACGTATTCGCACCACCAGCGGCAAGCGTCCCACCTACCACGGTCACAACAACAAGCCACAGATCAGGCATCCCGCCTTTTGCAACAATCATCGATGGGACAGTGGTGATCAATAACAGTTCAATAATTCGTGGCTTCGTGAGCATCACAAAAGCGGCCGCTGTTGCGGCCACACCTCTGTCGGTCTTTTCGATGGTCGTCGTGCTGTGCTCCATCGGGCGCCACGATACGGCCCCGAGCACCCGGTTACCCAACTACAGGCTGTTGATTCGCTCAGAATGTTGTCCGGCACCTAACTTCAAGGGCGTGACATTCCCCCGGCTAACTCCTCAGCAATACCATTCGGTCACGCGTGTTGCCCTGTGGTCTCTTGCTGTCATAGTGGTTTCGGGGGCTGCGGTACGTCTCACTGGCAGCGGTCTCGGTTGCAGCGATTGGCCTAACTGTGAAGCTGGCCAGCTAGTCCCCGAAGCCGACTTTCACGCCTGGGTGGAGTTCGGAAATCGAATTATTACTGGTCTCGTATCTATCGCTGTGGTTTTGGCCGTTTCAGGATCAACCCTGCGCAGCCCACTCGTCAGCAAACTGACCAAATGGTCTTTGGGACTCGTAGCTGGAGTCGCAGCCCAGATTGCCCTAGGTGCGATAACCGTCATCACTCATTTATCACCCCCGGTAGTTATCGGACACTTCTTGTTGTCGATGGTGCTCATCTGGAACGCCGTGGTCCTTGAAGATCTTGCTCGACCAAATGGCACTATGAGCCAAAACGGGCACCTTGCTCGGTCTCTACATCGACACATAAGTGTCGTGGTCGCGGCGACTGCGTTAGTTGTCATGACCGGGACGCTCGTGACTGGGAGTGGCCCCCACGGTGGTGATGAGAGCGTCGAGAGGTTGGGGTTACCTTTTGCGGAAATAGCCCAAGTCCATGGCGGGGCCGTCATTATTCTTTTGGTGCTCACCGGCACCCTTCGTTTTCGGATTCAGAATTCGCAGAACACACTGGTGAAACACCGGGTTAACGTCGTTCTCCTCGTGATGGTCCTTCAAGCGGTTATCGGTTACACGCAATACTTCACACAGCTGCCAGTTTTACTGGTCGGGTTTCATGTGGCGGGTGCAACAATTCTGTGGGTGTCAGCAGTTCGATTAGCCCTGGCCGCGCGAACATCTTGCTTCAAGGTGGGTTGACTTGGTTTACCCATATTTCGTTTCAGGAAATGAGTCAATGAGTGAGACCGAGAGTTCGCCTGTCGTTACTGATGACGAAAGTCCGGGTTTCGTCACCGACGAAGACATTCCCTGGGTTGTTTTGGTGTGGAATGATCCAATAAACCTCATGAGCTACGTAGTTCACGTTCTTCAGAAACTTTTTGGTTATAGCTCTGAAAAAGCGACCCAATTAATGCTTGATGTTCATCACAAAGGCAGAGCTGTTGTATCGAATGGCAGCCGAGAAAAAGCCGAGTTAGATGTGTTCAGGCTCCATGAGTTCGGACTTTGGGCCACTATGCAGAAAGACCTTTGACGTGTTTTTCAGATACCGCTTCCATCAACGAAAAGACGGAATGATGGAAGTAAAGATTGGCGAGGAGGAACGTCAACTGATCGGCGATCTCATTGATCAGCTACGCGAATTGCTCTTGGCTACTTCTCCGGAAGGGAAGCTCGACCCATCACTGCGACGCCTCTACCCCACTGCCTACGTCGAAGATGTTCGCCATGAGCAGGAGTACCAACGTTCGGCGCGAGACCAACTGTTAGAACGACGGTTATCGCACCTCGACGTGGTCGAAGCCACACTCCACGATGCGGAATTAGATGCTGATTCGGTGACTGCTTGGATTACAACAGTGAACGATTTACGACTGGTACTTGGCACTCACCTAGATGTGAGTGAAGACGACGAACCAAAAATTCTTGACTCTGACAACCCACAAGAACAGCAACAAGCGATCTACCACTATCTCAGCCATCTTCTCGGAGAGTTTGTCGAGGCTGCTGGGCGCTAGGTAAACGCGTTGACTTGAACGGTGGTTTCCCTTTCTCGGAGGTCTAGTCTGGGCCTGCTAAAGCCCCCATCGTCTAGTGGCCTAGGACACCGGCCTTTCACGCCGGCAGCACGGGTTCGAATCCCGTTGGGGGTGCCAAATCATTTAAGACAAACTTGACCTGTTGCGAGAATTATTCATCTAGTGGCGGGAAAGAAAGCTCAACAGCCGTGCCCGGCCCGCTCTGCGGAATCACGCGGGCGCTACCACCGAAACTTTCTGCGACATGGAGAACTATCGACAGCCCTAACCCTGAACCCGGGTAAGAACGGGCATCTTCAGTTCTGTAAAAGCGCTCAAAAACGTGTTCCCGTTCGTGGTCGGGTATTCCCGGGCCGTAGTCGCGAACGACCACCGAACCCGCTTTCACATCTACCTCGATGGTTTGATCGGGCGGACTCCACTTAACGGCGTTGTCAATCAAATTCGACACTGCCCTTTCGACCAGCGCTGGGACAGCTCGAACACGCGTCGGATTTGCTCGGTACTCGATCGGGCAAGAATTTCTGCGTCTGTGTCGTTGAACAACGGCGTCAACGATTTCATCCAATTCCATTTCGGTGGGTTCACCCATCTGATGTCGATCAGTAGCGAGTTCGACCAACTCGGTGACAAGCTCGGTTAGCTGGTCCAATTCGAACAGGACGTCATCCAAAACTTCTCGGCGTTCGCTGATCTCTACTACCTCGGCACGTTGCATATATTCCAGGTTGGTCCGCAGACTTGTGAGCGGTGTTCGAAGTTCGTGGCTGGCGTCGGCTACGAGTCGGTGTTGTTGCTCTCTAGAAAGGCTCAGTGCGTTGAGCATCTCGTTAAAACTCTTTGCTAGCTGCCCGAATTCGTCGTCTCTTTCCTCGGGAATGGGTTGATCGACGTCTTGGGTGACTGCAATTTTAGATGCGGCCTGAGTTAGCCGTCGGATAGGTCGCACAACTCGTCCCGCGACAACAAAGCCAATAGCACCGGAGCTCACCACACCAAAGATGAACAATTGAAAACTGATACGCAGCAAACCAGAAAGTTGGGCATCCACTTCATCCATTGGCCGAGCGACCATCAACGCTCGCCCATTTGCTTTTAATGGGGTAGTCAGTACCCGCATTCGGCGATCATCTATATCGAGAGTGACCAAACGCGGGTTACGTCCGGTCGAACTTTTCCATCCCTTACGCGCGATTGAAAGGTCGGTCCGGTCGATGGGCAGGGGCTCAACATTGCTCGCCAAAATGCGGCCGTTGCCATCAAATACCTGAACCAAAACGTCATCGGGTGAGTACTGACCAAACAATCCGGAGAGTCGGGGGGTGACTCGACCACCGGGTGTCCGGAGCACGTCCCCGAGTTGCGCGACTATTTTGGCACGCGAAATTAATTTCTCATCAAGGGTTTCAAGTGCTTTATCTCGCGCCAAGTACAGAAAAGATCCCGCCACCCCTGCCACAACTACGGCAACAACAGCAGCAACCAATAGCGCAACGCGAGTCCGAAAACTCACGACGACCGGAGGACGTATCCGACACCTCTGACAGTGTGGATGACGCGTGTTCGCTGGCCTACTTCAGTTTTCCGGCGTAAATACCCGACATACACCTCAAGACTGTTCGATGCGAGAGCAGAGTCATATCCCCATACAGCTTCATAAATTTGATCGCGGGTCAGCACTTGGTTGGGGTGTTCGAGCAGAAGCTCGAGAAGCTCATACTCGGTTCGAGTGAGGTCTAAGAGTTGGTCTTCTCTGTGGACTTGTCGACCAACCTGGTCCATACATAGGTTCTCGAAACAAAGTGTGGTTGGTTGAGGTGGTGCACTCAAGGGATTGCGCCGCCTGAGCAACGCCCTCAATCGGGCAAGGAGCTCATCGAGGACGAAAGGTTTAGCAAGATAATCGTCAGCACCTGAGTCGAGCCCAACCACTCGATCCTCGGTCCCGTGTCGTGCGGTGAGCAAAAGGATTGGGAGCTCTGAACCTTTTGCTCGCAGTCGATGACACACGTCCATCCCACCCAAATTTGGCATCGTGACATCCAGAATCATGACGTCAACCTTCTCAGATATCGCTAATGCTTGAACCCCGTCAGATGCTGTTATGACGTCATACCCCTCCGATTTGAGGGCCCGCTCTAATGCTTGACGGATTCTCTTGTCATCGTCGACTACTGCAACGACGGCGTTCGTTGATTGAGGCGAAGGCGGTTGAGATATATCCATCAGACACAGATGTACTCCATGAACATGAACGTCGGGTAAGAATTCACCATCACGACGCGATGGTTACCCGCTAATAGGATCTCACTAATAATGAGCAGGTCGTGCCACCAGTTTTGGCTCTCAGGTAAGACCGGCTCAACCGCGACCTCTTACCTAGTTGCAATCATTGCGCTAGTTCTTCTAACAACCGCTTGTATGGCCGAAGATTCAGCTTCGTCGGTTAAGACAAACATCGTTTCAAATAGTCCGACGACGGTCACGTCTTCCATCTTTCAAAGTGCCACCCCAACTTCTACAAGTTCGCCGTCTCAACCATTGACAACGTCGGTACCGGCAATCACTCAACCTCGGATATCGCAGTCCACAACGACGACTGAACTCTATGAAGGATGGTGGAACCCAAAGGAAGTACAACGCCCTTGGGGTGAAGCTGTGCAAGGGGTTTTGACTTTTCGAGGGTCACCGACAAGATCGTGGTACGGACGCGGCCCCGTTCCTTTAATGCCTGAAGTTCTATGGCGATTCCCTGACAACGACAAACTGTGCTCGTTGTCAACGACACAGGGGCGAACCACCACCTGGTGCGGAATCGGCTGGACCGGCCAGCCTGCTGTGTGGGAAGTGGGCACCGAAACTTGGCTCGCTGTCGGCGCGTACGACCGTGGTATCCACATTCTTGATGGGTCAACGGGGCAACCACGACTACCAACGTTCGTCACAGGCGACATCGTCAAAGGTTCCCTCACCGTTGACCCCGACGGTTTTCCGTTGATCTACAGCGGTTCACGAGACGGGAAACTAAGAATTTTGGCGTTCGACCGCCCTGAGGAACTCGTAGAACTATGGAGCCTTTCCGGCAATGACGTCAACCCAGTGATGTGGAACGACGACTGGGACGGGGCCCCGCTAATCCTCAAAGATCATTTGATCACCGGAGGCGAAAACAGTTGGTTGCACATTGTCCGTCTGAACCGAGAGCTAAATGATTCAGGTTTAGTTTCGGTAGAGCCCGAAATAGTTTTCCAGACACCCGGTTGGGATGACGAACTGCTTAGGGCTCTAGGAGATAACAACGTTTCAATTGAAAACTCGGTGACAATCTCAGGCAACACCGTTTGGTTCGCAAATTCCGGGGGGCTCGTACAAGGGTGGGACCTGGAGCCTTTGCTCCGTGGAGAAATGCCAATTCGAAATTTTCGGTGGTGGATGGGGGACGACATCGACGCGACAATCGTCGTTGACAAGGACGGCTTTCTATACGTTGCAGCCGAATATGAACGCGGTACTTCGCGATCTCGCGAAGTTGGGCAGTTAGTCAAATTAGACCCAAGCACTCCAGAGACTCCTTTGGTTTGGTCCCTTCACGATCATCGAAAATCTCCAGGCGGTATTTGGGGTACCCCTGCGCTTCACAAAGATGTGCTTTATGTCACGACTAACGGTGGTCACTTGATGTCTGTGGACCGCGATTCCGGCCAGGTCCTGTGGTCTAAGCAACTCGAAGGCCCACTTTGGGGATCCCCGGTGGTTGTTGACGACATCTTGATCGTTGGCGACTGTGGTGGGTATCTGCGAGCTTTTGGGGTCCAAGACCCACGGGTTGAACCAATAGAAATTTGGCGAATCGAAATCGGTGGGTGCATTGAAGCGACCCCTACCGTTTGGAACGGGCGGATATATATCGGCTCTCGCGAAGGTGGGTTATTCGCTATCGGCGAGCGATGAGGCTTCTGTTCTAGGGTTCCGACATGGATATAGGTGTTTGTGTTGCATCACACGTCGGTGACATTGGCTACGTGGTTCGAGCCGAAGAACTCGGGTATTCACATGCTTGGTTAGCGGATAGCCAAATGATCTGGTCCGATTGTTACGCCGCGCTTGCCTTAGCGGCAGATCGCACGTCAACAATAAACATCGGAACTGGCGTTTCTGTCTCAGCCACTCGGCCCGCGCCGGTAACAGCGTCATCAATAGCGACCATTAATGCGTTAGCGCCTGGTCGCACATTCCTCGGGATCGGGACAGGGAATACGGCAATGAGGATTATGGGGCACAAACCTCAGAGAATCGCTGAGTTCGACCAATATTTAGACGCTCTTCGTCCACTTCTGCGAGGTGAAGAGGCGCAACATCATTTTCAGGGTCAGACCAGCCCTATTCGACACATCATGCCCGACAAAGGTTTCGTTAATTTTGATGACCCAATCCCACTTTACGTATCAGGTTTTGGTCCTAAATCACTGGCGTTAGCGGGTAAACACGGCGACGGCGCCGTTATGTCCATCCCCCCCGACGCTCAGGTCATGGATCGTATGTGGGAGATGATCGAACGAGGAGCATCTGATTCAGGCAGAGAATTTGATCGCGATGACTACCTCACCTGCTCCCTCACCACCATCGTTGTGCTCGACGAAGGCGAAACCATCGAAAGCCCCCGGGTGAAAGCAGAGGCTGGCGCAATGGCAATGGCGTCAATCCACTATTCCTATGACCAGTATCGGCAATACGGACGTCCACCGGGAAGTCGTCTCACAGAAATCTGGGATGACTACACGTCCATGCTTTCCGACTACGACGCCGAACGAATCCATCAACGAATCCACGCCGGTCACAACTGTTGGGTCATCCCCGAGGAAGAAAGATTCGTAACCTCAAAACTTATCGACGCTACTTGCATAGTTGGCACGGCAAGTGAAGTCATTGAGCGCTTGCAACAACTCGAAGAACGTGGCCTTGACCAACTCATGATTCTTCCGAGTTTTGATCCTCGGTACCAGGTTCTTGAACGAGTCGGACAGGACATAATTCCGCACGTCTAACGGGCGACGGGATACATCCGACATGGGGATTAGCTGACCTCGCTGTTAGCCTTGAACCTCGTCATTCTCGTGACATATTGCGTCACTCCACCACCCCGAGATTTCTTATGAGCAACATCTGTCAAGTAACCGGACGTAAGCCCACCAGTGGCTTCACCGTGTCTCATTCTCATCGTCGTAACAAACGATGGTTTAAACCGAATATCCAGAAGAAAAAGTTTTATGTGCCCAACGAGAAACGTCACGTGACTTTGACTGTTAGTGCAAAGGGCATCAAGATCATTAACAAGCGCGGGATCGAGTCAGTATTGGCAGATCTTCGCCGACGTGGGGAGAAAGTCTGATGGCAAAGAGCGACAAACGGCCAGTTATTAGACTTAAGTCGACGGCCGACACCGGGTATACGTACTCAACGCGTAAGAATAAAACAAACACTCGCGAACGAATCGAACTCAAGAAATACGACCCAGTAATTCGTAAGCACGTAATCTTTAAAGAGGAACGCTGATCCAAGTTCACTAGGTTCTTCACCCAGATATGGTGGCTGCGAGACCTATTGAAGTATCAGAGCAAGAGGCAAGATCTATAGCAAGTGCTGCTCAGGGGCTCGGCCCGTTGAATGCGGCCACACGTCCCGATCGACGCCATCTACGCAAGGCGTTCCGAAATATGGGTGTGCTCCAAATTGATGCTGTCAGCGCGGTAGCGCGTTCTCACCTACTCGTATTGAGATCTCGTGTCGGGGGGTCTCACGATGACTTGTCGTGCTTACTAGAAAGAAGCGCTTACAAGCACCGTGAGTTAGCTGAATATTGGGGCCACGAAGCAAGTTACCTGCCGATTCAAGATTGGCCGTTGTTCAGGTGGCGTATGCGTCGGGCGGAACGAGGCGAGCTATGGAAAGGCATCCGAACGTTTGCCGCAGAGAATTCGGGGTTCATTTCAAAAGTCGAACGTCAGGTGGCTGCAGCTGGTCCAGTTAGCGCTGGACAGTTACAAAAAAGGGGACGTGGTTCTTCTTGGTGGGGGTGGTCAGAATCGAAGATTGCGCTCGAATGGCTCTTTTGGATTGGGAGACTTTCAGTCAGCAAACGAGATAATTTCACTCGTTACTATGACTTATCTGAGCGAGTGCTACCGCCGTCAGTCTTTGAACATGTCCCGGCCGAAAATGATGCCCATCTTGAGTTGTTGCGTCGCGCCGCGCACCATTTAGGGGTCGCTAGCAGTGAAGATCTCGTTGATTATCACCGCCTACCCAAGAAAGAGGGCAAGGAGCGGGTCAAGGAGTTAGTGGAGAATAAAGAGCTCGTATCTGTTGAAGTCCAAGGTTGGGATCGCCCCGCTTACATGGCCGCCGACGCCAAATCTGGTCATGTGGTTTCGCGCTCTATGCTCCTTAGCCCCTTCGATCCCGTCGTGTGGTTTCGCCCCAGAGCGGCTCGACTATTTGGCTTTGAATATCGATTAGAGATCTATGTCCCCGCCGAGAAACGCGTCCATGGTTACTACGTCATGCCGTTTCTGTACGAAAACAATTTATGCGCCAGGGTCGATGTGAGAGCAGAACTAAAAACAAAAGTGCTGCATGTTCCCGGCGCCTACGTCGAGTCGGAAGGTCTCAGCGATCATGGAGTTGAAGCTCTTGCTGACGAACTTCGTTCCCTTGCAATTTGGCGCGGGCTCGAACACGTTCGCGTGGGTCAGCGGGGCAATCTTGCGCGTCGGCTACGAAGGGCCCTTAGGGCAGCATGAAGGTCCTGTGTCGTGGGCTGACTCTCGCCTGTGGAGTGTGCGGTAGTCGAACGTTATTTCAGAAGTGGGGGATGTTCGCAATGGTTGAGAACTGTCCGCGCTGCGGTCTCCATTTTGAACGCATGGATGGGCACTCCCTAGGGGCGGTGGCTGTAAACACCATGACGAGTTCGGCGTTGGTGTTAACCGTGGTCACTCTGGCATTGCTGATACTTGGGACCGACGCTTCGACCTCTACTCTTCTTCTGTTGGCAGCTCCAGCGGGTCTGATATTCCCAATCTTGTTTGACCCAGTGTCACGAACCCTATGGAACGCCATCGAGTTGTTGATGCGACCCCCGCGAGCCGATGAAATCCGAGAAGAGTTCCACCACATCAAGGTTCGGTGAATACGTCTGTCGGGTTGCAATACGACACTGCTCACGCCAGACTTCAACTTCTTGCTCCACGGGTATCCGTTAGCAAGCACGGTTGGTCCCGTGGTGAAGTCTGGAGTTCACGCCGGCCTGTCAAGCCGGAGGTCGCGGGTTCAAATCCCGTCGGGACCGCGGTCGGGTAGCTCAGTTGGCAGAGCGCGCGCCTGAAAAGCGTGAGGTCACCGGATCGACGCCGGTCCCGACCACGCTAGGGAGTCAGGGGTTCATAGCCCCTGGCTTTCAGGCTTTTTGGGGCACGGAGATGGCGCACACGGGGCTAGGGCGATTTAAATGCCCTCACGAATAAACCGGATGACCCATTACAGACGTCATCTGCTCCGCACCCATTTATTGGCGGGTGACACCATCTTCAATAGCTGCAGCGGCAACTGCCTGAGAAACCGCGGGCACTACTGACCGGTCAAAAGCGGTAGGAATGATGAGATCTGGACCCATGTCGTCGCTTGAAATAGCACCGGCGATTGCCCCAGCCGCAGCTATCTTCATATTTTCAGTGATATCGCTCGCTTTAGCGTCAAAGGCTCCGCGAAAAATCCCAGGGAAGGCCAACACGTTGTTGATCTGGTTTGGATAGTCGCTGCGGCCAGTGGCAACAATCGCAGCGATGTCGGCAATTGCTTCGGGAAGAATTTCCGGGTCCGGATTCGCCATCGCAAAAACGATGGGTTTGTCCGCCATTGCCGCTACATCATCTCGTGTAACGAGTCCCGGGCCGCTCAATCCCATGAACACGTCCGCTCCAACCATCGCTTCAGCGACAGAGCCCGTAACTCCATCGGTGTTCGTATTGTGTGCCAACCATTCTTTCGCCGAGTTAAGCCCAGCACGACCGGGGTAAATAGCGCCTTGCCTGTCACATACGACGACGTCACCAATACCTCTTCCCAATAAGATTTTCGCGCAGGCAACCCCCGCTGCTCCGGCACCCAAAATGACACACCGAAGATCGTTGAGGTCTTTGCCTGTGAGACGCACTGCGTTTTCCAAGGCCGCTAGGGCAACCACTGCTGTGCCGTGTTGGTCATCGTGAAACACAGGGATGTCGAGTGCCTCGCGCAGGGCTGCTTCAACTTCGAACGCGCCTGGCGCGGCAATGTCTTCAAGGTTTATGCCGCCAAATGTGGGCGCTAATCGAACTACCGTCTCAATAATTTGTTCAGGTGTCTCAACGTCCAGGCAAATGGGGAACGCATCAACCCCTGCGAACTCCTTGAAAAGAAGCGCTTTACCTTCCATCACCGGCATGGCGGCGGCCGGTCCTATATCTCCAAGGCCAAGCACCGCTGTGCCGTCGCTAACAATGGCAACTGTGTTTTTTCTTATCGTGAGTTCGTGAGACAGGGCTTCATCAGCGTGAATGGCCATACATACCCGCGCTACACCAGGGGTGTACGCCATTGACAAGTCGTCTGTGTCACGCAGAGGAATACGGCTGATGGTCTCTAACTTGCCACCTTCGTGCATCTTGAAGGTTCTGTCGACAGCACTAATCACTTTGACGCCATCTAATCCATCGACAGCCGCACATATTTCTTCAACGTGCGCTTCGCTAGCGGCATCTACGACGACTTCCTCGCGCAATGAACCAGCGGTCACCGTGAACCCGCGCAAGCTGCGAATATTTCCGCCGACGTCACCAATGGCGGTGCACAGTCGACCAAGCGTGCCTGGTTCGTGAGCGAGCTCCACTTCCAATGTGGCAGAAAAGGCAGCTGTTGGACGCGACATTGAATCTCCTGGCGCAGGGGGGAGCGCTCTATTGTGGCGGGAGAGAGTGCTGGGACCAAATAGGGTTACGCCATTTATTTTTAAGGACCTTCGTATTCAAAACCCAAATCAGGTGCCGTTAGCAAGGGGAAGAACTTTAATCCGGCTTGTTTAGCCATCGCCTCGCAGGTTCCTCCGCGATCCACAATTGCGATAACCATGACAGGTTCAGCCCCGAAAGCTCGAACAACTTCAGCTGCCTCGAGTGGTGATACGCCACGCGTTACAACGTCTTCCATAATTGCTACTCGGTCACCTTTGTACAAGGCGCCGGCGATTCTGCCTTCTACTCCGTGGTCTTTGGCTTCTTTACGAATACTGAACGAGCGGAGTGGCTGTCCCCGATCCGCTGCTATCGCCGCTACCCCGTATGCGACCGGATCAGCTCCCATTGTCAAACCACCAATGGCATCTATGTCCGCAATTTCACTAAGGATGATGTCGGCAACCAATTTGATTCCTTCCGGGTGACATGCCGTTTGTTTGCCGTCAATGAACCAATTGCTCTTGCGGCCCGACTTCAAAACAAAGTCACCAGTGCGTACCGCGTGAGTGAGGAGATGATCTTTCAGATTTTTTCGGGATAGGTCAAGCTCTGTCATTCGTTGGACCATTTCACCTGGCCGGTACCTGCCATGACGTCTCCTATCACCCAGGCTTCATGCCCGTGTCGGGCAACAATTTCAATGGTCTCATTTGCTTGGTCAGATGGCACCACAAGGACCATTCCGATTCCTAGATTAAATACTTTTCTCATTTCGCCTTCTGAGACCGGTCCTTCGATAGCGATCCGATCGAAAATCTCAGGTGTCCGCCATTTGGTGGGGTCGACGCGTATTGCAACGTTGGTTTCAATTACTCGCGCAAGGTTGCCGGGGAGACCTCCACCCGTTATGTGCGCTGCTGCGTGTACGTCTAGTTCGGCAAACACCTCTAATACAGCGGGCGCGTAAATTACTGATGGTCGGAGCAGTTCTTCCCCAAGAGAGGTGTTGGCACCAGCCCAGGCAGGTTGATCAAGCGGGCGCCCATCTAAAAAAACTCTGCGAGCGAGGCTGTAGCCGTTGCATCGCAACCCAGGTGATGCGAGGCCTATTAGCACGTCACCTTTGCTGACAGAAGATTTAGAGGGGATGTGTGCTCGCTCGGCGACTCCGACCGCGAAGCCAGATAGATCAAATTCATCTTCGTCCATAATGTCTGGATGCTCAGCTATTTCTCCCCCAGTGAGAGCACATCCGGCTTGGCGACAGCCTTTGGCAAAGCCGATAACCAGTTGTTCAATTCGTTCAGGATCGACTTTCCCAACCGTGATCTGATCAAGGAAAAAGAGCGGTTCTGCGCCCGTGGTGACGATGTCGTCAACACACATGGCGACCACATCTATACCGATCGTGTCATATTGGTCCAACGCTGCCGCGATCAGCGGCTTTGTCCCGGCTCCGTCGTTCCCCGACACGAGCACAGGTTCTTGGTATCCGTTTGGTATCGCTACAACCGAACCAAACCCACCTATGTCGCTGAGAACTTCGGGTCTAAAGGTTGAACGAACATGTGGGGTGAGGCGTCGCACAGCCTCGTCAGCTGAATCAATGTCGACACCTGCGCCTGAATAGGTGATCTCAGAAGTCATTGCCCTAGCTTCATTTGTGACACTGACACGAATGTTGACCCAGGTTCGTCGCGCCGTTCTCCCAGCACTTCTCTGTCGAGACCTTGAGGAATCGCTACTGGATATTGGCCGTCAAGGCAGGCTGTGCAGAACCCTGCTCCAGGAGCACCGGTTGCTTCGATAAGACGGTCCAGTTCTAAATAAGCGATGGAATTAACGCCGAGATACTCCCGTATTTCGTCCATGGTCAGGTTGGCTGCCAGTAGTTCTGCTTTGGTGCCTGTATCCATTCCGTAAAAGCACGGCCATCTATATGGAGGCGAAGAGATTCGGAGGTGCACTTCAGCAGCTCCAGCGGCTCGTAACATTTCGACGATTGCTCGTGTGGTTGTGCCTCGGACAATCGAGTCATCAACGACTATGAGCCGTTGGCCTTCAATGTTGTGGCGGATGGGGTTGAGTTTCATTTTTACTCCTAGGGCTCTCATTTCTTGAGAGGGAGCAATAAATGTTCGTCCGATGTAGCGATTCTTGACGAGTCCATCCCGATATGGGATGCCGCTAGCGCGAGCGAAACCCTGAGCGGCGGGTATCCCTGATTCTGGAACTGGCATTACCAGGTCGGCAACCACCGGGGCCTGATCTGCAAGTTGTTCACCCATGCGTTGTCTAGCGGCATGAACATTTCGGCCGTAGAGGACAGTGTCGGGTCGCGAGAAATAGACGAATTCGAACATACAGAGCCGAGGGTTGGGATTCTTAAAAGGTCGTTCCGAGGTCCATCCGTCTCGGCTGATTACAACCATCTCCCCGGGATCTACTTCTCGCACAAAATGTGCACCGACGGTATCTAGGGCGGGGCTTTCCGATGCGAGGACCCAACCGTTGTCAAGGCGTCCTAAACACAGCGGCCAAAATCCTTCGGGTCCTCGGGCGCCAACCAAATGGTGCCGATCCATGGCAACGAAAGAAAATCCACCGCTGAGACGCGGGAGTACGCGTGCCATAGCCCATGGCAGTTCGTTACCTTCGGGTGCTTCTCCGGTTGCCAATTCGATAGCAACCAGTTCTGCTACCAGATCGCTGTCACTCATTACCGTTCCGTCAAGCATCCCTGCGTCAGCCGCTAATGCCGCCGTGTTGACCAGGTTGCCGTTATGGGCAAGCGCGAATTCGAGATCACCGACATCACGATAGAAAGGCTGTGATGCACGCCAAGAGCTCGATCCTGTCGTTGAGTAGCGGGTATGGCCGATAGCAATATCGCCTTCTAGGACGGCGAGAACTCGATCATCAAAAGCGCCCGACACCAAACCCATGTCTTTTACGACGGTCACGTTCGAACTATCGCTCACCGCTATGCCTGCCGATTCTTGGCCGCGATGCTGGAGCGCGTAGAGGCCAAGGTATGTCTGGTGTGCAACAGGGCTGCCAGGCGCCAGAACTCCAAAAACTCCGCACGCTTCACGGGGTTTAATGAGTTCGACTTCGTGGGTGTGGTTGGTCATCCGCTAACAGTTCCCTGGCCGAGCGCTTGTGGGAGTTCGTCTCGAGCGGCACGGGTCAAGTCGTCTATTGAAAGATTAATAGTTGACCCTAAAACAAGAGAAGACCCGCCAGTGCTGCCGATCATCTGAGCGGGCACTGCGCGATTCGAAGTCTCTTTCAGGAAGGATTCCAGGTCAGCAGGACTGAGGGCAACGATCACACGTCCTCCTGATTCGTTGAATAGTGCTCTGTGGCCATCGAAACCACTTATGTGCATCCCGATCCCGTTATGAACAGCCATTTCGGCAAGAGCTACTGCAAGCCCGCCCTCGCCCACATCGTGCACTGCTTCAACCTGGTTCCTTTGAACGATCTCAGTTACATACGCGGCCGTTCGTACCGTTTGGAAAAGATCGAATTCGGGGAGGGTGCCGTCTTTACACCCGCCGATTTCCCATGCCCAACGACTTCCAGCCATCGAAACATCTTCATGCGGCTGCTGGCCAACCAACACAAGTGTCAAGTCAGGGACGAGGGTCATGCCGGGAGGTAGTTTTGACAACTTTGGGTGCATACCGATGACCCCCACGACAGGGGTTGGAGCGATGTCCACCGCGTTAGTTTCGTTGTACAGGCTGACGTTTCCTCCCACGACTGGGGCGTTGAAAGCTCGGCACGCTTCAGACATGCCATCGATAGCTTCGGATAATTGCCACATCACCTCAGGATGTTCGGGGTTTCCAAAGTTCAGACAGTTAACGACGGCCATCGGCTCCGCACCCACGCACGCGATATTCATGACAGCTTCGGCAACCACCATTGTCGTGCCTTGGCGGGGATCTACATGGCACCAACGGTGATTCCCGTCCGTAGACATACCCAAGGCTCTGCCAGTTTCGCGACCTGTCTTTGGGTCACGAAGCCGAAGGAGTGCCCCATCGCTGCCGGGCCCAACCACTGTGTTAAGGAAAAGTTGATGGTCATATTGGCTGTACACCCAGGCGGGATCTCGTAACAAGGTGAGCAAATTGGCAGCGCAGTCAACCGGACCGCCCGATGCATCAAGTGATTGACGCTCAATTAAATTTTCGGGGGGTGCCAAGGGGCGGTCGTATTCAGGAGCGTCATCGTGCAAGGTGGACGCTGGAAGTTCCGCTAATACTTCACCATCGAAACCATCAAGAATTCTTAGTTGTCCGTCCCCGGTGACGCGTCCGATGACACTCGCTGATATTTCCCAACGTGAAGAGATTTCTAACACTCGGTCGAGGCTTGCAGGTTCAACGATTGCCAACATCCGCTCTTGTGACTCAGAAGTCATCAACTCAAAGGGTTCCATCCCCTCTTCTCGCGAATGGATAGCCGACACATCGACATCCATTCCTGCTCCACCGCGAGAAGCTGTCTCACTTGTAGCGCAGGTGATTCCTGCGCCTCCTAAGTCTTGGATACCTGTTACGAGTCCTTCATCTAATAACTCAAGGCATGCTTCCAATAGACGTTTCTCTTCGAAAGGGTCACCGACCTGAACGCTTGGCCGTTTATCAGCGTCTTCAGACCCCTCATCAAAGCCGGCGGAGGCCAACACACTTACCCCACCTATGCCGTCTCGGCCGGTTGAGGCGCCGAGAAGCACAGCGAGATTGCCAACTCCGCTTGCTTGCCCCAAAACAAGTCGTTCTACAGGGAGGACGCCCATGGCGAGAACGTTGACCAGAGGGTTACCTTTGTATGTTTCGTCGAAAACAACCTCTCCCCCGACAGTGGGCACTCCGACGCTGTTCCCATAGCCCGAAACTCCGCTAATCACGCCTTCGGCGATCCATCGACTTCGTGGATCATCCAGAGGCCCGAACCGGAGGGGATCCATCACTGCTATGGGGCGGGCACCCATGGTGAAGATATCTCGAAGAATTCCTCCAACGCCTGTTGCTGCTCCCTGGTAGGGCTCGATCGCCGATGGGTGGTTGTGACTTTCAATGCGGATCGCTACCGCTATTCCATCACCAACATCGATGACTCCTGCGTTTTCGCCTGGACCTACCAAAACCCATGGCGCTTCGGTGGGGAGCCTCTTGAGATGAATCTTTGATGACTTGTACGAACAGTGTTCCGACCACATGACCGAGTACATGGCCAATTCGAGGTGATTTGGGTGTCGCCCTAATAACTCGTGAATGATCTCGTACTCTTCGTCACTTAATCCAAGTGAGCGGTGGACCGATGCGTCTTCGGGAGCCACACTCACACTCCAAATCTAGTCGCGTGTCAGAAATATCAACGGATGCCTGATAACTAGCAAGAGAACAGAAACTAAGCCATCACAAGAGCCGTTGTTCTCGCCATCTAGCAACTTGTGAAAATTAGATCTGCTCTTCATGGGTACCTTCAGCATTCTCGTTATGTCGATGCGGCTCGTCCCGTGAAAAGTAAAGATTGGAGTAGCGAGGCCCCATCGTTGGATCCAAGGAGCATCGATGTGGCCCTCTCAGGATGAGGCATCATCCCCACGACGTTGCCGCTCTGGTTGGAAATTCCCGCTATGTCTCCCATCGAACCATTCGGGTTGTCGGTGTATCGGAAGACAATTCGGTTTTCTTCCTCAAGTTGATCCAAAGTTTCTTTTGCACACACATAGTTGCCCTCAAAATGATTGATGGGAATGTCTAAAAGATCGCCTTTTGATGCGCCGAGACCAACGACGTTGGCCGTCGACACGAACTGGATTTGCTCCATGCGACAGAGGAACTTCAGCCCAACATTTTTTTGCAACGCGCCTGGGAGCAACCCTGCTTCGGTTAGGACCTGAAATCCATTGCAGATCCCTAATACTGGTCCGCCGTTTCGCGCGAATGTACTCACTGCATCCATAATCGGTGAGAAACGTGCGATTGCTCCGCAACGCAGATAATCGCCATGAGCGAAACCGCCAGGTATGACGATCGCATCAACGTCTCCGAGATCCGTATCGCTGTGCCAAAGAATCTTTGCCTCGCCGCCAAGTTCATTTATTGCGTCACGGGTGTCGAATTCACAGTTCGTCCCTGGGAAACGAATGACACCGACGCGACGACTCATGTGGTGAGTACTTCCACGATCGCGTCTTCAATAACTGGGTTGGACAAAAACCGGTTGCACATGTCTTCCACAGTTGCTTTGGCGGCATCGGCCGAGTCAGCTTCGACCTGCAGTCGAATAATCTTCCCTACTCGCACGTCACCAGTGGTTTCGAAACCTAAGGCGGGAAGCGTTCGTTCGATAGTGGAACCTTCGGGGTTCGCGATTCCTTCCCGTGGCAAAACTTCGATCTTCACTTCGAAGCGCATTAGCTTTCTCCAATCCATGTGCGGAAAGACTCACCTGTAATGCGCTCGTAAGCAGTTACATAGCGATCGCGCGTCATCTGGATTGTTTCTGCTGATAGTTGCGGTGGGGGCGGCGATTTGTCCCACCCAGTTGCCTCGGTGGCGTCTCGAACGGGTTGTTTGTCCAAGGAAACCGGCGTGGCCCCTGGGGCCCAATCTTCAGCTGGCCAAAATCGTGACGAATCAGGTGTCAACAATTCGTCAGCGATCACCATCTTGCCGTCAACCAGTCCAAGTTCGAACTTAGTGTCAGCGATGATGACACCATTTTCTGCAGCATGTTCGGAAGCACGCCGGTATGCCTCTATTGAAAGATCCCGGGCTTGGCTTGCGAAATCAGCTCCAACAATGTCCACCGCTTCCTGGTAGCTGATGTTGATGTCGTGACCTTCGGTGGCTTTCGTTGACGGAGTGAAAACTGCCTCAGGGAGTTGTTGGGCTTCCAGCAAGCCCGATGGCAAAAGAGAGCCATGCATAGTTCCCGATTGTTGATATTCCTTCCAAGCTGAGCCGGTTATATAGCCCCGAACGATGCATTCGAGAGGCAACATGTTTGCTTTTCGAACCAAGAGCGCCCGGCCGGCCCAGTCGGGGCGTTGTGCTGCCGTCGGGAAATCGGCCGGGTCGGCTGATACCAGATGGGTAGAGGCAACCGAAGCGAGGTGCTTGGACCACCAAACGGTCATCGCCGTTAAAACTCGTCCTTTGTCTGGAATCGGTTCGTTAAAGACAACGTCAAACGCTGATATTCGATCACTTGCGACCATGAGGAGATGTTGATCGTCGACGACGTACATCTCGCGGACTTTGCCACGATGGAGTAACTCAAGCTCGTTCACACCTCTTCTCTACTAGAGAATGGGGGACGGGCGATAGGACCCTCCCTCAGGATGTTGCGAATTGATGGTCGCTGCTGCGCCAACAAACTCTGCCACCTGTAAATCAGCGAGACCGATGAACGCGTTGTGATCGCTTACTGCTTCGGTGATCGAGGTGGCATCCAAAGGCAGCGTCGGATCATTAACGATTCTTTCGAACAAGTCATTCTGACCGGAGTCACCCTCTCGGATTTCGAGTGCGGCAGCAACTGCATGTTCCTTGATTGCTTCGTGAGCTTGTTCGCGACCCGCACCGGCTTTTACCGCTGCCATTAGCAGGCGTGTAGTGACGAGAAACGGCAGGTATCGCTCTAGTTCTCGATCAATGACACGGGGATAGGCACCGAACCCGTCAAGCACGGTGAGGATCGTTTCTATTGCTCCATCAAGCGCAAGAAAGGCGTCTGGGAGAACCACACGGCGCACTACAGAACAACTGACGTCTCCCTCATTCCACTGATCGCCGGCAATTGATGCGGCCATGGTCAAATGGCCACGCAGTATCGCGACGAAACCGCTGACTCGCTCAGCAGATCGAGTATTCATTTTGTGCGGCATGGCTGAAGAACCAACTTGTCCGTCGCTGAATCCTTCCGTCACTAGATCCAACCCAGCCATGAGGCGAATTTGCAGGGCGGTGTTGCCTAACGGGCTCGCGGCTTGGGTAAGACCACTAATGACGTCAAGATCGAGAGATCGAGGATATATCTGGCCTACTGCGTTTAGGGTGCGCTCAAAACCCAAACGATCGGCAACTAGTCGCTCTAATTCGTTGACCTTGGAGGAGTCCCCTTCAAATAGATCCAGCAGGTCCTGTTGTGTACCTACCGGACCTTTCAGACCGCGCAGCGGGTAACGCTGCAAGAGTTCCTCGAGCCGTTCAAATGCAAGAATGGTTTCCTGCCCTAAGTTGGCAAATCGTTTACCTAGGGTCGTGGTTTGTGCCGGCACGTTGTGGGAACGACCAGTGACAGCGGTGCTTTGGTGCTCGATTGCCAGTTCCGCTAACCGAGAAATTACCGCGACGAGGCGCTGTTGAATCAAAATCATCGCTCGCTTGATCTGTAATTGCTCAACATTTTCTGTCAAGTCACGCGACGTCAGTCCTTTATGGATGTCTTCGTGGCCAGCTAACGAACAGAACTCTTCGATCCGGGCTTTGACGTCATGGAGGGTTATGCGTTCGCGCCGTTCAATAGATTCGAGATCTACTTCCCCGATCACAGATCGGTAAGCCTCGACCGTGGAGTCTTCAATATCGAGACCGAGGTCTCGTTGTCCTTCAAGGACCGCTACCCACAATTCACGCTCTAAAACGATTTTCTCCTCGGACGACCAAATTTTGGCCATTTCTGGCGACGCGTAACGGGTTGCTAAGACATTGGGGACGTGAGCTTTTTCGGTAGTCACCGCGCTCCCTCATCTCTGAAAGTTGCGAGTCGTTCGGCAAGTTCAGGGTTGCTCACTGACAAAATTTCTACAGCTAACACTCCTGCGTTTGCTGATCCATCCACTGCGACTGTCGCTACTGGTATCCCGCGCGGCATTTGTACAGTTGAAAGAAGCGCGTCCATGCCCCCGCTAACTCCACCTGACAATGGGACACCGATCACTGGCAGCGTTGTGTGAGCAGAAACGGCACCCGCAAGGTGGGCTGCCATTCCGGCACCACAAATTATTACTCCGTAACCATTGGCCCGAGCATTAGTCGCTAGTTCAGTGACCTGCGCTGGAGACCGATGCGCGGACATGACGTGAACTTCATGTTCCACATTGAAGCGATCAAGCATTTCGGAAGCACCCAACATCTTTTCGGCGTCACGGGGAGAACCCATCAGAATCGCTACCTTCATGTCACTTCTTCCTTGTCGTCATCTATCCCAATCGAAGCACCAATGTCGGTACGGTGCTGCATGCCGGACCACGAAATAACAGAGACTGCCTTGTAAGCGAGTTCCCGCGCAGCTTCGAGTTTTGTTGCTCGGCCACAGACATTAAGAACTCTCCCTCCCCCGGTTATCAGTTCATCGTGCGAATTTGAAGCGACCCCTGCACAAAAGATGTTGACTCCTTCTATGTCCCGCGCTTGGTCAAGACCATGAATAACGTCACCTGTTTGGGGCGCTGTGGGATATCCGTGAGAAGCAAGGACCACTGCCACCATGGCGTCGTTAGACAAGGTTGGGCGAATTCGTAGGTCCCCATTGGCGACTTGAAATAACGTCTCTGCTAGGTCACCTTCGAAGCGTGGAAGAATCACCTGAGCTTCGGGGTCACCAAAGCGAACGTTAAATTCCAACAGCTTCGGTCCGTCAGCTGTGATCATAAAACCAGCGAACAGGACACCTCTGTAGTCAACTCCTCTGTGTCGCAGTTCCGAAACAGTTGGGTGTACTGCCTTGTCCATCATTTCGTGGAGGTCTGCAGCGCTTATATCTGGCATAGGTGAGTAACAGCCCATTCCTCCAGTATTCGGTCCTAAATCGCTATCGCACAGTCTTTTATGGTCCTGAGCTGAAGTGGGCAGCAGTACTGCTTTTACCCCATCACAAAACGCAAATAAGGATAATTCGGGCCCTGTGAGGCCTTCTTCGATCACCACTCTGCGGCCGGAATCTCCAAATGCGGCGCCTGACAGTTTCGCTTTTACATCTTCTACAGCCTCGGCGTACGTCTCAGTGACTAGGACCCCCTTCCCTGCCGCTAACCCATCGGTTTTCACTACGTAGGGCGGGGCCAAAGTCGATAAGAATGCGATTGCAGAATCAGTTTGGTCGTTATCGAATGACCCGTAACGAGCAGTGGGTACTCCCGCTGTTTCTACGAGACCTTTCATCCACGCTTTTGAGCCTTCAAGGCGTGCACCCTTCGCGCCGGGGCCAAAAACTGTGCGGCCTTCAGAGCGCAACTGATCCGCAAGCCCTTGTACAAGGGGGGTTTCGGGCCCAACGACGTAGAGATCGGCGTCAATTTCTGTCGCCGGTTGTGCGGTGCTTCCTTCAATACCCGGCGAGCCTGGTGTTACTACCACCTCGGAATGTCGGGAAAGCGTTGTAGCGAAAGCATGTTCGCGTCCGCCAGAACCGATAACGCAAACCTTCATGCCGCAAACCGAAGATATTGCTCGCGCCCTGGGCCCACACAGACAAACCGAATGGGAACTCCCATTTGTCGCTCGAGAAATGAGACGTACTCCACTGCTTCTCTTGGCAAGTCATGCCGTTCGGTGGCTTCAGAAAGATCCGTTTTCCAGCCTGGAAGTTCCGCGTAAACAGGAATCGCTTTGTCATGCAAGCGACGTAGGTGTGGAAGATATTCGTACCGTCGGCCGTCAACTTCGTAGGCAACACACACTTTGATGGTCTCGAGTTGGTCAAGTACATCCAACTTGGTGAGGGCAATCTCCGTACATGCATTGAGTCGCACTGCTTGGCGTGCCATTACTGCATCAAACCAGCCGGTACGTCGTCGACGACCTGTGTTAGTCCCATATTCGCGCCCTACTTCGACAAGGTGGTCGCCGATCTCGTCATGTAATTCGGTAACGAAAGGTCCTGCCCCGACTCGAGTCAAATAGGCCTTCGCTATACCGATTACTTGGTCAATCGCCCCTGGACCGATACCTGAACCAACGAGGGCGTATCCCGCGACTGGGTTGGAAGAGGTTACGAATGGATACGTCCCATGGTCGAGATCAAGGAACGTGGCCTGCGCCCCTTCGAAGAGAACACGCTCCCCGGCGTGCAAAGCCTCGTGAAGATGACCAACGGTATCGCCGATATACGGGGCGACACGGGGCGCTATTTCGTCAATTAATTCGTCAGCTAGCCGGTCTGGGTCTACACCTTCATGACCGTACACATCGCGGAGGATTACGTTTTTTTCTGCCAGGGAACCACGAAGACGGGACCGCAAATGTTCGGGATCGAGCAAGTCTTCTACCCGTATCCCTGTTCTTGATGCCTTGTCGGCGTAGGCGGGTCCAATTCCCCGTTTAGTAGTTCCGATCTTGTTATCACCTCTTCGGCCTTCAGCTAACTCATCGAGAATTTGGTGATAGGGCATCACAAGATGAGCCTGAGGGCTCAACATCAGCCGCTCACAATTGACGCCTTTTGCAGCGAGGGTATCAATCTCCGTTAGCAGCACTCGAGGATCAATGACGACTCCGTTACCGATGATGGGTACCACGTGGTCGTACAAGATCCCACTTGGTATCAACTGCAAAGCGAAGACTTCGCCGTCAACGACGAGCGTGTGACCTGCGTTGTGCCCACCTTGGTAGCGCACCACATGGGCGCACTCCTTGGCGACGATGTCGACTACCCGTCCCTTACCTTCGTCACCCCATTGGGTGCCGACCACAATTGATCCTGGCACGGACCACTCCAAACGTCATGTGTTGACGTTGTCTGATCCTAATTGTTGAACTTGCATTAACCAGGGTGGATTAACAACGTCTTTTATTCTCAACCAAAAATGCACCAGTGGATCAGTGGAAATTTTTAGCTGTCCTTCGGGTCCGGTACGTCCAGATTCTCGAAATTAGTAAAAGTTCAGGTCAACGCCGTCTTCTTCGCGGGTCCAACCAAGGGACCACAGCTTGTTGCAGAGGTACAAGATCTCTTCTGTATTGACGATGAGTCTCAATAACCGTTGCTGCAGCGGTGGCTTGGAGTTCGCGCATCTCCAATTCGAGTTGAGCGACACGATGTTCGAGAGCAAGAACTCGCTTCACCCCGGCCAAGTTCAAACCTTCGTTAGTCAGCTCTTGGATTCGTCGTAAAAGAGCAATGTCGATTTCGCTGTATCTGCGACTACCACCAGGCGTACGTGCCGGCTCAACGAGTCCTTTACGCTCATAGATCCGGAGCGTTTGGGCATGAACGCCAGCTAGTTCAGCGGCAACCGAAATCACATAGACGGCCCGGGTTGGATCAGGCGGTGCGGCTATTGGATCCACGATCAGTCCTCCTGTTGTTCTTCATTTCGAGGTGACCAGTCGGTTACCTCATTTAGCGCTTCAATTGCGGCTCTTTCTTTGGGGTTCAACTCACTGGGGACAGCTATTTCCACTGTGACTAACAGATCACCCATGGCTTTCTGGGTGTCAATACCTCGACCTTTTACCCGGAAAGTGGTGCCCGATTTAGTCCCGGGTGGAACCTTCAACGTCACCGTTGAGTGGTCGTAGGTTGGAATCTTAATCTCAGAACCTAATGCTGCTTCGGGGAACGTGACTGGCACCGAGAGAGTGAGGTGCTGACCTTTTCGACCGAACATGTCATCATCTGCTACTTCAACAACAACGAAAAGATCCCCGTTGGGTCCACCATTGCGACCTCTCCCCCCTTTACCTGCAACCCGTATGCGTTGTCCGTTATCAACGCCTGCAGGAATTCGCACTTTGGCTTGTCGGCGTTCCCCTTCGGCGTTCGTGCCTAGGCCCACAGTGGTGGTGACCCCATCGATAGCGTCGCGAAATCCGAGATGTATTCGTGTCTCTTGGTCGACCCCACGCATAGGGACAGGCCCTCGAGCCCCCCTGTTCTTGCCAAAAAGATTCCCAAACATGCCACTGAGGTCGTCAAAATCTTCAAAATGTACGTTGAACCCATCGGGGCCAGACGCAAAGCCACCCGTGGCGGAGGGCCCTAGACGCCGAGCTTCGTCGTAGTCCGTACGTTTGGTCTGATCCCCAAGAACGTCATAGGCAGCCGATACCTCTTTGAAGCGATCTTCGTTCCCCCCAGATGCATCAGGGTGATGGGTCCGCGCCAGTTTTCGATAAGCCTTAGTTATTTCTTTCGAGGAAGCGCTCGATGACACCCCAAGCACTGCGTAATAGTCCTTTTCAAACCATTCCCGCTGGACAGTCACCATTCACCCACTCGTCATCAAACCCAGTTATTAGTCACGCACTTTGACCATGGCCGCACGTAAAACTCGCTCACCCCACCAAAACCCGGGACGGAGTTCTTCAACAACCAATTGCTCGCTGCCGTCCCCCGTTTCGTGGAGCACCGCCTCGTGTTGGTTGGGGTCGAACGGAGCTCCCACAGCTTCGATACGTCTCAACCCGCCTTTTTGTAGTGCACCTTCTAACGAGGATTTGATCGGCGCTACTTCTTCCAGACCTTGGGTCTCAGCGGCATCGCATGCATCCAAAACAGGCAGCAATGATTCCACAAGTCGCGATATACCGATCGCAATTCGCTGATCGACCTCACCCGAACTTCGTCTACGGAAGTTTTCAAATTCCGCCTGAAGTCGCTGCAGAGAATCTCGATAATCGTCGCGTTCAGTTATGACGTTTTCGAGTGACTCAACTAGGGCTTCAACTGAAAGAGGTTCTAAGGGTTCGTCAGCCAACGGTTGGGGATTCTCGATGTTGGAGTCAGCTGCGGAATCGACAGGCTGATCGACCTCAAGATCTAATTCAGTCTGTTCAGGATCGTCGATATCTTCGTCTGTCACTGGTCCTCGTCAATGATTTCCGCGTCGACAACGTCGTCTGCGTCGTCCGTGCTGGGGGTCGAAGTGTCGCTGGCTGTTTCGGCTGCAGACTCGTAAAGTTTTTGGCTGAACGATTGGCTAGCCGCTGTGAGCTCCTCCGTTGCCTTACCAATCGCATCTGCATCTTCACCTTCCAAAGCTTCTTTTAGCGTTGTTAACGCCGCTTCGACTTCAGCTTTATCGTCGTCGGAAACTTGATCTCCTTGATCGGTTAGTACCTTTTCGATCTGGTACACGAGTGAGTCCGCATTGTTTCGAACTTCAGCTACTTCTCGGCGCTGCCGGTCTTCTTCGGCGTGGCTCTCGGCGTCTTGAACCATCTTGTCGATGTCATCATCGCTCAAGTTTGACTGGCCGCTGATAGTGATGGATTGTTCTTTATCAGTGGCTCGATCTTTTGCCGAGACATTGACTATTCCGTTGGCGTCAATGTCGAACGTGACTTCAATTTGCGGCACACCTCTTGGTGCAGGTGGCAGATCCACTAGCTGAAATTTTCCAAGAGTTTTATTACCTGAAGCCATTTCACGTTCACCTTGCAGAACGTGGATTTCGACTGATGGCTGCATGTCATCAGCGGTAGTAAACACTTCCGTCCGTTTTGTGGGGATCGTGGTATTGCGTTCAATTAATTTCGTCATCACTCCCCCTTTGGTCTCGATACCGAGGCTCAGTGGTGTGACATCAAGAAGTAGGACATCTTTCACGTCACCTTTTAAAACACCTGCTTGGACAGCGGCACCAACGGCGACTACCTCGTCGGGGTTTACACCTTTATGAGCTTCTTTCCCCGTCATTTCGAGAACGAGATCTTGCACCGCCGGCATTCGCGTCGATCCACCAACCATGATGACGTGGTCAATATCGCTCGGACTTAAATTTGCGTCCTCTATCGCTTGTTTAAAGGGAGCTTTGCATCGGTCGACAAGGTCAGTAGTGATGTCCTGGAACTTGGCTCTGGTCAACTCATAGTCGAGATGCAATGGTCCACTGTCAGTCGCAGTAATGAACGGCAAGTTGATTTGAGTTGTTTGTTTCGAGGACAAATCTTTTTTCGCCTGCTCACCGGCTTCTTTCAGACGTTGGAGCGCCATCGCGTCTGACTTGAGATCGACACCATGGTCACCTTTGAAAGAATCAGATAACCAATCGATGACCCGTTCGTCCCAGTCGTCTCCTCCGAGGCGAGTGTCGCCCGCTGTGGACTTCACTTCAAAGACTCCGTCACCAATCTCAAGCACTGAGACGTCAAAGGTGCCTCCACCGAGGTCGAAAACTAAAATTGTTTGATCTGAAGTTTCTTTGTCTAAACCGTATGCGAGCGCGGCGGCCGTCGGTTCATTGATGATTCGCAAAACGTCGAGTCCCGCTATCTGCCCTGCTTCTTTAGTGGCCGTTCGTTGCGCATCGTCGAAGTAAGCAGGAACGGTGATTACTGCCTCATTGACTTCTTCCCCGAGGTACTCCTCGGCGTCACGTTTGAGTTTCTGCAGAACTCTGGCTGCGATCTCTTGCGGGGTGTAGGACTTGTCATCAATTTCGACTGTCCAATTAGTGCCAACGTGACGCTTAACCGACGCTAACGTCCGATCCGGATTAGTTACCGCTTGTCGTTTAGCCACCTCACCTGTCAGCACTTCACCGCTTTTGGAAAATCCGACGATCGAGGGCGTCGTCCGGTCACCTTCAGCATTTGCAATAACGGTGGGCTCTCCACCTTCCATTGTCGATACCACCGAGTTAGTGGTTCCAAGATCGATGCCAACTGCCTTAGACATGTGATTTCTCCTCCTATGGGGGGTGGGTGAGGGAGCAACTCGGGCGCTTAGAACAGCATGTACACCAGGTGTGTTGTCGTTCCCGAATACCTACCATCATAAAAGTTGAGTGTGACATTTACAACTTTTTTGTTGGCTTTCTTTAACACCCTGTTTCAGTCTCAGCCCGGTAGGGTGCGACGTATGGTCAGCAAGGCCACGCGGCTCGTCCTCCTTCGACATGGTCAAAGCCAGTGGAATCTGGAAAATCGATTTACCGGTTGGTTTGACGTTGATTTGACTGAAAAAGGGGTTGCTGAGGCATCCAGGGCGGGGGAATTACTTAGCGCAGCAGGCATCAGACCCGATGTCGTTCATACTTCACTTCAAACACGCGCTATTGCGACGGCCAATTTAACTTTGGCGAGTGCCGATCGGCTCTGGGTGCCCGTTCGGCGAAGCTGGCGACTCAATGAGCGACACTACGGCAGCCTCACTGGCTTGAACAAAGAAGAAACTGTCGCTATTCATGGCGCTGAGCAGGTACACCTATGGCGTCGGAGCTATTCCACCGCACCACCTGAAATGCCCTCGAATCACCCTTATAACCCTAACGACGACCTCCGCTACGCATCTGTTCCCAATAATTTGTTGCCTCGAAGCGAGTGTCTCGCTGATGTCCTGCAACGTTTAATCCCATATTGGGAAGGACCGTTGTCAGAAGATCTGAGGCATTCAGAAACGGTTCTTGTCGCAGCCCACGGAAACAGTCTGCGGGGACTGGTGAAACATCTCGAAGCGATCCCTGACGACAAAATCAGTGACCTCGAGATTCCTACTGGCGCGCCACTTGTCTATGACCTCGACATCAATCTAGAACCGGTCGAATCGTTACCAATTGCGGATCGTTATTTGAGTTAAATCCGTCTCTTCGGGTGACAACGTTCCACTGCTACAGAGCGTCTACCCCACGTTCCCCAGTTCGTATACGAGTGACGCTTTCCACTTCAGTGACCCACACTTTTCCATCACCGATTTTTTCGGTCCGCGCCGCCTGGACAATGCAGTCGACTACTCGATCGGTGTCTGCGGCATCTACCAGTATTTCAACCCGGACCTTGGGGATGAAATCCACGTGATATTCGGTTCCGCGGTACGTCTCGGTGTGGCCTCCCTGACGACCGAATCCTCGTACCTCAGATGCCGTGAGCCCTTGAACGTTGGTGTCTTGCAAAGCTTCAACAACAGCCTCAAGGCGATGGGGCTTAATTACGGCGATAACCAAACGGACCATATTCGCACCTCCTCACGGCTGCTTTCCCTATCAACCTTGTCACGCCAGCAAGGATCGAGCCAACGTCGAGGAGATAAAGATTGCGGCTTCATGCTTCTCGTCCTCAGTCCGGCTAAGAAACACGTCCTCCATTTGGGTCTGTGTCGCCGGCGCAGGAACTGGTCTGTTCTCCGCTAATAAATGACGCGAAGCTTTCAGACCCTTAGTGCGGTCCCTTGACATTGTGTCCGGTAACTTGACCTACGTGAAAGCACGAGTCAAGCCCCATCATCTCGCGCTCGCGATTGGCGTCGCGTTCGCTTCAGTGACTGCGGGTTCTGGAATCGCAGCAACCGCGTTTAAGTTCCACAACTACAACCCGGTGCACCGAGAGGTATTTGGCAACATCCCTGGGGCCTTGCAGGTTGCCTTCTATGTAATAACTCCTTTCCTTATTGTTTTAGGAGCGTGGAATTTCGCTCAACGTGTCAAAAATTGGGAGCGCGGAGCACCTGATCACAGGGCGACAAACGCGACAAACATCCGACGAAGGGTCCGCGACTACAGAGCGGGGGTGATGATGCAAACCCTGCTTCGTGATCCCGCGGCAGGGATTATGCATGCGCTTCTGTACTACGGGTTCCTCGTGCTACTGGCGGTCACCACCACTCTTGAAATTGACCATCAACTTCCGGAAAGATTGAAGTTCTTGCATGGTGGCACCTATCAGGGATTCAGTTTTGTAGGTGACCTCGCTGGTCTCGCTTTCACTGTTGGAATGCTTTGGGCAGTAGTTCGCCGTTATGTACAAAGGCCGTATCGGATCCGTATCAAAACAAGACCCGAACATGCCCTCATTCTCGGGGTCCTGTTGGCACTCGGGGTAACTGGCTTCGCCGCGGAAGCATTCCGTATCGCGCTGGAAGGTCGCCCAAGCTACGAACAATGGTCGTTCGTTGGTTACCCCCTTTCTGCTTTAGTCACCGGTGTTGACGCTGTGGCTGGCTGGCACCAGGCAATGTGGATTAGCCACGTGTTCTGTTTCATGGCGTTTCTCGTCATGTTGCCAGTGACAATGCTTCGTCACATGTTCACTTCTCCTCTGAATATGTACCTCAAGGACCGCGAACGCCCTAAGGGTGCTATGCGAGCCTTGCCCGATCTCATGGAAGCAGAGGACATTGAGACCATTGGAGCGTCGGTTGTTGAAGATTTCACCTGGAAGCAGCTATTGGATACTGACAGCTGCACTATGTGCGGCCGTTGCACCGCGGTATGTCCCGCTCACGCGACCGGCAAACCACTTGACCCAAGAGAAATCGTCCTAAAGACGGGCGAAGTAATGGCGGCAACTGGGGAGCACGGGCAAGTTTCTCCACCAATTGGCACAGATACCGAGATAACCGTAAGCGCCAACAACTTATTTGAACGCATTAGCACTGAGGAACTTTGGGCTTGCACCACTTGCAGAGCTTGCGATGAAAACTGCCCCGTTAACATCGAAATTCTCGACAAAATTCTCGATATGCGCCGCTATCTCACACTCATGGAAAGTGATTTTCCAAGTGAGCTCGGTAGCGCTTTCCGGGGCATGGAAAACAATGCCAACCCTTGGAATATGAACAACGGCGAACGTGCTGATTGGGCGAGCGAATTAGATATCGAAGTTGTTGATCCGTCAGATCCCTTCGACCACGAATATCTGTACTGGGTCGGTTGCGCTGGCTCTTTTGATGATAAAAACCAAAAAGTTTCGGAGGCCACAGCCAAATTACTTCGCCGCGCGGGCGTTGATTTCGCGATTCTCGGCCCTTCAGAAATGTGCACGGGCGACAGTGCCCGTCGCTCAGGCAACGAGTACCTCTTTCAAATGCTTGCATCTGAAAACATCAACAGTCTCAACGAAATGGGAGTTCGTAAGATTGTCACTCAATGCCCTCATTGTTTCAACACATTGAAGAACGAATACCCCCAGTACGGCGGTAACTGGGAAGTCCTTCACCACACGCAGTTCTTAGAAGAACTCGTGGAATCGGGTGCGCTTGATCTAAGCGAAGCACGATTAGAAGAGCGGATCGTGTACCACGACTCCTGTTATTTGGGGCGTCACAACGACGTGTACATGTCGCCCCGAAACGTCATCGGCAACCTTGGTGGTGTCGAAATAGTTGAAGCCCCAAGAAATGGAACCGAAGGGATGTGCTGCGGTGCCGGAGGGGCACGCATGTGGATGGAAGAAACCATCGGCACAAAAGTGAACGATGAGCGTTCCCAAGAACTCGTAAACACGGGAGCGAGCCGCATAGCGACAGCTTGTCCCTTCTGCTACGTCATGATCGACGACGGCGTAAAAGCTCAAGGTTTGGAAGAAAACGAGGTCAAAGTCGCTGATATCTCAATCCACTTGATTGAAGCGTTAGAAGCAACGGAAGCGCAAAACCAGAGCGATCAGGACGATCAAGCGAACGCTGTCAATACCGATTAAACGATTAGCTGTGATTAAAAGTTTTCGTGGAATCGGCTAGGTGTCGGGCCTCGCTGACCTAGGTATTTCGAACCTAGCGACGACGCCCCATATGGAACATCTGCAGATGTCGTCATCTGGATGAAACTAATCTGACCAATTTTCATACCCGGGTAAAGGGTGATTGGCAGGTTGGCAACATTAGAAAGTTCAAGGGTGAGATGGCCATCCCAGCCCGCGTCAACAAACCCTGCGGTCGTGTGAATAAGTAGGCCCAATCGACCAAGAGAAGATTTACCTTCGATGCGCCCTACGAGGTCATCGGGGATAGCGACCCGCTCCAGCGTTGATCCAAGCGCGAATTCACCAGGGTGAAGGATGAAAGCGTTGTCGTTCTTAACCAGTACCTCTTCAGTTAGGTCAGTCTGGTCTTCTTTGACGTCAATGATTCTTCGCGTGTGATTAAGAAAGACTCGAAATCTGTTATCAAGGTGAAGATCGACTGAAGACGGCTGGATATCTGCCGGATCGAGAGGGTCGATCACGATACGCCCGTCCGACAGGAACTCACGGATTGTGCGATCGGAGAGGATCATGAGAAATGCAGCCTAGCGGCGAGCGATACCGGGGCTGACCCTGTAATGAGAGGTTCGCCGTCCGGTCAGTTGGAGAGTCCACGGCCTCGTTAGACTTCACTTTCCACACGACAGTGGATAATGCGGGTGTAGTTCAATGGCAGAACGTCAGCTTCCCAAGCTGAGAACGCGGGTTCGATTCCCGTCACCCGCTCCAACTCTACGCAGTTGTCTTTTTATCTTTTACCCCAGTGGTTGAAGCCGGCGTTAACCCAAAAGAGTTCCTAGCGCCCATATGGCAGCCACAAGCCCCACGACCAGCATGAGCGTGCTACGCCCAATCGGAGCCCGCTGTAGCTCATTTTCCTCTCGGGGTGCACTGCGCGGACGAAGCATGGCTAACCCGTTGCCCACAAAGAGCGCCGCGCCGAGGGCAAGCATCAGAAAAGCAATAAGGTCAGGACCAAGGAACACGATCGCAACTCCTTATGCCTGGTCTTGATAGCGGCTCATATTCGCGAATCTTGTGTAATTGCTGAGCCAAGCAAGTCGAACTGTGCCGGTAGGCCCATTGCGGTGTTTCGCAACAATGACTTCAGCCGACCCGATGTCAGGTGACTCAGGGTTATACACCTCGTCTCGATATAGAAAAGCAACGACATCAGCGTCTTGTTCTATAGACCCAGACTCTCGGAGATCTGCAAGCATGGGCCGTTTATCGGTTCGCGATTCGAGCCCGCGGCTGAGCTGCGATAAAGCGACTATGGGTGTCTCAAGTTCGCGAGCGAGGATCTTTAAGCCACGAGACATTTCCGAAACCTCAACCTGACGATTTTCAGCGTTCCCCCTACCACTCATTAGTTGCAGGTAGTCAACGACGATCAACCCAAGATCTCCTAGGCGACTCTTCAGCCTCCGGGCTTTCGCTCGGATTTCCATTACCGTCAAGTTTGGATTGTCGTCAATCCATATGGGAGCTTCACCAAGTTTCCCAACTGCTCGCGTTATTTTGGGCCAGTCATCTTCGGAAAGATTGCCGTTTCGCATTCTCTGCGAGTCAACTCGAGCGTCCGAACAGAGAAGCCTCTGGGTTAATTCAAGATGACCCATTTCCAGAGAGAAGAACAAAACAGGGCGTTGTGCCTCGAGCGCAGCGTTTGCGGCCATTCCGAGGGCGAATGCTGTCTTGCCCATAGAAGGGCGAGCACCAACGACAACGAGGTTGCTGGGTTGCAACCCAGAAAGAAGTTCGTCGAAGTCGACATAACCGGTGGGAAGCCCCGTGATCGCGTTGCCCTGTTCGTATAACTCCTCTAGACGATCAAGATTGGCGTCAAGTAGTTCGCGAATAGGTTTGGTGGTATCCACCACACGGCGTTCCGCGATTTGGAACATCATCGCTTCAGCTTCATCGATGGTTTTGATTACATCTTCTGGTCGGCTGTACCCCAATTCGACTATGTCTCCAGCTACTCCAATGAGACGACGAAGCATCGAATGTTCTTCCACAATAAGTGCGTAACGAGCGGCATTCGATGCAGCGGGTGTGGACATTTGTAATTCGAGCAGGCGCTGAGGGCCGCCAACCTGTTCGAGGAGACCTGCCCTAGTGAGTTCTTCGGCAACTGTCACCGGGTCGGCTGGCTCTCCCGCACCATATAGCGAAGCAATTGCGTCGAATACGTAGCCGTGTGCCGGCACATAGAACTGGTCACCGCTGAGAGTTTCGACTGCAGGCCCAATGGCGTCACGGGAGAGGAGCATTGCTCCCAGCAAAGAGGCCTCCGCGTCAACATTATGGGGCGGTACTCGCTCATTCGAGTTAGATGGCGGTGAATTAAAAGAAGGATCGTTGCTCATTGCCCTCAGTCTCTCAGATGACTCATGTGTAGAACTAGGGGCAGACATTGGGGATTTAACTACCATTTTCTGTGGAAAACTACTCTTGTTATCCACAGAACATGACAGCTATGTGACGGACTGCATGGGCGGGGTCATCAAGGCCCGTCGGTCCTAAACTCCGCGCGTTGTGCAGAATCCAATCCTGAAATGAGCTTCTATCAGAACCGAGAAGCGCTTTCTCGCGCATCCGAATGATCCAAATACCGTTCGGGAATTGGGATTTTAAAGATTTCAGCTGCGTTTAATCCCAAGATTTTGGCTCGGCTAGCGTCGTCTAACTCGCCCATCGTACGCTCAATCGCTTCCGCGGAATGCGGCCACGACCCTTCGTGATGCGGATAGTCGTTCGCCCACATGAAATTAGGAACCAAATCATGGCGGAGAGCTAAATCAAGTCCTGCTGCGTCTTCTTGAAAAGTCGCGAATCCTTGGCGCTTGAAGTATTCGCTGGGTAGCAGCTCCAGCTTGGGCCGTACAGCCCAATGATGCTTAAGGTAGGCCTCGTCCATAGCTTGGATGGCCCATGGGACCCACCCAATACCGGCCTCAACGCTTCCAAATCGTAGTGTTGGGAATTGCTCAGCTACTCCGGAAGCGCAGAGATTAGCGATCGGTTCGATGTTTTGGGCGAGTGAGTGCACCGCGTAATTGATGACTGCACCACCTCTGCTACGAGCCGTTCGAGGATCTCGCCCAGTGGAGATATGGAAGGTAACCGGTAAATCGACTTCCACTATTGCCGCCCACAAGGGATCAAACTCTTTGAGGTTGTAGTTCAAAGCCTCATGGTCTGGGGCACCCCAGATGGGTTTACTCGGCAGTTGTAGCCCCTTAAACCCAAGTTCTGCGCAGCGTTGAATTTCGCTGATCGCGTTGTCAAGACCAGCCGGGGCAATGCAAGCCATGGCGAGTAACTGATCGTTGTGGGCGCCAAAAGTTTCCCACGCCCAGTCGTTATAGACGCGACACATCGCATGGCTGAACTCGGGGTCACTGGTAGCCCACATAGTGAGGCCTTTATTAGGGAACATGATCTCTGCATCAGTCCCATCGGCAGCAAGATCAGCGAGTCGTCCTTCTGGTGTGTAGCCCGCTTTATTGCGAAGCAAATCCTGTCCCTCAAACTGAATGGTGTTGAGTTTTAAAGGACTACGAAACCCTTCGGTTTTCTGGAACTTTTCACCTTTCATTCCAATAATCACTCCGGGCAAACGTTCCTGAAACTTTTTATCGATTCGGGTCGCCCAGAGATCCTTGGGTTCTTGAACATGCCCATCCGTCGACACCATGAAGTATTTGTCTGGTGACTCCGGACGTGGCGAACGCTTCCACCCCGATGACCCAGGGGTGTCGAGCCGCCATTCGTTGTTTGCGTCAGGTGCTGGGATAACAGTCGTCATAATTTCTTTCTCCGCCTACAGCATCGCGCATCTTGGTGTCTCGCTTCACACAAGTTAAGTTGCTCAACGCGCCGCGCGAGTGTTCAGATACGTCGAATAGAGACCAGTTGTAGCGCATATATAGAGCCGGTTTCTCTTGAGACCACCGAACTCGACATTTGCGACGACTTCAGGGATCCTGATTTTCCCAATCAACTCGCCATCATCTGCGAAACAGTGCACCCCATCACCAGCTGACGTCCAAACGTTTCCTTTGTGATCGACACGAAAACCGTCAAATACACCAACGGTGCACGTCGCGAACGTCGAATAGGTGCCGGTTAACGTTCGCCCATCAGCGGACACGTCATATGCGCGGATATCGGGCGGGCAGCTTGCTCCAACATGTGAGATCCCTGTATCAGCAACATAAAGAGTTTCTTCGTCTGGCGAAAACGCCAGCCCGTTGGGCCGAACCATGTCGGAAACCGCTACCTCTAATGTGCCGTCAGGGTCATACCGATACACATACGAGGCACCAATTTCGGATTCTGCTGCATTACCTTCGTAATCACTATCGATGCCGTAGGTGGGGTCACTGAACCAAATACTGCCGTCTGATTTGACTACTACATCGTTCGGTGAATTCAGCCTCTTATCTGTGTATTGCTCAACGAGTACTTGGCGAATTCCATCATGGTTAATCCTGCTTACAGATCGCCCGCCGTGTTCGGCAGTGATTATTCGACCTTGAAGATCTAGACAATGCCCATTGGCGTTGAAGGCGGGTTGGTCGAATATGTCGACGAGACCCGTTCGTTCGTCGTACCGAAGAGTTCGGTTGTTGGGGATGTCCGAAAAGATAATTTGGCGCGAACTAGGCACATACACAGGTCCCTCTGCCCAGCGAGCGCCTGCCCATAAGTGCTCAACATGCGCATTATGAATCACTAGCCCGTAGAACCGCGGATCCAATACTTCGATGGCGGAATCAAGTGCCATGGTTCCTCCTTCGTGGACCATGTCAATGAATCTGTTGTCTCGCCGACAACAGCCTCAACCATTAGAGCTCCGCTAATCGAGGGGGCTAACTTCCACTGTGAGATGCAGCCGGAGGTCTGAATGTAACCGGACCTCGACGCTGTGAACCCCAACTCGTCTGATGGGTTCCTCAAGCGACATGTCTCTGCGGTCGAGTTCAACTCCGGTCTGAGCTTTGACCGCTTCCGCTATTTCGCTTGTAGTCACCGAGCCATACAATTGATCGTCTTGACCAACGCGTGCTTGCACTGCAATTGTTTGAGATTCCAATTCTTGGGCGAGTCTTTCAGCGCTTTCCCGCTCTTTGATGTTTCGCAGGTCACGAGATCGTTGCATCGCCTGGGCTTGACTGGCTGCACCTTGGGTAGCTCTCATCGCTAGCCCTTTTGGCATAAGGAAATTCTGCGCATACCCGCTGGCGACTTCAACAACGTCGCCAGTATTCCCCACGCCTTCTACATCGGATCGAAGAATTACCTTCACTCGCTGCTCACCTCCGCAGGCATCTCTTCAGACACCTCGGCGGACTCAACAAATTCATCAGTTGGCACGTCGGAAATTTTTTGTTCTGCAAATTCTTCGCTGCGCTGTTCCCGGTCATCGCTGCGCTGTTCCCGGTCATCGCTGCGCGGGTCCCGATCAGAACGGCCGCGACGGCGGTCCCCTTTCCGTTGTGTGACGACCCGTTGGGCATAGGGAATCAATGCCATTTCGCGAGCCACTTTTATGGCTTTTGCAACGTCACGTTGCTGATGGCGGTTATTGCCAGACACACGTTGGCCTCTGATTTTCGCCCGATCTGAGATAAAGGCACGGAGAAGGTTCACGTCCTTGTAATCGATGTACTCGATTTTGTCTTTGACAATCGGACTGACCTTTTTTTTACGAGGTTTGCGCAAATCTTTAGCTTTTGCGCGGGGTGGTTTTTTCTTACCTGCCACTAGAACGGCTCCTCATCAGGAATTTCATACCCAGCTCCGAAGTCGGAACCGGTGTTAGACGTATTGGATTGATCGGAACGAGGGGCCCCACCTTCGCCTCGTTCGTTACGACTGATCTGTGCAGTGGCCCAACGGATACTTGGGCTTACTTCATCTGCAACAATCTGCACAGCTGATCGTTTCTCGCCGTTCTGACCTTCCCAATTACGGTAATCAAGCCGGCCATAAATCACGACCCGCATGCCTTTCGTAACGGATTCAGCCACGTTTTCAGCCAGATCGCGCCAGCACGAAACATCAAAAAAATGGGCTTTGTCTTCACCCTGGTTAGATCGCTGATTCCATGCGATACCAAACCCACATACCGCTGCACCGCTTTGTGTGAAACGAAGTTCTGGATCGCGGGTCACGTTTCCTACGAGCACAATGTTGTTGTCAAAAGCCATTTCAGTTCCCCCAAATCAGTCAGCGTCTGTCGCTGAAGTGGCCCCGGCAAGTAAGCCACGCTTCGCAGCTTCACTATCGGGTAGGCGGATAAGTTTATGTCGAACGACGTTGTCGGCTATGCGCAGTCCTCGTTCGACAGGGTCCATCGCTCCACCCTCAGCAACTAATTCAATGACTGAGTAGTAACCCTCGGTTTTGTGGTCAATCTCGTAGGCAAATTTTCGTCGACCCCAAAAATCAACGCCAGCGATAGTTGCAACATCTTCGATGCGCGTACGCAACTCTTTCAGGGCATCTTGGACTTCTGCGTCGTCAAGATCACTATCGTGAATGACCATTAACTCATAAGCACGCATGCCGTTTCCTCCTTCGGACCCGGCGAGCCGGGGCCCCAATCACGGGGCAGGGGTTAAAGATTTCTGAGCGGCGTAGAACACTGTCGCGTTCAGCTGTGTCCGCTTCCGCGACCCACCGTATTGACTAAAACGCGGAAACACACCAAAAACGAGAACGAAGCACGGTCACTAATCCGCTTAGGGCAAGACTTCTTATCCATCACGGTGCAACTCTTCTAACACTTCGCCTGCCAGTCGAGCTGCCTCAGTTTCGTCTACACCGAATTGACCGTTTTCTGCATCTGGGTCAAGAGCATCAATCAGCGCTGTGCTCAGCCATAGGCCTATGGAAAAACGAGCGGTAGAACCACCGAACCAGGCGAGGTCTTGGTCAGCGTTGACACCAGGGCTACCAATGACTACGACGTCGTCAAGGTGCGCACCAAACCCGAGACCGCCCTCCACTACCTCGGTAAGAAGTTCTGTTATCTGATCTGCTGTTTGCGCGTCCATCGACACTTCGGTTTGATTGTTACGGCGATCAATTCGCGTACCATCGGCATCTCTTATTTCGAGGATCGTTTGGGTCTCGTACCTCCGGCCGCCCCGAGCTACCAAAGCGTGCCCTTGCGCAAGTTCGAGAGCCGTTATCTGGTTAAACCAATTGAGGGATTTTTCGAAACTTTCCCAGCGCCGAAAAGGCTTGAGCACTTCTTCGCTGTAAATCCGGGCATCTTCAGCAACTAAACCATCGGTTGCATACATCACACGCACCTGGCTGCGATCATCTAACACAACGACGATTACTTCCGATAGGCCCCGCTTTGCAGCAGCTTTTTCGACAATGGTTGCAACTATTTGTTGGGCACCCAAATCCAAGGTCGAATCCACTTCTATTTGCCCTTTAGCTACTGGCCCACTTCCGTACTGTTCAACCAGCTGACGATAAATCCTCTCCAAATAGGGCCCCAAGCCCACATCGGGGATAAGGCCGTTAATCGGCGTCTTTTCGCGGGCGGGTATCAACAAGTTTTCCAGAGGAATCGCCCGTTCAAGAAGTAATTCCTTTTGGGTGATCAACCCCGCTGTATAGAGCCGGGCAAGAATTTGATTACGCCCCTGCTCAGAATTGCTTGCTCCGCCACCTTCAAGCATCAATCCTGCTAAATGGGCAGCCTGCCCTATCCCCAGAACCGAGGCGCTTTGCCCATACCAAGCAAGCGAAGCGGCTTCGACCCCATAAGTGGATCTCCCGAGTGGTACCTGAGATAAAAATTGTTCTAAGAGAGCTTCTCGAGGTTCTGTTCGCTCGAGGTTGATGATTACTGACGCTTCTCGCAGCAACGCCAACCGTGTTGTAGCTGTTCCGTTAACTGATCTCACTAGACGTTGGGTGATTGTCGGCTGTCTACTGGGGCCGGTGGGCCGCAAAACAGCAGCAAAAAGCGGCCACGGTTCAACTTTTGTTTCGTCAAGGTATTTGGGGTCAAGCGCTACCAATACCGCGTCAAGCAGGATGGGCGACATTTCTTCCAATGTCACGGGGACCATGTTGTTTTCAGGGTGGAGTTCAGCTAATTGAGTCCCGAAGCGATCATAAATCGCCGTGTCCCTGTCGAAGGTCGCCGCGAACGAGCGCGGTGAGGCTCCCATGGTTCGCACCGATATACCGACCCCTAAGACGGCAAGAACCAGTAACAGGTATAAAATCAACCACGACGGTGGTGCCTTATTTAGTTTGTTCTCTAGTAAAGCTGGATCAGACATCTGTCCAGAAATCGCTTCGTCAATAAGTTGTTCAGCTGGAACCCTTAGCTACTGGAGAGTACCCAAGGGCACGTGCCGAACAACTACACGAACACGCGCTGCAATTAGCGAAGTGGATATCGGCGAAGGAGAAAATTCCATCCACATTTGGCGCACACTTCAACTTCGTATGAAACGAAGTGGCCTTGACGGCGCGCGATTCTCTGAAGTTCATGGTCCGACACAACGCACTTGCCTCCTGGCCCTAAGCGTGGGCCAAAAACATAGGCAACCAGACGCAACTCGTCTTCGTCACACAAAGGGCAGCTACCACCCATGTGCGGTGCAGCATTTCGAGCAGCCCGAAGTAACTCGGGGTGGATTTCACATGCTTCGTCTCGGTCAACTATCCCGCGCGCAATATCGCGAACCAACCGCCGGCGTTGAAGTCGGTAGTCAACCTCGCCGAAGCCTGCCTCGGCGTCTTCGCTCGCAATGCCCGGGTGATACGGCACCCGTGCAGCGTAGTCAGAACTCGGAGCTGTTTCGCCAACCCTGTACAAAAGCAGTTGCATCTTCCTTAGACAGCGGACCGGTCCGCAGACGCTGTTCCATCAATCGGTCGAGCATCTGGCCAACGAGTGGGCCTTCTCCACCGATGAGTTCAGCGACTTCGTTGCCATCTAAAGGAACCTGAAATTCCTCGTTTCCTTCTAGTTCCTGGACTTGGTCGATCGCTGAAAGAACCGATGGCAGTGGTGGTTGCTCGTAGGCGTTCAATAATTCGATCGCTGGCTCAAGAGTGCGGCGCGTCTGATGGAGCAACCGTCGAGCTGTCGCCTGGTCATTTTGATTCGCTTCGGTCAAAGCCTGAGCGGTATCGATGATCGCTCCAACCCGTGAAGCTGTCGCGTTTGACGCTCTCAACCCAGCGAGTGCTTGTCGGACAAGAGTTCCTTCTTGCAAAACTGGCCAAAGAAGACACGCCCATCGTAATTCCAAGTTCGGACTTACCAGATCGATGGCCTGTGCTTGCGGGTTTTCGTCTTTCGAGATGTTGGGGAAAAGTCGTTCCATTAACCCAGTTCGGTGCAGTAGTCGCACACCGCTGCCCGGACGTTCAACTAACAGAAACTTTGAAAATTCTTCACTGATTCGTTCCTTCGACACAACGTCAAGACGCTCAGCCATAACACTCATAGCGGTTTCGAGTTCTCTCGGCGGCGTCAGCTGATAGCCCGACAGGAAGCGGGCAGCTCTTAACATTCTCAAGGGATCATCAGAAAAAGCTATTTCTGGCGTTAACGGTGTTCTCAACACACGGTTCGCCAAATCAGCCCGTCCATCAAACGGGTCAACCAGCCGCCAGCTAGGCAATTGAATTGCCATGGCGTTGATGGTGAAGTCTCGTCGAGCAAGGTCATCATCAATCTTGCTCGAAAACTCAACCTCCGGTTTACGTGAGTCGGCATGATATTTCTCTGACCGGTGAGTTGTGATTTCAACTATGACATCGCCTTTGCGCGCTCCGACGGTGCCAAAGCGAGCACCTTGATCCCAGGTCGTGTCCGCCCACCCAGCCAAGATTGATGATGTGTCTGCTGGCGTGGCGTCCGTGGTGATGTCGATATCTCCGCTCTGTCGTCCAAGAAACAAGTCCCGAACGACGCCCCCAACGATAAAGAACCCCCACCCGGCGGAAACAAACAGCTCCGCTAGACCCCCTACGCGTCGATCAACGTCATCGCTATCAGCTTGTGCGATGCCGTCCATACAACGAAACGGTACCTTCGGATTGACACAAATTTTGCAAGATTAATAGAGCTACTCCTCAAGAACGACCAGTTATCTTGCCCAACAAGTTGGAGTTCCAGGTCAGTCCTGGCAACCTAAGAGGCCCGGATTCCATTGTGGAGCCGGAAATCGGAAGTTTGATGGAGTGGGCATGAAGTTCGACCTCGGCGACCGCGTGATCTATCCACACCACGGGGCAGCTCTGATTACCGCAAGGGAAAAGAGAAAGGCGTTCGGCGAAGAACGCGAATACTTAATTCTTCAAACAGCGCACGGTGATCTGACCCTGTCTGTCCCGGCGGATATGGCGGACTCCGTGGGGATGAGACCCCCAATTGATGAAGACGACGTCGAAGACCTTTTTGAACTTTTAGCCAAAAAAGATATACGTGAGCCGGCGAACTGGAGTCGCCGGTTTAAAAATCACCAAGAGAAGCTGAAGTCTGGTGATATCTACCAAGTGGCAGAAGTGGTGAGAAACCTCGCGTTACGCGAATCTGCAAAAGGTTTGTCAGCTGGTGAGAAATCCATGCTTGACAAGTCCCGCCAAATCCTGATTTCTGAGCTTTCAATAAGTATGGATGTCAGTGAAGACGAAGCGCTAGACCAAGTAGAAACACGACTCGCTAGCTAAATCGTTAACTAAGGCGACCAACTCTGCTTGGCTCCTCCCTATAACTTCATGTGGGGAGGGTCCAGTGTCGACAGACCAACCGCTCCACCGGAGTTCCAGTGGCGTACGCATTCGAACAGACTCTCAATGTCAGTCCGACGCTCACCTCAGGCCAACGCTCCCTGCTGGAAAACTGCGATCTGACGAAATCAAAACCACTCTGCAATTACTCGCACAGAACGGTGTACAGCGCGTTTTCACTTCAGCAATAACATCACAAGAGCAAGATTTTTTTAGAGATATTGGATTCGAGCTACATGAAGAGTTGATTTTGCTCAGCCACGATTTATCAGCGCAAATCCCACCCCCTACTCGTCCGACGAGACGCGCTCGGCGTTTCGACTGGCCACATATTCTCGACATCGATGCATCCGCATTTTCGCAGTTCTGGCAATTTGACGCGATAGCGCTAACGGAGGCCATTAAGGCAACCCCCAAAAGCAGAGTTCGCGTTAACACTGGCCCTTCGCCACAAGGTTTCGCCATAACGGGTCGGTCCGGGCGACAAGGTTTTCTCCAAAGGCTCGCAGTACACCCAACACACCAAGGGAATGGCCTAGGCCGTTCCTTGGTGGCTGATGCTCTTCGTTGGCTTCAGAAACGACGGGTCTATGAAGTACTGGTAAATACACAAATCGAAAATGCCACAGCATTAGAACTCTACGAGTCCACCGGATTCACCCAGAAAAACGATGGCCTAGCAGTCTTGCGATGGGACGCAAAAAGATGAACCTGCTGAAGTGGGTCCGTGGAATTCCAATTTTTCTTTGTCTTCTCATTGGTTTTCCTGATCTGGTCAACGCAGTCGAAGTTGGATCTGGCGGGATACAAATCACTCATCAATCTCCAATCGCTCAAGCAGGCGGGTCCCTGGATTTCACACTTCGCCTACCCGGGGTAGTTGCAAACGACGACCAGATCATCGTTACGGTTCATGAACCAGTCATCAATGAGACGGGATTTCTTCAATCGGTTAACGGTCAAGGGTTAGGCGGCGTTCTCGCTTCTCGAACAATCGATGTGTCAGATCTTGACCTTGATGCGTGGGGCTTAGCAGCCATCAAATTTCCGCTTACAAACAATGGCGATGAAGCTATCCGTGTCGCAAGAGTTGGGGTGTACCCAATAACGATAGAAATGCGGACTGCGAGTCAGGAACTTGTCGGCCGAGTCGTAACCCATCTCATCCGAATTGGTGACGCCCCTTCTCAAAGGTTGGCGTTGGCACTCGTAGCTAAAATCCCGCACACAACAGGCCACGCTGACTCAAAGGAAAATTTTAATACCCCTTCAGCCTGGTTCGATTTGTTAGTCCGCCATTTCGACATCCCAGTGAGTGTCACCTTTCAGCCCAACCGAATTGACCACTCGGTAGATGAAACTACGGCAGAAAAATTTCACACCACGAAAACACAGCATGAGCTTGTACGCGGCTCTTTCATTCCAATTGACGAAGCAGCACTAATGGATGCTGGACTTTCCGGTGAAGTATCCACACTCCTCAAAATTGGTTCAGAAAAACTGAGAACTTTGGGAACTCTGGCGCCGCCAACTCTTTGGGTCGGACACGGAATGGCTGATACCGCTCAAGTGGATCGTCGATGGCAACGAGGTATCCGGGAGGTAATTGTCGAACCTTCTTCGCTCTTCCCACTACCCGCTACTGCGCCACGCGGCCCCGTGGAAATACTGGGCGTCGATTCAAATGTCAGGGCACTTGTCGTGGATCATCTCTCCTCACGAAAGGAATACGACACGGCAGCTAGCGAAGCCCACCGCGTCTTGACACACCTTGCGGTCATTGCCTTCACCCAACAACCAACACCATTACTCGTTTTAGATCTCGGGGCAGGAACCCGCGATGTTGATTTTGCGACGGCATTTCTAAAAGGTCTCACGTATTTGGATTGGGTGGAACCAGTATCGGCCAGTGCTGCTATCACCAAGTCGCTGTTGCTTAAGGACGGGAAACTCCAGCAGTATCGGCTTAGAAGCCACCCCAGTTCCACAACTGAAAACTTCACGGGTTACCGCGATGCCCAAAGGTACTTAACCTCGTTCCGTTCAATGATCCGCGATGAAGATGCCTCTGAGCATGACCAACTGTCTCAGAAATTACTGTTCAGTTTGTCGAGCGATTCGTCGAAACTCGACCGAGAAACACTTTGGGAATCAATCGTCAGCCGAATCCGGGTGCAGACGAGTTTGATCGACATTCCCCCAGACGAATCAATCCAGTTGACGTCGCAGAAAGCATCTGTCCCGTTCAGCTTTCAGAACCGAGCCGATATTCCCCTTCGAGTGGAATTGCGAATCATTGGAGAAAAACTCACGGTCGAGGATTTCGACGACGGAGAGAGCACCACATTGGTTTTGGAACCTGGTGTTACAACTCATCGTTTTCAACTCCGCGCCCTCGGGTCCGGGTCTTTCCCCGTAACGATCGAACTCCACTCCCCTGACGGTGGGCTGCTAGTTGGGAAAGCCCAAGCTGCCATCCGCGCTACCACCCCCACAGGGGTGGGTCTTGGGCTAACCATCGGAGCTGCAGTTTTCTTATTGGTCTGGTGGGTGGTTGACACCAAAAGAAAGAAAGCCCCCCATCAATGACCCGCTTCGGGGCGAGCGCAGCCGCAAGCGGCATCGGATTGTCACGGTTCACCGGCGTGGTGCGCACCGCTCTCATCACCAATATTCTCGGCATAGGCCTCGTCGGAGACGCTTTTGCCGCTGCGCAGCGAATTCCCAACGTGCTGCAGAACCTTTTTGGCGAGGGCTCTCTCTCTGCGGCATTGGTTCCTGAGTACAGCCGCTTATCCGAGGACGACCCCGAAAAGGCCGGTCGGCTAGCAGGAGGAGTCGCTTCGTTCCTGCTGTGCCTAGTTGTTTGCTTAGTAGCTCTTGGTTTTCTGGCAGCAGAGCCTCTTACGCGAGGAATCGCTTGGGGGTTTACGGGTGCCCGTTTTGACCTCACGGTTCGTTTAGTCCGAATCATTTTGATCGGAGCTGGCGTCTTAGTAATGAGCGCCTGGTGTTTGGCTTTGCTCACTAGCCACCGCCGACTTTTTCTTGGATACTCAGCTCCAATTATTTGGAACGCGACACAGATCGCAGTTCTTATTGCGATAGCGGTATCGGAGTTCAGTGGCACCTCCGCGGCAGAAACTCTGGCATGGGCACTCGTGGCAGGATCCGTCCTGCAAGTGGGTGTCCAACTGCCCACAGTCTTAAAGGCGAACCGCCATATCAAGTTTAATTTCCTTTGGAAAGACCCTGCGACCGCTGCTGTGCTCAAGCGATTTGGGCCTGCCGTGCTCGGCAGGGGAGCTTTGCAACTCTCATCGTTCATTGACCTCGCATTGGCATCATTGTTGTCAGTTGGGGCTGCTTCTTCGCTCGGAGCTGCTCAAGCTCTCTATCTACTTCCCATAGCTCTGATAGCGACAAGCATTGTTGCCGCTGACTTACCTGAACTCAGTCGCATGAATGATTTTGATGAAGTTGCTGCTCGGCTTTCAAAAAGATTGCTCCAAATGCTTTGGCTAGTCGGCCCAATCCTCGCGTTGTATTTAGCAGCGGGCCCACAAATCGCTGATGCTTTGTTCAATCTGGGCGGATTTCGAAACCGAGTGAGCCACGATGATTTAACTGTCATCGGGTTAACGCTCGGAGGATACGCCCTTGGCGTGCCTGCCCTAATGGGATCTCGCTTACTGCAAAATGTCTGTTACAGCGTTGGTGATACTCGCACTCCGGCTCGGATCGCTGGTCGCCGGGTGATCATCTCCATGGTCGTTGGGGCGGTGTTGATGTTCCAGTTCGAACAAATTTTGGTTGTGGATCAGAGGCTCGTCGGCTTTGGTGACGGGAACTTTGTTTGGGGACCGCTGTCGGATTCTGTGCGAAACGCGGCGCACCTTCCAGCTCGTTTAGGGCCCGTAGGCCTCGCGCTTGGGTCTGCTGTTGGGGCTTGGATCGAGTTTTGGCAACTTCGAAAACAAGTTTTGAATCGCTGGCACTTGAACGGTCTGACACAGTCAGGGTTCTCGAAACACACATTGCCCGCTTTGGCCGCTTTCGGCGCGGCTGTTGCGTTGAACCGCCTTAAGATTGACCAAGCATTGCTGCGGGTATCTCTTGTTGGTGTCGGGGTGCTAATTGTGCATCTCGTGACTTCACTTCTCTTAGGTACTCGAGCGCTGTCAGAACTAGTTTCGGGCCTCCGAGGCGATTCCTCAATCCGGTCAACACCAACAAAGGACGAAACATCATGAACTCTGTTCAGATCGTCACTGATAGTTCCTGCGATCTACCTGAGGATCTCATAAACCAATTTGGGATTGGCATCGTGCCTCTCAAAATTCGATTCGGGCAAACAGAGTTCGTTGATCGGCTTGAACTCACTACAGACCAATTTTGGGAAAAGTGCCGTGAGACAGACGAATTACCGTCAACTGCCGCCCCAGCACCCGGCGCATTCATCGCTGAATTTCAACGTGCAGCCGATGAGGGTGCATCCGGCGTGGTTGCCATAGTGCTCAGTGGAGAACTTTCAGCAACTATCGAAGCTGCGCAACAAGCTGCGCGTGAGGTTGAGGGCAACATAGATGTCAGAGTCGTCGATAGCCGAACCGTAACCCTTGGCCTTGGCGCAGTAGTAGTGGCAGCCGCACAAGCAGCAAAAGGAGGCGCGGACATAGACGAGGTCTCAAACATCGCGACTGACAGTGCAGCTCGCACCCACGTTCATGCTGCTTTAGACACTCTCGAAAATTTGCGAAAAGGTGGGCGAATCGGTGCAGCAGGATCTCTTCTTGGGTCAATGCTCTCGATCAAACCTCTGATCGAAGTACGAGATGGTGTTGTTGAACCGGCAGGAAAACAACGAACAAGAACCAAGGCACTTAGCTATCTCGTCAAAGTGGTGGAAGAGCACGCTCAGCAAATTGAAAGCATCTACGTCACCCATGCAGCATGTGACGACGTGGATTCTTTTGTGGAACGAATCCAATCGTTAGTCCAAACCGACGTGTTAGTCGGACAGGTTGGGCCAGTAGTAGGCGCCCACGCGGGTATCGGAACAATCGGTGTCGCTTTTCAAACCACTAGCTAACTGAACCCTTAAAAAAATAATGGACGCCGGAGATCACCAGAGGTACAGAATTGATGATCGCGTCAGCACAGGCCCTGTCGAATCGTGGAACGGCTTAGATCGGACCCTAGATCGACCGGTAACGATCAGAGTTCTAGATCCCTCGACTGAAATTGGGAAACGTGTCCAACTACAGGCACGATCTCTTACTCGAGTTGAGCATCCTGCGTTGTTACATGTTCTCGACACCATTGATCTTGAAGATCACTTTGGGGTAGTTACGGAGTTACTGCCCGAAGAGACTCTCGAAGACCGTCTCTCTCAACAAAGCCGCTTTTCTCCTCAAGAGGCAATCACCATTGGCATCCAGCTCGGCGAAGCTTTGGCGACCCTCCACAACGCTGGCTTCGCGCTTGGCGGACTCCAAGCTAAAGATGTCGGACAACGAAAAGACGGGACAGTTGTCATTGTTGAAGGTCCTCCAACCAGTGATGCCATCGGTATCCCTGCTCGCCCGAGCGATGACATAGGCGCACTAGGCGAGCTACTTCATTACCTATTAGTTGGTTTCAGGCCACAAATCGATCACCAAGGGCGCTACGAACTCCACCCCGCGCTACCCGCGCCGTTACAGCAACTCATCAGGCGGTCGGTCGACCGGGACAGCCAGTGGTCTGACGCCACCGCTCTGGTTCTGTCTTTAAGGTCACTCCAACAGGATTTCGATCGACTCCCTTACGGTGTGGAGACAACTCAAAGCGATTATTTGCGGGCTGAGCGCACATGGTTCGCCCCGGTAGCAATCATTGCGGTGTTAGCTGGGTTGGTCATCATCACGGGACTTTTTGTGACCCGAACCGAAACCACTCCCTCACTTGCTGGGGGTGTCAGCGAAGTAGTGCGCTTAGAACCTGAGCAAACCATTCTCATGGATAATGTCTCAGATCCTTTAGCAGACGTGGCCCCAGTCACTTCGCGTCCTTCTTCTCCTTCATCGCGACTTGTAATTGTTCGCATCGTTGATTTTGATCCCGCTGGTGACAATGACCGAAAAGAACATACTGAAAAGCTCGATCTGATCAACAACGGCGACAGCAGCAACGGTTGGTACACGGAGCGTTACACCACAAGCGATTTTGGCAAACTGAAAGACGGCGTGGGCCTCATCATTGAGCTTGGGCCAACGCCCCAGCTCATTGATCAGCTCCGAATTAGTTCTCCAACTATTGATTGGTCGTTTGAGATTTTTGCGTCCCAGGACAGCAGCGGAGCCATGCAGAAATGGGGCGAGGCAGTCACCAGCCGAAACGAAATCAGCGGAACGATCACGGTTCCTTTAGATGGAGCACCCGCGGCCACCCTTTTGTTATGGATAACAGATCTTGGGAAAAGACTGCCTGCTGGAGGGCATCGAGTAACGATCAGCGAACTGAAGGTCAGTGGGCGTCCACTATTTGGCTAGATCTGTTGACAAGATTCATTTGCCCAAAGTGTCCTAGATAGGATCATTCTGTGACGTCTCCAGCCTTTGAAAAGTCAACGGACACGAGTTTGGCTAATCGCGCCACCAAGATCGTCGTTGACTTCGTTGAATTACTGCGGGGAAGAACCACGGGTCCTCTCCTTCTCATCGCTCGCGTCATCGTTTATGGCATTGTGCTTTGTGTCGCAGCAGCAGCTGTTGCAACTCTTGTAGTTATTGCTGCGGTGAAAGCTACGAATAACTTTTTGCCAGGTGGCGTCTGGAGCACCCATCTTCTCTTGGGGACTTTGTTCGCAGCAGCTGGTGGCCTTCTCTGGTCAAAACGCCTCGCTTAAATCCGACAAGTAACCACCCCCAACGGGAGACAATGTGAACGACATCCGTGACACCTTGATCATCGGGAGTGGTCCTGCTGGCCTCACAGCGGCAATTTATGCAGCAAGAGCGAACATGGCACCGTTGGTGATTGAAGGCGAACCGTCTTCGACCAGCGATCAACCAGGTGGTCAACTTATGTTGACAACAGACGTCGAAAATTTTCCCGGTTTCCCTGAAGGAATCATGGGCCCTGAATTAATGACGAACTTCAGGTCACAAGCATCACGATTCGGGGCAGAGTTCATTACAAGCAAAGTCACGCGCGTCGATTTCAGCGCGCGCCCATTCACGGTTTGGGTCGGAGAAGATTCTTACCAAGCACGAACCGTCATTGTCTCAACCGGAGCGCAAAGCCTGATGTTGGGACTACCGAATGAAGACCGTCTCCTTGGACATGGACTTTCCACTTGCGCCACCTGCGACGGATTTTTCTTTCGAGATCAAGAGATTGCCGTAGTGGGGGGCGGAGATAGTGCAGTCGAAGAAGCAACTTTCCTCACTCGGTTTGCGTCAAAGGTGTATTTAGTCCACCGTCGCGATGAACTACGGGCTTCCAAAATTATGCGCGACCGAGCCCTTTCGAACCCCAAATTAGAGATCCTCTGGAACAGCCAGGTCGTTGAAATCCAAGGCGACGAGAAATTGTCAGGGGTAGTGCTTGAAGACACCATCACAAAGGCGCAAAACCCTTTGAGTGTTCAAGGCCTCTTCATTGCGATCGGGCATCGCCCCAACACTGATCTTTTTCGAGATCACCTAGAACTCAAGGAAAATGGATACCTGGTGACGGAGCCCAACAGCAGCAAAACCCAGATAGCTGGGATTTTTGCTTGCGGAGACGTCCAAGACGATTACTACCGCCAAGCGATAACAGCAGCTGGCTCGGGATGCATGGCAGCCATTGATGCTGAGAGATGGTTAGAGGAACACTCCACCTAGCTAAGTGACTGCAGGTAGAGGTAAGCCGATTAACTATCGATGAATGCCACTAGAGTGCCTTCACCCGAGATGAGGACACAAAATGGCTGAGGGCATTACCGACCTTGATATGAATTCTTTTGACGAAGCGATCAATTCTTCGGATACTCCGGTCCTTGTTGATTTCTGGGCGGAGTGGTGCGGCCCTTGCAAAATGATTGCTCCAATTCTTGAGGAGATCGCTTCAGAACAAGAAGGAATCAAAATAGCAAAAGTTAATGTTGACGAAAGCCCTGATCTAGCTCGCCGTTACGAAATTATGAGCATCCCAGCTCTAATAGTTTTTGAAAACGGGTCACCCGCTAAAAAGCTCATCGGGGCTAAGCCCAAGGGTGCTCTGCTCGAGGAGATCGGCGAATTCCTATAGAGCCGACAGCGATTCGCCCGTTCGGAATCGGCGCTCAAGGCGCCCATGTTCGCGATCTTCAGGGCCGTCTGATTTCTCTTGGGCATTCCTCTGGTTTGGTTGATGGAACCTTTGGTGAATCAACGAAAGCAGCTCTGGAGCGTTTCCAAACTCAGCGAGCCATTGACGTGGACGGCATTTGCGGACCTCAAACATGGAGTCAGCTTGTGGAAGCCGGTCATCGGCTTGGCTCGCGCCTCTTATACCTGCAGGTACCAGCACTGAGGGGTGACGATGTTGCGGAACTCCAGCGCCTATTGACGACGCTCGGGTTCCCCATGGGTCATATAGACGGAATCCATGGCGAACTAACCGCTTCTGCAATGGTGGATTTTCAGTTGAATGCCGGGCTGGTGCCAGACGGTGTTTGTGGATCCGTCACCATTGAGGTTTTGCAACGAGTAGCAACTCGGTTTGGGGGATCCACGGAGATCACCCGACTTCGAGAGCAACATAAGTTTTCTATTGTTGGCCATCGGTTAAATGGATACAAAATCCTTGTAGCTGAAACTGGAGGATTAGATGCCATCGTTGCATCCCTCCGACGAAACCTTACGGACGCAGGGGCAGAGGTTCTCACGGCTCACCATCCCGATTGGAGTAGCCACGCCCGCCAAGCAAATAGTTTTGGAGCTGATTTTTGTATAGGAGTCGAGATCCGCGAAGGAATCCCCTCTATTTGTCATTTTCTCGGGGATCATTTCGAAAGCCCAACCGGCAAACAAATTGGAAACGCCGTTTCCTCCAATCTCCAGGATCTGTTCCCTGGGATCACATCGATAGGGATGCGACTCCCCTTGTTGAGGGAAACTCAAATGCCCGCTCTGCTGTTTCGACTGAGCGATGTAAACGCGTTGGTTCGCAGCCACCAAATGATGGCAAAGATAATTACCCGGGAAGTTCGTGGATTTGTTCAAAAAGGTCTTGAATAGTACGCCAAGGCAGTTATCCACAGGTTATGAACATCGGATATTTAGTCGATTCAGTTCCGTTGGCAAATAATGTCGTAAATCCGTTGAAGATCACTTACAGTGGCAAAATCAATCGTGATTTTTCCACGTTTACTGCCTAAGTGAACGCTCACCGTAGTATTCAGATGGTCACTCAACTGGTTCTGAGCCTCCAAGATAGACGCCTGGGGGACTGAATTTTCTCTTTTGGATGGTGCAGTCGGCGGCTGTTTATTCACACCCGACTCTTTTGTGAACTTTTCCGCATCTCTAACGGACAAGTTTTCAGTAATAATCTTCTCGAGAAGCATCGCCTGCTGCCGCGGTGAATCACACGCCAGTAAGGCCCGAGCATGTCCGGCGCTAATTTTGCCTTCGACGACCGCTGCTTGCGCTTCGGTAGGTAGTTCCAATAGGCGCAAGGAATTAGAGATCGTTGCGCGCCCTTTACCCATCTGGGAGGCCAACTCAGCGTGAGTCACTCCGAAATCATCAATTAATTGTTGAAAGGCCGCAGCCTCCTCTAACGCATTCAAGTCCTCGCGGTGTAAATTTTCAACCAGCGCTTCAACCAAACTTGATTCGTCGGTGGAAGACCTAATAATCGCAGGGACGGTGGTGCACCCAGCAAGCCGAGAAGCTCGCCACCTCCTCTCCCCCGCTATTAGTTCATATGTTTCGGCATCTTGTATATGCCTGACAACAACAGGCTGCAGCACACCAAACTCTTTGATGGAAGCTGCAAGAATTTCCAATGCATGATCACTGAAAATCTTTCTTGGCTGGGACTTATTCACCACCACGGCATCTAAAGGCAATTCAACGTACCCGCGGGCCTGAGAGGGTCCATCGAATGGGCTAATTTGAAGCTCTTCTCCCTCAACAGGTTGAGAACTAGCTGTTTTATCCTGTCGAACAGCTGGCGTCACAGGTGGGATGAGCGCTCCAAGTCCACGCCCCAATCCTCCTCGTGGTTTAGACATCATGAGCTCCTTTCGGGCAAAGGCATACCCGGGGTTTGCTGATCCAATATTTCTTTGGTGACTTCGCGGTAGGCCGCTGCGCCTCTGCTCGACGGGTCATACAACTCGATGGGCTGACCGTAGCTAGGCGCCTCAGACAATCGAACGGAACGGGGCACCACTGTAGTGCGCACCATATCTCCGAAATGATCTCGAACTTCGCTTACTACCTGCTCGGCGAGGCGGGTCCGCGCGTCGTACATGACGAGGATAATCGACGTGACTTCTAAGTCGGGATTGAGATTCTGACGGATTAGGTCCACGTTGCTTAAAAGCTGACCTAGTCCCTCGAGCGCGTAGTACTCACATTGGACTGGGATGAGCACTTCTCGAGCGGCAGCGAGGCTGTTAACGGTGACCATCCCAAGGCTAGGTGGGCAATCAATCAGAACATAGTCATACTCGTTCGCGACCAACGAAATAGCCGAACGAAGTCTCAATTCTCGACTGAACATGGGAACCAACTCAACTTCGGCTCCTGCAAGATCAAGATTTGATGGCAACAACTCCAACCCATCGATCTCGGTTGGGACCCGTGCTGCGCTTATGGGGAGCTGTTGAACCAAAACGTTATAGGTAGAACTTTCCAGGGTTCGTGGATTAATCCCAAACCCGGTCGTCGCGTTTCCCTGTGGGTCTGCGTCGATGAGAAGAGTACGCCGTCCCGCCAAAGCAATGTTTGTCGCAACGCTAATAGCTGTCGTGGTCTTACCTACACCACCCTTTTGGTTAGCAATCGCGAGGACACGGGTCATGAAGTTCCGACTCTTTCAGATGAACCCGGAGACCCATCTCTCTGGTGCTTATCTCACTCCTTACAGCCATCAGGGTCAAGCATTCTTAGCCAAAGAACCGTTATTTCAGCGTGTTTACTGTCAACAAAGCGTTGTTTCACGTGAAACAACTGGGGCTTTCTCGGTTTCACGTGAAACGTGGTGGAGTTCTCTGTTCAAAACATCGGGGTTTTAGTTAATTTCTTCCAACTTCTGGGTAATTCGTGTCGTGTCGGAGTGACTAACGAAATGGAGACAAACCTTGGTGATGTAACTGAGAACTCAAGTTCGCCGAACCCCATGGAGTAAAGAACGCTTTGTTCCCAACGGTCCACCAGTGGATCAGGAGGTTCGCTGACAACGAGGCGCCCACCGACTCGCAACAATCCCGTGGCGCATTCCGCCGTTATAGCCGGCGATCCGAACGATCGACTAAACACCCCATCGTAAGTCCCGCGATGTTCCTCGTGATGGGCAATAACTGCAGCGTCACCAGTCAACACGTCGATAGACTCTTCGAGGCCTAGATCACTAATGGCTTGTTCTAAAAAACTCGTTCGTGCAGTTGATCTATCTAAAAGAACTAATCGCAGATCGGGGCGGTCGTACCCGACAACCAGACCTGGCAGTCCGCCGCCGGAGCCCAAATCACACCATCTTGAGCCTTTTGCAGGATTTGCCTCGCCAAGATGCGCTCTTGCGTGTTCTATCTGTTCATCGATGTTTCCAGGTCCTATGTGTCCAAGAACCTGGGACTGTTTAAACACGGCCGTCAGCTCAAGCCGCCTCATTAGATCAATCAGTCACTAGCAACGGTCAACACAACTCGCCGACGTGGTTCGTCACCCACCGAAACCGTAGACACGCCATCGATTTCGTTGACGGCGTCATGCACGACCTTACGATCAGCAGCGTTCATCGGTTCTAAACCTTTTTCTACCCCGGAGGAAATTACGTTCTGGGCGAGTTCTTGGACGTAGGCCCGGAGCGCTTCACGTCGTCGACTCCTATAACCCCCAACATCTACACGGACCCGCGCGCGGTCCATGCCAGCCAACCGACGTTGCAACATGGTCTTACACACTTCGTGCATTGCGACCAGATGATTACCCTTAGGGCCAATAAGGAGCCCTAACTCTTTATCATCGCCATCCAAATTTACTTCGAAGCTGTCTTCATCGGCGGCAACGTTTTGAACGGTTGCTTCAATCCCAAAAGATTTAGCTAGTCCTTCCAAGAACTCACCAACCATCTTTTGTTGTTCTTCTACAGTGGTTTCAGTAGTCATCGCAGTCTCTTGCTTCTCATTCCGGGACGTAGTCCCTAGTGGTCGATCTTACGGGTTCGTCGAATTGGGGGCACTTCTGCCGGGGTTTGGTCATCATCGGGGTTTTTGATCGAACGTGTGTTCGATAGCTTTGTTTCGGGTGGCTTCTGGGCCGAGCTGATGGTCCGTTTGCGACGGTTTCCTGTGGGAGCTGGCTTAACGTCCTTCTTCTGGTCGCGGTCCTTCTCCGTGTTTGGCGCGCTTTTTTTTGAAGTTTTAGTGTCGTTCGAACCCTTGGTTTTACCAGGGTTTGGTGTAGTCCTCTTCCGTGAAGATCCCCCGGCTTTGGGTTTGTCTTTTCGTCCCGGATTTCGAGGCTTTCTATTTTTCGAATTTCTTTCAGGGCGGCGCCTGTCTCGTTTAGGAGGCGGGGCGACGGGTCGAACACGCACCCGAACTTGGGCTTGTTTTTTCCTGAGACCAAAAATTGACGTTTTAGGCTCGGCGACTACCTCAAATTCCACGTCTTCCCTAGAAACCGAAAGTTCGTCGAGCGCTGTTTCAACTGCGTCGGCCACGCTGGGGCCAGTTGTCACGATCCAATCCATGTCTAGTTACTTCCGCCGCTTTCTAGTTCGCCCATCGCCCGATGTGCGTTTGGACTGAATCGGTTTTGCTTCCGGTTCATTTTTAGGCTTTTTTGCCTTGGAGGCGCCGCCTTTAGGGGAGTCCTTGCGGGAGTCTTTAGGGGAGTCCTTGCGGGAGTCTTTACGGTTTCCGGATTGGCGGTTCTTGCTGCGCTGTTCGCGTGCGTTACGACGTTCGTCCTCCGCTGATATGGCTTTTTGAGAGCGCTGATTGGGTACTTCTTTGGTAACAGGCTCGCTTTCCTCAACAACTTCAGCTTCGATGGTGTCTGATTCACCGGTGGTCAAGGGTTTCATCGTCTTGTGAATAAATGATTGCTGCCCAATGCGATAAAGACTCGACGCAATGAAATAAACCCCAAGCGCTGCCTGCACTAAAAATGCGAACACAGGAAGCATGTAGGGCATGATTTTCATCAACATTTCCATCTGCGGGTTTTGCGCCGCAGCATCGCCCCTATGTGCCTTCATTTGCGATTGTTGGAGGAAAGACAAAACAAAGGTGACAGCAACGAGGCCTAGGTAGGGGAGTCCATCCACGAAGTTCGATTGAATGACGTCTTTCGCTGCTTCCGACAGGTCAATGCCAAAGGAGACCATTTCGCCGCCATCAGCGACAAGGTCCTTATATAGGTTTGATTCTTTGTCCAAGTAGGAAGGGTTTGGAATCCCATCACCACCGATTTTCGTCATTCCATTAATGACCCTGTAAAGAACCAGGAACACTGGGAGCTGGACCAGAGTGGGGAGACAGCCGGATAATGGGTTGGCTCCGTGTGTTTGGTACAGAGCCATAGTTTCTTCGTTTATCTTTTGACGGTCACCTTTGTGTTTAGTTTGTATCCGCTTGAGTTCTGGCTGAAGCACTTGTATCCGCATCATGGAGCGGGTGCCTTTAAGGGTCAGCGGGGTTAGGACCAGCATGATTAGCAATGTCAAAAGGGCAATCGATATCGCATAGCTGCCCGAAAAGTCGTACAACCAGGCAAGCACTCGGGCAATCACATTGAACATTGGGCCTCAGCTTTGTGTGCAAGGGTTGGCACTGGGTCGTACCCCTGACCACCCCATGGATGACAACGTATGATGCGGCGCACAGCAAAAAAAGTGCCGCGTGAACCGCCGTGGGCCTCTATGGCGTCGATTGCGTATTGAGAACAAGTCGGATTAAATCGGCACACAGGGGCTCGACGACTGGAAAGCGCCCGATAGAACCGGATCGCACCTAAGAGCCCTTTCCCTAGCAAACTCATGTTAATTCTCGGGATTTCTTCATTAATTCAACAATTTCGTCGTGTACCTGTGGATAAGTAACTGAAACCGCAGGAACACGGGCTCCAATGAGGTAACGACCTTTGGGAACAGAGGCACCTCTTTCACGCAAAACTGCCTTAATTTGGCGTCTCAAGCGATTTCTTTGGACAGCAGTTCCTCGAGCGCGACCGATGGCATAGGCCACGCGCGGGTGGTCAAGGGTTACATCGGGGGAAAACATCATCCACAAAATGCGGCCAGTTACCCGTTTTGCTCGGTTTAGTATCGCAAAATCGCTTCGCTGGCTACAACTCTCAATCAAGCGCTCAGCCGCTGACGGCCCCTGGCCCGACGCGACTTGATGATGACACGTCCAGCCTTGCTTGACATGCGATGACGAAAGCCGTGGCGACGAGCCCTGCGGCGATTATTTGGTTGAAAAGTACGTTTCATGGTGTCGGCCTCCAATTTGGCCGTGGGTACGCCCGTCGCTGAGGAAGACGAAAGGGGGAGGAAGCTAGACGGCAACGTTATGAGCGGCTGCGAATACGTCTAGAGTCCAGGATTTCCTTTCACAAGAACAACGATTTGGACGACGGAATAGGAATTTTAGATAAGTCTTGCCTGGCGAGTCTTTTGACTACACCCGAACAGCATCAGCCTAGAGGGAATTACGTTGAAATAGAAACTTGATTCTCACTACAAGATGGAGCAGTGAAAGAGAAACTTGATTCTCTAATAACCTCAAAGCTTGCAACGCGACCACATTCTCGCGCGCAACGTGCTAATTCAAACCCTATTCGGAATGATTTAACACTTACAGTAGTATTTTACCTATTCTTCGCCACGGAGTGCTAGGTTCCACAACCCACGAACGAGTGGATCCTAGGGTTTTACACAGCAGCCACAGGTTTTCCACACGGTTTGATTTGTGAGGCCTTGTGGCTGACGAAACAGTAAGTAACACAGACCAAAATGACGCTACTGGTCTTGACGCGTTGAATTCCGATTCAACCTGGACAACCTGCAAGAGTTTGCTTCGAAGCCAAGTGTCAGAAGCTGTCTGGTTGACCTCATTTCGCGACCTCCACATTGTGGCAATGTCAACTGAGAGAGTCGTGCTCGTAGCACCTAGCGGTGTGATTCGGGATCGTGTCTTGAACCGCTACCTACCTATGGTTCAAGCGGCGTTAGCCGACGCTGGTTGTGAAACAGACGTAATTGACATTGAGGTTCAACCAGAACTACATGCCTCAGTGGGTGTGGCCGAAGCACCCCAGATTCGCCAAGAACCTCCTTCGGCCCCAGATCTACAAGATCGACTCGACAGCTCCACCCAGATCGAGAGCCATCGAAGCCCAGAACGAAGAGACTCCTATACCGACACGATTCACCCGTTGTATACCTTTGAATCATTCGTAACTGGCACAAGTAACCGATTTGCTCACGCTGCTGCTCTAGCAGTAGCGGAAACCCCTGGCCGTAGCTACAACCCTCTGTTCATCCATGGAGGCGCTGGATTAGGTAAAACCCATTTACTCCAAGCAATTGTCCACTACATCAGAAGCACTTACCCCAATTACACAGCCCGTTACGTCTCGAGTGAAACCTTCCTTAATGAATTTGTTGAAGCTATTCGAACCTCAACCACCAACACTTTCAAAAGGCGCTACCGCGATATCGATGTGTTGTTGATCGACGACATTCAGTTCATGGAAGGCAAAGAGGGTCTCCAAGAAGAGTTTTTCCATACGTTCAACTCGCTTCACGGAGCCGGACGCCAAGTCATTTTGTCTTCCGATCGCCCACCAAGAAACATTGCGACATTAGAGGACAGGCTACGTAGCAGATTTGAATGGGGTCTCATAACAGACATCCAACCGCCCGATGTCGAAACCAGGCTCGCGATCCTGCGAAAGAAAACTGAAGTTGCGCGTAGTGACGTTCCTGACGAAGTATTGGAATTCATCGCTGAACTCATCACCAACAACATTCGCGAACTTGAAGGCGCACTCATCCGAGTCAGTGCCTATGCGTCGTTGACGGATGAACCAATAACCGTTGAATTAGCCGAACGAGTATTGAGAGACATTATTCACAGTAACCAGTCGCGACCCATCACTTCGGAAGTCATCATCAATGCAACCTCAGAAATGTTCGGTTATGACATTGATGAACTGAAAGGAAAGCGCCGTCATCGGAGTCTGGTGCAAGCACGTCAAATAAGTATGTATGTCGTTCGAGAACTAACTGATCTGAGTTATCCCGCCATTGCCAGGGAATTTGGAGGACGCGATCACACAACAGTGATGCACGCGGTCGAAAAAGTGGGAAATCAAATGGCTGAACGCCGCCAGGTCTACGACCAAGTAAGTGCTTTGATCTCCGACATTAAGTCTCAATAAGACGTGGATAAGGTTCTGGACGGCATTGTGGAGACCCCGTGGACAATTTCGACTTATCCACACAGATCGAAAGTTTTCTTTAACCGGCAGGGTTCCCTGTGGGCAGCGGTGGACAGTAGTGTCGATAAAGAAACAATGACTGACCAGCGGATTCACCCTATTGTCCACAATCCACAGGACCTATTGCCACTATTAAATTTTAAAACCCATCTAAAGAGAGGAAGTTCGACGTGAAGTTCCGATGTGAACGTGATGCACTCGTCGAGCAATTAGGGACGGCGAGCCGAGCTGTGAGCAGTCGCGGTGGTGCTCTACCCGTACTTACAGGTATCCACCTCAACGCTCGCGACGATCTCTTAACCATTACAGGAAGCGATCTAGAAATCACAGTGAGGGCGTCAGTTTCTGTGGCTGTCACTGAACCAGGGGAGGCCGTGCTTCCCTCGCGTATCGCAGTCGATATTGTGCGATCTCTTGATTCAGGTGCGGTGGAGGTTGAAGTTTCTGGAGAAGAGGCGAAGATTGTTGGAGGACGGTCACAGTTTTCTGTGCGGACACTCCCAGTAGATGATTTTCCTGTGCTTGCAGATCCGAGTGGGGACGAAGTGACAGTCGCTACTGCTGATCTTGCGGCTGGTCTGAAACAGGTTGTCAGAGCTGCAAGTGGTGATGATGCCCGTCCAATTTTGACTGGCGTGTTGATGTCAGCTGAAGATGGAGGTCTTCGGTTGGTGGCCACAGATTCTTATCGTCTCGCTGTTCGCGACCTTCCCGATGCGACTGTGCTTAGTGATGGCCAAAAAGTGCTTGTGCCTTCGCGAGCTCTTGATGAACTAAGTCGCGTGTTGGGTGAATCGGAAGAAGTGAGGGTTCGTTTAGGTGACCGGGAAGTCACCTTTGATGTGTCGGTCGATGATGGAGAAGTTCAGGTGACGACACGACTGATAGAGGGAGAGTTCCCTAATTACCGACAACTCATTCCTAGTAGCTACCCCAACCAACTCACTATTGGCAGAGAACCATTGTTAGAAGCAGTTCGGCGAGTGAAACTTATGGCGAGAGATACCACCCCTTTGAGAATCACCCAAAAGGCAAACTCTGTGGAGTTGATGGCTGTGACACAAGATGTAGGTCAAGCCCACGAAGAAGTAGATGCTCAGTATGAGGGTGACGAACTTACGGTCGCGTTCAATCCGGACTATCTGATCCAAGGATTAGAAGCTGCTTCTGGGGATGAAGTGGTTCTTGAAACTCTCGACGCTTTAAAACCCGCTGTGCTTCGGTCAAGTGAAGGTGGAGATTTTCTTTACCTGTTAATGCCAGTTCGCGTTTCTTAACAGTTACGTCGAAGCGGTGATCGTCAAACGTCTGTGGCTCACAGATTTCCGTAATCACCGAATGACCGAAATTGGGCTAGATCCCAAAGTGACTCTGATTATCGGGCTCAATGGACATGGAAAAACTAACTTCGTTGAGGGTCTTGCTCTGTTAAGCGGTGCCCGTTCTTTTCGTGGGGCGAAGGTTGATGCACTCGTAGCTGATGGAAAGTCCTCTGCGTATATCCGGGCAGAAGTCGAACAAAACGGGCGGTCATCTCTAGTTGAACTTGAGCTTGCGGTTGGTGGGCAGTCTCGAGCTCAAATAAATAAACAACGAGTTAAAAAATTCCGAGACCTCGGTGACACCGTTCGAGTGGTGGTATTTAGTCCCGATGATCTAGACCTCATAAAAGGGTCACCTGCGATACGGCGTTCGTTATTAGATGACGCTCTTGCGAGTATTAGTAGTCAATTTCGTGCCGTTAGGACCGATTTCGACCGCATTCTTCGACAGCGAAATAATTTGTTAAAGCAAGCTCGTGGACGGTTGACGGCGGACCTTGAAGCAAGCTTGGTGATCTGGAACCAACAACTGGTCGACGTGGCTGATGAAATCGGGGAACAGCGATCAAGATTTGTGTCAAATATCGAACCGGTAGTTACCAACTTTTATCGGCGCGTTGCGGGTACCAACGACGAGGTGTCATTAAGACTGGACGCCAGTTGGTTAGAAGAAGGGTTAGCGAAGAGTCTTGTATCGGCACAAGATGAGGAAATAAGACGGGGAATCACTTTGGTGGGGCCACATCGCGATGATCTGATTATTTTGTTAGACCACCTTCACTCCAGAACACACGCATCCCAAGGGGAACAACGAAGTCTGGCCTTAGCGTTGCGTTTGTCGATCCACGCATATGTGGCTGAGGTCTCTGGTGACAATCCGCTGGTGTTGTTAGACGACGTGTTTTCCGAACTTGACGAAGGACGAGCGCGTCGACTCGTGGAGTGTCTCCCTGATGCGCAAATCGTCTTAACGTCTGCTACCGGTACAGTCCCTCAGGGGGTCCAACCAGGGCTAACACTTGAAATCTCCGAAGGTGAAGTCAATGGGATTTGAGGACCATTCGCGTCGACGTTGGTTGGAACCGCGTTCCCTCAGCGATGTGCTGAAGCGAATGATTGGTGATTTCGGTGACAACGGCGCAATGTATGCAATACACGAACATTGGGGTGAGGCCGTGGGTTCAACTGTTGCTCAACATTGCAAGCCGCTTCGTCTATTAGAGGGTGAACTCCTAATCGAAGTTGATCATCCTGGGTGGGCTACCGAAGTTCGGTATCTCGAACAAGTTTTGGTTACAAATTTGATCCAACTCCACCCAAAATTGGACCTAACGGGGATAAGAGTTCAAGTCAAAGGTTCCTGATCGGAGCTTTTTCTCTGAGAAGCGTTGAGAGCCCATTACAGGCTTTTAACCCTGCCTCTTTTATCCCCCTACGACTGGTAGCCTTGGGTCCAGAAACGGGGTTCGGTGAGCGATACCACATATCAGGAAGACAGTATTCAAGTTCTGGAAGGTCTGGAAGCTGTTCGAAAACGACCTGGTATGTATATCGGCTCAACTGGACCTTCTGGTCTTCATCACTTGGTGTACGAGGTAGTCGATAATTCTGTTGATGAAGCGATGGCAGGTCATTGCACGACCATCGAAATTGTGATTCTTCCCGATGGACGGTGCCGTGTAATCGATGACGGACGGGGAATCCCGGTCGGTCCTCATCCGAAATTTCCTGACAAATCGGCTGCAGAAGTAGTTATGACCGTGCTGCACGCCGGAGGAAAATTCGGTGGTGGCGGCTACAAGGTGTCCGGGGGCCTTCACGGTGTCGGTGTTTCGGTTGTTAACGCGTTGTCAACACATGTAGAACTTGAAATAGGTCGTGATGGACGCCGATGGAAACAGGAATTCCATAATGGGGGAGAACCGGTCGCTCCGTTAGGTGAAGTGGCTGATGCCACGGATCCCAAGACCGGGACCAGCATCACTTTTACCCCTGACCCGACAATCTTCGAGTCGGTTGATTTTCGTGCTCAAACGCTTTTGGAGAGATTCCAAATGATGGCGTTTTTGAATGCCGGGCTGTGTATCAGATTTCGCGATGAGCGAGACCCATCATTGCCTGAATCAGAGTTTCAGTATGACGGGGGGATCAAAGATTTTGTTCGCCATCTCAACGACGCGAAGGACCCTTTGTTTGAGGGCGTCGGGTATTTAGAAGCAGGAGAGGGCGGTGACGAAGTGGAAATCGCTTTCCAATGGAATACGGGGTACCAACTCGATGGGATTCATTCGTTCGCAAATGGAATCAGCACCATTGAGGGCGGAATGCATGAAGAGGGTTTTAAAACTGCTTTGACGTCAACGGTGAACCGGTATGCGCGAGCAAAGAATCTCCTGAAAGAGAAAGAAGACAATTTACAAGGCGACGATATTCGCGAAGGACTCACAGCGATCGTAAGTGTTCGTCTTCAAGAGCCTCAGTTTGAAGGGCAAACCAAAGCAAAACTTGGCAACACTTCAATGCGGAGCCTGGTGCAAAAAGCAACCAATGAAGCGTTAACTGATTGGCTCGAAGAACACCCTAAAGAAGCGAAACGAACGATCGGGAAAGCCGTTGACGCGCGAAGGGCCCGTCTGGCAGCTCAAAAAGCTAAGAATACGATCAGAAAATCTGCGCTGGCAGGCGCCGGTCTCCCAGGCAAACTCACTGATTGCTCGTCTGGGGACGCTTCAGAATCTGAGTTATATATCGTCGAGGGTCAGTCTGCAGGTGGCTCTGCTAAAGACGCAAGAGATCCCAGAACCATGGCCATTCTTCCAATACGTGGGAAAATCCTCAACGTCGAGCGCCTCGGTGGGCGACTGGAGAAGATGTACCAAAACACCGAAGTGCAAGCGTTGATTTCCGCGATCGGGGCAGGGGTAGGTGAAGGTAACTTCGCGATCGAGAAGATTCGCTACCACAAAGTGGTTCTCCTTTGTGATGCCGATGTCGACGGAAGCCACATCCGGACCCTCCTCCTCACCTTCTTTTGGCGGCAGATGAAAGATTTAGTCCTAGGTGGCCACGTATACATTGCTCAACCCCCTCTCTATTCGACAAAAGTGGGGACTGACACGATCTACCTCAAAGACGACAGGGCGAAAGACGACTTCTTGGATGACCGTCCTAATCATAAGAACGATTTTCAACGTCTTAAAGGCTTAGGCGAAATGGACGCTGACGAGTTGTGGACAACAACTCTGGACCCCGAAAAGCGAACACTGTTGCAAGTAACCGTCGACGAAGCATCAATCGCAGACAACATTTTTAGTGTCTTAATGGGCGAACATGTAGAGAGCCGTAAAGGGTTTATTCAGACCAACGCGCACGACGTGCGATTCTTGGATATCTGACGAACATGACTGATCTTCCACCCCCAGAGGGGCAAGCATCAAACGGTGAATCACATCTGTCGGTGCAACCGATTGCAATTCAACATGAGATGGAACAGTCGTTCCTTGACTACGCGATGTCGGTCATCACAGCACGAGCATTACCTGACGCTCGAGACGGGTTGAAGCCGGTTCACCGGCGCATCCTTTGGTCGATGTTTTCAACAGGTATGCGACCCGATCGGCCGCACAAAAAATGTGCGACCGTTGTAGGTGACGTCATAGGTAATTATCACCCGCATGGTGATTCTGCGATCTACGACGCAATGGTGAGAATGGGCCAGACCTTTAGTTTGGCTAACACTTTGATCGATCCGCACGGCAACTTTGGATCGCCCAATGATCCACCAGCGGCATATCGGTACACCGAATGTCGACTCACCGATCTTGCGATGCGAATGGTGGAAAGTATCGACGAAGACACGGTCGACCTCGTCCCAAACTTTGACGGTTCCAGAGAAGAACCACTAGTCATGCCAGCTCGCTTTCCCAACTTGTTGGTAAACGGAAGCCAAGGCATCGCAGTTGGCATGGCCACCAATATCCCGACACATAATTTGACCGAAGTCATCGACGCCACACTTCACCTCATTGACAACCCTGATGCGACCGTTCCCGACCTTATGGAATTTGTCCAAGGTCCTGACTTTCCGACCGGCGGATTGATCATGGGACGCGCAGGTTTAACGAGCGCGTTTATGACGGGACGTGGGTCGATTCGAATTCGTGCCCGTGCAGAAATAGTTGAAGATGGTCGGAACACCCAAATTGTGGTCACTGAAATTCCGTACCAAACATCTGTCGAAAACATTGAACAGAAAATTGCAGACGCCGTGGATCGAAAAATTATCGACGGCATCAGGGAATTGCGAAATGAGTCCGCTAAAGGAGAGACACGATTCGTAATTGAACTTAAGCGGGATGCGCCGGCCAATGTTGTTTTAAACAATCTGTTCAAACACACACCACTGCAAAGCAGTTTTGCTGCGAATATCGTGGCGTTAATCGATGGGGTACCGAGGACCCTTAATTTGCGTGACGCACTTGTGGCGTACGTCGATCACCAGATCGATGTTGTCACACGACGTTCGGAATATCGGCTTGGGCAAGCTCGGGATCGGGCCCACATTGTTGAAGGTCTCGTTCGGGCACTTGACCTTATTGACGACATCATTGCCCTTATACGCGGTAGTGAAGATCGCGTATCGGCGCTTGCCGATCTCCAAACTGAGCCGCTCTCCTTTAGCGAACGTCAAGCAAATCACATCCTTGATATGCAGTTGGGGCGCCTCACCAGGCTGGGGAAAACCCGTCTGGAGGAAGAACTCGTCGAGTTACGTGCACGGATGGAAGAACTCGAAAGCATTCTCAACAGTGAGACGCAGCTTCGCTCGGTGATTAAAGAAGAGCTAAACGAAGTTCGTGTTGAGCATGACACACCCCGACGGTCTCAGATCGTCTTCGATGCGGGCGACATGGAGATCGAAGATCTCATTGACAACGAACCTGTGGTGGTAACGCTCAGCAAGGGTGGTTACATCAAATCGGTTACTGCCGACTCATTTCGAACTCAGGGACGCGGAGGGAGAGGCGTCCAAGGAGCGCGACTAAAAGAAGACGACATTTTGGTTCGTGTTCTGACCACCACAGCGCACTCGTATCTTCTTTTTTTCACCAATCGGGGCAAGGTGTACCGCCTCAAGGCCTACCAAGTGCCAATGATGGACCGGACCGCGCGCGGGACTGCCGTAGTGAACTTGCTGCAATTAGAACCAGAGGAGATCGTCGAGGCTGTAATCGATGCAGAAGAATTCACAGCTGACGAATACCTACTTTTTGTGACCCGAAAAGGAGTAGTCAAAAAGACGGCATTCACCGAATACGACAAAAATCGGACTAATGGCCTCATCGCTATCAACTTGCGCGAAGGTGATGAGTTGGTTCGCGTCATTCAAGTTCGCGAAAGCGATGACGTCGTACTGGTCAGTAGCAAAGGACAAGCCATTCGTTTCTCGGGCACCCAAGTACGACCGATGGGGCGAAGCGCCGGCGGTGTTCGAGGTATGCGGTTAAGAGAAAATGACGCGGTAGTGGCGGCAGTGGCAATCTCAGAAAACGACCAACGACACCTTCTTACAGTCACAGAAGGTGGGTACGGGAAACGCACTCCAATTGAGGCTTACCCCCGAAAAGGACGCGGCACCATGGGGGTCAAAGGGATAAAACTGACTGAGGCACGCGGCGCTGCTGTGGTCGGTGCCCGCATGGTTGATCTCGAAGACGAAGTGATCCTGGTTTCTTCTGGAGGTGTGCTTATACGAACTTCCGTGTCAGAGATTGCTGAACAACGACGTGACGCCACTGGGGTAAAAGTGATGAATATCAGCGATGAGGAAACTGTCGCTGCATTGTCGCCTGTCACCATTGAAGATGAAGTGGAAGAAACGGTGGAATCTGGAGCGGCGAGTTGAGTCGCGACCAGGGATGCATGAGCCTCCCGTACACTTCGACGCGTGGCCGAGTCTGATAAACCAGATCGAGAAAACACGCCTGTTGACGGTGTTGACGACGAAACTTTCGCTCGAGCTGTTGGCTTAACAAGTGATGACGAAGCCCAACGAGGGTTAAGGAAGAAGAAAAAATTCCGCGGCGACGGGACAGGGGCCCAGGATCCGCCTGAGCGTCGAGAACGTACTGTGGTTCGACGACCTCCAGCCCGTCAACGAAAACGTGACGCAGATAATGAAGAGCTAGAACCGGCCGATACCACTGGAGTTATGCCGTTAGTTGATGCTCCGGAACTACCGGTTGAGTCGGTTGGTGCCTCAACAGACCAACCCACGGCGTACCGTCCGATTCTCCCTAATTCTTCCCCAGCGGTAGATGACCCAGTAGTGCCCGACGAAGACGACCTTGGATGGTTGAGGCGACGACGGGCGCGCGTTCGAAGAACCCGCCGCACAATTCGCCACGTCGACCCATGGTCAGTGTTGAAGGTTTCGGTAGTGCTTTACGCCTGCCTTTACGGAGCCACAGTCTTAGCTGGCTACCTTCTGTGGACGGCGGCTGTCCAATCCGGCGTCATTACCAATATCGAATCTTTTGTTGCTGAAGTCGGCTCGTACGAAATCTGGGAAATCAACGGGGAGGAGATTTTTCGGAGGGCAACGGTCATCGGAGCAGTGTTATTTGTTGGGGGAATTGCTCTAAATGTTCTTTTGACCATCGTGTTTAACCTGATTAGTGACCTCGTAGGGGGAGTCCGCGTCACCCTTTTGGAAGAAGACCAACCTCCAACGCAGGGAAACTAACGTTGGCTACTTCACCTCCCCGCCGCTACCATCAGCAATTCGTTCGGGGCTATAGCTCAGTTGGTTAGAGCGCACCCCTGATAAGGGTGAGGTCGCTGGTTCGACTCCAGCTAGCCCCACGTTCCGAACAATCCGTACTAAGAAGTTTGAATAGGGCGGACCTTATAGCCGAGGTAGTTATGCGTGTACTACGCCGAGCTCTACTAGCAGTAAGTGTGGGAACAGCAGTTGCCGCCGTTTTGCGGTTGAGAGGATCGGGTGGTGTCCCTCCCCGACAAGGAAGCTGGCGCCAACTCAGCGGACCGGATTTTCGCTGACGTGACCACAGTTGCCGTGATAGGTGCCGGTGTCGTTGGACGACGTGTTGCTCGACAATTAGCAGCTTCGGGAGTGGTTGACCGACTGGTTCTTGGCTCACGACGCCCAGAACGGTTGCATGGGTTCGTCCGGCAACTCATCGGAGTTGATATAGAGGTCATCGCGCCTGGGCCGCTCCCTTCAGTTGACGTGACCGTGTTGGCTCAACCGACCGGAGGGCATGCGGAATTAGCAGACGAAGCTCTCGGAAATGGTTCCCATGTTGTTTCGGTTTCTGACTCAATTAAGGACGTCGAGGCGTTACTAGACCTCGATGCGGCAGCGACTAAAGCGGATCGGTCAATAATCATTGGCGCATCTTTTTCCCCGGGGTTGAGTTGCTTGCTCGCCCGCCACGCTGGCTTAAGATTCGATCAGGTTGAGGAAGTTCACGTTGCACGGATGGGTACTGGCGGACCGGCGTGTCAACGTCAACTGCATAGGGCAAGAACGAAAGAAGCCATTGATTGGCGTGACGGTAATTGGCGTAAACATCCCGGTGGCACAGGCCGCGAACTGGTTTGGTTCCCTGATCCGCTAGGTGCCAGAGATTGTTACAGGGCTGCGCTTCCCGACGCGCTGTTGCTTTCTCGTAACTTTCCAGACACCGACCGCATCACGGCAAAGGTCGCCGCAACTCGGAGGGATCGTTTCACTGCGTGGTTACCGATGCTTCGATCTCCCCATAGTGATGGTGGCCCCGGAGCTATTCGAATAGAAGTCCGAGGGAAACGCGATGGTGTCCAAGCAACCGACGTGATCGGTGCCATTGACTATCCATCCACTGTTGCTGGAGCTATCGCCGCAATCGCAACGGAGTGGTCTCTGCTTGGAGCTCTTCCTTCAGGTTCGTGGAGCCTGGGGATGTTGGATGACCCTGTGCCGTGGCTGCTCGAACTCGAAGAGAGAGGTATCAAAGCAGCGGTCTACGAAGGAACTTCGACAAGCTAGTGACCAAGCAAGGGGAAGCCTCGAGGCGAAGAGAGTCCTCTGTTTCGAACATAATGAATTTATTGGATTTGTATTCTCGACTTGACTGGAGAAGGTGATGCTTGCGGCTATTCCTAGTCCGTCAACGAACTCCATCCAGATCTGGGTTTTGGAACTAAATGCCTACGGTTTGATGATCGCCGCAGGAGCAATGTTGGCTGTCTGGATCACTGGGCGCCGTTACGTAGCTGCCGGTGGCGACTTACTCGTCGTGCATCGAATGGCGACCTGGTCAATTCCCGCTGGCATCGTCGGGGCCCGTCTGTATCACGTAGCCACTGACTTCAGTCGTTTCCAAAACAACTGGTCTGAAATCCCAAAGCTATGGAAGGGAGGACTTGGGATCTGGGGCGCCGTTGCTGCCGCCACACTTGTGGGCTGGTGGATCGTGCGCCGTGATGGAGGAAATGTCCCCGCGATGCTTGAGGCAACCGCCGTTGGTATCCCTGTAGCCCAAGCAGTAGGGAGATTAGGTAACTGGTTCAACCAGGAACTATTTGGGAGACCGACAACTTTGGTGTGGGGACTCAAGATTGACCCGGAACACAGACCCAAGCTGTACCAAGAATCGTCAACATTCCATCCCACGTTTCTATATGAAGCTCTGTGGAATCTTGGGGTCGCTGCCTTCATAGCGTTCCTTGTGCCAAAACTTTTGCCGAATTTGAAAAAGGGTTACAGCTGGGCTGTCTACGTACTGGGGTACACCAGTGGACGTTTGTGGATTGAATTACTCCGAGCCGATGAAGCGACTGAAGTACTCGGTGTGAGAATTAACGTATGGACATCGGTGGTAGTCGGTGTTGTCGCCCTGGTATGTGTTTGGTTCGGTCTTCGAAATGAACCTTCCGATGGTCATCGAAATTTGACGCGAACTGTTCCACACTGAAGTGGGAGGACCCTAAGGGGACCGATTAGATCGATCGTTAGGGATGCCCCCAACCATGCGGATACTAATAACTGGTTACGGAGTTGACGCCACGGATTCGCCACTGCGATCCCAAGTAGCAGACCCTTTAAGATTTTTAGGCCACGAGGTGGTCGCAGTGGCCCCAACAGAAGCCGCTATTCGTTGGGGTCTTGACCGGTACTCACCTGAAATTCTTGTGGTGGTTCCTTCTGCTGGGGTTCCCGACCGATCCAAAGTTCGTTCGCTGACTGCAGAATCGGGGACCGTTGCCCTTTGCTTACACACGGGGCCATCTCTCATAGGTGTTCCTACAGATCTTGGAGAACTCGCTGATGACCTACGTGAATACGACCTCGTAACCGTTCCCGACCAACAAACTCTCGATGACTACGCGTTATTAGGAACATTTCGCCTTTCTCTGATGGAACCAGCTGTCCACCCACCCGCGGTATTGGAGTCGGTGTCTTCGGATCGAAAAGGATTCATGGTTGTCGGAGATGCAGATCCAGAAAATGTTGATGTGGTAATGGGTTTAGATCATCTCGACGACATTGTTGTAATGGGACGAGGGTGGGCTGAACTTCCCCTAAACGTCTCCGTTGTTGAGCCGCTCCCCCTACCAGACAGAGGCACTTTGTTCGCCGGTGCTTCTTTTGTAGTGGAATTACCGCCTCCGTTAATGCACCAATCTGCGGTCGGTCGGGCGCCGTATGAACTTGGGCTTTCGTCGGCGACGTATGAGGCTGCAGTGGTGGGGACTCCTTCTGTTGTCCAGGAACGGCCCGCGGTGTCGCAAGTATTTAACCCCAACACTGAAGTCATCACCTATAAGTCACTTAAGGATTTGCATCAGTTGTTGCCGGTGCTTTTAAGCGACGTCGCTGAGCTTGAAAAAGTTGGGGAGGCGGCCTGGTCTCGCGTGACGGCTGAACACACTTGGTCTCGACGATGGCGGTCATTGCTGGAAACGTGGGTCGTAGATCCGCAAGTTGGGATAGACGAAGAAGTTCGTTACCTCGGGCGTTCTGATGCCCTTACCCGAGCCAGCTGACGTAATCCGCGCTGAAAGGGCAGCTCTACATTGGGTAACTACCTGACGTTGTGGGTTAATCAGTCTTCTTTCAGATGTGTGAGCCACGCACGCAAATCGTCGACTAACAATCGGGGTACTTCCATAGCGGCAAAATGCCCACCATGTCCAAACTCTGTCCACCGTTTGATGTTGTAAATCTGTTCGCACCATGCCCGTGGTGGTAAGAAAATTTCGCCAGGGAATCGGGCTATAGCCACGGGGACTTCGACCATGTCGAAACTCATCTGAGATTGCCGCATTTCGTAATAGATGCGGGCCGAACTTGATGCAGTCTGAGTAAACCAATAAATCGAAATATTGGTAAGTAACTGATCCCATGTGTAGCTCCGTGAAAGGTCACCTTCACAGTCAGACCAAGTGCGGAACTTTTCCAGAATCCACGCTGCGAGGCCTGCGGGAGAGTCGTCAAGGGCATAACCAATTGTTTGGGGCATAGTGCCCTGAATTTCGGCGTATCCACCGTCAACGGTTTTTCGAAACTCTAATTTTTGAAATGCGAGTAAATCTTCTGGTTGCGGATTGTCTCGGGCTTGTTGTGTTGGCCCAGCGATTGGCATCGTGATGTGGATGCCAAGCAAATGTTCTGGATCCAGGCGCCCAAGCTCAGTTGTAATAATTGACCCCCAATCTCCCCCCTGGGCTAGGTAGGAGCTGTACCCGAGATCCGCCATGAGCTGTTTGATCATCGCCGCGATTTGCGTTGGAGAATTACCCATCTTTTGGGTAGGCCCAGAAAACCCGAAACCCGGCAAAGATGGTAGGACCACATGGAAAGCGTCGTTTTCGTGCCCCCCGTGAGCGAGAGGGTTAGTGAGCGGACCGACTACCTCGACAAATTCGGCGATGGAACCAGGCCATCCGTGAGTCATCACTAAGGGGGTGGCGTCGTCATGCGGTGATCTGATGTGTGCGTAGTGAAGTTTTTCGCCTTGGATCTCGCAAACAAACTGTGGCCATTCGTTGAGACGCATCTCTGCCGAACGCCAATCGAAAGTGCTTTCCCAATAGTGGCAAAGGCTCATCAGCGTTTCGCGGTCAGTCCCCAGGGTCCATGGTTCGTCGACTATTTGTTGAGAAAATCGGCTATTCCTTAATCGAGTTTTAAGGTCGTCGATTGCCTGGTCTTCAACATCGATCATGAATGGCAGATGGACATTCATTTTTTCCACCTCGGTTCCATAAGTTCAAAGAATCTTTCAGGTGAGATATTGCCACCCGAGATAATGACGCCAACACGACTTCCGGCGACGTTGATCTTGTTGGCTAAAATTGCTGCCAACGCGCACGCCCCGCTTGGTTCGGCGACTTGTTTTTGGAATCGGAACAGGTAATCGACCCCGTCAAGTATTTGGTCATCAGTGACGGTCACGATTTCGTCAACATGTTGTTGCATGACAGCGAAAGTGTGTTTTCCTGGTGATGTGGTTTGTTGCCCGTCGGCGATGGTGTCGGGGACATCAATTTCAACAATTCGGCCTTGTTGGAGCGACAGTTGGACGTCGTTTCCGGATTCAGGTTCAACGCCAACAATGCGACACCTTGGGTTGACTTCATGGGCTGCTAAAGCGCTGCCTGATATGAGCCCGCCACCGCCAACAGAAACAATTAATTGGTCAAGTGGTCCTGAGGTTTCAAAAAGTTCTCGAGCGCATGTTGACTGGCCCGCGATGACGTCAGGGTGATCGAAAGGAGGAATCAGCGTGAAGTGTTGTTCGGAGAGTATGGATTCAGCGATGTCTTCCCTACGTTCCCTAAAGCGGTCGTAGGTGACGATTGTTGCACCGTAACTTTCAGTTGCTTGGCGTTTAGAGCTTGGGGCGTCGTTAGGCATCACCACAGTGGCAGGAACACGAAATATTTGAGCGGCTCTGGCGACGGCTTGGGCATGATTGCCGGAGGAGTAGGTGACAATTCCTCGCGCCCGAATGTCGCTGTCGAGTGCTGCGATGGCGTTGAAAGCTCCTCGGAACTTGAACGCGCCGGTGTGCTGCAAATGTTCGGCTTTTAGATGGATTTCTGCCCCTAAGGTTTCGTCCAATAAGCGGGAACGAAGGACAGGTGTTTGTCGCGCTACACCTGCCAGCCTTGCAGTTGCTGCGGCAAGGTCGATTTCGGTTGGCACTGACACCTCAACTTTGGCGAACTATGCGAAACAGTCGAATATCTCTTGGATGGCGTGCATTTGCCCACCGCTTGTACTGGAGGGCACCAAAATAGGCGTCTTGCATCCTTGGGCGAACCATTCTTCGACGCCATCTCTGACTTGGTCGGCGGAACCGTAGAGCGTTGCGTTCGACAACCATTCGTCGGTCATGCATGTGGCCACACGGTCGCGGTCACCGTCAGCGATAGCTGCTTCTATACCTTCCATTTCTTCGACGTACCCGGCCTGCTTCCAGTAGTTGCGGTAGTTGGGGAGAGAAACGTAACCCTGCAAGGTTTTGCGGTTACGGGCTGCACCAGCTTCACGGTCAGCGTCGATAACGGTGGGGATCATGTTCCCGATAAGGAAGTCGCTGGTCTGGACGTCTTTGGGAATGTCCGCAACCGAGTTGTTGAAGTCGTTGCGACTGGCGTTGGCCCACACAGCTCCCGCGCCGATCTCAACTGAAAGTTCGACCATCTTTCGGCGCAAAGTAGCAAGAACGATCGGTGGTAGCTCCCCATGGTGTTCAGCTGCCTTTTGCATTGCTGATACGTACTCCCGGATATCAGTTAAAGGTTTACCCGGGGTAATCCCCAAACGTTGATGTACTGGGCCGTGGGTCACACCTATCCCGAGCCGGAATCGGCCGTTGCTTATTTCGTGGATAAAGGCGGCTGTGGCTGCCAGGTCTTCAGGGTTTCGGAAATAGATCGGTTGGACTGAAGTGCCAAAAACGATCTCGTTAGTTGCGGAAGCAATGCCTTGACATAAAGCGACACAGTCGCCCATTGAAGGGCAGTAAATGCCACTAAATCCGCGACGCTCAATTTCTGCGGCAATGTCGAGGGTTTGTTGACGTCGGCCCTGTACGGCAGCGAGTGAAATTGCGGGCATATTCATTACTGTCGCCTCCTAATAGTGATTTCTCGTTTTGGTGAGATCTGACCCCATGATCATGCCCCTTAATTGGATGCTTTGTCGAAGTCGTGGTCGAGGGTTTGCTTCGGTACCCTCGGGGGACCTTGGGGCTGTAGCTCAGTTGGCTAGAGCACCTGCTTTGCAAGCAGGGGGTCGTCGGTTCGATTCCGATCAGCTCCACAAACAAAACCCCTGGAAACAGGCTTTAACCACAACCCTCTAACAAGACAGGGGGTTGTGTTTTTGGTTTAGGGCCCCACAGCGACCCCAGCGAGATGACGGTGTGTCTTGAATGGGAGTTGGCCCGGAAGGCTGCCCGGGCGATCGACGACTACATCGCAGCTTTGCGACTGCTGTTTGCCGGGAGTCTTGAATCGGAACTCGTGTCGAGGGTCTGGGTCACCAAATCGGCGACGAGGCTACGACTGTGCTGGATCGACAGGCGCTGCCAGCGCCGCAGCCGCTCCCACGTCTCCCAGCTGGTGTGAAGGTCGAGAAGTTCGATGGTCTCGGCTTTTGTGCTGCGGTCGAGGGTTGAGATCTCGGGCTCGAAGGTGCGGGCCACCTGGCGGCGGAGGCGGGCGGCCAGCGTGGTCTGCTGAGACCGGATCTCCGGCGACGTGTGCATGACGGCTAACGCGGAGCGGCGCACTGGCGCAACCGTCTCGAAGAGCTCGGCTCGGTGGGCGATGAGGCCATCGATTCGTGCTGCGCGGCTTCCGGAGATCGGATGAGCGATGAAAAGTTCCGGGTGTTGGGCCTTCTGGTGCTCCGCCAACGCCACCGCTAGCGCATCTCGGTCCCGGAAGTGGTGGTAGATGGACCGGGAGGTCATTCCCACCCGGGAGGCGATGTCTTCGATGGTGGGGGTGAGATTGCCCTCGCGGTACAGGATGAGCAGGACATCGATCACCGCTTCGCGGGTACGCCGGCCCCGGGCGACACGCCCGTCCCCGACGGTCTCAGTCACGCTGGGTCCAGGGTCGACGCGAGCAAGCCGCGAAGGCGGACCGACTCGTCTCCGGCGCTCGGGTCGCTGGCCCGGTTGGTGACCTCGTCGGGATCGGCCACGAGGTCGAATAGTTCGCTGAGCTCACCAGTGTCGGCGTTGAAGGTGGCCCGCCATTGGCCGTCGGTAATGGCCTGCCAGGTCGGGAGCTTCGGGAGCAGGCGAATCATGCTCACCGCGTGATGGCGGGCAGTGCCTTCACCGCCGGTAACGAGTGTCACCAGCGACCGGGACGGGGCACCATCAAGGGCGGTAGCCGTCCCAGCGTCGAGCAGCGTGGCCGCGACGTCGAAGGCTTGGACCGGTTTGGTTTCGACCCGGCCGGTGGTGCCGCCGGGGGGGCGCACGATCAACGGTACCCGCACCGACGATCGGTAGAAGTTCATCTTGGCCATTAGGCCGTGGTCGCCGAGCATCTCGCCATGGTCGGCCGAATAGACGATCCACGTGTTATCTAGCTGGCCCTTTTTCTCGAGTTGGGCAAGAAGGTCTCCGATTCGTTGATCGATCAGCGACACCATCGCGTAGTACTGACGGGCGCCAGCCAACACAAACTCGTCGGTCAGCAACTCGCTGTGTGAGTGATTGCGGAGTCCGTTCAGGTGGGTGGCCCATTCGTCTGTCGTCGCTGTCGGCTCAGACCGAGCGGTGCGTTCGATGGCGGCTTTGGCGTAGTGGTCGGCCCAGACGGGGTCGCCCATCAGCGGCACGTGTGGCTGTACGAACGACAGTTGAAGAAACCAGGGCACGTCGTCCGGCCGACGGTCAAGCCATTGTTGCGCCTCGTCAGCCAGAAAGCACGTGAGATCGAGCTCCTGGGGCAGGGGAGAGGTGACGCCGTTCCAGTGCCGGTCTCCGCCCCGGAAATTGGCCTGCACTATCTCCTGGTACGGCTCGAGTGCACCGTGTTCGCGCAGGAACTGCATGTACGGGGTCTCGACGTCGAAGAGGTGCACATACTTGTCGAACTCCTCGACGACGTGATCGAACCCGAAGCTCCCTATCCATTCGTCGGTCGGTGCGGGCGTGCCCGGCTCGGCCGCCATCGGCCAGGCAGAGAAGTGGGTCTTGCCGATCGACGCCGTGGTGTAGCCGGCCTGCTGTAGGTGGCGGGGGAAGGTGTCCCATTCGGGTTGGCAGTCGCCAGCGAAATTTCCGAGCACCCCGTGGTTGTTGGGGTAGCGGCCGGTCAGTAGCGAGGCGCGGGCCGGCTGGCAGATTGGGCTTTCGGTCCAGGTCTGGTCGAAGCGGACGCCTTCGGTGGCCAACCGATCCAGATGGGGGGTGACGACGATGTCGTTGCCGGCGCAACCCATGACGTCGGCACGGTGCTGATCGGCGTAGACGAACAGCAGGTTGGGCTGACGGGCGCTCACTGGAGCTCTCCTGGTATCAAGACAATTTCATACTCTATGAAAATATATTACCTTCGACCAGCTACCCCGCATCAGGTCCCGCCAACGTTGATCGTTATGCGGCCGCTCGAGTGAAGCGAACAGAACCCCTCGACGGTGGCGGCCTCGGCGAACCTCGTATCGAGCCGGTCGCCAGGAGGAATAACGAAGGGCCCAATCTGATGAGCCGTCGAGTCCTCATTGATCACGGTGAGCTGGTCCCGAAGCCTGAAATCAAGATCTTGGGGGATGATGTCGACGTCGCGTCCCAAACTGAGGCTCATCGCCGTGCCTGCTGGGATAGTGATTACGTGCTGTTCAGGCTCTGGTTGGCCTACAAGACGGCTGAGAGTGACGGTGCCGATGACCATCGCCGTCGCCACAATGACGAAGAGGACCAACACGGCTCGGGAAGAGCGATCCGCGCGACCGCCGGAAATCTTCGTCCAGGAAGCGTCCACAACCCCCAAATCTAATCTGTGTTCGATAGAGTTTCAGCGGTTTGCTGCGTCGGCAGCGGAATAGCCGATGGGAGCTGGGGCGTGACACAGGTTGATGACCCAGTGCTCGGGACTGGTGAACCACTTTCGACCGGGCACCAGGACATTGAACGAGTGCAGCGTCGGACCGTCGGAACGCTGCTCACGAGTCAAATGTGTGGCGGAATCGGGTTGGTGGCTGGCTACTCCGTGACGGCTCTGCTCGCGGATGACATCACTGGCTCAAAGACCTTGGCAGGTCTTGCCGCTGCCTCTCTGTCCATCGGCGCCGCGGTAGCGTCCTTCCCGTTGGCGCGCATGATGGCTCGAAGCGGCCGACGTCCCGGTCTGCGGACGGGCTATGTCCTTGCGTCGATCGGTGCGTTTCTTGCTGTGTTGGCGGCAATCACCCGGCAGTTTCTGTTCCTGCCTCTTGGAGTGGCCCTCATTGGCGTCGGCAACGCCACCAACATGGCGACTCGGTACGCCGCAGCGGACCTCGCCAAGCCCGAGCGCCGTGCGTCGACAATCGGCTTGGTTGTCGCGGCCACGACCATCGGTTCGGGTTTCGGATCGCTGGTCTCTCTGTCGGTGTTCGACCCCCTCGGGCGCAGCCTCGGTCTCCCCGACTACGCGGGTTCGTTCCTCATCGGCGCCTTGCTGTTCCTTGTGGCAGCCGCGATTGTAGAAATTCGATTGAGGCCGGATCCGCTAGTACTCGCGGGCGGGGTGGGTAGCGAGGGCCAAGACACAAGAATGCCGTTCAGAGCTGCGCTGGGGCTCATACTCGCGAACCCCAAGGCTCGGCTGGCAGTGCTCGCGATGATGATCAGCCAGGCCACGATGGTTGGCACCATGACCCTCACGCCGCTGCACATGAACGACGGCGGACAGAGCAAGGGTGCCATCAGCATCATGCTGTTTAGTCACATCCTTGGCATGTACGCCTTGAGCCCCCTGGTCGGACGGCTTGCCGATCTGATCGGGTGCTACCCGATGCTGATTTTTTCAGGAGTGCTCTGCGCGGCCGGGGCGTTGTGGGCAGGATTCACGCCTCCCGAAGGATTCATCGGAATTACTGGCGGCCAGACCGTGATTGGCTTCGCGTGGTGTTTTGGCATCATCGCAGCAAGCGGGCTCCTAACAGAAGCGTTTGCGGTCGAACAGCGTGCCAGCGTCCAAGGCGCCGGCGACATGTGCATGATGGCGTTTGGTGCAGTCGCCGGTATTTCGGCTGGCGCCATCGTGGCTTATCGCAGCTATCTCGATCTCAATTTGGCTGCTGCGATTCTCGGCGTGATGCTGGTGCTTGCGGTGCTGTTCACCGTCGTGGCTACGGACCGGGGTGGTCAGCGCGGGCAAACTGTGTTTGCTGTCACGCCGGTGCCCGGGCACTGAGCGTGTGGCGAGCCCGCTGTCTTAGAGGGCGTTGTGTGAGGAGCTTTTCTGGCGTAACCAGGATCGAGCGGCCCACATCAGCTCAGTTGCCTCTTTGTGGGTCATAGCATCGCGCTTGTTAACGAACGCAGGAGTCGTCGGTTTCTTGTCGCTCACGTTAAAAGGAGAGGCCATCGGAGGTCGCAGCTAGCCACCAAATGATGCCGTTGACCTTGCCCGCTTTTTTTGGCTCCGCGGGTCTCGAATACCAGAGTCCGCCGTAGCTCGCCTTGTTCACTACTGCACACATCCATAGTGAGCCGATGACACGTGTCGGGCGTAGCGGCGCAATACCGAACCCTGCGGGATCGTGCTCGGTAAGTCCCTCGGCCCGATTGTCGCCATCCGTTGCTGTAACTCACTGTCGTTGATTGCTACGTCAAGAGTCCGATTAACAGGATCGATGACAATCGTGTCGCCGTCCTGCACCGCTGCGAGCGGACCGCCGTCGGCCGCCTCAGGGCAAATATGCCCGATGAGAATCCCGTGCGAGACACCGCTGAACCTGCCATCAGTGATGAGGGCAACGTCCTTGCCCAAACCGCGTCCTTGCAGCTCAACAGTGAGCATCACCATCTCGGGCATACCCGGGCCGCCCTTGGGGCCGACGTTGCGCACCACAACCACGTCGCCAGGCACGATGACTCCGGACTGAATGGCCGTCATGGCGTCCGGTTCGTTTTCGAACACCTTGGCAGTTCCACGGAACTCGCCCGTGTCTAGAGTCTTGCCTCCCAGTTTTAGGACACAACTCTCCGGAGCTAGATTTCCGTGTAGGACCGTGATGTGGTTGTTCGGTTGGGCTGTCGGGGCCGACACCGGTTGTACCAAGTCCTGGTCACCTAAATCAGACAGTGAGGCCACGTCTGTCAGGTTTTCAGCGAGAGTCTTCCCAGTGACCGTCATGGCGTCGCCATGTAGGAACCCGTTATTGAGAAGTTCCTTCATCACGATCGGCACTCCACCGAGTTCGTGTAGGGCGACCATCGAGTACGGACCGTGTGGCTGAAGATTCCCAATGAGCGGTACCCGCTCGCCGATCTCCTGGATGCGATCGATGGTGAGGGCTACCTCTGCATCACGAGCGATCGCCAGCAAATGCAGGTACATGTTGGTTGAACCGCCCATAGCGTAGGCGGTGGTGATGGCGTTCTCGAAGCCCTTCATGTTCATGATGTCCCGGGGACGAATGTCACCTTCGATCAGGGTGTACAGAGCTTCGGCGGTCGCCTCCACCTGAGCCTTAACGTCGTCGTGAATATCGCTCGCGGCGTCGTAGTCGGCCGGATGCGAGGCGCCCCGGGGCAACATCATCCCCATCGCCTCTGTGATGGTGCTCATGGTGTTTGCTGTAAACATCGCCCCGCAGGTGCCACTACCGGGCATCACGTTTCGTTCGACCTCTTCGAATTCCTCTCGGCTGATCCGATCAGCTCGCATCGCCGCTCGTGCCTCGGCCCAGTCGAGAATCGTCAGGTTGTTACCCTTCGACGCCCATGGCTCAAAGTTCACGCAGCCCGGTGAGCTCGTCCCCGGGTAGATCACGAGTCCAACGTCGTTAGTGCGAGCGAGGGGCATCATCGCGGCTGCGCCCGTCTTGTCACAGCCCGAGATGACAACCATTGCCTCGCAGTGATGGGCCCGATGCCCGATCTCGAATGAATCGGCGATGATGTCTCGTGACACAAGGCTGTAGCTGGCATTGGGTGAACCCTGGGTGAGAGCGTCGGAAACCGCCGGCGCACCAACGACCAATCCTTGTCCGCCATGCGAAGCGATCGACTCTGACAGCAGGTCCGATATGCGTTCGACTCGGTTGTTGCAGCGATGGGCGTTTGTGTAAGCCCCCGCCACTGTAACGATTGTGTTCTTCGCGGCGATGGTCTCGGGCTCAAACCCGGCTGCCCGCAACTCGAGACTTGCCCGCTTCCAATGATTCCCTGCCATCCCCACACCCTACTTTTCAAAATTGAGGTCGCCCGGCGCGGCAATGGATTCAGAGCGCGACCCCAACCCGATGGCCGCTGCGCACCGCTCCCTCGATATACCACTCTTCATCGGCGTCACCGACAATGTGTACCTCGTGGCCGTCAGCTAAGAGGGCGTCAGCTAGCGAGCGGTCAGCGTGAACTGCTCCGGCGAAAATTACTGTGTCGGCGTCGAGGTGGAGGGTCATGTCGGCCTGCCGATATTCGACCTGCGTTGGCGAAATAGAAGTTGTTTCGGCTTCAGTGTGAAACGTGACGCCAGCAAGCCGTGACTCATGGAGCGTCCGCCAGCGGCGAGGATGGGCCATAGCGGTGGCAGGCTGGGTACCCGACTCGAGTACGTGGACGATGCGTCCCCGATCGGCGAGAAAATGTGCAATTTCGGTACCAACAAGATCGCCATGTACGACTACGACGCGGCGACCAATTGGCATCCAAAGACGCGAGAGAAGACGCACCCGGCCCATATCGGCCGTGAGTCGCAGAAGGCGACTAATCCTGAGAGCCAGTCGTGTCAGCATCCCTGGACGACGAAGTGCAACGAGATCAGCATCGCCTGTCAGTTGGGCCCGAAGATCATCACCGGTTAACACATGGGGAAGATCGGCGCCGGGGAGTTCAGGCCGGGCCCGGCGCGCGCCTGTGGCAACTACGACAGCGTCCGGGGCAAGGTTCGCAATCAGTTCATTATCAGCTCTCACACCGGTGTGGATTTCGACACCAGCCTCGCTGATTGCCGTGCGAAGAAACTCAATAAATTCCCCGTTGATGGGGGTGGTTAGCGACGAAAAACGCGTCGTTCCCCCAAGTTGGTTAGAAGCTTCGAGCAGGGTGACTCGGTGACCGCGCTCGGCTGCAACCCGCGCGCATTCCATGCCGGCAGGTCCGCCACCGATGATGGCCACATGGCGCGGCGACGCTGCAGGTAACGGATCAGGTTCGTCGTAATGGCCAAGTCGTGCGTTGACGGCACACACCGGTTGGCCACTCCAGAAGTTCTGCGCGACGCAGACGAGACAATTGATGCAGGGACGAACCAGCTCGGGGCGGCCGGCATCTAGGCGTCGGACTAGATCGGGATCTGCCAGGAGTTGGCGGCCCATCGCGACAAAGTCGGCGTTGCCGCTACTAAGGATGCGTTCAGCGTCGGAAGGACGGATTCGCCCGACTGCAAGAACGGGTACGTTGACTGCTTCTTTCACACCTCTGGCCAAACTCTCATATTGATTGGGATGCCAAGGAATTGGCGCATCGGTGAACCCAAGCCCGGTCCCTGCTGACGAAGTTGCTGAGACGTGAACCGCGTTCGCTCCCGCATCGACAGCCGCTCGGGCGTGGTCGGCTGCATCCTGAATGGTAATCCCACCTTCAACGCCATATTCGTGGCCATCCAGGCGCACGATGATTGCGAACTCCGTCCCACACCTGTGACGAACCGCAGCGATGACATCAGTGAGGAGTCGGGTCCGTCCCTTACGAGAGCCCCCGTAGATATCGTCACGGCGGTTCCACGCTGGAGACAGGAAGGTAGAAAGGAGGTAACCGTGGGCCGCGTGGACTTCGACTCCGTCAAATCCAGCCCGTTGCACTCGAGTGGCGGCGGTGGCGAAGTCTTGGACGATATCCGCGAGTTGTGCTGCTGTCGCTTCAGCGTAGGACGGCATTTGCCCTCCGGTAAGGGTCGCCATCTGCAGCAATTCTTCCATGGTCGTGTCCGCCATCATTCCCCTGGGATCTGAGGGGGGTGGAGGCAGTGACGGTACAAGTGCCGGTCGACCCTCAGAGACGTCAACGCTCGACGTTTTTCCGTGATGGCAAATTTGGACAATGATCTTCGCCCCGTGGGCGTGGACAGCGTCAGCGAGCCGCTGGAGGTTGGGGATTACCTTGTCGTGCGAGAGTGCTGGTTGGTGTCGAGCAGTCGCACCATGCGGATAGGAGACAGCTGAGGTTTCAACGATTAGAAGTCCCACACCTCCCTTGGCACGCGCCTCATAGTGGGCGATAGTTTCGTCGGTGATTAGGCCCTCTTCGGTGCAGTTGTTCTGGTCCATCGCTGGTAGGACGATGCGGTTACGTAGCTCAAGCGGACCAAGCCGTCCAGGAGAAAGCAGCTTCGGAAACAACGAGTTCACACCATTCATCTTGCCGGATCGTCATCCCAATGACTCGACACTGCTGGTATCGCGCTTAACGAAGCGGTATGACTCACGTGGTGGAGTGCGGCCGCATTAAGAACTGGCCCTCGCCCCTGCTAAGCAATCTGGCTGTTGTTTAACAGTCGCGGCCACGGTGACCGCGGTAAGGGGAAGGTCTAGTCTCAGACCGTGGATACCCTCAAAGACAAAACAGCAGTCATCACGGGAGCCGCCTCGGGGATAGGGCTTGCAATGGTTCGCCGTTTTGCGCGTGCAGGGGCGAAGCTAGTCCTATCTGACATAGACGACGCCAAGCTTGCCTTGGCTTTGGAAGAGGTGATCGGGCGAGGCGCGACGGCGGTAGCCGTGGCCACCGACGTCGCAGATGAAACTCAGAACCATTCATTACTCGAAACTGCCATTGATGAGTTCGGGCGCGTCAATGTGGTGTGTCTTAATGCGGGCGTACAGGGATCGATCGGGCGATCATGGTCTCTATCCCAAGATGACTATGAATGGACTCTTGGTATTTTGCTCGGTGGGGTGATTCATGGTGTTCGAACCTTCGTGCCCCACTTGGTCGATCATGGTGACGGTCACGTAGTGATCACCGCCTCAGTTATGGGGCATGTTTCATCGCCATTCAACGCTCCTTACACCATCAGTAAACATGGCGCCGTGGCCCTCGCTGAGACTCTCTTCCATGAACTACAAACAGAGGGGTCCACTGTCGGTGTGACTTGTTTGTGTCCGGGATCTGTGAATACCAACATCGCGAACGCGATGGCCGCACGACCGCCGGGTTCAGTCGGCTCCGCCAAAGACGGCCTAGGCCACCAGATCCTCGAAATATCCCAGCGCGCGTTGCTGGGTGGGTTGGATCCTGCAGTAGTAGGCGACCAGGTTCATGACGCAATACTTAGTGGTCATTTCTGGTTGTTTACCGACGAGAATTGGGATGCCCCGATAGCAGCGCGAGCTGCTGAAGTCGCCGAAAGACTTCAACCCCAATTCCGGGCACCGCCTCTGGGATGATCAGACTCAAGATCCGTGATTCGGGGATTCGGAGAGGTCGAGAGAACACCACCCAAGCAACTGGGAAGGTTTCGTTCTCATAGAAACGGCGGGCTGATTTGTATCCGAACGTCAGCCATTGGTTGTAGATGTGCTTACGAACGTATTCGACACGAAATTAGCTATTACGTGGTTATGGATATGGAAGAAGGATCGGCCATCTGGGCTCGGTTCTCCAGCCTTGAGATGGTCTACGCTTGCGCCGTGTCAAACGCTCGAGGGGGTGAATGTGAGCGAGGTCGGTGACTCCGGTTTGTCCGTCTATGAGCGGTTGATCGGCGAGGATCGAGTTTCAGGGCGGTTGTATACCGACCCGGCTGTCTTTGAACGCGAAATGGAACGGATCCACCATCGGGGCTGGATGTTCGTCGGCCATGAAAGCGAAGTGGCCGAACCGGGCGAGTTTGTCACTCGGCGCTTGGGACGCCAGCCGGTGCTGCTCACCCGCGATGACACCGGCGTGGTGCGATTATGGTCGAATCGTTGCCCCCACCGCGGCGCCACGGTGTGTGCCCTCGATCAGGGTCAAACCCGTTTCTTTCGTTGCCCGTACCATGCGTGGACCTTCGACAATGCGGGAGCGTTGGTGGCGCTGCCGGGCGAAGAGGGTTTCGGGCCGACGTTCGATCGCGACATGCACGGACTTGCGCCGGTGCCCCGCATGGACACGTACCGGGGTTTTGTGTTCGGCAGTTGGTCCCACGAAGGCCAGACGCTGCTTGAGCATCTGGGCGACGCCCGAAATCTGATCGACCGGGCGTGCGATGTTTCGCCAGTGGGTGAGATCTCGCTTCGGGCAGGGTGGCTGCGCCACCGCATCGGAGCTAATTGGAAGATGGCCGCAGAGAATGTTTGCGATTTCTACCATCCGCCAATTACTCACGGCTCTTCCGGTCTGATGGGAGGCGTGCCTCCGGGCTATTTCAGCGACGCGTACGGCGGGTTGACGAGAGACCTGGGCGGTGGCCACGGAGAGGTCGACTACCGGCACACGGAGGGCGGATCACAGACTGGGCTCGGGCCTCATGGGTTCATCTTCCCTAACCTGTTTATCGAGGCCTCGAGCATCTTTGTAATTCAGCCGGTGAGCGTGGGGGAGATGACCCACCTACAGACGCCGATCACGTGGGTCGGCCTGCCCGAGGAAATGCAGCGTCCCCAGTCGAGACGATTCGCTATGGCATTCGGAGCGGCCGGTGTGATCGAACCCGACGACGCTGCGACATGGGAGCGGATGCAGCTCGGTCTGCAGGCCGGTGAGCCGGAGTGGGTGATGTTGGAGCGCGGCGTGCAGTTCGACGACACTCGCGAGGGCCGGGCCCTCGACGAGATTGTTATGCGCGGTTTTTGGCGCCACTACCGCTCGCTGATGACTGACAAGGCAGCGGTGAGATGAGCGGCATTGAGGAACTCCTGGAACAGCAGCGTGTTGAGCAGTTGCTATTTCTCGAAGCCCAACTCATCGACGGGCGTCGCTTTGCTGAATGGGAGGCGTTGTGGGTTGCGGATGGGATCTATTGGGTACCAGCCAACGGTGACGACACTGATCCACGTAGGCAGGTGTCGCTGATCTATGACAACCGATCACGTATGCATAACCGGGTCGAGCGCTATGCGGGTGGAAAGGCCATCTCTCAACAGCCACCACCGCGTACGGTCCACCTCGTCAGCAACGTCACCATCAAGCCACCCGAATCAGATGAGGTTGTGGGCGGTGACGTTTCGCTGATTGTCCACTCAGCGGTGCATGTAGCCGAATCTCGCCCAGGGGTACGCGTCGACTGGGCCGGCCGGGTTATCCACCACCTCGTCGAACGTCAAGGAGCGTTGCAAATCGTGTTCAAGAAGGTCATGCTCGTTGACAACGATCAGGAGCTGACCACGATCGATTTCCTGCTCTGAACAACGCCGCGTGGTCCATACCTCCGAGCGGTAAAGGTTTACGGGGTTGTGATCGGTGAACTGCTTCAGAGCCCCAGAATTCACAAAGCGGTGAGAATCAGTGTGAACAGATAGTTAGTATTTCTGCACCCACGCAGTAAGCGTCGTTGGGTTGGATGAAGGGTCGACCAGTGGAGCAGGAAATTAAGTTCCAGGACGGCGAGTCCTACGAACAATGGATGGGAGTGTGGAGCCAACTAGTTGGCGACCAGTTTCTAGATTGGCTTTCCCCTGAGACCGCAAAAACCTGGATAGATATTGGCTGCGGTAATGGGACGTTTACTGAACAGATTTACAATCAGCATGATCCCTCTGAAATCCAAGCCATTGATCCATCTCCTGAACAAATCGATTTTGCATCAAGGCGCATAGTTTCCAAGAGGGCATCCTTCCAGGTGGGGGATGCCATGGATCTAGAATTTGAAGCTGATCGCTTTGATTATGCGACTATGGCTCTGGTTTTGTTCTTTGTACCCACTCCTGAGGTCGGCGTTTCTGAAATGATCAGGGTTGTTAAGCCCGGCGGTGTTATCTCAGCTTATGTTTGGGACGTTTTTGGGGGCGGTCTGCCCATGGAGGCGATCAGCGCTCAACTTCGCAACTTAGATATACCCCACCCATTGGCACCATCTGCAGAGGTCTCAGGTATACACACCCTTGAATCAACATGGCTTGAAGCTGGATTAAAGGAGGTAGAGGTGAAACAAATTTCTGTGAATCGAACCTTTGAAAACTTCGAACAGTTTTGGGATATCACTACTTCTTCACCTTCCATTGGACCTGTCGTGTCCAAACTCCCCGCCGACGTGGGACATCAAGTGAAAACAATGACACAGGACGCTCTTGGCGTAGACGACAGCCAAACAGTAACAATTCATGCTTTTGCGAATGCCGTTAAAGGGATTGTGTAAATAGACCTCAATGGTTTCTGACTATTGGCAGAGGTTTGTGTTTGGTTCAGGAATTAATCGGCGGGAGCGACGGGACACTCACCGTTAGCTCAAAACCACGAATCGGAACCAGCGGCACCCCCAAATACTTGTTGCTATAGATTTTCGGTATGAGTTGGGAACAAGAAGTTGCAGAACTAGATCGAAGGCTTGATCTCATTCAACAAATGGGGGGCACCGCAAGCGTCGAATTTCATCATGGGCGAGGAAAGCTCACCGTCCGTGAACGAATCAACGCCCTGCAAGACCCCGGAACCTTCCGCGAAGTTGGGGCACTCGCTGGGACCCCCGTGTTTGATGAAAATGGTGAGTTAGAAAGTCTCACCCCGGCCAATTATGTGATCGGCACAGCCGAACTTGAAGGTCGACGAGCTGTTCTGTGCGGAGGAGATTTCACCATTCGTGGAGGTGCCGCCGATGGCAACATCGGGCAAAAGTACATCGTCGCTGAGACACTGGCCCGCGATCACCGAATGCCGCTGATACGCCTACTGGACGCAACAGGCGGAAGCGTTAAAACATTCGAAAAACTCGGCCACACATATTTGCCTGACACCGAGTCCCCAGATATTTCAACAGAACTTTTAGGTCAAGTACCAGTCGTGTCCGCAGTCCTGGGATCGGTAGCAGGACTCCCAGCAGTTCAGGCCTGTCTGGCGCATTTCAGCATCATGGTGAAGGACACGAGCCAAGTATTCGTTGCTGGACCCGCAGTAGTAAAAGAAGGCGTAGGGGTCGATATCACTAAAGAAGACCTGGGTGATGAGCGAGTCCAAATCCCTAATGGCGTTATCGACAACCTCGCCGAAGATGAACAGGACGCTTTTGAACAAACCCGAAAATTTCTTTCCTACCTACCCTCAAACGTTTGGGAGATGGCACCTAGAGCTGAACCCAAAGACCCGGTAAATCGCAGAGAAGAGATGCTGCTAGAAGCAATACCTCGTATCAAAAGAAGGATTTATCACCCCCACAAAATCCTTGATGCTGTCCTCGACATCGACTCGTTTTTCGAGATAGCTCCCCTGTCAGGCCGTGCCCACATAACAGGCTTGGGGCGAGTAGACGGTTTCCCTGTCGGGGTAATGATCAACAATCCGTTGTATTACGGCGGTGCGATGGGCCCACTCGAAGCTGAAAAAGCAATGCGACTCGTTCAGCTATGCGACACCTTTCACCTTCCACTCGTCTGGTTGTGTGACGAGCCGGGCTTCCACGTAGGACCCGAAAACGAAGTCCAAGGAATACTTCGAGGCGGAGCACGCGCCGTGACGGTCTTCTCAGCTTCGAAAATGCCTTACATCTCGTTCCTTATGCGCCAGTGCTACGGAGTGGCAGGTGGCCTTCATGTTCGCCACAGCGGCATGTACCAGCGCTACGCCTGGCCATCAGCACACACAGGTTCTATGCACATTGAAGGGGGGACAATGGTTGCGTACAAACGAGAAATTCAAAATGCTGAGGACCCCAAAGCGAAACGAGAAGAAATAGAAGCACGTTTAGAAGCGATCGCTTCTCCCTTCAGAAACGCTCACGCCATGGACATCGAGAATCTGATTGACCCACGAGACACGCGACCCTTGCTGTGTGAATTTGTGCAACAAGCTCAAAGCGTTCTACAAACCCAACTCGGACCCACAGCAGGCGCCTCTTTCAGGCCATAGACCCACTATTTCTTAACGGTGTCTTTCACAGGTAGCTGCGGCGTAAACGCATGGATCCCCACCGCTGGTCTTGAGTGCTGTGGTCAAGTAACGGCAGGGATCCGTGGTTTCCCCTTCGAGAGGGGCGGGGAGACCTATGGGGGGCCTCTTCTCTAGTGGTAACGCGGTTTTGCTACGCGGTAGCGGATGGGGCTACTCATGGTTGACTCTCATGCCCACTCTCATTCGGAGTTGACGGTTACGTGGCCCTCGCAACGACATATGACAGCGAGGAACCACGGATGGTGATCAAAACAGCCGAAATGCCCCGCAAGGGAAGCCTTCTAAGCCGTTTTCAGTCACACCCGAAGAGGGTTTAACCGATGTGATTCAAAAAATGGAGCCGAGCCAAAGCAGCACAGTAATCAACACCACTTGGATGATCAGGCGGATGATGTGTGCGGTCGTGCTCAAGACGCTCCCGTTGAAGGGCACATCATTCAAGTACATGTTCAGATTGGCTAAGGACATCAACACCACGAGAACAACGAGGCATCGAGCCGACAAAGGTCTAGTGGCTGGAATCATTATCCCCAGCCCCAAGGCAATTTCTAAGACCCCACTGGAGTAGGTCCAAAACGCTGGTGTCCCGAGATAGCTAGGAACGATTTCATTAAAAGCCTTGGGGTTTATGAAGTGCTGTATGCCGATCCAGAAAAAGGTCAAGCCGAGTAAGGCCCCAGTGACGTTTCGGGCAACATTCATAAACGGATCTCAATGTACCGCCACTTACCGGGATAGCTCCCCTCCAAAAATAGAGAAGACAGCCACAATCAAGAATCCGGTAACAACTCCGACCTCCAAGATCGTGGCAGCGGTCAGAACAATCTTGGTGGCCGTTGCTGCATGCCGTTGATTCGCGTCTTAGCTACCTGGTAGGCCTTTGGTCTCAGTTGCTAACTAAGGAGAGTGGAACGTGGCGAAGGCGTACGCAATAGGACTGCTGAAAATTAATGATCCCGAAGCGATGGGTCCGTACCTGGAATCTGTGGAGAAAACAGTCACCGATCACGGAGGTCGTTATCTTGTTCGAGGAGGCACACAGCACTACACAGAAGACGACCCGAACCCCGTGGCAGTAGTGCTTGAGTTCCCCGACAGTGACTCAGCAATCGCTTGGAAAAGCTCAGCTGCATACCAGGACATCTTGCCTTTCCGTCTGGATAATTCCGAGGGGCCTCTCGTCATTTGCGATGGTGTTTAACCACCTTGCCTATGTGACTTAGACAGAGGGCCGCCCACAGGGCGGCCTTTTGTCATTTCATAATGTCAGCGGGTTAGTTGCTCTCGGAAGAGTTGGTTTTGCCTATCAGATAGACAGCCAACGCTGCAACGGGACCCGTTGCAGCCGTAATGAACCACGCTTTTTGGAAGGAGCCGAGATCTGTGCCTTGGCCGACGACGGTAATGAGTGCAGCGATACCGATTGTTGCGCCAACTTGCCGACCCACCTGGTTGAGCGAACCGCCAACCGCGAATTCAGCTGGGGGGACCTCACCCACCGCAGCTGCACTCACAATAGGGAACGTTGTCGCCACCCCAATCGCAACCAAGATCGACGCTGGTAACCAAAGAGCCCAGTAATTCGGGGTTTCAGTAACAAAAAGGGCATACATCAGTACGCCTATTCCCCACGAGAAAGAGCCTGGTACGGCGATGCGGCGCACCCCATACTTTGTTCCGAGTTTTCCGATTAACGGGGCCATGAGCGCCACGAAAAGCGGAAGTGGGGCGGTAGCGAGGCCGGCCGTGCGAATCGAATAACCCCAGCCTTGGGTGAGCCACAAAACATTGACAAGCAGCGATGCTGAAAGCCCCGCCGACTGGACAGCGGTCGCAATGTTGGCCATTGTGAGCGACCGGATCCGGAAGAGGTGCGTAGGTAGAGCGGGCGCTCTATGAAAACGGCCTTTGAAGAGAGTGGCTGCCAAAAGGATCAAAGAAAGGGAAGTTGCGATCAGTACACCTGATGATGACCAGCCCCATGGCCCGACTTGGATGATGGAAAACGCCAGCAACGCCATCGACGTGGCAAGCAACACGGCCCCGACAACGTCGGGGAATGGTGCGTTTGCGTCAGGGGTTGTCCGAGGAAGTGTTTTCCTGCCAGTCAGGTAGCTCAAAAGACAGAAAGGAGGCAAGACAAGAAATGCCCAACGCCACCCATACGCGTCGACGATTAGAGCCCCAACTGCTGGACCAGTGGCGACGCCTAGAGCTGTCAACGAACCCCATTTTGCGACCGTGGCCATCCTCGCTGAATCGGGGGTTCCCGCCAATAAGAGCCCTAGTGATGCAGGGGTGAGGAGAGCTCCACCGATGCCTTGAGCTACGCGTGCTAGAACGACGACCGGGAAGGTTGGCGCTGCCCCAACTAGCAGCGACGCCAGAGCGAACACCGCAAGGCCGATCATGAAGACGCGCCGTCTTCCGAACCGGTCAGCGAGTCGCCCTGCCGGAATCAGCAATGCTGCGAACGAAATCGTATAGGCGTTGAGAACCCATGTGAGAGAGCCTCGACTTGTCTCGGTGAATGTGCGCTCGAGATCAGGGAACGCCACATTCATCGTCGACACGTTGGCGGTGACGAGAAAGGCACCTAGTGCTGTGGACAAGAAAATGAGACGTGTCTGCTTGAAGTTGTTCTTTTCGCTGAAGGGAGTTTCAGCCTCAACAGAACTGAGCGACGCGACAGTAAATACTTGGGGGAGGGCGCTGCGTTGAAAGCCCGTTCGGGTACTGGTCACTCTGGGCCGGGCTCGGTAAAGGCGAGTGCTCGGTTCACCATTCCACCTGAAAGAGCCCGACGCAGATACGCATCCCCGCACGGTACTGGTCGTGGGCCCGGGGTGTTTTGGAACTTGTTGAGAATAGGGCTGCTTGGGTCTAAGCCGAGCGCGGAGATTGCAGTCTCCGACTTTATGAAACGGAAGTACCGTAGGGCTAGGCGCAAAGATGCGAAGAAAGCAATGAAATTGTGATGGGCAGATGAGTAAACGAACCTGGCGCATTATTTTCGTCGTTATTCTCGTCGCCTACGTTTGGGCGGCGGCTCGAGCGATCTTGTGACCCAACCCCTTTTCCGAGGAGTGTCACACCGAGCAGCTTTTATTGCTTCGGTCACGCTTGCCCCAATAGTGGTCGTCTCAGCACCAGGGGTCTGGCCTCGACTAATTACAGGGCTGTACAGCACGGCCATAACAGCCTTGTTCGGAGTGTCTGCCCTTTACCACCGGGTGAATTGGGGAGCGGTAGGGAAGAGGAGGCTGCAGAAATTCGATCACGTGACCATATTCTTCGCAATCGCCGCGACCTATACCCCAGTAGCCGTATTTGTTTTGTCGGCTTGGGCCGCGAAATTGGTGTTAGCGCTGGTCTGGGGGGGTGCCGCCATAGGTGCATTCATACGCATCCGATTCACGCAAGCCCCAAAATGGGTTGTCGCGGGCCCGTATCTAGTTGTTGGATGGTGTCTTTTGGCTGTGGTCCAAGATGCCTGGCACCAGCTTGGGGTGCTGGGGTTCGTTCTTTTTCTCACTGGTGGATTGCTGTATACCGCCGGGGCTGTTGTATTTGCCTCTCAAAGACCTGACCCGTGGCCAAGTATGTTCGGATTCCACGAAATATTTCACTCTCTCACCGTCGCCGCGGCAGCACTTCACTACGTAGCTTTCGTGTTCGTTGTATTACCGAAAGCTTGATATGTGGGCCACAAAAGAGTGTGATACCAGCTTGCACGATCAAAAAGTTCAGAGTTGCGCCCAACAGCTCGGAGCGGACCAGACCCCAGTGCAATACCATTCATTGTCTTAGAGGAGAGTCCCCGCATGGGTTTAGCTATCAATGAAGGCAAATATCCAATTGATGCGGTCCACTCCCAACTGGGATTTTATGTGACTCATCTAGATATCTCCTTAGTTAGAGGTACCTTCAATGTCTTCACCGGTTCGTTGACAATCGGAAGCACTGTTGCCGACGTGGCGGTCTCGATCGAGGCTGAAATGGCGTCGGTCAACACTGGTAACGCGGCACGAGATAAGCACATACTCGGCGGCGACTTCTTCGACGCGACTAACCATCCCCAAATGGCATTCGCATCGACGTCGGTCTCCGAAACCAATGATGGTTATGAACTGAAGGGCGACCTCACCATCAAGGGGATCACCAACACGGTTACTTTAGCTGGCACCTATAACGGCTCAGCGGTGTTCCCCATGGATGGGTCGACACACTACGGATTTAGCATGTCAGGAACGATTAGCCGCAGTGCGTTCGGTGTTAGCTACGGAGTACCAATGGTCACAGACGACGTGGGGTTGGTGCTTGAAGCGCAGTTCATCGAAGCAGCCTCTGAGTAGCTGTATCTGCTTTCTTAGGCATGTTTTGCTTCAATTCTTGTCACCATAAAACCGTAAGCAACGTTCTTTAGGTCATTGCCTCAAAGTCACTTGAGGCAAGAGGAATTCGAAAAGGGCGAAGATCGCTGTGTCATTTAACATCTGGGTGCTAATCCCAATAAGAACCTTTGCCACCAACTAGGGCCTCGGATCCTGCCCCGGTGCCGGAAGCATGGGAAAAGATATGCTGCTGACGAGTCCGGTCACATGGACTTGCTGGGGGGTGAAACGAGCGATGTCAACGCCTGCAGGCGACCGTGTTCTCGCTAATCATCCGTGAGTGACGACCAAGTACCTGTAATTGACATGCAACCATTTCTGACCGGCGATAAGAAAGCGAAACAAGCAGTCGGACGTCAAGTTGACGAGGCGTTGCAGACGATTGGGTTCTTCACCCTGATCGGGCATGGCGTCCCCGACGAGTTGATCACGCTAACTCGCGAAACAGCGCTTGAGTTTTTTGGATGTTCCCTTGACGAGAAGATGAAAATCGCAAATCCGCCCGAACACATGAGTCGCGGCTACAACTGGGTGGGAAATCGCTCATTGGCATACACCCTTGGGGAAGAAACCCCACCAGATCTCCAGGAGGGGTTCGCATTTGGGCCCTTTGATTTGGGGGAGGGTCCTTATTATGCAGCGCCAGCCGCCTCGAGCTTCTTTGCTCCAAACATTTGGCCCGAACAGCCTGACGCTTTTCGTAGGGTCTTTGAAGAGTATTACCGTGAGATGGTGTTGCTAGCGGAGAGTGTTATGGCAATCTTCGCTGTTGCACTCGATGTGCCGGAGTCCTACTTCGCGGACAAGACTGACAAACACACGAGCGTCATACGTGCAGTCCATTACCCCGCGCAATCTGAACCGCCGGTTGCCGGGCAGCTCAGAGCTGGTGCCCACACTGACTATGGAACGTTCACAATCCTGTATGGAGATGACAGCCCCGGAGGACTCCAAGTAAAGCACCGTGACGGAGACTGGCTTGACGTGCATCCATCCCCGGGGGCACTGATATGTAACGTCGGAGACCTCATGTCTCGATGGACTAATGACCGCTGGATTTCCAACCTTCATCGCGTAGCCAATCCTCCTCCCGAATATGCAGCTATTGATCGAATAGCGATCCCGTTCTTCCACAACGCGAATCATGATGCTGTGATTGAGTGCATCCCTTCTTGTCTCGGTCCAACCGGTGTGGCTAAATATTCGCCGGTACTCTTCAGCGAGCTCTACCTTGGCAAGCAGAACAGGGCAGAGCGCAAACTCAACAACACGGACAGAAAATCTTACGACTGATGCGCTACGCCCATGTGGGGTTGGAAACGGCCGAGTATTACGTACCCGGATTACCCGCTGACTATGTGTCGCAGCGCTATGGCATTCCGCTTGCAGAGATTTCTAAACTGGGGTCGGCGGAGAATCCTTACGGGTCGTCTCCAGCGGCGCTGGAAGCGGTTCGCGACAATTTAGAAACGTTGCATCTCTACCCATCATGGACCGCTGATCCGCTCCGGGAGAAGATCGCTGACACCTATGGATGTGATCCTTCAGAGGTAATCTGCGGGGCCGGCGAAACTGAGATTCTCTCACTGATCACGCGAGCATTCTGCCCTCCAGGTGACAAGATTCAAATGCCTGGGCCATGCTTCCCGATCTACCACCTTTTTGCCGAAGCGGAGGGTCGAATTCCGGTGCTTGTCCATACCGCAACGGATCGCCAATCTATGGCGCTTAATGTGGACGCCTATATCAACGCGATAGAGCCTGACACCAGGATTGTCTACGTCACTAACCCCCATAGCCCCTCTGGCACTTGGCTTGAGGAGGCAGAAGTGCGGCGAATTGTTGAGGCCTCAGCAGATGCGCTGGTCGTACTCGATGAGGCTTATGTCCACTATTCGGACACCCCTGGTTACATTCACCTTGCTGCCGAATATGACAATCTTGCGGTGCTGCGCACTTTCTCCAAGGTTTATGGGTTGGCCGGTTTGCGAGTTGGTTTTGGGGTGGCCCGACGCGCGGTTGTCGACGCGTTGCTGGCAGTCAAACCGACATGGAACATGGGGCAATTACAAATATCGGGAGGGATAGCTGCGCTGGATGACCATGCACACGTCGCGCGGACGGTCGAGACGATTGTAAAAAATCGAATGTACGTCCAAAACCGATTCGAAGAACTTGATCGTTTCCAGATAGTGCAAAACAGTCGAGCTAACTTCTTCCTCGTCGAAATCTTGGATCCCGACACAGACTCAACCAAAGTTTTCGAGGGCCTTCTCGAAAGAGGTGTGGTGGTGAAGGACGGGTCAGTGTCATTTAGAGGTCTTGATGACCGCTTCCTCCGTTGTGACGTCAACCTCAAGCAGCACATGGACCGTCTTGTCGATGCCCTCGCCGATCTCCCCTAACTCTTCCAGCTTGACCGCTGATCTGGCCGACTTTCTTGCCGGGATGACTGGTTCTGTTGATTCGCGCTTATTGAACTCAGCTACGAACTGCCTTGTCGACACCGTTGGTTCGATGGTATTCGGAGCCGAAAAACCCTGGTCGCGCATGGCGATCGATCAGGCCGTTTCTTCTGGCGCAATCGGGCGGTCCACAATTATTGGAAAATCCGACACAGGCACAACACCGACTATGGCTGCGTTAGCCAATGGAGCCTCAGCTCACGCCTTCGAACTTGATGACGTTCATGAAGAGGCCATCAATCATCCCGGTGCAGTAGTGGTGCCTGTAGCTCTGGCCCTGGCGGAAGACTTGAACCGGACAGGTCGCGATCTGCTCGAAGCTATCGTCGTCGGTTACGAAGCAATGGGACGTGCAGGTATCGCGGTAGGACCGGCTGCCCACATGCTCGCGGGCTTCCACCCCACGTCAATGTCGGGGGTTTTTGGCGCAGCTGCTGCGGCTGGTCGTCTCTTGGACTTTGACGAGGTGAAACTCAATCATGCGTTCGGGATCGCCTCCTCGCTGGCCTCGGGCACCATGGAGTTCGCAGCGTCAGGGGGAATGACAAAGCGAATCCATGCGGGACGCGCGGCGGAAGGGGGTCTCACCGCGGCGCTGCTCGCCAATCGTGGCTTTGAAGGCCCAGCCGATGGCTTGGCTGGACGATATGGGTTTTGTCGAATCTTCACGGATGCCCCGCGAGTTGAACTGCTTACCCATCGCTTGGGTGAACGGTGGATGATTGACGAGATCACTGTAAAACCGTACGCAGCCTGTAGCGACGTACACCCGCTAATCCAAGCCACGATTGAGCTGAGGCGCGAATTTGACATACAGCCGGGAGACATCGACCAGATTGTTTTGGAAGCGCCAACTAAGGCAGCTACTCAGAATGATATGGATGGCACCGTGTCGGTGATGGCTGCTCAGTACTCAGCACAGTTCAACGTGGCCGCAGCGTTACTGGCTGACCCATCCGATCCGGAGACATATCAGCCTGAACGCATCTCGGAACCAGAGATTGGCGCGCTGCAATCAAAGGTGGTCTCGATTCGACCGTCACCAGAGTTTGACGCCACCTATGCATGGAAAATGGGTGGGCGTGTCCACATCGACCTCGTGGACGGAACGACACTGAGCCGCACAGTGCACGGACAGAAGGGTTCGATGCATGACCCACTCAGTGCCCACGAGTTAGCGACAAAGTTCGCACATCTCACCATGGGCCGATCTGACCCGAACTTGGAGACGTTGCTATCTAACGTGGTCAATGCTGGGGCCCTCGCTGATCTTACGAGAGCACTGCGTCGAGGTGGCCTAGGCTACGCCGGACGTTGAGGAGCGCCACGTGATCAATCTGGGTCTAATGATCTCCTCAGGTGCGCCCCGGCGAGCAGGCGGCCCAGATCTTCCGGGTGGTTTCGGCGCTATCGTTGGCCAAGCCCAGTGGGCCGAAGAACACGGGTTTGAAGGAGTCTGGGTCGGCGAAGGTCGTCTCGCCACCAATGCTGTTGTTGGTATCACCCTCATTGCCGCGAACACGCAACGGATAAAGGTCGGTAGTGGAATACTCCCGTATCGAACTCGTAACGCGGCGCTGATGGCGGTTACTTGGAAGACTCTTGATGATTTGGCGCCAGGACGGATGCGACTCGGTCTCGGGGGGTGGTGGGAGCCCCTTGCAACCCGATGCGGATTGCCCAACGCTAAACCGTTGAAGGCAATGCGCGAAGTCATCACAGTCACCAAGGGAATGTTGGCCGGTGAGATGGTCACACATCACGGTGAATTTGTTGACGTCGACAGCGTGAAGTTTGATGGGCCGACCGACGACGACGGGCGCGCGTATCCGGTTCCGATCTACATCGGGGCGGTACGAATGGGGATGTGCCGCCTGGCGGGCGAACTTGCCGACGGGGTTCTACTTGATTTTCTCGTACCTCCGTCGTATAACGACCTGGCGATGGCGGCCGTACGCGATGGGGCGAAAGCATCAGGTCGCTCACTCGATGGTTTTGATGTACCGCAGCTCATAGCCGCGTCTATCGACGATGACGATCCTCAAAAAGCGATTGATGACTGCAAAGAATTCCTCACGCAGTACATCGCACAGCAACCTCACATTGCTGAATTCTGTGGTGCTGAACCAGAGTTGGTAGACAGGATCCAATCGATTCTTGGTTGGCCAGCAACCAAGGCCGAGGTTCGAGATGCCATGGGGCTCGTGTCGAACGAAATAACTCAGCAAGTGGCGGCTTGTGGGACAACTACCCAGGCGCTTGACAAAATAAATGAATGGAGTGACCACGGCTGCACGGAAGCTGTGATTACCCCGCTTGGCGCTGATGCGTTTGGAACTCTTGACCAACTTGCCGCTAAAGCGAATCTCAAGAAACTAGGAGCTACCTGAGATGACCGAAACCGTGAGATGTGCCCTGATCCAGACCACAGGTATTACACCCCGCGACGAGATGATGGCTCAGCAAACAATTCTGATTCGAAACGCCGCCGCTCAAGGTGCGCAGATCATTGGTCTGCAGGAACTTGCCACCGGACCGTACTTTTGCCAGAACGAGTCTGACGAGTGGTTTGACTTAGCGGAGTCGGTCCCCGATGGGCCAACGACTTCGGAGATGATGGCACTTGCCGCTGAACTCGAGGTGGCGTTAGTGGTGCCTCTGTTCGAGGAAGATGACAACTTCTTTTACAACACAGCTGTAGTAATCGATGCCGACGGCACGTTTCTTGGTCGCTATCGCAAGACCCACATTCCTTACGCGAAGACCTACCGGGAGAAGTACTACTTTAAGCCAGGCAATACAGGGTTTCCCGTCTTCTCGACAAGGTTCGCCAAAATCGGGGTGTACATCTGTTACGACCGGCACTTCCCAGAAGGAGCCCGAGCTTTGGGTAAGAACGGCGCTGAAATAGTGTTTATCCCGTCAGCGACAGGTGGACGATCAAAGCAGTACTGGCACATTGAACAACGGGGGCACGCTATCGCCAACGGCTACTTCGTCGCGACGAGTAATCGAGTGGGTAAGGAGTCCACAGGCCCCAATGAGTTCTATGGGCATAGCTACTTTTGTGACCCTTACGGCCGGATTCTCTCGGAAGCTGGTGAAGAAGAAGAGGTCCTGATCGCTGATATTGATCTGTCATCTCTCCGAGCTACCCATGTCGACATGCCATTCTGGCGCGACCGCCGTCCCGAAACCTACGACGACCTAACTGCGAAATAAAGGACGAGAGATGAGGACCGCGATTACAGGGGGCACTGTCGTTACCGCTATTGAAACTGTCTTGGCTGATGTGTTAATTGAAGGCGAGATTGTAGTGGGCGTGGTGCACCCCGATAGTGAGATGACACGAACCTTCGCTGAGGGCGCCGATCGGGTGATTGATGCCCAGGGGAAGTTTGTTGTGCCAGGCGGCATTGATGCTCATACGCATTTACAGGCGACTGGCCAGATAGCCCCTGTTCTTGAAACGTTTGAAACGGGTACCGTCGCGTCGGCGTTTGGTGGGACGACAACCATCATCGATTTCGCTTTCATGAGTGGCGATGAGCGGCTACCAGACGGCTACGAACGCCACCGAGAAAACGCTGCTGGCGAATGTGCGGTGGACTATGGATTCCACATCATGGTGGCCAATGTTGATGAGCAGTCTCCAAAGGAGATGGACCTACTTGTTCGAGAAGGAGTCACCAGTTTTAAGATGTTTATGGCTTACCCGGGCCGGGTTTATTCCGACGATGGTCAGATCCTTCGCATGATGCAACAGGCAGCCGAGAATGGCTCCTTGATTCAGATGCATGCTGAGAACGGGATAGCGATTGATGTCCTAAGAGAACAGGCTGCCGAGCGCGGCGATATTGAACCGCTGTTCCATGGGGTTACCCGCACCCCGATACTTGAGGCTGAAGCTGTGCATCGTGCCATCGCCCTGTCCGAAGTTGCTGGCTCGCCGCTTTATATCGTTCACTTGTCCTCTTCAAACGCACTTGAAGAAGTCGTAGCTGCTCGAGATCGTGGGCTTAATGTTTTCGCGGAGACGTGCCCTCAATACCTGTTTCTTGACCTCAGTGACTTGGATCGACCCGATTTCGAGGGTTCAAAATTCGTGTGTTCACCGCCACTCCGACCTCAAGAACATCAGGACCATCTGTGGCGAGGGCTGCGTACCAACGACCTGCAAGTAGTCGCTACTGACCATTGCCCATTTTGTTGGGAGCAAAGAGAAATAGGGAGAAATGATTTTCGGAGTATCCCTAATGGTTTACCTACCTTGGAACACCGGATGGAGTTGATGTTCCAAGGCGCTGTTGCGGAAGGACGACTGTCACTTAATCGTTGGGTGGATATGTGTTCCCGAGCGCCAGCAAAAATGTTTGGTCTTTATCCTCGAAAGGGAACTATTGCACCGGGTTCAGATGCTGACATCGTTGTCTTCGATCCGAACAGTCCACACACACTGTCTGTTGAAACCCACCATATGAATGTCGACTACTCCTGCTATGAGGGCATGAGGATGACTGGCCAGGTTGAGAAAGTGCTCTTGCGTGGCAAGGTTGTCGTTGACGGCACTGAATACTTAGGGACAAAAGGTGACGGTCAGTATCTTCCGCGAGATATCTGTTCCAATTTGCTTTGACCTGAATGAGGATCACACTTTGTGCGGGATCACGTCTAGAGGATCTCCATGGGCAAGTGCGCCGTTGTTGAAGACAGCTCGAATGTCAGCTGCAGTGGCCCTATTCACGAGAGCTGCAACCGCATCGCTAACTGGGGCGAGATTGCCGGTCGTAGCGTCAATGAGAACAAGATCTGCGCGTTTACCGACCTCGATAGAACCGCGTTCATGATCGACTCCAAGAATTCGGGCTGGGTTCATCGTAATCATTTTGAGCATCTCGCTTGCCGTAGGAAACGAAGGGTCTGCTCGGAGAGCGCGTATGACCCGCGACGCGAATTGGATTTCGGCAAGAGGGTCCGGGGAAGCCAAAATCACGTTGTCAGTGCCAATTGCCACATTCATCCCGGCCTCAAGCATCAGGTCGAACCGGGGTATACCCAACCCGATAACAGCATGATTGCGAGGGCAACAAACGCCAGGTATGCCAGCTTCGGCGAGTCGCTGCATCTCCTCAGGAGTGGCAAATGTGAGATGGACTGCGAAGTCTGGTTGCAAATGGTCAACGACTCTGTGGACGTCGCTTTGCCCGGTTCGCTCAATGGAGGTTTCACGATAGGGAGGTGACTCAGCAACATGGAGAGCCAAAAGGCCATCAAGGGAGCGAACTTGGGTCGCAACTTGAGCCAATGCTTCGTCAGTGAGATCGTTAGCGCTTATCAGCGAAAAACCGGCGCCCTCTTCAACGATGCCCGAAACTTCGGCAAGGGCGTCTTCGGTTAAAACACCACGGTTGGAAGCAAGCGCGGTTGCTGGTTGCGGCGGGTATGAAGCAAAGCGACCGAGTGTTAATGGTTGTATCGGCCGATCAGCGGCTACCTCTTCGAGCAGTTTTACACCAGGACGGCCGCCTTCTCGAAAGTCCACAAATAAAGATGTCCCGCACGCAATCATTTGATCGAGGGTTTGACCGAGTTGTTCCTTCACAACCTCATCGGGGGTTAATGAGAGAGCCTGGTGACGGAGACCGTCGGGGGGCATAAATACATCCCAATAGGGCAATCCGAAGCCTGTCTCTTTTAGGAAACCGTCGATTACATGGGTATGGGCGTTTAGAAAAGCGGGGCAGATGATCATGCTCGACGCGTCGAAGTGCAGGACGTTGGAATTTTCTGATGGGGTGTTTCCCAGTGCTGAGATACACCCATCTTCACCAACCTTTATCCAACTTTCTTGGCTGGCGGTGAGGTCGGGACCACGTAAAATCGTCGCCCCGGTTAAGACGAATTCAACTGCCATTATGAGAGGTTTCTAAGAGTTTTTGAGGTGCGATTGTTTGGCATAAAGACTGTGGCGGTCATGCACGCAGGCTTAGCGCGCGAACGCTAAGAGAGTTTGCTATCTGAATCTGTGTCCAGTTCAGAACGAATCTCGTCACCATGCTGGTTGAGTCTGGGTGCCCCGCGGTAAATGCCGGATGGGTCATCGCTGAACTTGATGGGGCTGTTCAATACGACAGTCGGGCGATGATGGTCGTGGTCAACGCGGACAAGCATTTCTCGAGCTGCGACATGAGGGTCGTTCACCCAATCGGACGGGTCGTACACGGGCCCTACTGGCACCTGATTGCCAAGTGTTTCAACTACTTCGGCAGTGGTGCATGCCGCTGCCCATCCGCCGATGGCTTCGTCCACATACGCTTTGTTACGGACCCTTCGGCGGTTGTTTCGGGTTCGATCATCGCTTATGAGGTCTTCTCGCCCAATAAGTTGACATAAGAGTTCGAAGTGTGGCTGGGTCGGAGTGGCAATGACACAATGCCCGTCTTTAGTGGGGTACACGTCGTACGGGCTGAGTCCATCAACACCGTTCCCCATTGGACGCATTGGGCGACCCATGTAGGACCACACCATTTGGCTTGCTTCAGACATCGTCATCATCACGTCAACCATGGCAACATCAATGAACTGACCTTTGCCGGTATCGCGAGCTCGCCACAATGCAGCCAACATGCCGAGAGAGGCCATAGTGCCAGGCACGGTATCGCCGATGGGTGGGCCAACTTTCATGATGTGGTCTTCGTCTTGGCCAGTAGCAGCGATTACACCGCCCATCGCTTGCGCGATGAGATCGTAAGCAGGCCAGTTGGCATAAGGGCTCGGAGCAATTCGCGTATCCCCGAATCCTCGGATTGCTGCATACACAAGCTTTGGGTTGCGTTCGTGACATACCTCCCAACCCACCCCAAGATGATCCATTACCCCAGCGCGCATGTTCTCGATAAGACCATCGGATGTCTCTACGAGACGAAGGAAGACTTCTCGATCCTCATCTGTTGTGAGATCAAGGCAAATAGATCGCTTATTGCGATTGCGCATCGAGTAATTGCCAGAATAAAAACGCTCCTCGTCATCTCGGGTCCAAGGACCCTGATGCCTAGTCATCTCTCCTTGTGGAGGTTCGACTTTGATCACATCTGCCCCCATATCAGCGAGGAGCATTGCTGCGAATGGTCCGGCGAGGGCGTGTGTGACATCAAGGATGCGTAATCCTTGGAGTGGCCCTGTGGGGCCAGATGCCATTGGCGCCGCGGTTTGATGGGCCTCAAGGTGGTCAGTCATAACCTCATTTTGCCTTGTTGTGCATGTCGACGCGGCTCCGAATCAAACATGCAGCACCTGTCAGCACGTATAGCGAGGTCCTTTCGGGACTAAACAGCGGGTTTCCATCCTCGAATTGTTGCTTGTGTCACCTACTTGTGGAGCACCGAAGAATGGCATCAGAAAGGATGTAGTGGGGATTAGAACGCACCAGTGCTCAGGCGAGGCTTGGGCCGCAGGTGCAATGATGGGGTGATGACCGATCGCTCCTACGTCAGTTTGACCTTCGACGTCGACACCATCTCCCTTTGGATGAGTCGGCAAGATCGCACCGCGTTCAGCCGAGGCGAATTTGGGGTCGTGGGTGCTCGTCGCATACTCAAACTTCTTGGTTCACGGTCGATACACGCAACTTTTTTTGTTCCAGGAGTAACGGCTTCAACATATCCAGACCTCCTAGAGGAAATTGTTGACGGTGGCCACGAGGTGGGTCATCACGGAAACCACCACGAAAACCCTGCACGGCTCGAACGCGACGACGAAAAGCGAGTCCTTGAGGAAGGCCTAGCGATCCTTGAAGGTATGACCGGCAGACGACCGGTGGGCTGGCGGTCCCCAGGTGGGTATGTGACTAGTAGCACTTTCGAGCTGCTCATCGAAGCTGGGTTCTCATATGACTCGTCATTAATGGGCCATGACGTGCGTCCTTACTGGTGCCGGCTGAACGACCGATGGGTAAAAAACGAAGGTGTTGAATGGGGAGAAGAAGTCGATTTAGTTGAGTTGCCCTGGGCCTGGCACCTCGATGACTTCCCATGGTTCGAGTACATCCCACCTCAAGGAGGCAACCTGACAGCTCCATCGGCGGTTCTCGAAACCTGGCTCGGCGACCTGGACTGGGCGCTTGCACATGAGCCGGGTGGGGTATTGACATACACGATGCATCCCCAAGTCATCGGGCGAGGTAATCGAATGCTCATGCTTGAACAACTTCTCGACGAGGTCGAGAAGCGTGGTGTGGGATTCACGACCCTCGAAGACGCCGCTACCAACTGGCGGGCTGCCCATCCATTTAGCTGAATTTCAGGCACAACTGACGTTGTTGTCTCGACGAGATGTTTGGTTAGACGACGTGAGTTGAGTCAGTTCATTAAAGTTTCTGCTGTGGAGCCGCTGCTTGTTTTAACTATTGGCCAAGCGCCTCGAGATGACATCGAAAAAGAACTCCGCCAAGTATTGGGAGCGCGACCTATCGAGGTCCGTGGCGCACTCGATGGGTTATCTACCGACGAAATCGCACACCTTGCCCCTCAGAATGCATCTGACACCTTTCACACTCGTCTCGCCAACGGCGCCGATGTGATGATTTCCAAGCGGGCCGCCACCATTCGTCTACAAGAATTACTTATAGAGAGGGAGAGTCGCCCAGTGTTGGTTGCCTGCACAGGTAAATTCACCGGACTCCCGGACTACCCGAACGTGTTGTTCCCTTCAACGATTCTTGAAGGTGTTGTGGACGCTGTCGCTCCTGCCGAGTGCACTTTGGGAGTGTTGGTGCCCTTGGCGGAGCAGGTCGAGTCGTTAGCTCAACAATGGCAACGATCTGATCGAGAAGTAGTGGTTGCTGCCGTGAAGCCAGGCGAAGACCCCACAGCAGCAGCAGCCATACTGGCTGGAGCCGAAGTAGACCTTGTCGTACTCGACTGTTTCGGATACGAGACGTCATTATTGAACCAAGTTCGCGAAACAACCGGAGTGCCGGTTCTCTCAGCCGTCCGATGCACCGCACACATCGCCTCAGAGCTGCTTGGATGACCCGCAACTTGGACGCGACAGACGTCGACGATCTCGCTGTTGGTGCCTGGATCCTCGGGACTGGAGGGGGAGGAAACCCCTACCTCAACCACCTCAACATGCAACAAATAGCTGCCACAGGCACACAGTTTGAGTTAATTGACCCTCAAGAATTAGATGACGACGCTCAGGTTGCGGTGGTGTCCACCATGGGCGCACCACTGGTGATGCAGGAACGCCTCCAAGATGCACGCGATGTAGCCCGGGTAGTGGAGATAATGAGCGAGTACTTAGGGGCATCGTTCGACGCGGTCATGGCGACTGAAATTGGCGGGTCCAACGCCTTTCAACCCTTAATGGCGGCCGCTCACCTTGGTTTACCAATCGTCGATGCAGATGCCATGGGGAGGGCTTACCCGGAAGCACAAATGACGAGTTTCGCTATCGGTGGTCTTCAACCCTGGCCGCTGGCGCTCGTGGACCCGCGGGGGATCGAAGCTGTTATTACAAACGTCCCCACGTGGAAGTGGATGGAACGAACCAGTCGTGTACTTACTATCGAAACGGGTTCGATGGCCGCGACCTGTAAGGCCCCGAGAAGTGGAGCTGAGGTCAAACGCTGGGGCGTAGCGAATTCAATGAGTTTCGCGATCCAACTTGGGGCCAGAGTCCGAGAAGCACGCGCCGCTCACGAGGACCCGGTGGCAGCTATCTGCGCTGCAGCCGAGGGCCAACTGATTTTTACCGGCAAAATTATCGATGTTGATCGACGCACAACGGGTGGCTTTCTCCGCGGCACAGCCAAACTCGATGGGTTGGACGAATATTCCGGATACCACGTCGAACTTGACTTTCAGAACGAATGGTTGGTCGCGCGTCTTGGAGACCAGGTCATCGCGACCGTGCCTCACCTCATTTGCTTGCTCGACGCAACTTCAGGTGAGGCAATCGGGACAGAGACAGCCCGTTACGGTCAACGGGTGGCTCTCATCGGCATTACCGCGCCGGCTCTGTTCCTGAGCCCGGCGGGTCTCAAATATGTAGGGCCCCGTGCGATGGGATACGACCTTGACCCCGTGGACCCCTGCCCATGAGACGAATCGGTATTGACGTTGGAGGTACTAACACTGACGGGGCGCTACTTGATGGCGTCGAAGTAGTCGAGACCATCAAGACACCAACAACCGACGATGTATTAAGTGGCATCCAAAAAGTTCTCGAAGGTCTTTCTCACCATGACATCGGAGCCGTAGTAATTGGCACAACCCAGTTCACCAACGCAGTTGTCCAACGAAGCCAGTTAAACCAGGTCGGATTCTTGCGAATTGGGTTACCAGCTGGCCGGTCACTGCCCCCACTCGTTGGCTGGCCCCCCGATCTCGCTGAAGTGGTCCGAGGCAAAACGTTGATGGTACGAGGCGGCATCGAATACGACGGACGTCCCTTCGAAGAACTAGACGAACCAGCTGTGATTGAGGCCGCTCACCAGTTCGCTGACCTGGGCAATAACGCCATAGTGATTGCGGGCAGCTTCTCACCTATCGACACTCGTCAAGAAGATCGAGCCGCCGAAATCATTTCGGAATACCACCCAAAGGCCCAAATCACAGTGTCTCACCGCCTTGGCCAACTTGGTCTGTTGGAACGAGAAAATGCAGCAGGTTTGAACGCTTGCCTATTAGAACTCGCTGGATCAGTCATCTCAGCTTTCGCGTCTGCGATTGACCAGATTGGTTTCGGATCTGGCACCCGTTTATTTTTGACCCAAAACAACGGCACCCTTCTCCAAGTGGAGGAGGCAGCCAAGTATCCGGTCCTCACGTTCGCGTCGGGTCCCACCAACTCCATGAGAGGCGCAGCTGCCCTCGGAGGCGTAACCGATGGGCTTGTTGTTGATGTTGGCGGAACTACAGCGGACTTCGGGGCACTTGTGTCGGGTTACCCCCGACAAGCCAACGCCGCAGTGGAAGTCGGTGGGGTGCGCACTTTATTTCAACTTCCCGACGTCCTTTCGATTGGGCTAGGTGGCGGAAGCCAAATCCATCTGAACCCCCTAGGACTCGGCCCAGACAGCGTCGGGCAGCGGCTATCTACCGAGGCACTCGCCTTCGGCGGTTCCGTCCCAACGCTTACCGACGCCGCCATAGCAGCAGGGCTATTGAAAATCGATGGGACGTCACGCCCAGATCTACCGAATGCTGACGAAATTCTTGCTCACGCAGCAACGATGATCGTCGGAGGCGCTGATCGGATGAAACTTTCCTCCGACGAAGTGCCCTTGATAGCAGTTGGTGGCGGAGCTTTTGCAGTGTCGGACACTATGCAGGGCATAAGTGAGGTGGTCCGACCTGGCTACGGTGACACTGCGAACGCAATTGGGGCTGCTTTGGCTGAAGTCAGTGGCGGTGTTGACCGAGTTTTCCAAGGTATGGGGCACGACGCTGCGGTCGCCGAAGCTATTCAAATAGCGACTGAAGATGCCGTGACCTCGGGAGCTGATCCGTCACTGGTTGAGGTCATCGAGGTGGAAGACCTACCCATTGCTTATCTACCTGGCGACGCTCGGCGTGTTCGAGCTCGTGTCGTCGGTCCTCTCAAATAGGGTGTTCTAGGAGGCGGTTAGACAACATCAACAATCAAGAAATGAGACCAGGACCGCTCGGGTATTCATGCATATTCCGAAGCATGTGAGCAGGTCCGTGTGGCCCATTGATGGCCGCGTGCTCGCCCCAAATTTGTTCTTTCATCCAACCAAAAATCTCACGCCGTTCGGCCAGATGGGCCAAACTCTGCGCCCTTTGTATCGCCTTCTCGGTCACGGTCGACTCATCAGCAAGTTCTTGCACGATTCCTATCTCGAACGCTTCTTTTGCAGTCCACCGTTTAGCAAATTGGACAGTCTGGTAAAACGCGTTTTGGGGCATCTTGTGGCGAAAGATGGCGAGTTCAGGCGCAGGCATCGCGATGCCGATCTCAATTTCATTCGCGCACATCAACCCACGATCAGCTCTCATGACACGCTGGTCGTGGCTGAGTGCCCACATGAAACCGGCACCGAAAGCGTGACCATTAATCGCACCGACCGTAGGCATCGGAAAGGTAATTAACCGCGCCGCGAGGGCCATAAATTCTTCGGCGAAGGGTTCCAAATCCCCGCCTTTGTGAGGGGTATCGCCTGTGAACCATTCCAAATCGAGGCCGTTGGAAAAAAACTTTGGGTCTGAAGAAGCAGTCACAACGGCATGAGGGCCGTCAATGGCTTCGACATCATCCAATGCGTCGTTGAGGTTACGGACCAGCTCGGTGGTCCAACGGTTCTCGCCATTAGTTAGCGTGATCACGCTCACGTCGACGTGGCGTTGGAGAGTGATGAGGTCGCTCATCTTGCCTAACGTAGACCGACAACTACTGGAGACGCATCTTTGTGAGTATTTCTGATTCTCTTGGTTCTGAAGTTGGCTCGTTCGTGTTAATAACTCCACTGATATCGGGCCCTTTGAATTTCGGAGGCTCGTTCGATAAAAGCAAGTGCTTAAGTCGGTGGACTAAATAGCGAAAATGGGTCAGTTTTCGCGCGCGACGAGGTGTCCCGGTCCTGCTTCGATGAGTTCAACGAGTTCAGGTCCCTGCCCACGTCCCCACACTGGGCTGGGGATTTCATCGGTGAGGAGTGGTCGGGTTCGTCGCTGGTGGGGGTCGGCGATCGGTACCGCGTCGAGTAGCCGACGGGTATAAGAGTGTGTGGGGTTTTCGAAGATTGCGCGACGTGGCCCAATCTCAACCACTTGGCCGAGGTACATCACAGCTACGCGGTGTGCAATGCGTTCCACTACCGCCAGATCGTGGCTGATGAATAGATAGGACAGCCCCAGTTCTTGCTGAAGATCCAACAAGAGGTTCATGACCTGAGCTTGGACCGATACATCTAAGGCGGATACCGCTTCGTCGGCGATAACCAATTCAGGATTGAGGGCGAGAGCTCGAGCGATGCAAACTCGTTGACGTTGCCCGCCTGAGAATTGATGAGGGAAGTTTCGAAGCATCGAGCGTTCCAGGCCGACTAGTTCAAACAGATTGCCAGCCCGTTCTTCGGCTTCTTCTCCGCTGGCAATGGCGTGCACCTTTAGAGGCTCAATGACTGCGGTACCGACGCGGACTCGTGGGTCGAGGCTGGCAAACGGGTCTTGGAAGACGATCTGCATGGTCTTTCGATGTGGCCGAATTTCGCGTGGGTCAAGGTGGGTGATGTCAACGCCCTTGAGTAAGACTCGCCCTTCGTCGGGGTCGTGGAGCCGGATTATGAGGTTAGCTAACGTTGATTTGCCGCAGCCGCTTTCACCGACCACAGCTAACGTCTCGCCGTGGTCGATGTGGAGTGAGACGTTCGTTACCGCATGAACCTGGGCGTGGCGATCGGCAGGGAAACGCTTGGAGACGTTTTCTACGCGAACCAGAGGTTCGAGGGTGCTCATTGAAGGTTCCCGGCTAGATGGAATGCCTCAGGGTCGTCTTTACCGGCCATGCTGCCTAATCGGGGTACCGCACTGATTAAACCCTGGGTGTACGGCTCCTTCGCTGAGTGGAAAATCTGATCGACTGGACCCTGCTCGACGACTTTTGACTGGTTCATGACGACGACTCGATCGGCGACTTCAGCGATGACTCCCATGTCATGAGTGATGAGCATTACCGCAGTACCAGTTTCGACTTGGAGTTGTTTTATGAGGCCAAGGATTTGAGCTTGGATGGTTACGTCAAGGGCGGTCGTGGGCTCGTCGGCGATAAGCAGACGGGGTCCGCAACATAAAGCAACGGCGATCATTATTCGTTGCCGCATCCCACCGGACATCTCATGGGGGTACTGTCTGATTCGTTTGTCAGCCTCGGGGATCCGCACTAAATCGAACATTTGGCGGGCTCGGGCCATGGCTGCTTTGCGGCTTAACCGCTCGTGGATGCGCAAAGACTCAGCGATCTGTTCCCCTACGGGGTACACCGGGTTCAAGCTAGTAAGCGGCTCTTGGAAAATCATCGCGATTTGATTGCCACGGATGCCACGCATGGTGGCCTCATTTTGAGTGAACAGGTCGATTGTTGAACCGTCGGGCATTGTGAATTCGGCTTGGCCGCGTTCGATTTTGGCTCTGGTGCCCATTTCGATTAGCCGCATGATCGAGAGAGCGGTTACTGACTTTCCTGATCCTGATTCGCCCACGACTCCTAGAGTTTCGCCGGGCTCAATGGTGAAGCTCACTGAGTCCACCGCAGTGAGGTCATCGAAGGTGACGGTTAGGTCTTTTAGCGCGAGGAGAGCCATTAGCGTCCCCTGAGTTTTGGGTTGAAGGCGTCTTGGAGGCCATCACCGATCAAGGCGATACTGAGCCCGGTGATGACGATGGCGATACCTGGGAAGGCGACCGTCCACCAGGCGGTGAGGGTGTAGTTCCTGTTCTTGCCCATTATTGATCCCCAGCTGATCGTGTTGATGTCCACCATGCCTAGGAAGGCCAGACCGGCATGGAAGAGAATGGCGATGACCACTAAAAGGGTGGCAGCTACCAAAAGGGGAGGCATGGCGTTGGGGAGGATCGTGCGGGTCATAATTCGCAGGTCGTTGGATCCGATAGCGCGGGAAGCCTTCACGAACTCCATTTCGCGGACCCTTAAGAATTCAGCTCGGGTGAGGCGAGCTGGTAACGCCCACAGTGTGAGGCCGATAGCAAGGGTTTCCTTCCATGTCCCGGGCCCCATGAGATAGATGAGAACTAATGAGAAGAGCAGGGATGGCATAGCTTGGAAGATTTCAGTGAATCGCATCAGTAAAGCGTCAATCCAACCGCCGAAGTAACCAGCCAAGCTCCCCACTACTAAACCCAGACCCATGGCCATTGACCCAGCGACTGCGGCGACGAAGAGTGTCGTCCGACCGCCAGTAATGACGCCCGCGAGGATGTCTCGCCCTAGGTAGTCAGTTCCCAATAATGGGCCCGCGTCGTCACCTGGACCCAGGAATGGTCCAGCTGCCATTTTGTGGGCCTCTTGGCCGTAGATGGCGGGCCCGAAAATAGTGACGAGTACGATGAAGGTGAATACAACTAATCCCGCGACCGCTGCCTTGTTCCGCAAGAACATGCGAAAGGCCCCACGACCCCCAGCTTCCGTGGATGAGTCGATGGCGATTCCAAGGTCAGTCACCGGGACCCTCCGACACGTATCCGAGGGTCAATGAGCCGGTAGACAAGGTCTGTAAGCAAGTTGGCAATAATTACCATGGCCGCGGAGAAGATCACGATGCCGACAACCATGGGGCTGTCACGCCGGAAAATCGAGGTGATCATGAGTCGACCGATCCCAGGCCAGGCGAACACGAACTCGACGAGCAACGCGCCCGAGAGCAGATTGCCGATCTGTAAACCCGCCGCTGTGACTACCGGGATGATCCCGTTGCGAAGGGCGTGTTTGTACACAACGACTCGCTCGTGAGCTCCCTTTGCCCGGGCGGTCCGGATGTAGTCGGATTCCAGTACTTCAAGCATGGACGCCCGAGCTAGCCGAGAGTAGATAGCCAGGTAGATGATGCCGAGGCTGATTGCCGGTAGGACGAGATGCTGGAGCGTGTCGATGGTTTCACCGAACCAGCCACCTTCATAACGAACATCCTCTATGCCCCCCACTGGCAGAATGCCCCACTTTGCAGCGAACACGACAATGAACATGAGTGCCAACCAAAACACCGGGGTGGCGAAACCGACGAGACTCATCACCGTTACGCCATGAGAGGCAGGGCTTTCGGGTCGTCGAGCGGTGAACACTCCTAAAGCCACGCCGATTGTCACAGAGAAAAGAAGTGCAGCGCCAGCCAGCAACACTGTCGCGACGAGCCGTTCCAAGATGAGGCCGAGGACTGGCTCGCTGAAGTATGTGGACTCACCAAGGTTTAGCTGGGCCACGTTACCTATATAGGTTCCGAGTTGGATGAGCAGTGGCTGATCCAGACCATAGTCAGCTCTTATTTTGGCTAAGAATTCGGCGTCACCGACTCCTTGTTCCCCGGCGAGATAGAGCGCAGCGTCGCCCGGAGCGATCTGAATCAGGAGGAACACTATGACCACTACTGCTAGTAGCAGTCCAATTGCCTGTCCTAATCTGATCCCGATGCTCCGGGCGAGAGCTGTCACACTCGTCTTTCTTTGGTCTAATTACCGGTTGTTGGGTTGGTTCTTACTTGTCCAGCCAAATGTTTTCCATGCCCGAAAGTGGCCCCCACGCCCCGTCTGGCTGGTCCCTTACGTACAGCTGGTTAGCTCCGAAGATTGGCAGAGCGTTAATGCCGTAGAACGGTAACTCAATCGCTGTGATTACCTGGAACTCGTCGTAGAGCGCTTTCCGTTTTGCGACATCTGGTTCTGCCGCAGCGGCGTACAGCAACTCGTCGACCTTCTCATTGCAATAGGCCGAGTTGTTCACGAACACGCCAGGTCTAATGTTGGCGCACACGTAAGCTCGTTGGACGCCTATGACAGGGTCACCCCAGTTGAAGTAGGCGTTCATTGTCATGTGCCAGGCGTCAGGTCCGCCGAAGAAGATCCCAGCCCAAGACGGCAAGTCGGCTGACTGCATGACCTCTACGTTGATACCGACTTCGTCAAGAGCCAGAGCGATGTATTCAGCTACGTTGCGCTGCTGCTCGTTCGGACCCGGAATATAGTTGATCCTCAAATCCAGGCCGTCCCCGTAGCCAGCGTCGTACAGCAACGAACGTGCCTTGTCCAGGTCAACGTCGTAGCGCTCAACGTCTTCGTTATAGAACGGACTTGATGGATGGATACCACCCAGTAGCTCCATGGTCTGTCCCTGGTGCAAGGTGTTAATCACGTAGTCGCGGTCGATGGTGTACGCGATGGCCTGGCGTACCCGAAGGTCGCTCATAATGCTGTTGGCCATGTTGAACTGCAAATGGTTCAACGAGCCGACGCCTCCCAGAAGGTCGGGAATAGCGACCAGATCCGGATTGTTACTTACCTTTTCGGCGTTGATAACGCTCGCGTAGCCACCTGAATCATATTCTCCGCTTTCCAACCCAAGCATCGTCGCGTCTTCGTCGGGGACGATTACGTAGATGATCTTGTCCAGGTAGGGACGATCGGGGATAAAGAAGTTCTCATAACGTTCCAGCACGATCTTTTGTGTGTTCTCGTACTCGGTTAGGCGGAACGGACCTGAACCAATTGCGCCCTCCACGTTGTTCGGGTGACCCTTCATCTCATTGATAGGAGTGCCGTCGTCCATGATGTGTTTCGGCATGACGGGCATCATCACATCGGACACGGCGATCCACAGTGCCGGGTGCGGGGTGGCAAGATGCAGCACCACTGTGAGGTCATCAGGTGTGTCGATTGACTCAAGCGGACCCCACATCCCGGTGAAGGGATGATTTGCCTGGATCACTTCGATTGAAAACTTCACATCGGCTGATGTGATCGGTGCTCCATCGTGGAACGTTGCGCCCTCTACCAGGTGGAAGGTTATGGTCAAACTGTCGTCGGAAACCTCCCATGATTCAGCCAGGTATGGCTGGGGTTCCCAGTTGCTATCTAGGTGCGTTAGCGAAGCGAAGATTTTCGAACTGGGCTGCGCAATGCCGATTCCGGAATTGACACCATGGTTGACGTTCGCGCCCACTTGGGTGGTCGCAATAACCAATGTCCCGCCGTGCTTGGGTTGTGGAGCGGCCGGCCCTGAGGTCGCCTCCTCTTCGGCTGCTGGCGCGTCATCACTCGCTGCTGGCGCGTCATCACTCGCTGCTGGCGCGTCATCGCTCGCTGCCGTCGAACTGCTGTCGCTGCTGCTTGAGCTGCTGCTGTCGCTGTCGCTGTCGCTGCTACCGCATGCTGCAGAGAACAATGACAATGCTGCGAGCAGCGTGACTATTTTCATCCATCGATAAAACATTTGGTTCATCCCCCCATACCTACCCCAAGGCTGAGGCAGTATGTCAGCCGAACCCTAGCGCTCTAAATCGACGTTGCGCGCCGGTTGGGGCGGGTACCAGCGACTGTTGTCTTCAACCAACTTGACGACGACAGTAATAGGAGTTTCTAAATAAATCCGAGTGAGTTGTTGCTGCTGGTCTACCTCAAATAATCGACTCACCTCAAAATTTGGATTTCCACCCACCAGTCGCCTGGATTTGGGCACACTCGGGAACAATCTGGTGTCCGACCCGGGCGATTTGTTCGTGGATTTCTTGCACTTCACCAGAAGGACAGTCCATCTTCGCGACCACAAGGGAGTAACCCGCTTCTGCAAATTTTTCTAAATCCTCCAGCACCTGTTCAGAAGTTCCGGTGCAGATCTTTCTTGGCGTTTGATGGGCGAGGGCATCATCACTGTCGGTAACTCTCATGGTTGTGGCAGCCATCATGATGAAGGTCGAAGGGTCCCTCCCTGCTATCTCGAGGTCGGTTTTGATTATCGTCTGGAGATCAGAGTGGCGGTTCGGGTCCGCAAAAGGGTCAAGAAATACTGGATAAAAACCGTCGCAATGAGCTGCCGCGCGACGCGCCCCAAGGGGAGACACCCCTCCATAAATGATGGGGGGGTGAGGCTTCTGCAGAGGTTTTGGGTCCATTGAAACGTTGTCGAACGAGTAGTAGTCGCCGTCAAAAGAAACGAAGTCGTCTTGCCAACTTCGCTTATAAATCTCGATGCACTCGACGGTTCGTCTCCCGCGCTCAGCAAAGTCAACACCGAGAGCATCAAACTCCTCGGCCATCCAACCGGCGCCGACCCCGAGCAGAAGACGGCCTCCCGACAGTACGTCCACCGTCGCGAATTGGCGGGCGTCACTCAACGGCCCACGGTAGGGCGCAACGAGCACACTGGTACCAAGTTTGATTGTGTTCGTGGCAGAAGCAACTGCTCCCATCACAACTGCACCATCGAGCATCTCGTGTCGCGGTGAATAAGAGCGGGCACCGGTCTGATTAGCGATATGCGCACTCTTTGTTTCTGAGGGCATACACACGTGATCGGGAAACCAAATTGAATGAAACCCATTGCGTTCAGCAGTTTGTGCAATCGCCACTGGTTCAAGCGTTGCCCCTGGGACACTTCGGGTGTAGTTGTTTACATCATCTCGATAACCGACACCGTGGGTGTTTGCATATAAGCCAATCTGCATAGCTCACACTCCTTCGAATAGTGCTGTAATTATGGTCGCTAGGACGTATGGGAGGATTGGTTTTGAATCCAGCCTCCGCTGATTAAAGGAGATGCTCCTTGACAGACCTTGAAAGTCGAATTTGTCGGCTCGAAGACATCGAAGAAATTAAACAATTGAAGGCCAAATATTGCCGGTTCTGCGATGAAGGGTATGACCCTGACGGCATCGCTAGTTTGTTCACTGAAGATGGTGTTTGGGATGGGGGTCGGACCTTTGGACTAGCTGAAGGTAAATCTGCCATTCGGAAACATTTTGAGGGAGCGGGTAACAGGATTTCCATCGCGCGTCATCAGGTGATGAATCCGATTATTGAAGTCGATAATGAGTCGGCAACTGGTCACTGGCTTTTGTTTCAACCCTGTACCGATGCGGGAAGTGGGAAGGCTGTCTGGTTGGCGGCAACGTACACCGATCAGTACAAGAAAGTGGATGGATGCTGGCTCATCAGTCACTTGAGTATTGAGGTCGCATTTTTCTCGTCCTATGAAAAAGGTTGGGCAGAAGAGCAATTTCTCGACGGGCGACAGCCCTAACTAGTTGCCTCACAAAAAATAATTCTGTCGAGGACTTACCCGTCACCCTCTCAGACAGCCCGCACCGGGGTCCTTCTTAACTGTTTTTAAGTTGAGTTATAAAGGATGGAACCCCACAAATCAGCCATGAAACTGGGGGGCTAGATTTGGGCCATGTTTACGACAGACCCATTCCTGTCTGCCTCTGTTGGGGGCACTCCACTGGTGCGACTCGAAGAAGTTGTTCCAGATGGATGCGGGACCGTGTGGCTCAAAGTGGAGTCGGGGAACCCGACGGGGAGTTACAAAGACCGTATGGCCGTCGCTGTTCTCGGACGCGCGCTCGAGAGAGGTGAAGTCAAACCGGGTGATCGGGTCGTCGAGTTCACGGCCGGGAGTACCGGGACCGCCCTCGCTTTTGTTGCACCCCGCCTGGGCCTGAGCTTCACAGCAGTTTCATCCGATGCGTTTTCGGAGGAGAAGTTGCGTTCCATGCGCGCCTACGGGGCCGAACTCATCATCGAGGCAAGCGAGGACGGTGCTATCACACCTGAACTCGTAGGCCGCATGAAGAACCGTGCGCAAAAATTGGCCGCTGAAGAAGGCACCTTTTATGTGGATCAGTTTGGCTCTCCCGACGTTCTAATTGGGTACGAGCCGATGGGCGCTGAAATTGCCGATCAGACTGGCGGTGCCGTGGATCTCATCTGTGCTGGTGTCGGGACGGGCGGAGCTCTAATGGGTGCTGTAAATGGGCTCGACGCGAAAGGAGTTCGACCAGTGGTGGTTGCCCTCGAACCCGCTCAATCTCCACTGCTGACCACCGGCGTGGGAGGACCGCATCGCGTCGAAGGCATAGGCGTCGGGTTTGAACCGCCGTTCCTAGACCGCACACGATGCACGGACATCAGAACGGTTGACGAAGCTTTGGCGATCGAAATGTGTCGTCGCTTAGCTGCCGAGGAAGGCTTGCTCTGCGGCATTTCGACAGGCCTGAACGTTTGCGCCGCAATCGAACTTGCCGCAGAGCTTGGTAAAGGTTCATCTGTTGTGACTTTGGCCTGCGATAGCGGTTTGAAATATTTGAGTGGTGGACTCTTTGACCGCTCCTAGGTTGACATGGTGACCCGACCACACGGATCCTGGGATGGAACCAGCGGTCCACCATTTTGGGTTGTCATCATGGGTGTCTTCATCCTGCTTTGGATTTTGAGCAAAGCCTGTGGTGGGCTCTGATCCCCGAAAAGGAAGAGCCCTTTAGTTGGGAAAATCTTTAGGTGCGTGGGAAAGAACGAGAACCAAAGTCATCCAGGCTGACGCTCTCAGAAGTTCCCTGGGTCGGTCTCATAGCCGCATCCGGGGTTCTTCATTTTTGGGCAGAGGTGGTAGCGCTGAGGTAGGTTCGCGTACTTTCGCGTAATCACAATCAGGGGGAAATATGACGTTTATGGCGTTCTCAACATTGAGTGGCGATAACACTGATTTGGAGGGAAATCTTGAAGTAGCTACACGCAAATTCGATCCACTTGGATCAACCCGCACCGCAATGTCGGTGGCGTTGACTGGTCCGAATGCCGGGAACGTAACGATTACCACAATCTGGGATTCTGCCGACGCTTGTTTTGATGCTCGCAAAGCAGTCCTGAGTGACCCAGAGGCCATTGCCACGATGCAAGCCTCTAACAGCGTCCCCGTCCAGTTCGGACTTGGTGAAGTAAAAGCGGAGGTGGGTAACTGTGAAGGTGCTTTTGCGTGTGCGGCTGTAGCGGTCGCCTCCGATCACTCCGATGAAGCCGTTGCCGCGGTTGTTGCCCAGTCTGAACGGGTGATAATGCCTCACGGAATTAACGGATACCGAATGGTTCGCATGGTTGCTGCAGGGGAGATGACAGGTGCCTACGTGAACCTTTTCTACTGTGACTCTGTAGATGCCTATTTTGCTGGTTCCGCTGCTGCGTGGGCCGATGCAGGGTTTGTGGCCCAGTCACAGAAAATAGGGGCACAAATTGTTGATCGGTTGATTAGCCGAATGGTCTGAAAGGTCTCGCTACCGGCGCAGAATCCTCGAGGTTTTGTGTTGGTGGTGGGAAAGAACGGGAGAAGAAGCCCAGGTCATCCAACGTCCGGGGTTGACGCTCTCAGAAGTTCCCTGGGTCGGTGCCCTTGGCCTGGCAGTTGTCTTGCTTGTCCTGATTAAGGTCTGGACGACACCGTTTCCCTGAGATCAGCGGAGAACGTAAAGGACCGGGACGCAATCCATACATCCTGGCCGTTGTCGAGACCATTGTGCAGTATCCAGTCACACGGTCCCTATCTGGATAGGACTTACCAGCCGCAAACTCAACTTTGAATAGGCCCTAGGACAGGCTAAAGACCCCAGCGAACGCCCCAGAGTTGGAGTCGGGTAGCTCCTCTTGAGTGAGTGGCACCGCGATTTCACTAACCGTGGGACCTATCTCTTGAGCTACCGGTGTCAATGCATCAAGATCGAAGCCGTATACGTTCGCCGCTACACCGGCAAAAAGTTGTCTGCACTTTTCTTCGGGCACATCAGAAAACGTTGAGCGAAGAGCTTCTAACGAATAAGGAGTCGTCCCCTCTTCGTGAGGAAAATCCGATCCCCACATGATTCGATCAACTCCAACTGCATCAATGTATTTAGCCTCTGGACGGGGCATGAAGCTCGCACCGATGTAGCAGTTCCGTGCGAAATATTCGCTGGGGGTAAGTGAGAGCGAACGGATCACCTCCGAAGCGAACAGAGGCATTGTGCGGCTAGCACTGCTTGCCTTGATCCCCGCAACAGTGGGGTCCATGCGACCAAGTTCAGGCAGAACCCATTGGATACCGCGGCCTTGTTCAGTCCACACCGCTTTCAACTTTGGGAAGCGTTCAAAAACACCAGCCAAGATGAGGTGAGCAAGGGTCCGTCTTGTCCAATCACTGAATTCGAACATCATCACTGCGCGTGCCGCGGGAAGGTCCGCCCCGACTGTCGGCGCACCGGTGCCTGGATGTTGGTGGATGGGGAGAGCCAACTCTTCGCAAGTCGCCCAAATTGGGTCATAGCGAGGGTCAAACCACGGTCCAACCGGGTGATTGGCGGGGATAGCTGGTAACAGCACACCTCCAATAACGCCAGTTGACGCAGCCCATCGGATTTCAGCAACAGCAGTTTCAACATCGTGAGGCATTATTTGGATCAACCCAAGACGACGCCCAGGGACCTTGGCACAGAACTCAACTAACCATCGGTTATGGGCACGTAAACCAGCGGCCCTTGGCGCGAGAGTCTCTTTAGTTTGAGGAAGATCGGCGAGTGTGTGAACAGTATTGAAAAATGGCGGGATTGTGTTAGGGAAAACAACCTCTGCCGCAATGCCGTCGTTATCCAGAATCTCTAATCGGTAGTCGCTGTCCCAATTACGTGAAGCAGTCGAGTCAACAAGGTCATCAAAGGGACTCTCGTAGCTTGATGCCCAAGCGTCAAAGTCGTCGTGCCATTCGGACTCCAAGTAGTCCTTGTACTCGTGGAGTTCTGCCCCAGCGTGCGTATCGGCAGAGATCACTACATACCTGTCGATTGTGTCCCATTTGTCCGTCATTTGGTTTCCCCCCGATATCGCCTTTATAGCACCTATAGAGTCAGGCTCTTTTCCGGTTCTCTGGCTGCGTTGCGGCCCGCGATGAACCCATAGGTCAACGCGAGACCGATGGTTGTTCCAGGACCCCAATATGCAGCGCCCGCTGGAGTCGCAACGCAATTACCCGCGCCGTACAGTCCGGCGATGGGTTGGAGATCAAACCCAAGAATTTGAGCTTCTGTATTAATGAGCGGCCCCCCATTCGTGTCCAAAACGCCTGCGCCGACAATCGAGGCGTAATAGGGGCCGTTGTCCGCTAGGGGAGCCATGGTTGGGTTTGGAGTTCCGTCACGCTCCATCAAATTCCATGCCAACTCCATCATCGTTGATCCCCGTTGGAAGTCATGATCTACGCCTTCGGCAGCGAAATTGTTGAACCGATTGACTGTGTCGTGAAGATTTTGAACAAAATCATCGGAAAGACGTACATCGCCAATGCTGTCACCGAGTTGGGTGAGACGCTGATCTATTGCCTCTGAGAGAGATCTGAGGTCGGGTGCTTCGATCACGTAGTCAAGTTGTTCGTTTGGAAGCGGAACGGGGGGGCGAAACGGAACGTCGAGTGGCGAATCAGCTACGGCCTGATCCCAAATCATGAAGAGCAAGGTGTTGGGAAAATCGCGAGAAGTAGCGCTGTAATGAAGATGTACTTGACCGCGGTCATGGTAGGGAGCTTTTTCGTTGACGACCCGTCGACCGGTCCGGTCCACTTGAATCATGCTGTCCCCAAAAGGCATCCACAGCGACGGAGGAGAAGGCGAACGGAGGGCGGGTTCGACAACTATCTGTTTCCACCAAGCCCCGCTCATTTGACCGAAAGACGCTCCAAGGCGGTTAGCGATCCGCAAAAAATCGCCTTGTGCGTGAGGGGTAGCACAACTCCCAAACACTCGACCAGGTATGTGCCGGCGAAGAAGCTCTCCGTTTTGTCCGAAGCCTCCTGAAGCGAATACAACTCCGCGCCGGGCGGCGGCAATAACTGTTCGGTGACCGGCGCGTATTTCGAGGCCCACGACTTCGTTTGCTTCGTTCAAAATGGTGTCGTGGACTTGATGCTCAAGCAACACAGTTACGTCTCTGCCAGCTGCTCCGCGTTTTAGTTGTTGAATCATGAACCCAGAACCCGGCCGAGGGGCAAGATGCCTACCGCGAGGAGCCCTATTCTCGGGGAGATGTGCTCCGTAATCTGGGAATTGGATGTAGTGGTCGGTGTCGTGGACCTCTGCCACCAGATCAAGCGCCCCAACTTCGGTTAACGCGTCGATGGTGGTGGCCCCTTCGTCGTAAAAGGTTGCAAGTAAATCGAATTCGGTTTGAGGTAGGCCTAACGTTGGGTGGTCTGGTGAAAAATATTGCGGGGCAGCAAGTCGTGCTAAATATTCCAATGCGTGATCTTTTGGATCATCGACGCCTTGGCTTCGCATTGAACTGTTGTTGGGTACCCAAGCGGTCCCACCAGAAAGACCGGTGGTGCCGCCGACGTACTGGTTTCCTTCAAACAGGATTACTGACGCCCCACTAAGGCTGGCGCTGATAGCCGCGCTGAAGCCAGCTGCCCCGCTGCCGACGACCAACACGTCCGCTTCGTAGTCGTACAGATTTTCCGCTGTGACACTCATTTTGGCCTCAAACCACTCAGTGGGACTGAAACTGGTACTCGTCTCGGGAATATGATGGCATTTCATCTCTCCGAAAGCCGAAGAAGATATGTACTCGTACGACGAAACGAGCCAAACACTTGAAGCTGACTATCGGCTTCACTATCACGAAGCTGGGGAAGGCCCGGCGCTGATCCTGCTTCACGGGTCGGGTCCCGGTGTGACGGGGTGGACGAACTTTGGTGCGAACCTACCTATCTTCGCTGAACACTTCAGAACAATCATTTTAGATATGCCGGGATTTGGAGGCAGCGCCAGCCCTGAATACGACCAGCAGTATCCGCCGGTCGCTGCGGACGCAGTCGCGATGTTCATGGAAGGTCTCGGGTTGGATTCAGCTCATCTTCTGGGGAATTCGATGGGTGGCAACGTCGCTAGCCACGTAGCCCTTAACTACCCGGATCGAGTTCAACGGATGGTGATGATGGGCCCCGGCGGGCTTGCTGTAAATATTTTTGGGCCGAACCCAAATGAAGGCACCAAACGACTCATCGAATTTATGGGGGACCCGTCGCGGGAACGGATGGCCGCGTGGGTGCGAACCATGGTCTCAGATCAAGCGTTGGTCACCGATGAGCTCATTGACTTACGAATGGAGAACGCGATGAAACCGGGGGTGATGGACTCCACGCGAGCGATCTTCGGTACCTTCTTCAAGTTCCCAGACCCGACACCGCTCTGGTCCCGCGCTAACGAAATCCAGCACCCGACTCTCATCACGTGGGGACGCGACGATCGAATGTTGCCGTTTGAGGGCGCGCTATTCCCGTTCAGGCAAATGCCGAACGCGGATCTTCATGTTTTCTCGAATTGCGGCCATTGGGCTCAGGTAGAACGCAAAGATGACTTCGAGCGAGTCGTAATCGATTATCTACTTGGTTAGGACACTCAAATGTCACATGAAGTAACCGAAAGAATCGAAGAACAACAGGAGTTTTTCGCTGGGCAAGCTGTCGAGGCTGAAGCGCTTGGTCGACTGCCGGTGGAAACGACTGAACGCGTCAAAGCCACGGGGGTAATACGGCTGCTGCAACCTCCCGAACACGGGGGATACGCGGCGGACCCCACTGCCTTCATGGAGGCTGTGATGGCCTTGGCGAACGCTGATGCTGCGGTGGGGTGGGTGGCTGGTGTTATTGGTGTCCATCCGTGGGAAATGGCTTTTAATGACGCGCGAGTACTCGAAGAAGTCTGGGGGCAAGACGCCGACACATGGGTGGCGTCTCCCTATGCGCCCAACGGCATTGCGAGCCCGGCCGATGGGGGTTTCATTTTCAACGGCAATTGGGAGTTTTCCTCAGGCACCGATAGCTGCGATTGGATCGTGTTAGGCGGTTTGGTGAAGGGAGAAGGATTGGTTGATGGCATCCCTCAGATGTATCACTTTCTCCTACCCCGCTCAGACTACGAAATAGTGGAAGATTCTTGGAACGTACTGGGGTTGAGAGGCACAGGAAGCAAAGACATCATCGTTAACGATGCTTTCGTTCCTGACTACCGGGTGCTGAACGCCACAAAGGTCTTCGATGGGACCGCTGCTCTAGAAGCAGGTCGTGATGAGGCCCTGTATCGGATGCCGTGGTCGGCGATCTTTCCGGTAGCCCTCTCTGCTGCTGTCGTGGGTATATGCGAAGGGGCGTTGGCATGTCACTTCCAACATCAAGCGACTCGCACTTCGATGTTAGGACCCATGTCTAAAAACCCGTATCTCTCGTCGCGAGTTGGAGAAGCGGCTTCAGAGATTCACGCCTCCAGATCGCAGCTTTTGTACAACCTTTCAAACATGTATGCCATGGCCCAAAAAGGAACTGAAATTCCCTTGGAGATGCGGGTTGCAAGCAGGCGTGATCAAGTACGCGCTGCCCGTCGAGCCGTTGAAGCCCTCGATGACATCTATATCCGGTCTGGTGGCGGCGCGACCCGAGATGAGCATCCGTTAGAGAAATGGTTCCGAGATGCGCACACGGCAATAAACCACACCATCTTTGCTGCAGATGACATGTATCACGCCTACGCGGCCATGATGATGGGGCAAGCACCAACGGGCTTCACCCGGTTGCTTGTTTGATCTCAAAACACCGCAACGACAATCCGGCGTCAAAGGTTTGAAGCCACGAAGGCTCAATAATTGGCTTAGGTAAGCAACTCTTGCTGAGAAGAATAGAAGTCGCCGATCGGGCCGAAACGGCTGTTATCTCCGAAGGTTTCTTCGGTCCAGGCAGTCAGTTCGGCCTCATCAAGTTCGGGATCCCACGATGTTGCTATTGGCTGAGCAACATGGAATGGGGTGTCGCAGAAGACTTCAAGCCCGTTGCCTTCCGGATCGGTGAAATAAATAGACCAAGCGTTGCCATGCGTTACTGGGGCCATCTTTGTGGCGCGACCGTCGGTTTCCAGAGTTTCAATGGTTGCTTTAACGTCCGTGAGACTGCCGACGCGAAACGCCAAATGGTTCAAGCTGTTGGAGTCGCCTGACTCTTTTCGTGTCTGAAGAAACGCGAACTGGTGGTGGTGGTTTGGGTCGCTTGTCAAGAACGCGACCTCAGGACTTCCCTCGCCAGCGATTGGGTCACGATCGGTGACGGTGAAGCCTAAAACGTTGGTATAGAAGTCAATCATGTCGTCCATGTCGACCACGTAGATGAGCGCATGCGCAAATTCCAGTGCCATGAAAATCAATGATACAAGAGCAAGAACTTGCCTCGCTCCAACTCACGGAACCGACTGACTTGTCCAAGGTGATGCGGCTGGTTTTCGCGACACTTCAACCCTTGATCAAAGCATCAGCGGCTGCTTCTGCCCCTGCCATCACAAGGGGAAAGTAGGTATAGACAGGCAGCTCGGGCCGAGCAGCTAACCAACCCACGATCATCAAACTACGGACCGCCAGGAAAGTACTAATCGACTCGATCTCATCTTGACTTATTGGATGGGCCGAGGAATAGCCCTCGATAATGGCTGCTTCAGCTTCGGCGAACCATGGTTCGCCGATTCCCGGGTGAAGGGCACAGGCCAGTTCGTGGCTGAACCATCCGAACCCAGCATCGTCGAAGTCGATGACCGTGAGATCATCGCCATCAACCATGAGGTTGCCGAGATGCAAGTCGGAGTGGATGAGCCCAAACCGGTCAGGTTCTGTTGAGAGGCCAGACAGCTCGCGGTACAAGACGTCGCGTGCTGCACCGAATAGCTCTTTTTGCGCTGCGGTAAGAATTTCAGCTTCCCAGAAGCGACCCCACAGCGGCTCGTCGCCGAGTAATCCTTCGAGATCCCAACGCCGCCGTTGGAATCCTTGGGGTGGGTTCCAACTTGTGTGGTGCTCTCGGATCTTTCCGGCCAACTTGCCGATAGTGGCGTAGTGGTCCACTACCCCTTCCTTTGCGTTCGCTAACGGCGTACCCAATGGTGATCCCTCGACCCATTCAACGACTCCAACCATCCTTTGTTCGGTGTCGTCGTTAACACCAACATCCACCAAGCAATAGTGGCCCCCATCGAGCATCGGAAGGGCAGTCGGCACAGGCATCCCCGCTTCAGCGAGAGAAGCAACCCACTGGACCTCGGACTCAAGTTCGATGAGGCTGTTGTAGCCAGGCCGATGTAGCCGCATCGCTACCTGCTTGTTGTCGCCGAGAACCACACGACAAACAACGTTTTCGCTGTGAGATATTAGTTCGATAGCCGTGGGATTGAGCCCCCAAGCCGGCGCCGCGACGGTAGCTGCCTCTATGAATTCTTCACGAGTGGGCATCTGCGACAATGTCCCTGAAAACGCTAAGAAAAGTGGCGGCATTGTCGTGGTCAAACACGAGTGGGGGACGAATTTTTAAAACATTTCCGTGCTGCCCCGCCTTGCCGAGCAACATGCCACGAGACTTCAACGCCTCCACCACCTGACCTGCCCCATCGACGTCGGGGTTGTTACTTTCGGGATAAACCCAGTCGATACCGATAAACAAACCCGTGCCTCGCACATCGCCCATTCTTGGGTGATCTTGTTGAAGAGCAGTCAGTGAGGCCTTGAGGCGATCACCGACCTCACGGACTTGACCCACCAATCCTCGATTAGTGATTTCATCGATTACCGCGTCTCCCGCCACAGCTTGGAGCGGTGACGAAGCAAAGGTGTTGAAGTACCGCTGTCGCTGTCGAAATTCAGTAATGAGGTCATGACTTGATGCCATGGCTGATAGCGGGAACCCATTCCCCATCGGCTTACCCATACAAACAACATCAGGGACGAAACCGCTCGTCTCGTAACCCCACCACGAACCGCTTCGAGCGAACCCGGCCTGAACCTCGTCGGCGATCACTAAGCCACCAGCGTCATGCACTAAACCAACGGCTTCAGCAAACCAGCCGGCGGGAGGATTTGGGAGACCTTCGTTCGCCAAGATGGAGCACAGCATCAGACCAGCGAACCCTCCTTCGTCAGCGAACGAAGCAATGGTGCCGGTCAGTTCGTCGAGATGGAGTTGCAACAAAGCGACCTCCGATAGACCAGCGTCCAATGGCCGAAAGAGCTGTGGAGTCGATATTGACTTGATACCGCTGCGCTCAGTGCCGACCGGAAGCCATGACAATCGTCCAACGAGTGACGAGTTGCCGTGGTACGTGGCGTCGGTGCAGATGATGCCTCTCTTGCCAGTCGTACCACGAATCAAGGTAAGAGCCATCTCGGTAGCTTCGGTGCCGCTACAACCCAGGATGGCTGACTCGATTCCGTCGTGGTGCAGACCAACTAGCCGCTCGACGTAGTCCACAACTCCATCGTGTAAATACCGGCTGTGCACGTTGAGCGTCGCAGCCTGTTCAGCGAGTTTCGCGACCACCTGAGGGTTGGCATGGCCGACGCAGGGGACGTTGTTATACAAATCGAGATAACGGCGACCGTCTGCGCCCTCGAGCCAAACTCCCTCTCCTTTTACTAACTGGAGTGGCTCGTCGTAGAAGAGCGGAGCCCCGTCGCCCATCACACGGCGATGGCGATCAAGAAGTTCAGTCATGAACCAAGTGTTGCATTTAGTTCTGTAGGGCGGATGACCAAGTGCCTTGAGCGCAGCGATCGGGTTACCTTAAAACGTAAAGCCCAAAATTTGAGGAAGAGTCTGAAACGACAAATCGGCATCGCGTGGGAATAGACCCTGAATGGAGATCGCGACAACCGCGTGAGTGGGTCATAACTGAATGAGAGCACACGGAGACCGATGACTTCGAACGCCAGGTGAGTACGCAATGAAATATGACGCTCGCCACACGACGCCTTGAGTCGCCGCGGATAAAGCCGTGTCAGCTTAAGTTCGTTTCGAAATGGGGCCTACACTGGCGCTTCGATCGGCGTCGAGACGGCTGTTCTCACCCGGGCTTACTGAGCGGCGTATGTTCTTTGATTTAAGACTTTGGGCACTAACTAAGGGGGCACGAGGCGCTGTCGTGCAAGCCGTAGTCATTGGTGTCGTGGCTTCGGTCACTGGCATAGTTCGACTTGGTTTGCTTGGGTGGTTGCTAGCCAAAGTATTTAGTGGCGCGAATCTCAATGAGTTAGCGGGCCCCACGTTGGCTGTGGCGCTCGTCATGATCGCGCGCGGCGTGCTTGAACACTGGCGCAAAATGCTCGCACATCGCACTGCTGCCAGAGTGCAACTGGTACTTCGTAGCCAACTCCATGAACACGTTTTGCGGTTGGGGCCAGCTCAATTTGGGGACGTACGCACGGGTGAAGTTTTGTTATCACTCGTCGAAGGTGTTGAACAGTTAGAAGTCTGGTTTGGTGAATACCTCCCACAACTATTTGTAGCCTCGATCACTCCGCTAGTGATTTTCGGCATGTTGGCCCCTCTTGACTTGCCAGTCGCTGCCATTCTGATTGGTTTCGCGTTGGTGACTTTGGTAGCACCTTCCGCGTTTCACCGTTGGGACGCGGCTCGAAGCTTGCAACGTCAACAGGCATACAGTCGTTTTGCTGCTGATTTCTTGGACTCTCTACAGGGTCTAGCGACACTAAAAGCTTTCGGCCAAAGCGAAGAACGGGGCCGCACCCTGGCAGAACGTGCCCACGACGTATTCAAGAGCACCATGTGGGTGCTTGCCACTAACTCATTAACTCGCGGCATTACTGATACCGGGTTAGCGCTTGGGGCAGCCGCAGCGTTGGCGTTAGGTGCCTATCGAGTGCAGGCCGGCGAAATGGAAATAGTGACACTGCTCATCGTGTTGATGGCTGGCATTGAAGTGTTCCGGCCCCAACGCGACCTGCGCGCGATGCTGCACAACGGAATGATGGGCCTCTCGGCTGCACAAGGCATCTTTAAGGTCTTTGACGCCGAACCCCAAATTCAGCAACCGACGACACCTGCGGAACTTACTGGTCCTGTTGACCCTCGACTGTCCTTTGAGAAAGTGGTGTTCAACTACCCTGGCGCCGCCGAAGCGACGCTTACTGGTCTTGATGTTGAGGTTGCCCCTGGTGAACGAGTCGGGGTAGTGGGGTCAAGCGGCGCCGGTAAGAGCACCATGGTCAAGTTGTTATTGAGATTCCACGATCCCGACAGTGGTCGAGTCATGCTCGGCGGTCACGACCTCAGAAATTTGTCGAGTGAGGACCACTATGGAGCGATCGCCGTAGTGTCCCAAGACACTTTTCTGTTTCACGGCACAGTGCTCGAAAATATTCGGTTTGGGGCCCCAGACGCGAGCATGGACGCGGTGGGTCAAGCAGCTCGTGATGCCAACGCACACGACTTCGTGATGAATTTGCCCAATGGGTACGACACTGTCATTGGTGAGCGGGGTATCCGCCTATCGGGTGGCCAACGACAACGAATAGCGATTGCCCGCGCGTTGCTGAGAGACGCGCCGATTCTGATACTTGACGAAGCCCTGTCTTCAGTCGACGCTGAGAACGAGGCGATTATCCAAGAAGCGCTGGATCGTCTTATGGCTGGGCGAACCACGCTTATCTTCGCCCATCGACTTTCCAGCGTGATCGGCGCCGACCGGATTCTCGTGCTCGACGAAGGCAATATCGTGGAATCTGGGACACATGGCGCGCTAATGGAAAATCGAGGGCGTTACTACGCTTTGATGGCTGACCAGTTGTCTCAACAAAACTTTTCCAACCCGAATGTGGCAGATCACGCCAACAATGTCTCAGACGCGCCTGATGATTTACCTCTTGATGGTGGGGACCCCAGCGACTCGGAGATTGTTTCCGCAACCGGCCTTGGTTGGGTTGGCGCAGTGCGCTGGCTTTTTAGTGAGGTCCGTCCATGGCGCGGAAAGCTAGTAGCCACCTTCTTCTTCGGGGTCACGCGGGTTGCCGCGCTTATTAGCGTCGGTGTACTGAGCGCATTGGTAGTTGCTGCCGTCAAACGAAATGAACCCTTCGGAGGGTTACTCGTCGCTCTTGGTGTAGTCGCGCCGCTGGCGGGGATCTTGCATTGGTTGGAGTCTTGGATCGCTCACGATATGGCGTTCCGCATGTTGGCCGAAATGCGGGTAGCGCTTTACTCGAAGTTGGATCAACTCGCGCCCGCATATCTGGTGCGCAGACGTACAGGCGACATGGTCGCTATGGCGACACACGACGTGGAGATGGTGGAGTACTTCTTCGCTCACACGGTGGCGCCTGCTTTCGTTGCTGTGCTTGTGCCGGCCTCAGTGCTGGTCACGTTAGGTGTCCTGGGTTGGCCGATGGCCGTCGCTTTGGCGCCATTCCTAGCTGTTGTAGTCATTAGCCCTTTCCTATTGCGCCGCCGCCTCGACACCCTCGGCTCTGAGGACCGTGAAGCGCTTGGTGATCTGAATGCCTTTGTGGTGGACACCGTTCAAGGACTCGGTGAAGTTCTGGCATTTCAGCAGTCCGTGGCGCGATCGGAAGCCTTTTTGAAACGAGTGCAGCGCCATGTTGACACCCGCCTGCCCTTCTACCGGGACCTCTCTCGACAAACAGCGGTGCTTGAGGTCGTTACCGGGCTTGGAGGTCTCGCCGTGGTGATAACCGGAGCAGGGCTTGTCTCGGCTGGAGATTTAGCTCCGACCACCCTTCCGCTATTGACATTGCTCGCTTTAGCTTGCTTCTTGCCAGTTGCTGAAATTGCTCACGTTGGGCGACAACTCGCTGACACGCTTGGTGCCGCGCGACGTTTACACCAAGTGCACAACGAAGATGTGCCCGTAGTCTCGTCTGTAACCCCGGTACCTCTCGACTCAGCTAAAGCCACCAACGCGGTCACCTTTGACAATGTTGTGTTCAGCTATCCAGGTACTACGACCGAGGCCCTATCGGGCGTGACGTTCAATGCGGCGGCAGGTACAAGCGTGGCGATCGTTGGACCGTCCGGCGCCGGTAAGACGACATCTGCCCAACTCATCCTGAGATTCTGGGATGCAACTGATGGCCGCATTCTTCTGTTTGGAGAGGATCTTCGCTCATTAGATCTCGACGATTTGCGGGCCAATGTAGCCATGGTTAGCCAAGAGACATATTTATTTCACGACACGCTTGGCCATAACGTCGCCATGGCGCGGCCCGGCGCTTCAGAGACAGAACTGCGCACCGCCATTGAGCAGGCCTCATTGGGCGACTTTGTGGCGAATTTGCCTCAAGGTCTCGATACCCAAGTCGGAGAGCGAGGTGTGCGCCTTTCGGGAGGTCAGCGCCAACGCGTCGCTATCGCGCGGGCGTTTTTGAAGGATGCCCCAGTGCTGGTGCTTGATGAGGCCACCTCACATCTTGACGCAGTTAACGAAGCAGCCGTCCACGGTGCACTGCAGACGCTCATGCGGGGCCGGACCACGCTGATCATCGCTCACCGATTATCGACAGTGCGTAACGCTACGCAAATTGTGGTGATGGATGCCGGCAGGGTCGTCCAAGTCGGCGACCACGAAACGCTTCTAAACCAGGACGGTCTTTACTCCCGCCTGGTAGCTCGCCAGCTTTCGGCCACCGCGACGTAGCGGTTGGTCCAAGCGCCCGTGTGCCAACTTGTGAGGATGGGTGGGGTTTCAGCCAGAAAGGTCTTGACCGTTGGCAGAAAGAAATTCAAGCAACGCAGCGTTCCAAGCGGCGGGTTGTTCGAAGTATGGGCTATGCCCCGCATTAGGGATTTGAACAAATTGTGCTCCGCGAATGCGATTCGCAGAATCATGCAGCATTGAAGAGGGAAAAATTTGATCGTGCTCACCCGCAATGAATAAAACCGGGATATTGAGATCATCAAAACTTGAATGGTCAATCGTAAATTCAAGCACCTCCCCTAGCCGATCTAGGGGCGGTGAATGAAACGAACCCAATGCTTGATATAAAAACGCGTGAGCTAGATCCCGATCAGCGTCGTCGGTCCACAGAGCAAGGTGTCCTCCGACTAGTGGGAGCGCCCGTGTTCCTTGCAGCCCCCCGCCTGCACGGAATTCCTCATACGCCCTGCGGAGATCATCAGTCCAAAGGCCGCCAACAGTGTCAGCGTAGGTAACGGATCTCACTCGCTCGCTGAATAGCGAAAGAAACGCCGAAACGTGCCAGCCTCCCATTGATTGCCCGACTAGATGCGCCTCAGATATTTCGAGATAGTCAAGCACGGCAGCCAGATCGTTAGCTGCATTGGTGGGCGCCAATTGACCGGTTTGATTTGTGGAGTTGCCGAAACCGCGGCTGTCCCATGTCAACACTCTGTACTGCTGGCCGATTTCTGGGACTTGCTGGTACCACGCGGCGTGAGAACCGCCTGCTCCATGAGACAGAACAACAACCGGCCGCTGATCAGCCGCTCCGGCTTCTGCGTCGCGAACTAACTCCCAATAGATCTCTTCCCCACCAATGTCATTGGTTCCACTTAATAATTCGAGATTTTTCACCAACAGATTCACCTCAGCCGTCTTCAATGACCGACGTTACTGGCTCCCGAATGTGTCAAAACTCACAAGTTCTGCTGTGTCTAGTCGAGGAGCCCTTTGGAAGTCAGTTCCTATGGTGTGGGCTACAGGGAATAATCCAACCTGGGTCCATAGCGTGTGGTCGATACCTAATAGTTCTGCTGCCTCACGTTCAAATGGAAGATGGAGAGTGGTCCAAGCACTGCCGAGACCTCTTTCTCGCGCGGCAAGCATGAAGCTCCAAACAGCTGGAATTATTGAACCCCACATAGAGGCCTGCCCGAAAGAATCAGCTCCTTCGGGTCGTCCAAGCATGAGTGGGATCAAGAGCACTGGCACCTCGTGAAACACTTCCCGCAAATGCATTGCTGAGCCTCTTACGAACTCAGCTCGCTGCGCGCGAATATCACCAGGAGCATATTCACGCGCCGGTCCGTTGACGTATGGATCGAACCCCTGGCCGTAGAGGTCCGCCAGTTGACGTTTCTTGTCAGGGTCTTCAACAAACAAGAAATGCCACCCCTGTGCGTTTGACCCAGTTGGTGCTTGAAAAGCTATGTCCGTGCATTCGAGCAACACTGATCGCTCAATGGGGCGATTTAGATCCAGTCTTTTGCGAACAGCACGGGTGGTGGTGAGGACTTCATCAGCAGAAAGTTCAAGATACATGTGAGATTCCTAGGCTTAGGGAGTCCCAATTCTAGATTTATGACAGTCCGTTCCTCCAAAGATTTGGGCTGCTCGACGCAACCCCAGTTTTAAAGTGTCAACGGTCGTCTCAGGAACACGGCCGCTGCAATCCAGTGCACGACGCCGCGAACTGGACACAAACTCAAGTAAACAGGGTTGGCCCTTCGGGGAAAGGGGACCTACATGCTGACTGGTGATCAATACAAAGAATCGCTTCGAGATGGGCGACAAACGTTCTTCGAAGGCGAAAGTGTCGACGACCTCGTGGGCCACCCTTTGTTGGGGAAGACGGTAAAAACGACAGCAGCGGGCTACGACCGATTTTTTGACCCAGCATCTGACGCCACGTCTCCATTAATGACGGTGCCTTCCTCTTCTGATGATCTGCGAGAGATGATTCCACTGCTGCACGAAGCAGGAATGATGGCCCATGTCACCTACACGTCCATCCAAACGTTGAAAACAGCAGCAGGTCGAATGGACGACGTGAAACCCGACTACATCGAACGGATGAACGCGTTCATTTCAGAAGCTCAAGTCGGTGATATTCGAATAACTCAATGTATTACCGACGCAAAAGGGGACCGCTCACAACCACCCGCGAAACAAAATGATCTCGATAGCTACGTAAGAGTCGTAGACCGCCAAAGAGACGGCGTTGTTATCAGAGGGGCAAAGTTGCACATAACAGGCGCCTCTTTCGGTCATGAATTACTAACAATCCCCACCAAGGCCATGAAAGCCGGTGAAGAAGACTGGTCAATAGGTTGCGCGGTGCCAGTAAATGCAGAAGGGGTACGAATCATCAACACCACCTACGCGCCCCGCCACGAGGACATACGGGCATTTCCGGTCTCAGGAGAACATCATTACCCCGAAGGGTTCGTGATCTTTGACGACGTGTTCGTCCCTTATGAACGAGTTTTTCTCGACGGTGAGACCGCTTTCGCTGCCGTTTTCGCACATTCTCTCGGCTTGTGGGAACGACTAGGAGGCCTCTCAGCATTTGTAGAAGAAGCCGATCAGCTTGTGGGGTTAGCCCAATTGGTAGCTGAAGCGAACGGAACAGCTGGCATCTCCCATGTCAAAGAAAAAATCTCTGAGATGATCATCCACGCAACGCTGATTCGAGCAACGTTGGAAGCAGCCATCGATAACTGCAGTATCGGACCCGAGGGAGCCGCTTTCCCTAACGAATTATTCACAAATGCAGGAAAATTCCACGCGGCAGCCAACTACAACCACATCATTCGTCACCTCCACGACATCGCAGGTGGAGCAGTACTGACCACCCCCAGCCCAGCTGACTTTGAGAACGAAGAAGTAGGACATCTCGCCCGCAAATACATGTCAACTGGGCCAGATGTCGACGGGGAATACAGAGCGCGTCTCATGCACACCATCCGAGACCTCACAGCGGACAGCTACGGCGGATGGAAATCTGTGACCAATATCCAAGCCGGGGGAGGGCTCTACGCACAGCGAATCGTCACCCGCAGGCACTATGACCTCGACGGCGCTAAACGCAAAGCCTTGCAGATCGCAGGGTTAGCTGAGAACGACGCCCATTAGAACGACAATGAGCATCAAATAACAGCTGTACACGGATGCTTAGATATCAGACTCGAAAACCAGTCCTGGGTGGATGGCCCATGTCTGTTGGAGGTTCTGGTACATCACCCTGCGGTCGAGGCCATGCGATAGGCGTTATAGGTCCCCGCACCGGCTGACCCTCTTGGATTCCTTGCCGATCAAGGCTTTGATGCCAATGAGGCCTGGAGCGCACACATCCATCTTCGAAATAAATAATGCAATACACACGGCGCATTTGATCACTGGCATTGGCACGTGCTTGGTGAACCGTCAAGGAGTGATGAAACACCACGGAACCGATTGGCGCTTCTACCCAAACAGGCGCAGCCATCTCTGAGTGATCAAAATATGGGTATGGCTCGCTTCGAATTTCTCGGGTGATATCGGAAAACTTTGCGAGACCCAATCTGTGAGAACCAGGTGAGTAACCCATCGCCCCGCCATGCAAGGTCGATCCCTCAAAAGGAATCCATGCCGTGATTTGACGGGCTGGGCCTATAGGCCATAAGGGCCAATCTTGGTGTGGGTCCGTCTCGCGTCCGCCTGGCTCTTTGTACAAAGCCTGGTCATGCCAAATGCGCAATGTCTCAGCGCCGAGTAACGAAGCAGCCATCTCTCCCAACTCTTGGTGAAAGGTCAGTCCTCGCACATCAGGGTTGTCTTCCCACAAATTCGCGCATTGTTGAAAGCTCTGCTCATAAAGAGACTTCTCGCTGACTTGTCGATCATCGGCGCCTACTCGCGTCCGTACTCCTAAATCCACTGCAGCACCGAAACTCTCGAGTTCCGTCGTATCCAACAAATCTTCAATCACGACAAATCCGTCACGATCAAAGTTCTCGCGAGCGGAGGTGGTAGCCCGTACCATCTCTTAACTTTAGGCCTCCACGGACCCCCTTGCGGTCGGAAGAAACCCGTGCCGAACGGGACTCAAAGTTCCACCGCTTGGACAACTGCGGATCGAAGCGCAGCGTAAACATTGATGGCAGAACGATGTGACGTAGTTCTTTCTTAATGAGTGTCCTCAAATTCAATAGACTGATGTAGAGATGAGGGGGACACAATGCATGACATAGTGATTCGATCAGGCAATGTTGTTGACGGGACCGGGACTAAAGCACGAAAAGCGGACATTGCTATCGATAATGGCTGCATTTCAGACGTTGGGACCAACATCGGACCGGGGCGCCGCGAAATTGACGCAACTGGGTGCCTCGTAACACCAGGCTTCGTAGATGTCCATACCCATTACGACGGTCAAGCCACGTGGGACCCCGAGATGAGCCCTTCGTCATTCCACGGTGTCACCACCACTGTTTTTGGTAATTGTGGTGTTGGTTTTGCACCAGCGAGACCAGACAGCCACGACTGGTTAATCCAACTCATGGAAGGGGTTGAAGACATACCAGGAGCTGCGCTGGCTGAAGGCATTGATTGGAACTGGGAAACATTCCCCGAATACCTGGAGTCTCTTGAGGAGATGCCGCGCGTCATGGACATCGCAACTCAAGTCCCTCACGGCTCTGTTCGCGCCTACGTGATGGGAGAGCGAGGAGCACGAAACGAAGAACCGACGGCAGACGATCTAACCGCTATGGCACAAATTGTTCAAGAAGGAATCGAAGCGGGAGCCCTTGGGTTCACTTCTTCGCGAACCATGCTCCACCGCGCTCTCGACGGAGAACCGGTTCCAGGAACTTTTGCTGGTGCCGAAGAAATAATCGCTCTAGGGGAAGCCGTGGCCAAAGCAGGTGGCGGAGTCATAGAAGTCGCGTCCGACATTGGGCTTGGAGGCCTTGAAGGTAATTTCGGTACCGACATCGAATGGATGCGTGAACTTGCTAGCAAGTATGGGCTCACAGTTACCTATGCACTAACGCAGGCAGATCGTGAACCCCAACAATGGCGTGACCTGCTTGAACTGTCATCCGCTCCGCTTGAAGGCGCGGGAAGAGTGATAGCCCAGGTTGCTGGACGTCCGGCGGGGCTGCTCTTTGGACTAGAGACCTCGCTCCACCCCTTCAAAATGCATCCCACCTACGTCCAACTAGCAGACTCGTTGTCACCCACTGATTTGGCGGCCGAACTGTCCAAAGACTCCGTAAAGAAACAAATACTCTCCGAAACCACCGGATACACAGGACGGTTCAACCACGACGTTGCTCACGGTTTCCACAAGATGTACCCGCTGTCTGAAGAACCGAACTACGAGCCCGCCCCTGACGATTCGGTTGCCGCTCGAGCTCAACGGGAAGGTCGCGACCCCTACGAATACGCCTACGACGTACTGGTTAGCGATGGTGGAAAGGGATTGATTTTCTTCCCACTATCTGATTTTGCCGAACAGACGCTGAACCCAACGTATGAACGACTCAACCACCATGGAGCTTTCTGGAGTCTTTCCGACGGAGGAGCGCACTGTCGGTTGATATGTGACGCTTCGACACCCACGTACATGCTCAGCCACTGGACACGCGACCGGACAAACGGTCCCAAGATGAAAGTCGAAGAAGCGATCAAGCTTATGACGCACGACACCGCCGAGATCTACGGGCTTTTAGGGGACCGAGGGACCTTGGAAATTGGGAAACGTGCCGACCTCAACGTGCTCGATTATGACGAACTTGGTATTTCCGCCCCCGAGATGGTTTATGACCTTCCCACCGGAGCTCCTCGTCTCATGCAAGAGTCACATGGGTACAAAGCAACAGTTGTTGCGGGCGAAATTGTGCGAGAAAACGGCGAATTCACCGGTGCACGGCCGGGACGGCTAGTTCGAGGACGTCGTTAATTGTCTTGAGGGTTAGCGGATCCTCGAAAGTTTCTGTCGCGGTCCGCACGGGCGCAAAATCGCAATTTTGCGTTCCATAACATCTTGGTTAGGCCCATGGCACACCGTCATAAGGGTCGCGTACCAACCTTCGCGCTACCACCATGCGATGAACTTCGTCTGGGCCGTCGTACAGCCGCGCGTAGCGAGCTTCTCTGTACATGAATTCCAGGGGTGTGTCGGCGGTGACACCCAACGCCCCGTGAACCTGGATGGCGCGGTCAACAACGTTATGAAGCATCCGTGCCCCCCAGAATTTGATGAGACTGATTTCAGTGCGGGCTTCACTCCCAGAATCAATGGCGCGCGCCGCGTCGAGGGTCATCATCCGCGCTGCTTGAATCTCTGCCGCTGATTCAGCAATCATCGATTGAATGTCACCTTTTTCGGCGAGGTAACTGCCATGGGCATATCGCGTCTTCGCGCGCTCACACATCAACTCAAACGCGCGTTGCGCTTGTCCCAACCAACGCATGCAATGAAAAATTCGTCCAGGGCCAAGTCGCTTTTGTGCGATGTGAAATCCTTGGCCGCGCCCACCGAGCAAATTTTCATAGGGGACTCGAACGTCGTTGTAGTTGACTTCACAATGATTTCCGCCGGTATGACCCATAGTCGGCACGACTCGAACAATCTCGTAACCGTCAGTGTCAGTGGGAACGATGATTGAACTGAATTTGTTGTGTTTTTCCGCGTCGGGTTCAGTGATCGCAAACACTGTCGTAAACGCGGCGCGATTGGCTCCTGAGGTAAACCATTTGTGCCCGCTAATTACCCATTCATCGCCGTCCAAAACCGCTACTGCTTGCATTTGTGTGGGATCGGATCCCGCCACTTCGGGTTCGGTTAATCCGACTGACGGATAAATTTCACCTGCGACTAAGGGTTCCAGGAATCGTCCACGTTGCTCATCGCTCGCATACTGATGCAACATGATCGAATCTTGCATCGACATGCTGCCAACCGCCAGCGAACCCCAATGAGACCTTCCGATTACTTCGTTCAAATAGACGAAATCCATGAAAGGAAGGCCACCGCCACCAATTTCAGATGGGTGGCCAAGAGCCCACAACCCTGATTCCTTAGCTTGAGTTTTGAGTTCTGCAGCCACTGTCTCAGAGTGGGAGTCTTCACCCATCAGTTCAGGTTCACGGGGAATCACGACGTCGTTGATAAATGTCTTCATCTGAGTTTTGAGGGCCCGAAGTTCCTCTGGTAACTGATCAACCATCATGTTCCCCTTCTAAAAATCAACACCGCCGGCAAAGTCCGAGACGGCGGTTTCTTCCGTAGTCACTGTTGATTACATCATCTTTTGAAAGACACAGCTTTGAAGCAACGAACTATTGATGGCGATGTCGCCTAGTTTTGTTGTTCTACATCGGGGAGATCCGGCGATGGCAGCAAACGTCTTGGGAACAGAACTTGAAGAGTGCAGCCTTGACCCGGTGACAGGGTTCTACCGCGACGGATGCTGCAACACCGGCGCTGGTGATGTGGGAGTTCACACAGTTTGTGCGGTGGTCACGGCCGACTTTCTGGAATATTCAAAAAACGCGGGAAATGATTTGAGCACGCCGCACCCTGAGATGGGGTTTTCTGGTCTTCAACACGGTGACTCTTGGTGTCTGTGTGCTCCCCGGTGGCAGGAAGCATTCGAAGCTGGCGTTGCGCCCCAGGTTCGTTTGAAGGCAACCCATCTAGCAACGCTTGAATGGGTGAAACTAGGCGACCTTCAGAAACACGCAATTGACGAGAGCTAACTATCCCAAGAGCTTCACTGTGACCTGGGCTGGTACAGCTAATAGCTATTCCAATGCGACGCGACCCGACCGGAAATGGTCGGTGGTAAAAGGGAGTAACCGGTGTTGAAATGTTGGGCCCCTGTAGGCCGAGGAAACGCCGAGGCTATTGGCGAGCGAGCTAAACGATTAGAAGATCGGGGTTATTCCGGAATTATCGGAAATCAAGTTTATGGTCCACCATGGGCCAGTTTGGCCGTGGCAGCAGCGTCGACCAGTTCGATAGAACTTGAAACTGGCATCGCCATGGCGTTGGTTCGTTCGCCTTTTGAAACAGCCTGCGCTGCTATCGAGCTTGATGACATCAGCAACGGGCGATTCACGCTCGGTTTAGGTACCGCTCCTCAAACTTGGACTGAAGATTTCTTCGGTCAAGACTTTGTTCAACCAATCAGTCGACTTCGTGAAGTCATTGAGATTCTCCGGCTGGTTTTTGAAGCCGCTGCAACGAACGCCGATTCAATTCCTGATTACTGCGGTGAGCACTATCAGCTGTCATTCACTGGTCTTCACCCAAACTTCGGGGCCAACGCGCGGCAAGTCCCAATTTGGGTCGCTTCTTTGCGCGAACGTTTGTGTGAACTCGCGGGAGAATGCGCTGATGGTTTCATTGGCCATTCCATCTGGTCACGATGGTGGCTAATCGAACGGGCGTTACCTGCGTTTCACCGAGGTGCTGCCAAGGCGGATCGCAATATCGAGGACCTAGATATTCAACTCTGGTTAACAGCTTCGATTGACGCGGATCCGACAGTTGCCGCTCGCCGTGCCCGCGGGAACGTGGCGTTCTATGCGTCTATCCCGAGCTACCGCTCTTATTTTGATGCACACGGTTTCGGCAAACTGTTTGACACTCTGGTAGAAGCCCGACGCTCAGCTCCACTCGACCAGTGCGTCGAATTGGTTCCTTTGGAAGCCGCTCAGACGTTCGCTATATGTGGGACATCTGACGAGGTTGGCCAAGAAATCGAAAACATTGCCAAACACGCCAACTCAATATGCGTAAAACCCCCAATGTGGGGCATCGAGGTGAGAGACGCGAGCGAACAGGCACAGCAGATTGACCGTCTGCTGTTCGGCTAGCAGACGTCGCTGATAAGAACAGCGTTCGCTACCTCATTTCGCAAGTAAGACTTCTTTGGTTTGTCGCACAACGGGACCGCTAGTTAGCCCAGTAGTCCTCAGCGACTTCTGACACCAGCCTCAGTTTCGCCCATTGGTCTTCTTCGGTGAGAAGGTTGCCTTCGAGAATTGAAGCGAATCCACATTGTGGGCTAATGCCGAGTCGAGAAGGGTCGACATATTGGGTCGCTTGATCTAAACGGCGTTTCAATAGATCTGGCGATTCCAGTTCAGGGCGTTTGCTTGTGACCAAGCCCAGCACTATCGAAGTAGATGCGGGGATGAGTTTCAAAGGCTCAAAGTCGCCTGAACGTTCATCATCGAATTCGAGAAAAAAGACATCAACATCGAGATGGGGGAACACCTGCTCGGCAATGGCTGCATAACCACCGGACACCGCCCAAGTTGATCTCGCATTGCCGCGGCAAATATGCAAACCGACCGTTGTAGAGCTGGCCCGCTCGGACACCGCTGCGTTCGTCGCATCTATGTATTCTTTGAGGAGGTTCTCCGGGTTTTCACCGTCACTTCGCATTTTTGCCGTTGCTGTTGGGTCGCAAAAGAAACTCAGGATCGGGTCGTCAATTTGGATGAAGTTACAACCCAAGTTTTCCAGACCTACGATCTCTGATCTGTAAACCTGCGTTACATCGTCCCAGAATTGTTCTCGGTTTGGGTATATCGACTCATCGATAGCGTTGACCCCATATTGGAAATGGAAACGGCTGGGGGCAGGAATCGTAACTTTTGTCGCACGGTTGGTGAGGTCGGCGACGAAGTTGTAGTTGTTGCCCATAATTGCATCCCCGGGGTGGCCCAAAGGCTGCGCCGTGCGTACCAGTTTTGGGATATAGGCATCGACCTTTTCGGCCACGTTGCCGGCGAAAGGTGACTGAGTGGCCTCGAACAGTTCAATTCCCTCAACGTACGGTATGAAACCAGACCACCACACGTCTCGCCGAAACTCGCCGTCGGTAATTACACCGATACCCGTTTCCTCTTGCTGGCGCACCAAGACGCGGATGGCGTCGTCTTCAACGGAACGCCGGGCTGCTTCGTCTAGTTCGCCCCGTGCGAACGATTTCCATGCCTGCGTCACCGACGGAGGGCGAAGCAAGCTCCCGACTTGATCGGCGCGGTTGACAAGTGTCATGGGTACCTCTCGCATTTGGTGCGTGGATTCGTCATGGAGAACAGCAAAAGTTGCGATTTAGGCTGACTCGAAACAAACGAGTCCATATCCCGTCAGCATGGGGGCGAAGTAAGCGCGATGAATATTGCGGACTCGTGACCCCATGGCGCCGCGCATTACCAACCACATGATGACCTCAACTGATTCAGCGCCCCCTCTCTGCATGTAGTCCAAATGATTCAGTTCACACAAGGCTTCTGGCTCGCTTTCCAGAAGATCTAAGAATTCGTTATCCCAATCTGGGGCAAGATGACCAAAGTCTGTGCCATGTAATTGGTGAGACATTCCTCCTGTTGCGATGATCACAATTCGCGCATCCCGAAAAGACGTGACGGCGCGACCTATCGCTGCGCCAATATTGAAGCAACGCTGAGCTGTTGGCAGTGGATGTTGGATCACGTTTACGGCTAGCGGGACGATTGGCGTTTCCCAAGGAGGGGGCATAAGGAACGGCAAAATTGAATAAACCCCGTGGTCAACCACCATTTCTTGACAGATAGTTGGGTCAAATTCGTCTGCCACCAAACTTCTCGCTATATGCCAGCCGAGATCGCTATCGCCTTGAAGATCGGGCAAAGGTCGCTTTCCCCAACCCTCGTCAGCTTGAGCGAAGGTGTTTGCGACACCCAACGCGAATGTTGGGTAAGCATCAAAAAAGAATTGGTTTACATGGTCGTTGTAGACAACTACAAGAGCATCAGGCTCTAATGCTTTGAGCCACTCGGCCGCAGGTTCGTAACTCTTGAAAATGTCGCGCCAAACGGGGTCCTCGCCTTTGCCTTCGTCATATGCACGGGCAAGAGATGGAGCGTGGCTGACACCGATCCCACCAACTATTTGGCCCATTACTTTGACCGTTTTTGTGGTGGGCGTGTTGCCATGAACTGGGTAAGCGTTTCGCCGCGCATTTCTGCGCCCACCTCCAACAGATTTGAACCGACGGTTGCAGCAATTTTTAGGAACACGTACACGTTGCCACCAGCCTCCACCATCCCCGTCCAGTCGCGGTTTTTAACCAATTTTGTTTCGGCGTCTGTCAAATCAAAACGGCGACAATAAGCAGGTTCGTCGGCAAGAAAATTTGCTCTGTTGGCCGGATCGATGAGGCTGGCTGACAACTTGTTCAAACGGTACCCAGCCATGGACCGCTCACCGGTGAATACCGTCATCTGGACCATCTGACCCCCCAGTTCATCTGGCACAGTACTTGCGGTCGTGGCTGAATGGCAGAGTTGGGCTCTCAAGCAAGCCAACCCGAGTCATGAGACTCCGCCATCATCAAGTCGTTCAAGGAGTTGGTCAATCCGCTCCTTATAGGGGGTTTTGTCGTAGAGGTTGAACAAAGCTCCGGCTAAACGAACCGGATCGCCGGAGTAATAGCGTTCGTAAAGCTGCTGGCGGCCCGAGAACCCTGATGATGAAGCATCCCAGGCGAGTCGAAATAGGCGTATGCGGTCCCTGCTACTCGAATTGACACTCTGGAAATAAAGATCGATATCGTCCGCGCGTGGTCCGGTGAGTTCGGCAAACGATGGGGTTGCAGCGAGCCCTCCCGCGCCGATGATTTGGATAATTTCACACATGCGTTGGAAAGCTTGAGGAAATGTTTGGCGCACCGTCCAAAGGGGTAAAGAGGCCGGGTACGAAAACCCATTATCTCTTACCAATGGGTCCGCCTCTGCAGCCACAAGTGCAGCTCGTAATTGCTCGGTGAAGACGATTAACTCGCTCAACATCCCTTGGACATGCAAAAACTGATCCGCATTGGTTGATTCAGCGACGCGGAAGGCTAACCCCATCATAAATTCGGCCTTCGCGAGGTTTTTTATCGAGAATTGATGCATGACTTGTTCCATCGCACCGGTGCGGTTGAACAACCCATTACACATTTCGACGTCTCGGTAGATAAAGGTCCGTTCCCAGGGAACCAAAACGTCGTCGAAGATGACGGTGCCATCGATTTCATCAAGTCGTCCGCTGAGTGGATGATCCATTTCAGACGCAGCAGCCATCGGGGTTAGTGACGGGCGGCAAATAAATCTCATGCCGGGGGTAGCGATCGGTAGGGCAAAACAGAATGCAAACTTTTCCGCATCTGAATTGGCAGGAAGGTAACTCGAAGGGGCGACAAGTATTTCGTCGCTGTGCGCACACAACGTGGCAACCATCCGAGCGCCTCTAACTATCCAGCCAGTTGGGGTTTCTTCAACAACGTGGGCTGCCACATCATTGTCTTGCTCCTCTACCGGTCGGGATCGGTCGTATTGGGGTGTTACTAAGGTGTGGGTGAGGACAAGGTCTTTTTCACGGATCTCCTCGTAATAGCGCCGTAAGTAATCTCCGTAGGGTCGGTCTCCGCGTTGAAAGTCTTGCCAACACATAGCGAGACCCGTGACCATGATGTTCATAAAATCGGCAGAACGTCCGAACATCCCAGAGGTGTGGTCCATCCACCGTTTCACCATTTGGCGGCGTTTTTCCAGATCTTCGCGAGAACGAGGTTCGATAAACGACAACCCGACCCGGTCACCGGTTGTTGGTGACTCATATGTCATCTCATCGACAAGGTCCGGATCGAGTTGGAGGTCGTACAGCTCAGCGATAGAGAGTGCTGCGCCGCGAAAACGAGGGTCCGTTGTCACGTCAGCTATGCGTTCACCGTCAACCCAAATCTCTCGTGAGTCACCGAGCCCGCTTAAATATTCATCACCGCTTCGTGCACCCATGCGCCGAGATGCTAAACGCAATGGTTGGGGTGGTGCCGTTGACGCGACCCCGCAGGCAACTTCTGAGGAGCTGAATGTGTCAGCTTTGTTGATGTTTACTTGTTCTGAAGTTGATCAAGTAAGCCGCCGCTGTCGCTAACGATGTGGCCTTCAACGACTTTGTTGTTGCGAATTGTGAAGATGGCTACAGCGTGACGTTCAACCTCGTTTCCTGATGGTTCGACACCCATGAACGTTCCGGTGTGGACACCTCTCAGGATGTATCTGACAGCGACTGATTCACCGTCGCTGACCATTTGCTGAATTTCAAATCGTGCATCGGTAAGCGCGGAGTGATATTTCTTCAACGATTCGATGTGTTCAGCTAGCGAATTAGCCGATGGACCCCCGTAACCGTGACGCACATAATCTTCGGTAAATGATGCCTCCACCACCGAAATGTTTTGCTGGTTGAAGCCGTCCTCCATTATGTGACGAATCAGCTCTTTTGCTTGTTCCGGCGTCAAACCGACCCCCTGGTAGTGGTTTGACAACGATAGTCGTGTCTCCCCAGGGTGAGGCCACTTCGGTAAACCGTCACGGTGGTCGTTATGCCTTATGCCCCCAGACGGCGTACAACGGATCACCTGGTTCGGTGAGAGGAGTTCTTAGTTCGGCGCGGAGATCAGCCCAAGGTCCCGTGCGGCGGTAGTACTCACCGACGATTGACACGTGTCCCTCGTCATCGGTCTGTCCCCATCCCCGGATTGCTTTTGTCGGAAAACACCGATTTGAGAAACTATTCACAAAGAGCCCGCCCTTTCGAATTATTCGGTAGACCTCAGCGAACACTTCAAGGGGACGCACCAGGTAGTCGACGGAGACACAGCACACAACGGCATCAAAATAGTTATCGTCGAACGGGAGATGAGGATCCAGGTTGAGATCATGTTGGTGCCATGATGAAGCTTGCGAGTTGCTTGTCAACTCATCCCCATTCATTCCCAGAACCACCAATTCTTCGGGTACCTCAACGAAATGGCTTACCCACGAGCTCATGAGATCCAGCACTCTGCCGTTGATCTCGAGTTCTCGGTATAAATCACCCACTGCGGCGATAGCGCGATCATCGATATGGGTCACCATTCGAGGCGCAACATAAAAGTTGTTGTCGTTAGTCGAGTCGGCGCGATCAAAGAACCCGGGAGGGAACCCTTCGTAGCGGGCATGGGCATAGGGGTTGTCGTCTGTGTTGTCGGTATCCATGGTCAAGGTGTCTGTGTTACCTCAAGAGCTCAGTCGCTTGGCGAAACTCAAGTCATGGCCTGAAGGATCAGAAATGGGGAAGAACCGTTCCCCCCAGGGAGCATCCCGAGGTTCTTGCGACGGTTTGAGACCACAATCCAATGCTCTTTGGTGTACGACGTCAACATCGTCAACATAAAAAATTACCCGTCCCCACCAATTGTTTGGCGCATCAGTTGTCTCGGTTGCCCACAAGTTCACAAAACAAGATCCGGAACGTAATGTCACAAATGAATCGGATGGGGAACCGTAGGTAACCGCAAAGCCAAGACCTTCGTAAAAAGCAACTGACTCGGGCATCCCCACAGTTGCAAGTGTTATGGCGTCAATGCGTTCGACGTGTCCTATTTGAGAAGAGGTCATCTCCAACTCATTTGAAAAAATTTGATTGGACGGGTTGCGTCATCATGAATCATCAAAGGCTCCGTGCCGTCCCTCGCCCGAACTGAAGCGGCCGGCGCCCGATATCCCTTCAGCTTCGAGCACGTGTTGGCTGTTGTGCCACTCCTGGGTAAGGGCATCCCTGAGCGACAAGCCGTGTTGTCTTCGTGCCGATCGGCGGTCAGCACGAGCACACAATTGAGGAAACGAAGCGATCTGATGAGCTAATTCTTCTGCTTTTTGTCGAGAATGTCCTTCAGGTACCACGTATTCACATAATCCGAGTCGCTCACACTCCTCGGCCATTACTTGTCGTCCCGTCAAGATAAGTTCCAAAGCTCTTCCCTCTCCCACTAGACGAGGTAGCCGCACAGTTCCCCCGTCGATCAGCGGAATTCCCCAGCGTCGGCAGTACACCCCCAAATACGCGGACTGTTCCATGACCCGAAAATCGCACCAGAGTGCCAATTCCATTCCACCAGCAACTGCGGGCCCCGCGATTGCTGCGATTACAGGTTTATCGAGATCAAGTCGGCTTGGCCCCATGGCGCCCATCGGAATATCAGCCCCATTTCCGTGATCACCTCCGTCGGCGGGAATAGCGAAATCTGACAGCGGGTTCGGGTCGTCTAAAGAAGCAGCGTGCTTTAGATCCCACCCAGCGCAGAACGCGCCTCCTTCTCCCCAGAAAACAGCCACATTGGCTTCAGCGTCGCTCTCAAACTCAAGAAAAGCCTCATAAAGGGCTTCGGCGCTACCGGGGTCCATTGCATTACGTGTCTCAGCCCGGGAATGGATCACAGTCCAAACCGGGCCCGACTTCTCGATACGAACTGTCATGTCCCAACCTCTCCACTGTGGGGTGTCACCGGGATTGCCCGATAGATGGTTGTCGCTGGCCTACCTGAGAAATCGCGTGGGTGATTGTTCGGCGAGCCTAGAACAGGTCAGAGGACAACCCTCTCGGTTTACATCGGTTCAGATCCGTTGTCACCGATTTGGTCTGGGCTCAGCCAGAGGTGGTCTAGCGTCGAACCGTCGAACATCCAAGGAGACTTTGTGGATCTTTCTAATTTCAACGCAATGCTCGAAAGCAATGCGGCCAATTTGAGGTCAACGTGGCGCAACTATTCTTTAAGTTCTAGTGCTCTGGTCGCTGTCATTGTCTTTGGTGGCGAACATTTAGACGGCAAACGCCCGATGATGGTTTTTGCGATCATCGGAGTGCATTTGCTCGCCATCCTGAGTTCTGATGGGCAAATGGCACAGTTTCAGGCGTTGCGCAAAGACATGCCTGAGGAGATGGCGAGTTCAGCTGTTGGACGGGAATGGGTCAAGCAGCCCCTAGGAGCTTTCCGTGTCATTGGAGCGGTTATGAGCATTGCGATAACCGTCACAATGTTGATGGCACTTCAATAGTCCAGTTTCCAAGGGCAACGACATTCTCAATTGGCAACAAGTGATTCGAGCGCGCCTTTACGCTTATTGAGCGTCAATTGCTTAGCGGCTGGCTTCGAGAGCGAACAAAAGATCTTCGATGCTTACCCCGAGCAGTAACGCGGCCGCGCCATGGTCAGGAGGAGGCGGCCCCAATGCGGCACGGAGGTTTCCTTCGGTGACCCCTAGCTGTGCTGCCGCGACAGCCAAGTTCGGTTGCCCTGGCTGGCTATCTCGTGGGCCAGTGCCGTCGCGTTGCATGATTTCGGTGAATTCACCTTTGAGACACCTACTGATATATGGGTACTCATCGGTGATGACGTACGCGTACTGACCATTGATTACCGTCCCATTGCATTCATCAAGGTCTGCATACCCCTCAACGTATTCCCAATCAGATGTGTAGGTCCCATCGGGGTTGGTCCCGCCGACTGCTATCTCTGGGCCCTGACCTGGCCCGAGGCTTACTTGGCAATTGCTGCCAGTTCTAAGAGTTTTTGAAAGCCGATAACTGGAGGTGTAGTCATCTTTCGTCGATATATAGATGAGGTGTCCATCTGCTGCGAATCCGACGTGGATGAGTTCACTCTTTGCATTGTTGTGTGTATCGGCAAGCAAGTCCGACAACCCGTGATAGTGATAGGCACCGGTGGGTTGTACGTGGGCGTTGTTGAAATCCATTCCAAGGTTGAACGTGTTTTGGAGGCCCTCAACCCTAAAAGTTTCACCGGTCGCACAACTCACTGATTCAGCAGTTCCCGGTTCAAACTTGACGCCGTTTACTGCGACACCGGGAATGTGTACCTCTTGCGCGATGCCTGTGTAAACAGGGTCGGTTGTGTACTTGTATGTTGCAGACTGAGCGGAGATGGTATTCGGGTTGCCCGAGTTAGGGAACACTCCTGTTTTGTGATTTGGTAGTGCGTTTGTGGTGATGGTTCGCACACCGTTCGACAACGTCACCATTGTTTCCGTCCCGAATACGGGATCAGATACCTCATAGTCATTCAGGTAAGTCCCAGACGTCTCTTCTGGATGGTCATGGGAGTGATCGTTTGTCGTTGTTTGGGTTGTTGGCTGAGTTTCGGTTGTTTCTTCGGGGTGATCGTGGGAGTGATCGTTTGTCGTTGTTTGGGTTGTTGGCTGAGATGAGGTCCCACCATCTGAACAAGCGACCATTGACATACCCAACCCAATTGCGATGGTCAATGTGGCACATAACTTGCGTGCTCTGAAACTGGGCATAGGTCCACTATCGCTGCCCAAAATCAAAATTGGCAGTTCACCTTCGTGATTCTCAGAAAAAGTTAATGCAGTGGCATGGGGAGCCCGCAAATCCCGGTTCGGTGTGACATTGCGGTTCTCGCTGGGTCTTTGATCCGATTTAGTCGCCGCACTATCAGCCCGAGAAACGATGGCACCCGACCAACCCTTCATAACCCAGCATCTACGATCCAAAAGGCACCGATTGGCGTGGCGTGACACGCTCTGGCTTAGGTGTCTCACCACAGGGAAGTGAAAGATGGACTATGTCGATCTGACCGAGGAAGCGATGGAGTCAATACGTGGTCGCGATCTTGACGAACCAATAGCAATGGTTAACCTCCTCAAGTTTCGTGACCTGGTCGACCCAGCCTTGGGGCTCGGAACAATGAGCGGCCGCGACTGTTATTTCGGACATTACATAGCGGGGGTGCCTCCCATCGCGCATCGCTTGGGTACAGGCCATTCACCGCTTTATCTAAACGACGTCGACTCATGTTTTTTTGCGACGGTGGGCGAAGACTGGGACTACCTGCTGATTCCTCAGTACCCCTCCCGGCGCGCTTTCATCGAAATGATCACCGATCCGGAATACCAAGAGTTGTTGAAATATCGCACAGGGGCACTAGCAAATAGTCGGCTCATCGAATGCGTCAGCGGTACTCCACCGGGTTACCCACTGAATCTGAACGCACCACTTCCGTCTGACCCTGTCATTGAACGTCCAGGCTTGTTTCGTGACCAACGAGTGAACGAGGTCAACAATCGCGACCCCGAACAGCCAACAGACATGCTGAACCTTGTCCGAATGGCGGCGAAAACAGTCGCAGGTCACGGAGTTGACGACATGACCGGAGTCGAAGGCTACGAGTCCTACAAGAATGGAGTTGCTTCGTCCTATGCCGAACGAGCTGGGGTGGAAATCACCTGGCGGGCCTTCCCAGTCGCCACTCTGATCGGCCCCACCCACGAGCTATGGGACGAGGTGCTGATGTACCACTACTCGTCCCGCTCCAAAATGCTTTCCATGTTCACCGACGCAGATGATTACCGGGTGAATCACCTCCCGAAACGCAACGCGTCCATCGTCGACTCTCGGCTGATCGAAACATCTACTGGTGGCTAACTAAATGAACGACTCGGAAAAGGTTCGAACCCTGGTTGTCGAAGCTGTAGCGACCGCTGCTGACTACATCGATAAAGAAAACGTCGCCGAGCGATGGGAAGAACCTTCCGCTCTTGAAGGAATGACTATTGGCGCTCTCGCCGCCCACTTGGTACGAGCCGCTGGCTCAACCCTTGCCTACCTAGATCGCACGTCTCCCGACACAACCACTGACGGCGATCTCCTTAACCCTGTGACGTATTTCCACGCCGCTGTTGACTCGCCGATTCATGAACAAATAAAAACCGTTTCATCAGAAGAAGCAGCAAATGGACACGCTGCGATCGTTGCCATCTGCCGGGACACCGTCAAAGAACTCGCTTCACGGCTTCGCACTGAACCCCAAAGCAGGCTTGTCGGGGCCCTTGGAGGGCGCCTTCTTACCCTCGATGATTTCTGTCGGACTCGACTCATTGAGGTGCTGTTACACATGGACGACCTCGCAGCGAGCATGGGGGAACAACGCCCGACGATGGACCCCGAAGCGGTTGCCATCGTGATCGACATCATTATTGGAATAGCTCGACAAAATTACGGTGATTGGGCGGTCCTTCATTCCCTGGCTCGGGTCGAACGGTCCACCGCTGATGTTTTTCCGGTCTTTTAACCGCCAGAAGCATTGCAAACAATTGCGCCCTTAGGCGGTAAGCGGCTCACCGTTTGCGTGATTAAGAAATACGAACTCTTCGACTGGTTTGCGAGATAGTTTCGATAACTGCTTCGGTGGTTTCCCAATGGTCAACATTGCAGCGACAGCTTCGTGTGACTCCAGTCCCAGTAGTTGTTGCACTGCGGGTTCCTGCGATGCCACAAGGGTGGTCAAAGCCCCGCCCAGCCCCTCATTACGTGCAGCCATTAACGCGCTCCAAGCCATGGGATAAATAGAGGCGCCACTTACTACCCCCACTCGTTCCAAATGTTGGTCCATCGACGCAACAACCTTGAGGTCGACCGCGATTACGCAGACCACAGGGACTTCTTCCAAGTGTTCAAACATCGGGATCGCGATCGGTAGCGATTCATCAGAAGCAGCTTCAGATATGTCAACTGAGGTGGGGGTAACCGATTGCCAGTACACCTCCCCGGCTCGCATCTGAGCTGCGGCGACTCGCATCGCGGGCCAACACAATTCCCCGAGTTGTTTTTTAACTTGACGGTCTCGTACTGCTATGACTTTCCAGCCCTGCCGATTTCCACCACTTGGAGCGAATCGGGCTGTGTCAAAGATTCGATACAGCACGTCATCTGAAACCGGGTCGTCAGTGAACTCACGTGCCGCGAAAGTGGTCTGCGCGACTTCCAAAAAATCCATGTATTCCCCTTAAATGATTCGATCAGATCGCAACTCTGCGATTGTTGAAGAGCTGTACCCCAATTCCAATAACACTTCGTCGGTGTGTTCACCTAGCTCAGGTGCCCGTCGGCGAATAACACCTGGGCTTTCAGTCATGGTCACCGGAAACTGGCTAATTGGGACTCCCTTGCTAGCAGTGGGGTAATCGACTCGTTCTAAGAATCCCAGCGCGTCTACGTGAGGGTGATCGAGAGTTTGTTGTGGAGTAAGAACTGGCGCCCCAGGAATTTTCAGTTCTGCTAGCGCCAGAAGAACATCTTCGGTGGTTTTGTCCGCGCACCAGTCCGACATCACACCACAAATTTCGTGTCGGTGGTTTCCTCGCCCCTCATCGTTATGAAACCGAGGATCGTCTGCCAGTTCTGGACGGCCTACCAGCTTTGCCCAACGGGCAAACTGAAAATTACCGATAACCGAAACGAGTACTAATCCATCGGAAGTCTCAAAGGTGTCTGAAGGAGCAGCAGTCTGTCCCTGATTATGTGACGCTTCTCTGTGCAGTTGTAACTGGTCCTGTTCGATGAGAGTTGCGTTGGCGATAGTCATTGCTGTTTTTAGTAGCGCTCCTTCAAGTTCTTGACCATCGCCAGTGAGATCACGATGTCGCAACGCCGCAAGAGTGGCCATCCCGAGTAAGGACCCTGTACAAAAATCAACATAAGGGGTGGCGTTACGAGTAGGGAGTCCTTCAGGTCCGGTCATATGCATCGCCCCTGACATGGCCTGAGCTAAACCATCAAACCCCACCCTGTCGCTGAACGGGCCACCCGACCCGAAACAAGTCACTGTTGAAACAATGATGTCTTCCTTGATTGAACGAAGCGTCTCATAGTCGAGACCCATTTGTTTCCTTGTCTCCGGCGGCAGATTTGCGACCACTACGTCCGCCGTTTTGATCAACGCGTTCATAATGTCGCGCCCTTCAGGCTTCATAGGATTCAGCGTCACGCTTCTTTTATTTCTCCCAACTTGAAGAAAAAGGGCTCCCTGCCCATCAGATGTCACCGGTGTTGTCCAACGGTCCTCGCCGCCATCGACTCTTTCGACTCGGATGACATCAGCACCGAGATCCGCCAAGATCGTCGCCGCGAACGGCCCGGCAATAAAGCGCCCAAAATCCAGAACACGTACACCGTCAAGAACTGCACTCATTGGAACCTCCCCATACAACACTCTCCATTCTTGCCTCTGGAAGCCTTTCAGAGCGTCTGATGTTTAAAGAACAGCCACTATTCGCAGGTGGAAAACAATCAATTCTCCAAATACTGAACCTTGGAGACGTGCACCTGTAAACGCCATGGCTACTCAAGTCGCCGTATGTTGGAGGTGATTGACGTCTTAGTTGGCGAATACTGCGATTGGAGCAACTTTGCTCAGTTCATTTGATGATTTCTACATACATCAGACCTCGCGGCCAATAGCCACATCGGCGACGAGTGACCGCAATGCGTATGACCGATCATTTTTCAATGGGTATACAGACACTGGCGATTTGTACTTCGGTATCAGCGCTGCTCGTTATCCGAATCTCGAAATTCAAGACTGCGCACTCACCGTCGTTTACGAGGGAAAACAGCATGCGTTCCATGCATCCCGTCGCGCTCCGACAGACCCACGAGATATGAGCACAGGACCTTTCCGCATTGAAATTCTTGAACCAATGATGACTCTTCGTGTAGTTGTTGAAGACAACGAAACTGGAATTGGGGCAGACCTTCGGTGGATTCCTCGCACAGCACATTTCCCAGAAGACCACCAGTCGCTCACACCGCAACAAATTGGGCGGTGGATGATTACCACTCGCATGAATCAGTTCGGATTTTGGAGCGGCGAAATTCGACTGCCCGGTGAAACAATCGCCGTTAATCCCCAACGAACATACGGAACAAAAGACCGTTCGTGGGGAGTACGCCCAGTGGGCGATCCGGCCCCTTTAGGAGCACCGCGACAACCGAAGGGCTTTAAATTCTTTTGGGCACCCCTTCATTGGTCAGACCATGTCACCCACATCGGAATTTTCGAAGGTGACCACGGAGAAGTTTGGCACTGGGATGGTTTTCAATTGCCCGCGTACACCGACGCGACGCTGATACCCGGCATAGAAGACCCGAATATCAGGCGGTTCAAATCGGTTGCTCACGACTTCGCCTGGAAATCTGGGACTCGTAACGTTTCTGGTGGAACTTTGACCATGGAACAACATGAAGGTGACCCCATCGTCGTGGAACTTGAGCCAATACTGTCGGTCCGTATGAAAGGCATGGGTTACGGGCACCCGGAATGGGGGCATGGGTTCTGGAAAGGAGAACTAGCAATAGCTGGTGAGTCCTGGAATTTGGCTGATATCGAACCCTTGAGACCCGAAAACGTTCACATACAAGAGGTAATCAGAGTACGACGCGGCGACTCTGTAGGCGTTGGCGTTTTGGAACAACTGGTTGTTGGCCCCTACCCCAAGTATGGGTTTAAAGAACTTCTCGACGGAGCTAGCTGAAAAGTCAGCTGCCGTAATCCTCCAGCATTGATCTGGCCACCCGTGGGAGGATGAACAGATGGAACTGTATGACGTTATGCGTACCACTTTTGCTGCTCGCGACTTCACCGATGACGAGCTTCCAGACGACACTTTGTATCGAATTCTGGACAACGCACGCTTCGCTCCAAGCGGCGGAAATCGTCAAGGCGGGCGGGTCATCGTCGTGAAGAACCCCGAAACCAAACAAGCACTCGGCCACCTTTGCCTGCCGGCACTTCGGGTGTATGGCGTTCAACGCAGCAGCGGCGAAAGCCCCTGGCAAAGCGTCCACTCAACAAATGTCGATGTGGAAACAGTCTGGAATGACGAATCGATTCGCGCCGTCATCCCCATGTTTGAAGATCTATCGCAGATACCGACGGTCCTGGTAATCGCCGTCGACCTTGAGGTGATCGCTTCAATGGACAAGAACCTCGACCGAGTCGGAATCATTAGTGGTGGTTCCATTTATCCCATGGCTTGGAACATTCTGCTCGGAGCTCGAAACGAAGGCTTCGGTGGCACGCTCACAACCCTTCTTGCCGCTAACGAAGCTAAAGCTCAAGAACTTCTTGGACTTGAACCAAATGTTGCAGTCGCCGCGTTACTCACTATCGGTAAACCAAAAAAACAACTAACGAAGCTCACCAGAAAAAAAGTTGAAGATTTCACGACTATCGACCGAGCAGACGGCCCTGCGTTCACTGGTTAAAGGCCTGTGCCTAATTGCTAGACCGGAACCGCGCGCCGAGAAATAACCCCAAGTTCGCACGAGCTGGGGAGAGTGCCAAATAGCGAACCATGATCACCAGACACTCTCGACATGAGATACGCGTCACTAACAACGGGGTCGCCGTGCTCAACCATCAGCGTCGCCGCCCACGCAATTGCCATCTTCTCGACAAGTCGGCGTGCATCTCCTTCAGCGATGGGTTGCGAAAAGTCGCGCCGAAGGACGTCCAGCCGTTCGTCAAGCGCAGCGTCTTTGCCTCGTGATTGCTCGAGTTCTTCCAAGAAAACGTCAACGCTCTCAGGGTTTCGTGATGCCGCTCTACCGATATCTAAAGCGATTACATTGCCCGCTCCTTCCCAAATCGCGTTTAAGGGCGCCTCGCGATATAGACGAGGCATGATTGAATCTTCGACATAACCATTACCTCCAACGCACTCCAGGGCTTCGCGAACGACAGGGGTGGATTGTTTAGTCAGCCAGTACTTCGCCACAGGTGTCGCTAACCGCGCAAACGTCCGCTCACGCTCATCAATTTCCATTCGCTCATGAGCGCCTGAAAGACGAGTAATCATCAACGTTGCAGCTTCAACTTCAACTTCAAGATCAGCCAGAACGTTTTGCATCAACGGTTTATCGATCAAGGTGGCACCGAACGCATCCCTATGAGCAACGTGCCATCCTGCTTGAGCGACTGCCTGACGCATCAAGGAAACACCCCAATTTGCGACGTCTAGACGCGTCGAATGCACCATTTCGATAATGGTTGGAATCCCGCGCCCTTCCTCACCCACCATCCAAGCGGCAGTGTCGTCAAACTCCAATTCGGCCGAAGCATTCGATCGATTCCCGAGTTTGTCCTTAAGTCGCATAAACCTCAGTGAGTTACGGATTCCGTCAGGAAGAACCCGAGGCACAAGAAAACATGACATTCCCTTAGGGGCATACGCCAAAACGAGAAAAGCGTCGCACATTGGAGCAGACGTAAACCACTTATGCCCTTCTAAGCGATATTCACCTCCAGGTCCTCCACCGTCGACCGCGACGGCAGTGCTGGTGTTCGCCCTCACATCAGACCCGCCCTGTTTTTCTGTCATTCCCATACCAATGAGAACCCCGGACTTGTGCTGAGGTGCGCGAAGCTGATGATCGTAGTTTCTGCTTACAATGAGCGGCTCCCAGATTTCAGCCAGTTCGGGCTGAAACCGCAGAGTTGTCAAAGCCGCAGACGTCATCGAAGTAGGACAACCGTGCCCCATTTCGATCTGTGTAACTAGCCCCATCAAGGCATTACGGGTTACATACCCGCCATCACCCGCAGGTTGTTCATATCGCATGCAGTGAATGCCCGCCTCGACAGCCAAATTCAACATTGAGTGATACGCGGGATGGTATTCGACCTCGTCGGTTCGGTCACCAAAGCGATCATGGGTATGGAGAATCGGCACGTTGCGATTTGCTAAACGACCCCATTCTCTTATTTCGTCGCCTCCTACGAGAGCTCCAAAGGCTGTGAGAAGGTCGGTATTGCCCCCCTCTCGACGCACTGCAGTTGGTAGAACTGGATCCGCAGTGAATAGGTTGTAAGAATCCACAGGGCCAGGCTGATTATCTGAGGAGCTCATGCTCCTAAACTAGCTAAAGCTGGCTTGGAGAAGACAGCTAAGCGAGCAGCGACTACCTTCACATACACAGCACGACCACAGGGCTTTGAAACCGGTCCAATAGGGGGAACGAGTGAAATACGCAGCACCATCTTCGGTAGAGGAAGCGACATCGTTGCTTTCGTCCTCACCGTCGGCTCAGGTGTTCGCGGGTGCGACGGACGTCGTCCCGCAGATCCGTGGAGGGCGCCAAGCCCCCGAAGTCCTCGTCGACCTCAAAAAAATCGACCAGTTAGTTGCGTTAACCAGCGACGATAAAAAATGGACTGTAGGGGCAGCGACTCCGACTGTCGATCTCACTGAAAACCCAGGATTTAGCCAAGAGTTCCCAGGGATTTCTGAAGCAGCGGGCTTGATCGGGTCCGATCAAATCCAAAGCAGATCGAGTCTCGGGGGCAATCTGTGCAACGGTTCGCCCGCTGCGGATTCAGTTCCCGCGATGATGGTCAATGGAACGCGTGCACTGATCGCTGGCCCTAAAGGCAACCGCCTTGTCGATGTATCTGAGGTGGTGACCGGGCCCGGCCAAACTTGCCTCGACAGTGACGAGTTCATTGTTGAGTTTGAGATTGATCGGGCGCCGTCTCTCACCGGAGACGCGTACCTTCGAATGATCCCGCGCACAGAAATGGACATAGCGGTTGTGGGAGCCGGAGCACGAGTGACTCTTGGGGAAGACGGGACGATTACCGCTGCGGCGTTAGCACTAGGAGCTGTCGCTCCGACGGTGGTGCGAGTTACGGCTGCCGAAGAAGCGCTCATAGGCACAACGGCTGATGAAGACACGCTCGCTGTGGTTGCTGCGGCTGCCAGCGAAGTTTGTAATCCCATTGATGACAAACGCGGCACAATCGGCTACCGGGAACAGGTCGCAGGAGTACTAGCAAAACGGGCTGTGCTAATAGCTATGGAAAGAGCACAACAAAGGAACGGAAACGTCTGATGGCACGAACTCACATCACAACGGTGATTAACGGTGACGAAGTTGACTTTCTGACCGAGGACAGCACATCTTTGCTTAACGCGCTGCGCGACGAAGTGGGTCTTACCGGCGCAAAAGAAGGTTGTGGGACCGGAGACTGCGGATCTTGCTCGATTCTGCTGGACGAACGAGTCACCTGCTCTTGTCTAGTGTTCGCACCCGAAGCCAACGGCGCGAACATCCTGACCGTTGAAGGACTAACAGACGCCGGCGAACTACATCCTTTGCAGCAATGTTTCCTAGAGGGCGCAGCGCTGCAGTGTGGTATTTGTACCCCAGGGTTTCTCATCGCGGCGAAAGCTTTACTTGACAAGAACCCGGATCCAACGGAAACCGAAATTCGCTACGCACTGGCCGGGAACCTTTGCCGGTGCACTGGCTACGACAAAATTGTTCGAGCGGTACAAGAAGCCGCACTGCAAATGAGGGAGCAATAATGGCTCTTACAGAGGAAAACCCTGGATACAAATGGGTTGGCACACGACCTATCCGTCCCGATGGTTTGGACAAAGTCACAGGGAAAGCTCAATTTGGGGCCGATCTCACATTGCCCGGGATGCTCTTTGGCAAAGTCGTTCGTTCACCGCACGCCCATGCGCGGATTTTGTCGATTGACACAAGTGCCGCGGAATCAATGCTCGGAGTCAAGGCGGTGATCACCGGTAGTGATTTCCCGGACCTGGCAGCTAATGGCGCCCACGCCAGTGACATCGACGTCGCTAATAACGCGATCGCTCGAGACAAAGTTCTCTACGAAGGTCATGTTGTTGCCGCAGTCGCTGCTACCACGCGTGAACTAGCGGAAGCGGCCGCCAAAGCAGTTGAAGTCAGTTACGAAATCTTGCCTCATGTGTTGACTGTCGATGAGGCCATGGCAGACAACGCTCCACTGTTGCACGAAAACATGATTACGAAAGGGGTAGACCCTGCCCCGGACCAGCCCTCCAATGTTGCGAGTCGTATTGTCCACGAACGTGGCGATTTAGAACAGGGCTTTGGCGAAGCGGACGTGGTTATAGAAAGAGAGTTCACGACGAAACCCGTCCATCAGGGTTATATCGAACCGCATGCCGCGGTAGCTGACGCGAACAACGATGGACGAGCCAACATTTGGTGTTCATCCCAAGGCCACTTCGCGATGAGGGCCTACACGGCAACTGTGTTGGGGGTGTCACAAGGCACCTTAAAGGTCACCGCAGCCGAAATTGGTGGTGGTTTCGGTGGCAAAACAGTGATCTATCTTGAGCCATTGGCAGTTCGTTTGTCGCAGCGCTCGGGCCGACCTGTCAAATTGGTTATGGATCGAGACGAAGTCTTCCGTGCAACCGGTCCTACTTCCGGTACCAGGATCAAAGTGAAGATGGGTATTTCTAATGGCGGTGAACTGACAGCTGCTGAAGTATGGATGGCGTTCGAGGCAGGTGCCTATGCCGGTTCTCCGGTCGGCGCGGCGGGCATGACAGTTATCGCGGCCTATGACATACCTCACTTTCTTGTTGAGGGATATGACGTGGTGTGTAATAAACCGCGGGTGGCTGCCTATCGAGCTCCTGGAGCACCAATGGCAGCTTTCGCAGTGGAGTCAGTGCTTGACGAACTGGCTCGCAGCATCGATATGGATCCGATTGAGGTGCGCCTAGCAAACGCCGCCGTCGAGGGCACACAGGCGTCCTATGGACCGAAGTTTCCTCGTATCGGGTTCGTCGAAACGTTGGAGGCGATAAAAGAACATCCCAATTACACCGCTGAACTAGGACCCAATCAGGGGCGTGGCGTTGCCGCCGGATTTTGGTTTAACGCTGGAATGAATTCCAGCGCGACCGTGCACGTCAACGAAAACGGAACAGCAACCGTGGTTACCGGTTCTCCCGATATTGGGGGGAGTCGACAATCCATGGCTCTGATGGCTGCAGAAGAACTAGGAATTCCCTACGAGTCAATCAAACCGGTCGTAGCTGACACTGAAACAGTCGGCTTTAACGACGTCACTGGGGGAAGCCGAGTTACCTTGGCCACCGGTGCAGCTGTAGTCGACGCGTGTCGTCTGGTCATAGAGGACCTTCGCGCCCGTGCCGCCAAGACCTGGGATGTTGAAATTGATCAGGTGGAATGGGTTGACGGTCAAGCCCAACACGTTGACGGATCCCAACCCCCGTTATCGCTCAACGCTTTGGCCGCTAAGTCAGGACGAACTGGGGGTCCGATTTCCGCGAATGCTTCACTTAACGCTCGTGGCGTAGGGGCTGGTTTCTCCACACAGCTCTGTGATGTGGAAGTTGACCCAGAAACCGGCGTTACCCGAGTTGTCCGCTATCTCACCGCGCAAGACGCTGGCCGCGCCATAAGCCCCGATTATGTCGAAGGGCAAATGCAAGGTGGTGTGGTCCAGGGCATTGGATGGGGCTTAAATGAGGAATACATTCATGACGAGAACGGGGCCATGGAGAATCCAAGTTTTCTTGACTATCGCATGCCCGTAGCTTCTGATTTGCCGATGATCGAATGCAGCATCGTGGAAGTGCCCAATCCGGCCCATCCCTACGGAGTTCGCGGTGTTGGCGAAGTAGGAATCGTTCCACCCATGGCAGCACTAGCTAACGCGATTAAAGACGCCACCGGTGTTCGCTTGACCGATTTGCCAATGACACCTATCAAAGTTCTTGAAGCGCTTAACGAACAGAGTGATTAATTGGGCTGATGGCACAAGTTTATTTTTCAGCTGGCTTACGCGACTTAACCGGAGGCGTTGCACAAGTTGACGTCCAAGCGTCAAACGTTCGGCGCTTGATCGCAGCTCTTGATGAGATGTTCCCCGGCATAGGAGAGCGTCTTTCCGAAGCTTCATCAGTGGCTATTGATGGAGAAATTCTCACCGACGCCGAATATGAGTCAGTGCCAGACCAAGCCGAAGTTCATTTTCTCGATATTTTACAAGGTGGATAACGCCGAATCGAGATCGGCATCCTGGCAGACTTGCACGACTCAAGTGCCCTGTACCTGAAGTCGGGACAGGTGTGTTTCCCCGCGGTATTTGGGAGGGACTGTGTCCAACTTGACATATTTCACTATCAGCTCCTTCCAAATAACGCTGACCGCAAGGGTGCGGTAATAAGCGAGTTCCTAAACCAAATAACTTGATTTATTAATTCATGCCATGCTTTCGAGTTATGGAACAACCACCGAGTTTTCGGTCATCTAACGTCACGTTCCCCACTGAACGTGAGGCCAAAAGAAGGTTCCTACTTTCAGCAGTTGACCAAATTCGGGACGTAGTCAAAGACACTGCAGACGAAGCCGAAAAATCTCGAACACTGCCTGGTGTGCTCTTCGACGCAATGTACGAGACGGGCCTGTTTTGGATGAAACTTCCCGAGGTTTTAGGCGGCGCGGAAGCCGACCCTCTCATCCAAGTCGAGGTGATCGAATCGTTGGCGCGACTCGATGCCTCTGCAGCTTGGAACGTGATGATTGGATCCCAATCCATCGCTCTGCCCGCGGCTTGGCTCCCCGACGCTGCTCTTGATGAGGTATTCGTCGAAGGCGATTTCCCAGTTGCGGCAGGATCTTTGATGCCATCAGGAATTGGAGTTCCTGAGCCCGGGGGATTCCGGGTTACTGGACGTTGGTCCTTTGCTAGTGGGATTCGTCATTGCCGGTGGGTGAACGCGACGGTGCGCGTCACACGGCCCGAGCAACCCGACGTTGAACTCCACAGAGTTGTGATCCCCACCGCGGACGTCACCGTTCATGACAATTGGGACTCCATTGGGTTAAAAGGAACCGGGAGCTGCGATTTTTCTGTGTCGGACTACTTCGTGCCCAACGCGTTTAGCTGGTCCTTCCAAGACAAGCCTCGGCGGGGTGGTCGCCTTCACCTTCTGGGGTTGCCTGGCTACGTTGCCTATGAGCACGCCGCCTTGGCCCTTGGGGTGGCGCGTAACTCCTTGGACCTCGTAACTGGTAGGGCAGGCGGAAAAGAACGCGGGTTCGAAGGCTCTCTGGTCGGCCACCGGTCTTCGTTTCAACGCGACCTCGGAAAATTCGACATTCAGCTAACAGCAATGCGGTCGATGGTGTTCGAAGTATTCGGTGAGGTATGGGATGGCCTCCAACCAAGACAACAGCCCGCTCCGAACCAACAAGCGCAGATGCGATCGGTGGCGACGCTAGCTACCGAGGTAGCGCTCGAGATCGCCGGAAATGCGTTTCGTTATGCAGGAGGTGAAGGGGTGTATCAGCACGACCCAATTCAGAAATGCTGGCGTGATCTCGCGACCGCTGGGCAACACTTCCTGGTGAGCGACACCGCCTATGAGAACCACGGCAAGTTTCTTCTCGGTCACGAAGACGCGAAAGCTTTTGGATGAACCCCCAATTGAGAGAGATGACACGCAGCGTCAGCGATGCGTTGACCTATTGGTATCGGTAGTCGCGTTGCTTACAACCGGTCCGGGAAAAAGCAAGCTAACCAAGCGATGATCGAGGTGCATATGACAAGCCCGATTGCGGTCTCATACCCAGCACTGTCGATAACAAACCCCAGAACCGCTGGCCCCGCTAATGCCCCGAAACCCAGAGCCGTATAGAAGGTGCCGACAGTCCCACCTAAATCGGCGACACCAAACCAGCTCGCGAGAACATTTGGTGCGGCCGTGAACCACACAGCCCAGCCGACGCCATGTAATAAAGCACTCGCGAAAAACAGTCCGTAAGAATTTCCTGCCGAGAACCAAAGAAACAAGCAACCCAGCAACAACAATTGCCCGAGCCGGTACTGACGCATAGGTATAAACCGGTCACCGAGCGCGCTGATTACTAGGCGAGCGACAACCGATGATGCTCCGACAACCCCGACGAGTATGGCGGCCGCTTGACTACCGATTCCTTCGCTTATGGCGTGGTCGTTATAGAAGGCGAGGGGCGCATAAAAACCAGGCCCTCCGAGTATCAGTGCCCCATAAAGTGTTAAGAATTTTTTCGACCGAAGAATCGCGGATAAACCCAACTGTTTCGAACCAGGTTTAGTTGGGGCATCGCTACTGGCGATAGCACAAGCAACCAAAAGCACGGCGCTGAATGCGGCGTAGATCCCCAAAGTTGATCGCCACCCCCACGCGTCAATCAACACGCGTGAAACTATGGGTCCAACAAAGGTGCCCATTCCGACACCTGCTAGTACCAAGCTGATCGCAGCTGTTCTTCTCTCCTCAAACCAGCGCCCAACTGTGCCAATCATCGGCGGGTAACAACAACCGACGGCGCTTCCCACCAATGGCGCGTATATCAAGTAGAGCTGCCACAGCGAGGATGCCCGAGCGCTGACTATCAACCCAATGGTCATAAAAATCGCGCCGGTCACGACTACCGGGCGAACTCCAACGCGATCGCTGAATCTTCCGGCAACGGCACCCGCCAAGTAATAGAAGCAGACAGCAGTTGAAAACAATGGCGCTACCGGCCCAGTCGACGTGTCAAAACTTTCTGCTATCGGGGTAAGAAAAATGCCAAACGAAAACAAAACCCCAAATGTCACAAAATTTGCGACGAAAGCCGCACTGGTGACAACCCAACCGCGTCGTATGTTGCTCATCGTGGGAGTAGTGATCCCCTATTTCTATCCTGCCCGGTTCCACGAGTTTTCGTTAAATGTCCCAATTAGCCCAAAGGTGTTCGCTCAACGAAATGTGCTGATGTTTGCCGGTTGGTTCGTAGCACCTTCGACCAAGCCTTGGTCGCGAAGAATAGGAAGAACTCCTTCTCCGAACCAGTACGCCTCTTCAAGGTGCGGGTATCCCGACAGGATAAATTCATCGAAACCAAGTTCGTGGTACTCAGAAATTCTCTCAGCGACTTCTTCGTATGACCCAACGAGAGCTGTGCCTGCGCCGCCTCTCACAAGCCCAATGCCCGCCCAAACATTTGGATGAACTTCGAGCTTCGCTGTGTCTCCGGCGTGAAGTTCGGCCATTCGACGCTGTCCCTCTGACATGGTCGTCGAAAAATCTGTTTGTGCTTCGGCGATTGCCTCGGGTGTCATGTGAGCCAACATGTCATTGGCGATTGCCCATGCTTCCGCTGAGGTAGATCGGGTGATGACGTGAAAACGAATCCCGTAGGTCAGAGCCCGCCCTTTCGCCGCAGCTAACTCCCGCATGCGTTCAATTCTTTCAGCGACCATGGTCGGCGGTTCTCCCCACGCGAGATACACATCAACGTGTTCCGCTGCGATTGCTTCTGCCGCTGGAGAGGCACCACCGAAATAAATTGGTGGGGTTGGGGTGGGCATCTCACGGGTAGTTGCTTGGGCGACTCGGTAATAGTCGCCTTCGAAATCGTATGGTTCACCGGTCCACGCGTTACGCATAATGTCCAAAAATTCACCGGTTCTCTCATAACGGGCGTCTTTGTCTAACCAATCACCAAAACGGTTGAGTTCTCTAGGTTCCGCGCCCGTAACGATGTTTATTAAAAGGCGACCCTCAGACATTCGTTGATATGTGGACGCCATTTGAGCAGCCAAAGTTGGTGACAAAAATCCAGGACGGAAGGCCACCAAAAACTTGATTCGTTTAGTTAGAGGAATCAGTGATGCGGTTGCCAGCCATGCGTCTTCGCATGCTGTTCCACAAGGCGTCAGCAAGGCGTCGTACCCCAAATCGTCACACGCTTGAGCAATTTGCGCGAGGTAGTCATTTGTTGGCGGTCGCCAGTGGGCGTTAGGACTATCGGGAACAACCTCCCGACTATCGCCACCCGTGGGTAAGAACCAATGAATTTTCATGCTTCCACCTTGCTTGAAATTGACGCCAAGCACTTCGTCTTCGACAAAGCTAACCCGGTAACCCAAATCAACTCATAGTGAGTCCACCAGAAACCGACAAAGTTTGCCCCGTCACAAACGACGCTTCTTCTGAACAGAAGTACACCACTGCAGAAGCCACTTCGGTTGGGGTGCCTACACGTTTCATAGGTACAGCCCGAGCCATCGCACCGATGATCTTGTCCCCATCATCGCTTGCCGCAACAATCCCATCCAGTAATGGGGTGTCAGTCGGTCCGGGGCAGACAACATTCGCGGTGACACCGCTCCGAGCTACCTCACGCGCAACAGTCTTTGTGAAAGCAATCACTCCGCCCTTCGCCCCGGAGTACACCGCCTCAAATGAAGACCCAACTCTGCCCGCATCCGACCCGATGTTGACGATTCGACCCCATCGAGCTTCGACCATAGACGGAAGGCACGCATGCACTGTCCGGAGAATGCCCTTGTAGTTTATTTCGATTACCCGATCCCAAAACGCTTCGTCGGTTGACAAGAAAGGCATCAGTTCGTCCCACCCGGCACAATTCACTAACACCTCGATTGCTCCTAGTTCATCTATGGCTTCGAGAACACCATCTTGAACAGCGTCAGTTTTCGAAACGTCCATATGGACGGCGATCGCGGTTCCACCAGACTCAACCACCATCGCTGATGTTTCTTGTGCGCCAGCAACATTGATGTCAGCTACAGCGACTTTGCGGCCATCGCGTGCTAACCCCAGACAGATTTCTCTGCCAATGCCACTTCCGCCTCCGGTAACTAGAGCTAGTCGTTCGGTCATTCTCAACTCCTCGTTGCGCGGGCAACTTCGCCCCACTTGTCTACCGATTCTGGGTCTTTTCGCATGTGCTCTTCAGTCAGATACATCACAACTCGCGAAGCGGTTCCCCCATAGCGTTCCTTGAGTCGGTCCGCCATTTCGTCCCAGGTTGATACCAACGCGAAATGATCGAGCATCTCATCGGAAATCGTGTCCGCCATGCCCTGTAAATCACCAGCCGACATTTTGTCCCTCAAAGCGGTTGTTACTCCTTCAAAGCCGAGGTCTTCGAATTGGAAGGCATAGTTAGGAGTGGTGCCGTAGAAAGCAATTTGTGTTTTGGCTCGATGAACCCAAGGAGAGCGCTCTTCGGGAGTATCTCCTGCTATGGCAAACACGGGAACAATCAAATCAACATCGGCTCGCTGACGACCAGCCAAAAGAGCGCCCTCTTCAATTTCAGGTAACAAACGATGCTGGATGTAATGCATGGAATGCATCGGATGCACATGCACCCCGTCGGCTACCTGGCCCGCAACCCGGTTCATTAGTGGTCCGACCGATGAAATATCAACCTTGATCTCGCCGAACTCGTGGCTCCGAGGCTTCCATGCATCCGGAAGTAACGACAGATTGTAAAATTCTCCTTCGTGGTGGAGACGTTCCTCGCCACGAAACGCTCTGAAGCACGCTTGGACAGCAAGCACATAGTCAAGCAACCGTCTAGCTGGCCTGTCGAAATCCGCTGAGTAACGCCGAACTACGTGTCCTTTGACTTGGCTACCTAATCCCAGCCGGAACTTTCCATGAGTTTCGCCGGCCAACTCCCACGCCACTTGTGCGGAAACCATAGGGCTTCGAGGAAACGCGACCGCAATGCCAGTAGTAAAAGTCAACGATGGGGCTGCCATTGCGGCTGCCGCGATTTGCATCCAAGGCACCTGCCCGGTTTCGGTATAAAGCATTCCCGAAAAGCCCTGACTTTCAACAGTGCGCGCTAACTCATTGGCGTTACTCCAAGTAGACGAACCGGTCATCAGATCAAATTCCACGTTGACCCCTCTCTGTAGACCCCTATTTGAGCCGAAACGGCGTCACTCGGCCAATGCGTTGACATCGGATCTATCGTTGCTGGCTATGAACGATGACTGGTTACTTATGGGAGACATCCCTGATCGGGCTGCTCGTCTATGGAAGGACAACGTCGCTCTGCTGTTTCAGGGAGATCGATGGACCCATGGTGAGTTCGCTGCCGATGTGGAGAAAGTAGCGAAAGGGTTAATTGCGTTAGGTGTTGAGCACGGCGACCACGTAGCTGTATGGATGACCAACCGCCCAGAATGGTTGCATCTCATGTATGCGATACCCCGTGTGGGAGGGTGCATCGTTCCGCTTAACACCCGATACCGCACTGATGACGTCGCATATACCGTCGTGCAATCGGAGAGCAAATTCCTGGTAGCGCTCGACCGTTCGGGCCCAATCAATTACGGAGAAATGCTTACGGAAGCTCGCGAAGAAATAGATAAAGGCGGATCTCTGCAAACCATTGTCATGCTTGGAGAGCAAATAGAAAACAGCGTCAGCTGGGAAACGATGCTGGACGGCGGCGATGCTGTCACCACCGAAAAAATGGAAGAGCGTACCTCCCAAGTCAACGTCGAAGATCGAATGATGTTGGCGTACACCTCAGGTACGACTGGCCACCCCAAAGGTGTCACCCACTCCCATAAACCAGTCCGCAACACCTACGAACGGGCAATGTTGTTAGGCCACGACCGCAACGATGTTCATTTGAGCTACCTCCCGCTGTTCCACGCCTACGGATTCAGTGAAGTGGCGATGATGGTTGCGTTGACTGGCGCAAGCCAGGTCTTGTTCGATGTCTTTGACCCAGACGAGGTGCTAAATGCGGTGGAGAGTGAACGAGGAACGGTCCTGCATGGCTTCGACAGCCACTGGGCAGATCTCATTCGAGCACAAACCGAGCGTGCCCGCGATGTGTCGTCGTTGCGGGTAGGCACACTTCCGGCCGGCATGGAGTCGACCATCCCCACGGCCCGATTGGCCCAAGACATTTTTTGTCCCACTACAAGCGGATTCGGCATGAGCGAAACGTGGGCATTTGTCGCTTCAAGCCATCTCAGTGACTCGCTAGAGCAGCGCACAGAAGCTTCTGGGTATCCGATGTACGGAATTGAATTTCAAGTCCGGCACCTCGATAACGGAGAAGTGCTTGGCGCGGATGAGCCCGGCGCTCTCTACGTCAAGGGCTACACAGTGATGAGCGGCTATTGGGGGAAACCCGAAGCCACGGCTGAAGTATTGGATTCTGATGGTTGGCTAAACACCGGAGATGTGGCTTTGATTCGCCCGGACGGACACGTTGTCTTTGTCGGCCGTCACAAAGACATGTTGAAGGTCGGGGGATAAAACGTTTCACCGGCCGAAGTAGAGGGCTACCTACTTGAAGTAGATGGGGTAGAAGAGATAGCCGTAGTTGGCTATCCCGACGAACGTCTCGTTGAAGTCCCCGTAGCATTTGTTGTGAGTTCAACTGACCTATTGGCTGAAGATCTCATTGAACGATGCCGTGGCAAGATCGCCAGCTTCAAGATCCCTCGACATGTCGTTTTCGTCGAAGAGATGCCGGTAACACCGTCGGGGAAAATTCGAAAAATAGAACTCAGACAATGGGCGTTAGACCAAATCAACTGATTTGGTATGACAGCTAATTAGTTATAGCCGAATTGGACTTGACACTAAAAGTCGATCGACCCGATCTAGCTCATCCTGGTCCGGCGAACGTTGGGCCACCCAAGGTATGGACAGTGGCCTCACCAGCAGAACGCTCACCCTCACGAGTTTTCACCTCTGCTCTAGCTACAACGTGGTGATGTACCTCGTCAGGACCGTCCGCAAGGCGAAGTGTGCGCTGGCTATGCCACATGTCAGTGAGAGGGAACCACTGAGATACCCCAGCAGCGCCGTGCATCTGAATTGCCTCGTTGATGATGTCGCAACACTTTTCGGGCACCATTGCTTTCACAGCGCTCACCCACACCCGAGCCTCGGCATTTCCCAGCGTGTCCATTGCTTTTGCGGCTCGTAAAACCATTAAGCGCATGGCCTCAGTTTCGATACGTGCGCGAGAAATAACTTCCATGTTCTTGCCAAGATTGATCAACTTCTTGCCGAAGCCTTCTCTTGACAGGCCACGATCGACCATCATTTCTATCGCTTTTTCTGCACTACCGATCGACCGCATGCAGTGATGAATTCTTCCAGGACCGAGACGTAACTGGCTGATCTCGAACCCCCGACCTTCACCCAAAAGCACGTTGTCACGAGGGACACGGACATCTTCGAGCATGATATGCATGTGCCCATGCGGAGCATCATCGCTTCCAAAGACATGCATGGGACCGAGAACGTTCACACCCGGGGTATCAAGAGGAATAAGAATTTGGGATTGCTGCTTGTAGGTGTCCGCGTCGGGATTGGTGCGGACCATGGTGATCATTATTTTGCAACGCGGATCCCCAGCACCTGAGATGTAGAACTTCTCGCCGTTGATGACCCATTCCTCGCCGTCGAGTACAGCTGTCGTGCCGATCTGTTTGGCATCAGAACTCATGACACGAGGCTCGGTCATGCAGTACGCAGAGCGGATTTCCCCGTTCAATAACGGCTCAAGCCACTCTCCTTTTTGTGCTTCCGTGCCGACGCGTTCCAGAACTTCCATGTTGCCGGTATCTGGAGCTGAACAATTGAGGCATTCCGAAGCGAGGCGGTTCTTCCCCAGTTCGTTGGCGATATAGGCGTAATCGAGGTTGGTGAGACCTTCTCCGGTTTCGGCATCAGGGAGAAAAAAATTCCACAAGCCTTGTGCTCTGGCCTTCTCCTTAGCCCCGGCAAGCAGTTCGAGCTGACCTTCGCCGTACGCCCACCTCTCGGAGCGAGTCTCACCGAGCCGGTGATACTCCTCGGTAATGGGGTCGACTTCCTCTCGGATAAAGACCTTGACCGCTTCATAGAGAGGTCGAACTTTGTCTGACATTCGCAGGTCGAAATCGTCGACTCCTGCTGACTTCAATGCGCCACCAACCATGGGGCACCCCTTTCGTGCGTTGCTCTGGAACCGATCGGTCGGCCCCTCACCTGGGTATGACTGCACCCTACATATGTTCAGAGCACCAAGCATTTTCGAATCAGGAAACAAATAGAGAGTTAATGATGTTTCCGGGCCAATATCTCAACAAATTTGAGAAACCTTGATTGGGGGCTTCTGTATGACCTATCCCCAGCAGATCAAGTAGCTGAGACTACGTTCCTTGTTCATGGCATCATGCTCCCGAGGCACATGCACAGCACCGGCGGCTGCCGGTCTGGTCTACGACAGTGCGTCTTTGTCGGTCTGGGTGATCGACCTTCACGCAGACACGGGATTAACGATGTTGCTCTGTCAACGTCACATCGAAACACTTCGTGTGCCAAAAGATTGGACCGTGTCAGATGAGCGGGATGGAACGCCAAGGCTCTGGACTGTCACGGTTGGCGAAGTAACAGCTCCAACTCCCCAAAGGGGCCGCGTGCGGCGCCAACGTGCCGATAGCGGGCGCATATTGGAGGTTGAAGAGTTACAACTTTTTGAACTTGACGACGTGACGGAAGAAAAAGTGGCCGCCGTCGCATCCTTAGATGACGCGCGAAACCATGTCCGGCTTAAGAATCGGTCAGCCGTTCAACTCGATGAACAATCAGCAATGCTTCGCCGGCAAGCTTCAATGAGAAGCTAAAGCAGATCACCGGATCCAAGGTCGGTCACGATTGCCCGCCCGTCAGAGGCGAGCGACGCCCGGAACCGGATTTCCCCATCCGACGTCAAAACCAGGTCATTGCCGTCGTTTCCGAGTTGAAGCTGCACCCCAGTCTCGCGTTCGAGTATCGGACGAGCACGAAGTAATGCGTCGCGAAGCCGTTGCCGTCGGTCCGCCTCGATCATATCCATATCAAATTCGACAAAATCGCCCGGTTCAGTTCCCGACGGTCTCATCGGTAAACCACCAACGTAGTGATGAGAATCTTGCCCTTCGATGTAGTGATCAGACGATCAACAAGAGCTTTCACTAGTTGCAGACCTCTGCCGCTCTCCTCACTTGGCCGCATGTGCTTGGCGCGCTGGGTCCCGCTGCCCGAAACTGTCAAAATAAATGAGTGATGGTTTTTACATATAGCCACGTGCTGTTCTTGACCGGAGTGCTCGATCCCATTCGAAAGTATTTCGTTCGCCGCGAGCATGAGTTCGCGATTGCCGGTTGCGGTAAAGATCCGCGACCGACTTGAAGAGAGCTCTTTTGGGTTAGTCCCTATGGTCCATTGATCTAAGTGAGCCACTACTTAAGCCTGGCACAACGCTGCTCGCCTATGTCATTCCGAGTAGCGGTACCGTACTGGGGGTGGATTTAGTTGTGCCGATCGCAGTGTCGCTGTTGTTCATTTATGTGGTGTACCGGATCGGGTTGAAGCTGATGCTCGGGTTTTCTCGTCCCGTTCCACCCCCGCCTCCTCCTGGCGAACTCCGAAAAGTCAGGCTGACCTACTTGTGCACCCTCTGCGGGACTGAAGTCCGAATGACTCGATCCCCACGCGACGCCCCGGAAGGGCCAAAATGTTGCATGGAGGAGATGGAACTCATCCGAGACCATGACAACGACTGACCTCCAACGTATGTCCACAAGTTATTCACAGGTTGGGGACAAACGACACAGTTGTAATTTCCCGGTTTAAGAGAACCCGCAGTTAGCGCCATCTCGTGGCAGTAAGAATTCCGATGAGGACAAACCCAAGTCCTCCAAGAATCCAACTGCTCGAAGGGCTTCCAGGAAGCCAACTCATGTAGTTCGAGAAGATGACGGCTACCCCAACTATTAACAAACACAAAATCATCCACCCGAACCAAGCGGGGCTCGGGGGGAGATCACCGGTGAGAGTGTCTTCAACAACTTCGCCTTCGGGGCGAGTTCCTTTAGGGGTGAGACGGCTGCTCTTCTTGGGCCTGGCCATGACGCTTGAGGATAGAGGAATTGAGGAATTCAACCACTGATTACTTTCAGTAAATCTGAAGACTCGTTATGCACGCGTAATTAACTGACGTGCCCTATTCGCCCGGCTCCACTGTTACGAAGTTGTTCGGGGGAGCAGGAGCTGGAGCTGGGTCCGGGGCTGGATCGCCAGTGCCGACGATCAGCAATACTTCAGAACCAAGTAACAGATCAGTACCGGGGGAAGGATCGATCCGGATGACTTGCCCGATTAGCAAATCGCCGGGGCTTAAGGCTTGCTCGACACGCTTCACTTCGTAACCAAGATTTCGGAGCGCGATCTCGACCTGGCTTGCATCAGTCGTGCCCAATATCTCGAGCGAAGGTACCTGACCTGTGGCTGGCCCCATTGACACCACTAGACGTACGACGCTCCCTCGTTCGGTCGAGGAACCAAAACCAGGTTCTGAGCGAATAACGGTATTCAGTGGGAAATCGAGTGAATGCTCCATTAAGACTTCTTCAAGAAGTCCTTGTCGGGCAAGAGTGACTCGAGCATCAGAAATCGATTGGCCCTCGACTGAAGGAATTTGCACTTCTCCGCGTCCTATGGAGACCGTGAGGGTGATGACGGTGCCTTGAGGTCTTTCCTCAGTACTTGGCACACTTTGCTCAATGACAATATTGCGCACATAGTCGTCGCTTTGTTGATCGATTCGTTCGACCGTGAAACCTGCTGCCAGCAGAATTTCTTCTGCTTCTAGGAATTCCATTCGTTGCACCGCTGGGATCCTGACAACCGTTAACCCCTTAGAAGCGAAGAGACGAATGGGGTTCTCAGGGTTGTTCGGTTCTGCAAGTAGCAATCCCGCCCGCGGATCCTGCTGGAATATTTGGTTTGGTGGGGTGTCTTGGCGTTCCTGAAATTCAATTGTGATGTGTTCGAACCCGCGGTCGCGTAGTTGTTGTTCCGCTTCTTCCCAGTCGAGACCAATGACAGCAGGCACTCTAAGACGAGTGGTTTGCTCCTCGGCAACTGGAGACTTGGCGTCTCCGCCGCTCGGATCGAAGCCGTTGATCAGTAGGTATACCAATCCTGCCACCACGATGAGTAGCACTACGAGCAGAGTGGCCCATATGCGGGTTTTGTCCGGTGGTTGAGTTCTCGTAGTAGGTGAATTAGCAGGTGAGTTTGGTGCCGTCTTTGGCGACGTCTCTGGTGGGCCCGCAGCTGGGACTGTGCCTTGCGCAGCTGGTCGAGTGCCAGGGGATGGCGTCAGGTGTGTTTGAGCAGTTGTTGCTTGGACCGTCCCGCCCTGCTGCATGGCCAGGACCTGTTGTCCGGTGCGAAAGCGGCGTAAATCGCCTCGCAGATCGTCAGCTGACGCGTAACGCTGATCTGGATCCTTGGTGAGGCCGAAGAGACAAATTGCTTCTAAGGCGGGGGGCACATCACCATTAAATTGGGAGGGAGCGGTGGGTGCTTCTTGTACATGCTTATAGGCGATCGACACGGGGGTATCGCCGGTAAAAGGCGGGCCTGCCGTGAGCATCTCATATAGGACTACTGAGAGTGAGTAGACGTCACTTCTGGGGTCGGCAGGCTGTCCTTGAGCCTGTTCAGGTGAGAGATAGGTGGCGGTGCCCATCACTGACCCAGTCTGAGTCAAGTTATCTGCGGTGTTCCCTGTGAGTGCCCGAGCGATACCAAAGTCGGTAACTTTTACCTGCCCAGCTGTGGTGACCAGTACGTTCCCCGGTTTGACGTCGCGATGTACGACTCCGTTGTGGTGTGCGAATGCCAGCGCAGCTGCGATATCGATAGCAATGTCAGCTGCCCGATCGGGGTGCAGTGGGCCTTCGGCTCTGATGATTTCCGCGAGGCTTCGACCCTCCACGTATTCCATAACGATGTAGTAAGTGCCTGCTTCTTGACCCCAGTCGTAGACGCCTACCACGTTGGGTTGATTCAAATTTGCTGCTGCCTGTGCTTCGCGTCGGAAACGTTCAACGAATGATGGATCGGTTGCATATTCGGGGAATAAAACCTTGACCGCTACTGGCCTATCCAAGAGCTTGTCGCGGGCAAGAAATACTTCGGCCATGCCGCCGCGCGCGATGCGTCGGTACAACTCGTATCGTCCGCTGAAAATAGGGCGATCATTTTCGGGCATAGGTGGGTCTGAGGGGTTCACTGGGTCCCCTCCAAGTTAGGGCTCGGGAGGCGTAATACTGCCTCAATGATTGAACGTGTAATTCGGGCAACAACAGTTTCGGTGACTTGAGGATCGCTGAGTTCGTCACCCTCTAGCAGTACCGCAATAGCGAGCTCTGGTTGCGTCACAGGCGCGATTGCGATCGCCCAAACATGGGGGTGGTCGTTGAATCCTGACTCCAGCATGCCCGCTACCTCGACATCGTTGAGCGCGAGCGCTCGAGCAGTGCCCCTTTCAACGTTTGCCGCCAACATGGTTTGCAGTCTCAGAGCAGTGTCGCTTGTGATGGGTTGACCTAACAGTTCCGGAGCGAATTCGCGGATGACAGAACCGTCATGACCTTGAATTTGGTGAACCACACGAGGTCTGATTCGGAGCCCGTTGTTTGCGATTGTTGCAAATAAGTGCGCTGCGTGGAGAGGAGATAACTGAACACCAATACCGGCTGCGACATGCGGAGCCGATAAACCCATTTTGTCGGGTGTGAGAAGCCCCCTCAAGTTACTGCTGGTATCGATCGAGACGCTTTCAGTGAGTCCGAAACTTTTAGATCGATTGCTTAGCTCTGACTGACCGAGATCTGAGCCGATGGTTGCCCAACCAGTCCGACAATTGGTGAGCAGTAGCGAAGTCAGATTCCCGCCGCACGTCTCGTTGCGCCTGTTGGTGATGGGCCCTCCAGGTGGCTCAGCCGCTATGGCGTTTTTCTGAGGAATCACAAAATCTGAGAGCCCCGCTTCAATGGCTGACGCCGCAGTGACTACGGTGAAAATCGCTCCAGCTTCGCTGAGATATGAATTAGCTCTGTTCGTCAGTGGGAGGTCCTTGTCTGAATTCAACGCGACTAAATCGTTCGTCACTGCAGCTAAATCATGGGAGGACAGGTAGTTGGGATCAAAGTGGGGGGAACTCCACATCGCCAAAACCGCGCCGCTGGAGGGGTCAATCACCACTGCGGCCCCTTGATACCTTCCCAGAGCAGCTCGTGCCACTAACTGGACATCATGCCTCACTGATAATTCGAGTTGACCGGTGCGTGCACGATCGACAAACAAATCACGTTTGTCTTGGATTCGCACCTCGAGGTTATTTCCGGCGAGGAAATCGTTGTGCTTTTGTTCGAGTCCACTGCCGCCGTGTTCTGCGGAAATAAAACCCACGAGGTGGGAGTACAGGGAGCCGTACGGATATTGGCGCAAACGCGGACGTGTTCCGCTTACGCCGACGGTTTCCGCGATCGTTTCGCCATCTGCTGTTGTGATGGAACCCCTCGGGGCATCAAAAACCATCGTGATTTCGCGCGTATTTTGTGGGTGATCGCGAAGGGTGTCAGCCCGAACCACCTGGATCAATTCAAGTTGGACAAAAAGCAGAACATATATGAGCAAGAGCGCCACGCCTATGTGAAGAATTCGTTTCGTCATGACTGGCTTCGTGACTTCAACTTGATTTTCGGGAGGGTGGCCGTGTGCTCTGCGCTTTCGGGGCCGCTTTCGGAGATGCGAAGTAACAGTCCCAACGCGAGATTCCAAGTAAGGAGAGCAAATCCGTTAAGGGAAATGAATGGCAAGGACACTGCGCTCGGAGGTAAGAGACGCAGAGTTGTCGCGATCGACGCCCATGCCTGAAGTCCCAAAAAGACGGTGACTCCAATAGCGAGGACGCTGTCGAACTCTCTTCTGGCTCTCGTCGCTATACGAAGGCCGACTCCTGTCAGCAGCAGATAACCCGACAAGACAGCGGTTGCTCCGAGAAAGCCCAGTTCTTCGCCAATTGGCACAAACGCGAAATGGTCTGTTACTCCAGGGACCCAGTCTGGGTTGCCGGCTCCGGGTCCTGTTCCTGTTAACCCTCCACCTGCGAGGGCGAACGATGACCGGGTAACGGCGTCTCCTAGCTGAGTGTTCGACCACGGATCGATCCAGGTACTGAGCCGGGTTTGGAACTCAGGGAGCGTTCCGGCTGCCAAAACTATCGTGGCAGCAATGGCCCCGAAGGAGCCGGCGAGGTCCAAGGGTCGACCTGCTGCGACCCACCACATCGACATGAATACGACGAATGTGACGATTGCGGACCCAGCGTCATATTGGAAAATAAAAATAGCGGATGTGATTAGCCAGCCCCCGAGAAGGGGGATAAGTCGGGAACGGTCGCCTTCGATGTGTTGTGCTTGACCCAAATATTCTGCTGTGTTTCGAGTGCGATAATTCGCTAACCACGAAGCAAAAAAAATGATTAAAAATAGCTTCCCGAGTTCCCCGGGGACGATATGAAGCCCACCCAGATTCAGGGCAAGCGAAATTTCTGAACTGTTGGGAGCCACCTCGGAAATGAGTGGGAGGAAAACAAGCAACACACCTGCGATGCCCAAGGGGGCATGAACCTTTGAGAGCTGATGGGGATTTCGAATACCTATCGTCACCGCAATGAAGCCAGCCATCCCTATGAGACTCCACGTGATGTGGCGCGAAGCGAGACTTGGGTCGATTCGTACCGTCAACGCGAACCCGAGACCTTGCAGTAACGCAGCTATTGGGAATAAGACTCCGTTAGCTGTGGGGGCTCGCAGCCGCAGCGTTATATGTGCGATCGTCCACAGAATGAGCAACGCCACGAGGTACGGCACAACATTCCATGTGATCTCTACCTGTTCGCCGACTGCGGCTAGGGCAACGGTTGCGCAGGTGATGAAGGCAGCGAGCAAAAGAAGGGTCAGTTCAACTATCCGCTGGTGGTTCACGTCAGCCGTCACCTCGAGATTCGTCGGTAGGGCCGACAAGTCGAGTTCGGAGTTGCACCACGAAGTTTCGCGCTTCAGCTAAATCGGTGAACTGTTTACCTGCGACCAGATTCCGCTGATCCTGAGCGTTGAGTTGAATGACCTGGATTGTTGTCCACTCTTCCAACGTTGGGTCAAACCATAAGAGTCCTCCGACTCGACCTTTCTGTATCACCACTTGGTCCGCGACTACACCTACGTGGTAGCCGTCGCGGGCGTACCATCCGATGGTCGCAAGCATCGCCGCACTAGCGATCAGCAAAACTATTGAAATGATCACCGCGGCGACGCTTATCCCAACTCGGTCGTTCAGCCAACTCCGTTGACTCGTGGCTGAACGCGATGAGGTCTTCGGTGGCGACTCAAATGCGCCAGCAGGAGTAATTGGTTCTGAGGATGAATCCTCGGATGGCAAAATAACTTGCGCAGGTTCGCTGTCTTCTTGTTGGGTGACCTCTGGGTCGTTTTTGTTGTCAATGTCATCGATCTGGATATCGACGACGAGCGCAGTTGAGTTGTCCCGTCCTCCGTGTTCGTTAGCTAAACGGACAAGAGCTTTCGCGGTGGCGCCTGGGTCCTCACTAATGGAGAGTTGTTCGGCGATTGCGGTGTCGTCAACTTCGTTCGTTAATCCGTCGCTGCATAACAAGAACCGGTCGCCGGCAACGGGATCGACCAGCCATTCGTCTATGTCAACCTCAGGATGAACACCTATTGCCCGTGTCAGCATGTTGCGATAGGGGTGAACAGCTGCGGCTTCTTCGTCAAGTTCTCCCCGCCGCATTAACTCAGCCACATAGCTGTGGTCTTCGGTCAGTTGAGTCAGTTGGTTATTTCGATAGTGATAAATACGTGAATCGCCGACATTGAGTGCGACGAACCGGCGACTGCCGCCTTCTTGAATGACCGCCAGCGCAGTCAACGTGGTGCCCATCCCATGCAATTCGGGTTGTGCGATCGCTGTCTCGTGTACCACTTTGTTGGCCTCTTGCACCGCGTCGTGAAGTTCCCGGACGTTTTCGCGGTCGGCCTTTGTCATAGTGCGGACAGCCAAGTTCGCTGCCACTTCGCCTCCCTGATGACCACCCATGCCGTCGGCAACTACAAAAAGGCCCCAGTCCGCGTACATCGCATCTTGGTTGTTTGCCCGAACGCGACCTTGATCGGTTGCGCCCCCCCAAGCGAGTCGTAGCCGGCGTTGTGGCGTGTCGTTCATGCCATCACCTCAAAAACCGTTGAACCGATTTGCAAGTGATCGCCGGTTTTTAGGTTTGTAGCTGACGCGACTTTTTGTCGGTTTAAGTAGGTGCCGTTCGTTGACCCTAAGTCTTCTAACACGTGCTCGTTGTCGCGCCGGAACACGCGCGCATGAATTTGGCTGGCGTAGGTGTCATCGATGGTGACGTCACATGTGGCTGCGCGCCCAATCGTCAACTCCTCAGCCAAATTATGTCGCTGCCCCCCCAACGTCTCAGGGGTTCTGACTACGAGAACCCGTGCTGGTCGATCATTTCTTACAAAGCGGTTCCTCTTAGGAAGTTTTTCTTTCGCGGGTCGCACCCCTACCCACACTGCACGTATCACTCGAAAGAAAAACAGGTGGATTAACACAAGTAAGAGAATGGTGAGAAGTCGTACAAGCTGCGGTGACATCAAACAACCTCAACTCGTAGGTGATGATCACCGACGGTGATGATGTCTCCGTGGAGTAACCGGTGAGTTCCAATTGCCACTCCGGCAACCAACGTTCCGTTGGTGGATCCCAGATCGACGATAAACAGCCCATGTTGGTCAGCACGAATTTCGGCATGATGGCGACTGACATTGGAGCCGCCAAGGACAACTCCGCAATCGTCATTTCTGCCAAGTATTTGAGGGGTCCTAATCTCGACTCGAAGACCGTCAGAGGTCACCAAGACGGCGGTGTCGCCTATAGGCGCTTCCCTGAACTCTCCAGACAGTTCGAATCGACCTGCCCTGAAACGGGGGTTCGTGGCGAAGTCCACTGAGACGGGACCGGTAAAGCCATATGTCCTCGACCGCGCGTATTCGTGTGCAGTTTCGATGAGCTGTCGGCGAAGAGTTTCTTCTAACTGTGTAAAGCGGGCACGATCTTTCTCAGCTAACGCGAAAATCAGGTGGTTGGGAACAATCGTGTGACCGTGGGTGTCGGTAGTTCGTTCTTTCTCCAAAAGACGACTGAGCCGGTGCCCCAACGCCACTGGACGCAATTTGGCGCGAAAGACGCGAGGCAAGGCGTTACCAAACGCTCTAGTGAGGCTTTTGAAACCCATCGTGTTCTGAGTGTACGGCCGGTTACTCAGGGGCAGGGGGTCGCCAGACTCTCTAAGTGATGGGTAGGTGCAGCGTGCGGAAGCAACACGATGGCGAGCTAACCTTGGCTGTTCCCGTTAGCGCGAGTGGCGGAATTGGCAGACGCGCAGGCTTCAGGTGCCTGTGCCCGCAAGGGTGTGAGGGTTCAAGTCCCTCCTCGCGCACTGCACTGCGAAATGCATCTGAGTTACCGTGACCCAGTTGCCATGTGGGAGGCTCGACTCGTATGGCTCGTAAGGATGTTGATTCTTCAACAAGTGGCAAGGCAGATACTGGATTAGCTGACGCGTTGGCACAGTTCAACAAAGGTGTCGCCACGAGTCGTCAAATGGACAGAGAACAAAAAGCTGTCGCTAAAGCTGAGAGACGGCGTGATGCTGCGGCCATCAAACTAAAAGATTTGATGCAAAATGATGCGAGTACTGAGGACAAGACTCTCGCCGAAGCTGACTATCGAGACGCCTTGGCCGAGTGGACTCGCTTAACGAATCCCGACGTGATAGAGGCTGAAGAACCAGAAGCCCTCGAAACTGAACAACAAAACGAGAGCCAATCGCCATCCGACGGTGAAGACGACACGCCCGTATCCGACGAACCCAACGCAGAAGAAGTCGTTGAGGACGAAACCGTTTAGTTTTCTGCAGCCTCGAGGGCCCCTTCGAGAACAAGCAGGTGCTGTTTCGCTTCAAGCCCGCCTGCGAAACCCGTAAGCGAACCATCTGCACCAATTACGCGGTGACACGGAAGAACAATGGAAACAGGGTTCCGTCCGTTCGCAGCGCCGACCGCGCGAACTGCGTTAGGGCGCCCAATATGTTCAGCCTGTTGGCGATATGTCCATGTCGCCCCATACGGAATTTCCGCGAGCGCTTTCCAGGTTGCTTTCTGAAAATCTGTGCCGTGAAGATCCAAAGGAAGATTGAACGTTTCTCTCTCCCCCGCGAAGTATTCGCCGATTTGGGTGGCGGCCAAACTCAAAACCGGTTCGCTTTGAGACACAACCATCGACTCTGGAAGAACAACTCGGTCCTGGTCTTGAGGCCACAGCACCGCCCGTAAACCAATTTCTGTTGCCACGAGGGTGAGTTCGCCGAGAGGGCTGTGCAATGTAGTGAAGAAATGCGGAAGAGTCATGCGGTGCCTCCGATGAGGTGAGACGAGTCCCAAAGATGTTGCGCGGCCCAGGACCTGAATGGTCGCCATCGTGCGCCACGATCATCTAATTCTTGGCTACTGATTGGGTTGCCGTCCAGTCTGCTTGCACTGCGACGTATCCCTAAATCAGATGACGGCATCGCGTCGTTATGTTGAAGGATTCGCATAGCGGCCATCTGAGCGGTCCAAGGGCCTATCCCTGGGAGAGCACACCAGCGTAGGGCGACTTCTTCGATGGTCCCGGACATTCTCAGATCGAGACTGCCATCGGCGACCGCTCCACCGAAGTGACGCAACGTCGTCTTTCTTTGGTGAGTGAAACCCAACCCGTTGAGGTCAGCTTCGGCGAGGTCACCGGCGGATGGGAAGATCCGATCAAGCGAGGCGCCGTTGGGTACTCGTTGTCCAAGGGTGTGAGCGATTCGGCCAGCAATGGTCGTCGCTGCCGCCACCGAAATTTGTTGTCCGACAATGATGCGCACTGACGCTTCGAAGGGATCCCAACAGCGCGGAACACGCAACCAGGGTTGCTGTGCGACTAGTTGACCGACAAGGCGATCGTCTGACAAGTGTGCAACTGCTGGGCCGGGATCCTCATCAGTAGCGAAAAGAGTTCGCAAGCGTTCCATGTCGTCGATGAGGTTGTCGTAACTCGATGAATGGACTTGCACTCGGAGGTGTTGCCCGTCGTGAGCGTCGCGTACCTCAAGAATCCGGGCGTTCCCTCCCTGGTTCGTGATTCGGCGATACGAACCGTCGGTAACTTCTTCGATGCCGGGGGTAGCCCGCGGTGTTAGATGACGCAACAGTTGGCGGAACGAATAGGGCTGGATGTACCTCACCAAGAGTTCGATTGAACCGGTAGGGGTTAGTGACGCTCGGCCCGCTCGCAGATCACTGATTGGTTGCCCCCAAGTGTTGATAGTGAGCTGATCCAATTGATGTTGGTCGGTGAGCCCCACAGCTCGGGCCACGGTGTGCACATCGAGTGAGGTTTCGTTGATGAGTTGCCGGGCAAAATGTGCCTGCCGGTAACGAGCGATTTGAGTGGGGCTTGCCCCGACATGACGAATCATTAAGCGACGTAAGTGTTGGCGGCTGCATCCAACTCGAACAGCGAGCCGCTCCTCGGGTTGACGGTGAAGGAAACCTTCCTTGATGAGGTTGAGAGCAGCCCCAACCGGGGACGGTGCATTGTCTAGGTGGAGTGCTCCGCCGCATAACCGAGGCCGGCACCTAAGACACGCCCGATAACCGGCAGCTTCAGCAGCGGCGCCGTTGGGGAAGGTGACGTCGCCTGGGTGGGGTAGTGAACCGCATTCCGCGTCGCAATACAGACCCGATCGGGAAACAGCGCGTACGGTCACGAATCCAGTATCGGTCGAAACTCAGGTCACTGTGGCCTAGCTGTTGGAGCAGCAGGCGATTCGATGGGGTTGCCTAACGAACGGGTTGTTTCCAGCCGTTGAGGTAGGTCACCTCGTCTACTGAACGACGCGGAGCAGGGTGAAATGTTTCACCGGTGTAGTAGGCGACGGGTAATAACGCGCATTGGCTCACGGTCGATGGAATGCCGAGAAGCTCAGAGATTCTGCTTTCATGAGCGAGATGAAATGTTGTCCAAGTAGAGCCAAGTCCCCTAGCTCGAGCTGCAAGCTGAAAACTCCACACACCCGGCAAAACAGAACCCCACCAACCGCCAGCTGAACCTTCGTCGTTTTCGCCAGCAGGGGGACGATCGAGTCGGAGTGGGATGACCAAAGCAGGGACTTCGTGAAGATGATCAATGAGATGAATTGATGAATCAACCACCCTTGCCGTTCGCTCATCGGTGCGGATGCCTGAACTCGCGTCAAGATAGGGACGCCCTACTTCGCCGTAGTAGTGAGCTATTTCGGCTTTTAGCTCTGGGTCGGTCACGATAATCCAACGGTTTCGTTCGAGGTTCCCACCGACAGGAGCATGTCCCGCTACCTCGATGCAATCGAGCAATAAGTCGTTGGGGACCTCGCGGGTGAGATCTAACCGTTTTCGAACCTGTTTTGTGGTGGTGAGTAGCCGGTCAACTTCGTTGAGGTTGAAGTCGTTCATCGGAACGCCGGGATTCCGGTGATTTCTTGGCCCAGGATTAATCCGTGGATTTCTTCGGTTCCTTCATAAGTCATGACAGATTCCATATTGTTCGCATGACGCATGGGGCTGTATTCGGTGCTGACGCCATTTGCCCCCATCATCGCGCGTGCGGTTCGTGCAGTATCGATAGCTACCCGACAGTTATGTCTTTTCGCCATGGAGATGTGGTACGGCCGGATTGTGTGGGCTTCTTTTAGACGCCCGAGAGTCATCGCTTGGAGGTTCGCGTTAGTCATCTCGGTCAGCATGTCAGCGAACTTGATTTGGTTGATCTGAAAACTTGAAAGAGGTTTACCGAATTGTGGTCGACCTTGTTGGTAGTCAAGCGCAGCGTTGTAACAATCGCGTGCCACGCCGACTGCCCCAAACGCGATGCCGTAACGGGCTTCGCTGAGACAACTGAGAGGAGCGCCGATGCTGACTGCATCTGGGAGACGCATGGACTCTGGGACGATCACGTCGTCCATATAGAACTCGCCAGTTATTGAAGCTCGCAGCGATAATTTGTTCTGGATTTTTCGGGCCTCAAACCCATCAGAGTCGGTGGGTACCAGAAAACCTCGGAAGCCCTCGTCGGTGTTCGCCCAGACGATCGCGAGATCCGCGATCCCTGCGTTAGTGATCCACCGTTTTGATCCATTGAGGATCCACTTGTCACCGTCACGTACGGCTCGAGTCGCCATGTTGGATGGATCGGACCCATGATCGGGTTCGGTTAACCCAAAGCAGCCGATAATTTCCCCAGCTGCCATTTGTGGCAACCATTGTTCTTTCTGTTCCTCTGACCCGTATTTCCAGATGGGGAACATACATAACGACCCCTGAACCGAAACGAAACTTCTGAGTCCGCTGTCGCCCGCTTCTAACTCTCGGCATGCGATGCCGTATGCCATTGCTGACGCCCCAGCGCACCCGTAACCGTCAAGGTGCATTCCCAACAAACCCATGTCGGCGATTGTTGGGACCAGTTCCATAGGGAAGGTGCCAGCTTCGAAGTGCTCGGCGACGAGTGGCGTAAATTCGTTGTCCACGAACTTTGCAACGGTGTCGCGGATCATCTGTTCCTCATCGCCTAATAGAGCGTCGAGTTCATAGAAGTCAGAAAGGTCTGCCATACAGGCAAGTATGTCTGGATTAGGTCCGTCGGAGCTATTTGAATGCAACGACGTATGCGTTACCTGGTCTCGACGGGTCGATCCTCGTCGTTGCTCCATTGGGACCACGAACCCGCATATAGGACACCTTGGCCCAAGCCTGCGTGTTCAAAAGCGAGCAAGTTATTGCAGGCACTGACCCCAGAACCGCAATACATCACTGGAACGTCGCCGTCGCTGACACCCGCTTGTTCAAAGCGTGCTCGCAGCTGTTGGGGTGTGTGGAACCAGCCGTTCTCGGTGAGGTTGCCACCAAAGGGAAGATTGATTGCTCCAGGGATGTGCCCGGCTTGGGGATCAACGGGTTCGTTTTCGCCGAAGTAGCGGTCAGGGCTTCGAGAATCGATGAGTGACCGATTGGGGTCGGTTCCTGCCATAGCGGCTTCGTCTGCGTTCACCAACAGCGTGGGGGGCCAAGGTCGGATTGGATGATCTACTGCTTGACGGTCACGGGGGCCGGTTTCAAGGTCGCCGGACCATGCATGCAAACCACCGTCAAGTAAGGCGGCTTGTTGACCGAGGATGCGTAGCATCCACACCAGACGGCCCGCTGACATTCCTCCGCTGTCGTCATATGCAACGACCCGATCGTGATGACTGATCCCCAACGCCCCCATGCTCGATGCAAACGACGCGGCTGCGGGCATGGGATGCCGACCTTGAGTTTTTTGAGGCAATGTTGCGAGGTGTTCATCTAGGTCAACGAAAATTGCGTCAGGGATGTGACCTTCGTTGAATTTTTGGCGTCCTGGGGTGCGGTCGAGATACCAGCGCACGTCACAAAATATGATGTCGTCATCGTGTGCGATGTCACCGATGGTGACGATGGGAGGTAGCTCTGGGGTACTCATTGGCCGAACATCATCATCCATTGTTCTTCTGAGTCTGGTTTGAACACGTAGTTCATTTCTCGAGTCATTCCCATTGTTGCTGAGGAGTGAAATGAGTAACGGTGTCCGGGAAAAAGAACAGTGTCATCTGGGACTTTGGACAAAGTGTGGTGAAGCGAGTGGTACATCGCTGCGGCGTCACTGCCCGGCAGGTCGGTGCGCCCGCAGCCTTCCAAGAAAAGGGTGTCTCCAGCTACCAGGGTTCCTTCAACGAGAAAACACTGGCTCCCAGGTGTGTGCCCCGGGGTGTGTAATAACGAAATGGGGATCTCTCCGACGAAGATTTGGTCACCCGGGGCATGTACTTGGAGATCACCGTCGCCGACCTCGGTGACCTTTTTCACCAGTTCAGCTTCTTCGGCTTGAACGTGAATCTTGGTTCCTTTGAGATCGAGAAGCTCTCGGACGCCTTCAATTGTGTGACCCATCATTGAACCCCCAACGTGGTCGGAGTGATAGTGGCTGGCGAGCACTCCACTCAGGTTCATGCCATCGCGGTCAAGAATTTCGAGAATGTCAGCGACACCGTAAGCGGGGTCAACAACGACCGCGTCGCGGGTCTCCCGGTCGCCGATGAGGTACACAAAATTTGCCATTTGAGCGGCCATCGAATCGTCGGTGGCGAAGTCTCGGCCCGAGAGCAATTGGCGAAAGTAGAACCGGTCACTAGTCATAGCTGTAAGCGTACCGACGTGCAGAAAACGTGGCTGATTCGGTAGCAACCGAGTCGCTTTGTTCTGTGAGCGCGGCATCATGGTGGCAATGACCTTTCAGCAGTTTGTCGCGTTATGAGAAACCGAATTCTGCGTTTTGGTACCTACGCGGCCGTAGGGGTAGTGACAGGGCTGATTGTCGCGGGAATTGTGGTGCTCGCAGAGAAAGTGCTCCTAGAAGCTGTGCTGCACCGCAGTCTGTTACAGCAGGCGTGTGCACCCGCTTTGGGGTTATGGATCGCTGTGCTGGTGTTACGGCGCGCCGATTCCGGTAATCCTCTCTCACCATCAACTTCGGAGGAGTACATACGCGGTTACCACGACAAGAGTTACCTTCTTAAAGTCCTACATCTTCCCTTCCGTTTAATCGCAGGTATCGCCACCGTGGGTTTGGGAGGAGCAGCTGGGCTTGAGGGTCCCGCGATTTACGCGGGAGCGACCACGGGATCGGCAATCCAACGGCGGCTCTCGTGGCTCTTTAGAGATAAAGACGGTCAAGCTTTACTGGTGGCAGGAGCAGCAGCCGGTGTGAGTGCCATCTTCCAGGCGCCTGCCACAGGGGTGCTATTCGCGTTGGAGTCCCCCTACAAAGGGGACTTAGGCCGACGCGCGTTGTTGCCAGCATTGCTGTCAAGCGCGTCAAGCTATGTGACCTTCGTTCTCGTTACCGGTCTGGACGACGACCTTCCGTTCGAAGTGAGAACTGATCTTGTGCGCGTCGGTTTTGGTCAACGAGAACTAGTTGGTGCGGCAATAGTTGGTGCGCTGTGCGGAGCTGCTGCCATGGCGTTCAGCCGAGCCATCAAAGGAGCCAAACATTTACAACAAACCCAGCCATGGTGGATGGTCGCCGCGGCGGGCAGTGTGATCGCTGCAGGGTTGGTGGTGTTAAGCGATGCGCTTTTCAATGCGCCGCTGTCTATGGGACCCACGGCTGAGGGGCAAGTGCTTAGCTGGGTGTTAAACCCCAACGAAACGCTCCCAATGCTGGGAATGTTGCTGGCAATCAGAATTGTTGCAACGTCAACCCTCATCGCGAGCGGCGGTGTAGGCGGGGTGTTCATCCCGCTCGCAGTGCTGGGTCTCATCATTGGCCGCATCGTGGGCGGCTGGATCGACGTGGGTGTCGAATCGATGGCGTTCTTCCCGTTCATCGGCGTCGCAGCGTTTCTCGCGGCTGGGTATCGGACCCCTCTCGCGGCGGTGATGTTCGTAGCGGAATCGACAGGCGCTCCAGCGTTCGTGGTGCCAGGGTTGATCGCAGTTGCTGTCAGCCAAGTGGTCGTAGGTAGATCATCAGTGTCGGATTACCAACGAGACACCCGGGTTGGTCACCTAGAACGCCGATTCCAAATGCCCATCACGTCGGCGATGCGCAGAGAATTCAAAACCGTGTCACCCACCGACTCACTGTCAGAGTTTGTGTGGGGATTCGCGTTTCCCCGTAAGCAACTGGAAGCAGTGGTGGCAGACGAAGACGGCCAGTTCCGGGGCATCGTGAGGGTGAGTGACGCCGGAGTGGTCGATCGAGATCAATGGGTCGCTACCCCATGCAGCGACATCATGATCGGAGATCTCACCCCGGCTCGTCTGTCGTGGACCGTGCGCGAGGCGAGTGAATTCATGGAGAATGCCGGGGTTGACATTTATCCGGTTGTTGACACAGCCGGTCGAGTGGTCGGAGTAGTCACTGACCAAAGCATTGTGAACGTTGTTGAACTTCTCGAAGAAACACAGGGGGGCTAATAGTGTCGGATCCAAAACATCTAGGGCTACTTGAAGGCATGGCGACGACGCGTGCCATTCGCCGCTATTTGCCTGAACCGATCCCAGAAGAAGACCTCAACACCATTTTGTGGCATGCCGGTCGCGCCCCGTCAGGATCCAACCGACAGAAATTTCGGTTTCTTGTCCTTCGAGATGGTCCGAAAGCCCGAGCAGCAAAAGCGTTGCTCGGTGAGTCTTTTCGCGCGGGATGGAACGAGAAACGATCGAACGACGGGTACGACGCTGGTTCAGGTGAGACCGGTGATTCACCTAAAGCACGTATGGCTCGAACGATGCAGCATTTCGTTGACCATTTCGAAGACACCCCGGTGGTCATGCTTGCCTGCCTTGTCCGTTACCGCCC
>JAAZYR010000040.1 GCA_014239555.1 Acidimicrobiales bacterium
CTTGCTGTATCGGCAGTGTTTGGTTTATGGGAGATGTGTAGCTCGAAAACCGCGACAGAGCAGTAAAGCCAGAATTTTCAAACATCCGACCCGTCCCAACTCAGTTCTCATTCTCTTCGAGACCTCAGTCTTTGCGTCGCTGAGGGCCCATGTTTCGTGGGATGGCTACGCTCAAAGAGGTGAGACCTGAGTGGCAGCGCAGAATTATGTTGCTGGCTATTGCCGGCCTGGCCTTTTGCCTTTTAGTGGGACTCGTTGTTCCAATGGAACGCCTCGATGGAAAGGGATGGCCTGCGCGCGCGGTCGGATATCCGCTGTCGTCGGTTGTTATGGGAACGATTTGGTTTCTGAGGGGACAGAAAGGGCGGTTCCCGTACATTCCGACAGCGTTACTGGTGACCCCTTTCATCCTCGACCTCCTCGGGAATCTGTTTCGTTTCTTCGACACCGTTCAGAACTTCGACGACTTCTTACACTTCGTCAACTGGATGTTTTTGTGCGCTGCTTTCGTCGCGATGTTCGATCCCACAAATCTTGCACCGTGGAATCGAGCCGCTCTAGGCGCGGGTTTTGGAGCGTTTGCAATCATCCTTTGGGAATTCTTGGAGTACGTCATCATGCAAAGCGGCACTACTGGCCTGCACCTGACCTATGAGGACACAGTCACCGACCTGCTCCTGAGTTCTTCTGGCGGGCTGGTTGGCTCTCTCGTCATGGTCCGACTTTTCCCGAAAGGGGTGTAACTCTCCGTCTCCTAGCGCGGGTCGAGGGTTTCACTTCTCATATCTTCCCAAGGAGCACACGGTGGTGCGGGGTTTTCGCTACTGGTGTTTGAGCACCTTTCGCCCGAGAGCCGTTTTTGCTCGCGTGTGCTGACGGTTGTGGATTTCGTGCGTGAAGCTTGTTTCTAAACGCGCTAGCGCTATCTCACAATTGCGTCAATGAGGTCCAAAGTTCACTGGTCATAGATATGCGGTCAACAACGTCCGCCCGTAATGGAACCAACTCTTCAGGTAGCTGCGTTATCTCAACGTCTGTCAACACTTCTAAAAAAGCGTCCAAAACCGCGTCGAGGTCGTGATGAGTTCCTGACGCGAGATCAGGTTCGGTCAATACCGTTCGAAGCCCTACGGCACTGGCCGATAATCGAACATGAATTTCTCTGGGGAGTTCGACCTTTTCTAGCAAGCTGATCAACATCAGCATCCCAGAAAGTTGATTTCGGACGTCGTGAACCAGAGTTGACCGAGAGTCCCCCACAAAATTCAACCTACTCGTCTGCCGTTATCAGTCTTCGTTCTTACTAGTGCATTTGCGTTAGACGATTCCCCGCGAATGCACCATATCCCTTTAAATAAGGCTTTCTTACAGTTAGCTACATGTTCACAGCTTCAAAATTACTTGCCTTCTTAACGTCATTATTTGCCACGGTGTTACTGACCTTGATCATTGTCACTCCTAGAGGAGAGGCAGACACTCCATCTATAGGCAACCCATCGGTCGACACGGTGGGGTTCCGGTTACTTCACGAAGCAGTCTCAGGACACCAGATAATTGACGGGCGACACCAAAAAGAGGTGTTACGGGTAGTCAATACAATCCCAGAAGCGCTCCAGCCCGCTCTCAAAGGCACCGAATTTGTTAACGGCTGCCATCCCTGGACAACCAAAGAACTAGGTAGTTGCGCCTTGGGAACCTACGACGCCGAAGGCTGGGATAGCGACGACACACGCGGACATGAATGGGCCAACACCATCTGGATTTCTTCTCAGGCGGTACGGACGGGCAAGGTCCCAGACGTAGTCCTTCACGAGGTAGGTCACGCCGTCATTCACAACCTGTTCGACGACTGCTATTTCCCAAAACAAGCAGAAAAGTCAGTTAAAGAGCTGCTTCTCCGGTCCTTTGTCCACGGAGGCGCTGATCCCGCTGAACTATTGGCCGATGCGTTCGTTGTTGCATTCAGCGTTCATTCCGATGATTTGCACACGCACTACTTTGATGACTTCAACTTTAAAGCCTCAAAAGAAGTGCTGTTGAAGTTACGGGCCGCTGTGTGGCTCTGTTCGAAGTAACCAAAACAGTAAGAAACCGAATTGGTCTTCAGGTCCGCAACCACGCCAAGACAAACCTATCGTTGATTAACGCCCTTGTTAGGAACACAATGTTCGGTCGCAACAAACACAGAGCTAAGCAGGACCATCTGGTTCTTCTGGTCGATGACGACAAAGGGCAGCTAGATGTTTTTGCGACTTGGATGGCTGCCATCCGACCAGGCGTTCATGTGCGCACGGCTACCAGCGTTGAAGAAGGACTCGATCTCATTACCACCCACACCTTCTCACTCATCATTTCTGATTATTCGATACCTCACGCGGGCGCCGGACTCGACATATTTGAAGCCGCTATTCGAAGCGGAATTTCAAAATCAAATTTCATCATGCTGTCAGGGACAACGGACAACCTGCCTGACGAAATACGCCTCGTCAGCAAAGGCGACCTTGTCGCACTTGAAACGGCAATTCAGCAGGCGCTGCCATGACTGACAAAGAAGAGGCCATATCGGAGAACTACGCAGAACAAAGCCGTCAGTTGGAACAGTTGTTAATTCAACGCCAAAAATGGTTAGGAGACGCGTCGCACGAGCTTCGCGGGCCACTCAACGCTGCAGCAATGAGTTTGAACGTCGTCACTCGACGAGACGACCTTCCCGATGGGGTGCAGGCAACATTAAGAAACGCTGAACGCCATCTGCTTCACATGTCCGATCTCGTCCGAGACATGTTCGACACCGCCAAACTAGAAAATGACGCCTTCGAACTGTCGATGACAGCAGGTGTCGGAGTACACGAAATAGTGGAAGAAATTGTCGAAGAGTTCGCCGCTAATCCTGGTGTTCTCTCATTGCGTTCAATTCCTGATCACACCATCACAGCGACATTAGATAGAGACCGAATCCGACAGGTGGTCCGAAATGTGGTTTCCAACGCGGCGAAATACCATCAAACGGATAAACAGGCCACTATTGCGGTGCTCTTACACCGCATGGATGATGCCTATTTCGAAATCGTCGTCGATGACACTCCTAATGGTTTAGGAATGA
>JAAZYR010000041.1 GCA_014239555.1 Acidimicrobiales bacterium
ACCTGGACAGCGAGCCGGAGTCCATCCGCGAGCTCTACGGCCTCAACAATAAGCGCTGCCAGCACTTTGCCCGGCAGTGTCTCAACGCCAGGCGCATGGTCGAGCGCGGTGTCCGCTTTGTCCAGCTCTACAGCGGTGGCACGGAGAATCAGAAGAGCTGGGACGGGCATCTGGATATCGAGGGTAACCATCGCGGTTTCGCCGCTGAGGTAGATCGACCCATTGCGGCCCTCCTGACAGACCTCAAACAGCGCGGCATGCTCGATGAAACACTGGTCGTCTGCGGCGGTGAATTCGGCCGCCTGCCAGTTGCCCAGGTTGGGGCCGCGCCAGGGCGCGACCACAACCCCAACGCCTTCACCACGTGGTTCGCTGGCGGCGGGATCAAAGGCGGCGTCAGCTACGGCGAGACCGACGAACTCGGGCTCGAAGCAGTGCGCAATAAGGTGACCATTCACGATCTGCACGCGACGATACTGCATCAGCTCGGCATCGATCATGCGAATTTGACACACCGATTTAACGGTCTGGATATCACGCTGACTGGAGTCGAGGGCGCAGACGTCATTGGGTCAATCATTGCTTGACCACAACAGGGTAGCTTTCAATAAAAACAAATAACCACTTACGAAAAGCCCGTCGTTCGACCAGGTTGCCGCGATGACCCACGGACATAAAACGCGTTACCCGAGTCTTGTGCTTGGCAATGAAGGAGGTTTGGGCGGGGAAGGGAGATCGAACACGCTATCTTACAATCAATTCGGTCGTGGCATTCCTTCCTCAAACAACTTGCGTGGATTGTATGACGGAATGTTCAATTCCGATCCGCAACTCCAAAAAGGGCAACGTTCGCGACTGGCATCCGACAAGCGTAGGCTCGATCGCGTTCTGGGAGTCTTACCGCGAGATGAAACGCAAGCTCGGACGCGACGACTCGCAGAAGTTGGAGCGCTACATGCAGGCATTGCGAGAAGTGGAGAGGGAGATTGAACGCATGGAGCGCTGGACGGGCAACGACGTTTCACCGGGCTGTACAAGCTCGGCGAGAGAACCGGCTTTTGGGAGGGCTGGCACGAGAACGGGTAGAAGAGTAAGGAAAGGACGAGGTTAGTGGGGGGTACATTATCTTGAAGACGATTCTTGGACAGCATGACGAAGCGACTCTGGCGCAGTTGGATGATGTTGCAGAGCAAGCAGAGCATGTCGCGCTGATGGCTGATGGACATCGCGGCTATGTGATGCCGATCGGTGGCGTGGCATCGTATCGCGATGTGATCACCCCGATCGGAGTCGGAGTGGATATCGCATGCGGCAATGCAGCGATTCGCACGGATCTACACTTAGATGACCTCGAACACCATTTAGGTGAGCTTGGTGACGAAATTGCAGCGAGCATCAGTTTTGGTATGGGGCGGCCAACGAACCGGTCGGACGATGCCCCAATTGAACACCCCCTCTTCGAGTCATCCGCATGGGAGGAGGTTCCGCCGAAGATACGTGGGGATCTCCGCGAGCGCGCCCGGGCTCAACTTGGCACGGTGGGTGGAGGGAACCACTATGTAGATGTTTTCGCGGATGAGGACGGTCAGGTTTGGGTCGGTGTACACTTCGGGTCTCGCGGACTTGGGTTTATCTGCTCGCACGGTGTGGTGGGGTTAGCCCAGGACCAGCCATGGCGGAACCTCCAACCCCAGAAGACCTCCGACATGACGCGTGAGGTTATACTCTCCCTCGACAGTCCTTTGGGCGACATGTATTGGTCTCTGATGAGCCTTGCGGGTGAGTACGCGTATGCCGGACGGGAGTGGGTCGTACGAAAAGTCGTGTCCATCATCGGCGGCACCGAACTTGACCTCGTGCACAACCACCACAATTTCGCTTGGAAGGAAGATCACGGTGGCGGAGAGGTCGTCGTGGTCCGCAAAGGCGCGACCCCCGCCTTTGAAGGCCAACGCGGGTTCGTGGGAGGTTCTATGGGTGACGATTCCGTTATTCTTGAGGGTACTGCTGACGCAGGTCCGGCCCACATGTTTTCAACGGTCCACGGTGCCGGGCGAGTCATGGGCCGGATGCAAGCCAAGGGGAAGTGGAAAAATGGACGATGCGTGCGACCAGGCAGGATAAACCATGAGGACATGGCTGAGGCGACCAAGGGGGTTGTGCGTGGCGGTGACCTCGACGAAGCACCGCAGGTTTACCGCCAACTAAGTACGGTGCTAGCCGCACAGCCAGGGATTGAAATTGTCCGGACTCTGACACCGCTCATCGTCTGCATGGCCCCATCACGCACGGTAGATCCCTACAAGGACTAGGGCAGAACCGAGTGAACACGGAACCTACCGCCCCGCCGCCATGAAGCGGTTGCCCCGCCCCGAGGATTGACTGCCGCCCTCGTCGGGTTAGGGTGAGGGGATGGCAAAAATAGAACCGTACCGGGAAATCTACATCAAGGACGGGTACCGGTGTGTTTACTGTGGTCGCGACATGCTTTCCGATTTCGACACCTGGATGTCCATAGAGCTTGACCATGTCATCCCAAAGGCTGAAGGCGGGGATGATTCGATCACCAATCGTGTCACCAGCTGCAATCTCTGCAACAAACTCAAAGGTGCCTTCGTCCCCGAAGGCTTCGCAAAGATGGAGCAACAAGAGCTTCTGGAGGAGATACGGGGCTGGATTTTCAAGGAAAGTTTGAAGTGGCGGGCTAAGTATTATCCCGCCACCGAGCAGTTCAGAGTCGAGGAGTTCAGAAGGCTCCAGGCTCAACAAGAAGACGACTAACCCTACCCCCACCGCCCCGCCGCCATGAAGCGGTTGCCCCTGCCTACTTTGGGCAGGCTTGACCCCGAAATGGGACGCTTGGGACGGGTAAATCCTATTTTTTGGTAAAGATAGTAAGAAAGGAAATTGGTAGTATACGTAAAAGAAGTTCAAAACTGCCGTCCCAAGCGTCCCACTTACTACATATATTTCATTATCACTATAATTATCATTACGAATGATACTTTTATCATTCGTAATGATATATATT
>JAAZYR010000042.1 GCA_014239555.1 Acidimicrobiales bacterium
GGGCCCAGCGCTCTTTTTATGTGGATGGATTGGGGAGCACTGAGCACCCGAGACCTGGCGTCCAGAGGGCTCTGAATAAGTGTTCACTTCTCCCCGGTTATCACCAGGGCGCTCACGCTCGCGGAGCACTTCCCAACGCCCCCGCATTGTTCACAACTCCACCATCCGCCGCCACTTACCGCACTCCACCTCTACGTTCTCCCCAATTTCGAGTGCCCCTTACTGTTAAGAAGAATTTAACTAGGGGGACGATGGGGATAACCCCACAACCCGCTTTACTCCCCACTTTGCCTCACCGAGGGCTACCAGCATGAAGGTTATCTGTGACCGTGAAAAGTTGCGCGAAGGTTTGGCCTTAGCGAACAATGTCATTCCCGCCAAAAGCACCAAACCCGTAGTGGAAAACGTGTGCTTGGTGGCAACGGACAATGCCCTCGAACTTGTGGGGACCGACATGGAGGTTTCCCTGCGTTACTGCATCGACGACGTGAAGGTTGAAGATCCAGGCACTGCAGTGATTCCTGCCCGCGTGGCTTTTGACTTCGTGCGCGACCTTTCAGGTGAAACCATCACCCTTGAAATCAAGGGAAGCACCTGCACCATCAAGAGCGGAGCGGACACCTGCGAGTTAGTCACCGTAGACCCCGACGAGTTCCCCGTTGTGTCGCGCTTTGATGGGGAGAACGCGATCACCATGCAGGGTGGGAGCTTCGCCAAGCTGGTGGAGCAAACGGCTTTTGCTGCGGCCCGTGAGCCTGGCCGCTACGCCATGCACGGCGTCCTCGCCGAACTCGAAGGCGATACGCTGCGAATGATTGCCACGGATGGCCGGCGCCTGGCCCTTAGCGAGACTCCGGTAGACGGGTCGGGGTGTGAGGCTGGAACCCAAAGCATCGTTCCCACTCGGGGCATGCAGATGTTCTGTCGCGCCATTTCTGATCCCTTGGACCAAGTGCAACTACAGTTTGGGGAAACGAAGGTTGGCCTCAAAACCAAAAACGCCGAGGTCTTTGCGCGCCTAATCGACGGCGAATTCCCACGCTACGCAGCGGTCATTCCGTCTGAGACCACGCGCCACATGGAAGCGGATAGGGTTTTACTGGCTAAGAAGTTGCGACTGGTGGCCAATGTCACCGGGGATGAAGCACGTGCCGTAAAACTCAAGATGACCAAAAACCAGCTTGAGGTGTTTGGTCAGTCTGCGGGTCGCGGAGAGGCCACGGCTCACATGGAAGTCGACTACAAGGGAGACGACGCAGAGATTGCATTCAATCCTGACTACGTCCTCGACGGTCTCAAAAATTGCACGCTCGACACTCTCTCACTGGAATTTACCGAGCACACGAGTCCCGGAAAATTCCAGCTTGGTGAGGGATATGTCTATGTGGTTATGCCCATCACCGTGGATGTCTAAGCCAAGGGGCACAACGGAACATGACGGATATAGATGATCAACCGCGCCGCGGCGGCGTGGCCCCTTTGGGGCGCGCCATATCGCAGTTCTTGGCCACCAGTGGTCTGGGGGCCAAGATGCGTGACTTGAAAGTGCACGAGGCTTGGCGCGATGCACTCGGGCCCGAACTTGCACCACGCGCGACCTCCGTGGACTTCCGCCGCGGTGAATTGATTGTCGAGGTGGACTCAGCCGCACACAAACACGAACTAGTGAGCTTCACCGGTGAACAGTATCGCCAGGAAGCCAACCGGCGGATCGGCGACAACCGTATCCGTCGCGTGAGATTCAAGCTGCGAACCTGAGCCTGCCCATACCTCCTCCGAACTACTGCCCCGATGACCGATCCGACGATGACTGATCCGACTATGGCCGACGCGGCCTCAAACACTGACGACCAAAAGCCCACCACCCAGGGTGCGGACAAGTACAACGCAGAGTCCATCACCGTTCTCGAAGGACTTGAAGCGGTTCGCGTGCGCCCAGCCATGTACATCGGGGACACGGACGTTCGCGGTTTTCACCACCTTATCTGGGAAGTGGTGGACAACTCGGTAGACGAAGCCCTAGCAGGACACGCCACCCACGTGCGTGTGATTCTGTGTGCGGATGGAAGCATCCGCGTCGAAGACGACGGCCGAGGCATTCCCGTTGGCATACACCCCGAAGAGGGAGTTTCGGCGGTGGAGCTAGTGCTCACTAAACTGCACGCTGGCGGAAAGTTCGACGATGAAGCCTACAAGGTGTCGGGCGGCCTGCACGGCGTCGGCGTCTCCGTCGTGAACGCCCTCTCCGAGTGGCTTGAGGTGGACGTCCACAAGGGTGGAGAGATCCACGGCATGCACTTCGATCGGGGTGTCCGGCGCGAAGAACTTAAGATCACGGGGAAAACGGAAAACACCGGCACGGTTATTCGCTTCAAGGCAGATCCGCAGATTTTCTCCACGACGACAGCGGACTGGGAGCTTGTCGAGAAACGCCTGCGGGAAACCGCTTACCTGATGGGAACCCGGGGCCTGCGCATCGAACTGGAGGACGAGCGTACGGGCAAGGAAGAGGTGTTCGAGTACCCGGATGGCCTGCGGACTTTCGTGAGTCACATCAACAAGAACAAGAACCCGCTGCACAGCGACGTTGTTCATTTCTCCAAGACGGTGCCCTCCACGGACGACCCCGCGGCAGAGTACGAGGTGGAGTTGGCGCTGCAATACACCGACGCCTACCAGGAGACCGTCTACACCTTCGTCAACAACATCAACACTCACGGTGGGGGAACCCACATGGCGGGGATGAGGGCGGGTCTGACACGCTGCCTCAACACTTACGCCAAGAACGAGAAGCTCATCAAGGATAATGGGCAGTCCCCCGCCAGCCAGGGCGGACTTACGCCGCACCAACCCTCGCGCACGGCGCGCGGCCTCGCCCGCCTCTTTAGCGCTCATGGCCTTGCGTATAACCGTCTTGGCCACGGCTGGGTTCTCTTCGAGTTAG
>JAAZYR010000043.1 GCA_014239555.1 Acidimicrobiales bacterium
TTTGATGGCGTCGATGATTGAACTGATCGGTTCTTCCAACGCTTCGCGCTTTTCGCAGCATTAGTTACCCGGGCATGGCACCTGCAAGTGCTTGTAGCCGAAGAGTTATCAGATCAAGCCATCCGCAACCATGTCGAAATCATCGTGACGCAACCCACGCGGGGCCGCATTCTCGATCGCCACGGAGTAGTCCTCGCTGATAATATTCGGACCGGCGTCGTCACGGTAGACAGATCCAGATACGCCCCAGGCCAAATCGAATACGTACTCGAACAATTATCACAACTGCTTGATATCCCCGCATTGGTGTTGGCGTCGCGTCTTGATGACAACCAAACCCATCCGCTTGCCGAAAAAGTCGTCGCTTCTGGACTTGATGAATATGGTCTGTTGCGGGTCGCAGAGAAATCCCTGCCCGGAGTTGAAGCAAAGTGGGCGATGAGCCGCACTTACCCGCAACACGAAATCGGCGCCCATGTCGTGGGATACGTCGGGGCGATGTCACAAGGGCAACAAGAAAGACTTTTAAAAGCTGGGTACCTTCCAGCTGAACGGGTGGGCAAGTCGGGCATAGAACAAATCTTCGAAGATGACCTTCACGGCAAACCGGGCCGTACCGAACTAGAAGTCGACGGCACGGGCCGGGTACATCGAGTCATCAGCGAAATTCCCCCCGAACCGGGAGCAGATATCTTCGTTTCCATCGACGCAGATCTTCAAGCAGCGACGGAGTCGTATCTCAGACAAGGCCTGATAGCCGCACGAAAAACCGTGAGCGACGACAGCGGATTCTTTTATCCATCGATTGGTGGAGCAGCGGTAGTTATGGACTTGCGCAACGGCGACGTACTAGCCATGGCATCCCATCCGACTTTCGACCCCAACTGGTTGGTGGGAGGTCTTACCACTGCTGAGTACCAATCGGTATTCGAGAACCCATACGCGCCTGGCGCGCTTAATAACAGGGCCATTCAAGGGCAATACTCCCCGGGGTCGGTATTCAAACTCATTACAGCCTTGGCAGGCCTCGAAGCGCGGCTGATATCTCCCCGCGCGGCGTACTACGACGTCGGTTATTTCAAAATTCCCGACAAATATGGTTGCACCGGTCGTTGCACGTTCTACAACGCCGATAAAGCACCGTTGGGGATTGTTGACCTGTCCTCAGCGATCACCCGCTCAAGTGACGCTTACTTCTACAAGGTTGCACACGATCTCTATTGGATTAGAGGCGAAGAACAGTGGGCTATCCAAGATATGGCGCGTCTTCTCGGATTCGGAAGCCAGTCCGGAGTGCAACTGCCCTTCGAAAAGAGCGGTCGGATCGGCGACGAAGAACTGAAACAACGCCTTTTCGAAGCTAACCCTGAGGCATACAACCCCTACGGTGAATCTTCCCAATGGCTGCCCGGCGACAACATCAACACAGGAATCGGGCAAGGCTTCGTCTCAGCCACAGCGGTGCAACTCGCGAACGCCTACGCCACCTTCGCCAACGGCGGCACGTTATTCAGTCCCAACATTGTTGAGCGGATCGTGTCGCGTTCCGCCGAACAGTTCGGGGAGTCGGTCATCGAATTCAACCCCCGCATCCAACGCATCGTAGAGTTCCCAGAAGGATCAGGAGTTGTGCGAGAAGGCTTGCACGGAGTGACGAGTAAGAGCCGGCGAGGAACAGCGTGGCGTGCCTTCGAAGGCTACGACAGCAGCGGCTACGCAGTGGCAGGAAAAACAGGAACCGCGCAAGCTGAAGGACGGAACCCAGTTTTACAACGCAAAAAAGAAGACTCCGCTGTTTTCATAGCCTGGGCTCCACGACACGACCCCCGTTACGTTGTTGCCGTAGTCATGGAAGAAGCAGGTTTCGGTGGCGAGGCCGCGGCACCTGTCGCTCGACGAATTTTCGAAGCCTTACGCGCATACGAACAACGATGGCCAGACCCACAGGTCGCCTTCATTCCGCCACAGCCAGAATGTCCCGAGATCCCTGAAGCACTGCGAGGACATAAGGCATTTATTGGCTACGTACCCGAAGGGTGCCCGTGGGGCATTGAGGTTCCCCGAGCTAACACTCCCGAAGATGTAGACGGGGACGGAATCCCCGACCTTGAGGAACGCGACCAGTGAATCTGCCGCTCCGAAAAGAACTGCGTTCACCGCTCCGCTACGCCGATTACTCACTAGGCCTTGTAGCAGTCGTGTTATCTGCAATAGGTGTAGCACTCAACTATTCCGCCACTTGGCGCATACTCGAGTTCAATGGTCAAGACCCGGCGACATTTGCTAAACGCCAAATTCTTTTCGTAGTTATCGGAATAGTGGTGATGCTTGCAGCGGCATTCCTTGACTACCGCCTTTACAGAGACTTCGCGAACCCCGCCTACTTAGTTGTCATGCTCGCTCTCGTTGGAGTGCTGTTCTTCGGAGTGGAACGTAATGGGGCCAGAGCTTGGTACGAA
>JAAZYR010000044.1:0-1751 GCA_014239555.1 Acidimicrobiales bacterium
GCTCACAGCTTGACCTGTGGGGTGCGACTCAACCCCATGATCGCTCGTAAAGCCGGGCGGATCGTTGGGATCAAGGCAACTTCTTACCCTTTTCTTAGGAACAGGGTCCAAACTTCATCTATGCGTAAATACCTATTATTTCTTTTGCCGATCGTGATTGTTTCGTGCGGAAGTGGGTCCGCTGACCGTGATGCCAGTATCGCTTCGCTCAGTGGCGATGTTGCTAGCGCAAAAGAGCAAACCGACAAAAACGAAACGTCTTCGTCGATAGTTGGAACGGTTTCCATCGAAGATGCCCAACTCAATTTTGCCGCGTGTATGCGAGAGGAGTATCCGGCCTGGCCTGATCCGGACCCATCGACCGGTCGCGGATACGAGCCTGGGACTTTTGCTGAGTTAGGTATCGATCTCCAGGGAGACGACGTTCAAGCTTTGGTAGAGGTATGTTCCGGCGAGTTACGAGGAGTGGTGAGTCAACGTCTAGGTGCGTCTCCCGAAGAACGGGCAGAAACTGAAGACGGCCTTTTAGATCTTTTTGCGTGTGTTAGAGAGAGTCCAGGTTTCGAGGATCTGCCCGATCCAGAGTTTTCTAACGGCGCCGGTGGATTCGGAGCGTTGCGTAACCGTTTCGCGAACGGAGAATTTGATCCCGCGGCATTTCGAATTGCGGCCCAAAAATGTAGCGAAGACGGACGTGGGGCCTTACCCCGACTAAGGGATTGATAATGAACACGAAACGTAAAATCGTGGTGACCGGGTGCTTAGCGATTATCTGCTTGGCTGTTGTCGCTGCTATCACTTTGGGGCTTTTGGGCGGGTTTGATTCGGACAACGGTCCCGACGAGAAACCAACGGCTGTTACGTCATTAAGGAACACAGCGACCGTCATCAAAACTGACTTTGTGGAAGAAACCGAAGTCGATGGCACTCTCGGTTTCGGCGACGTGGAGAGTCTCCCGAATCTTTCTTCAGGGATCGTTACCTGGCTGCCTGAACCCGGCACTGTTATCGGGTTCGGAGACGTGATTTACAAGATTAATGATGAGCCCGTCATTCTTCTTCACGGCACCATGCCAATGTTTAGGGATATAGATGAGAACACTTCAGGCGCACTCGACGTTGCCCAACTCCAAACTTATTTTGTCGAGTTGGGATTCTCAGATGTTTATCCGGTCACCAAATCTGCATATGACCTCAGCGCAGATCGGTACGTCACTTCGATCACCCTGAGTCAAATTGAACAGTGGCAGGAGTCTGTTGGAGCGGATAGGACCGGTGTTGTTAAGAAAAGCCAAATCGTGTTTAGATCGGAGGCGTTTCGTGTCGATGCCGTAACTGCGCGGTTAGGCCAGTCAATTAATGGTGGGAGTTTGGTAAATATCACCGAGGCTCGCCGAGTCGTGACAGTTCACCTCGACACTGAATTAGGTGGGCTGATGGCGATGGGTGACGTTGTCGAAGTTGAGTTACCCGATGGGAAGAGCGTCGAAGGAACTGTCACACACGTGGCGGACGTCGCGACTCGAATCGGGCAAGGACAACAACAGACGACCTACCTTGACGTGATAATCGAGTTGCTGGGATCGGGAACTTCTTTCGATCAAAGTCCTGTCACCGTCAAAGTTGAAGAGGTTCTCGAGCAAGAAGCAGTTGCGGTTCCGATTGCGGCCCTTCTGGCCCTAGCAGAGGGTGGCTACGGGTTGGAAGTACTAGACCCTGATAACACCGTCAGATTAGTAGGCGTCGAATTG
>JAAZYR010000044.1:1761-2009 GCA_014239555.1 Acidimicrobiales bacterium
GTGTTCAACCCGGACAGTCAGTGATCATTCCGTGACCCAGGAGGAGGCAACCGTAGTCCTTGAGCTTCTTGGAGTGGAAAAAAGTTATCCGGGTAACCCACCGGTTAAAGCGCTACGGGGCATAGACCTATTAGTTCGTAAGGGTGAACTGCTCGCGCTTGTTGGTACCTCAGGTTCCGGCAAGAGCACGATGCTTAACGTTATGGGCGCTCTAGATCGACCGACGGCCGGAAATGTGTTTATCGAGG
>JAAZYR010000045.1 GCA_014239555.1 Acidimicrobiales bacterium
TTGATAAACTCCCCCGGTCCATCAATTGAACGATCGACATGGGATTCCGCAGCAAGATGCATGATCGCATCAGGCTGGTAATCGTTCACCAAACTCCGCAGGGCTTGTGCGTCGCGAATATCGGCTTTCTCGTGTTTATAGCCAGGATAATGGGCTTCGTTGATTAGGGTCGCCTCATTTCCGGCGTAGGTCAGAATATCGATGTTGACGATCTGTGCGTATTGCTCAGCCACCAAGCGCCGAATCACGGCCGAACCGATGAAACCGGAGCCACCCGTCACCATAACAGAACAGTCCTTGGGATCAGGTAGAGCCCTTGAATCAAGTGAAACGTTCGAGTGGCTTGTCATCTCTTAAAAGTCTGCGTCATTCGGATTCGGCTGGGGCCTGACCTCCGCCTCCCTTTAGCGTTTCATATAAGGTGGCCGCGTAACCTCCGACACCTTCTTCAATCCCCGTCCATGGCCCAGAACAGCCCGCCGAAGTCAGCTTCTCAATGGTCGCTTCGGTGAAGCTTTGATACTTCCCTTGAAGATTCTGCGGCATGGAAAAATAGCGCAACCGCCCGTCTCGCTTCGCTTCTTCGAGGGTTAGCGGTTTATCGCCCTCGACTCGCCGGCAGGCGTTTATCACAGCGACGGCGACATCATTAAAACTCCGGGACCTTCCCGTCCCCACATTGAAAACCCCACTTTTATCGGTATTCCGAAGAAAAAAGAGGTTTGCACGAACAGCGTCATCTACGTGGACAAAGTCCCGCCTCTGTTCGCCGGCACCGTATCCATCAGAACCCTCAAACAACTGCACCGAACCACTCTCAAAATATTGATGCGTTAGGTGCCAAGCGACCGACGCCATTCGACCCTTGTGACCCTCACGCGGGCCGTAGACATTGAAGTACCGAAGGCCAACCAATTGGGAGGCCGGGCGACGACTCTCCTCGAAAGCGTAACGATCGAATAGTGTCTTGGAGAACGCATAAGCATTTAGCGGATATTCATTCTCGACCGACTCGACAAATGGCCCATCCCGGCCATAGACCGATGCCGACGACGCATAAATGAGCGGCGTTCCCGACTCTGAACACGCATGGAGTACGATCTTTGAATACGCATAGTTAACGTCCATTACGTACTGTCCGTCGCTGACCATGGTGTCCGAACACGCCCCTTGGTGAAAGACCGCCTTTACACCGGCTGGCAACCCCGACTTGCACAGGACATTGCGAAAATCGTTCTTGTCCTGATAGTCTGAGATCCTAAGGTCGTTGATGTTCTGAATTTTGCCGGTATCCGAAAGATCGTCCACCAGGATAATCTGATTTTCACCGGCTGCATTGAGCGCCGAAATCAGGTTCGACCCAATGAATCCTGCTCCTCCGGTAACGACGATCATCCTTATTAGTCTCCCAGTACAGTCAGATTGAGGTCGGACTTTTGTACGACACTGGTTCCGAATCGACTGACCACAGCACTCGCCCCTAGAGTTGCCCACTCAATACAGTCCGCCCAACTGAGTCCCGCCGCGATGCCGACGGCAATAGTCGCGACCACGGTGTCGCCAGCGCCACTGACATCGAACACTTCTCGGGCAACCGCGTCCTGATGCAATACCTCCCCAGTGGCCAAAAAGAGCGTCATACCCTCTTCCCCTCGAGTCACCAAAAGGCCGGATAGTTGGGCCGACCGAACGAGTTCGTGGGCAGTCTCAAAAAACGCCGGATCGCCAGGGGCCACTCCCGTCGCCAGCGCGAATTCATCACGATTGGGTGTCACTAGAGTGGCGCCTCGGTAGCGAGAGTAGTCCACTCCCTTTGGATCAACAATTACCGGGGTTAGTTGATCTTTCGCGACCTGAATCATTTCTTCGATGTGGGTCAGTCCGCCCTTTCCGTAGTCTGAAATCACGATCGAGTCG
>JAAZYR010000046.1 GCA_014239555.1 Acidimicrobiales bacterium
CGCCCACGGCCTCCCCGTCCTTGACCAGCACCTTCGGCCCGGAAACCCCGATGCGGGTCGCAGCGCCCGCAGCACGGGCCAGGGAGGCAAAGGACTTGATCGTACGGGCTGGATCGACAAAGCCGCCGTAACGGACCTCGACAAATTTCCGAGCAGACTGCGAGACATCATCAACAATCGGCAAGTCGAATGGGAAGGCACCCAAGCCCAATACATCATGCGAGTCCAACAAAACAGAGACCAACGACCGGTACTCACACCAAGGATGAAACAAATCTTGGTTGAGACAGCTCGCCAGGGCGATCTAAAAGCTGCCGCATCAGAAATTGGTATCGCCTACAACACTGCTCGAGCGACGTTGGGCACTGTCTTCGAAAAACTCGGCACCAAGAACCAGGCATCAGCGGTCGCTACGGCAATTCACTATGAGCTGATAACCGCAGAAGAGTGTCTCCCGGTGATCTAAGAGATGAACCGCCTGCTTGTTGCGACGACAACTATCAATTGGAACGAAACGATATGGGGGCAGCTGCTCTTAGCAGCAGTTCTAATCGTGCTTGTTAACTCACTAATCTTTCTTCCCCGTCGATTAATTCGTATCCGAAAGTTACGAAAATCAGACATCATTCCAAAAGTAAGAGGTCTACGCCTCTCCGACCTAGATGACACACATTTGCAGTTGCAAGTATCGGCAGCACCTCAACATTTGGTTGAAGCCGGTTTACGGTTGGCGGTAGCTGTGCAAGGTCCAGATGACATGAAGAGACAAGTCGTGACCGAACCAACACTGGTGCCCCAAAACACGTTGGTGGTACCCCGAGACTTAGCGCCTATCGGCTCGACCTTATGGGTGAATTGGGTGCTCGCTGGCCGCGTTGGGCCAGGAGCATCTATTCGGGTATCGCGGACCCTTTAAAGTCACGCCAACATCCCGCAACTCTCAATTTTGAGGTCATTTCAGCGAATTCAGATACCTGGCGCGGTCTTTGTCGGAGAAATCAGCAGGCACATGAGTGTGCTCATTAATTCCGACCTGCCAATGAGTGTCCTTATCTACCCACACGCCGTCGCGTTTGATCAAAAGAAGATCACAAACATCACATCGAACCCCTCGTCGCCCAAATAGCAAACCGAAGAACCAAATCCCTATAGCGCCTCGAAATAGCCAACTCAGCAGACCCGGGCCGACTAAAGACGCCGCCGCCGCGGCTGCAGCAACCGCCGCAACAAGGGCTGCTGCGGCAATAGCAGCTGGGGGTAAATCACCCAAGGCATCGATGAACCCATTCCCGTCGCCCTCAACGTCTTCGTCGAATTTGCTGTCAGGGGTTGGAGAAGGTTTAGACACTTCGTCTGTACCGCCATCTGATCCGCCGTCTGTGCCGTCACCCCCATCAGAGCCGTCTGAGCCGCCATCAGAGGAATCGGTGCCATCTGAACCACCGTCGCTGTCACCTGGGGTGAGTGCTGGTTGGTCAGGTAGCTGCCCGGCTCCACCGTCTCCGAGGGTGGGTTCCTCTGCGTCAGGTGTGCCGTTGCCGTCAGCGTCGTCATCTTCGCCGTCTGGGATGCCGTCACCATCGGTGTCTGGGTTCGAGGTGTCAGGGTCAAATCCGTCGACCAGTCCGTCACCGTCAACGTCAGGGTTGAGGGGATCAGGGTCGTCGCCGTCGGGGAGACCGTCACCGTCACAGTCAGGGGTTGCCTCACACCCTTCGGATTCGTCTGCGTCTGGGACACCGTCATTGTCGGCGTCTTGGTCCGGGGCAGGCTCACTCACCTCG
>JAAZYR010000047.1 GCA_014239555.1 Acidimicrobiales bacterium
TGCTCGTCTTCAGCATCTGCGTTTTCTCAAATGCGCACGGCGCTCTCCACATCACGGAATTTATGGCTGATAACGGAGGCTCGAGCCTTGACAGTGATGGCGACGCCTCCGACTGGATTGAGATCTTCAATTCCGGGCCGGAGTTCGCTGACCTCAACGGCCATTTCCTCACCGACGAGGAAGACAACATGACGAAGTGGCAATTCCCCACCGTTCAAATCCCCGCAGGCGGGTTTCTGCTGGTCTTCGCCTCGGGGAAAAACCGCAACGGTGCCGGCTCTGAGTTACACACGAATTTCAATCTCGCCAAGGCGGGGGAATATCTGGCGCTCGTTGCTCCCGACGGCTCCACTGTCATTGCCGAGTTTGGATCTGCGACGAATCCATTACCGGCCCAGTTCGAGGGGGTTCCCTATGGTCTCATGCAAACAGGCAACACGAAGGCGACAGTCCTTATCCGAAGTGGAACCCCCGCAAAGGCGCTTGTGCCGGCAGACGGATCTCTCGGCAAAACCTGGACCAGAATCGGGTTCGATGATGCAGCTTGGGATAAAGTTACAACCGGCGTCGGCTATGACGAAAACAGCACATACATCCCGGAGTTCGGCGCGGGCGGCAACCTCGGCAACAGACTGAACAACGTCAACACAAGCCTTTACCTCCGCGTCCTTTTCGATGTGGCCGATGCCTCTGCGATCTCGAAGCTCACTTTGAAGATGAAATATGACGACGGCTTTACCGCTTTCCTCAATGGCGTTCGGGTGGCCTTTTCAAACTCCCCGGCATCGACAACCTGGAACTCCGTAGCCACCGGAAGCCATGCCGATGGTGATGCCACCACTTTCAAAGCCTTCAACATCAGCGCCCACACTCATCTGTTAAACACCGGTGCCAATGTTCTCGCGATACAAGGCTTGAACACCAGCATGACGAGTTCGGACATGCTCATTTCCCCAGAACTGCATGCGGTTCGAATCACCGACTCTACAATCGGAGGTCCCGGTTATTTAGGAACCCCCTCGCCGGGGACTTTCAACGGCGACACCTTCGACGGCTTTGTCAGTGACACAAAATTCAGTGTCGATCGCGGTTTTTTCAAGACCCCCTTTGATGTCAGGATCACCACGGACACTGTGGATGCTGAAATACGATATACCTTGGACGGCACAGCGCCCAGCAGGGCCCGAGGGAAAATCCACTCGGGTCCGATTAAGATTAGCGGCACAACCATCGTCCGCGCCATGGCTTACCGGTCGGGTTTCAAGCCGACCAACATCGACACCCATACCTACCTGTTCCCAGTGGATGTGATGACCCAGCAGAAAATGCGCACCACCATCACCCGGTCGGGAGTCTATGGCCCGCAGATGGTCGATTCGTTGAAAGCGGTGCCGACCATTTCGCTGGTCACCCATAACGCCGAATTCTTGAACGAGGGCAGGAGTAACATCAGAGAGGAATACCAGACATCGATCGAGATGATCTTCCCCGATGGGACCCCTGGTTTTCAGGAAAACGGGGGACTTAGCAACTACGGCGGGCGTTATACGAACTTTCGCAAGAAGAGCTTTCGTATCGCCTTCCGCCGTAAGTTCGGGGTAGCCAAGTTGAGATACCCCATCTTCGACGGCTTTGAATACAGCCACCATCCTCCGGCCGAAGATTTTGACGTGATCAATCTTCGAAGCGGTTCGCACGACATGTCGAGCCGCGGTGCCTACATGTCGAACCGCTTCACCGACGACTCAATGCTCGACATGGGCAACATCGGCCCGCACGGC
>JAAZYR010000048.1 GCA_014239555.1 Acidimicrobiales bacterium
CGAAACGTTTCGATGTGCGCGGCGAATACAAAGCAAAAGAGTTCCGTGTCTACGGTGAAGGTGCCCCGTCGTTGGTTCTGAATCACAGTTCGTCGAAACCTGAAACCATTAACCCGGCGGTAGCAGCTCTTTTCGAAGGGCATGATCAGTCAAAGGGCGATGCCCTAGTGGCCTTTGGGTGGGCGACCCGCGAGAAGCTCGCCAAGTTGCTCTGACTCTGCGGGCGGGTAACTTGTGGACTTCGCAGACCTAATTCGTAGGCGCCGAATGACCAGAGCTTTTCTTGCTGAGCCTGTGCCTAGAGGCGTTCTAGATCGGGTCTTGGACCGGGCTCGTCGTGTGCCATCGGCAGGAAACAGTCAGGGTTACGACTTTGTCGTCCTTGAAGGACCGCAAACTGCTCGCTATTGGGATGTGACGCTGCCAGGGGAACGTAGAGAAAACTTTCGGTGGCAAGGTCTGCTAACGGCACCAGTCGTCATCACTGTATGGGCGGACCCGCAGGCATATCTTCGCCGCTATAGCCGTCCAGACAAAATCAATACAGGGTTGGGTGAAGGTCTTGACGCTTGGGCTACGCCTTATTGGCTAGTAGACGGATCTTTCGCAGCGATGGCCCTACAGTTTGCGGCAATCGATGAGGGGCTTGGGGTGCTCTTCTTTGGGATCTTTGAACACGCGGAAGCTGTCGCGAACGCTTTAGGAGTTCCAAACGATCGCGTGCCTGTAGGAGCAGTCGCCCTGGGATGGCCCGATCCAGATACTGAGGAAGCGGGACGTTCGGCAAATAACGAACGACGACCACTGGAGGGGGCGACCGATAGCGTTATCCATCGTGGCGGCTGGTGAAGTATTCGAAAGCAAGAAGACGTGCAGTTGAACCGATCCTCTGAAGACGAAGAGTTCGGTATTGGTGCAGTCAGCGAGTTATTCCATCGGTACCTCACCGGTCTAATACTCGCGATGGTGGTTGAACTTGGTGAAGGTAGAACTGCTGATGTGATGAAGGGACTGTTCCGCCGTCAGCAAGGAGAACGTTTCTTGCCTGGTTTGGAAAAGTTAGGCCTCGCTGGTGAACCGGATGCCGTCGCATGCGCGAAATATCACTTCCTCTCTAACCACGTCGGAGGGGTTTCGGTGGCATATATTGCGGAATCCGACACCAAAGCCTGGATTCGGTATCTTCCCCCGCGTTGGATTTTCGATGGAACGGCCATTGCCGCTATTCCGACCCAAGTGGCGAGAGCAATGCTGTGGGGCTGGCACGCGAACAGTGGAGTGTTACTGGGTAATCCGCGTTTGGGGTTTGTGTGCACTGGACAGACGATGGATGGCGCACCTGGGCTCGAGGGCTATTACATAGAGGAAGACCGGATCCTTGAACCTGACGAAAGGCTCAGATTTCGGTTCGGTGAAAGCTGTCCAGCGATTGATTATGGGGCTCTACCAAAACTTGATAGCCAGCAATGGCCGAGCGAGCGGCTCAACAAAGCGGCTCGTAATTACGCGATGGATTACATCAGAAATATTGTTCCGGTGATGTGTGAGCAACTAGGTCCTTTAGTTGCCCAAGGCGTCCTCTACCGCA
>JAAZYR010000049.1 GCA_014239555.1 Acidimicrobiales bacterium
ACTGACCCAATAAGCGCACCGACCAGTGGAAACCATGGAACTGCACTCTGAAGAGGAGTGGGGATTTGTCGCCTAAATCCGATTGGAATTCTCGTTAAAAAATTGATGGCTGCTCTAAAGGAAGTCATTAAATGCGGAAGAGCACTTGCCCCTTCCATCTCCAGTATCGGCCAACGCCAGAAGCGGCGCGGCGTTGCGTTCTTGTTGTTTTTGGGCAGCGATTGACTGGACGATCATAACGATTTCTTCTTATTACTAATTGGGACAACGACGATGTCATCTTCGACTTTGAGAACCTTCACCCGCGCTCGATACAACGTCGATAGATGAGTTGAGTCAAGAACTTGAGAGGGACTGCCTTCGGCCAACACCCTGCCATCCGACAAAAGGGCCATTCGGTCGCTGTACTGAGCGGCGAGAGTCAAGTCATGCATAGTCATGACCACCGTGATTTGACGCTCGCGTCGTAGTCGCTCAATCAGGTCTAGAGCCTGTTGTTGGTGGCCCAGATCGAGGGAAGCGGTCGGCTCATCCAAAAAGACAATAGGAGTGGATTGCGCAATTGCTCTTGCCAGGTGACATCGCTGAAGTTCACCGCCGCTGAGTGACTCAAGGTTTCGATGTCCCAAACCTGTGAGATCCAGCTGATCTAGTACTTCCTCCACAATTGCGAAGTCACGCGGGCCCTCTACTCCCAGTGGCGATAGGTGAGGAGTACGGCCGAGCAACACGTAGCTATTTACCGACATTCCAGGCGGTACTTCAGGCTGTTGGGGCACGTATGCGAGCAGGCGGGCTCTTTGCCGAGGACTGAGGCGGGCGAGATCATGCCCATCGATCGATACGGTTCCCGAACTCGCTAACAAACCTGCCATTACTGAAAGAAGCGTGGTCTTGCCCGCACCGTTCGGGCCCACGATAGTGATCCACTCCCCGGCGGATACACCGATCGAGACATCATCGAGAAGGGTTGTCTGGCCTAGGCGGACACCCACATTTTCTGCAACGCAGACCCTCATCCGAGTGACCTCCGACTTGACCTCAACACAACAACAAAAAATGGTGCACCGCAGAAGGCGGTGATCACACCAATCGGGATCTCGGCCGGGGAAGCAATAGTCCGTCCGAGCAAATCAACGAACATCAAGAATGCCGCTCCGAACATCACCGATAGAGGAAGCACGATTCTGTTACTCGACCCTGCTAAAAGACGAACGGTATGCGGGACGATGAGACCAACAAATGCGATGAGTCCACTCACCGCCACTGCGGCTGCAGTCCCTAAAGAAGCGGCAATGATCACGGTAAGGCGAACAACCTGGGGTCGGATCCCTACCGACGAAGCCTCCGCGTCTCCCAAACGCATCACGTCAAGGGTTCGGCGGTGAAACAAGATCACCAAACTCGCTAATAGTGCATATGGCGCTAGGAGCGATACTTCACTCCAAGAAGCGGTGTTGAGCCGTCCGAGAATCCAGCTGTACACC
>JAAZYR010000004.1 GCA_014239555.1 Acidimicrobiales bacterium
CGGGCGAGCATACGCGCACCACCACCGAACGGACACGTTTCGGATTGCTCTTGCTGGTAACCGGCTTCCTCTGCGATTTCACCGTAGGTGACGACCTCTCCTACCCGGAGGGAAACTCAGGACGCGTGCCATCGGACCTGACTCAGAATCGCCCATCAGGAAAGAAATTTCACGGTAGTCACCATCTTCGGTGAGACCGTTCCAGCGCTGGGGAAACGCAATGTTTCCTTCCTCAACGGGATTGCTTGCTGATTGTGCGTTACCCATCGTGCCCCACCCCTTGGATCGGTTAACCACCAACGAATGTTTCTTTTAAACGTTGGGTCCCGCTAAGGCTAATCATCTGAGAACATGCGTGTGTGGAACGAGCGATTCAAACAGAGCCGGTGCCCCTTGGGGCCGCGATCGCAACCGTTCTTAACGCCCTACAGGTAGGAGAGGTCGTCACCTACGGTGAAATCGCAGAGGAAGCCGGTTACCCGCGCTGTGCTCGCGCAGTCGGAAACTTCTTGCAACGCAACTCAGGGTTCCCCTGGTGGCGAGTAGTTAACTCCAACGGTCGACTTGCTCCTGGGCACGAAGCTCGGCAGGCACGCCTCCTCAGGCAAGAAGGGGTCGTGGTAGAGCGCGGGTATGTGGTCGGAATGAAGCGCCGATAACTGAATCGTGGCGCTCGATATCGCCCACCTGGTCATTTCCGAAACGAGTTGGTTCCACTTTCGGTATTTGGGCGAGGACGATGCTACGGGAAATCCACCTCCGCCGATGACTTAGGGTGTCACCAGCATCTGGCAGTACTCTGCCCATGGCTTGACCGCTGGGGGTCAAAATTATGGAAATCGTTGCTGCCACTGAAGGCCACGCGCTGGCACAAATAGACCAGATACCTGAGCTGGTCTACTCGACCGGCCCAGCCAGCTACTCGTACCAGTTCGGTAGCCGCGGCGTGCTCGACCCTCTAATTCGTGCTTCCTGGATGCTTCCAGAGACGCTGTTCAGTTACGACGCGACCACACTTGCGTTAGAAGGAGACGAACTCCTCGGTCTCGAGATCGGGTTCACTAACCCAGGGTTTCATGAACGAAGTCAAGCCTTGGCGCCTATCTGGCCGGCTCTCGATGAATTTACGGAGGCCAATAAAGAACATCTCGCGGGTCTAGGACGTCGCATTTTTGAATGCAGTTGGCTCAATCCCGTAATTCCCGAGGACGTTTATTATGTTCATGCACTCGCAGTTACAGAGGGTCATCGCGGCGAAGGGATTGGGGCTGCGCTATTACGCAACGCTATTGATCATGCCCAAGAAATCGAATTAAAAGGTCTGCAGCTCGATGTGTTATCAGGCAACCCCGCTGTTGACTTCTACCGATCATTCGGCCTTGAGGTGTTAGTCGAATCGACCGTGCCGAGCGCCTTCGCGAAAGGTGTCCCTACTGAACTACGTATGGGAATGCGCTTTTAGGGGGCGGACCGAAAATAACTGCATACATTGATCAACCACCGGTGATGTCTGCGTCCATTCGCCCAGTAGTCGGAAAGCCCTGCTGTTCGATGGCTCGATGACGGGCGATGACGGATTCGACGATGTTGGGGTCGGTGTAGATGTAGAACTTGTTGTTGACCACCGCGTCGTGGACCAACTCGGCGACCTCACGGGGTGCACGCCCTGACGTGATCACATCCCACATTGCAGCGGTGACAGCTTCGGAGTGCTCCGTCGCCACAGGTGCGGGCACCACCCGGAACCGCTCGGGCCGATGGGTTTCGTCGTACATGATGTTCGTCGAGACCGCGCCGGGGCACAACACCGACACGTTGACATCGCTCGTGCGCGCCGCTAAGTCGTGAAACTGACACTCAGAAAGCGCTACCACCGCATGCTTTGCCGCGTAATACGCAGCACTGATGACAGATCCCGACGTCAGCCCTGATTGCGACGCTGTGTTGACGATATGGCCGTCGCCATGTTCGAGCAGGTGGGGGACAAATGTGCGCATCCCGTGAATGACTCCCCACAGGTCAACGTCGAGCACCCACCGCCAGTCTTCAACAGTCAGTTCGTGTGGCGGGAGGCCAACTGGTCCAGCGACGCCCGCGTTGTTGCAAACAAGGTGGGCTCGGTCGAAACAATCGACGGTCAGAGCAAGTAGGGCCTCGACATCTGCTGCCTCCGTGACATCAACACGCAGTCCTGTGGTGGGTCCAATTTCGGAGACCTCAGCCACCGCTATATCAAGAGCCGCCTGATCAATGTCGGCCAACACAACGTTCATCCCGGCTACTGCCCAACGCTCGGCCATGGCTCGACCAATTCCACTCGCCGCACCGGTAACCACCGCAGTCTTGCCAGCTAACTCCTGCATAGTGCCCCCTCAGATGACTCTGCGCAGACCCGCGGCCGCACGGTTCAACCCTAGACATCATCAACGGACTCGACCGAGAAAGAAATGAGAAGTCGATCTGTTGAGTACCCAGGACATCAGCTTGATTGCCAAATGCCACTTGGACCAAAGTCAGGGTCCCGTATTGGCCGGTTCGACGCGATTTTTAGCGGCGACGCAGCCTTCCACAACTCATCGACGAGATAGTCGGCGGGGCACGGTAGGACTGTCAACGGATGCAGGCCCAGTAGAACTGCTTGAAACTGGTCCGCAGGTACGGTGAAGGACCCTGTTAATCGACGTCGAAGGCGCCGCGCTCCTTGAGCTCTTCGTATTGTCGTAGTTCGCCTTGGGTGGCTAATCCCATGGTGATGCGGGCGTCCATGGCTTTCTTCCACGCCGTCATGGCATCGTCGCTGTCTCCTTCGTTGTGTCGGTGAATGGTTGCCATCGGTTATAACCCCAGTGTCAGATCAGAGTCGCCGCGACAGAGAGCGCGCTACGGGCTGTGCGTTGTAATCGGACATGATTTTCTTCACCGCTGGATCGGCGAAGTTGGCGGTGGCTGCAATCATGAATAAATCGAGTGAGTCGGTCCAGTTCACCATGAAGTGCATTCCGGTGAATTCACCTCCGGCGACTACTTGACCCCATCGACAGCCGTTGGAAGCAGCGCTCAGGTTTCCCCAACTGACGTCGGTGTTGGCTATCGCTGTGGCGTCGTCGGTGGTGTCCGATCGAATCATCAACATGGACACGTATTTCCCGTCTGTCGTGCCTCGTTCGACAATGCTGCGCCCCAAGCTGCGACGTAGAGGAGTGACTCCACACCTGCCGTAAAGATTCATGATTTCTGAGTCATTGTTGAGCGATACAAGTCCTTCCATTGCTGCATCAATGCTGTCCCATTGGAACGAAAAGTTGACTTCCCCTGCTCGATCTCCGCCCATCATCGTTTGTGACATCGCCACCGCAGTTGATCCTTGGGACAGCACACGATCGCGTCCCCAGTCGTTGAAAGCTGCAGCGAATGTGTTCACATCTGACATACGGGTACTCAAAACTGTTGAATACGACATGTCTTTTACCCCACCTTTAGGTATAGGCCGATCCTCATGATCCGAACCGTCACTATTTAACACCCCACCACCACACCTCCTGACACCGCAGCAACAGTCTGTTGTTTCAGGCCCTGTCTTTGGTGAGCGGTCGAGTAGGGGAGTGGTGGGCACCTCAGCGTCGACGACGAAATCACGCCCGGCTATTGTGTGGACTCTGGAACACCTACTCCAGTACCTACCAATCATCTGCAGGGGGAACCGTAAAGGTGCAGGTCCTGGTTGAGCGAGGCGACTGGATTAGGTGTTCCGGAGTCACCTTCGTAATCCAAGCCAACAGACGCACCAAACGACCTTGATCTGAGCTGAATTAGGCTTAGGGCATGGATCGCGAAGAAGCAGAGAAGATCACAAAGGGCTTTGAACAAGCGTATGTGACGGCCCACGCCGACCAAAACATCGAAGTCCTCCGGGAAGGATTCCACCCCGACGTTGAGATCTTTCTGAACGGTCAACCGTTGGTGCAAGGTCGCGACGCCTACCTCGCCTACTGGAAGCCCATGCTTCCAGCCATGCGCGACTTCGCTCTGACTAAGACGTGCCGTGGCGTCGACGGCGATCGGATCACCGTCACCTATGAGTGCTCGTTTAAGACCCCCGATGGTGGCTCGAGGCTTGGCTACGGCATCGAACTGTGGGATATGGAAAACGGTCAGCTCCGCCAATGGAAGCACTTCGCCACAGAGGTCGATCAATCCTGAGGCCAGGCACAGCACCAATCGTCGGTATTCAAATCAGACCGAAATGATTTTAAGAACGTCCCTACACCTATTCCACGTTTAGTTATGCCTTGAGCATTTCATCTGGGCTTCTTAACCAGGATCAGAAATGCACCGGGCCATCACATCTGCCATCCGGTCCGAAAGGTCGTCGGTCAGAAGCAGGATGTTCTCTTCGTACAGAAACTCATCCTGGGGCATTGCTCCTTCGATGCAACTGAGCAATTTCGCGCACGAAGAAGCATCGGCCTCTACTTGGCACTCAACCAGAAAGTTATTGCGAACCTCTTCGTCATAACGGTTATCTTCATCGCCACAGCTAACTGATGTTGTTACTAAAAGCAGAACCACTGAAAGAATTCTCACGCCCGGCAATCTACAGCTGGTGGTGGCAGGTATCGCAGTTTTGAGGTTCACACAGCACATTTACCAATCCCAGTGACACGCCCCGCGATCACGGCTCGTCACAACTGTGCGAATAAATATCAGCTTCGAGTTCTTGATGAGATTTAGAGGAATAACTCAGTGGCCTAGGCTGGCTACTCCAACACCGGAGGGCGCAGGTCAATGTCTGCAGAAAAAGAAATGATCGCATCCGCACCCACATGGGCATGGGACTGCGACATCACAGGACGCAAATACACCATTACCTTCGGGGCTGTTGAAGAGATCTTCGATGGGGCACCCAGCGCGGCGATCTGGTACTCCAATCCCAAAAATCCAGAGGACCACAACGAACAACCCATCTTGCTGCCCATCGCAATGATGCTCGAAGCAATAGCAGAGGTATTCGACCCAGACCTGCTGATTGAGTTCTTCAAGCAGCACGTACCCGAAGATTAAGGATTCACTTCTTAGTGGTCACCGATCGACCCCTAGCTGCGAACCAAAAATAGGTACCGATTGCCGCCAGAACAACAAGAGAACAGAGTTCCATGGCCATTCATCTTAGGCGTCGCCGGCTCACTCCTTGGGAGCTACCCCACGGGGGACCTCTACTTGACTAGCCATCGGCGACATCTATGGTGCTGCCATCGGCGAGTGCGACCGCTTCGATCTCGAACATCAACTCGGGGTACGCCAGGGACCGCACCTCACAGATCGTGTCGGCGGGATAGGGCTCGCTAAACACCTCCCTGCGCAATTCGACCACTTCGGAAAAATAAGCCATGTCGGTAACGAAAATGGTGACCTTAATCACCTGATCAAGACTCGATCCCGCTGCGTTCAGCACGCGGTCGAGATTGCGAACGGCCTGGCGGGCCTGAGCACCGAAGTCACCAACGCCGACGACTTCACCTTGCTCGTCGATTGCCGCTTGTCCCGACACAAAGATGAGGTCGCCGACTCGAAAACCCTGCGAAATATGGACCGCTGCGAAACGGTCAGGTTCGGTGCTGATGCGCTGAGCGTTGGTTCCCATCTCGGAATCCTAGTTCGACACCTCCATGTATGAACTTCGATCTCAGGTCCGAACTTAGCTAAACCAAGGCGCCGTCATGGGCGATTCATCAAAGGACACGAAGTGGGGGATCGGCCGCTCAGATACTCTTTGGCGACTTCCCGACGATCGGTGGGGATTTAACTTAAGGAAAAAGTGAACCATGTCGATTATGACTATTGCAGTTACTGCCGTCCAAGACCTCAATGGCTTTGTGGAGGCCAGCAACAGTTACGGGAAACAGCGAGTTCTCGACATGGGCTGCAAGCACACCTCGATAGCCAAAATAGTTATGGGTGGAGAAGCAGCAGGACTGTGTGGCGTGTCCTTTGAGTGGGAGTCGGTAGACGCCGCTATCGCTGGATCCAACGCGATCAATAGCGACGGTCAGATGATGCAGATGATGGGCGACTGTGGAGTGTCAGTCGTTCGTCGCAGCGTGTTGGAAATTCTCGCTGAGTTCGGCGAAACCAGACCCACAAGTGGGTTCGGAACAGCGGTGTATATGAGCGGAAATATCTCAGCGGAGGGCATTGATACTGGTTGGGGGCACATGCAAGCAGGAGCCAATGGACTCATGCTCACCCGTGCGATCGCCAATGGCATAGCTCCATGGACAGGGCTGGTCATGACATTTGCTGACTCAGTTGATGACCTACTGGTCGCAGCAGCTAATGCTTGGGGAGACACCTCCATGCAAGCCCTAAACGCTAGGAACGATGTGAAACCACTGGGTCGAGTTATTAACGAAATAGTCGCTTAGCGGTCTCGTTCGCGCCGAGGGCCCATCGAAGACGAGAGGGGCTAGGGGCTGCGACGGCTCAGATTGTTCGGAATGACTTGTGGTTCGCTCCACATTTAGCTTTACTTTACATAATTAATGTTATGAGCGTTTTGGTTGGGGGAGCAATCAAGTCTAAAAGCACTACTTTTCGCTGAAATACCCCTCTCGGGACTAATCACGAAGGAGAAACAGCGCCTCCACCTCGACACAGATATCGAAAGGCAGCTCGGCCATTCCCACAGCGGCGCGGGTGTGCACACCATCGTCACCAAAGACATCAAGAAAGAGCTGCGAGCACCCGTCGATCACTGCTGGAGTGTTATTGAAGCCTGGCGCGCAATTCACCATACCGAACACCTTTATTACGCGATCAACAGCGTCGAGTGTTCCGAGCTCTTCGCGAACGGTGTGCAACATCTGCAAGCCGGTCAGCCGTGCCGCTGCCTGCGCGGCCTGGAGGTCGACGCCGTCGCCGACCTTTCCGGTAACCATCGATCCGTCATTGCGGACAGGGCCATGCCCGCCAATGTGTAGATGGTTGCCCACTCTCACCGAGCCCACGTAGAGCCCGGCGGGTGGGTACCCCTCCGGCAATTCGATGCCCGCGTCCGCAATTCGTTGTTCGTGACTCATCCCAAACGTTCCCCCTTGGGCTGCTAGAGCCCGGCGCCCCTCAAGTTATATCCTCCGCCGAATCAGAACATGAGGTGGGGTGACGTTCGCCGTCTTGAAGGGTGTTTCGCGAACGGGTCGGTGTCATGGAGTTCTTCTACTGTTTCGGCTGATCGAGTGAACTGGTTGAGCAGCTCTATCTTCCTTCCTAGCGTTCCTCTGCTGCGCTGTCACACAATTCGAGTTATCCAGGCGATGAGTTTCGCCGTTTTGGATCTAGCTACTGGTATGAGGGTTCATCAGCACATTTCCCTGTCGGATTTCCGAGAGGTACTAGACATCCAAAGCATGTCCATAGTCTCGGCTGTGCTTGATAATGAAGTCTTTTCGTGGCTCGACAGGCGCCCCCATCATTACAGCAAAGGCTTTTTCAGCAGCCTTAGCGTCCTCCAGGGTGATCCTTCGCAACAACCGAGTTTTAGGGTCCAAAGTCGTCTCTAAAAGCTCGTCATCATCCATTTCCCCAAGCCCCTTGAATCTGGTGACCCTATAACGACGGCCTTTTCGGTCGAGGTCCTCCATTCGGGTCTGAAGTTGATCCTCGGAATACAGAAACTCCTTTTCCGATCCCAACACCAGGGCGTGGGTCGGGGGTTGCGCAGCGTAGATGTGTCCTTCTTCGAGCAGAGGCTTCATGTAGTGATAGATCAACGTCAAGACAAGACAGCGAATATGGCTCCCGTCTACGTCTGCGTCAGCAAGAAGAATTATGCGGTCATACCTCCGAGATTCGAGATCAAACTCTGGTCCGGAGCCTGAGCCGACAGCCGTAAACAGAGCTGTTGCTTCGGCATTATCAAGTACAGATTTTTTCGTGCTTTTACCAGCGTTAACGACTTTGCCCCTCAAGGGCAGAACTGCTTGCCAAGCGCTGTCTCGTGCCCGTTTCGCGGGACCTGCAGCAGAGTCACCCTCAACGATGAGTAGTTCGCCTTCTGGGTGCAGTCGACAATCGGCGAGTTTGTCAGGCAATCCGTTGTTCCCCAGTTGGGCGGCCTTGCGGCGGTTGTCGAGCGCCTGCTTGGTGCTGATTCGGTTGACTATGGCATCAGCAACCTTGTCCAAAATCGCCTTTACATGAACCTTCTTCGAACCTTTTGCCGTTCCCTCGAACCAATCTTTGAGACCATCTCGTACAACTGCTCCAACAATTTTTTGGACTTCGGGGGTACCCAATTCACGTTTAGTCTGACCACGGAACTGTGGTTCGGGAAACACGGTTCGCACCACCGCGATGAGTCCCTCCTGCGCGTCTTCTTTTTGAACTTTCGCTTCGCCTTTGAGCTTGCGGAGTTTTCTCGGATCGGCCGTTGATATTGCTTGGTTTAGCGCCGTTGTTAGGGAACGCTCGAAGCCAGTTAGGTGAGTACCTCCGTCCGGTGTTGGGATGGTGTTAACGAAAGTGATTAAGGACTTTTCGTATCCGTGCACCCAACGCAAAGCGATGTCGACGTTGCATTCGCGACTCACTTCCGTAAGTTTCCCATCGACTGGGACTTTTTCAGTGAAAACGCCGGAACCCGATATAGCTACTAACCCGGTAACAGGTTGTGCTTCACCAGACAAGAAATCCACGTAGTCGGCAAGACCCCCTTGGGATAGGAACTCTTCGGCAGGCCTCTTCGAACCCCTTCGTTTATCTGATAGGCGAATTTTGAGTCCAGGCACCAAAAAGCACACCTGTCCGAGCCGATCCTTCACTTCCTCGTAGTCGATCGCCGCTTCGGGATCGAAAATTTCAGTATCAGGCCAAAATCGGACACGTGTTCCTGTTCGGTTTTTGGGGATTTTGGCAATTTTTTTCAATGCATGATCTGGCGAAAAACGTCCGTTCTTCGCCGTGTGTCCAGCGATCTGGTCTTGAAATTCGAGCCGATACGTTGCTCCGCTGCGATCAACTTCAACCTCGATTCGCGTTGCGAGAGCGTTGACAACTGATGCCCCAACCCCGTGCAGGCCGCCAGATGCCCCGTAAGCGCCGTTGCCGAACTTTCCTCCGGCGTGGAGTTCGGTGAACACCACTTCGAGAGCGGTGACGTCACCCTCTTTTTGATCGACCGGAATCCCACGGCCGTTGTCCGTCACCTCGTACGAACCGTCTGAATGTAAGAAAACCTCGAGCAGCCGTGCATGGCCAGCCGCTGCCTCATCGACCCCATTGTCGATGATCTCCCACAAAAGGTGTGTTAATCCTCCGGACCCAGTTCCACCGATATACATGCCAGGTCGTTTCCGAACCGCTTCCAACCCTTCGAGTACCTCGATATCGTCGGCATCGTAGCTACCGGGTTGCTTCCTCTTTCCGGTTTCAGCCTTAGTATTCACTGAAACCGGTACTCCCCTACCACCGAGACTCGTAGATCCAGGTCGGTTGTCGTTCCGTCACGGCGACTTGCTTCTATGTTCAACGGAAACGGGGTGGGATCCACTTTTCTTGAATCTCCATCCTCGAGCACCACGGCGGCCATCTGTTGGTTACGCCCTACCCACGCGAAGGACGCCGTTGTTTCAAAATTCTTCCATCTGACAGTTCGGACTCCCCCAGTCGCCCGTCCTTTGGTTGGAACCTCTGCGACGTCCGTCACTTTCACAGCGCCGTCGTCGCTCACCACCAAAACGACGGCCCCGAATTCAACAAGTCCGGCCGCTACCAACGCTGATCCGGCTTTCAGTTTCATTCCGGCCACCCCAGCGGCTCCCGACCCTTGAACAGAAATGCCGGCCGCTGCTGTTCGAAGCGCTTGCCCATCGGAAGCCACCATCACGATTTCACTATCATCACTAACGATGAACCCGGCGACGACTCGGTCGTCGCCTTTCAAGTTAATCACCGCCGTTCCGGATCGAAGCCGTCCAACCGATTCGAGTTCGAGACGTTTGGCCATACCGTTCCTCGTAGCTATGAGCACGCTGCCTTGGCCTTCACCAAAGAGTCCGACCACGCGTTCTCCCCGGCTCAACGAGAACATCTCTGTAACCGATGCGCCCCTACTGCCACGGATTATCTCCGGCACTTCTCGAGAACGCACTTTCAGCAAGCGTCCTTGGTCAGTGATAGCGGAAATTGAACTATAAAGACTGGTTTCTAGGCTTCGAGCGATTACATCGTGACGTCCCGGCTTGGCATTGAATTCTTCATCGGGGGATCTACGTCCAAGCAAGCCAGAAGTGGACAGGGTAACGAGCGTGGATTGGTCTGCCAGAGGTTCTTCGGGCGCTACCTCCAATAGCGAAGGATCATCGTTGATTACTGCGATGTCATTGGCGGAAAGGATTGTGGTGCGACGAAGTGTGCCAAATTCATTGACTAACTCTCGCAGTTCCCGACCAACCAGTTTTCGTCGACGAGCATCGGATGCGAGGATTTTTTGTAGGTCACTGATAGCTGCCTGAACGTTGCCCAGTTCTTCTCGAAGCTTTCCAACTTCCAACGCTGTGAGACGACGGAGTTGCATATCTAAGATGTGGGTCGCTTGTACCTCAGTGAGTTGTAACAAGTTGATGAGTTCGCGACGAGCCGATTCCGCATCGTCTGATCTTCGAATAATTGAAATCACTTGGTCAATGTTGTCGAGGGCAAGCAGAAGGCCGAGTAGGACATGTTCTCGTTCCTCTGCGCGAGCGAGGCGATATTCAGTGCGTCGAACGATGACGTCTAAGCGATGATCGACATAATGTTGGCAAAGCGCATACAGGCCAAGAGTTGTTGGCACGCCATCGACTAACGCCACATTATTTATTCCAAAACTTTCCTCGAGTGGGGTCAGCCGGTACAGCTTTTCCAATAACCCGTGAGGTCCAACTCCCGTTTTGCATTCAATAACGAGGCGTAATCCATGATTACGATCCGAAAGGTCAACGACGGCGCCTATTCCGTCGAGTTTTCCGGTAGATACGAGTTCACGAATTTTAGCCTGGACACGTTCCGGGCCTACCGCGTAGGGCAATTCCGTTACAACGATTCCCTGTCTACGGGCAGTAATATTTTCAATCTCCGCTCTAGCTCGAACGCGGATCGTTCCTCGGCCAGTTGCATATGCTTCTCGAAGTGATCCATCATCAACGACGATGCCACCGGTTGGGAAATCCGGCCCTTCGACAAATTCCATAAGGTCATCCACCGAGGGTTTCGGACGACGGTTTGTAAGTACATGGTCAATTGCAGCTGCGATTTCGGTGAGGTTGTGTGGCGGCATGTTGGTCGCCATTCCGACAGCGATTCCCGAGGCTCCATTTACAAGCAAGTTCGGGATGGCAGCGGGCAAGCACGTTGGTTCTTCGCGTTCGCCATCAAAGTTTGGAACGAAATCAACGGTTTCTTCGTCCAGGTCAACGACCATGGCCATCGCTGCAGATGTCAACCGTGCTTCGGTGTACCTATATGCCGCGGGTGGGTCGTCAAGGCTACCGAAGTTGCCTTTGGGGTCGACAAGCGGCACCGACATCGAGAACGTCTGACCCATTCGGACCATCGCCTCATAAATGGCACCGTCACCATGAGGATGGTATTTCCCCATCACTTCACCAACCACTCCCGCTGATTTTCGAAATGGTGTGCCCGGCCGAAGACCTAAATCCGCCATCACATAAAGGATTCGCCGCTGAACAGGTTTCAATCCGTCTCTAACATCTGGAATCGCCCGGCTCGTTGTGACCGAGAGCGCGTAGGGCATAAATGAATCGCGCATCTCGTCGGCAACGGGTACCTCAACGATTTCGCGAGCAATTTGTTCTGGTGCCTTAGCTCGTGCCATGGCCTTCCCGGGTCTAGTTGTCCGCCTCAGCCGAGGGTAGGACGCCCGGAACCATCAGAGTGGTCATTCAGACCCAAAAAAGTGCTTTGTGCCTGAAATGCCAATCTTTTGATTTCGTTCGGTAACGTTGGCACCGTAATCAGGGACCACAGCAGGGGCCAGTACTCCCCCGCCGCCTCCCATGCCCCCAACTAGCCGGAGAACCCGGAGCAACGATGAGCCGACGTATCGAGGTCGAGCTGACTAGTCAGCGAGATGACGGAACCTGGACCTGGCGAGCCGCCGGCGCCAAACAGCCCAAAGGGACTTTAGAAGGCACACTGTTGTATGAGGGGGCATCAGTCGGGGACATTTGCCGAGCCGATGCTGATTTCGAGATCGATGGCATCTTCGTCACTGGTGTGTCACCACCGAAAGGCCGCAGCGGACGCCCAGACGACGAAAGAATCGAGATTCTCGGATCTGGTCGAGAATTTGATGCTGTCACGACACAACTCGCGAAGAAGGGTCGTTCAGACAAAGGGAAGAGCGGCCGGCGTCGACAAACTGAGAAAGCTGGGAAAGACGGCCCAAAACGTAAACCGAAGAGACAAGACGATCGCCGTAAATCCGAGCCGCGCCAGGCACGCAAAGAACGCCCCGAAGCTCCAGCAAAACCCAAACCCAAAAAGCTCAAACCTGGGCGCGCTCACCGTAAAGCTCTGATCGACTCTCTGCCGGAGGAGCAACGCGTTATCGCCGAACAGGTGTCACGAGGCGGCATCGCTGCGGTGCGCAAAGAAATTGAAACCCAAAATGCTCGCGCCGCCGAGGAAGGCCTTCCAGAAGTTCGAGCCGATGCCCTGGTGACCTTGGCCGAATCGTTGCTTCCTCAACTCAAAATCGCCGAGTGGCGAGATCGGGCTGACGCCGCGTTGTCTTCAATCGAAGAAGTCGATATCCGTGACTTGAGAACCGTTTTAGTTGCCGCTGAAGATGCTGCCCGCGATGACGAAACTCGGCTACTCGCTGATCAGATCCGAGCGGGACTAAATGAGCGCCTAGAGAAAGCGCAGGTCGAATGGCATGAAGAGATTCGGACCGCTCTGAAAGAGGAACGCGTCGTCAGAGCGTTGCGTCTCAGTTCTCGGCCCGCTAAGGCCGGTAGCCCGCTACCTCCTGACATTGCTGAGAGCCTTACCAATCAAGCGAATCAGGCCCTCGGCGGGGAGGTGAGCCAGCAGCGCCTCGGAATCGTTCTCGAAGCTATCGCTTTTTCACCAATACGGCCCTACGTCGTTATGGCGCAGGTGCCATCTGAACCGAGCAAGGAGTTACTTGAAACGATCCGCAAGATCGCGGATCGCATTCCAGAAATTGCTGGCCGGTTGGGCATCGAGCCACCAGAAAAAGGCAGAGGCCGAAAAAAGCGTCGCCCGAAGAGACCCCCTCGACAAAACGATGCAACCAAACCGTCTACCAACCAAGAAACCGAAGCTTCGACTCCAGACGACAAACCAACAGCATCCGATACCGATCCTGAGACAAACACAGAATCAGACAACGAACCGTCCACCAACGAACCGGCTCCCAACCAAGAAGTGAGTGCAGATGAACGCCCCTAAGGGCAGCAGATGGTCGTAACGTACGAGGAGGCCGGCAACATCAGGGTCATTACTCTGGACAGGCCCGAAGCCCGAAACGCAGTTAGTCATGACGTCTCAACCGAGCTCGAAGCCCACCTTGACACCTTCGAATCTGACGACAGTGCCTGGGTTGCGATACTTGCAGCAAATGGATCCGTTTTTAGTGCTGGCGCCGACCTCAAGTCCGTTAGCAGCGGCAAGGCAATTGAGACCGAGAAGGGCGGATTCGCCGGATTAGTTCGCTACCCAAGAACCAAACCTTTGATCGCAGCGGTCGACGGTCCTGCCTTAGCGGGCGGTCTGGAGATAGTTCTGGCTTGCGACCTTGTCGTCGCGTCCACCATCGCTCGCTTCGGAATTCCCGAAGTGAAACGCAGTCTGATAGCCGGAGCAGGCGGGCTTTTCCGTCTACCCGCATCAATTGCTCGTAACGTCGCTATGGAATTAGCTCTTACTGGCGATCCCATAAGCGCCGAGCGCGCCTTTGCGTTAGGTCTTGTCAACGAACTCGTCGCACCGGGCACCGTGATTGATGCGGCATTAGCACTTGCTGCCCGCATCACCGTTAACGCCCCAATAGCCGTCAGAGAAAGCCGCAAAGTGGTTTTAGAGAGCCAAGGTGTGGCCGACGCTGAAGGCTGGCAAATCACTAAAGACCATTTTCGGGTCGTCGTAAAAACCGAAGACTTCCGTGAAGGTCCGTTGGCTTTCGTAGAAAAACGTGACCCTGTTTGGAAGGGACGTTAGGGCGTTAGAACGCTGTGCTGGAAAAGGAACTCCTTCAGACCAACTGTTAGTTCAAGCTTTCGCATTTGTTCCGAGTCAGCAAAAGTTAAATCTTGAGCGTCATCACCAGGAACAGCCCCAGAAGGGTCATCGGTTACAGCGAAGAAGTCTGCGATCAGATACCTGTGATCCAAGACCGAACGTTCAACCCAACCAATGAACTCCCGACAGTTCACCTTTAGACCAGTTTCCTCTTGAACCTCACGTTCGACCGCATCTTGCCAGCGTTCTCGGGGTTCTAGGCGGCCACCTGGAAGAGACCATCGACCAATGTCGGGCTCCTGCCCTCGTTTGACAAGGAGTAGTGAGCCATTCCAAAACAAGACCGCTCCGACGCAAGGTTCCGGCATCTGTAGGTTGGTCGACTCAGGATTCATCGAGTGGTTTATGCACAGTTAGGAGCCGGGCCTTGAATCCAAACGTTTCGAAAAAGTTTTTCGTCGCACGGTTACCAGGTAATGCCATCGAGTCAATCCCTACACAATTACGGTCAGTGCACCACGAAATAATCGAACCGATTAGCGCCTCGCCGAGGCCGACGCTTCGAGCCTCGGGGTCAACCCAGATGTCCGAAACCTGGCCCAGGACTTCGCCAGTGCGAAGTAACTCAACTCTGGAGACGGCGTATCCGAGGGGAACATCATCAATCATTCCAATCCAGATGGTCTGATCCGGGTCGTGAAACGCCGTTTCAAAGCTCGCTAGATAAGGTCGGCTTCTCGTCTCGCGTCTGCTCCACACATAACCGCCACGATTCTCGTGCTGCTCTGCTACCGCCTGCGTCGCGAAGTCAGCCAGCATTTCGAGGTCGGCGATAACGGCAACTCGAACTGATTCATTCACTGCGTTGCCCGTCGCTCTTCCAAAGCCTTTTCTGCTTGAAGTCTCCCGTCTTCTCCCTCAGTAAGGTCAATGTGTGTAAACATTTCTGCCACGGCTTGATGCCCGGCGCGAGTAGCTATCTGCTGATACATCTCCTGTGCAATCCGCCGATAATTTGGGTGACCCTGTGGCTGACTTCGCAGTTCGAGCATGTGGAGTGCTTCGCGGGCGTTGAACTGCATGACATACCGAACCCGAAAAGCCATGGATACGGCGTATGAGGCCTGCTCTGGGAATTCAGGGAGTAGGGATTCATAAAGAGCCCTCGAACGTTCCAGGGCGCCATCGTAGCGATCCGCGAGGCCTGCTCCCTTGACTGCTTCTGGAATTTCGTAGCCATGGTTGGGTGTGAGCGATTGCCATTCAATCGTAAGTAGACGATGCCGTTGCAGGTCTCGAAAACCCCCATAGTCGCCAAGCACATCAAACCGGTAATCCAATCTTTCCAAGGCACGACCCGGCCTGTGACGTCGGTTACCTCTGTCGCCGACATATCGTCGGACTAGATCTATTCGTTCCTCAGATGTCAGCTTGTCGACTAAATCCACCAGCTGTGTCTCAGGCAAGTGACTATACGGATACAACATCGCGGCCAACATCTTGCGCTCGCCATCAGGATCCCAGTCAATGAGTTCGACCTCGCTGACCGGTACTGGGTCTATCTGCGCGAACATCTGCGTTGTGAGTTCTCGCATCGAATCGCGATTGGCCTCAAAATACTTAGACCAAGCAACACCCCGATCTTCAACGTCGACGCGTCGAAGGAAAGACGGGATCACTTTTCGCAATTCGAAAAGCATCATGTCGGCGTAGGACCGAGCCTCGGGAAGCGGATGCGATCGCATCCGGATCAATAAAGCTTCGTATGCCTGACCTGTGCCATAGATCCCCACATTCGAGAGGCTCGCAGCTGGAAGAAGTCCGCGTACCGCATCAAAGGACTTCGCCCTTATCGTTTGGCGGTAAGCCAAATCGCCGATGTCTTTGCCCTGTGCGTGGTTAGTTCGATAGAAGTCCTGCATGAGCGGTACCAGCTCTGCATAACTGTCAAATAGTCGGTCAAGGTCACCGACGTAACGCGTACCAAGCGGAGAAGCAAGTACTTCCGGATCGCGGTGATAGCGATACCGCCCTTCGATTCGGGTGTCGTAACTTAAGTAACGAGTTGATTGCTCCAAATAAGCCATCAGTCGTCCCCACTCGAGAACTTTCGTCAAGATATTCGAAGCCTGCTCACATGCCAGATGAACGCCGCCCAGCTGCGCGACTGAATCGTCGCCGTATTCGACGAAAACTCGTTGATATAGCGCCTCAGCTTTAGCGAGGCCAACTGTGGCATCGATCGACAGATCTCCTGAGATATCAAGATCATCAACGAATTCATCAAGAAACAAACGCCTGAGACTTTTGTGAGTTCTGCTGTACCTCGCGAAAAGCGCGCCCTTGACTACCTCAGGCAGATTAACGAGCGCGAACACTGGCTGGTCAAGGTTCGTGAAATAGCGACGAAGAACATCTTCCTCGCTCGCCGTAAATTGCTCAACTGCGTAGTTGTTCAAGATCAGTTTCGAAAGTTAGTCGGATAAGGGAGGAATGTTTCGGTACGTGAATCTGATCGTAGGGCGATCCGACGCATTAGTCGCGCACCCTTGCGGTCTTTGGAACCATCAGAATATGACGTTGAAAGCATCAGGGACCACCCTCACTGCGATTGAACGATGCCGTCCCTCGTCAACTCCGTCGATCCGGATACGAAAGGGACGCTCGAAAGTCCGTTCTAAATGAGTAACTCTTTCGCTACGAATACCTGAATGCGGCAAGTGATCCCCCGTTCGCAGACGACTTCTAGCTAACCACCTTTGCCTAATGGGTAGATCTCCTTCCAGCAGGTCAAATCGGCCATCGTTGGGATGCGCTTTGGGGGCCACACGCCATGTGTCACGCCATTCAGAGTTCATCACTGCGGTGATTGGCCCCAGCCACCAACTTCTCATACAAAACACGTGGGCTACGGCTGCACATGAACGATCATCAAGGCTGACCTCGGCCGCATCAATTGGCGCCATCTTGGCTTCCTGACTGCGAATTCTTTGCAATCCTCCTACGGGAGAACCTAACGCTCGCCATAAATCACCCCCGAGAAGCGCTATGGGAGGAATCTCTGTTCCAGCAGCCCAAGATTCCTCGACAACGGTTCGCACCTCGGCGTCTGTTGTCGCTATGACATCCACTAACCCGAACGGCGCGTCATCACCCCAATCTTCTCCGCGCTCAATCGGCATCTATGTCAACCTCATCCTCAATATCGTCCTGAACGCGCGCCGCGGCCGCCACCAAATCTCGATCAATAGCGGTAACAGCGTTCCTCATTGCTTTACGGGTCTGATCGTTAGGTACAACCTCTGCGATTTGGCTGAGGAGGTCGATCACTTGCCGAACATTTCGCACGAAATCTCCCGCTGACATCTCCTCATCGAGTATCTGGTGGAGATCATGGCCCGATGCCCATGCGTGAATCTGCGCCAAAATTGAAGGATCTGGCATCCTCGTTTCAGGTAGCCCCCTGTTCCGTTCTTCTGTGCGCAGCGATGTTGCGTAGGTCAGCATTGCCTTGACGCGTTCCTCTACAGCACTGTTGGGGTACCAAGGCGGTGGTGGTTCTATTCGGCTCCGGTGCTCGTAGGTTAGAACTGAAGCGATCGCTGCGACTTCCGACACCGGCAAGCCATCAAAAATACCGTTGTCTACGCAGATGCCAACAAGTAAATCCATCTCATGGAATATCCCTTGGAGCCGCCGGCCAGATTCCTCGAGTTGCCATCCAGTCGCACAACCGAAGGTTTGCAACATTGCCACGATCGAATCAAGGGTGTGAGTAAGACCGCCTTCAGCAACATCTATTCGAGATTTCAGCGATTCGATTCTCAGTTCGGCGCGCTGCACTTGACGCTCCGCTTCCGCCCGTGCTCGCTGTAGGTCCCGATCAGGTCGTCTCATTTCTGGCACGAGACCCGAATCCGTCAGGTGTTGTTTCAGCAGCCTGGCAGCGCCTCGCTGATACTCGCGCCGATTGGGTGCATATGGTTTTGGTAATTCCAAGGTCGCAATAGATTGCGGCGACAGGTCGAAGTCCGACTCTCCAAGCATCATTACCTTGCCTCGAGCAGTCACTACTCGGACTCGGTTGTCCCCTCCGCGTCTATTGGTAGTTCCGAGTACTAATAGATGCTGTGCGTCTGTGCCCTGAATTCTTTCCACGACTGCTCCCGGACGAAGGCTTCGCAAAGCCTCCGAGACCTGAGGAGCGCCTTTAACTACAGGACTGGTTTCTGACGACCGAGCGACGCCAAGCCGTTTCAACTCCGTCTGCGCGGTTCGAAGCGATGCTTTTGCTTTCTCTACTTGAGTGGCCAACTTGACGACGCTCCGAGCGGACCGATACTGGGCGAATGAACGTTCCAACAAGTCGATAGCTTCTTGACGGTCCGCTCTTCCCATCAAATTGGCGGCCATGTTGTACGTGGGACGAAAAGCCGATTCCAAAACGAATTCTTTACTAGACGCGAGTCGCACGATTTGGTCAAAAGACTCATAAGGGCTCCACAGGGTGTATGCATGCCCTGTCGAATCGATTCCTCTTCGCCCGGCACGCCCCGTTAGTTGCGTGTACTCCCCTGGCGTCAACACCACGTGTCCTTCACCACGGAAACGACTTAGTTGTTCCACGATTACTGATCGGGCGGGCAAATTAACTCCCATAGCCAGAGTTTCGGTGGCAAACACCACTCGTAGTAAACCCGCGGCGAAACAATCCTCGACGGTCTCTTTGAATGGCGCAACCATGCCCGCATGGTGGGCCGCGACTCCAGCTTTTAATCCTTCCAACCAACTTTCATAGTCAAGGACCTCAAGATCAGCGCGCCGAATGTCGCGTACATGTTGCTCCGCGATCGTTTCAACTTTTTGTCGCTCGCGTCCATCAAGAAAACCGACGCCTTGTTCAAGGCAGTTTCGGACTGCGTCATCACATCCCTGTCTGGAAAAAATAAAACAAATCGCCGGTAGCCGGCCATTGGCGTCGAGATGTTCGATTACTTCGCTGCGCCTTGGTCGGCCTACTCCACCGGTTCTCCCGCGACCATCTTGTCGTCTCTGGCCACCAAATTTTCCGAGAAATCGTTCAACTTCGATATTGACTTGGCCGTTTCTAAGAGTTCGAAATTCTTGGAGTCTCCGGTGTCTTTTGTCAAACACTAAGAAATGGTCATGTAACTCAACAGGTCGCGTTGGTTCGGTTATGGCTTCGCAACTCCCCTGGACTTCACCGATCCATCCAGCCAGTTCTTCAGCGTTAGTTACGGTCGCTGAGAGGCACACCAAACGGGTGCTCGATGGGAGCTGGATAATCACTTCTTCCCAAACAGGCCCCCGGTAAGGGTCCTGCAAAAAGTGAACTTCATCGAGAACAACGAGTCCTAAATTCTCAAGTCGAGGAGACCTTGCGTAAATCATGTTTCGAAGGACTTCTGTAGTCATCACAACTACATCGGTATCGGGACGAATTGCATTATCTCCTGTTAGTAATCCAACCCGGTCGGGCCCTAACCAGGAAGAAAGGTCACGGAACTTCTGGTTCGATAACGCCTTGATAGGTGTTGTGTATGCAACTGAGCGACCATCCTCTATCGCCTTGGCGATTGCGTACTCCGCAATAAGCGTCTTGCCGGAGGCTGTTGGAGCAGTGACCAGGACAGATCGATCGTCATCTATCACCTCGAAAGCTTGAACCTGAAAGTCATCCGGTGTGAGTCCCCGATTTGCCAAAAGACTCGCTCGCAGGGGAATAGTTGGGCTTGTCATCGTTCACCGTTAGTTCTGTTGGACCAAAGACCGCGACCTCGTTGGCGTGTCAGGAGGCGCCCTACCAATATCGACAATTCAAAAAACACGTACATCGGTATAGACAACGCAGCCAAGGAGATCGGATCCCCCGACGGCGTGATAATCGCCGCCAGAGCAACTATTCCCACGATTGCGTAACGACGGAGCCGGTGTAACTGGGCTGGCTTCACTACGCCGGCGATTTGAAGGAAAACCAGCAGGATAGGAAATTCGAAACCAATTCCGAAAGCCATCATCATGTATGTGATCAACCCGAGATAGGCACCAGGCGAGAACATGGGGTCGATGGAATCTCCTCCAAAGGAAATGAGGAAGTCAAGCGCCCTTTCGAACGTCGAATAGGCCAGTGCAGCTCCGCAGGCGAAGAGGAGCAGCGCACTTAGGACAAAAGGAATTGCGTACCGTTTTTCTTTTCGGTCTAGTGCCGGCGTGACAAATCGCCATAAATGCCAAAGAATCACTGGCATCGCTAGGACGAGGCCTACGTAGAGCGAAACTCTGATGCGCGTTTTGAACCCATCGAGAGGCTCAATGATCACCAGGGTGCACGGTTTATCTATGCCCTGAGCCTCCAGAACGTTGCAGTACGGCGGTAGGAAAAACCTTTCCAGCATCCAGTCATAAAAGAACAAGCCGACTACGGCACCAGCGATTATTGCGAGGACGCTCCATATCAAACGCACTCGCAACTCTGCGATGTGGTCCCAAAACGACACGGGTCCAGATACGGGCCGACGACGTAGCTTCATTGTGGGGGTGACGACTCGCCAGTTTCACGATCGCGGCTGTTGGCGTCGTCTGGCAAGTTAGGCGTAACGCTTTGTTGGCGAAGTTCGTCGTCGTGAGATTGTTCCACGCCCGCTTCGACTGCGTTATCAAGTTCATTTCGGATCCGTGAACTAAACCGGCGAAGATCTGCGAGTCCTTTCCCGACACGGCGTACGGCGTCAGGAAGCTGTTTGGGGCCGAGCGCTATGAGAGCGACGAAGGAAATAATCAGCACCTCGTTTGGCGTGAGATTCACGCCTTTGATGCTATGTCTTTGCTGTCGCTACCAGACGTTGCACCATCAATCCCTCTTATTCTCCGAAAAACCATTTGCCGAATCCGTGTCCGCGCTATCCGGGATAAATGTCTTTGGGCTCGGCCCATCTGGATCCCCAATCCGCCCAACGCAAGTTCGGCTCGATCAACACTTGCAAGCGAACTCCTGGTTTCTTCAGCCACACGAAGGACTGCGCGCCATATGAATATGGACAGAGTCAGTATCAATGATGCGGCGGTGATCGACGCGACAAGCACGTCATAACGTTAGAGGCTCGGTTGCAACACTTCGACACAATCGAGCAGGATGCTCCCGTGCAACAGCGGCTGGTTTCCTTGCGTCAACCCCCAATCAAATTCGCCCACCGAGGAGGTCGGGCGCACGCCCAAGAAAACACGATTGACGCTTTTGTGCAAGCTCTTCAACTCGGTGCCACCGGACTGGAAACAGATGTCTGGCTCACCTCGGACAACATCCCGATCTTGGACCATGACGGTGTACTTCGCAAAGGTTTTCGCCGCCGAAAGATACGGACTTTCCGGAAGGTGGATTTACCGTCTCATATCCCAACTCTTCGCGAGCTCTACCAAACTTGTGGAAATAACTTCGAGTTATCTATAGATGTGAAGGATCAGTCGGCGATCGGTCCTGTTATCGAAACGTCCCGCGAATTCGAAGCCGAAACCAAACTCTGGTTATGTCATGGGGACTGGAAAGTTGCGGCCAGTTGGCGCGACTCGACGAGTGCGCGTTTGGTCAATTCCACTCGCTTGCGTTCGATGAAGGAAGGACCGGAACGGCACGCCGCTGAATTAGCCAATGCAGGCGTCGATGCAGTCAACCTTCATCACACGGACTGGACTGGCGGACTTACCACCCTTTTTCATCGCTTTGGTCGTTATTGCATAGCCTGGGATGCGCAGCACCAAAAGGCAATCAGCGATCTTGTCCGCATGGGCATAGACGCCATTCACAGCGACCATGTGGACCGCTTACATGAGGGGTTTCGCCAGGCCGAATACTAGTTTCGGATGAGCGAAGATTACGGCCGGCCAACACTGCGTATCGGCCAAATTCGAGCGAAGACCTCTCCTACGAGTAAGTCAACGTCGATAGCTCCAAACGAACGGCTGTCTCGACTGTTGGCGCGATTATCACCCATGACAAAAATTTGACCTTTAGGTACGTCAACTGGTCCAAAATCGGTGGTGATGGAGTTCTCAGGCAGGTATTTCTCAGGTAGTGGGAGGTTGTCCACGTAAACCACCCCGTTGATAGCTTGGACCTGCTCGCCCGGCAAAGCGACGACACGTTTGACGAAGTCCTTGAGCTGCGAGTTATTGATGGACTGGGGCCGGTTGAATACAACGAGGTCACCTCGGTCGACTTGTCCTACGCTAAAAGCAAGCTTGGCAACCATCAGACGATCCCCCACTTCTAACGTGGGCGCCATTGAATTTGATGGAATGAAATATGTCTGCACTACAAACATTCGAATTGCGAAGGCCGCGAGAAGAGCAACAACTATTACGACGCCCCATTCGCGCACTGAGCGCCACAAGCCACTGCGGCTCAAACCTTTAGGATCGTTGGCCTCCATATTCATTACGCCTGGTTCCTCAGCCAAGTAGCGGCAGCGCCAACATGAGCGCAAGCCATCGGGTCTTCCTCTATCGGCCTGCCCATTGTCAATATCGCTACACCCGAATCGGTGATAGCCGTCGCAATATCCATTGGCTCAATAGGAACTGGGTGGTGCCCGTTCTCGGAGATCCAAGATGTGTCATCACCGATGGGAACTGGGACTTCGATTGGCACCGGGATGGCCCGCAGGATTGTTCGATTATGGTGGCTTATTCCTTGATGGCGTTGTCGGCCATCTGCACTTGAGGCTCTCACACAGAGGCCTACCTGAGCGCCTAGGGCAGCTAGAACCGACGCATGCCCTGCGAGTTCCATTGCGGAAAAGCCCAAGACTGAAGCCGTTCCGAGATGACCGGGCCCTGCCGCCAGGATCATCTGAGAGCAACCGTGGTCAAGAAGGCCTGCTGCCGCTGAGGCAACGCTCACTGCCTCTAGGTCTCCGCCGAAGGCTTGACCCGCAGTGGCAGTGCACTTGAGGAGATCTCGGCTTTCTAGATTCGCCACTACATCACTAAGCCGCAACGGGAGTCCCGCTTGGTCTGTCATGAGATACCCCAAGTCAGGTGATCTCAAAGCCAAAGAAGCTGCGCCAAAATGACTATGGAGTACGCAGAGCAGGATCCGAGCGCCAACAAGATCCGTTCGCTTGGAGATATGAGGATCGACCTCCAGTTGCTCAGATAGGTACCGCGCCTTTAATACCTGTCCGCCATTCAGGGCCCGCCGTTCCGTCCTGTTTTGTATCGAATGAACGACATGCCATCCCCCCGTACCTAGACCGAGTTCAACTGCAGTGGTGTTAACCAGCACAAGGTTTCCGACCTCGACCAACCCAACCACGGCTGTCAACGCGTACGCCTGGGACTCGTCCTCGAGCTGCATTCGTTGGAGGCCTTCGCGAACTTCAATTATGTTGTCCACTCGCAAGGTCTGAAAAGTCGGCACGCTAGTTACCTCAAAGCGACGCGATCAGGGCGTCGACTCGTTCGTCTTGAGCTAGAAACGGGTCTTTACACAGCACAGTTCTCTGGGCTTGGTCGTTTAGCTTCAGATGAACCCAGTCGACGGTGTAGTCACGTTTCTTTTCTTTCGCTTGCCTAACAAAGTCCCCGCGAAGACGCGCCCGCGTCGTTTGAGGTGGTTGCTCAATTGCCGTCTCAACGTCCTCGTCTTTCAACAGACGTTCCACCAGCCCATTCCGTTGGAGTAGATAGAACACGCCTCGGCTTTGGTTCACGTCGTGGTACTGGAGGTCGAGTAACGCCGTTCGAGGATCACTTAATTCGAGGTCATGCTTCGCTTGGTACCGCTCTAGAAGGTGGTACTTGATGACCCAGTCGATCTCTTTGCTAAGGGTTAAGGGGTCCTGCTCGATACCTCGCATGCAGTGTTCCCACATGGCTAACGCCTGTTTCTCTTCGTCATTCAAGTCGTTCGTATCCGCAAATCGTTGCGCTCTTTCCAGATATTCAGCTTGAATTTCGAATGCGCTTGCCTCTCGACCATTCGCTAGACGAACCCGCCGCGTGCAGGTGATGTCGTGGCTGATCTCGCGAATAGCTCTGATTGGATTCTCGAGGGTCATATCGCGAAGCACAACGGCCGGGTCTTCCATCATGCGGAGCAACAAAGATGTAACCCCCACCTTCAAGAAGGAGGTGTATTCGCTCATATTTGAGTCACCCACGATTACATGTAGACGTCGATACCGCTCTGCATCGGCATGTGGCTCGTCTCGAGTATTGATAATTGGGCGGCTACGCGTAGTGGCGCTAGAAACTCCTTCCCAAATGTGCTCGGCTCTTTGGGCGATGCTGTACATGGCTCCTCGCGCACTTTGCAACACCTTGCCCGCGCCGGTGTAGATCTGCCGACTCACTAAGAAGGGAATCAACACTTCGGCGTAGTGTGAAAAATCATCGCGGCGACTTGTTAGGTAGTTTTCGTGGCAGCCGTAACTATTCCCGGCGCTATCCGTGTTGTTTTTAAAGAGGTAGATCGTACTTCCTGTGATCCCCTCTTCGGCGAGGCGCTCCTCTGCGTTTTTTACGAGCTTTTCAAGAATTCGTTCGCCGGCCCGATCATGGCAAATCACTTGATATACCGAGTCGCATTCAGGAGTGGCGTATTCCGGATGTGACCCCACATCCAAATACAGACGTGCTCCGTTCGCCAAGAAAACGTTACTTGATCGGCCCCAGGAAACGACCCTGCGAAATAAGTACCGAGCTACCTCGTCCGGACTAAGTCGACGCTGTCCTCGGATGGTGCAAGTAACCCCGTACTCGTTTTCCAGCCCCATGATTCTTCGTTGCACGGGCCACACCGTATCTTTGTTCTCAGCAAGCGGTTGAGCAGCGACAGGGAACCTGTCAGTTCGAGCTGGTGTTACTCCGCCAAGAGGCTCGCCGTGTCGGCGTCGTCGAGGCGTCGGAAACAGCGGCGCCCGTTGCCGTTATCCAGTATCGCAACTTCCAGATCCTCGGCTGACATGGACCGGTCCGGTCCGGCCAGCGATTCGACTGCAAGACGAACGGCGCCGTCGCGCTCAAGATCGGCAGACCAGCCCTCACCCAATCTCCCAAGAACTGCTTCTGAGTCCCCTCCTATGCAACACCAGTGTTGTTCATCGACCACAGTGCCGTCGTACTGAATTCGATACAAATCCGCATCACCTTCACGGTCGATTTCCGCAACCACGATCTCAACTTCCATGGGTTTCATCTCATGGGTGAATATCTGTCCCAGCATCTGGGCGTATTGATTAGCCAGACTTCGCGCATCGACGTCATCGCGGCTGTACTGATAACCCTTGAGCTCTGCGTAACGAACTCCGGCTATACGTAGTTGATCAAATTCGTTGTAACGTCCGACGCCTCCAAAAGCAATTCGGTCATATATTTCTGAAACCTTCCGCAATGACGAACTGGCGTTCTCGGCGACGAGTGCTACCCCACCTTGGTATTCAACAGCGGCGAGACTGCGCCCGCGTGCAATTCCTTTACGCGCATAGTCTGCGCGGTCCTGCATCAATTGTTCAGGACTTACATACATTCCCGCCATCGTCATGGCTAAGTTGCCCCTCTCCCCAGCTCTTCGCGAAGTTCAGCGAAGACTTGCCCGGACTCGCCATCACTGAGTTGTCTGAAACCATCTTCTGTAATTACTGCCAGGATTGGATAGATCCCACGAACCGGGTCGGGACCGCCAGTAGCGCTGTCTTCATCTGCGGCGTGCCACAGGGCCTTAACCGCTAACGCGAGAGCGTTCTCGGTGGAAAGGTCCGGCTCATAGCCGAGCTTTACCACTGTCCCGGCGTGAAGGCTGCCGGAACCACTTGTGGCAAAGTCCTGCTCTTCGTAACGGCCTCCTGTTATGTCGAACTGAAAAAGTCGACCCAACCCTTGGGAATGGTCAAATCCGGCGAAGATTGGCACCACCGCCAGCCCTTGCATCGCTTGTGGAAGGTTTCCGCGGAGCATCTCAGCCAGCTGATTCGCTTTGCCTTCCAATGTGAGCGGTTTTCCTTCAATCTTTTCGTAGTACTCGAGCTGCAGTTGAAACACCCGCACCATCTGAATTGCTGGTCCTGCTGCGCCGGCGATGGCCACCGCTGAATGTTCATCAGCGGGGAAAACCTTTTGCATATCTCGGTGGCTGATTAGATGCCCCGCTGTAGCGCGACGATCACCTGCAACCACTACCCCGCCCTCGCAGCGCACAGCTAAAACAGTCGTCGCGTGCCCTGCATCAATGACACCGCGTAGGTCCACCGGGAACGGTTCGTGACCGGTTTGGCGTAAAAGGCTCAAGAAGTCAGTCCCCGGATCCTGCCCAGGAACGAAGAACGGCATCGCGCTCACTGCCCGCCTTTCTGCACGTAATTCTTGACAAACTCTTCAGCGTTGGTTTCCAGAACCTCGTCGATTTCGTCAAGCAGGTCATCTAACTCCGCCTTGAGCTCTTGCCCCGCTTCTTGTGGCCCAGCTTCATCAACCTCAGCCTCCTCCGTTCGAGGGGTGGGCCGGCGCTTTTGTTCTCGTTCAGCCATCTAGGTCTCCTACGTTCTCTCGATCCTATGTGGGGTTATGTCCCTAAACGACGTAGAAGTTCTCCTGCGTCGTCACATTCATCCAACAAGCTAGCCACGTGAGCCGCTGTCCCTCTCAATGGTTCAAGCATTGGGACTCGACGCAATGGGTCAGTCCCGACATCAAACACCATCGAATCCCAATTTGCGGCGACTATCTGGTCAGGGTATTTCTCTAAGCAACGTCCGCGAAAAAATGCGCGAGTAGTCGGAGGAGGCTGACTAATCGCTGCTTCCACTTCGGCATCGTTAGAAATTCGAACAAGCCCGATCCTGCGAGCTAATCCCTTATCGGGTCGCAGGTCGTGATACTGAAGGTCTAATGCTGCCATTCTCGGGTCAGACCACTCGACACCATGGCGGGAGCGGAATCCTTCGTACAGACGACGTTTTGCTATCCAATCGATGGAATCGGCAAGCGAGTCTGGGTTGTCTTCGAGCGCGACAAGGACCGATGCCCAACGCTCCATTAAGTCCCTACCAATTTGTTCTCCTCCGACGACATCAAACCCATGTCGATCCGCCCACCGCTCGGCCGCTGCGTGGTAGACCCATTGGACCTCTAGCGCTGTGGCAGTGGCGCCGTTGGCCAAGCGATAGCGCGCTTCAAGGTCGATGTCGTAACTCACCTCGCGTAAGGCACGCACGGGCGACTCAAAGGCACAGTCGTTGGGTGCCATGTCGTCATCAATCATTGCCAAAACAATTGCCGTCGTTCCCAGCTTTAGATAGGTCTGCAACTCGCTCATATTTGCGTCACCGACAATTACGTGGAGGCGTCTGTAGCGTTTGCTGTCGGCGTGAGGCTCATCTCTCGTGTTAATAATCGGACGTTTGATAGTGGTTTCAAGGCCCACTTCTTCTTCAAAAAAATCGGCGCGCTGGGTTATTTGAAACGGCACTTCGTCGTGGGTGAGTCCAGGGGCTTCTGAACCCACTTTCCCAGCGCCACAAAAAATTTGTCGGGTAATGAAGAAGGGCATGATCTGGAGCACTATTCGCCCGAACGGAACATTTCTATCGACCAAATAGTTTTCGTGGCATCCGTAGCTGTTGCCCTTGCCGTCGCTGTTGTTTTTGTGGATTACCAACTCCTCGCCTTCTGGCAGGAGTTGGTTTGCTTTATCCATGGAACGAATCAGAATTTCTTCGGCCGCTCGATCGTAAATGGTGCATTGAAACGCGTCCGTGCACTCTGGGGTCGCTAGTTCTGGATGTGCATGATCCACGTAATAGCGAGCGCCGTTAGTCAGGACAGCGTTTACTAGGTGGGTTTCAATTTCAGGAGCCAACGCATCAAATTCATTAAAACCTCGTGCATCAACTCCAGGGTGCTCATCTTCAAAGTCCCACCCGACGCGCCGTTCTAGGTAACCATTCACATAGGAATTAATGATCATCGACGAAGCCGCAACGGGATTGGAATCACCTTCGTTGCGGTGAAGGATGCCGAATTCTGTTTCTATCCCCAGGACTTTGTGTACCGCCACACGGCGACCCTATCGCTGGAAGTGGGTTTTAGAGGTACTGGCCGGTCTGAACGCGCTCAATCGCCCGTCCGCCTTCGCTCTCTAAATCGTTTTCCCCGCTGACCAACGTCCGAATGAAAATAATTCGTTCACCTTTTTTCCCCGAGATCTTCGCCCAGTCGTCGGGGTTTGTCGTGTTCGGCAGATCTTCGTGTTCTCGATATTCTTGTCGAATCGAGCCAAGCAAATCATCGAGCCGAATGCCCTGGCTTCCGGTTGCGATCGCTCTTTTTATCGCGCTTTTCTTCGACCGCCGAACAATATTTTCGATCATGGCGCCCGAAGCAAAGTCTTTGAAGTACATCACTTCCTTATCACCGTTTTGGTAGGTGACCTCTAGGAATTGGTTGTGCTCCTCGTCTCGATACATTTCTTCGACCGTTCGCTCAATCATTACTCGAACTGCCTTATCGGGATCGCCACCACCCAGGTCATCAATCTCAATGGGGTCGATCGGAAGATGCTGCTTTAGGTACGTTGCAAAGATTGCCGCCGCCGCAGTTTCGTCTGGTCTGTGAATTTTAATTTTTACGTCAAGGCGGCCGGGCCTCAAGATTGCTGGATCGATCAAGTCCTCCCGGTTAGATGCGCCGATGACGATGACGTTCCTTAAGCCCTCTACGCCATCTATTTCAGCCAGAAGCTGTGGGACAACGGTCGACTCCATATCAGAACTGATGCCGCTCCCGCGCGTACGAAATAGAGACTCCATTTCGTCGAAAAACACGATGACCGGCCAACCTTCACTTGCTTTCTCTCTAGCTCGTTGAAAGATCTGCCTTATCTGTCGTTCGGTTTCCCCTACATATTTGTTTAATAATTCCGGGCCTTTGACATTGATGAAGAAACTCTGCGCCTGCCCGTCGCCTGCGACATCGGCGATCTTTTTCGCTAGCGAATTTGCAACCGCTTTCGCGATCAACGTTTTGCCGCAGCCTGGCGGACCATAAAGCAAGATGCCCTTTGGGGCAGGAAGCTCATAGTCGCGAAATAAATCTTGATGAAGGTAGGGCAGTTCTACCGCATCGGTAATTTGTTCAATTTGACCGTCTAAGCCGCCTATGTCGTTGTAGGTGACATCAGGCACTTCCTCCAGTAGCAGATCATCGACTTCGGGTCGCGGTAACCGTTCAAGCACAAGGTTGGCTCGAATGTCGAGCAGCAAACTGTCCCCGGACCTCATGGTTTGTTCACGCAGGTGCCCAGCCAGTTCAACCACGCGCTCTTCGTCAGCTCTTCCCACGACAAGAGCGCGTTCACCATCCGCTAAGACTTCTTTGAGAGTGACCACCTCACCCGAAGATTCGGGTCTGCGGGCCATTACGACGTTCAAAGATTCATTGAGAACAACCTCGGAACCGGTTTCTAAGTCCTGCTCGGCTAAGTCCGGGTGCAGGCTGACCCGCACTTTTCTTCCGTTCGCGTGCACATCTACGGTTCCATCTTCATTTGCGGCGATGAGGGTGCCATACGCGGAGGGTGGCTGAGTGAGTTTGTCAACTTCCTCTCGAAGCGTCGCTATGTGTTCACGGGCTTCGCGCAGCGTGAAAGTGAGTTTCTCGTTTTGAGAAACTGCCTGGGCAAGCTGTCCTTTGGTCTCAAGTAGACGTTCCTCGAGGGTGGTCACTCTTTTCGGGGTATCAACTAGCTTTCGTCTCAGTAAGGCAACCTCGGACTCCATGGCCCGTATCTGACTGCGCAGCGCTGCTAATTCACCTGCCGGCATTTCGTTATCAGTCAGTTCGTCGTCATTCGACATCACTAACCTCGATTCGCTGTCGTCAGCACCGGAACCTACACGAATCCGCTACACAAACTGCTACATGTTTGTGTTGTCCACAGAATCGTCAACTTGGTGCAGGTTCTGTGTTTACATCCCTCGGACAAGGTAAATTGAGACATACCCCGGTAGGGAGACCTTCCGGGTAATATCCCCCGCACCCGCTGCGCTTCATTCTGCGAAGAACAAAGGCACCACCATGAAGGTCTGGATCGATCAAGATTTATGCACAGGAGATGGTCTCTGCGAGGAGATCGCGCCTGATGTGTTCACGTTGCTCGATGATGGACTTGCTTATGTAGTTGAAGCTGGAAATGTGATGTCTGATCCAGGTGGGGCGGAAGCTTTAGCTAGCTTCCCCGATTCGCAACTAGACGCGGTGATTGAGTCTGCTGAGGAATGCCCCGGCGAGTGCATTTACATTGAGGCCTAACAAGCCTTCAGCAGACAACTAGACCGTGCAGGGGATCCTGAAAGAGATCACCTCCGCATTGTCGCGTTAATTCAATTCAAACATTTTCCTGTGTTCACGACGGTGCGGTCTCCAAAGGCTGCGACTTCGGCCATAAATGCTGCCACTTCCGATCTGTCCAAGGCATATGCAGTGCCCCCGTATTCTGACGATCCGGGAGGCGCGACTGCGAAGATGACGGCTACGACTGAACCGTTGTTGTCGATAACCGGTGCCCCGCTATCTCCCGTTTGTAGTTTTGCGGCAGCAAACCAAACCTTGCGAGTCGTGTCCACCGAGTCGTGAAGATCGCGTCCGTGGGCTGCAACGCGCTCCACCAGACGTATCGGCGCGGTTCGTAATGGCCCACCTCCAGGGTGGCCGATAACTCCCGCTAACTGTCCAGCTAACGGTGATTCCAGATGTAGCGGTTCGATGGTCGGGTCCACCCTTAAGAGGGCAAGGTCGCGCTCCGGGTCAAACGCCAATACCGCAGTTTGCTCGAGTGTTGTTCCGGGTAGAGCAACCTCGACCTTTTGTGACCCTGCAACCACATGGGCGTTCGTTAACGCCACCCCGGGTGCAATAACAAAACCAGTTCCGTCCTGCCTTTGGCTACAAGCAATTGCGGTGACACGAACTATTGACGCTGCGGCGACTTCTAATACCTCGGCACTCACCACCAATTTTGTTGGTAAGTCCCCGACATCCACCGCAGGGGTATCAGCATCAAAAGCAGCAAGAACGCCCCAGTCTTGGGTGAGGCTACCCAGAAGACTTCCAGCAGTAGGAGTCACTGGGACCCAGCGTTCAACGGCTGCTACTGCCCTTGAAGTTTTGGCCTGATCCCGAGGCCAACCTCGCACGGAAAGAAGCGCTGGGGCGAAGAGCCAAACCAGAAGCACCACTAAGCCGGCCCCCATTACGACACCAGCAAGCGAATCAACCCAACGCAATGGGCGCGGAACGAAGTTTCGCAATCCGCGCGCCACTCTCCACCCAACAGCATGCCCAAGTACACCGGCGAGTAACACGGCCGCTGTCGCGGCACCGAGTCGCTGGTGTTTGCCTGTGATATTTAATGAATCGAGGGCAACCGTCGCCCAGCGAGCAGCCGCTAGCGCAGCCACTGTGAATCCAACCCAACTGGCGAGGCGTCCTACAAGCCCGCCTCTCCAGCCAGTCCAGACTGCTATTGCCAGCAATAGTCCAAAGAAGAGATCAACAACCACTGTCGCTCAATCAGAGTGCAACTAGTCGGGCATGAGTAAGAAATCCGGTGTGGGCGACCATTCTGTGGTCCGGCCGCACTGCGTGGCCTTCAACGTGCCACGTGCGATGCAGGACCTCAATCGTCTCGATCATCGACCAGGGACCTTTATCGAGTCTCTGGCGAAGGTTCTGGACCTGGATGATAGATGGGTTGTACACAACAAGAATCCCACCGCGTCGCAGCGACTTCTCCAGATGAGGCACCACTTGCCATGGTTCTGGTAAGTCGAGGACAGCACGGTCAAAGTTGCCGTCTTCGTGTGGCTCGTAGGCATCACGAATCTTTATTTCGTATCGGTCAAGGACGTCTTGTCCAAGAAACCTCTCGACGTTGGACCGGGCGTTTTCAGCAAAATCTTCGCGGATTTCGTACCCGGTTACTTCTGCACCGGCACGCAAAAGCGCGGTAGACAGCGCTCCCGATCCGAGACCGGATTCGAACACCCGTGATCCTGCGGAAATGTCGGCCAGAATAAGAATCGGTCCTAAGTCTTTTGGATAAATGACCTGAGCTCCACGCGGCATCTTTAGGACATGGTCGCTAAGCGTTGGGCGTAACGCTACGAACCGAGCGTTCGACGCAGTGCGAAATTCGCTTCCTTCTACGCTTCCGATGATCTCGTTATGTGGAACCATCCCCGCATGGGAGTGAAACTCACCATCCTCCTCAAGTTCCACTAGATAGCGGCGCTGCCGATTATCGATGAGGACTATGCGTTCGCTTATCTGAAGAACCGCTCCGTCAGTGACCGAAGAATCGGATTCCGCCATAGCTAAACCTGCCGACCGCGCTGGTCTTCGGGAAGGTGTCTAATTCTCAAGGATTCCCCTGGTTTCAACTCGGCTGTGTGCGCGACTTCCGCCCTCCGCCGACTCAGAACCTTAAGGAGCCGGAACCCGGTGCCCATGATCGCCAACGCCATCCAGCCGCCACTACCAAGTCGCCCTCTTCTCCACGCGGACCTAATTAACCGACCAGGAGGGCGTTGCCTCATACCGTCGAGCAGACTCATCAGATTCGGACGATTTCGACGACTGTTGAGCGCTTTCGTCCGACTCGGCGCCCCAAAGCGAATGCAACAAGGACGATCCCTGTGACCACGGCACTGGCAATGACGATTCCAGGTTTTGGAAATGTCGTCGTACTTTCTTCGGCTTCGCCTGTCACCCGCTCGAAGCTATGACGCAAGTCGTCGGCCGTAATGGGCGGGACACTGCTGTGTTCGTTGTTTTCGTTATCCACCATGTCAACGACGCCTTCCATCGCGCTTTATCGCCAGCAGAACGAGTGAAAAGATACATAACGCTGCCGCGATTCCGGCCAGATAGGGCACGAACGACCAAGTGCCTTCAAAAACGGTTGTTAGCTCCTGCAAGCTACGAACAGCTGCGAGTGTCAAGAACACCGCTGCTACAGAAAAACAGATAGATCCGAGTACGCCAAAGATGATGTAGCGGCCCAACCCCTGCAGTGGTCGGACGGTTTCCTGCATCAGATAGGCGCGTAAGGTCGTCAATAACTCCTGAACATCAGTTCTTATTCCTCGATGCTGATCCGACACTGCGCCCCACTCCTAAAGGTTGGACGATTCCCAAGCATGCCAGACAAGAAGGGCTGCGCCACCAGCGGTCATTCCTTGTCTCTCATCGCTTCAAGAACTTCTTCAAGTCCCACAACGAGCTCTTCGATGCAGTCAAGCCTCTCCGCGGAATTGCTTCGCGTTAAAATTTTTTGTCGATCAAACGAACCTGCGGGCGTCAAATGAGCGATCCGGTATCCCAACTCTTCCGCGTCGACCCCGACCGCCAAGGCTTCAGCGTCAATTATCGGCATTTCGTAGCCTGCACTTTTTGCAGCGACGGTCAGGGCGGTAAGCCTTTTCAATACCTCCATGCAGCGGTCCATAGACAATGGGCAGTCATCATCAGGCAAATCAGTGATCACTGCGTTGGGGTAAGGGTCGTCGTCGAGCCATTCCTCAACCAAGATTCTTGACTCCCCGCGAATCAACAACGCCCACCTTCCATCGGGGAATTCGCGGTGTTCGATGATTCTGGCGAGGCATCCGACTGAGGAGCGGACATCTCCTCCCCCCACCTCGTGTCCTTTCTCAATCAGAACGACCCCAAACGGTTCTTCATTGTTGACACAGCGCTTAGCTAGGGATCGGTAACGTTCCTCAAAAATGTTGAGAGGAAGAGTAACTCCAGGAAACAAGACGCTGCCGAGCGGAAACATCGGTGTTTCTTTGCGAAATAGTTTGCTCTGCTCCGTCATCTCAACTTGACCAATCCCTTCTTCAAATTTTCTCGAGTACCTGTGAAAGACAGTAGGTCTAAACGAAAAGCTCGGGGATAAAGAGGAGTCTCCAACCGTCAATTCGCATAGTCTCAGAATGTGGAAATCATCGCAGCACTATTCCTAGAACACCTCGAAATGCGTCAAACTGATGGCGGCTCGGCACGTCTTGATCTCTCAGGGGTGCACTTTTCGCTCGATGCGCCAAGTCCGTTTCCGGTGACCATCCAACCGCATTTAATGGTGCTGCTGAAGTGCCCCGCTGAGCACCAGGGCCTAGCGGCGCTCGAAGTTACCTTTCATTCGGAGGGCGAACCCATGGACATTCGTAACGTTCAACCAGTTAGCGTCGATCCGGGGAAGTTCGGTTACAACCTCGTACAAGCAACGGTGGAAATTGTCGGACCCATGACCATTGAAGCCCATTGTCGGATAGACAACGGACCGGTATTAACTGTTCCCCTAACAGTTACTGAGCCGTCCCCCCACTAGCAATGCCCTACGCTTCGAGTCTCTCGACACACCATGATCCCGGAGTCGCGATAGGTGAAACTATCGGCGAGGTTTTGGAGGTCGTCGGACCTAACCCTGATGCTGTCGCCCTGTTCATCTCCGGAGACCTAATGGCTCATGCCGCAGATCTTTTGGCGGCAACACATCAGTTACTTCAGCCAAAAACACTTATCGGAACCACCGCAGTCTCTGTCGTAGCGGGAGCCCGGGAGGTTGAAGAACAGCGCGCGGTCGCAATGTGGGCTGGCAAATTCGATGGAACAGTCTCAGCCGTGCGACTCGAAGCTCGACAAACGATCCATGGCGGCATCGAAATCGATGAGCTGCCCGAAGTAAGCGCACACACATTAATTCTTCTTGCTGATCCTTTCAGCTTCCCTACTGAGTTAGCTGTCGACTCGTGGTCCGCTTCCCACCCTGAGCTTCAGATAATCGGGGGCCTGGCTTCTGGGGCTAATGCTCCGAATGGAAACCGATTTCTGCTCAATGATCAGATTCACGATACCGGTGCTGTTGGGCTCTTAATCGGGGGACGTACCCGTGTGGAGCCTTTGGTATCTCAGGGTTGTCGCCCGGTGGGGTCACCGTTGATTGTGACTTCGGCAGAGGGCAATTTAGTTCGAGAGTTAGGTGGAAAGCCGGCGTTAAGGCGATTAGAGGAGATGTTTAATGGCCTCAGCGAAAGCGAGCAGTTACTCGTCAACCAGGGCTTACACATTGGACGAGTGATCGACGAGCATCAGGTCGATTTCGGTACCGGTGACTTCCTCATTCGAGCCGTTATGGGGGCCGACCAACGAACCGGGAGTCTCGCTATCGGTGACCACCCACCCGTTGGAAGCACTGTCCAATTTCAAGTACGCGACGCAGCATCGGCCGATCAAGATTTACGTCTCATGGCCGAGCCAATTAGTGCTGCCGAGGGCGCACTGCTCTTCACGTGTAACGGGCGAGGGTCGCACCTATTCGAAGACCCAGATCATGATGCTGCAATCATCGCCGACCTAGTTCGGCATGAGGCTGTAGCGGGGATGTTTTGCGCGGGTGAAATTGGGCCTGTTGGCACACGGTCCTTCCTCCATGGATTCACCGCTTCCGCGGCTCTTTTTCGCGACTGAACCTCCCTAAAATTGTCAAAAGCTCAAGCTAGGATCGCCACTTGGGAGGCTAAGTGACAAGCGACCTTCGGACCCGACAAATCAACACAATCAGAGCCCTTGCACTCGACGCCGTCAAAAAGGCAAACAGTGGCCATACAGGGACGGCAATGGCGCTAGCTCCTCTTGCTGACGTCTTATTCACCAGGGTCCTGAAATATGATGCGGCAGCACCCGGGTGGGCGGACCGAGACCGATTCATCCTGTCTGCCGGTCATGCTTCGATGCTCCTGTATTCAATGTTGTACTTGACTGGGTACGGCATCTCACTCGACGACATCCGGAGCTTCCGTCAGTGGGGGTCGCTCACTCCCGGTCATCCTGAAGCGGGTCTTACTCCAGGAGTCGAAGTGACTACAGGGCCTCTCGGTCAGGGACTAGCAAACGCCGTGGGAATGGCGCTTGCAGAAAGACATCTTCGAGCTCGCCTCGGCAGCGAAATCGTCGATCACCGAAGCTGGGTGATTTGTGGTGACGGCGACCTAATGGAGGGAGTGAGTCACGAAGCGGCGAGCCTGGCCGGTCATCAAAAACTGGGCAGGCTCGTGGCCGTATACGACGACAACCAAATAACTATCGACGGATCGACTGATCTAACATTTTCTGATAATACTCAACAGCGATTTGAGGCATACGGCTGGCACGTTCGAAACCTTGGCGAAGCCGCCGAGGACACAGATTTACTTGAATCAGCGCTTGTGGACGCCGCCGACATAGAGGACCAACCCTCATTGGTCATCGTGCGGAGCCACATCGGATTTCCCGCGCCGAACGCGATGGACACGCCCGGAGCGCATGGAGCCATCACCGATGATGATGAGATCGCTGCGGCAAAACTCGCGATGGGTTTCGATCCCCAAGTCGACTTCCGAGTTGATGACGACGTCCTGGAGGCATATCGCGAAGCCGGCGCAAGAGGTGCCGAACTGCACGCTGAATGGAAACTCCGTGTTGCTCACAGCGATCTCGATGTCAGTTGGATTGATGCATTACTCACAGGAAAGCCACTGCCTAATTGGTTAGACGAGCTACCGAAGTACGAACCAGGAACTTCGGTCGCGACTCGTAACGCGAACAATCACGTGATCGACGCGCTGGTAGATGTAGTTCCCTCTCTCCTTTCTGGTTCTGCCGATCTCACCGGCAATACAGGGACGAATTTGGTGGCTGAAACGCTCACCCCGAGCCAACCTGAAGGACGCAAGCTGTACTACGGCGTCCGGGAACATGCCATGGGCGGAATAGCTAACGGAATGGCGTTGCATGGCGGCATCCTTCCCGTAGTAGGAACGTTTCTTGTTTTCGCTGACTACATGAGGCCTTCAGTTCGCATGGCTGCGCTTAGTAAAGCCAACGTGGTATTCGTCTGGAGCCACGACTCAATCGGCGTCGGTGAAGATGGGCCAACCCATCAGCCCATTGAACACGTCGCTTCTTTGCGGGCGATCCCGGATCTCCCGGTAATACGGCCTGCTGACGCGAACGAAGTATCACAGGCTTGGCAAATCGCTATTGAGACCGACGGTCCGATTGCGATCGTTCTCACCCGGCAAAATGTCCCTGTCCTCGAAGGCACCGTGCGACCTAACCAAGTCAACTGCGGTGCCTATGTTCTTATAGATGCCCCGGATCCTGCAGTTATTTTGGCTGGGACTGGGTCAGAAGTTCAATTATGCGTCGATGCGGCTGCGTCTCTTGCCGCAGCGGGCATAGCGTCGCGAGTGGTGTCTATGCCCTGCTGGGAAATATTTCTTGATCAGGACGAGAGTTACCAGGAGCGGGTTTTCCCTCATGGAATACCAGTTGTCGGCGTTGAGGCCGGTATTTCTCTCGGTTGGGACCGATGGGCAGACGTAACCGTAACGATTGATCGTTTCGGGGCAAGCGCGCCCGGAAACGAAGTCCTGGAGAAATTCGGATTCAACGCCGCAGCCGTTGAGACTGCAGCTCGTTCGCTAATTCAATAACGCTCAGATCGGAAGAGGGATGACCATTTCAACGAACTCCAACTCTCGGCTTTCAGCCCTATATGAGGAACACGGACAAAGCCCTTGGCTCGACAACCTTCGCCGAGGCTGGATCACCACCGGAGAGTTAGATCAATGGGTGGCTTCAGGTATTAGAGGCCTTACCTCTAATCCAGCAATCTTCCAGAAAGCGATCGAGGGAAGTGCAGACTACGACGAGCAATTCATTCAATTGATTGCAGACGGCGTTGCCGTGGGCACGGCTTACTGGGATTTAGTAACAAGTGATATTCGGGGCGCACTGGATGCTCTCCGCCCGGTTTATGAGTCTTCCAATGGGACAGATGGTTTTGTCTCGGTGGAAGTCGACCCCGCACTAGCCAGAGAAACCGATGAGACAACCAGAGCTGCAAGAGCACTACATGAGAGACTTAACGCGCCAAACCTCATGGTCAAAATACCGGGCACGTTGGAAGGTCTGCCTTCGGTGCGGACCATGATTGGCGAAGGCAAATCCATCAACGTCACATTGATTTTCTCAGTGTCTCGATACAGGGAAGTCATGGAGGCCTATATCGCCGGATTAGAGGACGCTGTGGAGGCTGGCTGCGAGGACCTCTCGGGGATCGCTAGCGTTGCCTCCTTTTTCATCTCGCGGACTGATACAGAGGTGGACCGCCGCCTTGAGGAAATAGGAACTGAGGCGGCTCTTTCTCTGCGCGGAAGAACTGCAGTTGCCCAGGCTCAAGTCGCCTACCTGGCTTTCAAAACTGTTTTCGATGGTTCGCGTTGGCAGGCACTAGCTAATAGGGGCGCCCAATTACAACGACCGCTTTGGGCTTCAACAAGCACTAAGAATCCGAGTTACTCCGAAACCTTGTACGTGGACGAGTTGATAGGGCCCAACACGGTCAACACCATGCCCGACAACACGATCGATGCGTTCGTGAAACGGGGAACAGTCGCTCGCACAGTTGACGCCAAGCCATTCGAACCTCAAGCAGTCCTTGATGCGGTATCGGCTCTCGGCATAGATCTCGACAACGTCGCTGCAGTATTAGAAGAAGAAGGCGTTGCGTCGTTCGTCAAAAGCTTCGATGAGTTAATAGCAAGTTTGTCGACGAAGGCCGAATCACTGAATTAACAGCAAGTCGGTTGCAAATCGAAACTTACTCACCTATGTTCACATATATGGGGAATAGGCCAGAACAGCGCGATGGTTGTTCTATCCAACGAACGCTTGATGTGATTGGCGATCGATGGATGCTCCTCATCCTTCGCGATCTGTTTCGAGGAGTGCGACGTTTCGGCCAACTCGAAGACAACCTCGGCATCGCTAAAAATCTTCTCGCCTCTCGTTTAGCCAAGCTGGTCGATGCAGACATCGTGAACAAAGTCCCATACCAAGACCGACCCGTTCGACATGAGTATTTCCTCACTCACAAAGGGCGCGACCTATCACCAAGTCTGGTTGCTTTAATGAGATGGGGTGATCATTGGTGCAACGACGGAACACCGCCCACGCTTCTCGTTCATTCCGAGTGCGGCACGCCCCTCACCCAGATCACGCAATGTCCAACCTGTAACGACTCACTTGATCCCGCTGAAATTCGTAGCCGACCTGGTCCTGGCGCAAGCATCAGGTCCTGAGAACGGAGCAACAATGACGATGAGTATTGAAATTCCTGCCGAAGTTGATGCGCTCTTGAATTTGCCTCTCCACTCCCTATTGGAACGCGCTTCATCTATTCGTGATGCCGCACATGGAACTCGGGTTACCTATAGTCCCAAGGTTTTTATCCCGCTGACCATGCTGTGCCGAGACAAATGCGGGTACTGCACCTTCGCTCAGCCACCGGCTCGGCTCGACCATCCCTACCTCGAACCTGACGAAGTGTTGGCCATAGCGCGCCACGGGGCATCTCAGGGGTGTCATGAAGCGTTGTTTACGCTTGGGGAGCGGCCAGAACTGCGTTATTCAGTAGCCCAAGAATGGCTACGCGATCATGGCTATGAGACCACCATCGAATATTTGATTGATATGTGTCGCATGGTGCGAGACGAAACTGGTTTGTTGCCCCACGCCAACCCTGGTGCGCTCTATCGCGACGAGTTAGCTGAGTTGCGAAAAGTTAGCCCCAGCCAAGGCATGATGTTGGAAAGCCTCAACGAAGAACTTCTTTGTCACAGAGGCTGCCCGGATAAAGAGCCAGAACGGCGGCTGAACACCTTAGAAGCTGCAGGACAACTCCAGATTCCGTACACCACTGGCCTTTTAGTAGGCATCGGCGAGACCCTCACTGACCGAGTCGAGACGATCCTCGCTATCGCTGAAAGCCACCGAAGGCATGGGCACGTTCAGGAAGTCATTGTTCAGAATTTTTTACCGAAATTAGGCACGGCCATGCACAAGAGCCCGCCTTGCCCATCTGACGATTATTTACAAGCCATTGCCCTCGCTCGCATATTGCTTCCGACAGACATACACCTTCAAGCGCCGCCGAATTTGTCTGATGATTTCGGTGGTCTTCTCGACGCCGGTATCGACGACTGGGGCGGCGTGTCGCCCATTACGGCTGACCACGTAAACCCCGAACGGCCATGGCCTGATCTGGACCGGCTTCGCGAAGTAACTGAAACCAGAGGCTTTAGTCTCGCCCCGAGGCTCACCATCCACCCAAGTTTCGCTCTTCGCCCAGAAGAATGGCTTGACGAAGAGAATCGTTTCCCTGTTCTTGATCGAAGCGATGCCGAAGGTCTGGGTAGAGATGATCCCGGCGCTCAAATGCCGGAGCGGACGATGGAAAATCGCGATGTCGGCTCAGGGGCTGACGTGCTGTTAGCTGATCAAGACAGCACCCAGTGGTACTCAGGGGGAGCGGAACATTCACCGATGAAAATCCTCCCCGGTCGCTCGTTTTCTCGAGGGGCGGTACAAGAGGTTCTCGATGGAGTGCTCCTAGGTCACGAAGTCGATCGAGATGAAATCATTACCCTCTTCGAAGCCCGCGGACCTGAGGTTGTGGCAGTGGCAGAGGTTGCCGATGAATTGCGTCGGCAAGCCGTAGGGGAAAAAGTGACATGGGTCCACAATCGAAATATTAATTACACCAACGTGTGCACCTTCAAATGTCGGTTCTGTGGGTTTTCAAAAGGTCCGCTTTCTCTCAATCTCCGCGGCACCCCGTACATGCTCACCCTGCAAGACATACAAGAACGTGTGATCGAAGCAGCTCAACTGGGAGCTACAGAAGTAACACTCCAGGGCGGGATCCACCCAAGCTTTGACGGCGATTATTACATCGACGTGTGTAAAGCAATCCACGACGTTGTGCCTGACATGCACCTACATGGCTTTACCGCTTTGGAAGTAATCGAAGGAGCTCACCGTCTCGGCGAATCTTTGGTCGAGTACCTCATGCGCTTGAAAGAAGCGGGACTCAAATCGCTCCCGGGGACGGCTGCGGAGGTTCTTGACGACGAGGTTCGGCAAATTCTTTGCCCGGACAAAATTTCGACCGACGAGTGGCTGGAGTGCCATGAGGCGGCTCACGCTATTGGCCTTCATTCGAATATCACCATTATGTTCGGATCCATAGAGGAACCTCGTCATTGGGCGAATCACATCGTGAAGACCCGCGAACTTCAAAAGCGGACAGGTGGCTTCACCGAGTGGGTACCGCTGCCGTTTGTGCACATGGCAAGTCCGATCTACCTTCAGCGACAAGCTCGAAGAGGGCCGACTTTCAGAGAAACACTGCTGATGCACAGCGTGGGGCGAATCGCGTACCACGGACTCATCGACAACATCCAGGTCTCTTGGGTGAAGATCGGGGTTGAGGGGGCCAAGCAGATTTTGAGAGCAGGGGCCAACGATCTTGGTGGGACTCTGATGGACGAAAATATCAGTCGCGCGGCCGGTGCCCAGCACGGGCAAGGTCTCCTTGAGGATGACTTTCGAGCTATTGCTGAACCACTAGGGCGAACTATCCGTCAGCGAACGACCTCCTACGGCGAAGCTGATGGGGCACCAACTGTCGTCAAGACCGCGACAATTTCACCTGACAATCCCACGGACCGAAAGCTTATTCCCGTTGCGGCCCTAGGCGATCGCGTGTGATTCCCGAGAACGCCACTTCTTAGGAACCAGTTCAGATTCGTTAGAGAAGGGTGGATTGCGGACCACCGCTGATGATTGCTGCCGCCTTGTCGACTGCTCGTCGAGCTCGACTCAGCCGCTTCTCGATCTCTGGACGTGTCGTAGTCACCTCGTCTTCGAGGGCGTCCCGTAGAGCTTCCATTCCAATGTCGCTAAGTTCTTCGGAAATCTGCTCCAAACGGCTCTTGATGTCTTCAAGCCTTTCCTCCATGTCAGATGTCTTTCCGCATGAGGTCGTCAACTATTTCCAGTGGGTGGCGAACTCGCACGCCCCCCGCTTGGAGGTGCAAAAGACAACCCGGGTTGGCACTCGCCACTTCGTGAACCTGGGCTCGATTGATCGATTCAATTTTTCGCTCTCTGACTGCAGCCGCGGTATCAGGATAAAGCGCAGAATAGGCCCCCCCTGCACCACAACATAAGCCCTCGTCATCGAGGATAACTGGGTCCGCGTATCTGGCTAGAACAACTCGAACAGGGTCGTGAGCTTGCTGCACATGTCGAAGGTGGCAGGGATCCTGTATGGCGATTCTCGGAGGATTCGCGTGAGCAGCAGGCAGTTCATCGAGATGGTTCACTAACCATTCATGAACATCGAGCACTCGTTGACTGAACTTGTGTGCGTCTGACGTATTTAAAAGGTGCCCATATTCTTTCATCTGTGCTCCACAGCCAGCAGAGTCCACCAGGATTGGTGCGTCGCCGGGAAAAGCGCTCATTGTGCGTCGAGCCAAGCGTCGAGCTTCTTCGCCTAGGCCTGCATGAACGTGGAGGGCGCCGCAACAGGCCGCCTTTTTGTCGGGAAATCTGACTCCTGCGCCGGCAGCTTCAATGACTCGTTGGGTCGCTCGATGTGTGTCCCGCATCCAAACATCCATTACGCAACCAGTGAATAGCCAAACATCTTCGCCACTAGGCACCAAAGGCGCCTGCATCAGTGGGATCTTCGGTAGAGCCAACTTAGAGGGAAGAAGTTTGAGCCTTTGTAGGACTGCTAGCGCTCTCGAACCTATGGTCAAAATGTTGGGGCATCCAAGCACGCGATAGCCCCAACGACGCCACCAAGACTGATACGAAGTTTGTTGGGTTAAGGCCTCACGCGTGGTTTCCATCATTGAACCGAATGGAACCCCAGCCGGGCACGCAGTTTCGCAGCCGCGACATTGGATACAGGCATCCATAAAATCAACAAAGGTTTGGTCAATTAGCCCAGTGCTCTCCGCTTGCCTCATTAGCGCAATCCGACCGCGCGGCGAAGCTGACTCTTCTTGGGTTACTCGGTATGTCGGACAGTGCGGAAGGCAAAGACCGCACGAAACACACGACGCCAGATCTTCCGAGTCAATCCCTAGTTTCACGGCGACTTTCTTCATGTCGCGACCAACTGTCTGCCGGGGTTCAGACGGCCGCTCGGATCCAGGCGGCGTTCGAGTTCATTCATTAGGACCTTATTAGTGTTTGAAAGTGGTGCTGGTGTTTGTGACTCGCCACAGTGGACGACACCCACCCCGATTTCGGCAATCCAGTCTGTGGAATTGCCGGCGAGTCCCCGAAGCGCTTTAGGTTCAAGCGACATTCTTCCCTGGGTCGGAAAGTTCGGAGGGGAGTCCACTTCTTCAAAGTCAAGGAGGGCTGCCTGGGACTCGACGTCTGATTTTACGCCTTCAAGGCAAACCCAAACTTGCTTTCCGTTCCATAGGACCGAAGAGGGCCGATACAACTGGTTGTAAATCTCGAAGGGGTCACCTGCTCCCCTAAGCCACAAAGTCGTCTCGGGGATCGGCAAACATCGCAAAGTCACCTCGGCGATGCACCCCAACTTGCCAAGCGACCCGACGAGAAGGCGGCATAGATCGTACCCCGAGACGTTCTTCACCGTCGGCCCACCAGAGGTCACTATCTGCCCGCTGTGGTCTACGTGCCTAATTTGAAGTACCAAGTCGCGAATCGGTCCGTACCGAAGCCGTCTAAAGCCGCTCCGCCCTACAGCAAGCACTCCACCAACGGTTGCCTCGGAATTCAAGTCGAAAGGCACCATCTGTCCGAATTGGGCACATTTTTCGTTCAAGTCTCCGATGGAAGTTCCGGCTCCGCATCGGACGGTCATTTCTTCTGGCTCATGGGACCAGATGCCGGCAGGCGCGCGAACTTCACGCGAACCGGGGAAGGGCAGTCCCCCTACCTCCCATTGAGTTTGGCCGCCGACGACAGTTACGGGGCCTACCGACCCAACATCGGATGCAAATCTGAGAATTGGTTCTTCGATGAAATGCTGAGGATTCACACCCACGCGCCTTCTGGGACGTGCTGGCCAAATGAGTCACTACACCGGGAACCCGAGGGGAGAATTTTTAAAGGATTCGCTAAACCCTCTGGGTCAAAGGCCTCCCGGACTAAATCCTGCGTGGCCATGTCATGCTCAGTGAACAACATGCCCATGTAATCCCGCTTTTCAAGGCCTATCCCGTGCTCGCCACTCAACACGCCTCCAGCCTCGATTGATGCGGTGATGATTGCTCTCCCTGCTGCGTGCACTCGCTCGAGAACACCCGGCTCGCGACTGTCATACGCCAGGATTGGGTGCAGGTTGCCATCGCCCGCATGGAAGACGTTGATGGCGATCAGATTATGTGCATCGGCGATTCGATAAACCTTCTCTAGTACTTCGACCAGCTTTCCTCGCGGCACCACCGTGTCATGGAGGTAATAGTCAGGTTTGATGCGCGCTACTGCTCCAAACGCATTCTTCCTGCCTTTCCAGAGCAGCGCTCTTTCAGCTTCATCTGCTGCGAGTCTCACTTCGCCAACGTGATGGGCTTCGGCCACTCGTCGAACAACCTCGACCCCATTTTCAACGCCCCCGGCAAGACCATCCAGTTCCACTAAGAGCACGGCGTCTGCTTCAGTTGGGTAGCCAGCGTTGACGAATGCTTCGACTACTTCGATAGCTCGGTGGTCCATCATCTCCAAAGCTGCGGGTATGAGGCCCTGAGCAATGATCGCTGAGACAGCTGCAGCGCCATCCCTCACGTCGGAAAAATCGAGTAACAAGGTGCGCACTTCGGGCGGGTTTTGGGTGAGGCGAACAGCGATTTTCGTCGCAACACCCATGGTCCCCTCCGAACCTATAAATAGACCTCGCAAGTCGTAGCCTGATGGCTCTGCTGTGAGGTCGCCTAAGACCGTGATCGACCCATCAGGAAGGACAACTTCAATGGCTGCAACATGGGCGCTTGTCACGCCGTACGCCAAGCAGTGAGGTCCTCCGCTGTTGTTCGCGACGTTGCCTCCGATCGAGCACACTTGTTGGCTCGATGGGTCTGGGGCGAAGTGAAACCCCAAACCCTTTAATTGGGTGCTTAGATCGAGGTTAAGTACTCCTGGCTCCACCCAAGCGATGCGATTGTCTAGATCAACTTCGATGATCCTGTTCATCTTCGCTGTTGCGATTACTACAGGGTCGCCAACAGGAACAGCCCCTCCGGATAAACCGGTTCCAGACCCTCGCGCTATAAACGGTCGTTTATGGTCTCCACAAATGTTGACAATGCATCGAACTTCTTCGCTGTTTATGGGCAAACAGACTATTGCCGGGCGACCTTCAAGAACTGATCCATCTTTGCCATATAGACCTAACTCAAAATCTTCAGCTCGAGCGCGGTCACCTAGAAGCGTTTGAAGATCATCAAGAAGAGGCTTGTCTGCGGATGGCGGCACCATGATGAACGTATCGTAGGCTGGGCCCGTGGCGAAGCCCTTAACGTCTTCTAGTCATGATCGCGAATGGTTATCGTTCGAAGATCCCGGTGAACACCGGACTTGGTTATTCGATATCACTTTCCTCGCGAGTAACTGGACTTGCATCTACGGGGCAGGTTGCCCAGGCATTGCGTCAGAACCCGCTCCTGATCGACAACTGGGCTGCTGCACCCATGGTGCTTACATTTCCGATGCCGAAGACCTCGAACACGTGCGGAATCAGATCGACAGGTTGACAGGTGACCTATGGCAATACCGTGATGCAGCCGAAAGTCTTGGCGGCGGCTTGTGGCAAGACGATGCGGGTTGGTGGCGTACACGTGTGGTGGATGGAGCCTGTATTTTTCAAAATCGGCCAGAGCACCCCAACGGTGCCGGTTGCGCATTCCATCATCTCGCAATTGAAACCGATTCTCGACCTATGGAAACCAAACCAGAAATTTGCTGGCAGGCACCACTTCGTCGCGAAGATCACGAAACGGTGACAGGACACATATACACGATGGTGCGCGAATGGGAACGGCGCGACTGGGGCGGCGAAGAGACTGACGTGTGGTGGTGGTGTACAAGTGAGGATCAAGCTCACGTCGGCGAGTTCCCCGTCTACCTTCAGATGGAGCAGGAACTCTCTTCTATTTGCGGACCAGTTGTGTACAGCTGGTTACGCGCTGAACTCGACGAACGGCGGAGTCGGAGCTCGTTATTGCCGCACCCCACCGTCAGGCGACGCTAATTTCGCTGACTTAGGCTTTCTCTTCATCACTTTCGTCGAAGTCTGCGTACTTCGCAGCCAATTCGGAGTAGTCATCGTACTTCTCGGCCAAGTCCCCATATTGGTCATCCGGATCGTCTTCTTTGTCTTTAGAAAACAGATCGGGTTCTTCGAAATCAAAGTCTTCCACGGTAAAAGAAGCTTCGGCATTTTCCCGTTGGAATTTGCGCGCCTCTTCGTACCGGCGATGACGACCCTTCTTCACGGATGGCTCCTCGTCTCCAAATCGCCTTCTTCGTAGCGCAACAACTGAGTCAGCCACCTGAATCAACGCACTGCGACCCCTCCGTTCTATCAGATTTACGCGCAAGAATTTGAGTCCAAAGCGGTCGAATTTTCGTTTATTTTAATTTTCTCGCTGAAATCGGGGCTCGAGAACCAGCCCGCCACGGGGGTCGAACGCCACGGCGGCTCGCCCCGTCACAAGATCCTGGATGCGGCTCCCCACCAGATCTGCTCGCCATCCCTCAGACAGTCGAGCCTTTTCGGAGCCTCTCAATAAGTCAATGATGTCTGCCCGGGTGGCAAGTAACGCTGGGTCAAGTGCCTCATCTTTAGCTACTTGAGATACCCAAGCCGATACCAGGGATACCGCAGCTCGGAGTTCTTTATCTAGTTTGGGTCCCTCTTCAATACCGAGTGTAGGAACGTCCTCAGAAGCTCGGATTAATCCGTCGGCTACTACAGAAAGTATTTCCTCAGCTGCCCGGTCTTTCATGTATCGGCCGTCTAAACCTCGCACTCCCTTTAAGTCCTGAGAGTTTTTCGGAGCGCGCTGCGCAACTCCTACCAGAGCCAGGTCCGAGAGAATAAACCGGGTCGGCAGATCTTTGTTCTGCGCAGTTCGCTCTCGCCATTCGGCCAGCACCGACGCGACGCAACGCGCCTGGCCTCGGAGATGACGCGCCTCTTTAATTCGAGTCCATGCGAGCTCGACTGGCAACGTTGGCTTTGTGTACCAATTCCGTGGGTCCGATTCATTTGTGGCCCATGTCAGGCGTCCTCGTTGTTCAAGGTCGGCGATTAAACGATCATGCAGATCAAAGAGGTATCGCACGTCGCTAGCTGCATAGTCTCGTTGGGTGGGTCGCAGAGGCCGTTCAAACCAATCGGTCAACCGGTCACCTTTGGGTAAGCGATGGCCGACGTATCTCTCAACGAGTGAAGCCAGCGATGGCGTCGACATACCAACGAAACCAGCAGCGATTTGAGTGTCAAACAAATAGCGTGGAATAACACCACACGCTCTTTCCAACACTTCAAGGTCTTGCGACGACGCGTGCATAACCCAAATAACGTCACTATCCAGCACTGCCGATAACGGTTCGAGATCGACTTCTAAGGGGTCAACGAGAAAAATGTTTTCTTCGATCGCTATCTGTAGAAGCGCAACCCTTGGCCAATATGTTCGTTCCCGATGAAACTCCGTGTCAACTGCTATTCGCTTTGCTGGTAAAGCAAGGGAGACTAAGTCGTTGAAGGCATCTTGATTGTCGATCCATTCGTAACCGATCGCTTCTGAACCTGACGTGGACACAGATTGAGGTGAAGAAAGTTGGCCATCTAATCGGCGACGACGAAGAGTCACTCGGATCCCGAGTCGATTTCTCGACCCGATTCGATCCAGGCAAGTGTTCCGCCCGTAACGTTGACCGCATCAATACCGCGCATGCGGAGGAATTCGCAGGCGTCTGCACTTCTCCCCCCGCTTTTACAGATCACGTACGTTCTTCCATTAGTGGGGATTTCGTTTAACCGCTCGACTACTTCACCCAGAGGAATCAGTTTCCCTCCCGGGACCCTCGCGTCCTGCCATTCTTCGACTTCTCGCACATCTAGGAGCATGGCTCCTGCGGCGAGTTCTGGGGCTAACTCGTCGACGCTAATCTCGGGGAGTTCCATTCGATTACCTTTCGCGGTCACAGGATACGTGTTTACCGTGGCGCTCTATAGCTAAAATTTCGAAAATAGGGCCTGGAAATCCTCCGGAGTGTTCACATTTTGTACGTTCTCGGGCGACACGTTGACAGTGCAATAGTCCGCTGCGTTGAGCACCATCTTTGGGCCACGCGCCCCTTTGCTGTAACCAAGTTTTAAGAGCTCCAACGATTCTTCTTTGTACAGGCCGATCAGCGGTTCCAAACGCTCGCTGTGTGCCAGCACGACTGGCTCTTCAGCTGCTGTAGCGGTTGAAATAATTTTCCGTAATAGTTGGGATGACACCATAGGGACGTCGCATGGGCACACAAGAAGTGTGCCGTACTGTTCAAGTGCGCCAATTATGGCGCCGAGAGGTCCGCCACCTGGCTCGCTGTCAGCCAGCACCGGCAATTGCAGATCGGGGCGGTCGCCCAAGGCAACGACGGTTTTCGCGCCGGCTTCTTTCATCGCATCTACAACCCACTGAATCATGGGGCGACCTCTAAGGTCGAGGGTGGCCTTGTCGCGACCCATGCGACTTGATGCTCCCCCGCACAGCACTGCCCCGGTAACCCTCATTCGTCGTCAGGCACTCCCGACGGGTCAAGTTGCATTAAGAACTGGGCACATCGTTCTTGTTCGTCGATTTCCCCAATAGCGGCAGCAGCGCGGTGAAGGCCTAATAGTGAACGCAGAAATCCGTGATTCGTTGCTTCTGACCACCGGACGTAACCACTTCCCTTCCACCCAGCAGCGCGTAACGTATCTAATCCTCGGTGATAGCCCACTCGGAAGTAGGCGTACGCCTCCACTGGCCCACTGGCCAATTGACCCATGGCCACCCAACCATCCAAGAACCGTGGCCATCGCGCAACGATTTCCGCGACACGGTGTTTCTGATCTGGTGCGGGAGCTGCGAGCGCCTCAGACAAGGCACTCAATGCTTCAGCGTCATAGGGGCCGATGATCGTCTCTGGTGGACCTGTTGGTGTCAGATGAATGGAATGCTCAGACATACGGTGACTTTAGCGATGACATCTACTAATTGGTGATCCCTGCCTCAGTAACTGCTAAATGGATGAGGCCAGCCACAGCTTCGGGGTGCGTCATAGGCGCAGCGTGACCTGCTCCATCGATGGTAACCAGGCGCGAATTTTGTCCTTCCTTGGCTGTGACTGACGCGGCGCGTTGTGCACGATCACCGGATCGTTGACCAACACCAACAATCAACGGAATGTCGATTTCTTGTGCGTCATAGCGGCGTGTCACCTGCGCGTGAAGTTCTTCGACCATCAACGTTCCCTCGGAGCGTCGCCGTTGCTGCACCACTTCGGGTAGCTTTTCCCATCGGTCGTCGCCGATCACGCGCCGTGTAAAATGTTCTGCTGCGTCCCCGGGGTTTACATCATCCGGAGGTGGCGCCGGCCACCACTCTTCCCAAGCTCTCGGCGCCTCGAAGGTCACAACCGCTCTCAGTGCAGAGTTTCGTTGCGTTGCCAAAGCGAGTGCGATGACGCCTCCGTAACTATGACCGAACACGACAGTGGGCTTATCCCCAATGACCGCAGACAAGTCATCGATTTGCTGAGTAAACGATTCGGTTGCTGGCGCGTCTGCCGAGCGACCATAGCCTCGCCGGTCGTATCTAATTACCTCATACTGTTTGAGACGTCGCGCAATGCGAATCATTCCAGCTGCTCGGTCTATGGCACCATGGACCAAAACAATTTGAAAAGCGGAGCCGTTCTGGTTATTTCCATACACGGCTAGTCCGCCGACTTTTTGCTGGTAGGGACCCACGAATCAAGGGACTCGCAGAACCCTGAGGGTGTCGGTTGCGTGGGTTTCGGCACTAGAGCCAGAGACAACGACGACGGTGTCACCAGAGCGAACTACCCCCACTCTTGCAGCGCTATCTACTGCCTCTTTCGCCGTCGCAGCTGGGGTCGATTGCTCGTCGAAGATTAGAGGTCGAGTTCCCCATGACAGAGACAGCTGGTTCGCCGTGCGATCGTCGAAAGTCATACCAAACAAGGGGACCGTCGGCCGGAAACGCGCGACGCTGCGCACGGTGAACCCTGAACGACTCAAACAAATGATTGCATCTGCATCTGTCTCAGTAGCGGTTCGAGCAGCCGCCATGGTCAGGGCATCGGTCACCCGTAGGTACGCAGCAGCGGACTTCGAACGACGTCGAAGCGCCTGTATCCGTTCCGCCCAAGCTTCGTAGTTAAACTTTTCATCCGCGCGCGCGGTGATGGTGGCCATTGTTTTCACCGCGTTGATCGGGTCTCGACCGATTGCGGTCTCGCCGCTAAGCATCACGGCGGACGTGCCATCAAAGACGGCATTCGCTATGTCAGATGCTTCAGCTCGGGTCGGTGTGGGAGCAGAAACCATGGATTCAAGCATCTGCGTTGCCGTGATGGCGGGCCGACCAAGTGCTATGCACTCCTGGATAATGTGTTTTTGGAGGTGAGGCAGCTCTTCGATATCGGCCTCGGAGCCCAAATCTCCCCGCGCGACCATCACCGCACCTGAAGCTTCAATTATTCCTTCAAGATTTTGGACGGCCGCTTTGGTCTCGACTTTCGCGATAACCAACGGACCTCTGGGCGCAGGCTCAACCCCAAGCCGGCGGATATCGTGCGCCGAACGAACGAAGGACACCGCGACCATATCCGTCCCTAACTCGACAAAAGTGTCTAGCAACGACAGATCTTCATCTGTCGGTGAAGTGAGACGAAGTCGATCCGACGGAACATGCAGTCCTGGTCTGCCCTCAAGTTTTCCACCGTGTAAGACACGAGCCTTCAGCCGGTCTCCTTCGCGGCTTTCGATAATTAGGATGACTTTCCCGTCTGCAAATGAGAGCGTGTCGCCCAGTTGCACGTCATTGATCAGGTCGGGATAATCGACGTTTATGAGGTCCCCCGAACTTTCTGACCCATCAACCCCTAAAGATATTTGCGTGTCTTCTACGAGCTCAAAGCCTCCGTCGGTGAAGGGAGCGCATCGAATTTTGGGGCCCGGTAGATCAACAACGATTCCGACATGGCGACCGAGGTCGGCCGCAACAGCCCTCACCGTATGGAACTTCTGTACCTGCTCGTCGAGCGTGCCATGAGCTAGTCCGATGCGAGCAACATCCATTCCTGCTTCGATCATTCTTCGCAAAGTCGGACCGTCCTGCGATGCAGGACCGATTGTCGCGATGATTTTGGTACGTCGTGCCATCTGCTCCACGGTACCGAGACCTAAGAAAAAGACCAGAGAGATTTCTCAGTGTTCACCCGATCGTCAACAGCGCTTCTTAAGCCACTTTGGGGCTCCGAACCTTCTAAGGTCATCTCACGTGGAATTGATACTTGTACGACACGCCCGTCCTGAGCACATCGAAACGAGTGATGGAAGCCCTGCGGATCCTCCTTTGGCCGAGATCGGACACCAGCAGGCGGCCGCGGTTGCTCGCTGGCTAAGCGAAGAACAGATTGATTTTCTGTATAGCAGTCCGATGCGCCGAGCCCGCCAAACAGCGATGCCGTTAGAAGAACTTTGTGGCCTGGTAGTAAACGTTCGTGAGGAGATCAGCGAGTTTGACCGTGATTCAAGTGCCTATGTGCCAATGGAAGTACTCAAAGAAATCAATCGACCGGCGTGGGAGCGTTTTGCGTCAGGCAAAATGTCAGAGTCTTTTCATTCGTTAACGGTCTGGTTTTCAGGTGTCGTGGCAGCTTTGGAGGAAATCGTCGAAGGGCACGGCGGCCAACGGGTGGCAGTCGTATGTCACGGCGGAGTCATTAACGCCTATTTGGCTCACTGCCTCAATTTTGATTCGGATGCTTTCATGAAATTCGACGTCGACTACAGCTCAGTGACACGCGTTTTAGCCTCAAGCCGAGGCCACCGCAGCGTTAGAAGCGTTAACGAAACCACCCACTTTCGGGGTTCGCCTCACCTCTCGATCCGCGACTAACGGCCGCCATATTCGCTGGATCAGTTATTTGGAACTTCAGTAAACGGAAGTTCCTTGTCGGTGCGAACATCGCCAGGGAGACCCAATACTCGCTCGCCTAAAATATTTCGCATTACTTCGGACGTTCCGCCCTCAATTGAGTTAGCTCTTGAACGCAAGAAATGTTTCTGAACACTCCCGTGGGTATTGGTAGTTCTATCTACCGTTTGATCTTTGGTTCGATTGGGATCGTAGAGCATTCCTTGGGGGCCCAATAACTCCATATTGAATTCGCGTATGTCCTTGTTATTTTCCGCAAAAGCAAGTTTCCCTGTAGCACCTTCTGGGCCGGGAACGCCTTTCCCTCTATTCTGACTGGCCCGAATATTCGTTAAACGGGTGACTTCTGATTTACTCCATAAGCGCATCAGACGGTCTTGGGTGGCGAGGTCTTTGCGGTGCTCCGCTATCGCACCCCACAGTCGAACTGATTCGGCGATAGGCCCTGAACCGCGAGGCGCCTGTCCCCCACCAATCGCTACTCTCTCATTCATCAACGTGGTGAGCGCTACTCGCCAACCATCACCGATTTCTCCCAGCCGCTCAGCATCAGGAATGCGCGCATCCGTGAAGTACACCTCGTTAAATTCCGCTTCGCCGGTCATCTGACGCAAGGGCCGAACATCGACTCCCTCTTGCTTCATATCAACGACGAAATAAGACAACCCTTTGTGTTTCGGTGCCTCGGGGTCAGTTCGGGTCACTAAACATCCCCATCGCGACACGTGTGCCAAGCTCGTCCAAACTTTCTGTCCATTGACTACCCATTCATCGCCGTCTCGTACCGCTTGACTAGTAAGACCTGCTACGTCGCTCCCTGCCGATGGCTCAGAGAACAGTTGACACCAGATTTCCTCCGCACTGAAGAGCGGACGTAGATAGCGGTTCTTTTGCGCTTCGCTCCCGTGGGTATACACCGTTGGCCCACACATGCCGTACCCAATCGGGTTGAAGGGCCAGCACATCGGAGCGCCAACGTCGGCCAATTGTGCGTTGACTCGACTCTGGAGTTTCGGGGCTACACCCAGCCCGCCACACCCCTCGTCGAAATGCACCCAAGCAAGACCTACATCAAACTGTGCTTCAAGGAATTCAACGCGTCCACCAGCGGGGTCGTGCTCCTTCAGTAATTGCTGGACCAGACCGTCAAGATGCTTTTCTTCCGTTGCAAGCGTCATTAATCCTCCTGTAGCGCCACCATAGCTCTGCTTCGGAATTCTCTGATGACCGGGAGCAATCTCCGATCGAATTGTGATCTTTTGATCATCTGTCTTCGGGCGGGAACTAGTGGCTGAGTCGCAGCGCGGTTCCAGCCTTAGTTCAAACGCGCCCACAGGTGAGTGGCTCTGGTTCTCATTTGCTCGGCATCCGTTCCGCTGTACCGGTCCGCTGCGTTGTCGAGGTGTCGGGCTGCTTCATCGGTTCTACCTAGCGCGTCTAGCGCTGAAGCGAGACGGTGAAATTCATCTATAGGGCAGTCATCAAGGCAGACCAGCAATTCAAGAACTGCCGTTAACTCTGAGACACCCTGATCTTTTAAATAGATCATCCGAAGGTTGTTGAGCATGCGCAAAATAATGACCTCAGGGGTCGTCTCGCTCAAAAATTCTGTTCGGAATTCTTGTCCTGGGTGGAGCGTTAAGAAAATATCCCGAGCGGCTGATTCGTCAATGATCTTGCCCTCAAATGGATCAACAAATACTCCCTCAGCCTCTCTATGCCCCACTAGAAAGTGTCCAGGCATACCCACACCAAAGAGAGGGACGCCACATCGACGAGCCACTTCGATGGTAACGATCGCTAAGGAAATAGGTATGCCCCGTCTACGTTGAAGTACCTGGTCAATGTAGCTATTCGCCGGGTTGTAATAATCGTCCTTCTCCCCTCCGAATCCTTGTTCTTGGAACAAGAACTGAATAACCCCGGGAAGTGTGTGGTCAGAAATTTCCGCGGCGAGACGATCGATCTTTGTTAACTCCGCTTCGACATCCATAGGCGTTTGCCCACAGTGGGCACCAATGGACAATGCGGCGATATCGAGCCGTAGAGGCGATTCACTCAAGGCGTCTTGAAAACGTTGGAGAGGCGGAAAAGAGGAAGTCACTAGACGCGGAGAGTAGCTCGGCTATCCAAGGAAGCGGTGAACCGCGATACTAACTACCCATGCCTGCTACACATCCTTATCTTGACGCATCCTCTCCGATCCCTATTGCCCATCGGGGAGGCGCCGGTTCTTGGCCTGAAAACACCATGCCAGCGTTCCAAGGAGCTGTTGATCTTGGTTTTCGGTACGTGGAGACAGACGTTCACGCAACTGCAGATGGAGTTCTCGTCGCCTTTCATGACGACCGACTCGATCGCGTGACTAATTCGATCGGGCGCATTTCGGAGCTGACTTGGAGCGAAGTGAGCCAGGCCTTGGTTGATGGGCGTGAGCCCATCCCCCGTTTCAGCGAATTAATGCTGACCTTTCCAAATCTACGAGTCAATATTGATCCCAAAGCGAATACCGCTGTGGAACCTCTGATCCGTGAACTCCGGGAATTGAAAGCTCTCGACAGAGTCTGTATTGGCGCTTTCTCCGACGCTCGCCTAAGGAGAATCCACGACGAGTTCGGAAACGCCGTGTGTCTCAGCATGGGTCCCGTAGAAGTAGTGCGTGCCCGGTTGGCTTCCTGGAATTTACCCCTCCGTCGATTCCGTGCTCGGGCGGCTCAGGTGCCCATTCGACAAGGACCCATCCCGATAGTGGATGAGAGATTCGTTGCCAGATGCCATGAACTTGACATCGCTGTGCACGTGTGGACCGTCGATGAGGTGGAAGAAATGGATTCGCTACTTGATTTGGGAGTTGACGGCATAATGACCGATGTCCCAGCGACCCTTTTAGAGGTACTCCGACGACGTGGTCTTTGGCCCGGTAAGGAAGATCTAAATGAGTGACGGCGTTTCGGAGCTTGTTAGCAAGCTCAAGGGTGTTGTCGGCGATAATCACCTCTTACGAGAGGCGGACCTCACCGCTGGTTATTCCACGGACTGGACAGGCAGATTCCAAGGGCGCACGCCGTTAGTCGTTCGACCAGCCAACACCGCTGAATTGGCTGAGGTCGTCATGCTGACAGCAGAAGCCGGGTTTGCGATCGTGCCTCAAGGCGGCAACACCGGTCTGGTTGGAGGGAGCGTTCCGCTCAACGGGGAGGTTGTCCTATCAACGATGCGGTTGAACGACTGTCAGCCCGTGGACCAACTTGCTCAGCAAGTCACTTGTGGGGCTGGAGTCACACTGGCGCAAGCGCAAGCGCACGTCGCGTCTGCTTCTCTTGATATAGGCGTTGACCTCGCAGCACGCGATAGTTGCACCATCGGAGGAATGATTGCCACCAATGCCGGAGGAATCAACGTCATCCGGTACGGCGCTATGCGAGAACAGGTTCTTGGGATAGAGGCAGTACTAGCTGACGGGTCAGTCATCAGCCATCTCGAGGGTTTGGAGAAGGACAATACGGGCTACCACTTCCCCTCCTTATTAGCGGGAAGCGAAGGAACACTGGGAATCATCACTAAAGCACGCCTGCGACTTCACCCTCATTTAACGGGCCGCTGCACTGCGATGTTGGCGTTCGACAACGTGGATGACGCAGTGGCGGCGACTTCTGCTCTGAGGCGCTCGGTTACCTCTCTTCATTCGGCGGAAGTTATTTTTCGCGATGCCATGCATTTAGTGTGCGAGCACATCAATTCTGCCGTCCCCGTTGGCGCGAATAGTGAAGCTTGGCTGATCATTGAGGCAGCTGCTCCGAGTGACCCAACCGAAGAGCTCGCGGCCGCTATCGATTCCCTTGGAAGACTTGTGGTCGACGTTGGGGTTGGTGTCGATAGCTCCAGTCGAAAGAACTTATGGCAGTACAGAGAAAAAGTAACCGAAGCTATCGCAGCCGCGGGAACACCCCACAAGCTAGATGTGACTTTAGGAGCCTCCAAGCTCGCCGATTTTGTTACCGAGGTTCCATCAATTGTGTCGGCAATCGACGAAGGCTCCTCTGTCTACATGTTCGGCCATTTAGGTGACGGTAACGTCCACGTCAATGTGATGGGCAATGCCGGAGTTGAACCGCCCGAGGCAGTGGATGCAGCCGTCCTTGAATACGCTGCGAAGCTCGGGGGCAGCATCTCTGCCGAACATGGGATCGGTACCGCCAAGAAAGAGTTTTTGCATCTCAATCGGACGAGTGCGGAAATATTTGCCTTTCGATCCATCAAACACGCCCTCGACCCTCGCCAAATATTAAACCCCCATGTCCTTCTCCCCTCGGAAGATTCCTGATGTCACCCGACCACAACGTTCCTTTCGTCACGCGCCACGCCAGCAACGGGATGGTGTGCACGATTGACCACCTCGCAAGCGGTGCCGGTGTAGCTGCTATGCGAAAAGGAGGCAATGCCGTGGATGCCGCCATCGCAGCTTCAGCGGTGCTGGCGGTCACCAGCCAACATATGTGCGGATTGGGAGGCGATCTGTGGGCGCTGGTACATGTGCCTGGAGAAAAGCAACCGTACGCACTAAATGCGAGTGGCCGGTCGGGTAGTGGTGCCGATCTCGCACAGTTAAAACGTGACGGTTTTACCGAGATGCCGTTTCGCAATGACCCTCGAAGTATCCCTATTCCAGGTTGTGTCGATGGTTGGTGCACGCTGCACAAGAAATTTGGTCAGTTAGCTCTCCATGAGGTGCTGCAGGACGCTATCGGACTTGCAGAACATGGCTTCCCGATCAGTCCACAGTGCGCTCAGGCCACTCAACTACTCGTTGGCATCGACAACACAAAGGATTACTTCCGCAGCGGCGCACCAAAAGCAGGGACGGTCATCTATCGAGCAGGAGTAGCACAAGTACTTAAAGAGGTAGCAGCGGGTGGCAGGGAAGCGTTCTATCAAGGCAATTTCGGTGCTGAGCTACTCAGCTTCGGCGCCGGCGAGTACTCGAAGCAAGACCTGACAACATTGCAGTCAGATTGGGTGGATCCAATTTCGGTCGATGCGTTCGGCCATCGCATCTGGAGCCCGCCGCCGAACTCTCAGGGTTACCTTTGTCTGTCAGCAGCGTGGATTGCCGACCAACTCGAAATGCCCAACGATGTGAGTGACCCGCTTTTTATTCATCTGCTGGCTGAGTCAGCTCTCCAGGCCGGCTTCGACCGGCCCGAAATACTCCACGAACATGCCAGTGGCAGGGATTTGTTGAAAAAAGAACGGCTGGCTCCGCGCTCCAACGCGATCCGTCGCGATCAGGTCTCAAGTGTTTCAACCGGGATAAACCCTGGAGACACCATTTATTTGAATGCCGTAGATCAAAACCGAATGGGAGTGTCACTAATCCAGTCCAACGCATCTGGCTGGGGAGCTTTGGCATTTATGCCCGAAACCGGAATCTCATTGCACAACAGAGGTATTGGGTTTTCCACAGACCCAGATTCCCCGGCTGCTTATGGACCAGGCCGTCGCCCTCCTCATACTCTCGCTCCAACGTTGGTAGAAAATTTGGACGGAACTCTGAAAGCGGTGGTTGGAACGATGGGTGGGGATTCTCAACCTCAGATCATTCTTCAGCTGTTGGCCAGGCTCCTTATGTTTGGGCAAAGCCCTTCGGAGGCTTTGTCGGCGCCCCGGTGGCGTCTGGCTGGCTCTAATCCGACGGGTTTTCATACATGGGCCGATCCCGGAGAAATCGTGCTTGAGCTCGAAGGTTCTGCGGCTTCAGCGGAATCTGCTCTGAAACAGTTAGGCCACCGCATTCGAACGACATCCGCCTTTAACAGCGCGTTCGGGCATGCTCACATCATTGAGGTCCAGGACGGCAGGTTGGCCGGAGCTGCTGAACCTCGGGCCCTGACTGGTGCATCTTCGGGGTATTGAAGACCTAGGCAAAGCTCTTTAGTGGCTCAGGTCGTTCCGGTCGCTGTTTCGGCAAGGAAGTACCGCTCTAAGTGGGCTGTCCATCGCATTATCGATAACCCGCAACCGGGTTTGCTGGCTTCCGTTTCGATTATCGCTCGGTGAACGTCATAGATCAGCGATTCTTCCATTCCACTTGGGATTTGGTGAGAAAAGAAGCCATGGCTTCCCTGCTGTCTTCGGTACCTGAGGCTAATATCTGCGTTCGGTTTTCCATATCAATTCCAGCCTTCAGACTCGGTATTTCAAGGTTGGACCACATCACTTCTTTCGTCATCCAAACCCCGAACGGACTGTTGGCGGCAATTTCAGCGGCGACGCCTAAGCATGTGTCGATTAGCTCGTCATCGGACACAACATTGGTCACAAGTCCGATTCGGTCGGCTTCGTCTGACGTAATCACACGACCGGTCAGCATTAGTTCCCAAGCGCGAGAAGCTCCAATTAGTCGTGGCAACATCCAGCTGACGCCGATGTCGCAGCCCGATATACCAAGCCTCACAAAGGCAGTACCAAATTTTGCCGAAGTGTCACAGTAACGGATGTCACTGGCACAAGCGATTGCGAAACCGCCACCTGCCGCTGCGCCATTTATTGCCGCGATAATTGGCTGTCGCACGTCTCGCATGTGGTGCACAAGTTCCGCAATGTATTGCTGCACTGCCATGCCCTGCTGTTGCCGCCCAAACTTTTCAGTACCGGGAATTACGCCAAACCCCGTTAGATCGAGCCCTGCACAGAAACCTCTTCCGGCGCCGGTGATGATGATGGCCCTGGTTTCGTGATCGCTGTCAACTAAATCCAACGCTTGGTGCAGATCACTAACAAGGTCATATGTGAGGGCGTTGAGACGTTCAGGTCGATTCAACGTAATTCGAGCGACTCCCGGTTCAGGGGAGTCGACGACGACATTTTCGTAGGACTGTTCCATAATCTCGCTTTTCTCGTCTCAGGTTGGACAATACTCCGCTAGAGACGCGGCTTCAGAGGCTGTCTACGTTCGTGGCTACCTGGATCCGGCCTGGCCCATGTTCTGCTGCCCTCTGACAAGCTGCTCGGGCAGCATCTATCAGGTCTTCGCCGTCCATAGCATGAATCGGATAACAAGCAACGCCCGCTGAGAGGCTTACAACATCTCGCGAAGGAGCCTCAGCGTTGGCTTGTCGGATCCTATTTGCTGCCCATATAGCTCCTGCTTCTGATGTGTCATCCAACAACGCTCCGAGTGTCCCGGCGCTGATACCACACACCGTGTCAGATTCTCGAAGGGTGTTAGTGATGACTCTTGAGGTAGCTCTCATTGCGTGTTCGCGGATGTAGGGGGCGAAAGAGTCAAATTCGTCGATTTCGAAGAAGATAACGGACACAGGTTTCAATGTCCGACGAGCTAAGGCGACTTTGCGTTCAAGCATGACCGTAAACACTCGGCCATCCGGTAAGCCTGTGATGGCTTCGGTGATTGAGTCGGCGCTGGTTTCAGGTCCACGCATCGAGACTTTGCTCCTAGTCACATAGCCACTTTCGCAGTGAGAGTGACCTGTTGAGCAAGAGTGCCAGAGCGCGCCCATCACAACAAGCCGGGACTATGGTCCCTACATGATTATTGCGCGACATCTTCACGAAGGTTCTGTTCGGATCGCTCTGGTTGATGGAGACGAACTCGTCAATCTAGAAACCAATCATGATGATCTTCCCGAGTTGTTGGCTTCTGAGGTACCAGTCGAAGAACTGGTTTCTGAGGAGAGGACGGCATTGTCGCAAGCTCGTCTTCTACCCCCAGTTGGAGCGCCGCCTGCGATTCTTGCTGTGGGGTTGAACTACCGCGCTCACGCTGAGGAAGGCGGCAGAGACGTACCTACAACTCCCGTTATTTTCACGAAACACCACAATTGCATCATTGGGCCGGGAGCGGGAATTCACATTCCACACGTCGCGTCGGAGATGGTGGACTACGAGGGTGAGTTGGCGATCATCATTGGCCGCCGGTGCCGTCATGTTCCAAAAGACCGAGCGCACGAAGTAATAGCCGGCTACAGCATCATGAACGATGTGAGCGTTCGTGATTGGCAACGCGCTAGCCCAACGATGCTCATGGGTAAATCTTGGGACACTCACGGACCCTTGGGTCCATGGATGGTCACTGGCGCCTCACTTGATCCGCACAACCTGCAGCTCACGACGCGCGTCAACGGAGAAATTCGTCAAGACTCCAACACCGATGATTTGATTTTCGATTGTTTTGACATCGTTCATCATCTCTCGACGGCCTTTACCTTGGAACCAGGAACGGTGATAGCAACCGGCACACCAGCCGGCGTTGGCCTGTACTGGGATCCACCGAAGATGCTGACGCCGGGTGACGAAGTGTCGATCACGATCGACGGAATAGGAACGCTCACCAATCCCGTAATCAGCGAACCGAAAACGCAACTGCTCTAGGGCAAAAGAACTTCAGGGATGTCAACGATTTTCGCGCGTAGATATTCTCCGAGGGCTTTCGCTTGAGGGTCCTGTCGAGTGGACGCGGCCACACCTTCTTCGAGTAAGCCATGGAAAATAAAGTTGAGACTCCAGAGATTAGGTAAGTCGTAACGGTCGACAGCCCGGTCTGCTGCTTCCGGCATTAGTGACTTGAGGCAATCAACGGTCAAGAAGTCACTCAACCAAACGAAGGCAGCCGCACTTCGAGCAAAAATGCCTAGGTTTGCGTTTGGGCCTTTATCTCCCGATCGAGCGCCGAAAAGTGTTCCTAAGGGAACCGGCCGTGTTGGGCCCTCAGGCCGATCAGGAAGTGAAACTGTTAACGGTTCGATGTCCGGCGCTGTCGCGAACACAGTGTTGTCCACGACCGTTCGTTTACCGCCCACGACGACGTCCATCGGCGCAAGGCTTGAATCCAATAGAGCCGGCCAAAAAACACCAAACGGCTGGCCGGGGCCGGGGCCGCCACCGGTTCCGAACATTCCGGGAATGGAACAGAGTCCAATTTCTGTCCCAGCATTTGAGAACGCTCTTCCAACCTTTCGCTCATCGGGATCTTTGACGATGATCTTGTAGACAGCTACTGCCTCTTCGTTAGTCGCCGGGTTCTCTTTGTGTGTTGGTAGGAATTTTCGAACAACGGTCTCGTAGTCATCAGGACTGTAAGGGCAGCTATTCCAGAATTGGCGGTCGATCAACTCCGCCTTCTCTTCGACATCGAGACCGGTCAAACCTACCGATATTTGATTTCGGAAACCGCCTTGGTAGTTCATGGCCACTTTGAGGTTTTCAGGTGCCGGCTCTCCGCGCGTACCGAAAATTTTAACGCGATCTTTTTCGAGCTGATCCAGCTGAATGGTGTCAAATCTGCTCACTACATCTGGATTGAAGTATCGCTCGCTTTGAATTTCGTAGAGCAGCTGAGAGGTAACCGTTCCAATCGAAACTTCTCCCCCGGTTCCGTCATGCTTACCAATGACCGAACTTCCATCCGCGAACACTTCAGCCCAGGGAAAACCCGGATATGTGAGATCGTCAATTTCAGTGAAGAACGAATAGTTACCTCCGGTAGCTTGCCCGCCACATTCGATCACGTGTCCAGCGACGATCGCCCCAGCTAGGGCGTCCCAGTCCTCGCGCCCCCACCCGTGATACCAAGCTGCAGGACCCGCAACGACAGCGGCGTCGGTCGCTCTTCCTGTGATCACAATGTCCGCTCCCTGGTTGAGCGCTTCAACAATCCCCCAGCATCCGATATATGCGTTTGCGGTAACTATGCGATCGGCCAGGTCACCCAAAGGTTGTCCGGTGTCGAGATGAGCAAAATCGGTTCCGGCAGCTATTAAATCCGACAACCGATCGGAGAGGTCATCTCCAGCCACGTAGGCAATGGAGGGTTGCAATCCGAAACGGTCTGCGACCTCTTGAACTGCATCCGCGCAACCCTCCGGGTTGAGACCTCCGGCATTTGAAACGACTTTGATTCCTCTGTCTAAGCACTCGCCCATCACGTCTTCCATTTGAGTGACAAACGTGCGTGCATATCCGCGCCCAGGAGCCTTTGCTTGAATACGCGACAGAATGAGCATCGTCAGTTCGGCGAGCCAGTCGCCAGTCAGAGCATCAATCGGTCCCCCCTCCACCATCTCTTTGGCGGCGGCTAATCGGTCTCCGAAAAAACCACTGCAGTTGGCGATTCGAATGGGCTGGCCGGATGAGCGCGACATATTTCCTCTTCTGTCGAGATACTGGTTCCTTACGGTAATCGAACCGCGCAAGTCGCTTACCAGTGGACACCGACAAGCACAGGCCAAGCATCCTCTGCCAAACTCGGTGCATGAGCAACCCTGTTTTGCTATTGCATGGATTTACCGGTTCAGTCGAATCTACTTGGGCCCCCACAGGCATCATGGAACTCCTGAGTGAGGCTGGGCGAGAAGTGATCGCTTGGGACCTCCCGGGTCACGGGTCGGCCGAAAAACATCACGACGCTGCTGGTTACGCAGACATGGAACAAGGGTTAGTTGACCGACTTCCTGATGGAATCGTTGATGGGGTCGGTTTTTCTATGGGTGCGAGAACTTTACTTTGTATGGCATCTATCGCCCCAGAAAAGTTCGGCAAGCTTGTCGTTGCCGGTGTTGGACGGAATCTTTTCGAAAGAGACGAAGAGCAGGCCGAACGGATCGCTAAAGGAGTGCAAGGCGAGGCAGCCGACGACGATGTGCATGCTCAAACTTTTGCTCGCTACGCGTCAGAACCTGGCCAAGACGGCCGCGCGTTGGCAGCCTTCATGCGTCGACGTCACTACCCTCTTGGATCCGCACAATTCGAGCGCATAATCCATCCGGTACGCGTCGTTTTAGGCAGCGAAGATTTTGCTGGCCCTGCTGATCCTTTGATCGACGCTCTTTCGGACCCCAGCTACACCGAGTTGCGGGGATGTGATCACTTTGCAACTCCGAAAAACTTTGGTTTTATTGATGCCGTTTTAGAACATTTCGAGGCTTTCTGAAACTGGAGCCGCGGGGCTTCATTCCGCAGAATATGCGGGGTCAGGGAGATTCAGATAGGTAGCCGGATCCTTCGCCGCTGCGTTTACTCGCAGTTCAAAGTGAAGGTGAACACCGGTCGAAAGACCTGTGGATCCGACCGAACCGAGAGCCTGTCCTTTCTCGACGACATCGCCCGCCTGCACGCTCACTCTGCTCAGATGTGCGTACACCGTCGCAATTTGGCCACCGTGGTCTAGAACAACCGTTTTCCCGTAGGCAACTAAATCGAGCACTGCGAGCACAGATCCATCCGCTACAGCGAGAGCTGGCCCGCCTGATGTCCTGTTAGGGCCGATGAAATCGCTACCGGCGTGTTTCGAGATATCACCCCAGATGGGGTGGCGTCGCCAGCCAAACGGCGATGTTTGGACGGGTTGACTGAGTGGGAGCGCAAACTCGACGGACGCAGGTTCATTAGGCGTTTGACACGATTGGGAATGGATGATCAGTTCTCTCAAGTACTCGCTGTCGATTGGCCCCGAAAGGTTCGATGGCGGGTCATTGGGCAGAGAGCTTGGGGTTCTCAGCAGTACTGCGCCAGCGCCGGCCACCGACACATCGGCAACTGGCCATGGATCGCAGACTGGGTCGTTACGAAGCATCGACATGCCGAAAGGGGCGATGCGGCCGTCACTGTGGACTAACGCATAGCCGCGTCCGTCGCTGACTGGGATCATGCCTACAAAAGGGCCAACGTAACCCTCTCCAGGGGCTGAGCCGTAGAAACTAGCGTCACCGAAAGTGAATATTCCGCCGTCTTCCGCCAGTAACCAGTAACCGAGCCCAGAACCGCTCGGAAGCATTGCGACTATTGGGCGGTTAAGAGCGGTCGCTCCCATCGATCCGTAAAAGGGGGCTGCACCAAACGAGAAGACGCCGCCGTCGGCTGCTACAAGCCAATAACCGTTGTCACTGTTGGTAGCCATTCCAACAATTGGGCTGTTGAGTTTCAGGTGGCCGGTCGAACCATGAAACTTTGCTCCGCCGAAGGAGAAGATGCCACCATCGGCTGCCACGAGCCAATATCCATTTCCTGTTGGCGTAACAGCCATTCCGACAATGGGCTCGTTAAGCGTTGTTCCGGTCATATCGCCAAAGTGCGGCGCTTCTCCGAAGTTGGTTACGACTCCGGCTTGTGTCGCTATCCAATACCCGGAACCATCTGCCGTGGAAACCATCGCTGCAACCGGCGAGGCAAGCGATTCACCGTCTGGAGCCCCATAAGTCGCGGCTCCCCCGACGGCTTCGACTTTGGCTGCCAATGCCGGTGCTGGAGTGAACACTTGCAACGCCAAGGATCCCGCCAACAGCGAGAGGAACCAGATCTTCAACACGGTGCGCAAGTCTGCCCGTTTATTTCATCGAAGTGAAGGACCCATGTAGCGTCGCCTTTGTGGCGAATATTTTGGTTCTCGAACCGTGGTACCGAGGATCACACCGTAAATGGCTAGATGGGTGGCGCTTGGCAAGTAAACACCAGATCAACATTGTTGAAGGCGCAGATACCGGCTGGCGGCGCTCACTCCTGATTTCACCGGACCGTTTTGCCGAGGCAATTGTGGAGAGTCCCGATCACGTAGACGCGTTAGTGGCGAGTACCCCGATTGATCTGGCAACGGTACTGGGGCTCTTACCTTCCGGCATTCCGCGTCCACCAACGCTCCTCTACATGCACGAAAGTCAAATTGGCTATCCCCCCGGGCCTAAAGGAGGGCGGGCAAATGGAGGAATCGTCAATGATTGGAGGTCGATTTTGGTCGCAGACAGGGTCGCTGTTGCCACGCGCTTCCACGAAAGCATATTGGTGAAAAAAATGCCGCCCTTTGCGGAACAGTTAATTGAAGGAGCCGGTTCAAAGTTAGAGAGCAAGCTGTCCAGCGTCGAACTTTTGCCCATTGGAATAGACACGTCGCGGTTAGCGCCAGTCACGGTTACCGGTCCAATCAAAATCATGTGGAATCATCGCTGGTCTTACGACAAAGGTCCCGGCGAATTTGCGCATGCCGTTTCGGTACTGGCCGGAGAAGGACACGATTTCAGCGTGTACGCGTTGGGTGAGGTGGAACGCAGCGGTCAACAAGCATATGAACGTTTACTCAATCAGTTGAGCGATCGGGTAGTTCTTCGTGGATACCAACAAGAAGACGCATACCTGCATGCGTTATGTCGGAGCGATTTAGTGGTTTCTTCCGCTCAGCATGACTTTTTCGGACTGGCAGTAGCAGAGGCGATAGCGGCTGGAGCGAGACCGCTATTACCCGAAAGGCTTGCCTACCCTGAGATCGTGCCTGAGACGCTGCAGCCAACTCTTCTGTACAAAGTCGGTCTCCTAGAGGCGCTCCGGTCTGTTTTGACTACTCCCCGGGAGCTAGTTCACCAATATCGGTCGGCGACAATGGCGCACGTTTCGGCCTTTGATTGGTCCAAACTAGCGCCGAAATACGACGATTTAATTGACGACATGGTTACGGCCCAATCGTGATTCTGGCCGACACGCCCCGTTGGATTTGGAGAGGACAGGTCTGGGGTCACCTTGTATCAGATAGTTCCATCGAAGAACTACATGATTTTGCTAGGAAGCTTGGCAAGCGGCGCATTGGCTTCCAAGGCGACCATTACGACCTGAGCAGTGACGAACACGAAAGGGCGTTAGAGGCCGGAGCTGTAAGCGTCGACAGTCGAGAACTCGTGCGGCGACTTCGAAAGGCAGGCCTGAGAGACAGATCGAAGAAACCCAGCTGGGACATCATGTACCAGTCAGATCGTTCTCACACCCAGGCTGAAATAATTCAAGTGCTGACAACCGCTATCCATGAGCGAACTAGGCGGGAAAGATTTATCGAAGCCCTTCAATCGTTGTCGCCGTTAGTCAAAAGCGTTGGTGTATTACTTGTGGAGCGCGTCGGTCTCATAGCGTTGGTCCTCGAATTCCACGATGCTCCACATGTGGACAGTGAACGACTCGATTTACTTAATTACACCTATTCCCACGAGCGCCACGTTGTCGAAATGATCATCGGGCAGGAGTGAAAGGCCGGTTCTTGATCGACCTTAAATGAGTTCATCCCCCGCGTCTTCTGAATCGTCTGACTCCACATCATCGAGAAGCTCGGAGTCGATTAGTTCGTGTCTTCGAATGTAGGTCGATACGAATGCCTGGACCGTGGCGGCGACTGGCACCGCTAATAAGGTCCCTACAACACCAAGTAGTGATGCCCCAACAATGACGGTTCCAAAAGCAACAGCCGGGTGAATATTCATGGTTTGCGCTGTAATTCTCGGAGCAAAAAAGTAGTTCTCCAGCTGTTGATACACCACAATCGCGATTAAGACCCACAAGGCGCTGATCGGTTGATGCAAGAGCGCAATAAGTATCGGCAAGAGGCCGGCGAGATACGTGCCGGCCACTGGAACGAATTGCGACATGATTCCTACCCATAGAGCTAATGGGACGGGTGAAGGAACGTCCAAGAGAGCGAACACGATCCAATGAACAAGGAATGCAGCGAGGCCCAGAAGGGTACGGGAATAGATATATGCGCCGGTCTTGTCAATGGCTATTTCCCAGCCTTTCAGCATGACCGTCTGTTTTGAGGGTGGCAGAGCCGAGCACAGGAACCGTCGAAGCTTTGGTCCGTCCGCCACGAGATAAAAGGTGAACAACAAGACTGTCAGCGTCTGGAAGACAAGTGACATCAACGCTGTGCCGATGGAAACTAGATCGCCTGCCACGTTAGACGCGAGACGGGCTGCGCTCCCACCACTCGAGAACTCCGCGATTAACGAATCAGTCTCTAAGACAATGCCAAATTGGTCTTCGAGCCATCGCTCTATTTGAGATATGTACCCGGGAGCTTCATTTGTCAGCTTCGTTATTTGGTCTGCCAGAACCGAGCCCATAGCGAACAAAAATCCAGCCACCGCTAGAAGAATAAGGGCGAACATTGCGAGTGTTGCTACCCCACGACGCCATCCACGCCTGGCAAGCCAGTTGACGGCTGGCTCTATCGCGAAAGACAGAAATAGTGATACGAGGATCACGATGATCAGAGAACGAATTCGAATGAGTATCCAGACAGCAGCGGCCAGGAGCGCTATGCCACCAAGGAATAGCATCGTGGCACGTGGGACCCATTTCGGCATTCTTTGACTTTCTCGCGTCATTGGTACCTCAAGGCGTCTAATAACTGCTTATGGATCAATCCGTTGGAAGCGACTCCATTGACTGAGTCCGCAGGAGCTCGTAGGTCAAGTTCCTTGCCCCCATTGACGTCAGTGAATGTCCCGCCTGCCTCGCTAATGATTACGGGCATGGGGGCAAGGTCCCAGGGGGAGCAAATTGGATCGATCATCGCCTCGGCTTGACCACTTGCCACCAAGTAGTACCCGTATGCGTCTCCCCAGGTCCTCATAAGTGCGCCCGATTCTTTAAGCCCTAGGAGGGCTTCGTTAGAAAACGTTTCGTAGCTACTCGTATTCACAAGCGAACCAGCTACTCCAGACCGCTCACTCACCCTGCACTGCTGACCGTCGAGCCAGCAGCCGATGCCGCGGCCAGCCCCGATTGTGGAATCCAACGCCGGGATGTGGATCACTCCTATCAGCGGTCCTTCATCGTCAACAACCGCAAGAAGCGTCGCGTACAGGGGCACCCCGCGAACGAATCCACGCGTGCCGTCGATGGGGTCGATTATCCACGAAAGCCCGCTCGCCGTGATTGCTCCACCTTCTTCTTCGCCATAAACCGCGTGGTGCGGATGGCGACGGGCTAGCTCCTCGCGAATGAACCGCTCAGCGGCTCGATCCGCGGTGGTGACTTCAGTCCCATCGTCCTTGATTGCTATATCTAATTCGGGCTGACGGAACCATTTCAGAGTTAGCGATCCTGCCGCTTCTGCTAATTCACAAGCTTCAGCTAGTAAGGAGCCGATGGTTGAAGTCACGTAGCCAGTGTTTCAGATGTCGACAGACGTCAGGTGAACTTCGGTGTGCGCTTCTCGAAAAACGCTGAGACTGCTTCTTTTTGATTAGGCGACCCGATTAAAGCGCCGATGTGTTCGCGCTCGGCTGCAAACCGTTGGGCCGTGCTGCGTTCCCCAATTCCGTTCAGGATTGTTTTCATCCGTTTGACGGCCTCAGGGTTCTTTTCCGCTATTTCTGTAGCGAGTGCTAGGGCATCATCATGAGGATTTTCACTCACCCGCGTAGCTATCCCGAGCTGAGCGGCTTCAGTTCCCGAAATCATTCGTCCAGTGAAATAGAGCTCTTTGGCGACGTCTAAACCTACTAACGGGGGCAGCAGAACTGAAGCGCCCATATCTGGCACTAAACCCCACCTAATTTCAAGAACTGACATTTTTGTGTCTGGATGGACTAATCGAATGTCAGGGCCCATCGCGATCTGAAACCCCGCACCGAGAGCATGTCCCGAAATAGCGCCTATCACTGGAACTTCAAGCTCCTGCCATACCCAAGCGGCTTGTTGGCCGAGGTGAGTGATCCGACCTTGGAGACCATCCTCTGTACCTGTTTCCTTTTCACCTTCGGATGAACCCATTTCTTGGAATGAAGAAAAATCTAGCCCTGCGCAAAACGATCTACCTTCACCGCTGAGAACCACCGCTCGAACATCTGAGCGGTCTTTTAAACTCTCGCCCGCGTCTGCGAGGGCTTTAAACATCGCTCCATTGAGAGCGTTTAGCTTTTCTGGCCGATTCAACCGAACGTCGGCGACACCGTCATTGATGCTTACTAAAACACGATCGGACATCACTACTTCTTTCGTCGTAGAAACACAGTCTGCTCGGCGCGAAGCCGCTGGATCAATTGCTAATCACTTTCAGCTTTGCCAGGGCCAACGGCGGATTCGAAGTTGCGGCTCTGGTGGACCTTCCGTCGTGATCGGGAAGGTCAATACTGGGACTGAAAGTTCGCGAGCAATTCGTTCGGAGGGGAAAAGAACCAATCGCGAAGTAGCACCTTGTGGCCTACCAGCAAATAGGACAACCATGTCCGCCTGAACTTCCGCTCTAGTTCTCACAACAGCGCCAGTGAAACTTTCATTCCTCAAGCTTCGGAATTCCACATCGACGTCTCTGCTAGCGCAGCGCGACAACAACTGCGCGACATGTTCGGAGTCGGCTTCGCCTGGCTGATACACAACGAGACGAGAACGCCACCGAGCTGCAAGGTCGATGAGCCATTCGGGGACCGTCACTGGCATTGACGAGGCAATTAGCACCCGGGCTGGCAACTCCACTTGAGTTGCATCAACTGGCCCTGTAACGCTCTCCTCGTCCGACCCTTGCAGATCTTTGGCCACTAGGAGCGGCCCGATGAGTTCGAACAAGACGACGGAACCAAGCACTACCGTTGCTGCTTCAGCTCCTGAGTCACCCAGCACCTCGCTCGCCAAAACCGCAAGACCGACAGCGACGCCGGCTTGCGGGGTCAGGTTCACGCCAAGACGAAGCCCTGTCCTCCAACCAAGTCCACCTAACAGCCCGCCCGCCAGTCCACCGACGATCTTTGCCCCTACGCGGACTCCTATGTACACCAACCCAACGACGCCAACGCCTCCTAAATCTCGAATATGGATTGAAGCACCAGCAAGGGCAAAAAACAGGAGATACAAAGGTTGTTCGATGCTTCGGATAGTTCGGAAAAGTCGCTGCGAGAAAGCTTCCGGTGAAACCGAAGCAGCGGTTGCTCCAGCCATGAGTGCTGCAAGAGGTAACGAAATATTGAGCCAGTCAGCGATCGCCCATCCAAGCAAAACGTGGACTAAGAAGAACAGGAGCAGTTCACCTGAAGTTTCGATTTGAAAACCTAAACGTGAGATAAACCATCCGCCCAACAAACCTAGGACTGCGCCTCCGATACCTAGTTGCACGAAATCCAACACTGCCGCTGGAATGTCAGCATCTTGGTCCGCCAACACTGTGGCGATAGGAAGCACCGCGGCAAATGTCGTCGTAGCTAAGGCGTCCGATACCGCGTGGGTACCCACCACCCCTATCGCGTAGCTGCCTGATGCTTTGACCGAACTGACAACATGGGCAATCGTCATTGGAGCACCCGCTCCGGCAAGGGCCGCGAGTACCAGAGCAACAGGTCTGTCGGCTCCAACTGCACGAGTTGCCAAGAAGACGCAGACTGCGCAAAGGACGTATTGGGTTACGCCTGTGGTGAGGGTCCACCGGGCCGCGCGGAGAGCGCGGGTGGACACCCTCTGGCCGATAATGAACATCAGTATCGCTAAGGCGATTTCCGTCAGGGGACGAAGCGAGGCAAGCTCATGCTCGCTCACTAATTCGATTCCCGAAGGTCCTAATACGGCGCCGACAATTAAGAAACCAACCAATTCAGGCAAATGACGGCTCGCTAAGAGCCGACTGGCCAGATAGGCCAGCCACGCTAATACCGCGAGAGCTCCAAGTGTCTCAGTCATCGACGACGACGATACAAGCCGTTTCTCTCTCTAAGACAACCACGCCAGTGGTTTAAGAACCGGTGATCGGCTCAAAAGATGGATCGCGTTTTTCTACGAAACTCGCAACGCCTTCCTTGAAATCTGGGCGCTTCAAAGATTGCGCCATCACCTGGTTCGATTCATTCAATGCATCCGTGCGAGCCATGTCCAACTGACTCCACACTTGCTGCTTCATCTGTGCCATCGACCAGGGTGAGCTGTAACGACCCAATTCTTGGGCGTATTCAACAGCCGCTGCGAGGAGTTCATCTGGAGGTAGCACTCGGCTGACTACACCCATCTCTTTGGCTTCATCCGCCAGAAAAACCCGGCCAGACATCAAAATATCGAGCGCATTCGAAGGGCCAACGACTCTCGGGAGCATGTAAGAGACACCATGTTCGGCAATCAGACCTCGCCGCGAGAACGCACTGGTAAATTTCGCTCCTTCAGCAGCGAATCGAATGTCACACATCATGGCGTGGACGAAACCCAGTCCGGCACATGCCCCATTGATGGCAGCAACCACAGGCTTTGGGACCGTGAGAGCGTAGTCATGTCTCTCATTTCTCAACTGCCGTGGTGATTGTTCCTCGCCTTCACTGGCGCCTATTCCCTGGAGCATGTCCATGTCAGCTCCGGAGCAGAACCCTCTACCTGCACCAGTGACCACTACCGCCTTCACGTCGCTAGAAGCGGCGGCGCGATCGAGAGCATCGAAGTAGTCGGAACCCAACTCACTAGTCCAGGAGTTCAACCGTTCCGGGCGGTTAAGGGTCACTAAAGCCACCCCATCAATTTCTTCGTAAAGAACTACGTCACTCACTAGTTGCCCCTTAATCCTATGAAGGAGACCACCATAGCTTTCGCACAGCCACTGATTCATGGCCAATCTAAGAAGCTTCGATTTCCTCAATCTCGACAGTTTCCATTACGTCGCCTACTTCGATCTCCAACGCTATTTCCATACCGTCGGTCACGTGACCAAAGAGGTTGTAAGCCGGAGCCAACTTGGATTGGCAGTCGTCAATACAAATAAAGAATTGGCTTCCGTTGGTGTTCGGCCCAGCGTTGGCCATAGCTACGGCCCCTAGCGTGTAGTCACCCGTAACTGGTTCGTCATCAAATCGATAACCGGGACCACCAGTTCCGGTGCCTTCGGGGCAACCTCCCTGGATCACAAACTCAGGCACAACACGGTGAAAAGTCAGCCCGGTGTAGTAGCCGTCACGAGCGAGGTTTACGAAGTTATTTACACTATTGGGAGCCAATTTAGGATCTAGATCCATCACGATCGTCCCCTTGTTCGTCCCAAGGGTGACCCGATAAATCAGCTTTTCATCGATGTTCATTTGTGGTGGTGAGGCCATGCCAGCACCTTAGCGGTGCCAAGGTAAAAGGCCTCAGTCCGTTGAGCGAAGTGTCACACCTGCTAGAGCACCTGTGTGCTCGCCGTTTTCCATAAAAACTTCGCCGTTAACGAGCGTGGCGTCGTAGCCTGCCCCACGCTGAATGTACCGGCCTGCTCCACCAGGAAAGTCATGAACGTACTCGGGTCCAGTTAACGCCAGTTGGTCGAAGTCAATGACATTAATGTCGGCATACGCGCCCTCGACTATCCGTCCGCGATCCACGAGCCCGAACAAATCAGCCGTGTCGGAAGTGATTCTGCGCACTCCTTCTTCAAGGGAGAAGAAACCAGTATCTCGTACCCAGTGACTAAGGAAATAGGTGGGTTGGCTGGAATCCATGATTTGCCCGACGTGCGCGCCGGCATCAGCAAGTCCCATCACTATTGAATCGTCGTGCAGCATGGTTTCTATCGCTTCATAGTCCTGATTCAGAATCGGAAGAGAAAGCATCACGGAACCATCTGAACGATCCGTTTCATCAAGGAACAATTCCACAGGCGTAACACCGGCTCGAGATGCCTTGGCTTCCAAGGTGCCTTCGGGTCCCACTCTGTAGTCCGGATCTTCTGCATCGAGGAGATATAGACGGCTTAGGTCGACCATGGCGCTGCCCCCACCATGAATTTCTTCGGGACTGTTCGCCTCCTCGATCAGACGTCTGCGGCTTTCTGGGTCTCTGATGAGAGCTAATCGGCCACTGAGGTCCATGTGTCGCATCGATTTCCAGGTTGCGCCAGCGCGCGCCCATGGTGTTCGGTGTTGAATACCTAGAACTACACCGATCGGACGACAAGTAGTTTGCGGCCGTAGGGCTGCCCCACTTGAGTTCTCTGACGCGACTTCAGCAAGCGCCACGTCGCTCATGTCTGGGCGGACCGCGTTGTACACAAGTCCAAAAGTTGATGGTCGTCCGCTTCGCCGGGTGATCTCTCCCAATGTTCGGATTTCATGTTTCAGACCAGCCCAGTCCGCTCCAGCTTTTTCGAACCGAGGCGCGGATTCAAACACCCCACGTCCATGGCGACCCAGCACATCAGCGAAGGCGTACAGTTCATCGTCATCGGCGAACGTTCCGGGTATGGGACGCCCGTCGGGAGTTCGGTGCAGGAGGGTCCGAGAGGTTGAGAACCCGAGAGCTCCTGATCCCATCGCTTCATCAACGAGTTCACACATGGCTTCGATTTGTTCCATCGACGCGGGCTCTTCGTCGAGGCTGTCCTCCCCCATGACGTTCCACCGGACCGCCACGTGCCCAACCATGCCGCCGACGTTTAGGCCTTTGGGTAACTGATCCAAAAAGTCAAGATATTCACCAAATGTTCGCCAATCCCATGGCAACCCCTCCATTATTGCTTCTCTGGGGATGTCCTCGACGGACTCCATCACTTCGGCCAAGAACGTGATGTCTTCTGTGCGAACCGGTGCGAAAGTGACTCCGCAATTGCCCATTACCACTGACGTGATTCCGTGCCAGCAAGAACTCGAACCGATTGGATCCCAAGCTAGCTGGGCATCAAGGTGGGTATGAATGTCGACAAAGCCCGGAGTCACGATGCGCCCAGAGGCGTCAATTTCGCGAAGGCCTGAGCCTTTGACCTCGCCTACGGCAACAATCCGGTCTCCCGAAATTGCAACATCGGCTTCTATAACTGGCGAGCCGAGGCCGTCAACAACCGCGCCTCCTCTAATGACTACATCAAATTCTGGACCAGACACTTAAGACCCTCCGTTTGGCGAATCCTCCTGAAGGAATCGATCGCCACTGTTCTGATGTGTTAGCTGCGCTATAGCCGCGTAGTCACACTAATTACGTGCTTTCAAGACTAACTCAGTAGCCCAGCCGACACATCGAGCCGAACAGCGATACCCTCGTCAATAGTCGATCGACGGAGACAAGGCCGTGTTTTTTTATCGACGTTGCCAAGGGGTGGAGACGTGATGAACGTAATTCGAACATCAAAATTTTTTACTGTTCTTGCTGGGTCGATGGTCGTCGTGCTGGTATCTGCAGGGTGTTCGATCGGCACTACTGATTCGACTGATTCCGCTGATTCGACAACAACCTTGCCTACCGTCACCACTTCGGCGACTACTTCCTCTAACAGCGCGGATGCTGAACAACCAAGTGCAACAGCTGGGGATGTTCAAAGCGCCGCTGAGCGTTACGGCACTGCGACCACTTTGGTGCCCATTCTGACGAACGCTGACACAATCACCACCGCCGGACTGGGACCCGTTCGGATCGGCCAGTTGCTCGAAAAAGCTCAATCTGAAGCCGGTGTCGAACTCATCGCAGCGTCCACCGGAAGCGAGGCGTGTCAGTACTACACCCCTGCTGCTGGAGCCACAGGAGCATCATTCATGGTGGTAAACGGAGAAGTGGTTCGGGTCGATATCTCCAGTGGCCCGATCACCACCAAATCTGGTTACGGAATAGGTTCAACCAAAGACGCGATCAAATCGGCGTTCGGTTCCAAGATTGAGGAGTCAGCAGCTGGCGATTTCGTGACGTTCGTGCCAGTCACCGATGGTGACAAGGGCATGCGTGTGATCTGGGAATTGGATGCCGCTGGGATGGTTACCTCATTACGCACCGGTCGACTTCCCCATGTGACACCAAAAATTGGTTGCTCTGAATAATTAATAAATTTTCGTTAGCTATTCACCCTGTCCCAAAAGTTCGACGCGACATCAATCCAGAGTTGTGTCGTCAGAGCGAGAGAATCGACGTCGACACGTTCGTCATGTCCGTGGAACCGGGCCATAAAGTCCGATGAGTTGACACGGTCGCTGAATAGCCCGGCGCCGTAGGCGATTGATCCTTTTTCTCGGTAAAAGCGAGCGTCGGTTGCCCCTACGATGAGCGATGGAATGAGCGGCGCACCTGGGTGTGCCTTCTGCATTAAGTCTTGCAAAAGGCGCCACATTGGTGTGTCCGTCGAGGAAAAGGTCGCCGGATCGTCGTGAATGGCCCGAACCTCCACTTCTTCGAATAGTTCCCCGAGTGCATCACGAAGATGGTCATCGACCTGGCCACTATCCCCGGGGGCGGTTCGAATGTCGACGTCGATTTCAACCGAGTCAGGGATGACGTTGGTTTTAACGCCACCATGGATCACATTGGGTGAAAACGTCGTATGAGTGCACGCGTGCAAATGCCGTGCGAGCGCAGGTGACTCCAGCTGCGAAATCGCATCCCACACCGACGCAGGGTCTAGGAGCGCGGCCTTTACGTCCGACTCAAGGTCAAGTGTGGACACTTGGTGCTGCCACATCTCCGTGAGTTTGGAAGCCGGTCGGTACTCCCCTAGGCGTCGAATTATTTCGGCCGCTTTGAGGACAGCGTTATCGGCACCAAATGGCATTGATCCATGTCCTGGTGTGCCTTTCACTGTCAAACGTCGCCAACCCAAACCTTTTTCCCCGGCTGCCAAGGTGATTTTTTTGCCGTCGGGGGTATCAGTTGGGAGTCCCCCGAACTCGGTCAATACGTAATCAGCTGATATGGCGTCCCAATGGTTTTCGGCCATCCACTTTGCCCCGTAAGTTCCTCCAGCTTCTTCATCTGCCACACCGAAATAGAGCAAATCGCCCTGTGGGCGAAACCCACTGCGCGCAAGGTGACGAAATGCCACAGCCATCGATGAGGTCAGATTGAGCATGTCAACAGCGCCCCGCCCCCACACCTCACCATCAATGAGTTCGCCACCGAAGGGCTCGCGGCTCCACCCGTCGGGGCTGACTGGGACCACGTCTGTGTGACCCATAAGACACAGAGACGGTGCCGAGGGGTCGGTTCCTTGAATTCGCGCGACCATTGAGCGCCGACCGGGAAGGCAGTCGTAACGTTCCACTTCTACGCCTGGTCCCTCAAGAAAGTTTTCCAACAGATCGCTGTTACGAATCTCCCCACCTGAGTCGCTCTCTCCGGTGTTGACGCATTCGTTTCGGATCAGTTGTTGCAATAACTCAACAGTTTCATTGGTGCGGTTTGTGTCAGTGTGACTTAGATCGCTCATAGAGGTGATGCTAGGTAAGAAGCGAGCATGCGGCCAGTGTGAGCGAGTACTACGGTCTTATTTGTGCGCAGCGATCACCGTCTCGACGGGTTTCGGGATGAGGCGGCACTCTTCATTGCGCAAGCCGTTGCTTCGGGCGATGCTTGTCCGTCTTACGGAGCGATTTTGCCTCCAGACCTCCATATGAAGGCGATGCATTGGCAGCGCTTTTGCTTCGATAACGGATGGGCTGGAGTGCACTGGCCAAGTGAATGCGGTGGCATGGGTTTAACGCCCGAACACAACGTTGTCTGGCACGAGGAATGCGCGACGGCAGAGGTATCGCCGTACCTGAACCTGCAGGGACTGGTGCTTGCAGGCGAAGCCATTATGCGGTCCGGAACTGAAGATCAGCGTGAGCGCTTTCTTCGTTCAACGCTACGGAACGACATTCTTTGGTGTCAGTTGTTCAGTGAGCCTGGAGCAGGGTCTGACTTAGCAGGGTTACAAAGCTCCGCGATTCTTGATGGAGATCACTTTGTTCTGAATGGCCAAAAAGTCTGGTCTTCAAACGCCCAACTGGCGCAGTTTGGCATTCTCATGGCCAGAACCGATTTCGAACAGCCGAAACACAAAGGCATCACTTTCTTTTTACTTGATATGACACTCGATGGCGTCGAGGTACGGCCGATTAAACAAATGACCGGCGAACGCGAGTTTTGTGAGGTGTTTTTCTCTGATGTGATCGTTCCCTCCGATGCTGTCTTAGGCGACGTCAACGGCGGATGGGGAGTAGCTATGGCGGTTTTGCAAGACGAACGCGGCGGCGCGGGTGCCTCGGGCGTAATTAGTCTCCGTCGTCGTCTGGAAGACATGATTCGGGACACCGGTGATATCAATCCGGTGCAAATTGACGGTCTTATAGAGATCCTCAATCGTGGCAGGGCTCTGCAAACGCTCATGGAACGCAGGGGTGACGACTCACGTATAGCTCCGATAGCGAAGTTGATGAACAGCGAATTGGGCTATGACGAAGCGCAATTAGACGCTTCATTACGCGGTGCCCATTCAATGCTCACCAATCCATCGATCCAAGCCTTGCTGTATTCCCCTGGTATGCGTATCGCCGGCGGTTCCAGCGAAATTCAACGAAACATTATCGGGGAACGCATTTTGGGTCTGCCAAGGGAGCCCCAAGTCACAAGCGATTAGGACGATATTCGCTTGACTAGTCGCTTACGTGTCAGCGAAAGATACCCATGACGTTGTCAGCTCGTTGCGCGGATCCATTTGATGTTGTATTTGTCGCACCTGCGTAGGAATTGATGCCAAGCTCGGACCTGAAGTCAACTGATTCGTCGGCTAATCCGGAATCCAACTGAATACCTGTCACATCGGCGATGCGATTCAGTCCTTCAAATGCAGACACTGTCGCAGCAGCTTCGACTAGGGCCTGCGAGCCGGCGATTCGCAGTAAATGGCTGCGGGATTCGGCAAGGTCGCTGTCTAGCCGTACTGCGGACTCGGTGTACCGCACTAGAGCCGATCCGTGCGCAACGTTCGCCCCATCTTCAAGTTGTTCAATTTTGACATTGGTGTTGATGGCTTCGCTACTCGCACGGAGCAGCGATACGTGGGCAGCCGTTCAGTAGAAACACTCGTTAAGTGAGGAAACGGTAGATGCCACCAGCTCGGTCTGAGGTCGACTAAGCGCACGGTCCCAGACAAGTTCAGCAAATTCTGGTCCCCGGCTGTAATGGCATTGGACGATGTCGCGCCAGAGAACTTCGGTGTCGGGAACCAAAGATCCGGCTCGGGAGACATTTGCCAAAGTTTTGTCCAATGTTTGACTGACCCAGGCGCCAACGTCTCCGACATCTGTCGGTCGGACTTGGTTGGGAACTCCACCGCCTGGGGTAGGCAGCTCGAGAAGAGCCAAACCGAGGCATTTAGCAAAACTCTCGATTACGTACTGGGTGCAGACAATTATCGCAATTTCCACATAACGCTCTTCGCCTAATGCGTCGATGATGGCATCCGCCCATTGTTGGGTTAAGCGACCCGGATCGGTCGTCAACCTGTGAACTAGCTCAACCGCTTCTACAGGAAGGTCCGACACAGAGTCGTGCTTTCCTTCGATCATCGACGGACTAAGAGCATCTGAACGTTCCGAACACAAGTGACATTCAAACGCGGCACGAGCCTCGCTCATCGCTGCAACGCGTTGAGTTCCTGTCCACCAGGTCCCACACTCTCCAAGACGTTGCCAGATTTCCCTGTGAGTGGTCGCGAACATCGGGTCGATGTCTAGTTCGCTGTCGTATTCGGTTAATGCCATTACTGGAAGCTACTCGCGTCTCAGACGCCCCGAGCCCAGCAGATCAATCAGATCGGTCTGACAACGAAAGTCACAAGTCGAATTGTTTTTGAGTAGCAGACAGCACTGACGCTTTAGTGAACGTCATCGGCAGCAATTCGCAGTCCAGCCATTTAGAGCGCTGATCCATGTCATGTCCGGACTCGCGCACGCCTGACACTCCATGAGGGACAACCCATCCGGAAGAGTCCCAATCAGCTAGGTCAAAGACATATCGAGCTACCGAAGCGGCGGCCGCCCGTTCTCCAGTCTCAGGGATGACTGCTCCGCACCTCACGGTGTCTCCATCGCCTGGACAGCTATCTAAAGGAGGGTGCAGATGTCTGGCTTCCTCTAAAGCCGAAGCCAGAGGGTGGGGGGAGGCCATCCTGTGCAGTTGACCCCACGACCATTCAGAGGGGCTCTCCCCAAGGCGAAGCTCAAGTTCATTCAAAGTCTCGTCGATACAAGCCGACAACGCTCCATCGAGATCATCATCTGTTTCGAGCCCTGGTATGCACTTCCAGGCCTCGTCGAAGAGTAATGTCGTCGCCGCTTCGAAAAGCATTCGACTTGCGGCTTCAGGAGAAGGCCAGCTCGGTGCGCCGAACTGAGCAGTAGATACGCCCAGTCTTTCTCCGACACTTTCGCACCATCTGCGTCGTATCACTGCAAACAGCAAAGCCTCCACCGAATCTTCAGTCACCTGGAAGTCCCAGGTCGATAAGGAATCGACGAGCCATTTGCCTCGCGGATGCATAAACCGAGTTGCTCGCGATGTTAGGAGTTGAACAATAGGAGGCGCCTTCAACGAGAGTACGTCCCCATGAATTCGTTTCATATCTTCGCCAGATGCGTTCGGAAGCTCCTCAAGAAGCTCGACGATCCGGTCGTAGCGTGCCGGACCGGCAAAATCGAGTGAGATGTACGGTTCAGTATCGCTAATGCGATTGTTCGCAGTCACCAAAAAGCCCCTGTCGGGGTTTCGTAGTCCGGGCAATTCTTCGAAAGGCACGGGTTCAATTCCTGACCAAGCATGCTCGGCATTGCCTGGTACTGGGGTCCAACGGTTGCTCGTCGGTCGTTCAAGTACGCGTCCTCTGATCTTGAACGAAATATTTCCGCTGCGGTCAGCGGTCAAAAGGTTGTTGACGGGGACCACCCAAGGTCGGACACTATTTTCAAGTTCTTCACAGGTTGATGCAGTCAACATTGGTTGCAAAGCTTCGAACGTGGTGTCTTGTCCTATTAGACCGGTCCATGCGACTGAGAGCGCCATGCCATCGGCTGGGTCGCCTATTACGACGGGACCGCGATCCGTGGAGCCACAAAATACCTCGACGTCTTCATGGCCTCGGACTCGAACCAGTTCAGAATTCCATTCAATCGCTTCAAGGCTTTCGGTCTCAATGAAAACATCGGTGTCGTCCGCCATTCCATGAGTGATGCACCAAGCAACCTCGTCGTTGTGCCCAAAATGAGGAAATCCTGGAACCCCAGGGAAAGCAAGCCCAATCACGTTGAATTCAGGACATTCCATGTGAAATTGGTGATACACGTTGGGAAATTCAATCCCGCGATGAGGATCCCCAGCCAACAGCGGCTTCCCCTTGACGGTTCGCGAACCATGAACAGCCCATGAATTGGACCCACCATCAATATCAATCAAGGCTTTCAGAAGCTCAGATTGGGAGTTGAGGAGGGAAGAAAGACCCCTTAGGAGATCTAGGTGCGGTCCGTTTCCGCGAGTAATGGCCGACGCTTGATTTGGGTCTCCTTTCATTGCGGCTACCACATCTGGCCCTGTTTTGGCCAAGAGGTAACCGCGCCACAATTTACGATGCAGGGTGCCCATGAAAATGTGACGGAGTTTGTACACCGCTACGCAATGCCATGGCTGCCAGGGTTCCGGTGATGCTGGGTGATGGGCGTACTCGGCAGGAAGATCATTGGAGTGTTCCTCTAACCACCGATTGACACCCTTTGCGTAGCACTCAGTCATCTCGCGACTTTGGGGGCTCAGTGAAGCCCAGTCCGCTTGAGCTACATGTGCCAGCCCCAGTCTTCGGAAGAATGCGTCTTCTTTTAGCGCTTTAGGACCGACGATTTCAGACCATCTGCCAAGGGCCTTGAGTCGGTCAGAATCCATTTGCCAAATCCGGTCGGAGGCCGCTATCCAACCCTGAGCTTCGAAAGCTGCAATCGCGTTTGTGGATTCAACGTGAGCGATCCCCCAGTTATCCAGGCGTACGGTGCTGTTCATTCGAAAGCCGTTGCCAGTGCCGCGGCGCACTCTTCGATCAAAGTTTTTGCGCCCTCACAGACGTTGAACAGTTGAAATAAGACGTGCGGTTCACCTTCAAACATTGAGTGGGTAACGGGAACCTTTGCCGACCTAAGAAGTTGCGCATACTCATTTCCTTCGTCGCGGAGCGGGTCAGCTGAACAAGTTGCCAGATAGGCAGGAGCCACACCCGTGTGGTTAAAGGCTTGGGCGGGAGAAAACCTCCAGTCGCTGAGTATCTCTTCACTTGGTTCAGGACCTAGATAGTGAGACCAGAACCAGTCAATTATTTCTATTGTCAGAAGGGGGCCGTCTCTGTTTTCGTCGAACGAATCGTGGTGCCGTGAGGCGTCAGTTGCTGGGTAGACGAGCATTTGTAGCTTGAGGTCAATGTCAGCATCGCGTGCCATAAGCGCCGTTACTGCAGCAAGATTGCCGCCTGCTGAGTCACCTCCGACAGCTACGCGTTTAGTGTCGATACCAATCTGGGCGCCATGCTGATTAACCCATTGGACAGCCGCCCATGCGTCTTCAACCGCGGCCGGGAAACGGTCCTCTGGGGCCAGTCTGTAATCGACGGCGAGAACAAGACATCCTGCTTTCTCGCAAAGAAGCCGGCACTCTTTGTCGTGGGTTTCTAGGTCACCTATGACAAATCCGCCGCCGTGGAAAAATACCAGAGCAGGGTGAGGCCCGCCCGTTGTTGGCCGGTAAACCCGAATTGGTATATCTCCGGCTGGTCCTGGTATGTGAGAATCCTCAACCCCTCCGCCTAGTTCGGGACCGGGGCCCAGAACGTGAGCTAGCGCCTGATAACCGTCGCGTGCGTATTCGGGTGATTGTTCAGACGTAGGAGGTGCGTCGGCGTTAGCGGATTCGAGCATGTCTATGAATGCCTGAGTGTCAGGGTTAAGAGTCATGGTTCGAGCACTTTCTAGTATGCGACGCTAAACGAAAGCTTAGGTATTCAAGATCCGCATCAACGCCCCTTCAAGTTCGTCATCTGCGAAATCGAATTGACTCGCCATCAGGACTGACGGCTGCAAGCGTGTCGAGTCCAGCAAGAGCCTGGTACCCATGTCGCCTAGCGCAGCTTTAATCGCTATCCCTGGAGCCGGCATCAACGAAGGTCGATGCAACACTTTTCCAAGTGTTCGGGCGAACATCCGTTGCCGTTGAGGTTGAGCTGACGCTATGTTCACTGGTCCGGAAATTTCAGTGTCGAGGACGTGCACTAGAGCGCGAACCGCGTCGCGGAGTGAGACCCAACTCCACCATTGTTGACCACTAGCCAACGGGCCGCCGATACCAAGTCGAGTGACAGTACGGAGGCGACTGAGCGCTCCTCCCTCATCGGCGAGAACTACCGAAAATCTTGTCAACGCGAGCCGCGTGTTTACTTTTTCAACTGGCATCGCAGCGGTCTCCCACCGTTGACAAAGATCAGCGAGAAAACCCGACCCCTTACTCGAGGATTCATGTAGAACTTCATCGCCACGATCTCCGTAATAACCTGATGCCGAAGCCTGGATGAGCACTGAAGGCGGGTTGCTTGACTCGCTGATAGCAGCAGCAACTAATTTGGTTGTTTCCAGCCGACTGTCTACTAGCCGTCGTTTTTTCGCCTGGGTCCACCGACCGGCAATAGTTTCTCCAGCCAAATTGACTACGGCGTCAACATCCTCCATGAACTCTGGAGTCATTTGATGCCACTCAATCGACTCCGCTGAGGGAGAGCGAGAAACGCCAAGCACCTCGTGTCCGCGAACTCGCAACTCGCTAGCGAGCGCAGATCCAATGAGGCCACTAGCGCCAGTGACAAGAACTTTCATTTTCTTCTCGTAATCCTGTGGGGGTTGATGTATTCGGTTACTTAGTGCCCGGTGAAATTGCCGCTGCGTCGCTCCCCCACTGACGCAATTCCCTCTTTTGCGTCAGAGCTAGCAGATAATTCGGCCTGAATTCGGGCTTCTCGTTGCGTGATTTCTCGCACTCGGTCACCGAGACCAAGTCGCAGCGTCGACTTAATTGCCCTAAGAGCAAGCGGAGCGTTCGCTGCTATATCTGATGCGATTTCTAACGCACGTTCTCTCACTTGTGAAGATGGAACACACTCATCGGCAAGTCCGATTAGGACCGCCTCTTCGCCTTTGTACCTTTTGGCGCTGTAGAGCACTTGCGCTGCTTTCGATGGACCAAGGAGTTCAGGGAGTGTGACACTCATACCGAAACCTTGATGAATACCAAGGGCCGCGAAGTTCGCAGAGAATCGTGCATCAGGGCATGTGATTCGAATGTCAGGCACCATCGCCAAACCCAATCCTCCCCCGACCGCCGGGCCTTGTATCGCTCCCACGATTGGCAACGTCACGTCAAATAGACGTCCTGAGCCTTGATAAAGAGCGAGGGTCGCATCACCACCGACTACCTCTTTATCTCCACCGCCGACACCATCACCTGCAAAGTCTGCGCCGGCGCAAAATGATCTACCTTCGGCCGCTAACACAGCGCAACGGATAGACATGTCTTTTTCCATCTCGCCAAGAGCATCGGCTATGTCATGAATCTGTCGGAAATTCAGGAAGTTGTGCGGAGGACGGTCCATGATGACCATTCCCACGTTGCCGTGAATTTCAACATGAAGACCGTCTGCCATCAGATACTCCTTGACTCGTCACCGTTTCGTTCGTTACTACATCCAAACGCAATGGATCACCCTAATCGAATGACTGCGGTGAAACTCTTCCGACCCAGGCTTGACGAAACCTCACAAAGGGCTTTGTCCCGCAGACGGAATTAGGACGAAAGCATTTAACTTGAATGTGCAACCTGGCTTGTTGTCAGTAGCGTCGGCCTGCATTGGGTGGAGTCGCAGAAATTAACGAGCACGCGTGATAGCTCTGACGCCACCACGTTCAAATGAGGTGCACCTACAGATCTGGAGGTCCCTCGAGCAGGTCTCGAATCACCTCTTCGAGGGTTGGCGGTTGGCCGGTCGCGTTTTTTAAGTGAGCGAGACGGTCGAAAGTTGCACCTGCGTGTTTGAACAGCCCGGTACCCAACCCAGCGGCTTCCACTGCGTCCGAAATTTCACGCATTTCGTCGCCAAAACGCCAACTCTTAGGCCCCATCTGATGTGCGACAGTCATTGATTTGCTTTCCATGCCCATTCCTCGACGTTCCCATTCGTGAAATAACTCGCTTTCGACTCCTTGGGAGCGCGCGTAGGCGCATACCAACAGCAACAGTGCCCCAGATCCTTTCGTCCAGGCGGCGAAACCGACTTTAAAGGCAGAGGCTTTACCGATCTCAGGTCCTAAATCGATCGTTTCTATTTTCGAGTCGGCGAACAACGATTCGACTTCCATGGTCCTCGGGCCACTCAATCCGAGTCGTGTAGTTCCTCTTTCCCACGCTGGTGGACCAATAATTCCCCCATCGACGAACTGAGGAAACAACGCTGCCATTTGAGTCGCGCTTTGCGGTGCAACAGCGTTCATATCTACGTAAACGCCGTCGAACCCCTCGCCAGCGACCTCAGCCGCTACAGAGACCGCTACCCCGGGGGGTGTAACCGAAATGATTATGTCTGCGCGATTTAAGCCCGTTCGAAATTCTGATTCTTCGAGGCCAGCGTCTGCAGCTCGTTGCTTAGTGGTTTGGCTGCGCTCTTCGGACACCCACAGCACGGTGTGACCGTTTTGGATGAGGGCTGATCCAATCGATGCACCCATTGCGCCCGGGTGGAGAAGCATCACAGTTGTCATTTCTTCATTCTGTCGCGCTTCGGTTGATTAGTTGCGCGCGGTAGCGTGGCCTGAGCACGAGGGGGACCAATGACTGAAACCGAAGACCAGCCTGTACATCTGCGAACCGAACAGATTGATTGGGATGACCTGTTAGCCCGACTTCAGGCACTCCTTCGCATACGCACTACTCCCATTGGCATGAAACTTTTCGCAACGGTTGAGGAAATGGAGTCCATCTCGCGGATTCGGCGACCAGATGCAATTCATACCACTGATCAAATCGTAGGAATGGCCTCGAGACTCAATTGGACTGTTGGTATTACCCGTGCCGACTTAGTTGGCGATCAGTGTGGTGCAGTGATCGGCCTCCATCCACAGGACGAAGACTGGTTATCGGGTGAGCGGATGCAGGGAGTTTGGTTCGAAACCCTCGATGACAGCTCAGCGCACCAAGAAGCGATGGATTGCGTTCCTTTTGGAACATACGAAGCCATGGCTGTTTCGCCGTTATCAGCAAAGCGGCTTGACCCTCCAGATATTTGTCTTGTGTATGCCACCCCTGCGCAAATGATTCTTTTGATCAACGGTCTTCAATGGCGGGCCTATAAGAAACTTGATTGGGGATGCGTAGGAGAATCTGCGTGTGCTGATAGCTGGGGTCGAGCTCTCAGCACCGGAGAGCCAAGTTTGTCGATCCCATGCTTTGCCGAACGGCGGTATGGAGGAGTGATGGAAGACGAACTGCTGATGGCGCTTACCCCCAATGATTTACTCGTGGCAGTCGAGGGAATGGAATTTTTGAGCCGTAACGGCCTCCGTTACCCGATTCCTAACTACGGTATTCAAAGCGACGCGCGTGCCGGCCTTGGGGTTAGCTACGACTAATAATGTCGCTGACGTATGGGAGAAATAATGAGTGACGGCTTCACAAAGGGCGGCTTCGATCTTGGCATTGTGACCACAAACGGTGACGAGATGTTGGATTTCTATCGCGATGTAGTTGGGCTTGAATTTGAAGCAACCATAAATATGGAAGCTTTAGGCATAGCTGCGATGCATCGCGTGTGGGCCAACGAAAGTTTGCTGAAAATTGTGGTTCCTACAAAGGATGTTCCGGGCGGGCCCAAAGGGGGAATGATGGGCGCTTCGGGAATGCGCTATTTCACACTGTCCGTTCCTAATGTGCAGACGGCACTTGATTCATGCGCTGATGCCGGCGCTCCAGTCATTTGGGACCGTAGAGAGGTAAGACCTGGCGTGGTGGTGGGGATGGTTGAAGATCCTGACGGCAACTGGGTTGAATTCATAGGTAAATAGAAAACTCGCACCCTTCAACGGCAGCTAAAGGTTCTCAAGGATCACTTGAGTCGCGTGTTCCACATCGAACGGATGGTCAAAACAAAGGTCAGCGAACTCCGAACTAGGTAAAACCAGAGTTTCGTGCATTGGTTCTACTGAGGAACTGAACTGTTTGATTACGCCCGCTCGGTCACGTCCTCTATCTCTAACGTCCTTCTCAAGTCGCCGAGCGAGACGCACCTCGCGTGGCGCATCTACAAAGACTTTGAGATCTAGTCGCTCGCGGCATTCAGCAAGCGCTAACAGCAATAGGCCATCAACGATCACGAGTGATGAGGCCTCGACACGATGCAGGCCACCAGGTCGAGTATGGGTGGCGAAATCGTAATCAGGAACGTCCACAGCGCGTCCCGCTGCTAGCTCGTCCATGTGGGTCAACAAGAGTTGAATGTCTAAGGAGTCGGGATGGTCATAGTTAACCTTTGCTCGGTCTTCAACTGAGACAGCCGAGAGATCATGGTAATAGTCATCAAATTCGAGCAATGTGGCATCGGGACGTTCAGCTAAAAGCGCTCGCGCCAACGTCGTCTTGCCAGCACATGATCCACCACAAAGACCAACTAACACCTCAGCGCAGCGTTTCGTTCCAAGGCCCTTCATCGGCTCGCGGTTCTTTGGGTAAACCCAAAATCCGTTCGCCGATAATATTGCGTTGCACTTGACTAGTACCGGCGTAGATCGTTCCGGATCTCGCTGAGAGAAAGCTATTTATCCACGCTGAAGTCGTGTTCGGGGTACCCGCGTCGGCGGCTCCTAAACCCGCAGCTAGAGCATCGTCTCCATCCACCACCATTGCGTCGGCACCAAGAATGTCGAGTGACAGTTCAGTGACCTCGCGGTGGTACTCACTCCAGTTCAGCTTGCCAATCGAACTCTTCGGTCCAGGCGGCTCACCGTTCAAGAATGAAGTGAGAACTTGCTGTCCAAGCCACCGCATGATTTCTACCTTGCTATGACACCAGGCCAACCGTTGCCGGATAGCTGCCTCCTCTGTCCGACCGCGTTGTTGGGCCATCTCAACCAAGCGGTTTAGTTCAGCGCGATAACGGAAGTACGTCGTCGTCGCTCCGAACCCACGTTCGTAGCCCAACAAGGTCATCGCTACAGCCCATCCACCGTTTACTTGACCAACGACGTTCTCTTTAGGCACTCTCGCATTTGAGAAGAACACTTCGTTGAAATGGCTATGGCCTGCGATATTTACGATCGGCCGAACTTCGACTCCTTCTTGGTCCATCGGACATAGAAAGAAAGTGATGCCCTGGTGTTTCGCGTGCTCGGGCGCAGTCCGACCAAGAACGAAAATCCAATTCGCCAAATGTCCACTCGAGGTCCAGATTTTTTGTCCGTTCAGAACCCATTCGTCACCATCAAGCTCTGCCCGGCATCCAAGGTTCGCTAAGTCGGAACCTGCTCCCGGTTCTGAATAGCCCTGACACCAAAGGTCTTCACCGCCCAGGATCCGGGGAAGGTGGTGTTTCTTTTGCTCTTCGGTTCCCCATTCGATCAGCGTGTTGCCCACCATGCCGATCCCGAAACCGTCGTTCGAGCCGCCGGTTGGCAAGCCGGCCTTAGTGAACTCTTCTGCGATAATCACATTTTCGTTAACTGTCAGTCCAGGGCCGCCGTATTCAGTGGGCCACATTGTCGCTAATAAGTGATTTTCGCCTAGGACTTTCCGCCACTCACCAACGAACTCGGCTTTGGCATTTCCAGTTAGCGACCCGATGCCTTCCCAGTTGGCGGGCAAATGTTCTGTGATGAATTCCTGGATCTTGCCCCGGTAGACCTCAACATCGTCTGAATAGGTTGGCTGCATACCGAGGACAGTACCAAGGCCAAGACGCCGATGATTATTCCGACTGCTCTTCGCTGTCTTTGATGACGGCCAAGCGGTCGATTACTCGATCGAAAAAGTCGTCATCTTGTAGACCCGGAACCATAAGTTTGTTGTCAATTACCCAAGCAGGGGTGCCGGTAGCTCCCCATTCGTGGGCTCTTTCCATTGAGGAAATCACTGCCGGCCACAACTCGTCGTTACTGACTACCCGATGAATGATCTCTGAGGGGACGGCCAGGTCGTTGGCCAGGTCGCAGAGCACCTCAGGGTCTTCTATATCTAGCTGATCTTCCCAAACTGAGGCGTAAATCCGGTCGTGATAAATGGTTGCCTCTTCTGGGGAGGCATACTCCACAACGAGGGCGGCCTGGTGCGCTCGCCTCGTTGGATGGAACCGATTGGGTGGGACTAATCTCACCCCGAGTTCTTGCGCTATCGGTTGAAGAGTTGAGAACTGGCGTTCGTTGGGTACACCACCATCGGGAATTTCAGGGTGCAATTCATATGGCAACCACGAAACGGCAATCTCGTGCCGTGCTTCGAGGCGAGCCGCCCGGGCCCGCGCCAAGTGGCACCAGGGTCAAAGAAAGTCCGACCAGACAACAATCGGCAGCACCATGAGGTTCGACGGTATACGTTCGCTGCCTATGGACTTCGCTATTCCTAACGACATTCAAAAATTATTGGACGATCTTGATGAGTTCATCATTGACGTAATCAAGCCGATAGAAAACGAAAACGACAATATTCGATTCTTTGATCACCGTCGCGAAGACTCACGTACTGACTGGGACAGGGATGGTCTACCTAACGCAGAGTGGGAACAACTTCTGGGAAGAATGCGAACAGAAGCCGATGCGGCTGGTTTCCTGCGATGGCATCTCCCGAAACGTTTCGGCGGAAAAGATGGCACCAATTTGGGGATGGCCATCGTGCGGGAACACTTGGCTCGTAAAGGACTCGGTCTCCATAACGACTTACAAAATGAGAATTCAATCATTGGAAATTTTCCAACCGTGTTGATGATGGAAAAATTCGGTTCAGAGGACCAACAGCAAAAGTGGATACCGAAGATGCTCGAGGGAACAGCCCGTATTGGGTTTGGGCTAACGGAACCGCTTCATGGCTCTGATGCGACTTGGATGGAAACGACCGCTGTTCGCGACGGCGACGAGTGGGTCATAAACGGCGAGAAATACTGGAATACCGGACTTCATCACGCGACGCACGATTATATCTTTGCCCGGACTTCCGGGAATCCTGGAGAGGGCCATGGGATCACCTGTTTCATCGTCCCGGTGGAATCTCCTGGTTTTAAAGTCGAAGAGTTCATGTGGACCTTCAACATGCCAACAGACCATGCACATGTTCGCCTGACCGACGTGCGAGTTCACAACGACGACATCCTCGGAGATGAAGCCCGAGGTCTGCAAACCGCCCAGCTTTTTGTTCACGAGAACCGAATTCGACAAGCCGCATCTTCAGTTGGCGCGGGTCTTCATTGCATTGACGTAGCCGTGGAGTACGTGAACGGTAGAACAACCTTCGGAAAGCCACTATCTCAAAACCAAGCAATCCAATTTCCCCTAGCCGAGTTGTATACCGAAGCTGAAATGATCCGGGCCCTGATATGGAAAACAGCTTGGGAAATGGACCAAGGCACAGACCACATGGAGATAACCGATCGTGTAGCTATGTGCAACTACAGGGGAAACAGATTTTGCTGCGACGCTGCTGATCGGGCCATGCAGAGCTGTGGAGGAGTTGGATATGGCCGAAGTATGCCTTTCGAACACATCTACCGACACCACCGGCGGTATCGCATAACCGAAGGCGCCGAGGAAATACAGATTCGGAAAGTAGCCGGAAAATTGTTTGGCTACGCAGGACGCGCAAAAGGCTGAGTCCTGCAATAAATAGCGTTTGAAATTCCCGAAGCCACGACTTTGATCGTTCCGGGCGTTCGCGTCTAGGACGCTTAGGGAGCCCCCACGGCAATGCTCTCTTCAGAAGTTACGCGAACCGCGGTTTTTGATATTTTGACGGGTGCAAAACCTTCAAAGCCTTGTTTAGCTAGTTCGTGCAGTGGCGTTACCCGTTAAGACAAAGTTCTCATCTTGGTTGGTGGTCGAAATGGTCAAGTCAACGAGAGTTTCACCATTTTCTTCTCGAATCCCTGCTATTTCTGCTCTGGCGGTCAACGTGTCGCCCGGCCATACCTGATTGACGAAACGCACCCCGTAGTACGTCAATCGGCCGTCTCCCACGTAGTTCGTGATCATCCGTCCGGTCATGCCCATTGTGAGCATGCCATGGGCAAAAACTGTTGGGTATCCGGCTACCTCGGTCACGAATTTTTCGTCGCTGTGAACGGGGTTGTAATCGCCGGAGGCTCCTGCGTATTGAACAATCTGAGTACGAGTGAGGTCCTCAACGATCAGTTCCGAGTAGGAATCGCCGACTTTGATTTCGCTAGCATTTAGTGACATTTGTCTCTCCCCTACTGTTCGATCACTTTTTCGGTCACCACACCGACGCCTCGCGCGGTGACTACTAACTCGCCGTTCTGATCCCTGTACTCGGTGATGCTTTCACTGAATTTCAGGACGCCCGCCCGTTTGGATTCTTTCTCCCAGCTCTCGCCTGGTTTTGTTTCTGCTGTGAGAACATCCCCGGGCTTTAGGTGCCGGTGGTAGGTGAAGTGTTGCTCGGCATGAAGCCCTCCAGCTGCGGAACCGGATTCTTTTTCCTCACCTTCGGAGTTCGATGCCTCTTTTTTCTCGCCTCCTATGATTCCGGAAGCTGTGCCACCGCTACCGAACCATTTCTGTCCCGCTTTGGGGCGAAGGAAATAATCTGGGTCGAATTGGGCACTCGCTTGAGCGAATGTTGGCGGGGCAATTATTGACCCCACTTCGGTTCCGGCTGCATGCGACTCGTCATGATAAATCGGGTTCGTGTCTCCGATCGCCCTAGCGAACATCAAAATGTGCGAAGCCTCGACCGGGAAATGGTCCACTGCCATGGGTCCTCCTACTCGGATGAAGGTTGCTGAATCATGACACTGATCGGCCCCGTTTGTCGCCTCGAGTTATCGCAGGGCAGATAAAAGTATTTCTCGTATGCGATCAGGAACTTCGATCATCATCATGTGACCAACACCGTCTAGGTGCTTGAGGTCCACGTCAGATAATCCGGCAACCAGATGTGCAGTAGCTCGCGGTGGCGTCATTTTGTCTTCGCTACCAACGACAACTGTTGTTGTGCAAGTAATCATCGCAGCGACGTCGCCAGCCTCATAGGCGTTGCAGGCAGTGAGGTCATTAAATATTACGTTGTCCTTAGCTCTTTCGAGCAGCGCTTGGCATCCGCTGCGCATCCAGAGACCTGGAGTCGGATTCCCCGCTATATGGGCTCTAGCCCCATGGGCCCAACTTGTCATCAATTGTGGGGCCAAGATTTCATTTCGCTCTGCGGCACCAAGTAGGTCCGGGTGCACCGGCATCGCAGGCGCGGTTCCTAGCAGGACCAGTCGTTCTACAGACTCAGGATGGTGAGCAGCGACTTCCAGGGAAACCAAGCTTCCCATCGAATGGCCGATCAGGCGCGCCGGTCCCATTCCGACTTCTGCGATGAACTCAGATACCCAATCTGCCATTTCTTTTACAGAAGAAAGCAGCATGCCGTCCGAGTTACCGTGACCTGGAAAGTCCACGGCCATGACGGCAAACCCATGGTGCGCCAGATACCGAGTCTGTTGACTCCACACTGTTCGATCCATACCGGCGCCGTGCAACAACACGACTAAGGGAAGTTCGCGATCAATCGCAACTCCGCCCGTCGCATAATTAACGACTTCGCCTCTACATTCAAAATTCATAACACCTATCCCTTTTGGGAAGCCCGAAGGGCTCGGCTCAAGTCCGCAATGATGTCTTCAGGGTCCTCAAGGCCTACCGACAGCCGAATCAGATCCTCACCGACTCCTGCTGCTGTCAGATCTTCTGCGCTGAGTTGCTGATGTGTCGTTGAGGCTGGATGAAGAACGAGAGTCTTAGCATCCCCGACATTGGCGAGATGCGACGCGAGTTGGACGTTTTCGATAAACCGACGACCGGCCTCTCGTCCCCCGACGACACCAAAGGACAGAATGGCTCCGGCGCCTTTGGGGAGCAGTCGTTGAGCCAGATCATGGTCTGGGTGCGTCGTTACCGAAGGATGGCTAACCCAAGCGACAGCGTCATTTGTTTCGAGAAAGTCAATTACTGAAATTGCGTTCTCAACGTGGCGTTTCATCCGTAGCGGCAGCGTCTCGATCCCTTGTAGGAGATGGAATGCATTGGTCGGACTCATTGCGGCACCGAAGTCTCGGAGCCCTTCAGCTCTGGCGCGCATGGAAAGGGCTTGGTGACCATATTCTTCCGCAAAGGTGATGCCGTGATAGCCGTCATACGGTTGGGAGAGCGTGGGGAACTTTTGATTGGCCGCCCAGTCGAATCTTCCGCCATCGACAATTACCCCGCCTAGTGCAATGCCATGACCGCCTAGGAACTTGGTAACCGAATGCATAACGATGTCCGCGCCTAGGTCAATCGGTTTCATGAGGTATGGCGTCGTGAATGTCGCGTCGACCATCAAGGGAAGACCATGTTCATGAGCAATTTCGGCAACCAAGGGAACGTCAAGAACTTCAATCCCCGGATTACCTAGGGTTTCGGCAAATAAGACCCGGGTATCGGCAGTGATGGCGGCCCGCCAAGCCTCAGGATCTCGCGGATCAACAAAGGTCGTTGTAATGCCAAACCTGGGCATCGTCAGGTTCAACATATTGTGCGTACCGCCATAAATATTACGGCTCGCGACGACGTGGTTACCTGCGCTCATAATCGTCGCGGCCGCTAAGTGAAACGCGGCCATGCCACTAGCGGTACAGACCGCGCCGACCCCACCTTCTAAGGCAGCTATTCGCTCTTCAAGCACCGCCACAGTCGGGTTTGAGATCCGACTGTAGATATGTCCGGGTTGTTCAAGATTAAACAACCCGGCGGCTTGTTCGGTATCGACAAAGCTGTAGGAAGTGGTCTGATAGATGGGCACAGCGCGAGCGCCAGTAACTGGGTCCGGTTCTTGCCCAGCATGAAGCGAAAGCGTGTCGAATTTCAGATAGTCAGGGTCAACCATATTGGCTTCTTTACTAGTGATAACACGATGCTACGCCGGAGCAAACCAGATGCCCAATAGGACGCCATCGGTGCGTTTTCGAAGAGACGGTTTCAGCTACCCAAAAGTTTCCCAAATAATTCCCAAATAATAGTGGTTCATTGACTCACCTCGTCCCGAGTAGCTTCATCGCGGTGTCTTCTGTTGATAGCCGCGATCGGGTTGCCATTGTCACAGGCTCATCGTCCGGGATTGGCCACGCCGTTTGCGCTCGTTTGTCGAGAAAAGGAATTGCAGTCATCAGCGTTGATCAAAACGAGGCGCCCGAGGGCGTCGATGTCATTGCACATTTCGGTTGCGATCTCAGCGACGCTGACGCCGTTAAAAACCTGATGCAAGATTTAGACGCTCAATTTGATCCCACCACTTTCGTTTCTTTGATCAACGTAGCCGGGGTGCCCGGTACTCGACCTGCCTCGACAGTCTTGGAGGTAAATCTTCTTGCGGTGCGTTCCCTCTGCCGGGCTTTGTCGTCACGCTTTTCCCCCGGCGCGAGCATCGTAAACATTGGTTCCATCTCCGGTAATGCCTGGCAGCAGCGTTTAGACGTTCACCAATTTCTTCTACGGCTGGACGACGACCAAGCTCGAGAGTGGTGGCGTGACCGAAGTAAATCTGTTGGCGTTGACCCGTACACCTTTTCCAAAGAGGCAGTCATCGTGTGGAGCATGCTTCAAGCTGGGGAGCTTTTAGGAACCGGCATTCGGTGCAACGTGGTGAGCCCTGGACCCGTTGATACACCACTGCTACCAACGTTTCGTGAGCAAATAGGCGACGACCGAATCGACTGGGTTCTGACTCACTCGGGGCGCGCTGCGACACCCGACGAGATCGCTGAAGCAATCGAGTGGCTCGCTGTTGGTGAATCTCGTTGGGTCAACGGCCACCATCTCGTTGTTGATGGTGGGTATACCGCAGGTTTACTTTCCGGTTGGGTCGATGTAGCTAATGCCCCGGCTCCAAAAGTGACGCACGTGGAATGAGAGTCGCACAAACCGAAAGTTCTTAGTCGAATTCCGAACGTAGCTCGGCCTCATGTTCGTTGAAACGAGGAGCTCGCTCTGGGTGTGGACCCGCACCTTTGATCAGTTGTCCGACCTGGTTCAGGGGACCCCATCCTGGTGATTCAAGGTGCCGACAAACTAAACCGTTCGCTATAGCGACCTCACTGCCAACGAAGCCCTTTGTCTCAACTGGTACCTGACCGAGCGGGTCAGACCAAACCCAGGCACCCTCCTGCTCTATAAAACAATGATCTTGGTCGGGACCTTTGTGATCAAAGCCGCCTTGTCTCACCTCTGGTCGGGCCTCATAATCGACAAACTCAGCTACTTGAGCAGCAGCGGTAGTTTGTGCCAATGAGGTGTGAACAGTCTGCGTTTGTCCGGTGCGCAACCGGTGATACATCGCCGTTACAACGCCAAAGGCGGCGATGATAGGTGTCGCAGCATCGTGAACCGGAACAGTCAAAAACACGGGTTCATCGTCTCCGCCCTGCGCCGCCATCATCCCACCAAGCGCCTGTAACAGGGGATCGAACGCCGGCTGGTTAGCTCGCGATTGATCAGCGCCATAGCCCGGGCTCTTCACCAACACGACGTCCGCCCGAATTTGTCGAAGCTCAGCGCTGGAACATCCCAATCGTTCGGCGACACCTGGGCGGAAATTCTCTACAACAACGTCTGAGTCGGAGACCATACGATAAAGAAAGTCACGGTCAGTTTGGGTTTTCAGATCAAGTGTTACTCCTCGTTTGCCTTGATTCCAACCGTTAAACATCGGACTGAAAGTGCGAAATGGGTCACCTTCAGCGGGTTCAACCTTGATGACGTCAGCACCCAACATCGCCAAGTGGCGAGAGATAACAGGGCCAGCAATGAACGAAGCCAAATCAATTGCTCGGGTCCCCGCGAGTGGCGGTCCTCCTTGACCCGACCCGCTAGCGGGAACATGCGTTTCGAGAAGCACCTCGCGAGTGTGTTCCCCAACTTTTGGGGCTGCGCGTATCGGCTCAGCTGGGCAAGCATCCAAAATCAAAGGCTGGGTGGGCATTGACAGGGCACCCAGTTCAGGATGCTGAATAGTTGCAATAATCTCGTTCGACCGCGCTAGATCAGACGCCAAAAACTCTTCCCTAGTTTGGATTGGTTGACATGGGACGTCGTGAGCACGAAGAAGGTCAATCCAATCCTTTCGGCTTCGTTTCGAAAAGATGTTCTCGAAAATTGGGGTAATTTTAGCCAATGGGTCTGGCTCGATGAGACCCCAAGGCGGATTACTGAGTACCGGATCTTCCAGTAGATCGACGCGATCCACTGCGCGTAAGAGCGACTCGTAAAAACGTCGAGTGCCGCATGCAACAAAGAACCAGCGATCATCCGACGCGCGAAATGGACGGTACGCAGGCGCTCGGCCGGCTGGGCCGAGGGGACTCGCTCCATCTCTTTCCTGAGTTGTATCCGGCGACCAAAAATCACCTACCTGCATCACTCCTGCACCTGCTACGTCGGAAACTTCATACGTTGGTGCGGAACCGTGAGCTTCACGCGCATATAAACCTGCGGCTATAGCTAACGCTCCAAGCATTCCAGCTCCATAGGAAGCCAACGGGAGAACAACGTCGACGGGACCTTCCGACCAACTCACTTGATTCCAGGCGATTCCCGTCATAGCGGCGACCTGCGCAGCTGAACCTCGTCTGTTCACCATCGGACCATGTGATCCCCAAGTGGGAAAGGAAACAATCACAGACCCTGGGGCAAGGCGACGAATTCGGTCTGCCTCAAGTTGATCGGGGACGACCACGACATCGGCAGTAGCGATCAGATCCTCGTCATCAACCACCACGACAGAACGTTTATTCCGATTTATGGCCTGGAACCCGGGGTCCTGTCGGTAGTAATCCCCTTGCCTCTGTTCGATTTTTATTACATCGGAACCTTGATCGGCAAAAAACCTGGTGGCGTAAGGACCGGCTATTCCCTCCACCAGTTCCAGCACGCGAATCCCTGTGTAGGCACCAATTTCGGTCACCAGCTCCCCCATTGCCATCAAGGTTCTCGAGTCATCACGATACTCAACCCTCCGTCTAAGAACCTCCAGCTTGGGCACGTCGCTTGCCAGAGTTCTAAGCTTGGACACATGACTGATACCGCCGATCCCATCAACACGATTGAGCAGATGCTCCCGGCAGCTCCCACCTTCGATTCAGTTGATCAGGAGCGTCAACACCGAAAAGAGCGCCTAGCTTCAGTTTTTCGAGTTTTCTCGAAGTTTGGATTCGAAGAAGGATTGGCGGGCCACGTAACCGCACGGGACCCGGAACTGCTAGATCACTTTTGGGTCAACCCTTTTGGCGTCCCTTTCGGACACATCACAGCATCGGATCTACTGCTGGTTGATCACGACGGAAACATCATCGAGGGGAAATACCCCTTGAACCAAGCAGCATTTGCCATTCACAGCCGGGTACATAAGGCCCGACCTGATGTCATTGCGGCAGCGCATACTCACTCTCTTTACGGCAAGACCTGGTCGAGTCTTGGGCGGTTGCTGGATCCTTTAACCCAGGATTCTTGTGCCTTTTTCGAAAATCACTCCCTTTTTAATGACTTCACAGGAGTGGTTCTTGACACGGATGAAGGTGATCGCATTGGTGATGCGTTGGGTGACAACAAAGCGGTAATCCTGCAGAACCACGGGCTCTTAACAGTCGGACATAGTGTTGATGAAGCTGCTTGGTGGTTTATCACCATGGAAAGAACCTGTCAGAGCCAGCTATTGGCCGAAGCAGCGGGGACGCCCATCCACATTCGTGAAGACATAGCTCGCCATACCGCCGAGCAGGTGGGCGGTCATGTCGCGGGTTGGTACAGCTATCAACCGATTTACGACAAAATCTTGGCAGAAAATTCTGACTTTTTGAATTAAGGGAGGCGGCCACATTCAGGCCACCTCCCAGAACGTCTCTGCGGCAATTCACGCGAGTAGTTCTGATGCTCTTTCGCGAAGCTCGGTCTTGAGCACCTTGTTCGATGGGTTCAGTGGCAGTTCGTCTACGGTCCAGCAATGTCGAGGCACTTTGTAATTCGCCATTTGTTCGCGGCACCACGCAATTACCTCCGCTGAATCAGGCGGGCCTAGCGGGCTTGGAACCACAAACGCTGCGCCGACTTCGCCAAGACGTTCGTCGGGTATACCGATGACAGCAACCTGCCCGATTTGGGGGTGTTCAAGCATGATTCGTTCGATCTCGGCCGGGTACGCGTTAAATCCGCCGTTGATGAACATGTCTTTTTTTCGGTCGGTGATATCGATATACCCATCTTCGTTCATTACACAGATATCACCGGTCCTCATCCATCCATCGTCGTCGATAGTTTCGGCGGTCTGCTCCGGGTCATCTAGATAACCACGCATAACTCCGTAGCCCCTGACTAGTAGTTCGCCTGGTTTCCCTAAAAGCACTTCGTTTCCTGACTCATCTACCAGTTTCATCTCCATACCAGGCAGCGCTTTACCACTCGTGCTAGCGACAACGTCGGGTGGGTCGTCTGCATCGCAGGCCGTAACCAAACCATGAGTCTCGGTCATTCCATAGGCGGTAATCACCGTCTCGAAACCAAGTCGTTGCCTCATATCGACGACAGTTTCTACTGGGATGCTTGCAGCTCCGGTCATGGCCGCGCGGAGGCTAGAAGTGTCGTACTGGTCCATCTCGGGATAGTTAAGTAAACCTTGGAATAAGGCTGGAGGGCCTGGAAAAACCGTTACACGTTCGTCTTGAATGCGTTGCAATACACGGGGAACGTCAAATATTGGGTGCGGAAGGATCGTCGCCCCGTGCATGAAACATGGAACAATCGCTCCGTTGAACCCAAAGGCGTGGAAAAACGGATTAATCACAAGCATCCGGTCACCGGTTCTCATGCCCAGTTCTCGAGCTGTGTGCCCAAAACTGCGAATGATCGGAGCGTGTTCCACCATCACTCCCTTGGGTAAGCCTGTCGTGCCTGACGTGAACATGACCAAGCCGAGATCTGAACCAGTGATTTGGGACCGCCGCCGATCTAGTTCTTCAGTTTCATCACCGGTACTTCTTCCCAAGAAATCTGCAAATGACACCGTTCCGGTTGGTGTGTCTCCTCGCAAAACTACGATCTCGTCTAATCCGTCGACCACCGCGCCTGAATCTCGTAAATCACTGACGTAGTCGTTGCCCAAAAAACCAACAACTGTGAAGAGCAACTTCACTTTCGCTTTTTCCAGGATGTAGGCGGCCTCGCGCCCTTTGAATCTGGTGTTAACTGGCACCAAAATGGCGCCGACCTCGAAAACCGACATTCCTGCGACGACCCATTCCCATGAGTTGGGTGCCCACACCCCTACCGCATCACCCGGCTCTATCCCTGATGCCACTAGTGCCGCTGCGCAATCATCGATGCGTCTCCCCATCTCGGCATAATCGCAACTGAAGTCACCATCAGATATGGCTTCTGTCCCCGCGAACTCGACAGCCGCTCGTTTGACGAGCCCTGGAAAATTATCCGGCATCAACGTGCCCATGGTCCCCCCGTAGCCGATGGTGTAACGACTTGTTTACTCCACGTGCGCGAGTGCTTCACCATTGATGAAGTGAAAATACCCGCTCGGATTCGTGGCCCACGCGCGCCAACCTTCCGCTATCTCTTCAAGTTCTGCCCTTGTTGCATAGCCATACTCCACAGCTTGCTCGGCGAAGCTGGTGGTCAGGCACCTTTCGGCCCACGAGAACCCCCAATTTTCTCGATCATCTTCGGTCCAGTAAGACCAAGCAGACGTCGAAATCGCTACATCTTGAAGCCCGGCGGTGTGACACCAACTCAACAAATGCCGGCCGGCATCCGGATCGGCTCCGTTATGTCGCGCCACCAGTCGATAAATTGTCCTCCACTTTTCAATTGCCTCTGATTCGGGGCTAGAAGACATTGTGTAATAGTCGGCATCGCGCACAGCCACATAGCCTCCGGGGCGTGTTACCCGAGCCATTTCTCGAAGCGCCAAAATCGGGTCAGTCAAATGCTGAAGGACCTGGTGTGCGTATGTGAGGTCGAAGACATCATCTTCGTAGGGCAACTCATATACAGAACCTTCGTCAACTTTTACGTTGCCGAGGCCTGACTCGGCAACCGTTGAGCGGGCTGTATCAAGAATCGCACCACCAAGTTCAATTGCACTTACCAAACCTTTCGGTACCCATTTTGCCAATCCAACGGTGATCGACGCGGGACCGCACCCAACATCCAGCAGCCGAGAGTCGTCGGAAATTACATGGCGGGCGAAGGCTGCGCAACGCTCGGCGGTTCGTCGAGCATGCTGATTGACAACGGCTGGCTGATGGCCATGGGTGTAGACATCGCGTTTGGGCATCACCGCAAACCTAGGAGATCCAAAGCTTCTCGTCACTTGGGACGATTGATCTGAATGCCCTTTCGCGTTGACTACGGTTTCCTCAGTAGACGCCTTCGCCGCGAGCTGAAAGCTGCAACATTGACTGATGCCGACAACATGCCCAGCCCCCCATACGTCAACGGCACAAACCGCGTTGCGGTGACCAACCTACCCACGCCCGATTATTACCACTATCCATGGGTCGCCCTTGAGTCCGTTACGAGAACCCACCCAGGAGGAGTCCTCGTTGTATGGCCTGATGGTCAACATCTCGAATGTCACCCTTTGTGGCTCCGGGAAAATTGTCCGGGTCCTGATGGTATTAACCCACTGTCAAAGGAAAATGATCTCGACGTAACAGATTTAGATATCGCTAGCAGGGTCAGCAATGCATTTCTCGAAGCTGGTGCCTTAGTTGTCGAGTTCACTCCTGAAGCTCGACGGGCGACTTTTCATCCAGGGTGGCTACGACATGTGGCGGACGGCGTACATCATCCTTTCTCTTTGTTGCCCAACCCCAAACCGTGGACTACCCGTGATTTGCAAATACCACCTACCCATAACGGGTCGTCGGTTCTTGAAGACGATGAAGCCCTGGCTAATTGGTTGCATGATCTTTTGGAAACAGGGCTAGCGAGACTGACTTGCTTGCCGCGCGACAGCCATGTCGTGGAGCTCGTCGGCCGTCGTATCGGAGCATTACGTGATTCAAATTTTGGTGTCACCTGGCACGTCAGCGTCGATCTTGATCCGAACTCGACGGCAAACACCAATGCAAGATTGCCGGCCCACAGCGACTTACCTTCCAGGGAAACTCCGCCCGGATTTCAACTTCTCCATTGTCTTGAGAACACCGTGAACGGAGGTCAGTCAACGATGACTGACGGTCTCGCGGTCATAAAGCATCTCCAAGTTGAAGAACCAGATGTATTTCGCTGCTTGACCAATCTTAAGTGGACATTCTTCAACCGCGACGCTAATCACGACCATCGATGGACTGGTCCAGTCATTGACAAGGGGGATGGTCGAATTCCGTGGACATTTCGGGCCTTTCACCCGGTTCGCGGCTTTCCGGCCATGAGCCAGCATGAAATCGGAGACTCCTATTACTCAATGCAGCGACTGGGAGAAATTGCTAACAGCTCCGAATTTCAGATTCGTTACGAGTTGGAACCCGGGGACCTAGTTGCTTTCGACAACCGCCGAATCCTGCACGGCAGAGAATCATTCAATAGCCAAGAAGGCACCCGCCAGCTCCGGGGCACCTACCTTGATGCCGACGAGGTCTATTCGAGGATGCGAGTTCTCCGACGAGCGATCATGGCACGGGAACAATCTCTAGGATTGAGCAACACTATGGAGGACGAGGATGACTGAAGTGTTCATCACATGCGCAGTCACCGGCGCTGGCGACACCGTCGGGAAATCCGACCAAGTCCCTTTCACCCCTGAGGCGATCGCACGAAATGTAGTCGCGGCGGCTCAGGCGGGTGCTGCAATCGCCCACATTCATGTACGGGACCCCATCACTGGCGACCCAGACCGCCAAGTCGCGTATTACCAGGAGGTAGTAGAGCGAGTCAGAGCGTCGTCAACAGACGTCATAATTAATTTGACTGCCGGTATGGGTGGCGATCTGGTCATTGGTTCAGTGGAAAACCCACTACCGCTCGATTCTCAGCAGACGGATCTGGCTGGTGCGACGGAACGGCTCGACCATGTTCGTCTTCTACGACCCGAAATCTGCACCCTCGATTGCGGAACGATGAATTTCGGCGAAGGGAATTATGTTGCAACAAACACTCACGACACACTCGCCGAGATGGCACGCCAGATACAACAACTCGATGTTCGACCTGAAATCGAAATCTTCGACACGGGACAACTATGGGAGGCCAAATCACTCGTAGACGAAGGTCTCATCGACTCTCCCGTCATGGTGCAACTATGTATGGGCGTTAAATGGGGAGCCCCAAACGACCTCAATACCTTTATGGCTATGGTGAACAACGTCCCAGACGAATGGACATTTTCAGCGTTTTCATTAGGAAGAGACCAGTTGCCGTACGTCGCTTTAGCAGCCGTTGCTGGAGGAAACGTGCGGGTAGGTTTAGAAGACAACTTGTATCTGGATCGAGGAAATCTCGCTACAAATGAGAACCTCACAGCACGTGCGAAACTGATTCTGGAGTCCATGAACTTTGAGGTCATCGGACCGAAGAGAGTTCGCGAAATGTTGCAACTCACTGCACACAATCCGTGACCGCAAATATTGAACCGCCCGAACGCGTAGCGATCGTCGGAGCTGGGGTTATCGGTGCCGCTTGGGCTGCACGTTGGCTTCTTCGCGGTGTGGATGTCGCGGTGAGTGACCCATCACCTGATGCTCCGAGGGTTGTTACTCGAGTCCTAGACAACGCTCGAAATGCCTGGGAACGGATGGGCACCACTCCAGAACGCGAAGGAAAACTAGATTTTTGTGACTCGATTGGCCCTGCTGTCTTAGGGGCCGACGTCGTACAAGAAAGCGTTCCCGAGAACTTGGAGTTAAAAAAAGCGACGCTGAAGCAAATCGAAGGGTCCGCTGAATTAACGACTTTGATCGCTTCTTCGACCTCAGGGCTGAAGCCAAGTTTGCTCCAGCAAGATATGAAGTGTCCAGAACGACTCGTCGTGGGACACCCATTCAACCCGGTCTATTTGCTTCCTATGGTGGAGGTCGTGGGAGGTGATTTAACTTCTTCCGATTCAATTTCGCGTGCGATGTCGGTGTACGGCGCTGCTGGTATGCGTCCGCTTCATGTTCGCGTTGAGATCGACGCATTTATCGCTGACCGTCTCCTTGAGGCAGTTTGGAGAGAAGCTCTTTGGTTAATAAATGATGGTGTAGCGACAACTCAAGAAATCGATGATGTCATCCGTTTTGGCTTCGGATTGCGTTGGGCCCAAATGGGACTGTTTGAGAATTACCGAATAGCGGGAGGTGAATCCGGTATGGCTCACTTCATAAGTCAATTCGGCCCTACCCTTTCCTGGCCGTGGTCAAGGCTCACTGACACTCCAGAGTTGACCGAGGCGCTGACGCTGCTAATCAGCGAGCAGTCCGATAATCAGTCTGGCCATCACACCATTACCGAACTCGAAAGAATTAGAGACGAAAACCTCGTTGACATAATGTTGGCTTTGGAGAAAAACCAATGGGGGGCAGGTCAATCAGTTAGTGACCTACGTCGCTAGGCGTCCATCTAACATCAGAATTTGCGAGGTCCTCGTGGGTTCGCTTAAGGGTCTGCAATTAACAGTTCTTGTCGGTGGAACGTGGACTTCCGGCAATCGAATTCTCATTCCTCTATGGAGATGGCAAATTCTGGACAGTTAGCTGCTGCTAACCGCGCCTTATCTTCTAGTCCGCTTGGTACTTCTCCATCACCGAGTTCTGTGGCATAGCCGTAGTCATCTACGTCAAACAATTCAGCTGCGAGCGAGAAGCAGCGATTATGTCCCTGACATTTTTCGGTATCGACCTGAACGCGCATACCGGTCCTCCCTTAAATCACGGATTCCGACCCGCGATGGAAATCAATTTATCGGTAATCGAAGCATCGGAGTCAATCGGAATCGCTGCTCCAAATCGTTCGCCTCGAATCATTTCTCCAGCTTTTTTGAGTTGGATATATCCGGCTTCAGCCAAGCCTTCGTCAAGTAAGACCATCTGGCCGGAAGCTTTGGCCAAATCAAAAGTGTGGACTAACGGGTCAACAACGACGATGCCCACAAAACGGTCAACGACTAAATGACCCCATGGGGTTCCGACTTCACGCTTAAGCGCCTGTTGATCGTCAAGAGCTTCTAGTACATCGTCACGGGCATCAGCCCAGTCAGTTTGTGGGTGAGTAACGGTCGGGTGAGTCGCGCTGTCAGCGGGGATCCCTCTGGCTATTCCAGCGATCATCCTGCACATGCCGATGTTGTGGGCGAGCACATCACGGGCTGACCAACCCTCACACGGTGATGTTGCTTCCCATCGCGATTGATCAACTCGCCGCACCACAGCGTCAAAGCCAAATAAGGATTTTGTGTACTTGCGGGTGTTTTCACTCACGGGCCGTACGTTAGCCATCTCCGGACCAGCACCGCATACGAGGAGGAGAAGATCGACTTGTCGCATTCGATGGATCTAGCATGGTTTTGTCGGAGGGACGGAACTAGATGCAAGAGCTTGACGGTCAGGAAATAACGAAAAACGTTGACACTGAGACTGACCCAACGAAGGAATGGCACAAAACGGCTTGCATGCTTTGTTCCGCCAACTGCGGTATCGAGGTTCGCATCGACGGCCGTGAAATCACTCGCGTGCGCGGTGATAAGGACCATCCGGCAAGCAGGGGGTACACCTGCGAGAAAGGTTTACGAGTCAACCATTATCAGAACGGTCGGGATCGTTTGACCTCGCCGATGAAGCGAATGGAAGACGGAACCTTTATCGAAATCAGCTGGGATCAAGCGATTAGAGAGGTCGCCGATGAACTGGTCGGAATTCGCGACACTTACGGTGGCGATAAAATCATGTATTACGGCGGTGGCGGACAGGGCAATCACTTTCCCGGAGCGTACGCCCGCAGTGTTTTACAGACCCTAGGTGTCCAGTACAGAAGCAACGCCTTAGCCCAAGAAAAGACCGGCATGTATTGGGTGCAGGGAAAGTTCTTCGGGCGCCAAGATATCGGAGCTACCCCAGACTTTCATCACACGGACTGCGCTGTCTTTATCGGCAAGAATCCATGGCATAGCCACGGATTTCCAGAGGCTCGCAACGTTCTCAACGCAATTAAAAACGATGAGAATCGTCATCTCGTGGTGTTTGACCCTCGAGTTTCCGAAACCGCAAATATCTCAGACCATCATCTCCGGGTGAAGCCGGGTACCGACGCCTGGGCGCTCGCTGCGATTTTGGGGATCATGGTGGAAGAAAACCTGGTCGATGGTCGATTCTTGGCGGAGCAATGCGTCGGTTGGGATGAACTTCGCCCCTTGCTCGAAGAAATAGATCTGGAAGATTACGCGCGTAAATGCGGCATCGCTGAGGAGGACCTTCGAGCGGCGGCGCGAACCATGGCGAACGCTAGGTCAATGGCAACAGAAGAAGATCTCGGTATTGAAATGGCGCCGCATTCGACATTGAACAGCTGGTTGCAACGCTTGCTATTTCTTCTCACCGGAAATTTCGGCGTCGAGGGAGGCATGAACATCCCGGTGCGACTCGCTCCTATTTGCGGGCACAGTCCTGATGGCGCGACAGAACCGATAACAGGCACTCCGCTGTTGTGTGGGATGGTGGCCTGTGCAGCGATCCCCGATGCGATCGACACAGACCACCCTGACCGTTTTCGGGGAATGATTGTTGAGTCTGCAAATCCGGTGCACTCGCTGCCCGACTCCAAACGCTTTCGGGAAGCCTTCAAAAAACTCGACTGTTTGGTAGTCATTGACGTAGCGATGACTGAGACAGCGCGTCAGGCTCATTACGTGCTCCCAGCTTGTTCTCAGTACGAAAAACCCGAGGCAACTTTTTTCGCTGGTGAAATGCCCTCCAATTTTTTTCATATTCGTCAACCGATCTTCGAACCTCTGGGGGACACTCTGCCTGAAGCGGAAATCCATGCGCGTTTGGTGGAAGCTATGGATGGTGCACCCGACGGAGTTGATGAACTCGCTGAGGCCGCGAACACTGGCCGCGAAGAGTTCATTGAGACTTTTACCCGCTTATCAGCTAACAACCCTGACTTGGGTTCGAAGCTTCCGACGGCGCTCTACAGAAGCCTCGGGCAAAGTTTGGGGCGGATGGGTCCAGCCGCCGTGATGTTCGGCTCGGCGATGCAAGCATCTATGCGATTCCCAGATTCGCTGCGTGCGGCAGGGCTAAAAGGCGATGGTCTCGAACTTGCGAACAACCTCTTTGATTCATTATTGGAAGCTAAATCTGGCATGGTCTTCAGCACCAGCGATTACGCATCCAGTTTTGATCGAATTAAAACACCCGACGGGAAAATTCATATTCACATCCCTGAGCTGGTCGAAGAACTACGCGGCCTGGCCCAAGAAGAACCCTCTTCTCCGTCGGATGCTTACCCGTTTATTTTGACGGCGGGTGAGCATCGCTCGTCAACTGTCAACGATGTCATCAGAGACCCGGCCTGGCGCAAGAAAGACAAAGATGGAGCGTTGCGGATCCATCCCTCTGATGCCGATCGGGTAGGAGTGAGTGAGGGTCAGAGAATCCTTATCATTACCAAGCGCGGCGAAGCCGAGGCTCCTGTTGACATCACCGACACGATGATGGAAGGCCAAGTAAGTCTTCCGCACGGATTCGGAATGGAGTATCCGGATGAGACAGGGGAGCATCATATTCATGGTGTGGCTGTGAACGAGCTAACTGATATTGAAGACCGGGACTGGCTTGCTCTGACACCTCACCACAAACACGTGCGGGCCCGACTTGAGGCACTCCCCGGCTAAACCGTCACTCGTACCCTGGCCACAAATCCGAGGTGGGTAGTGGCATTCCATCGCGTACCGCCGCATGACGTTGACGTATCTGACGCGGAATGTGGGCTCTCACATACTCCACTTCTTGAGCCAGGACTATGTCGACCAACTCGAGTCTGTCCGGTGTCTGCTTCCACGCGATGGGCACATAAAGCGGCAATTCAAATACGCGCAATCGATCCAGGCCACTATAAATAGCTTTTTGGTACCGAAAACGGTCTTCCCACTCCCAATGAGGCGGCGCAAAGCCTGTTCCGGGATCAAGCATCAATCGTTCGCGAATTCCCCATCGTGCGGCACGTTCCAGTTGAAGGTCGAACCAGTCAACCATGACCTGCACGGGGTCACCTTCGACGTGTTTCAGGTGACGGGGATCTGGTCCCATCATGAAAGGTAAGACGACCTGGATCTCCCGCTCAGCTGCTAGTTCGATCATTTCATCAGCTTGCAGCGCATCAGCGGCGTTAAGCACATGGGCACCCGCATCCAACGCACGACGTGCTGTTTCTACCTGCCATGTGTCAATTGCTACCTCTACTCCTAACGAAAGAAGTCCTTGTAACGGACCTTCGACAATTTGCCACTCTTCATCGGCGCTGACGAATGCCGCGTTGCCATGTGATGCCTGTGCCCCGACGTCAAGGTGGTCAGCTCCTTCCGCAACCAGATCGGCCCCGTACTCCTCGGCCTCTGTTTCATCGGAAACCACCGAGAAGCCAGCTAAGGAATCAGGGGAAGCGTTGACGACCCCAAAAATCTCCATACTCGGAAACTACCCCCGACTTTGATGTCGCACTCCGTTGATGTCGATATTGGCATTGCACACTGCGATCGACGCTGCTCCAACCAAAGTCACCACTCACGCCATCCGCATCCCATTGCTGATAGCCATCGTTTGACCCGTCATGCCCGATGATTCATCGCTGCCCAAATAGATCGCGAGATCGGCAATTTCGCTCGGGTCGAGGATTCGACCCATAGGGGTTCGCTGGGCCAGCCGGCGTCGCAATTCTTCGGATTCGGCTCCTACTAACCCCGCGAATCCGTCAAGCATTGGAGTATCGACGAAACCTGGGCATATGGCGTTGCAGGTAACACCCGTAGCCGCGAGTTCTAGCGCCATGCACCGAGTTAGTCCTACTGCCCCATGTTTGGAAGCGTTATAGGGGGCCTGCCCAGGAGATTCGAAAAGGCCAGCTGTCGACGCCATGTTGACGATGCTGCCTCTACCCCGCTCAATCATTCCCCCTAAAAATGCCTGGCTAATGCGTACTATGCCGACAACATTTACCTCGTAGAGCCGAGAATACGTAGCGGCATCTATTTCTAGAAAACTCCCTGCCGCGTGAACACCTGCGTTGTTTACGACGATGTCGGCACCGCCGAACTTGTCCAGAACTAACTCTGACATTGCCGCTACGGATGCATCATCGGAGACGTCGCACGCTATTGGTTCGATAGCACCAGCCGGCGCCAGTTCAGCGGTCGCCTCAAGATCTTCGATCTGTCGGCTGGTCACCACGCATCGCGCGCCCTCTTTGACATAAGCCAGCGCTATGGCCCTACCTATACCTCGCCCACCACCTGTGATAACTGCTCGCTTGCCTTCTAGTCGCTGGCTCATGGCTATATTCTGCGCGCGTTAGCCCAGCTGAGTGCGCCATCCCGGGACAGACATCACCTGGCCAACTTGTTGCGGTGCCTTTAGCTTTCCATGGGTATCCCATACTTCCGACAATCGCTCGTAGACCTCATCATGCATCTCTGATACTCGACGCGTCTCTTCTGACACGTGCAATGACATCACTTCGCAAGTCGCAGCGACGAAAGATTCGTCGGTATTCCACATGACCTGCATGGCATGAATGCGCTTGCGATCAAATCCAAGCAATTGTGTGGTGACCGCCAAATTCGCGCCTTCGCTCACTTCGCGAAGATAAGTAACATGATTCTGCGCTGAGAAGGTTGTCACCGAATGTAGATCTCGATGCGACCTCCCCACTCCGATGAAGTCCATCCAAGACTCGATCGCGTCATCAAAGCAGACCAGGTAATACCCAGCGTTGAAATGACCATTGAAGTCAATCCACTCTTTTCGCACGACGTCGTTATGCCCATCAAAGGGTCTTGCTTTGTCATCCACTCTTTGATCCTGCCTCACCGTTGGGGCGTCGCGTCGAATACCATCACATATTGCTCGCCGCACGGCAGTCTTAAGTAACATCCGCTACCCGAGCCTCTCATCTCGACCACGCATTTAATTTGCGCAAAAGAAAACTACTCACATGCGTTTCACCCCAACAGAACTCACAGCCGAAGAGCTTGACCTCCAGCAGCAAGTGCGGGATTTCCTTCTAGAAGAACTACCACCTGGATCTCACGAACCGTGCCTTGGCATGGCAGCAAATAAGGACAAAGCGTTTTCTCTCAAAATGGCTGAACGTGGCTGGGTGGGCATGGCGCTCCCCAAGGAATGGGGCGGGTCAGATAGAACCGCTGTCGATCGGTTCATCGTGGTCGAAGAGATGCTTCGTTGGGGTGCTCCAGTCGGACACCATTGGGTCGCGGATCGCCAAACTGGCAATGTGATTTTGAAATTCGGCACGGAAGAACAACGGGAAAGGTTTCTTCCTGCTATCTGTCGCGGAGAGCTCGGATTCTCTATCGGAATGAGTGAGCCCGACAGCGGATCTGATTTGGCCTCGGTGAGCACCAAGGCAGAACAAACGACTGACGGATGGATCATTAACGGCACCAAGATTTGGACCTCTGGGGCACATGAGAATGACTGGTTCGTGTGTCTACTGCGAACCTCTCCTATAGAGGACGGAAACAAACACGCAGGGTTATCGCAACTACTGATCGATCTTAAATCCCCCGGTTTGGAAATCAGCCCTATCCCCTTTCTCGATGGCTCTCACCACTTCAACGAAGTCACGTTCAACGAAGTTTTTGTACCCGACACCAATGTTGTGGGTGATTTGGGAATGGGTTGGCACCAGAACACAACCGAGATGGCCTATGAACGCGGGGGACCTGATCGTTGGCTTTCCCCTTTCTCCACAGTCGAACAACTCCTGCGGGAAGCAAAAGGAACTGAGTTAGAAGAGACGGTGTCTGATCTTTTCGGCGAGTTGGTCGCCCGCTGGTGGGGTATCCGAAACCTTTCTCTCTCTGTGGCACGGCTTATCGACACCGGCGAAGCTCCTTCCATTGAATCGTCACTCGTTAAAGAGATGGGCACTCGTTATGAACAGGAAGTAGTGGAAAAGCTTGTCCATCTAATTGATATTGAATACTCACCCGATTCAGATTCATTGTTTGAGCGGTTGTTAGCTCAATGTGTCGTGACATTCCCGGGGAACACCATCCGAGGTGGCACGATCGAGATCCTTCGTTCTGTTGCGTCAAAGGGTTTGAAGGGGTTGCCGGCATGACCGAGGCAACTGGTGTTGATCAACTAATCACTGAAACTGCTGATCGTCTATTCACTCAGATCTGTGATCATGAGGCGGTACAGAATGCTGAAGCGGTCGGCGCCGCACCAGAAATCTGGTCCGCGTTTGCTGAAACGGGATTCCCTTGGATCTCTATCGATGAGGATCTTGGTGGGTCGGGTGGCACCCTTCTCGATGCGTTAGAGGTTCTCAGGCTGGTCGGATATCACGCCGCACCGATTCCAGCCGCGGAAACGGGAGTCTTGGGTGGGTGGTTGCTCGCTAATTCGGGGCACGAAATTCCCGCTGGCCCGATAACGGTCCTACCCAATGGCACCAGCAACATCGAGGCATCACTTTCAGGTGATCAGATGACGCTGACAGGAACTTGTGTCCGTGTTCCTTGGGCGCGAATAGCGGAACGAATCGCCGTTCTGGTCGAAGTTGACGGACAGAGCATGGTCGCGTCTGTCGATCCGACAGATTGTGTCATTCAACCAATGTCCAATATGGCAGGCGAACCTCGTGACACAGTTTGTTTCGAAGGCACGAAAGCTCCTGCTGCTCCCTGTGTCGCTGGTGTAAACCCGGAAGCGTTTCGTTTTCGTGGAGCTCTCTCTCGCGCAGCGTTAATGGCCGGAGCTATCGAGAAGATGAGCCAATTAACGGTGACGTACACCAATGACAGAATCCAATTTGGCCGCCCGGTCGCCAGATTCCAAGCAGTGCAGCAACACCTGGTTTGGGGTGCTCAAGAAGCAGCAATAGCTCGGATGGCCGCTGAAACAGCTGGGCGAGAGGCAAATCGCGGTTCAGCATTCTTCGAAATCGCCGCCGCGAAGCTCATTACCAATCAAGCTGCCGCAAGGGCTACAAAGGCATGCCATCAAGCCCACGGCGCTATGGGAATGACTCAGGAGTACCCACTTCACCACTACAGCCGACGACTGTGGTCGTGGCGAAAAGAATATGGTGGCGATGCCGAGTGGAGTAAATGGCTCGGAAATGCAGCCATTTCTCAAGGCGCAGACGGACTATACGCGCTCGTCACCGGCGGATCCTCTGTCCTTAGTTAGGACATCAACAGTTCTTACGGCAATGGATGCTGATCAGACCTAGCATCAGGATATGAACGATTTTGGTGTCTACGGCGACCTTCACGTAACTGTTGACGAATTTGTCGCGACGGCAGAGATTCGCCGTCCACCTAACAACTTTTTCGACCTAGATTTAATTGATGGATTGGTGTCCGCGTTCAGAGATTTAGATGCAGACGACAGTTGCCGGGCGATAGTGCTGTGTGCAGAAGGAAAGAATTTCTGCGCTGGGGCGCAGTTCCACAACGACGGCACCCGCGGCGGTGAAATAATCGCGAGGAATCCGGATGGCTCGGCCAGACACCTTTACGACGCCGCCTTTGACCTCTTCAGCTGCAAGACGCCTGTTGTAGCGGCGATTCAAGGCGCGGCAGTCGGAGGAGGACTCGGAGTCGCTTGTTTCGCTGATTTTAGAATCGCCGCGCCGGAGGCACGTTTTACGGCGAACTTCTCTCGACTGGGCTTCCATCACGGTTTCGGTTTAACAGCAACTCTCCCTTCGCTAGTTGGGCAGCAAAAAGCGTTAGAACTGCTTTACACCGGCGCCCGAATCAAAGGAGAGGAAGCAGTCGCTATCGGCTTAGCGGACCGCCTCGTCCCTCTCGCTGACCTTCGCTCAGCCGCTCACGCAATGGCGAGTGAAATCGCTACTTCCGCGCCACTTGCCGTCGAATCAATACGCGAAACAATGCGAGGGCACCTACCGGCGGCAATTCAGGCGGCGACAGATCGTGAAAAAATCGAACAAGACCGGCTCCGAAGTACGGAAGACTGGAAAGAGGGCGTCGCTGCCATGAACGAACGCCGTACCCCAAACTTTTCTCGGAAATAGCTTCCATCATGTTCAACTTCCACACAAAACCGTGAGTGACCTCACCGAAGAGCAGATCCGCTCCGAGCTCGATTCGATTTTGGAGCGCCGGAGTGCCGCTACGCGACTCACCACAATGGGTGCCGGATCTGATGACCTCGACGATGGTCGGGGATATCTCGCCACGACGGTCGAGGGCGGCTGGCATGTTCCGACTTGGCCAACACAACATGGCGGTCGAGGGGCATCTCCCAGTCAAAACGCGCTCATCGGTCGTTTGCTGCGAGAATTCGTTGTTCCCGATCTTTACCCATTCGCCATCGGACTTGGCATGGTCGGCCCTGCGCTGCTGGCTCACGGTACTGAATCCCAGCAGGATGAATGGTTGCGTCCCATCGCTTCAGGAGCCTCTATTTGGTGCCAAATGTTCTCAGAACCGGAAGCCGGTTCTGACCTTGCCAATGTCGCGTTGAAAGCCGACCAGGATGGTGAAGAGTGGGTTCTTAGCGGCCAAAAAACCTGGACCAGTAGGGCTATGTGGGCTGATTGGGCTATTTGTTTGGCTCGAACTGACCCTGACCAACCCAAGCACAAGGGTTTAACGATGTTCTCGTTACCTATCGATACTCCCGGTGTAGAGGTTCGGCCCCTTACACAAATGAATCGAGACGCTCACTTCAGTGAGGTATTTGTCAGCGACGCACGGGTTCTTGATTCCTGGCGAATTGGTGAGCGAGGCGAAGGCTGGCGGGTTGCGATGACCGTCCTAGCCCACGAACGCGCGGGCGGGGGAAGTCGAGGGGGTGGTGATGGCAACGCTCGCGGTGTGAGAGTTCCCGGTTGGATTTCAGACCTGCAAACGTTAGGTGTTGCTGAAGGTCAAGTTTGGCGCGACGAGGTTTCTGAGATTTACGCACACGACAGTGTGAGCCGGTGGACGTCACAGCGCGCGGCGGATGAAGCTCGCGCTACTGGTGTTCCTGGTCCCGCCGGGAGCGGAGCCAAGTTGCGAACGGTTAGGTCGTACAAGGACCGGGCGTATCTAGCGAATCGATCGGGCGGGTCCTACGGAATGCTCATCGAAGGGCCCGGATATATCGAGACGATGACGGCTCCTTCAATGTCGATTCGCGGCGGCACCGATGAAATTCAACGAAACATCCTCGGTGAACGCGTCTTGGGGCTTCCAGGAGAGCCTCGACTTGATCGCGATGCTCCTTGGCGTGAAAGTCGTCGCGGTCTGCTCTGATTTATCTAACTTGCCTCTCCCGTAGAAGAACCTCTTGAGCGATCGTCGCAACGTGACTTCCGTCGGGGGCGAACAAGTTCCCCACCGTCATACCTCGAGCTCCGCTAAGCCCGTGGCAGTCCCATTCATAGAGATGCCACTGGTCAGCTCTCGTCGGCCGATGAAACCACATCGCGTGATCTAGCGAGGCACCCATAAACCGTTCTTGGTAGTCCTCTCTTGACGCCTGTATTGGGTGAATGGAGCGGGCTGCATCGAATTGAATTGAATCGGATGTGAACGCAAGACCACATATTTGAAGTCTCGGGTCGTCAGGTAGTTCTTCAAGAAGTCGCACCCAACCCATCGACCGACCTGCTCCAGGGGGGCTGGTTAATGCTCGACGGTCCATTATCGAACTCATGTGGTCATCTTCGCGCTGCCGGCAGTCCTGTGGATCTGGGGCCAATGGCATTCGCGCCGTCTGAACCTCAGCATCGTTCTCAACGATATGGAACGAACAAGAAAGATTAAGTATCGCCCCTCCGCTCTGACGAGCGACAACGGAGCGTGTGCAGAAAGACCGCCCATTTCGAAGGCGATCAACTTCATAACGAACAGGTTCGTTCAAATTTCCACCACGGATAAAATACGCGTGTATCGAGTGTGGGACGTAGTCATTAGTGACTGTCTTAAACGCGGCTCCTAAGCCTTGAGCGATCACTTGGCCGCCGTAGATCCGTCCCCATTGATATTCAGGACTGAGTCCGAGCCAGGTATCAGGGCCATGCTGCTCTAGATGCATCACCTCGCTGAAGGTCACTGGATGACTTGTCATTCTGCGAGGGTAACGGACCCAAACCTTCTTGGATTCTTTCGGTTGCGACGATCCAAGCAGGTCCACTGATGACTGACGGATCTATTTGGTCAGTGGTCGGAGCGCTTAACCTGCGCGAGAACGACGGGCACAATCGATAAAGCCCAGCTACGGTCGGTCGAGTGAATTCTCTCAACGCTGCCCAATCTCGCGCGACTGATGCTCTTTGGGAGCATTATCAGCAAGGAACCGACCTGCCACATCAGGCATTCGAGAATCTCGATTTCAGTGATGGGTTAGCAATTCAGGCAGATATTCGTCGACGCCGGATCGAAAATGGCGCTATTCAGATTGGTTGGAAGGTGGGGCTCACCTCCGACCGGGCTCGGAAACAAGTGGGCATAGACGATCGTCCTTTTGGGCACCTTATGCAAAAGTTCGATTCTGGTGTTTCGCTTCTCGCTTCGGCAGTCAACGGAGCGACTATTGAACCTGAGATGTGTTTCACGATTGGTGAACCAATCTCGGGCGCTGATGTTGATCCTGCAAGCGTGCCAAGTCGGATCGTAAAAGTTTCGGCCGGCTACGAGTTAAACGAACGGCGAGCCGTCGTGGGAGGCAACCTAGCGATGCTGATTGCGGACAATTTGACTAATTGGGCGATCGTTGAGGGCAGCGGCGTACCTCTCGATGAGGTTCCTGATATTGATGAAACCGAGATCGTTCAGTATTGCAACGGTGAAGAGCGATTTCGGTGCCTCCATCGCCAGGAGGTCGATAATCCGTTCGTCTCAATTGCCCGGCTCGCTGCGACGCTGCATCGTTTCGATCTTGGTCTAGAAGTTGGACAGAAGGTCATTACCGGCGCATATACCCGGTACCAGGTCTCTCCGGGAGAAAACTGGGTTGCCGAGTACTCAGGTATCGGACGTGTAGAAGCGAGCTACGAATGAGCCAGACAATCTCAATGCCCGACAAACCCCTGAACATCCTGGTCACCAAGACTCTGACGTTGCCTGAAGTAAGCGTTGAAGACGAAACAATGATCAGGGAAGCTGCCGGTCCAGGGGCGAACGTCACGATCGTTGACAGCCCGAGGGAAGGTATCGAACACGCTGCTGTCGCAGACGTGATATTGGGCATCACGCCTAAATCTCTCTTTCGCGCCGCCCCCAATCTTAAGTGGGTGCATGCGACCGCCTCTGGGGTGGACATGTTCATGTACGAAGAATTCGTCCAGAGCGCTGTGGTGCTTACCGGCGAGAAGGGTCTGGTGGGAGGCCATCTAGCTGATACCGCGTTTGGGTTATTACTTGCGTTGACACGAAGAATAAAGACCGCGATTGAGTTGGGACCTGAGGGCTGGATTCTTGAGAATCGAGAAGAGATGCGGTTCTCTGAAATCGAGCTCGAGGGTCTCACTATGGGCATTGTTGGCTTTGGTGGCACTGGACGTCATCTTGCAAGGCGAGCGTTGGCATTTGGAATGAACGTGAGAGCCGTGGATGCTTTTCCTGTTGAGCCTAGTGATGGCGTCGAAGTCGTTGAAGGCATGGATGTTCTTGGTGAAGTCATACGCATTAGCGACGTGCTGGCAGTCGGTCTGCCATTAACCGACGAAACACGTGGGATGTGTAACGACGAGTTTTTCGGCGCCATGAAGTCAACTGCGATATTTCTCAACGTGACTCGTGGTGAAATCATTGACGGCCCATCGCTTGAACGAGCTCTGCAAAATGGCGTTATCGGAGGAGCGGCACTGGATGTCGCTCCGGTAGAGCCCCTGCCCGCTGACAGCCCTCTATGGGGTTTTAAAAATTGTGTAATGACGCCACACACCGCTGGTGCTAGCCAACACCGAGGTCGTCGAAATTTGGAGCGATTCTGCCGAAATTTGGTAGCGCTTCGCGAAGGGGGCGCGTTGGAGGGTGTCGTCGACAAGCAGGCCGGGTTTTAAAAGTCCCTAGTTCGTTACTGCCCCCGCTTTACCTCTCGACTAGTCAGGCGATTCTGTTTCCTCGGATGGCGTTAAGAGAACAACAAGGTCTTGAAGATCTGTCGGAGAGGGTCGTTTACTGTGGTGCTCTGCGGTTGGTCAATGAGAAACCCGCGGCACTACGCCACTATGGGCCAGGGAGTCTATTTCCTCGTCGCTGAACCCGAATTGCGTTAGAAGTTCCTCTGAGTGTTGACCTTTCAGAGGGCTAGCCGACCGAATATCGTTTGATACGCCCTCCAAGTTGGTCGCGTTTCTCAGGATTTTGATTTCACCTGCAGTTGGGTGAGATATGGGGGCCGCTAGGCCAAGGTGTTGTACTTGTGGGTCGGAAAAGGTTTCGGCAACGGTGTTTACCGGACCACAAGGAACCCCTGCCTCGTTAAGACGCAGAACCCAATGCTCAGTCGTGTCCTGTGAAAGGTGTTCCTCAATGAGCATGTTGAGTTCAGTTTTGTTTTCTTTTCGTGCTGACACGGAAGAAAAGCGTTCGTCTTCGAGCCACTCCTCTGAGTCGAGTTCAGAACAAAGAGCCTCCCAAAGACGTCCGCCCGAAGCAGCGAGGTTCAAATAACCATCCATAGTTTTGTACATGCCCATCGGGCCAAGGGTTGGATGGTCATTTCCCGCTTGGGGGGGATCATCATTTGCGACGGTCCATCGGGCGGCCTGAAAATCAAGCATCCCAATCATGGATTCAAGGAGCGATGTGTGAACCCATCGGCCTTTTCCAGTTGAATGTCGCTCGTGTAACGCTGTCAAAATGCCGACGGCGAGTTGAAGCCCGGAAGTTACATCACTGATTGCTACCCCAGCCCGCACGGGTCCCTGGCCGGGCAGTCCCGTAATAGCCATCATTCCGCCCATCCCCTGTGCGATCTGATCCACACCTCCCCGTCGACTGTAGGGCCCATCTTGACCGAAGCCCGATATGGAACCGAGAATGATTCGAGGATTGATGTTGGCGAGCGTTTCGTAATCGAACCCAAGTTTGTGCTTTACCGGAGTCCTCATATTCTCAACCACAACGTCGGCTGACTTCACCATTCGATGAAGGACAGCTTGTCCATCTGGGTTCTTGAGGTCAATCACAATTGAGCGTTTGTTTCGGTGCAGGTTTAGATAGTCAGGTGAGGTCCGCCCGCCGGCTTGAAAGCCTCCTTCGGGGGACTCCACACGCACGACGTCGGCACCCCAGTCCGCCAGTTGTCTTACTGCGGTGGGTCCTGCGCGCGCGATGGTCAAGTCGATGACGGTGATATCGGACAGCGGCATCGTTTCACCCATCAGCGCGTTCCCTTTTCATATTCTGCGGTCTCCGTGGTCCGGCGTTCCAGGTCAAGGAGCTCAGATAATCCGGTGGTTTCGACTAATTCGCGATGGAGCTTCATGCCGTCAATATTTGTTCCCGTGGAACCATTCTCGGTGAAGTTGCGGTATGCATCTCGGGTGACTGTTAGTGAAAGTGCTTGAGAGGTAAACGCGTCAATGATCAACGACCAGCCGTAGTCTTTCCATTCTTGCGGAGAGTGGTGGTCTAGCGAAGTAATCGTGGCCATGGGTGCTGAAATGTTGCTTGCTACTTTTTGTAGATCTTGATCCCGACAAAATGCCATTGCGATGTCCGCTCCGGCATCGACATATGAATTAAGACGTGCGATACCGCTTTCAACGCCTTCGTGACGCATTGCACCTGTTCGCGCGATGATCAGGAAGTTTTCATCAGAGCGCGCTTCCGCCGCAGCCGTGACCTTTGCGCACATATCGTCGGTGGAGATCAGGTGCTCGACTCCTATGTGGTGATGGACGCGTTTGGGTGCGATCTGGTCTTCAAATTCAACGGCTGCGGCGCCTGCTCGTTCGAATTCCCATACCGCTCTGACTACGTGGACCGGGTCACCGAAGCCGACACCTCCATCCACGATCAGCGGCAGTTCACACCGAGAGGTGATGCGACGGGCAACGTCGGCTATTTCTGTCGTGGTCAAAAGAGCTTCGGAAACTGCATATTGGAAACCAAGTGCTCCTCCACTCAGGTAGCCGGCTTTAAAACCGAATTCTTGCGCCAAAAGCCCTGCTAAGGGATCAAGTATTAGCGGTGCAAAGATGGTCTCGTCACCGAGCGTTGCTTCACGAAGACGGCTTCGAGCGTCATTCATTACTCAGTCACCCGGGGTCACTTTGTGCACCTCTGACAAGGCGCCCGGGTCGCTGACCCGTAACCTCACCTTCGCACGACACCTCCGTACCGGAAACAAATGTGTGGCTGTAACCCGTAGGGCGCTGCACAAGCCGTTTGCCGCCAGCCGGAAGATCGTGAATCAGTTCTGGTTGGCCCACGGAAAGGCGTTCAAAATCGACGATGTTGAAGTCTGCTTTGTAGCCGGGACGCAGTAACCCGCGATCTAGTAATCCGTACGCTTCTGCAGTTCGGCGGGTTTGTTTGTTGACGAGAAACTCCAACGGAATCTTTTCTCCGCGTGTCCGATCGCGTCCCCAGTGGGTGAGGAGATAGGTGGGATAGGACGCATCGCAAATTGTTCCGACATGGGCGCCCGCATCTCCCACACCACAAATAGTGTGAGGATCCGTAAGCATCTCGTGGATCTCATCGAGGGAGCCAGAGGTGTAATTCTCGAAGGGATAGAGCAACAACGTTTCACCGTTCCCGGTTGCCAACAGATCAAGCACGACCTCCCATGGGCTGCGGCCTATGAGTTCAGCTCTGGCGGAAACGGACGTCGACGGTTCGGGCTCATAGTTGAGTTCTGGACCTAATTCGTAAGCCCGTGTAAGTGCATAGTTCATCCACTTGCTGAAAGCATCAGCGGGTCGCTCGTTAATCAGTTGTTCTCGTAAGGCGTTGTCCGTTCGAAGCCGCACGGCACGTTCAGAGGTCGAAAGATCAGCGATTGCTTTATAGGCAGGATGGTTTCCAAATGGATTAACAGTGGCATCTAAACCAAGTAAAACGCCGATAGGTCGACATCCGACCTGCCCGTTAGCCATCACACCTTGGGTATTCGCTTCGCGAATTTGATCAAGAGTTTGACGCCAAAGGTCAGGAGAGTGGTCGACCTGGATAATGAGCGCTGACAGCGGTCTTTGCGAAATGCGAGCTGCTTCTAGAAGAATTTCGAACTCGCCGGGTCCAAAATCGCTGTTAACTTGCAGCACTCCGGTTCCCGAAGATCGCATCGCTTTTGCGATTGCTGCTAGTTCCGGGTCTCCGGCTGACAACGATGGCGTGAGCCTGCCGTCAGCTGCTTTGTGTTTCGTTGTGCGGCTGGTGCTGAATCCGAGTGCTCCCGCGTGGAAGCCCTCGGCAATCAGTTGTTCAAATCGAGACAACTCATCAACGGTAGGTATTTCCTCGTGGTTGGCTCCGCGCTCCCCCATTACGAAAAATCGAAGCGCTCCGTGCGGAATTTGGCTGCCGATGTCCATCACGCGCGGCATGCTCTCTAATACGTCCAAATACTCCGGATAGCTCTGCCAGGTGAAATCGATGCCTTCGGCAAGGACAGTGCCGGGAATGTCTTCTACGCCTTCCATCAGGTTGATTAGGAATTCCTCGCTGCCCCGACGCACTGGTGCAAATCCCACGCCGCAGTTCCCGAACACCGCAGTAGTCACTCCGTGCCACGAAGAGGGAGACATCTCGGGATCCCACGTAGCTTGCCCGTCATAATGGGTGTGGACATCTACCCACCCGGGGAGAATGAGTTGACCGTCAGCATTAATTTCACGGTGACCGCTCCCATCAATTTCACCGACGGCAGTTACAAGGCCTCCGTTTATGGCAAGGTCCCCGGTTAGCTGTGCGGAGCCGCTGCCATCAATAATGACACCGTCTCGGACGACAAGATCGTGCATGCTTCGAAAGCGTACCCATGATTGGCCCGGTGATTCCCATGATGCGCGGCCAACTTCACTTCTGGAAGCAAGATTCCGTTTTTTAAGGAGACATACCGATGCCGCTGAAAGCGAATGGCAAAGTAGTGCCATGGCTCAACAGGTGCTGATCGTTTATCAAAGCCGTAGCGGCACAACTCTTCAGTTGGTCGAATCACTTGTGGCGGGAATCGAGAGCGCATCTGATTTAGTCGACATCGAGATAACGACAGTGACGAGGTCCGCGTTGCTGGCTACGTCGGAAGACGTCAGAAACGCTGATGCGCTCGTTATCGCTACTCCAGAGCACTTCGGCTCGATGGCCGGCGCTACAAAGGTTTTCTTCGAAGAGATCTGGGACGAATGCTTAGACCAGACTCGAGGGCTGCCTTGGCAGCTACTAGTAAAAGCCGGAACCGACGGAGCTCAAACCGCTGAAGGAGTACAAAAGTTGGCGAAAGCTCAGGGGTGGAAGCAATTTCGGCCTCCTCTCCTCGTAGTTGGCGGCGTTACAGAAACGGCTCTGGATGGTGCTTTTGAGCTCGGCGGGCTCCTTGCCGTGAGTCTCGACAACGAACTGATCTGAGATAACCCCGTGCGAATCTCTACGATGTCACTGTGATCGCTAGGGATTCAGAGTTAATGGGTTACCGGGCTGCGCCCACTCCCAAAACAGTTCCGCGTTTAGTTCAACCTGACCGATTGGTGGAAATCGCAGTCGCTACTTCGGGGGCATGAAGCTAAGTGCCTTGGTACGACCAGGTCCCCGCGGTTTCCTTCGAGGTAGATTGCGAGGAAAATCGGCACACAATTACTTGGTTTCGTGGCCAGGTAATTCTCGAACAGCATCCACAGATAGAGGCAGAAAAGGCGCTCGTTGCCTTAGGCGGTGCAAAGCCAGACTGCCTCAATGTTTTTGAGTTGTGGGAGTTCGCGTTAAGGGACGCTGGTTTTATCGAGGAATGGGCGCCATGGCAAACAGCCGACCGGCAACGTCGATGGTGGTTAAGAACAGCACTCGAACGATTACGGTCGGAGGGCGTGCAAGATTTTTTGTACGACTTACCTAGAGAACGAGCAGTCAAAATGGGTGAAGCATCAGTTGCTTTGCCCCACGAATTTCTCGATCGCGCTATGGCAACGGTAGTTGACCTCCGAGATCAGGGCGACTGGGATTTTGGCCCTGCTCTCGGTCGGCATCTAGCGGAAGCTACGAGACTGAGAGCTCGTCGCGCATTTGTGAAAGCACTCACAAATCAGCGACCTGCCGTACCAAGTCCGGCATTGATTCCATTCAAATGCGAAATTGAACTACACGGAGAACCCTGGATTCATGGATGCTTGTCCGGCCGCGACAGCAGCATAGAAATTTCTCTACATCCCCGTTGGCTAAGCCGGGTTTGGGCTCGAGGCGTGTCTGTTCACAACGACCGCTTTACCGTTGATGCAACTGAGCAAAAAGATTCGGTTCTATTAACCCAGGTCGAGTGGGTTCCCAATAACGGCAGGCTGGACCCGAGTCTCACGACATGTCAACTATGAGAGATGCTCCAGTCAATGGGTTCCCTTCCCCCCTCAGTTAATGCTGAATTGGTGCGCGTGAATGGCCGACTGCCGAAAAACCCCCTGTGAGCGCTGAGAGGAGACGGGTGGGGTGATTCGATGATGACGTGTCGCTCGACGTCGATAAGTGATCTCTTTTTCTGAGCAAATGCTCCCCACAGCACAAAGACAACCCGCTCTTTCTTCTCGTTGACGATCCGAATAATCTGATCGGTGAAGGTCTCCCAGCCACGATTGCGATGCGAACCGGCGTTGTGTGCGCGCACTGTAAGGACTGCGTTTAGTAACAACACTCCCTGTCGAGCCCACGGCTCTAGGTTCCCATGTGGTGGTGGGAGAAGACCGAGGTCGGACTGCATTTCCTTATAGATGTTCTGCAGCGAAGGTGGAATATCTACGTCTCGGCGAACTGAGAAGCATAAGCCGTGCGCTTGTTTTGCGCCGTGGTAGGGGTCTTGCCCCAAGATCAGCACCTTTACGTCCTTGTAGGCAGTCAGATGGAGTGCCGAGAAGACATCTTCTTCGGGGGGGAAGACCTGAGAGGCCCCCCGCTCCTGTTGAACGAATCCTTGGAGTTCGATCCAGTAAGGCTCGGTGAATTGGTCCCGCAGCAGAGGATTCCAGTCGGTAGTCACTCGCGAATCCTCAGTCCAGCTCGTCAGCTGCTTGCCTGCTTAATTCAATGCAAATACCAATTCGAGAGCGGTAATAATCCAGATCCACTCCGTCCGTAGATTTTTGGCCTTGCATATAACGGGCATACACGCCGTGAATGATGCAGGCGCTTTTGAAGTGGTTGAAGCTGATGTAATAAGGAAGATCTGTTAAATCACATCCTGTCTGTGATGCATAACGGTCGATCAGTTCGGCCCGGCCTAAGAATCCTTCGGCGAGAGTGGGCGAATTCTCTTTGTTCACTAATTCGTCACCTGGTTCCGCCCAGGTGTTCAACGCATAGGCAAAGTCCGCCATTGGATCGCCCAGAGTTGAGATTTCCCAATCCAGAACTGCAGTCAGTTCGCCATGGGGATTAACGAGACAGTTGTGTAAGCCGTAGTCTCCGTGCACCACTCGAGCCGGGCCTTGCTCCGGTCGCCTCGCCTCGAGAAAGTCGTGAAGTTCATGCAGATCTTGGTCGTCGTATGACGCTCCCTCGGCAGATGCCAACCAACTTCGGTACCAGGTACGAATCTGACGACCGACGTAATCCTCTTTCTTTCCGAGGTTCCCAAGTCCCACTTCGTCAGGATCTACAGAGTGAAGCGCGGCCAGCACATCCATGAACGAGAGGCCAACTTTGGCCCTGGCATCCACGGTCAAATAATCCAATGCCTCTTCCAATTCGAACAAAGCTTTACCCTCAACTTGACTCATCACGTAGAAGTGAGCGCCGGTCACGTCGGGGCTTTCGCAATAACCGTAGGCGTCGGGTACGGGGACTGGAGTTGAGCCAAGCCCACTAATGATTGAATACTCGCGGCCCATGTCGTGAGCCTTAGGTAACAGCTCACCCATGGGAGGTCGTCGAACCACAGCGCTCTTCCCATTTTGATCTACTAATGCATACGTCAAGTTGCTATGGCCGCCTTCAAGACGGGTCCATTCGAATGGAGGTTCTAGACCTTCAGTGTTTTGACTGATCCACTCTTCTACGGCCGCGACGTCGTAGCCAACAATCTCAATACTCTCGCTCATGTCATCCCTGCTCACTTTGACCCTGACACAAGACACTAAGCGAGATCGCGTATCGGCTTTCAGCACAACTCTTGTCTGGGCCACTCTTCTTTAAGTAAATGAGACTCGAAGCTGCTATTCGGCGATGGGAGTGTTCTGCCAGGTAAGAAACTTCCAGCCGTCGATGGTGTTTAACCAGACACAGGTATAACGGCTTCGAAGTAAGAACTCCCTCTCGCGCGCGACAACGGTTATTTCCGCAGTCCCGTTGACCAGAGCGACGTTGTCGAAAATTCTGATCTCCACATCGCTGTTATCGACGGCTCGATAGTCGAAAGTACCAAGTTCAATCGCAGTGAGGTACGACTCTTTTGAATCGACCGCGGCGGTGGAGTGGGTGTATCGGAGGTCCTGGTGAAGTAACTCATCCAGCACATGTAAGTCGACGTCAATCATGGCCTGCCAACGCCGCTGCTCCAATTCATGAATAGCTGCTTCCATCCCTGAAAGCTAGCTATGTTTTGGCTTGCAATCATCTGAAAACGCGAGCGAGGGCGCTACATGGGACGAAATCGCTGGATAACAGAGATGGGCCTAGGGGTTGATGTGCACGGCGCCGATTACAACAAGGCAGCTCGACGTGCCGTCTCCGATGCTCTTCGTCATAGCAGCCTTCATTTTTTCGATGTCACCGACAAGTCTGCGCAGGATATGAAGGTTGAGGTGGTTATAGGTGCAGCTGAACCGGCGAATATTGATCCGGCGGTGATTGCACAAGAGATTCCGTATGGAACAGTCACCGTCACCGTCACCAACGGAGGACTCGACGTCACCTCCGACAACGGAAACGACAGGATCACTATGGTAAACGCAGCGATTTTAGTGAGTTTTGACGACTAATTACGATGGTTTCGTTGCCACCACAAATTCGATAAGCACCTGAGTGCGCACTCCAATGCCAGGCTCTTCGAGATCGGCGAGCTCTTCGCGGATTGATCGTTCTACCTCGTCAGCACCGCGTTCTTGGATAGCCATCCATGCAGGGCCAGCAGCCATCCAGGCACGTACCTCGTGGTCAAGATCAGCTCCTTCCAGGTCGAACTGCACTCCCTGGCGTTCGGCCGGTTCCAAACCGGCAACTCGACACATTTCCTCGGCTCTTCCCTCCCGTCCGATGTCTCCAAGTTGTTGTGACCATTCGATCTCATGGTCAGATATGCGTCTAATCGCCTGAAACGGTTTCCCAATTTGGCTACGGTCACGGCCAGCAGCAAAGAAACTCAACCCAAGGCGGCCACCCGGTCGTAGAACTCGGGCCGCTTCATGAACTGCTTGCTGGTTGGGTCCCCAGATTCCACGACAACTTGTGGCTACATCGAAACTTTGGTCACCCCAAGGAAGCGCGTTCATGTCTCCATGTCGAATATCAGCTTCAGGGGTACGTCGTTTCGCGAGGTTCAGTAGTCGGTCTGATGCATCAAGTCCATGTGCCAGAGCACCCCGACGAGATGCCATGTTCACCATAAGGCCAGAGCCACAGGCGATATCTAGGTAGTCAGTCCCATCTTCCACCTGGGTAGCGCGCAAGAGCGCGTCAAATTCTGGCCACCAGCGCGGCTCCATTACCGATGCCCACACCTTCGCTTGATCGCCCCAACCTTGATCGACTTCTTTCCAACTCATAAAGACTCATCCACATCAATCGAGGAGCGCCGCTGCATAGGGCGCCCGTTTGTGTTGAACTTTATGGTGCAGAGAGGGAAGAGACGACAATAATGAACAATCCACCTGAGTTGCGTTCGCTCTATGTAGACCCCGACGAGATGAAATGGTGTGCGTCAGAGTTCCCCGGGATACAGCACAAAGTGCTGTGGTCAGACCCTGAATCTGGACGCTCAACCATTCTTTTTAAACTTGAGCCGGGTGCAGTGGTTCCTCACCATGAACATGCAGATATCGAACAAACCTGGGTGATTTCGGGGACTTTCGAAGACCAAGAAGGGAAAGCGCTACCTGGTCATTACATTTGGCGACCTGCTGGCAATCGCCACGAAGCTCGAAGCGTTGACGGTGCAGTCATTTTGGGGTTTTTTCTACAGCCCAACAAATTTGATCAAGGCTCCAAGTTCTACACAGAGAGCTAAACAAGTTGGCTTAATAACGCCCTAAGGGCCGTGGCAACGCGAATACTGGCATCTCGTGCTGACGCCAGTTGGTGCTTAACCACCTATCCAGCCTCCATCGACTCTTAACTCAGTTCCCGTGGTGAAACTGGACTCATCTGAAGCTAGGAATAAAGCAGCTTCGGCGACTTCTTCCGGGCGTCCGAACCTGCCCAAAGGGTGACGAGACAATGCGCGTTCGATGTAGGGAGTCGGGTCGTCGAAACGCGCGAAGGACCGATCAAGCAACGGCGTTTCGGTAGCTCCAGGCAAGATGCAGTTAATACGTATTCCATCCGATGCATGATCGTTCGCTGCGGTGCGACAAAGACTCACTATCGCCCCCTTTGAAGCTACGTAGGCGGCGTTCGAGATTCCGCCCGAAACTGCAAGTTGCGAAGCCACAGCGACTATTGAACCGCCGTTAGCTGACATTAAGGGGATGCAGGCACGCATCCAAAGAAACGTACCTTTGACATTTACTTCGAAAACTCTGTCCCACTCTTCTGGGAGAGTGTCGGGCACCGTTTTACCAACAGAAACAGCAGCAGCCGTCATCAACACACTGGGGGCCCCGAAGCGGCCTTCAACTTCCTTGACTATGTCAGTTGCCGCACGGTCTTTAGTCACATCGGCCTCAAACCAGCAAGCAGTTCCTCCTTCGCCCTCAATAAGTGCAGTGGTTTCGGCCGCGCCTTCGGCATCGATGTCGACGACAACTACTGTCGCACCCTCCTCGGCGAATCGACACGCTGTCGATCTTCCAATGCCTGAACCGCCGCCCGTTACCAGAGCTACCCGCCCCTCAAGTCTTTCCATACCGAGATCGTAGATCTTGAAAGGCTCGCTTGATCGTTACGATTGAGCCCGGCGCTGCCCCGTGGCCGCAGAGCAACAAGTTTTCATCCAGATTTCCCTTGGCAAGGCTCCTCATGTCGTTGTGGGTACTCCAAGGACGCGATCAGCCAAGAAAGATCCGGTGGGTCACCTTTGACCAGTCCAACGAACGGAGATTCGCTCGTTATTAGTTCCGCCTTGGGGTTATGTTGAATGCCGTGACCGAACACAGTCCCCCTCAGCCTCCTCAACATTTCTCAACAGAAGAGTTTCGCGAACACGGACACGCCTTGATCGATTGGATCGCCGATTACTGGCAACGTGTCGAAGATCTTCCTCCGATGTCTGCAGTACGGCCAGGAGCCATCCGTGAAAAGTTGCCTTCTCAAGCCCCAGAGACCGGTGAGCCGTTTGCGGACTTGATCAAGGACTTAGATTCCATCGTGCTGCCGGGCATCACCCACTGGCAGCACCCATCATGGTTCGCTTACTTCCCGGCGAATGCTTCACCACCTTCGGTTCTAGCGGAGTTAGCTTCCGCTGGTCTGGGAGTTCAGGGGATGCTTTGGTCCACTTCTCCCGCGGTAACGGAAATCGAAAGTCACGTCTTGGATTGGTTAGTTGAGATGCTGGACTTACCGAACTCCTGGCGCACTACCGAAAAAGGCGGCGGGGTACTGCAGATGAGTGCGTCGGACTCAACTCATACTGCCCTCGTCGTGGCAAGACACGAGGCGGCCAAGCTCGGAGTTCGAGTTGAGTCCATGGTTGCTTACGCGTCAGCACAAGCTCACAGTTCCATTCAAAAAGGGGCAACAGTTGCCGGATACGGCCACGTGCGACTGATTGAAGTTGATGACCAACAAGCGATGCGCACGGATGCATTGCAGCGAGCCATCGAAGACGATCGCTCTAACGGTCTGACTCCGATATTTGTCGGAGCAACGGTGGGTACCACCGGAACTACCGGCGTCGACCCAGTCAGGTCTATCGGGGAAATCTGTGCCGCGGAAATGCTTTGGCTTCATGTCGATGCCGCCTACGCGGGCAACGCAATGATTTGCCCGGAGTTTCGCCATCACCAAGACGGTTTGGAACTAGCTAATAGCTACACGTTTAACCCCCATAAATGGATGATGGTCAATTTCGACTGTTCTGTTTTTTACGTCGCTGATCGAGCATCATTAATCGACTGTTTAAGTATTCTCCCGCCATACCTCAAAAATGAAGCCAGCTCATCGGGTGCCGTAATTGATTACCGAGATTGGCATGTGCCTTTAGGTCGCCGCTTTCGAGCACTCAAGCTGTGGTGGGTGATTCGAAGCTATGGAACCGATGGCCTTACCTCGATGATCCGTTATCACGTAGAACTCGCTGCACAGTTCGCCGCTCGGATCGAGACTGATCCCCGCTTCGAACTCGTCGCTCCTCACCCTTTCGCTCTCGTCTGCTTTCGCTGCAGCGCGGGAGATGAGGCCACGGAGCGGCTCATTGAGCGGGTCAATGAGACCGGGACTGTGGCGTGGACTGGTTCGGAACTGAATGGACGTCCGATGATCCGAGTGTCAATTGGTCAAAGTCGGACAGAACAGCGCCATGTAGACGCGTTATGGGATCTCATGGACCAGCTTGGATGAGTACGAGAACATGGACGTATATCTCGTTCAGATCGCGAAGCCACCTGTCTTCGTCTCAAGGTATTCGCCGATCCCCTCGTGACCACCTTCACGCCCTAAACCAGAGTCGCCCATCCCTCCAAATGGAACCGATGCGGAGGTTGGGTTTACGTCGTTCACGCCAATGATTCCGAAGCGCAAACCTTCAAAAGCGCGCATCGCAACCGCTATATCTCGCGTGTATATGTATGCAGCTAGCCCATAGTTCGTATCGTTGGCTAGTTCGATAACTTCATCTGGGTCGTCGTACGCAATGACTGGGGCTACGGGCCCAAATGTCTCTTCGCGATAAATCGTCATTTCCTCGCTGACGCCGGTGAGGACAGTCGGAGCAAAGAAATGACCAGAGGCATACCCGTTTTCGGTTAAGCGAGTCCCACCTACGGGCACTCCTGCGCCTTTTTCTCTTGCATCTTCGACTTGTCTTTCAACTTTCGTCACGGCGACATCGTTGATTAAAGGACCGACTCCCACGCCTTCATCCATTCCGTTCCCTGTCCGCAGTTTTTCCACTCGACCACACAGGGTCTCTTCGAAAGCGGTCCGTAACGAGGTGGGAACGTAGAGGCGATTTGGGCTGATACAAGCCTGTCCAGCGTTGAGAAATTTGAGAGCCGCTGCACCTTTAGCAGCGTGCACTGGATCTGCGTCCGGGAAAACGATGAAGGGAGCGTGGCCTCCTAATTCGACCGAAATTCTTTTCAAGTTCGCCGCGGACTTTGCTGCCAAAATTCGGCCTACAGCAGTGCTACCTGTAAAGGTCAACTTTGCGACTCTTGGGTCCGAAGTGAATACGTCACCAATGGGAGCAGGTTCAACAGCGGTGACAAGATTGATTACTCCTTCAGGAATACCGGCATCCACAAAAACCTCGTAGGTGGCCTTAGCGCACAGGGGTGTCGCTTCGGCAGGCTTGAGAACCAAGGTGCAACCGGCGGCGAGGGCGGGACCCATTTTTCTGGTCAACATCGAAATCGGGTAATTCCATGGAGTTATGGCCGCCACAACTCCGACAGGCGCCTTCACGGAAAGAAAACGTTGGTCGGAGCGCTGCGAGGGCAACCACTCGCCAGTGACACGCTTAGCTTCCTCTGCGAACCAGATCAGGAAATCCGCAGCGTATTTCACTTCAGCGCGAGATGCCCTCAAGGGTTTACCCTGCTCAGCGGTCATAAGTTCAGCTAAAGCCTCACTTCGTTCAGTCATCAACTCCCACGCCTGGTACAACAATCGCGACCGTTCATAAGCCGTGGTGTTCGACCATTCCGAAAATGAGCCGTGAGCTGCGTCGATCGCTGCTACGGCATCTTCAGACCCTCCCGCAGGAACAGATCCGAGGACCTCCCCAGTAGCGGGGTTAGTGACATCGAAGGTTTTACCAGATCGGGCGTCAACCCATTTGCCATCAATGAACACTCCAACCTCCGCATAATTGATCCGACTCGCTCTGCACTTGGCGAAGCCTAGAAGATGTTCTACTGAGAGCCGATTACATCTAAAAATCGATCGTTCTCGGCAGGCGTTCCCATAGTGACTCGTAGCCCCTCATTCTCGAAAGGACGCGTCACTACCCCCATGCTTTCCAGACGCTGGAAGAGTGGGCCCGCTTCTTCTCCCACAGGCAACCAGACGAAGTTTGCCTGACTAGGGGTTACGGGCCATCCTCTCGCTTCAAGCTCAGTTGATACGCGAGACCGTTCACTGATCACTTCTTCGACCCGTGCCTTCAACTCGTTTTCTGCTTGAGGCTGCAATGACGCCAAAACAGCTGTCTGAGCTAATCCGTTGACGAGGAAAGGCAGCGCTACCTTGTCGATAGCCCCAATGACCTGATGATGACCTATCGCGTAGCCCACTCTCAAATTTGCCAGACCGTACGCCTTGGAGAAGGTTCTGAAAACCACCGCATTGTCATGGTGCGGGAGAATTTCAGTCACTGCATTAGCCACTGAGTCGTCAGTAACGAATTCGAGATAGGCCTCGTCAATTATCACCAATACGTCGTTATTGACTGATTCGAGCAAATGCTTGAGAGCCTTAGTCGAACAAACTGTGCCGGTTGGATTGTTCGGAGTTGAAAGAATTACGAGCTTCGTGCGGTCGGTGACAGCGGCTCCGACCGCATCCAGGTCGAAAGCCTGGCCTTCCAAAGGCACCGTCACGGCTTTGGCTTCGGAAATGGCGCAGAAGACTGGATGGACTTCAAACGACCGCCACGGATAGACCACCTCGTCGCCGGCATCGACATAAGCCATAAAAGCTTGCTGTAACAAGCCAACCGAACCACAACCAACGGTTACTTCGCCACCTTCGACCCCATGCTTGGCCGCCAACGCGTCTCGTACGGCTTGACCTCGGTGATCGGGATAGCGATTCAACAAGTTTGCTTCGCCGGTAATTGCAGACAACACAGACGGAAGTGGACCATAGGAGCTTTCGTTCGAAGCAAGCTTTATAGCCTCGTCTAATTGATGGTCGGCAGCCGCTTGAGCCGCTGACTTCCCTGGCTTGTACTGAGGGAGGCTGTCCACCACGGCACGGGGTCGTCCACTCACAAAAACTCCTCAAAGATGTGGGCTTTCGTCAGCCTACGCGCTTATTGAGCTAACCCTTCGAGAAGAGGCAGGTGAGGCTCAGCTCCGCCAGTTGGATTCAACGGAATGATGACTAGTTCTGTTGCCCCTGCTTCTCCATGCTGAGCCAAACGTTCCGATATGGAATCAAGCGTTCCCCAGGCGACCAAGGCATCTACGAGTCGGTCGCTTCCTCCCCCTGTGAAATCTGCATCGTCGAATCCTAGGATCCGCCACGCTCTGTGGTAGTACTCAAGTCCCATGTAGAAGCCAAGGGCGCGACGAGCCAATCTCCTCGCCTCAACAGGCTCATCGCACAGCAAGCACATTTGACTCACATTTAACGACGACTTTTCAGGGATACGTTGACGCACGACCGCAGTGTGCTCAGGGGTTTGCAAAAATGTGCTGACCCCATCCACTAGTTGATGCATCGCCTCCAACATTTTTGGCCCATGGGCCGCGACATGAATTTTTACTTCCTGTGAGCCCGGAACGGAGATTTGGGCGGCTCGAACAGCTTTCACATACGAAACCAATTTTGCAACGGGCGGGTCCCACGCGTGACCTCTGGCGTTAGCAAGTCCGGCGTTGGATACCCCCAAACCAAGCACAAACCTTTCGCCCGAAAACTCGCTGAGTGTTTGAGCGGCCGCCGCAGCCGCAACGGCATCTCTTGCATAAACATTGGCTATTCCTGTGGCGATCCGCAGACGTTCAGTTTTTGCCAGCAAATGTCCCGAGGTGGCGAAAGGTTCGCGGCCAAACAACTCAGTTACCCACAGTGTGTCGATAGATATCGATTCAAGATGTTGGGCGAACTGGACCAAAGACGGCCCTGACATTCGATCGGTGTTGAACATCACACCAATTGAGGTTCGTGATCTATTCACCGCGGCACCCTCCTAAGACACAGCATCGTTAGCTTCACCACCTTGTCAGACCTAAGCACAGGGTCGCTCTGTAGTAGGTCTAGCTCAGTTGACATTTTTTTTGGGGCGAAAACTTGTGCCCCACGCGGCAGTTGGACGCTGATTCGTTACGGTAGTCCTCTGAAACTCCGAAGGAGCCGCCGTGCGAAATCGACCCATAGAGCCAGCGTGGTTCATAGCCGTGGGCGTAGCAATTTCGTGGCTGGGGATTTTCCTGAAAAGCGTCCCTGTAATTTTTACAGGTTTTGGCATGTTCGTAGGGTTCGCCCTGTCGACGGTCCTTAATGTTTGGAACGAAACACGATTTGGTCCTCCACAAACTTGGGCTGACAACGATGATGAAGCTAGCGACGGCTCCGAAACCGACTGAACCCACGCTGAGTTTGGTGACTGAAAGTTATTCGCCCTGCAAAACGGTGGGAAAGATTGGTCCCCCGAGTTGATCACCAGGGTCTAACCCGTGGTTGGCTGGCAGCGGCATCGTATGGGGCTTCGGGTCGTACACCACATCAGCTCCAACCCAGCGGCTGGCGAGCGCGCGACGCGTATTATTTTTTGATGAATTCCCCGGAGATCCATGAACAATGAGGGGGTGAAACATCAACACATCACCTGGCTCTAAGTCCCATGACAGAAGCTCGTACTTGTCGCGATTGGCATCTATGTCCGGCATATCTTCGAGTTCTGGATTGACCATAAAAGAGTTGTAGTCGGGGGTGATCGCTTTGAAGCGATTTGACCACATGTGAGACCCTTTGATGAATTCCAACCCGGCTGATTCAGAAGTAACCCTGTCGATGGGTATCCAAATACTCACGATTTGGTCACCGCTAATAGGCCAGAAAGTCAGATCGTGATGCCAGGGCGTTGGGACGTCAGAACCGGGCTCTTTTAAGAACAGCTGGTCATACCAGTGGGTCACCGTCGGCGAATCGAGCACCTGTTGAGCTAAGCGCGCAAGGGGTGAATCAAACACAATGCGTTTGAACTCATCGTTGTAAAGCCACATAAAAAGGTCAGCGCTGAAACCTCGATTCCTCATAGAAAGAATTTCTCCGAGGGCACTAGGGGCAGTTTGCGCCGCTTCTATGCCTGTAGCGATCTGATCGACCCACGATTGGGACAAAACTTCAGGGGCGCAAATCACCCCATCTTCTCGGAGAGCCTTCAGTTCAGAGCCAGAAAGAATGCGGGATGGGGCCTCAGGTTGCGCTGTCGCCATGACGAACATTACCTCTGGACTACTCATCGTGTTCACCTCGGCCAATCGCGATTCGAACGTGGATGCATTGATGACTTCGTACAGGAAAGAAAAGACATTTCCGGACCCTGGGAACTTTCACACACGAGGGAACCAGTTCTTCAAGTTCATCACTCGACATAGCGAGATGACTCTTCAACGCTTGTGCGCCCCGTGTTCTTCAGCTCGGCTCCACCAGTCGGTCGGGACCGCCACGAACACAAATAAATTTGAACCAGAGCTACCCGCTATGTTCTGACCATGACATCAACTGAAAAATTGGCACCGATCGGCCGGATCGCTTAATGGCTCTGCGCTTTGGGGCGTTTCTTGCGCCGCATCACCCAGTCGGTGAAAACCCAATGCTCCAATTTCGCCGGGATTTGGACCTCGTTGTTCAGCTAGAGCAGCTTGGCTACAACGAATTCTGGTGTGGAGAACACCACTCGTCCGGTTGGGAAATGATAGCGAGTCCCGAAATGTTCCTCGCCGCAGCAGGTGAGCGAACATCAAGAATCAAACTCGGAACCGGAGTCATTTCGCTTCCGTACCATCACCCCTATAACGTCGCTCAGCGCATCGTCCAACTGGATCATATGACTGCTGGACGGGTGATCTTTGGAACCGGTCCCGGAGCGCTTCCCTCCGACGCCCACACATTTGACATCGACCCAATGCTCTTACGCGACCGCCAAGACGAGGCACTCGGCGTGATCTTGCGTCTTCTTCGTGGAGAGCCTCGTTTCTCCTACGACTGTGACTGGTTCACTATGAAAGACGCTCAACTGCAGCTACTCCCCGTCCAAGAGAACATGCCCACCGCAACTGCGTCGATGGTGTCTCCCTCTGGAATGACTCTGGCCGGGAAATACGGAACCGGGGTGATCTCAATCGGGTCCATGGCTTCCGAAGGAATTACCGCACTAGCCACTCAGTGGGAATTTGCCGAAGACGCCGCACTCGAATCAGGGACCACGGTAGACAGGTCCGACTGGCGAGTACTCATGAACTGGCACTTAGCGGAAACCCGAGATTTGGCACGTGCGCAGGCCCGCGATGGACTCCAACGTTGGCACAACGAATACATCGCCGGCACTCTGCAACGACCAGGGGCCGTCGCCTACAACGACCCCGACGAGGCTCTGGAGGCGGTTTGTGGTGGCGCGTCTCAGGGCGTCGTGCAGTCAGCCGTGGTGGGTACGCCAGATGATTTGGTTGAGTTCATCCGCAAGATGTATGAGATCACGGGAGGTTTCGGAACAGCGATTGGCTTCGTCCACGATTGGGCCAACCCTCGCAACACAGCCAACAGTTGGGATCTTGTGGCGCGGTACGTCATCCCCGAAATTAACGGCTACACCACAAAATTAAGGGAATCCCAAGAATTTGTCTCAACTAAACGCGACGCATTCAACCGTGCAGGCGAAGCCATCCTCGACAAAATCATGGGCAATGAGAAAGCAGCGGAAGCCATGCAGGTGACCGCTGCCCAAAACAAGGCCAAATCCAACAAAAATTAGGACCTGGCGGGCGTCGCCCAGATCCGCGCGACATGCTGTACAGATGGCGACACCTCCTCTAAATGGTCTTCGAGTCATCGAAACAGCCACGGGTGTGTCAGGACCCTACGCAGGACGCCTTTTGGCCTCCTTGGGTGCCCATGTAATAAAGGTTGAGCCCAGCGGTGGTGACCCGGCAAGAGTTCAACAAGTCGATGACATACCACTAAAAGGTGACGAACTCAGTCCATTGTTTATTCACCTGAACGCTGGCAAATACAACACGGCACTTGAAAAGATCGATCCAACTTGGGCTGATGTGGTCTTGTCCAGCGATGTTCTCGCCGATCTTCGCAATACTCAGTGGGATCCGAACCATCTCCGCGAGCACAACACTCGGTTAGTCACAACAACGGCTTGGGGAGCGGATGCTGCAAACCCAGGGTGCATCGCCGACGAGTTATTAGTGCAAACAGCAACTGGATTTTTAGGATTTAACGGAGATGAGGGATTAGCGCCGTTAAGGCTTCCGGGATGGCAAAGCCAATATGTGGCAGGTGGGCTCGCTGCGGCCATGGCGCAAACGATCCTCAGAACCGATGTTTCACATATAGACGTTTCGTGGTTAGGAGCTCTTCTAACGGCAACCGAACTTTGCTACGGCGATGCTTTACATTGTCAACGCGTCCGTCCATTGGTCGGCGCCCATCCCCCGACCGCCTTTCCGTCAGGGGCGATCAAATGCAAAGACGGGCATGTCGCACCGGGCTCAATTCGCCCCATCGACTGGGAAATGCAATGTCTTTTTTATGGCATACCAGAGTGGATCGACGATCCCGAACTGCGCAATAGGCTCCGAAGGCCACCTCACATCCCAATGATCTGGGAAAAGATCGCTCCTTGGTATTCAGCGAGAACTAAACGAGAAATCTTCGACCTAGCGTTGGAGTCGCCCTGGGCCGCAGGGATGGTTATGACGCCTCTCGATGCTCTAACGGACCCCCATCTCGACGCACGGGGCTACCTAGGAGAAATTTCGACGCCTCAAGCAACGGCAACCGGACCCGTTCGACCATTTAAGGCCACGGGTCTCCCGGTTCTCGATCAAAGAGTACGGCCGACTGGGAACGATGAGGCTCCTCTTGTCGGGAAGAAGACGCCGCTCAAGTTACGGCCCTTCAACGAATTAAGAATCATTGAGATGACGATTTCTTGGGCAGGGCCCTACGTCGGCAACATACTTTCGCCTCTCGGAATCGACGTAATAAAGATTGAGTCCACTGCACCTTTTGATGGCTTTCGCACCCAACGACCCTATGACCACGGAATGCGCCCAGGGCAACAAGAATTGGTGCACGACAACCGGTTCTATGAGGCCGGTGGCCTGTTCAACGCCGTCAATAAAGGGAAGAAGGACTGCGTAATTAATTTAGCCAGCGATGAAGGAAGGGCAGCATTTCTTGAGCTCGTCAGACACAGCGACGGACTCATCGCCAACTTTTCTGCACACGTCTTACCTCAACTCGGCCTCGACTTCGAAACGCTTACAGATATCAACCCTCGTTTTGTTGTCGTACGCATGCCTGCTTTCGGGGTTGATGGCCCCTACCGCAACGCAGTTGGATACGGCTCAATCATCGAAGCCATGGGAGGGGTAGCTCATCGGCAAGGGTACGAACATGAAGATGCACGCATATCGAACATTTATTTTCCCGACCCGACCGCCGGCATACATGCAGCGAACGCTCTACTCACCGGTTTATTTCATGCGGACACATCAGGCCACGGTCTTGAAATCGATCTCAGCCAACATGAAGCGATGTGGCAACACTCTGGCGAAGCGCTAGTCCTAGCGTCGCTCCACAATAGAAACATCGGCCGAATGGGTAATCGCGAGCCAGGCATCGAAGTAACGACATTTGCGTCAACCAGCGACCGCTGGGTGGCAGTCGTAGCTACTGGACACGCAACCGAGCCGGTCACTCAACTCCTCGAACGCTCGAGCGAAATGTCGGCCAGCGACTTCGTAAGTCACGTCCAAGCAAGTGGAGGAAAAGCGCAGGTCTGTTGGGATCCCTGGACCGCGCCCGACGAAGAACCCGTCGCGTCGCTTCTCGATCTCGTGGACCACCCTATAACCGGACCTATGCGGCACCTCGGATCACCATTTACGCTCGATGGCTTCCGGCCAAAGCCCACCAAGCATGCTCCCTTATTTGATCAAGACACCGACGATGTACTCGCCGCTATCGCTGGCCTTGATGAGGAAACGATCGCTGGTCTACGTCGCGACGGTCACATAGGTGGGAAACTACCCCCACCTTCGGAACTCGGTTTCGTGTACGACTGAGCACCTCAAACCATACGTTTCCTGGCACACTGAGACAGTCGCCGCGTCCCCCAATTGCGACCTCGGAACCATTGACTACTACCGAACCTTCAGTCGCGCGCGATGATCTTCGTAACGTCGCGATCATCGCTCATGTCGATCACGGAAAAACGACGCTCGTCGACGCAATGTTGTGGCAGTCCGGAGCCTTTCGCGAGAACGCTGAAGTTACCGAACGGGTCCTGGACTCTATGGACCTTGAGCGGGAAAAAGGCATAACTATTCTCGCGAAGAACGCCGCCGTTAGGTGGCAGAACGAGTCTCAGCAGCAATACAAAATTAATATCGTTGACACTCCTGGCCACGCAGACTTCGGTGGTGAAGTCGAACGCGCGCTCACAATGGTCGATGGCGTCGTCCTGTTAGTTGATGCTTCGGAGGGCCCGCTGCCGCAAACACGGTTTGTGTTGCGAAAAGCTCTAGCTCTCAACCTTCCTGTAGTTCTGGTTATTAACAAAATCGATCGTCACGATGCTCGTATTGCCGCAGTCGTGGACGAAACCTACGAGCTGTTCCTTGATTTAGACGCAAAAGATGAACAAATCGATTTTCCGATCGTCTACACAGACGCCCGAAAGGGAACCGCCACAATTGACCTGGATTCTCCAGGACATGACCTTGACCCGTTATTCGACGTGCTAATTCGAACGATTCCCGCCCCCCGTCATGACCCCGAACATCCTCTACAGGCATGGGTCACGAACCTTGACGCAAATCCCTACGTCGGAAGACTTGCTCTCTGCAGGATCTTGCACGGTAATTTAAAAAAAGGGCAGATGGTTTCCTGGTGTCGAACCGATGGGACTATAAGTAGCACGCGAGTCGCTGAACTCTATGTAACCGAGGGTTTGGAACGTGTTGACGCACCGGAAGCGGGGCCAGGCGAAATTGTCGCCGTCGCGGGTATCCCTGAAATAACTATCGGCGAAACCCTTAGTGACCTTGACGCGCCGCGCGCTCTTCCCGTGATCAAAGTCGACGAGCCAAGTCTGTCGATGACCGTGGGAATCAATACCTCACCTCTCGCAGGTAGCGACGGCACAAAGCTGACAGCCCGCCAAATTAAAAGCCGTTTGGATGCAGAACTCGTTGGCAACGTCTCACTACGCCTTTCCCCAACCGAACGGCCCGATGCGTGGGAGATTCAAGGGCGCGGCGAACTTCAACTCGCCGTCCTGGTTGAAATCATGCGCCGCGAAGGCTTCGAACTCACTGTTGGGAAGCCTGAAGTGCTCACCAAAATCATTGATGGGACTACACACGAGCCGACCGAACGAGTGACGATTGACGTTCCCGACGAACATGTGGGGTCCGTCACTCAACTTCTCGGGGAACGGCGTGGCCGTTTGGAACAAATGAGTAACCACGGCACAGGCTGGGTTCGCCTCGACTATGTCGTTCCCGCCCGCGGTCTAATCGGCTTTAGGACTGAATTTCTTACTGAGACTCGCGGCACCGGACTTCTTCATCATGTTTTTGAGGGCTACGTGAAATGGACTGGTGATTTTCGGACCCGCCATTCTGGTTCGATCGTGGCTGATCGCTCAGGCCTTACGAGTGCATACGCTGCATCCACTCTTCAGGACCGCGGCACACTCTTCGTTGGTCCCGGGGAAACCGTGTACGAGGGAATGGTCATCGGTGAAAATCCAAGATCCGATGACATAGACGTGAACATCTGCAAAGAGAAGAAACAGACCAACGTCAGAGCCGCATCAGCTGACGAAGCCATCCGTCTGAGTCCGCCTAGAGACCTTTCTTTAGAACATGCTCTCGAGTTCATTTCAGATGACGAATGCGTCGAAGTGACACCCGGCGACCTTCGCCTCCGAAAAGTCGAACTCAATGCTGGCAAACGGCTTCGTCTCAAGAAGCGGGGGCGTCAGTGACGCATGATCTACAGTCCAATTTTTTGTGGATAGCTTTAGGCTGTCCTCAAGCACCAAAGAGTCACTGACGCCCGCCCCAGTTGCAGCCGATTTCACTTAGCATTAAGGGCCGCGCAAACTGCACCCCCAAGACACTGACGGGGCCTTGACTTCACCTCAACGCTAGGTTGTCCGCATGGAAATACGTCCGTACGTGATAGCCGTCGGTGACGAGGTTCTAGACGACCTGCGTGATCGCCTGACGAGAACACGTTGGCCCGAAGAAGAGCTAGTAGAAGATTGGTCTCAGGGTATTCCCCTCAGCTATGTCCAAGAAATGTGTGACTACTGGGCGAAATCCTACGAATGGCGTGAACGGGAGGCGGCACTCAACAGATTCGACCATTTCACCTCTGTTATCGAGGACTGCGAAATTCATTACGTCCACCAACGTTCACCCCATCAGGACGCGACCCCATTACTTCTTTCCCATGGGTGGCCGGGCTCAATCGTTGAATTCAACAAGGTCATTGAGCCGTTAACAAACCCGACCGCTTTTGGTGGACGCGCTGAAGATGCATTCCACGTGATTTGTCCTTCGCTGCCTGGCTACGGGTTTAGCGCGAACCCTCCCACCACAGGGTGGGGTGTCGAAAAAATTGCCGACGTATTCACCGAACTAGCTACAGGTCTTGGGTATGAAGAATTCGGGGCTCAAGGGGGTGATTGGGGATCTGCTATCACCACCGCGATCGGGGGACGTCACCCAGAGCACTGTCTAGGAATCCATCTCAACATGGTCATGCGAGGTAAACGGCCGAAAGATCGCGAACCGAATGAGGAAGAACAGGCGGCACTCAAGGCGGCGGCCCATTACACGGAGTGGGATTCGGGTTATTCAACCCAACAAGGAACGCGGCCGCAAACCTTAGGGTACGGATTGACGGATTCTCCGGCCGGTCAACTCGCCTGGATTTTAGAAAAATTCTGGGCATGGACCGATAACGAAGGTCACCCAGAAGATGCCCTCTCCAGAGACGAAATGCTCGACAACGTCATGTTGTACTGGGTCACGAAGTCAGCCACATCATCCGCACGTCTTTACTGGGAAAGCTTCAGAGGTTTGAGGCCAGCACAGGTGAACGTTCCCACGGGCGTCGCATGCTTCCCTCACGAAATTATTCCTCCTGTGAGAGCCTGGAGCGACGGAATTTACACTGATATCCGCAGATGGACCAAGATGCCAAAGGGTGGGCATTTCGCGGCTTTTGAACAACCTGAACTTTTCATCGATGATGTTCGCTCCTTCTTCGCTGAGATTCGCTGAGGGTAAAATGCTTCGTGGTTTAAATATGGACCGCCAATTGCTGGTCTCGAGCCTCATCGATTACGCGGGTAGGAACCACTCCTCCACTGACGTCATCGCCACCGATTCCTCAGGAACTGTGCACCGCACCAACTGGTCAGAAATTCGTTCTCGCGCCCAACGCGTGTCGACAGCTTTAAAGGACGAAGGGATTTCTCAAGGCGACAGGATCGCCACCATCGCATGGAACGACCACCGACACTTAGAGGTCTATTACGGAATTACCGGTCTTGGGTCTGTCTTACACACGGTCAACCCCCGTCTTCGCGATCAACAAATTGCTTGGATCATCCGTCACGCTGAGGACCAATTAGTTTTCGTCGATCCAGACTTTCTCCAGTTAGCAGAAGCGATTGCTCTTGAAACACCTTCAGTGCGTAAATGGGTGGTACTCGCCGACGAGTTGCAAGAGACCTCGTTGCCCAATGCTGTCGCATACGAGCAGTGGATAAATGAACGTGGATCCATGGTTGACTGGCCAATGCTCGACGAGTGGGGCGCCGCGACTCTCTGCTATACCTCGGGCACTACCGGAGACCCTAAAGGGGTCATGCAAAGTCACCGCTCTATCGTCCTGCAGACTTGGGCTACGTGCACCGGCGACGGCCACAACGTCAACTCAAGCGAGTCAATATTGCTCGCCGTACCAATGTTTCACGTCAACGGATGGGCCATCCCATTTGCCGCTGCAATGTCTGGCGCCAAGCTGGTCCTACCTGGCCCAGACCTTTCTGCCGAGGCACTGGTCAGGCAAATCCAAGACGAACAAATCACGTTTTCAGCTGGCGTTCCAACTATTTGGCTGTCGGTCGTCCAGGAACTCAAGGACACTGGTTCCGATATCCCTTCGCTGCAACGTATAGCGGTTGGTGGCTCAGCTGCCCCGCGTTCACTTATGGACACGTTGGAAGACGACTACGGGGTTTTCGTTTCTCATGTCTGGGGAATGACGGAGATGACTCAAGGGTCCGCTGGGCGGTTCACCCATCGGGTGAGCGGACTAAACCGCGAGGAACAACGCCGCCGGCAGGCCATGGCAGGGCGTGAGCTATATGGAGTGGAGCTTCGACTCGTCGACGCGAACGGAGAGGACGTTCCTCGCGATGGTTCCAGCCCCGGAGAGCTCTTAGCCCGTGGCCCATGGGTCGCAGGTGCCTATTTCGAACTTGCCGACGATACAACGCACCTTGAAGATGCCAATGGGAACTGGCTCCGGACCGGAGATGTCGCGACCATGGACGCGGAGGGTTATATAACGATCGTCGACCGGGCTAAAGATGTGATCAAAAGCGGCGGCGAGTGGATCAGCTCTATTGAGCTCGAGAATGCGGCGGTTGGGGCTTCTGGGGTTGCGGAGGCAGCAGCAGTGGGATTACCTCACCACCGTTGGGGAGAACGCCCGTTGCTCCTCGTCGTTCTCGAACCCAACGCTGAGTTCGAACGCGATGAGATCATGGAGGCCATCAAACCCCATGTCGCGTCGTGGTGGCTCCCCGATGCCATAGTCGCTATAGACGAAATCCCTCATACCGGCACTGGAAAAATCGATAAAAAGGTTTTACGCGATCGATTTTCCGAATTTGATTGGCCGGAGGACACGTAGCCCATACGCGGTTTCCGCTTTGCTCTATCGGTAAACGTAAACTCCGCTCTCAGGTTGTGGTTACTTTGGATCGTTCCATAGAGCCACCAATTTGGGGCGATGAGGCTGTACGCTCATCTGTTGGCCGTGCCGCTGTTCTCGAGCTCATTTAGAGCACCTTCGGCGGTCGAATATGCGGTCCACAGGTGATTGATCTCTTTTTCGCGCCGCTACTAAGGAGTCGCTATGGCAGGCAGCCGCACAACCTTCGAAAAACTCCAGCGGGACAGGGCCAAGAAAGCCAAAGCCGACGCGAAACGCGCTAAACGCTTAGGTCAGACGCCTGAAAGTGGCCCGCTGGTTTATGGAGACGATGAGCCGGTCGTTGATGAAGACGCTGCTCAACTTGACGGGAACCTCAATCAGGAAATCTCCGCGGGAGATCTGCTTCGTCTTGTAGAAGAGCTCCAAAAAAAATTCGACAACGAAGAAATTGACTTTGACGAGTACGAAGAGCGCAAGATTGAACTTTTAGCTCGTCTTCCGATGGACTAACCCGACGATCAAACTCGACGATGTGCCGTCACGGCATAGCGCTGCCCTTGGTAAGGGTCCCGCTGCCACGTACTCCATCGACCCGCCGGTTCCATCCCCATTTCGGACATAGCGAGGTCATATTCCTCCAACGAAATGGTGTCGGGTTTTATTTCGAAACCCGCGACAAGTACGCCGTTTGTCGTCAGGTGATTTGCGACGCTGTTCAGGACCGCTCTTTCCGAACCCGGAAGAACAAAAATCATCACGTTGCCAGCTAGCACCGCAGCATCGAAGGTTCGCCCCAACTCGAGTGTTGCCAGGTCGCCGCTCACCCAACTCAGGTTCGGAGCTTTCCGTCGCGCCGTTCCCAGCATCCTCTCGTCAAGGTCAACTCCCACGACATCAATTCCGCGCCGGTAGAGCTCCATTGCAACGCGGCCAGTTCCGCAACCAGCGTCAAGCACAGACAGCGGGTTGTATGCCTCTACGAAGTCGGCTTCGCCATGAATGTTCTGACCAGACTCAGCGAGTTGTTCCCAGCGCGCGTCATAACGGTCTCCTCGAACAAGGTCTCTCCGCCCACTCCATCGGCTGCTCGTCAATGGCTTCGGGTTATTTGTCTTGCCAATTTGGTTCGCGCTTTTCCGCGAAGGCTGTCGCTCCTTCGAAGGCATCCTGCGAGGCAAACACTGCTTCAAGTTCCGGTCGTTGGAAATTCCAAAACTCGTCTTCGGAGACGCCCAAAACATCTTTTATCAGCTTCTTCGACGCTCGAACTCCCTTGGGGGCGTTCTTCGAAATCCTTTCAGCCAAGGCAATCGCCGCTTCAAGCGTCTCGCCTTTGGGAACAACGCGATTTACCATGCCGTGCTGGTGAGCTACCTCGGCGGTGATTGGATCGGCAGTAAGTGCCATCTCCATCGCCAAACTGTATGGAAGTTGTCGAGGTAGACGGAGTAAGGCGCCTGCACCAGCAAAAAGACCAACCCCTGCCTCTGGAATGCCAAGCTTCGCACCTTCCGATGCAACGATGAGATCACAAGAAAGAGCCACTTCGAGTCCACCAGCCAGAGCAAAGCCCTCCACTGCAGCGATGAGAGGCTTGGCGCAACTTTTTTCTGTAATACCCGCAAAGCCTCGATCGCCCACGTTTGGCATCGCGTCGATTCCCCCATCAGCGAACTGTTTCAGGTCCATTCCAGCGCTAAAGCCACGACCAGAGCCGGTCAGCACACCGACGCGAATGTCAGGATCTGCATCCATTGCTTCAAGAGCATCGCCAAGCGCAGACGCTAAAGCGGTATTGAAGGCGTTCATATCGCTGGGACGGTTAAGGGTAAGAATCTGAATATGGCCCCGCTTATCAATAAGGACGAGTTCTTCCGACACATCATCTCCTTTGCCGCTCAGCGGCCTTGTTCAATTCCGTTGCTGACGCTACAACCGATCGCGTCTCGGGTCTTATTTCCAATCGGTCTGACTGCCAATCTCCATGACGGCTAGCCTAAAGAATCGTTGAGGAGGCTGTGTGAGCGCCATCGGCGATCTGTTAATTCAGCTTGAGGGCGCAGATCATGAAACCGCTCCCTTTTTGGTGAGGGAGTTGTTACAACACGCAGAACTTCCGAAGTTGCCGGGGGGAGAATCGCTTCGCGCAGCTCGAGCAATCGCCGTTCATGCCGGACCGCAACAACTTCCAATAGCCGGTGAATTAGCAGGGCGTGCCCATCAGGCAGGCATTCCTGGGGCCGGCGCGTTGTTCGCGGAATGTGCTGACAAGATCGCTCTGATGAGTGGTCGGCCACAAAGATTCGGCACCGTAGTTCTTGAACATCAAGGGGATCTGGTCATGGGTCCCATCGACGGAATCGCCGACGACGAAATGAGAAACAGTTTCGGTTTGCCTCCTCTGCTTGAAATGCGTCAGCGAATAGAGAAGCAAAACCGGTCGAGGGCACGAGAGCGCTATCAAGCCGTCGGGCTTCCCTTAAGTCAGAAGTTTTGTCGTGTGTGGTCGGATCCGACGATCGCAGAGCTGCGCTCTGGCCTCGCGAGTAATCCGGAAGGCGCTTGGGTAAACGGCAACGATCTGACGATGGTTTGCCAATCAACTGGAAATGGCATCATCCCGGGACCGGTTTTTGAGCTCCCCATGTGGAATGTCACCGAGGATGATGGCAGCCCTTCCGATCTTTGGTGCTCACAGATCCGTGTTGACAGGCTCTCTGAGGCGGTATTCGGGTACGGATTCTGGCCTCTTAACGAAGACGGAATGCCAATTGGAGGAAGGGGCCCGGTAGACCATCGATTTAGAGGTACCGCCGCTCCGGAAGAACTACCGAGTCATGAAGACGACGCCCTCATAGGGTCCTTAGAAACTCACGAATTCACTAGCGCTGCGTTGCGCGAAAATCGGAGGGTAAAGGTTTATTTACCACCCGGGCACGCTGCCGGTATGTCACTTCCGGTTATCTATTCGACAGACGGGAACATGATTCAGCCTTACATTCGAAGGCTTGATGCAGCGATCGCTGAATCAAGTATCCCTCCGGTCATTCTCATCGGCGCGCACGCTGCACCCATGGACAGGACTGGAAACGAACGAGCGCTCGAGTACCTCCCGGGTTTCGATGATCAACGTTTCGATCGCCATCAAAGGTTTTTTGTTGATGAGTTAAGTAGCTGGGCCGAGGCCGAATTCGGCGCTTCCAATCGGAGAGAGTTCCGCGCGATATTCGGGTGTTCAGACGGTGCTGGTCATGCTCTTGCCACTGCATCCATGCACAGGCAACGATTCGGCCACTGCATTGCCTATTCGACAGGGATGCCCCCTGATGAGCAAACCCGCTGGGATGCGGATGGCGCTCCTTTTGTCCACCTCTGTGCCGGCACTTTGGAGCAAGGGTTTCACCAAGCCACAGAAGCGTGGGCAGCATGGCTTCATTTCCATAAGTCGCCACACCACTTCACCGAACGAGTTTGTGGCCACGACCTCATCCAATGGATAGAAGAGCTTCCTAGCGCCATCGCACGAGCATGGAGCTCCGATAATTCTGATTGAGCTAAGAGCGCAGTAAATAGCGTTTAATTTTTCCGGTCGCTGTCTGTGGGAGCGCCTCAACTATTTCAACCCATCTCGGATATTTGAAGGGAGCTAAACGCGATCGCACGTGGTCCTGAACTGCAGCTTCTATATTTGCGTTCTCGTGGGAGCTTGCTGGAACGACATAGGCCTTTGGTTTAACTAACCCTTCCTCGTCTTCTGCACCGACCACCGCCACCTGCGAAATTTGTTCGAGTTCTAATATGCACGACTCAACTTCTGCAGGACTCACCCAAATGCCGCCCACCTTCAACATGTCGTCGGTGCGTCCGAGACAGGTATATGTTCCGTCAGCATTTCGGACGTAGGTATCCCCCGTCGCTAGGAACTCCCCAATGAGCGCCTGCCGAGTCCGATCTGTTCTGTTCCAATAGCCGGTCATCACAGATTCCCCTTTTATGTGAAGAGTTCCAGATTCTCCGTCTGGCACTTCAACTCCGCTTTCGTCGCGGATCGAGACCTCATAACCATCAACGACAGTGCCGCTCGAATTAGGTACTGACTGCCCGGGCCTGTTTGATATTGCAATGTGGGCCAGTTCAGTGGTACCTAAACCATCGAGGATTTCGACACCGAATCGCTCTTTAAATCGCCTGTGGATTTCGCCAGGCAACGGTTCACCGGCGGACACTGCGACCCTGACTGACTCAAAGGTGTCATCGGGGATTTCAGAGCTTAATAGCTGCCCATAAGAGGTCGGAACACCAAAGAAGAGTGATGGACGGTGCATAGTTACATGCGCAGCAATATCTTCGGGCACAGGTCGGCCTGGATTCAGAATCACCCTCGCGCCGGTACCGGCGGGAAAATACCCAGCGTTACCCAGTCCGTACGCGAAGAACAGCTTTGCTACTGAGTACACCACGTCGTCGGCGTTCATTTCGAGGATCGCCGCCGCATACACGTCAGTACAGAAACCTAGATCTGCATGTCGATGCATCGCTCCCTTCGGAAAACCCGTAGTACCCGAGGTGTAAAGCCAGAAAGCGACGTCGTCTTCAACCGCGGGATAGGGCCCCGGAGTTTCAATGCCCTCCCCACTAATTTCAAAATCGTTGTCCATTTGTGACCATCGAAGGAAAGGCTGTTCCTTAGCTGCGGATGTCACAACCTTCTGAAAATCCGGCGAAAACACCGCACCCACCGCTCTGGAGTCTTCAAGTAAGAAGTTGTAGTCCTTTTCCGTCAGCATTGTGGACACCGGTACAGGTACGGCACCAATCCACATCGCACCCCAAAACCACATGAGAAAGGCAGAAGTGTCAGCGCAGCACATGAAGATTCGTTGTTCCGCCACCACACCGCGTGAAAGTAGGATCCGTGCGGCTAGTTGCGACCCTTCCAACAGCTCATTTCTGCTCGTCGTGGCACCACTCAAGGCATCAGTCACGGCGACTGCATCAGGAGCGCTAAGAGCGGGATCGATAACAAACCGATGTACTGCATTTCCTTTCACCAAGATCACCTCTGATTCGCTTCAGCTTTCAGCTTCTCACGTGTTTGAGGCTGACACGACTTCATAGCAAATTCTCACTTATTGCGTCAGATGACGTATTTGGTGCAAACTATTATGGTGGGAGTTATCCAACACCGCCTACAACCCCAGGAATTCCTGTTGACGTTGTTGGGAAATGAGCTTTTACGCTGCGCGGACAGACAAGTTCGTTCAACGGGGCTTGTATCAGCCCTTAGCGAACACGACTTCTCACCAGCGGCAACCCGTTCCGCTCTCAGCCGCCTCGTTAAACGAGGCATGCTGTATCCCACCAAGAACGGTCGAGAAGTTCATTACGAACTAACGCTGCGGGCGACGACGCTGTTAAGCGACGGAGAACAAAGGATTCTTTCCTTTAGCGAGTTAAACCCGGGTGACGAGTGGACCCTTCTCAGCTATTCACTCCCCGCTGATCAGCGCGCTCGACGCGATCGCCTCCGCAGAAGACTCTCCTTTCTTGGCTTTGGAGGATTGAGAGACGGCCAGTGGATAGCCCCAGGAAACAGAGTCGTCGACACGACGCCCACGCTCGTGGAACTAAATCTTCAAGACCAAGTCGAGATGTTCGTCGGACAACCCGCTTCCGTAACTGACGTCCCCCGACTCATTAGGTCGGTTTGGGGATCTTTCACCGAACTCGCCAACGCATACGAAACCTTTTCTCGACGTTGGAGAAACAGCAGCTGGGTCGACTCCCTAGGCCCCCTAAAAGCACGAACACTCGTAATGCACGAATGGAGGCGTTTCCCTCACCTTGACCCTGGGCTAGCGCGAAAACATTTGAGCTGGGGCGAAGTTCGAGCTCAGGCGAGAGATGACTTCTTTGCGGTATGGAGCGAAAATGCGATGGCAGCAAACATCGAATTTGTCGCTTTGTGTGGAAAACACGTTTCGGGAACGGCAAAGGCAACGACATGACGGAGTTTGACCAACCACCGAACAGTTTCCGTCATTGGAACATCGAGTTAGAAGGGGCTATAGCGACGTTTCATCTACAGGTTGATTCCAACGCGCCTGCGTTCGGGAAGTACGAGTTGAAGCTCAACAGTTACGACATTGGTGTGGACATCGAGCTCGCAAACGCGATCAGGTACATCCGATTCTCTAACCCTGAAATAAAATGCGTGGTGATTACCAGTGCCCTTGACGGAACATTTTGTGCAGGAGCGAATATTCGAATGCTCGCTGCCGCGGACCACTCTCACAAGATCAACTTCTGCAAGTTCACCAACGAGACCAGACTCGAAATGGAAGAAGCTAGCCAACACAGCGGTATTCGGTTTCTCGCTGCCATCAACGGGGCATGCTCAGGCGGTGGCTATGAACTGGCTCTCGCTTGTGATCACATTCTCCTCATTGATGACAGGCAAACGGCGGTGTCTCTGCCTGAAGTGCCGCTATTGGGAGTACTCCCAGGCACGGGAGGCCTAACGCGACTCATCGATAAGCGCCATGTGCGGCGAGATCGAGCCGATGTTTTCGCCACCAAGGCTGAAGGCGTGCTGGGTGAAGAAGCTTTGGAATGGGGTCTCGTGGATGAATTAGCTAAGCCGAGCAACTTTGCTGATGCCGTATCCGCCAGAGCGCACTCACTAGTTGCCGACACCAACCGAATCGAAGGAACACCGGTTGATCTGTCTCCCCTCAACGTTGAAGTATCTGATCAACAGATTTCCTACCGCTGGGTGGATCTGAAGCTTTTTGACCGGTATGCGGAATTAAAGATCAGTGTCGATCAAAGCAGTGCCTGGAGGCTTCAGACTGCTCGCGAACTCGACGACGCGCTCTGTCGGCTGAGGTTTGACTTCCCACAAATTGGGACCTTGATACTTCAAACTGAGGGGCGGGTAGAAGACGTTCTTGTGCACGACGCTCAGCTTCACTCCCCCGCGGACCACGAACAGCATGAGACTGCGCTTTTGTGGAAAAGATGCTTATCTCGACTCGATTTAACGTCAAAAACCTTGGTTGCAGCTATTGAACCGGGTTCTTGTTTCACCGGAATTCTCTTCGAACTGGCACTCGCAGCGGATAGGACCTACATGCTTGATGGTTGTTTCGAGGATGAAGAGCAGCCGCTGCCCCCAGCGGTCATCCGGCTCACCGCAACCAATTTTGGGGCAATGCCTATGGCTAATGATCTAACCCGTCTCGCTTCTCGGCTTTGGGGTAACGAAGGTACCCTCGCCCAAGCCGCCGAACTTAAAAATTCTGACCTCATTGCCGCGCAGGCCCTAGCGGCGGGTTTAGTCACGATCACGCCGGACGATTTGGACTGGGCAGACGAACTCAGGCTTTTCGTTGAAGAGCGTTGCAGCTTCTCCCCCGACGCCCTTACTGCAATGGAAACCAACCATCGATTTTGCGGACCAGAGACAATGGCGACGAAAATCTTCGGCAGACTGTCAGCGTGGCAAAATTGGATATTCACCAGGCCGAACGCAAGTGGGCCAGATGGGGCGCTACAACGATACGGCACTGGATCTCGCCCGGACTTCGATAATTATCGGACCTGACTAAAAGCTGAAAAATCACCGCATGTCTAATGAAATAAATTATTCAGAACGCATTCCCAACAACGTGGACCTTGCTAGTGATCGACGTCTGCAACGTGCACTAGAAAGCTGGCAACCACGCTTTGCAAATTGGTGGGCGGAAATGGGGCCCGTCGGTTTTCAGGACAAAGAAATTTATTTGCGCACTGCTGTAGACGTCGGGCAACAGGGTTGGGCTCATTTCTCTCACGTCAAACTTCCTGATTATCGCTGGGGAATATTTCTCTCTCAGCCTCAAGCTGACCGACGAATCACCTTTGGTGAGCTCAAAGGGCAACCAGCCTGGCAGGAAGTCCCGGGAGAATTCCGCACCGATCTAAGACGCTTAATAGTGGTTCAAGGAGATACTGAACCAGCGTCGGTCGAACAGCAGCGCTATTTAGGGCACACGGCGCCCTCTCTTTACGATTTAAGAAATCTTTTTCAAATCAATGTTGAGGAAGGCCGACATCTGTGGGCCATGGTTTACCTTCTTCATGCCCATTTCGGACGAGATGGGCGGGATGAAGCTGATGCTTTACTTGAACGGCACTCCGGGGATCCTGACCATCCCCGCATCCTGGGCGCCTTCAATGAGAAAACCTCTGACTGGCTGTCATTCCTTTTCTTCACCTATTTCACCGATCGCGACGGAAAGTACCAGTTGGGAGCCCTCAAAGAATCCGCCTTCGACCCACTCAGCCGGACCTGCGATTTTATGCTTAAAGAGGAAGCACATCACATGTTCGTGGGTGCCTCCGGCATTAGTCGAGTGATTCAACGCACCTGCGATGTGATGAACCAATACAACACCGACGATGTACGCCCTTACGGTGTTGTCGACCTCCCAACGCTCCAGAAATACATCAACTTCCACTTCTCCGTATCGTTAGATCTGTTCGGATCCGAAACATCCACCAACGCTGCGAACTACTACTCTGCGGGTTTGAAGGGTCGGTTCTCAGAGGACTCCTATGATGACGACCACGTACTCGCCGGTCACCAAGAAACGATCTCAGAAATCATTGACGGCGTATGGGAGTTGAAGGAGCGACCTGCGATAACTGTCGTTAACCAACAGCTTCGCCGTTCCTATATAGATGACTGCGCGAAAGGCCTGCGTCGGTGGAATCGAGTATTGGATAACAACGGCATAGGTACACAATTAACGCTTCCTCATGAAGGGTTCCATCGCCAGGTGGGTCTACACAAAGAACATTACGTAACTCCCAACGGTGAAATCATCAGCGACGTAATGTGGAACGAACTTGTACCTGATTTCCTACCTACTGAAGCTGACAGAGAGTTTGTGGTCTCGTTAATGCAACCCGTATACGAACCCGGTCTCATGGCTAGTTGGATTGCGCCGCCAACCTCTGGCATCAATACGCAACCCGTGGAGTACGAATACGTTCGCCTCTAATGCATTAGAAACGCTCAAAACTCCAATCGAGAGGTCGTTCGTTGTCGTAGGGCATTGCGCCATGAAACTGTCGGGGATCGTCATCAAAAACAAGCGGCACAAAGTGGCGGTCGCCCGCCCACATCGGCAAATTCGCTGCGGCACGCACTGCCGAATTCTGATTACAGGCGTCAAGAAGGCGGTCTAATTCAACCCAAACGAGAGAGCCTTCATCATTCGCTGATAATGGTTCACCTTCCCATCCGTCTGACAGAAAAATAAACCCCAACCATTCTTCTCGCTTTGGTCCAAAGTTTGACCAACTCACGGTTCCCCTAAGGGTCAGTGAAGTCATGGCAAGGCCCGCCTCCTCCTGAACTTCGCGTCGCGCACCGAAGGCCACGGATTCGTCAAGTTCGAGTTTCCCGCCAAGACCGTTGAACTTTCCGTAATGATCATCTGCAGGTCGCGCATCGCGCCTGATTAGTAGGACCCTTTGGGTGTCGCGGTCCAGCAGATATATCAAGGTTCCTATAATCGGAGTGAACGCCATCACCCGCACCGTATCCGCGAAATAGTAAATGATTAACGAATGGACTACACAGGTCTGGTGAACGAATTCTTCGAGGTCGATGGGGCACAATTGGCCGTCAGATGCATAGGTGACCCTTCAATCGGTCCGACGTTGGTAATGCTCCACGAAGGACTCGGATGCATCACGCAATGGAGCGATGTGCCAGATCGACTTCACAACTCCACGGGTCTGCCAGTAGTCGTCTACGACCGCAGCGGCTATGGCCGTTCTTCACCAGGGCCGTCTTACTATGGCCCAAATTTCATGTATGACGAGGCCGAACGTTCGCTTCCTGATCTTCTCAATTTGCTAGCAATCAAGGAGCCCGTCTTATTTGGTCACAGCGATGGCGGCACTATCGCTCTGATCGCTGCAGCTTCGGGCCGAGTACCGGCTACGGCGGTGGTAACGATTGCGGCGCATATCTTTGTCGAGGAGGCATGTTTGAACGGTGTCCGCGAGATAACAAGAAGGCGAGACCAAGTGTTGACCGGCATGGCCCGCCATCACAATGACCCCGCGACCACATTCGATCGCTGGTCCAACGTTTGGCAGGACCCAAAATTCGCACAATTCGACATGAGAGGCGACCTCCCTCAAATCAAGTGCCCACTTCTTGTCCTACAAGGCGATCGCGACGAGTATGCGACCGCTGAAATGATCCAAGGCGTTACCGACAAAGTTCCCCATGCAATCGGCCATTTTCTAAACGAATGCGGCCACATCGCCCACAGGGAACAGCCGGAGTTAGTCGTTGCCGAGTTAACAAATTTTCTGAATAATCTCCAGAAATGACGGCACCACCATTAGCTGTGCAAGAGCGCATCTAACGCATCAACAGCGAGTCGGGTCGGCGCTTCGAGCGGTCCGAAATGACCGAGGTCTGGATAGCTGATGGTCTTCACGTTCGCTAGTACCTCAGCTGCCGGGGCGCCGAGATTGCCGTACCCCTGGTCCATTCCTTTGCCTAAGACGATCTTTGCTTCACAGCCAGCGATCCGGTCGTTAGTAGAAACTCGCTCGCCATCATACGTCTGGGCTTCGTCTTCTCTTCGGCAGCGAAGGCGCACAGTTCCGTCTTCGAGGTCCTCGAAGGCATGGGTAACGTAGCTGTGGAGCGCGTCCGCTCTGCACTGCGAAAATGGTGGACGAGTCGTGAATCTCTCGAATACCTCAGCTCGAGATTCGAACACTTCGCGCCGTTTTCGGGCACCAGCGATTAATGGGTTCTCTCCTGGTGGAAAAGCCTCGCCAGGCCTCCACATAACGGGCTCGTATCCATACATTCGCCGGATTAAGCCAGGCCGCAACGCATCAGCAAGTAAAAGGGTTGCCGCTCCTATCGAATGCCCAACACAATCAAGCTCACCAGAACCAATACCCAAGTGATCCGCAACCATCAGCAGGTCATCGGCCAAGCTCGTCCACTCATAATCACCATTAGCTGGTTGGGTACTCCATCCATGTGCCCGTAGGTCGGGGCCCCACACAGAGAAATGAGTCAACAGTGGCTCGACAAATGGCCCGTAGGTACGGGCATTGAAACCGGTCGCATGTACGAAGAGGAGCGGCGGGCCTTGCCCGCCAAGGTTATGGAGCGCTATCTCACCTCCCCCAGAAGAAGCCAACATCTCGGGCTCATGAATTCTGTTCGTACTCGATCCGTTTGCAGTCACGAGGTGGACCCTAGAGCAAAATAGAGCGAACTCTCTCTTGAACAGAGCGCACCAATTCAGCGTTCAACGGAGTGACTCTGTCCTTCACCCCAGAGGTCACCTAGCAGTTGTGATCTCGGTACATTCCGTTGCAGGCCTCGACAAGACTTTGGTGTTCTAGGGCGCTACCGATAACACCGCTCCAAAAAATTTCGTAACCTAAGGGTTGCAAACGTACTTCTCGCGTGTCGAGAAGGTCGCGCAAAGCTCAAGGGGATGCTATGCACTACGACCTAATTATTCGAAACGGGCTCATCGTAGATGGAACTGGCGAAGAAGCCTATGGAGGCGACATAGCCATTTCTGATGGATTTATCGTCGAAGTAGGAGATGTTTCGGGAGTCGCTGACAGAGAAATCGACGCTGGCGGACAACTCGTCACCCCCGGTTTCGTCGATATACACACCCATTTCGATGGACAGGTCTGCTGGGATAAAGAGGTAACGCCGTCCTCTTGGCATGGAGTTACAACAATCGTCATGGGAAATTGTGGGGTTGGGTTCGCTCCAGTCAAGCCAGGTACCGAGAATCAATTAGTAGAGCTAATGGAGAGCGTGGAGGATATCCCTGGAACCGCCCTGCATGAGGGCATTCCATGGGGTTGGGAGACCTTTGCCGAATATCTCGACGTCATCGATACCCCATATTCAATTGACATCGCGGCCCAAGCCCCACATGTCGCTATTCGCCACTTCGTGATGGAAGATCGATGCTACGACGACGCCACCGCAGAGGACATGCAAGAGATGAGCCGAATTACGAAAGAGGCGCTTGAGGCTGGCGCTGTGGGATTCAGCACAAGCCGCTTCTACGGACATCGAGATAAGGCAGGAAATCTCGTTCCAGGAACTAACGCAACCAGCGATGAAATGGTCGCAATCGCCGACGCGTTTACTCACGTTGACCACGGATCAATCGAGATCATTTCGGACCATCTACAGAACGATGACGAATTGGAGTGGATAGAGCACGTGGCCAGAATTACCGGGAGACCTCTTACAACACTCGTTACCCCTGACGCAGGCGAGGGCATCTGGGAACTTGCATCGCGCCTCCGAGGGGAAGGTATAGAAATTAGACCGCAGGCCGGTGCGCGTCTCGCATCCGTCTTGATGACCCTTGAGGGAACCGTCAACCCAATGCGACAGTTCCCTTCCTATGACTCCATCAAGAACTTACCCGTCGCCGAACAACGGCAAATCTTGAAGACTGCGGAGTTTCGGACAAGAGTGATCGCTGATGAACCTAAAGTCGCTCGCGATAACGACACCAACAAAATGATTTCTTCTTGGGCTCGAATGTTTGTACTTCCCGAGGACCTTTCCTACGAACCGGGGTATGAAGAGTCCCTAGAAGGGGTGGCCAAAAGTCAGGGAATTTCTGTTCGGGAAGCTTTGATGGACGCCATGGCCGACGGCCGACCCATTCTGTACCTCTTCGGCAACTACGACTACACAGTCCAACCTCAATTTGATTTTATTGCCCGAAAAGAATCAGTTTTCGGTCTTTCAGACGGCGGGGCCCACGTGGGAGTTTTATGTGACGCGAGCGTGCCCACCTACATGCTTGCCTACGGAACTCGCGACCGAACCAAAGGGCCACAACTGCCTCTTGAGTTCGTTGTACACAAAATGACGCAAGACACGGCATTGGTGTACGGGTTTAGCGACAGAGGAGTCATTGGAAAGGGATACAAGGCCGATATCAACATCATTGATTACGCGAAACTCCGTCTTCATGATCCAGAAATGATGTTCGACCTGCCCGCCGGCGGCAAGCGACTGGTTCAAAAAGCGGATGGGTACACCGCTACTATTTGCAGCGGAGTCGTGACGTATGAGAACGGTTTACACACAGGAGAAATGCCCGGACGGCTAGTTCGCGGGGGCCAAAAAGTAGCCAATGCCTAGTCGCTGAAGATCCCCTTTTAATTTGTCTCCTGCTGTAGAACCAATTCATTTCTCCGAGGTTCGCATAATTATTGATGTACCCCATCGCCACTTCGGCCACATACGTCCGGCCGCACCTGCCTACATTGTCACCCTGCCCTTGACCGAGTTACCGGAAGAGGTCAAACACCCACGACACTGGTAGTAGCTCGGATTTGATACGTACAACCTCTGAGTAGCCTGATTTCTCCCGTTTCGCGAACAGCGACCGGTCGCTCCTTGCGGGCGGCCTTTCGTGGTTTTGGAGTTGCTAGGGTCTCCCTTCACGATCAACAAGGAGAAACACAGATGGCGTTGTATATGGTTCATTGGAGTCTCAACTCCGACACTAAAATGGATGCAGCAGCCAATTTCGGCCCGATGACTGTGGAGGACGATGACGCTGATAGTGGCGACGTCGACATGATCGGTCGCTGGCACGATTTCGCTGGAGAGCAAGGTTGGGCAATTTGTGATTCGCCTACGGTCACAGACCTTCAGGCTTGGCTGTTTAACTGGGGCACACTCATTAGCTCCACGATTACTCCGGTGCAAAATGACTCCGAAGTTCGGGCGATGTTTCAAGCCAAATTGGGCTGACAAGGCCTTGATCTGATGACAAAGGCCGTCCCTTTGGTGGCGGTCATTTGTCATTTTTAGGTGGTGTGAGTGCGAAACCGGCTCGCACGTTTAATGAATTAATGGCATAAAATGAACTTGCGTATCGGCCGAGATAAGAAGGAATGTGCTCTTGAGCAGCGACGATTACGACATTGAATTCTTTTGGGATCCCATTTGCCCTTTTGCATGGGTTACCTCTCGATGGGTAGAAAAAGTGGCCGAGCAGACGAGCTATTCAGTTGACTGGCGATTTATCTCACTGAGGATTCTCAACAGGGACAAGAACTATGAAACAGATTTTCCCGCCGGTTACGAACAGGGACACACGTCAGGGCTCAGATTCCTGAGGGCTGCAGCAAAAGTTCGGGCGGAGGAAGGGCGAGGCGCTATGGCTTCCCTCTACAGCGCGTTCGGCACCCATTACTGGGACCTTGACCAACAGCCAGGATTACGCAAACAGCTCGGCACCGTGGAACATACTGAACGGTGCCTCGAGACCGCTGGGCTGCCAACCCATTACGCCTCCGCAGTCGATGACCAGCAGTGGGACAGCGTCATCGAGACAGAGACCGAAGTTGCTCTTTCCCGCACTGGTCGAGATGTGGGAACACCAATCATTTCGTTTCAACCGCCCGATGGTTTGTCCTTTTTCGGACCGGTCATTTCACGCGTCCCCAGCGACGAGCAGGCTGTGCCTCTCTGGAACGCTGTTATCGAACTCGCCAGCTTCCCAGGTTTCGCCGAAATGAAACGCTCGTTGCGTGAGCCACCTCAAATCAATGTGCTCGGCACCCTTGAATCTGATCCACTCATGGAAGATTGGGAGGCGGGTTCACGCAAGGATCACAAACCCAGTTAGCGTCCAGTGAACTTTGGTTCCCGTTTTTCTTTGAAAGCTAAGAGACCCTCTTGAAAATCCTCTGAAGCGAGCGCTTTGGACTGTCCCCAACTCTCCAACAGTGCCGCCTCAAAACTATCTCCCTGCATTCCCTTGAACACCGCCTGTTTGGTCATCGCGTGATGAGCAGTCGGACCGGCAGCCAAACGATGCGCAAGTTCCATGGTTCGAGCTAACACTTCATCGGGGTCAACGACGTGATTAATCATGCCCGCCTGGAGTGCAACGCTGACCGGAATTTCTTCGGCTTCGTACAACCACTCGAGGGCTCGGCTATAACCGACGAGTCGAGGAAGAGTCCATGTGATCAGGTCATCAGGATGGATGGCCCTTTTCATCCAAATCGGTAAGAGCTTTGCCGTAGATGAACAGATCCGGATATCAAAGAGAAGAGCCAGACCCAATCCACCCCCCGCAGCTAATCCATTGAGAGCGCAAATCGTTGGCTTAGGCATCTCGAGAAGGTCAGTGCACCATCCAAACATCGGCTCATGAGATCGGATCGGCCAACCTCTACGATCTTTCGCCGTGAGGTCTGCTCCGGAACAAAATGCTCGTCCGGCCCCAGTCATCACGAATACGCGAGCTTCGTCGTCAGAGGAGACCTCGTACAAAAGTCGATGAATGTCTTGTCTCATTTGACCATCAAAGGCATTAAGTCTCTCAGGGCGATTCAAAGTACAGACAACGATGCCGCCATCCTGAACTTCGACCTCAACCCCGGTGTAACCGTCGTATCGAGTCATGGCTGCAAGCGTAGGGTGTCACCATGACTGAGATTGCTGGAGAACTGTACGGGACCGGTGCACGCCATCTACAGGACCACTTCGATAGTCGCCGTCTCGCCGATCGACTGAATGAAATAACGGTGAGTGAAACCATCGATGAGCGAACTGCTGCATACCTCGAGAAGGCCACCTACTTTTTTTTAGCGACCGTCGACAAAACCGGATTTCCGGACGTGTCCTACAAGGGAGGCCGACCCGGCTTCGTCAAGGTCATTGACGAACATACCCTGCGCTTCCCCTCATATGACGGCAACGGGATGTTTCGGTCACTCGGCAACATCAATGAAACCAACAAAGTGGCTTTGCTGTTCATCCGACAAACCAGCAAGGCCAATCGGATTCGTATACATGGGACAGCGGAGGTCCTTCTTGACCCATCCGACATAGCCGATTTTGTGGGTGCTGAAGCGGTCATAGAAATCACGGTTGGCAGGATCTTTCCCAACTGCCCTCGTTACATTCATGACCTGGAATCCGGGACGCTCTCCGAGTTCGCTCCTAGTGGTTCAACCCTGCCTCCACAGCCAGAGTGGAAAAACTGGGACGAATTCGTTGATGTGCTTCCCCGAGAGCAGCATCCATGAAGGTGTACACCACATTTCCCCAAGCGGATCTTCGCGATGTTCCTGAGGCTGTCCACCGGATTGAAGCGGACGGCTATGACGGAATTGTTGCTCTCGAAAATAAGCATGACCCGTTTATGTCTCTTGCCGTAGCGGCAGTGAACTCTCAGCGTCTTGAACTCGCGACAGGTGTAGCGATCGCGTTTCCGCGGAGTCCGATGATCGCGGCCAACATTGGTTGGGACCTACAACAAGCAAGCGCGGGGCGTTTTGAACTTGGGCTCGGCAGCCAAGTGCGCGGTCACAACGAACGGCGATTCAGCGTGAGCTGGTCCGCTCCAGCTCCACGCATGCAGGAATACGTCCAGTCGGTGAGGGCGATCTGGCATACGTGGCAGACAGGTGAAGAACTCAACTACGAAGGTAACTTTTATCGCTTCAATTTGATGACTCCGAACTTCACCCCAGAACCTTTAACCGTGCCCCAGCCGGCTATCTCCATGGCGGCTGTCGGACCCGCGATGCTCCGGGCGGCTGGCCGAGTCTGTGATGGAGTTCGGCTTCACGCATTTTGCACCCGCGAATACCTCGAAGGAGCTGTTCTACCGCAGTTGGTGGCGGGCTTATCGCATGCCGGTAAGGCTCGAGAAGCGTTTCAAATAAGTGGCGGCGGATTTGTTTGCACAGGACCAGACGACGAGTCGGTAATGGCAATGATGGACTGGGTTCGTTACCGCATCGGCTTTTATGGAAGCACTAAGGCGTATTGGCCGGTTCTTGCGCAGCATGATCTTCTTGACCTAGGCGAAGAACTTAATTACCTCTCGAAAAATGATGGTTGGGGGGAAATGGCTTCTCGGATCAGCGATGACGTGGTGAGACAGTTTGCGGCCGTCGGAAGACACGACGAAATAGTTACCGCTATCGAAGAAAGATTCGGCGGTTTGACCGACGCGATTGGAGCTAGCGCGTCTCCCGAACTTCCTGCTGATTTACCGCAAGGAGTTATTGAAGACATCCAGAGCATCCCGACGCTATATCAAGCTCCATGAGCGTCAGCCGTTTAGTTATTTCCCAATGGCAGCGTAGGTCGCGGCAATCAGGTTGAAAGCTCGGGCGTCGCCTACCAAACCTCCAGCCATTTTGTTCATGGCATAAGAAACGGTGATTTTTTCATCGAGGTCCATGACTCCCATGGATCCACCCCATCCGAACCAGTAAAGGGTGCGGTCGCTTGGCGTCAGAGGGATCCGTTCATGGTTGATACCGAAACCGGTTCCATACGGCACATTCAGTCCCAGCACTAGGTCTCGGTCAAAGGTTTGGCGATCCAAAGCGGCCTCTATGGTTTCGGGTTTCATCAATGTGACCCCGTCGATGGTTCCGCCGCAGGCGATCGCTGAGTGCACCCGTGAAATCGATCGAGCGTTGCCAATTCCTCCACCTGCTGGAATTTCGGCGCTGCGCCATTCATCTGTCTCGGTTTCAGTGCCGTCCAAGCGACAACTGCGAAAGGTTCTTGCAGCTATCGAGTCGGGGTCGGACTCCACTATCTGATCTATTCCCTCCTGCGGAACGTCTAGTTGAGCCACGCGATATCCCTCAGATAACGGCAACCCGATGTGAAAATCAGCACCAAGGGGAGCGGTTACTTCGTCTCGAAAGAACGTGCCTATAGTCCGTCCGTCGATGCGGCGCATTAGTTCAGCTTGGAGGGTTCCTTGAGTTATCGCGTGGTACCCCGGAGCTGTGCCGGGCTCCCACCAAGGTTCCATCCCAGCTAGAAGGTCAGCCATAAGGTCGTGGTCGTAGAGCTCTTCGGGGGTTACCGGCCTTGGGAATCCTGAACAACCAGTCTGGTGGGTCATGACGTGGCGCACCAGAACAGAATCTTTCCCGTTGCTAGCGAATTCCGGCCAATATTCGGCAACAGGCTTTTGGAAATCAATTTCTCCTCTATCGGCCAGCATGAGAATGCAAATAGATGCCATCGTCTTCGTCGTCGAGTAGACGTTGACGATGGTGTCTCTCTCCCAGGGGTCACCGTTGTGGTTACGTTGGCCTGCCCACAAGTCGACTACGTATTGACCGTCAACAGTGACTGCGGCACTTGCACCGAGTTCTTCGTCCGCCAAAAAGTTTGCTTCGAAAGCATCGCGAACCACCGAAAAACGTTCGTCGCAGTGACCATTGATTTCCATTTCTGCTCTCTCCATATCGCGGGCCATTGAATCACCGGTGAACTAGACACCGATAGTGGCCTAGAAACGCAAGACTATCGGCCCTGCCATGTCGGCTTTTGGCCTGATTTAGTTGCGTCGCGAAATGCCTTTGCGTCTTCGGTAGCACCGGCCACTTTACGCATCGTTTCGCCGAAGCGAATGGCTTCAACAAAACCCATTTCTTGCGCTCGTCGAGCTATTTCTTTCGTTGCTCGAACGGCAAGTGGCGCCGAATTAGTGATCAGTCTCTCCGCTAGCTCGACCGCCTCTGCCATCAGCTCATCGTGCGGTACCACCTTCATCACTAGGCCCATTTCTTTGGCCCGTTGCGCATCTACGCGATCACCCAAAAGCAACAACTCCATGGCGTTCTGCCAACCAACACGCGTTGGCATCCTCACAGCGCCTTGGACTGTCGGTACCCCTAGCTGAACCTCAGGAAATCCGAATTCAGCACGTTCAGACGCAATCACAAAATCACAACTCGCAACCATGGTCAACCCGAATCCGATTGCATAGCCGTTGACGGCTGCGATAACAGGTTTGAAGATCTCCTTGCCTGATTCAAGGGAGGTAAAACTCGGGACTTCCCAAAATGAATGTTCGTCGTTACCTACGGAACTTGCTGGATCTTTTAGGTCCGCCCCCGCACAAAACGCTTTGCCTTTGCCCGTGACTATCGCTACCCAGGCTTCGTCATCTGTGCGTAACTTTTCCCAAGCAAGGTTGAGTTCTTTACGCAACTGGCCATTCACAGCATTTAAGGCTTCAGGACGATTGTAAGTAACAACTGCAACGTGGCCAGTGCGTTCATATGTGACGAAGGGTTCTACGCTCATGCTGAATGATCTCACGCGCGGCAGATCCCATCTCACGCAAATTTAAGAAAGACGATACGCCTCAGCCGTGGGCTTTAGCGGGCGCGCATACCAAAGCGGGCGGCGAAGTCCATGCGGCCCAGGCGCTGGCCTCGTCTTAGCAAGCCATTCCAAATACGCAGCGCGCGACTTAGCCGTGTCGACGACGACATCCCCGTAAGAGTCACCTTCCTCGGCAGGCGTTACACGAACTCGTTGATGCCAGCATTGCATCCCTGATATGGGGTCTGGCTGCACGGCGAAGGTGAGATTTTGATGAACACCAGTGTCATTCCACCAAATCCTTTCACTATCAGGGTCCTCAGATCTGTACGAGTCCATGCCTTCGCTCCGGCTTAATTTCCACGTAGAGCCGTCATTCTCAATGTCTGCCTGAGCATTACCCCACGACCGCCCTTGCTCTTTCCCCATCCGCCAACGCCCCATGTGATGAGAGGCTGCGACGACACCGGGGCGGATCCCCTCTGTACGCCAAGCTTGTATAACAAAATGCCCAAGACGAGTCGTGATGCGAACTAATTGGTTTGCTCCAATTTCCAACTTTTCAGCATCTTCGGGGTGAATCCACAGAGGGTGGCGGTGGCTGATCTCGTTAAGCCATTTCGAATTAGCAGACCGTGTGTGAATCAGAGTTGGTATTCGAAAAGTCGGCAAAAGAATTCGCTCGTCACCGTCAAGATCAAGATCCTCCCAATGAACATGGCTCGGTATCCACGTCGGAGTGGCGTATTCGGGCCAACCCCATTCAGCCAACGTCGTTGAGTACAACTCCAATTTTTTTGACGGCGTTGGAAATCCTTCCTTGATTTCGCCATCGATCTCCACTGCTGGCGACCCATCCCCTAAAGGCGCCAGCACGGTTTGAGCGAACGATTCCGGTGAGCCATCAAATACTCCGGCAGTTCCAGGCTTTCTAAACACACCTGTCTCGTCTCTTAAACAATCTTCGACGGATGCATGATCGACCGTACGTTCATAGGGTACGTATGGGTCTGTAGGGACAGCGAAAGCGCCTCTGTCGCGCATGAATTCAAGAGGAGTTTGATTGGCTCCAGCAGCTGCCTCTGAAAGCCCTGGGACTTCTTCACTGAAAATGCGGCCGTAATACTCGTCGACAGTCATTGGTTGACCTGGTTCTGACCGGCTCTCGAAGTACTCCCTAACTCCCAGCTCTCCATCAGGGTCAATCCGCCAAGAAAGATCCATCCAGAACTCATTCTCTTCCCAAACCTCGCCAGGGTTGAACTCGTGGGTGCGAGAATCTTTGCCTATTGGTTTACCTTCAAGCTCGGCGAAGCGCCGCATGACGGGTTGTCGAAATCCAATCCACCGTCCGGCATGGGTCTCAAACGAAGCTAAATCGTGGCGCTCTGAACCCACGCCCATCGGCAGCACGTAGTCAGCAAATGCGGCTGTTTCCGACCAAGTTGGAGTGAGGGCAACATGACACTCGACCTTGGAGGGATCAAGAAGAGCTTCCATCCAACTGAACCCATCTGGATTCGTCCAAACAGGGTTATATACGCGGGTGAAATACGTATCTAATTTGCCACGTCTTTCATTCAAAAAATGTGGCAAAAGGATCGACATCTCGTGATAGCTCAGCGGGTATTCGCGTGGCCACGACATCTCATTCCAGTGCTCGATTTTTTGAGTTCCTAAGGGAGCGTGAGGTTTAAATTTGTTCCACCCGTTACCGCTAGTTCCTCCCACAGTTCCGACTGAACCAGTGAGTACGTTAAGAAAGAACAAGCAACGCGCCGTCTGCCATCCACCAAGATTGCCTGCTCCAGCAGCACGCCAATTGTGAGACGCGAACTTCGTCGGGTGAGCACCAATCACTGACGCAATCTCTCTTATCTCGTCAGCCGGTACTCCAGTCATATATTCGGCTCGTTCGGGCGTGTATTCAGCGTATTCCTCGAGAAGCGCCCGCTCTAAGAACTCGAATTCGATGTTTAGGTCGGGGCGTGTTTCAGCGAGGTACGTCTCCCAATTAGTCCACCTCCGCACGAATTCGCGTTCCCACGTCCCGTTCTCTAGTAAGAGTCGGGCAATGGCTAAAAGAAGAAAGGGTTCTGTTCCTGGCCAAGCCGGTAACCAATGATCTGCTTTTGAACCGGTGTTGGATAGCCGAGGGTCCACGCATATGACAGTCGCCCCTCTTTCCTGGGCTTCAATGATTCGCTGCGCATGTGGATTGAAATAGTGACCTGATTCAAGATGAGACGAAATCAAAAAAATCACTTCAGCGTTGGCATAATCCGAAGACGGTCGATCATGACCCATCCAGGACTGATAGCCAATTCGAGCGTTAGACGAACAAATATTGGTGTGACTGTTGTGGCCGTCGATCCCCCAGCCCTGGAGCACCCGCTCCGTATAGCCATCTTCGCCGGGCCGCCCAACGTGATACATGATCTCATCGCGTCGGTCTTCAACGAGTGCTGTTCGGATGCGAGCGCTGATCTCATCCAGCGCCTGTTCCCACGTGATTCGTTCCCACTCACCCTCACCGCGCTCACCCACTCGTTTTAAGGGAAACAAGATGCGTTCGGGATCATTTACCTGGTTAAGAGTCGCAGGGCCTTTCGCGCAATTCCTTCCCCTTGACGCTGGGTGTTCAGGATTGCCTTCAAATTTGGCAACCTCACCTGTCTCCCGATCCACGTAGGCAAGTAATCCACATGCTGCTTCGCAGTTAAAACATGTGGTGGGAATAAGGCGAAAATTCCGTTCCACTCGGCGCGGCCAAGCTTTGGCATCTAGTTCTGTCCAGTCGTGCCATTGGTCGTGTGGTGGGTAGTTAGTGAGGCCGGCGTTCGCGGTTGCATCCTTGTAGAAGCTTCCCTCATCTAAATATCGAGGCTCATCCGAGTTAGACATCAACCCTCCTAGGACAGGGGAACCGATTGGCCGGCTTGCACGTAGCTATCTTCGTATGCCCACATACCGCCGAGGATCAATATCGCAGCGCAACAAGAAAGGGGCGATGCCTGGCTGTCAATCATCGCTCCGGCGGCCAGCAAAATAACGGGTAGAACCAATCCTCCAACTATTCCCGTCAAGAAGAGTGTTTTTTGGTCACCCTTTGTCATCGAATGAACTGCGAGCGCGACGTGTCGAGAATGATCACCCGAGATTTCGAGCACCACTAAAAGACCGTTCACGACCAGGGCAGCTATCGTTATCCCGCGCACCAACTGCGATTCGGGCATGTCCACGAATAGGTCCGCTATGAACCAGACGGAGCCACCCGCAGCGACAGCTTGAACAAGCAACGTGGGCAAAAGCAGTTGACTCTGCCACAGGTCGCGGCCCTCGCATTGAGCGAAGAGAAATGCTGTGTACCCAGCTGTGCTCGCCGCAACTACTGCAATTGGTAGGGCCAGAATCCGAAGCATTTGAGGCGACTCAAGTAACGCCGCCAGCAGCCAACCTCCGAGCAAGAGCGCGTAAAGTCCGAGGATGTAAGCACCTCGTACTAACCAACTGGACCAGTTCGCACGAGTTAACACAAGAAGGAACCGGGAAGGCTTCTTTAGATCCGCCACCAGCAAGACGCCAGTAACCACCACGAAGAAAACGGCGATTAGCGCTGGTACGAACCCGACTGCCGTTGTCTGATCCGCCTCGCCCAGCATCACCATGAGAGCGGCCATAAGCATCACGCCCGCCGCAACTGCTTTCGTCACCAGATATCCCGAAACTTTGGTTTGCCAAGTTGTCGCGTGGGCCGTGGTGTATGTCGTGCGAGCTACAAGGTCTGGTTCCCGGTTTGGTGGTGTGGGGTGTTGCAGGGTGACATCAGCCCATATCAGACCATCGTCAGGAATGGCCGTTAGAAGAGGGTCGAGTGAAGCTTCATTGGCGCCTCGATAGAAAACCTTGGGGACCGTTCCTTGTTCTGGGGACCGAACTGGCAAGTCCTCTCTCTCCACAATCCGTCGTGCGTCATTGTCGGCGTCATCGAAATCGATCACCTTGATCGAATGAGTTGGGCATACAACCACACAGGAGGGTTCTAAGCCCACCTCAATTCGGTGATTACAAAAATTGCACTTATTAGCGGTATTGGTCTCCGGGTTAATATAAATCGCATCGTATGGGCAGGCATTCATGCAGCCCTTGCAACCGATGCAGTTGTTGTCGTCAAAATCCACAACACCGTTGGCTGCCCGAAATAAGGCGGACGTTGGGCAAATATTCATACAAGGCGCGTCTTCGCATTGGTTGCAACGCATCACCGAGAAATGGCGAGTGGTCTCGGGGAATTCGCCCGTCTCTATGTATTTGACCCAGGTCCGGTTTACCCCCAGGGGCACGTCATGTTCGCTTTTACACGCGACCGTACAGGCGTGACATCCAATACATGTCTCGCTATCGAGAAGAAACCCAAGCCGAGTCACGGCCCTCCTAGAAGATTCAAGATCGCGCTCACTACGGCAAATGTACGGCGTTAATCAACCAAAGGGTGCCCACAAGTCAGACGATTGTTAACTGTGTACGCCTTACGGCCGTCTTCAGCCGATCGAAAGTGATGCTGTTGTCCCTCGACGATGGCGTTGATTAGGCGTTCAAGGGATCAGCAATTAAGCGCGCGTTAGACATGTCCCAAAGGTACCGTCGGTGCCATGGCCTCCCCCCAGACCATTCTCATACGTGTTACCGGCGTTGACCGCCCGGGCATCACCACTGACCTCTTAGGTTTACTGGCGAACCTGGATTCCGAACTCCAAGACATGGAACAAGTGGTAGTTAGGCGTCAGTTGACCCTAGGGCTTGCTGTTGTTGCCCCAACCGGGAGAGATCTAGTTAAGGAGGTCCTCTTATTTGGATGGGAGCGTGGTCTTGATATTGATTTCGAAATTGTTGATGCGACACCTACGCGGCATGCGAGCCGCCATGTAATCACGGCTCTGGGACCTGAGCTTTCACCCGAAGCATTAGCTCGAACTAGTGGAGCTATTACTGCAAGCGGCGGCAATATAGATCGGATTCACCGACTATCGCGTTTTCCAGTATGGAGCTACGAGTTCTTAGTCGAGGGCGGGGATTCGGACAAACTGCAAGCAGCGCTGATGGACGTCGCTGTCGAAGAGTCGATCGATATCGCGGTGCAACCTCACGGATTGTCACGTCGATCAACCCGCCTAGTGGTACTTGACGTCGATTCGACACTGATCCGAAATGAAATGATTGAGCTCTTGGCCGACGAGGCGGGGCATGGAGAGGAAGTCGCCCGATTGACAGACCTCGCGATGAGGGGCGATCTTGATTATTCCGAGGCTCTTAGGGAGCGTGTTGCGCTGTTGCAAGGCACTAGCGCTGCGGCAATCGACCGGGCAATCGCGCGCATGGTCCTCACGCCCGGGGCGAGAACATTTGTGCGAACGCTGAGGAGGCTCGGCTATCGCATCGCGATCATCAGCGGCGGCTTTACCCATTTTACTGACAAGCTCGCTGCGGACCTCAAACTCGATCACGCACACGCGAACCGTCTAGAACTCATTGACGGGGTAATCACGGGCCGAATTGAAGGCGAAGTTGTTGACGCCCAAACCAAGGCGACGTTGCTTGAAACAATCGCCAAAGCCGAAGGGGTGCCTTTGGAGCAAACCGTGGCGGTAGGAGACGGAGCTAACGACCTCCCGATGTTACAAAAAGCTGGCCTGGGGATTGCGTTCAACGCGAAACCAGTACTTCGCGGAGCCGCAGATACTGCAATAAATGTTCCTTATCTCGATGCAATATTGTTCATGCTTGGAGTCACCCGTGAAGAAGTTGAGGCCGCCGATGCCTCCGACTCTCCGGGCGATTCGCACGCGGCCTAAGTCGATCATCGGTTGGTGTGGGAGGCTTACACAATGAATGAGCCCCATAATCCACTGGTTCTGCGTAGTGACCGTGACGGTGTGAGCACACTTACTCTTAACCGCCCCGAAGCGTTAAATGCTCTGAGCCCTTTAATGTTCGAGGAGCTTCAATCTCACTTGGATCACCTCGCCACTAATTCGAGTGAGGTAGGTGTCGTAATTTTGACAGGCAAGGGCCGTTCGTTCTCGGCCGGTAACGATTTAAAGGCAATCGAGCGCGGTGAACGCGCAAGCACCCCCCACCAACAGGCAGAAACTCTTGATCTTATCGAGGCACTGCCACAGCCAGTTATCGCTTCGGTAAATGGCCACTGTTACACCGGGGCGTTGGAGCTCGTCCTAGCTTGCGATCTTCTTATTTGCGCAGATGACGCCCGCTTTTGTGACACTCACGGGAAATGGGGAATGGTGCCTACTTGGGGCATGACCAGCAGGCTTCCTGAGCGAGTCGGGCCGCTCATAGCTCGAGACATGATGTATAGCGGGAGAGTGGTGGAGGGCCATGAGGCTGCTCGCATCGGACTCGCGAACCGTTCGCTCCCAAGTGATCAGCTGGCGGAAGCGACTGCTGCCTGGGCTGATTTGATTGCCGCGAACTCGTGGCACACATTGAGCCACGAGAAGCATCAAATGAAAGCTCTTGCTGAGTTTGGCCGAGACGACGGCTTAAAATGGGCACGAGAAAAAGGTCCCGGAGCAGCATCGGACATGGTTGAACGCATCCAAGGCGGCTTTAAACGCTGATACCGTCCTAACGATCGATTTCGAGGAGTCAAAGTGGCCGACGTCACGATTTATCACAATCCCCATTGAGGGTCATCCAAGAACGCCTTAGCGGTCGCTGAGGAACAAAACGTACAAGCCGAAGTTGTCCTCTACATGAAGACGCCTCCTGATCGCGCGACTTTAGAAACCATCGTTTCTCTTCTGGAGGATCCGGTCGAAGACCTAGTACGCAAAGACTCCAAATTTAAAGCACTCGGACTGAACCCTGAGGAGTACGTAGGTAACCCACAGGCTGTCGTAGACCTGTTGGTTGAGCGTAAAGCCCTGATGCAACGACCGGTGCTCCTACGGTCCGACAAGGCAATAATCGGCCGTCCCAAGGACCGGATTGCTGAGTTCCTAACGTAAGAGCGAGTTATTGCAAGCCGAGTTTTAAGCCTGACTATCGCACCTCGCTCCTTGCCGCGCGTTTATGATGAAGTTCGCTGCTGAAGCCCAGTGGGAGAGTTCGACTGGTTTGTATGCCTCGTCTGGTCGGCGCCGAAGGAGCAACCGCCCCGGGAATCTCTCAGGCCCCAGGACCGCAGGGAAGAAGCAACGCTGGAGAGCGAGAGGGCGTTAGTTCCTCTCCACCGAAGGGGAAAACTGCGATAAGCGGCCAATCTCTCAGGTTCCACGACAGCGCGGGGCGTCGACATCGACGCGAGCTGGCGGAACATGACTGAAACTTCTCCATCAGAACATCACAAACAAAGTCCTCTCGACAGTTTTCACCGTGATCGCGGAGCAAGGATGGTCACTTTCGCCGGTTTTGATTTACCTCTTCATTTCGACGGGGTAATCAGCGAGCACCATGCGACAAGAACGCTCGCAGGGCTTTTTGATGTCAGCCACATGGGGATCATCGATCTAATAGCCAACGACGGCCATGGCCTCAGCGCAACGGCAGAAGTCCTGGAGAAAATAACCCCGGCGGCAATTTCTGACCTCAGAAACGAACGATTGCGATACGGCCTATTGACTAACAACGAGGGAGGCATCATCGATGACTTGATTGTGAGTCGACACGACGATCGATTTCGCCTCGTATTAAATGCGTCGCGTACATCTGCAGATATTTCCTACATCGAGCGGACCATTTCCCCCAAAGTAAGGATCGAGCTGCGCGAGGATCTAGCCCAATTAGCTCTTCAAGGTCCCAAATCTTCCGAAGTGCTCTCTCAAATCTTCAGTGACATAGACGAATTGAAATTCATGCAACGCCACGAGTTTCTTTGGAATGGCATCGTGTGCGATATCAGTCGCAGTGGCTACACCGGTGAAGACGGCTTTGAACTAGTGGTCCCAGCCGGTGTCGCTGGACGTATCGCGGAGCAACTTTTAGACGACGACCGAGTCTTTCCATGCGGCCTTGGAGCAAGAGACACTTTACGACTAGAAGCGGGTTTGTGTCTTTACGGCCACGAGTTGAATGAGAGTACGACTCCAGTGGAGGCAGGGCTTGCGTGGACGATTCAACAACGCCGCAGAAATGAAGCCTCATTCGCCGGAGCAGACACCATCTTGGGTCAACTCGCTTCAGGACCCGAACGAAAGCGAGTGGGCGTTTCAGCACTCACGAAACGCCCTATTCGCGAAGGAACGAAACTCCGATCAGAAGATGATGATCAAGTGGGAACCATCACTAGCGGCGGCTATGGACCCACTTGCAACCGCCCTGTTGCCATGGGGTACGTCGATACCCGATACGCAAGGGTGGGCACTTCGTTGGTCGCTGATGTTCGAGGAAAAGACGTTCCTTGTGAAGTCACGAAACTTCCTTTTGTCCCCCACAACTACCGGCGAGATTGAGACTTAAAGATGACCGACTCCAACCCTAAAAGTGATTTTGTAAACAGGCATATAGGCCCGCAAGACGCTGATGTTGCTTCGATGCTCGCATCACTCGGTTATTCAAGCCTTCGAGAGCTTTGCGATGCCGCCCTCCCAAAATCGATCCGAGGGGCCGAGGCGCTTCAGCTTCCCTCGGCTCTAGATGAACGTGAGGCCATAGAACGGATTCGCGAGCTTGCTGATCTGAACCAACCGGTGAAGTCACTGATCGGAATGGGTTATCACGGCACTTTCACCCCGGCCGTGGTGGTCAGACGGGTACTCGAAAGTCCTGCCTGGTACACCGCGTACACGCCGTACCAACCGGAGATAAGCCAAGGACGACTTGAGGCCCTACTCAACTACCAAACAATGGTTTGTGATCTCACAGGAATGGAGATAGCAAACAGTTCGTTATTGGATGAGAGCACTGCCGCCGCTGAAGCAATGACTATGGCTAGGCGCCTGAGTAAAAGCAGGGGCAAATATTTCTTTATCGATAACGACTGCCATCCTCAGACGATCGATGTTGTTAAAACTCGAGCCCAAGCATTAGGCGTCGAAATACAGATGGGAGACCCTTGGAAGGATCTCAACCCTGAAGAGTGTTACGGCGTGCTAATCCAATACCCGGGTTCTTCGGGAAAAATCCGCGACATCAAAGAGGTTGTAGCCACAACCCATGCCTGTGGGGGGATGGTTTGTGTCGCGGCGGACCTATTAGCGCTTTGCCTAATGACGCCGCCAGGAGATCTCGGTGCGGACTTGGTCGTGGGAACTTCGCAACGTTTCGGAGTGCCTCTCGGATTCGGCGGTCCTCACGCTGGCTATTTGGCAGCGCGGGAAAGCCATAAGCGTTCGATGCCAGGTCGTCTCGTTGGGGTCTCTGTGGATAGCGGCGGGCGACCCGCCACGCGTCTAGCCCTGCAAACTCGCGAGCAGCACATCCGTCGCGAGAAGGCCACAAGCAACATTTGCACTGCCCAAGTTCTACTCGCAGTTCTCGCTTCTATGTATGCCGTTTGGCACGGACCAAATGGCGTGAAAGAAATCGCTCAGCGAGTGCATCATCTGACTTGCCTCCTTGCGGCAAATCTCAACTCAACGGGTATCGCTGTATTGAATGAGACGTTCTTCGACACCTTGACGGTGCGGGTCCCAAACCAAGCAGATCGCATTATGGAACGCGCACTTGGCGAGGGACTCAATCTACGACGGGTCGATTCTGACACGGTCGGCGTGTCACTAGATGAAACCTGTGATTTAGAAACCGTGGAGTCGTTGGGGCGCGCATTCGGATGCGGAAACAGGGCCTCAGCCATCGCTGATCATCCGTCGGGTATTCCCGGGGATTTAGAGCGCTCATCCGAATTCTTAACCCACCCGGTTTTCAATTCCTACCGCTCTGAGACCGAAATGCTTCGATATATTCGCCGCCTAGCTGACAAGGACATCGCTCTTGATCGCGGGATGATTCCACTTGGCAGTTGCACCATGAAGTTGAACGCAACTAGCGAAATGGAGCCAGTCACGTGGCCAGAATTTTCAGATATTCATCCCTTTGCGCCTCTTGACCAGGCGCAGGGTTACATCACGTTGATCACAGAGTTGGAAGAATGGCTGCTTGCGTGCACTGGCTATGACGCGATTTCTCTTCAACCCAACGCTGGCTCGCAGGGAGAATTTGCTGGGCTATTAGCTATCAGGCGTTACCACGAGGCGATGGGACAACAACAACGAGATATTTGCCTAATTCCGGCGTCAGCGCATGGAACAAACGCTGCGTCTGCTGTCATGGCCGGACTTCGAGTGGTGGTAATTGACTGCGACGAGAACGGAGATGTTGACCTCGTAGATCTTGAGAACAGAGTGACCGAATACCGAGAAAGCATCGCAGCCATCATGATTACTTATCCTTCTACTCACGGGGTTTTCGAAGATGGCATCGGACGGATTTGTGAGCTGGTGCATGATGCTGGCGGCCAGGTCTACGTGGATGGTGCGAACCTCAATGCTCTAGTAGGGCTAGCTCCCCCCGGGCACTTTGGCGCCGATATAAGTCATCTAAACCTCCACAAAACCTTCTGTATTCCCCATGGAGGAGGTGGCCCCGGCATCGGTCCCGTCGCGGCCAAAAGCCACCTCGCCCCATATCTACCAAACCACCCCGTGGTGGCCGAAGCGGGGCCGAAATCAGGGCCGGGTGCGATTTCTGGTGCTCCCTGGGGCTCCGCAGGGATTCTGCCCATCCCATGGATGTATATAGCGATGATGGGAGCACCCGGTCTAGAGCGCGCCACCAGCGTCGCGATCCTTAATGCAAACTACATAGCTAGTCGTTTACATGACTCTTATCCCGTGCTGTATCGAGGGAAAAGTGACCTCGTGGCCCATGAATGCATACTTGACTTACGTCCCCTTTCTGATGTCGTGAGCGTCGATGATGTTGCCAAGCGGCTCATTGACTACGGGTTCCACGCACCAACGATGTCATTCCCCGTCCCTGGCACGTTGATGGTCGAACCAACTGAAAGCGAGTCCAGAGAGGAAATTGATCGCTTCTGCGATGCCATGATCAGAATCCGCCACGAAATTTCTAGGATTGAAGTCGGTGAATGGCCTAAGGAAGACAATCCTCTCGTCAACGCCCCCCATCCAGCCGAAGACCTTCTGAGGTCGAACTGGGAACATCCGTATACGCGCGAGGAAGCGGCTTACCCCATGCCGTCCATGCGACAAGATAAATACTGGCCTCCAGTAGGCAGGATCGACGGAGCACATGGAGATCGCAACCTTGTGTGCAGTTGCCCAGATCCCAGAGCGTACGAAGAACGATGACCGCGCTAAACCGCTGGCACCGCTCTCACGACTAGCGTCACGGCATGGCGTTAACTAATCCCGACATTCTCGAAATGCCGGTTTCCCCTACGACCGGCGCAATGCCTTGGTATCAGCACATAGTGGATTGGGTTGAGGCAGAAACGGCGGGTCTTTCCACAGAACAACTTGATTTTCATGATGGGTCACCGGACAAGGAATGGATGTGGTGGTCCTGTAGGACGCAAATCTCTCATATTGCCTGGGACGCCCTCGTGTTCACGAAGCGGCGAGCTGGTCATCTCCTGTGGCCAGATGGTGACTTCCCAGAGCCGATCAATTGGGTCGATCACCAAATGGGACCAGACAACAGGTGGGATCGCGTACTTGATACCGATCTTTTTTGGGAAACTCCAGATCTTTTAACCAAACTTCGCTTAGGTATCGGATGGCTTACGGAACTCGTCGAGGAAGAAACTATTGAACTTCTGCGCTCAGAAGTGCGAACCGTCAAGGGAACGGACTTTTGGAAATATGTAATCACCACTTTGCCTAGAGGGGCCTGCCTAGCGAAAGAAGACAGCCAAAGCATCACATATGACCTCGAAGGTTCTCTATGGATGGTCTTTTACGAGATGCTTAGTCACGTACGCAGCATTCAGCGACTCAAACTCCACCAGGGCTTAGAACTAGCGATTGAATTGCCTCGAGTTGGATACTTACGTCTCCCTCATTACTGGGGAGAAACCAATGAAAACGGACCAGGGATGAGGCGACTGTGAAACCCAAGATCATCCTCGACTGCGACCCTGGACACGACGACGCTATAGCAATCATGATGGCCGCCCGTATGACAGAAGTCCTCGGAATCACCACGGTGTCAGGCAACGCTCCGCTCGATTTAACAACCGATAATGCGCTTCTGCTCACGGAACTGGTCGGGCTTGAGGTAGAGGTACATGCTGGTGCCGAAAAACCGTTGCTGCTCCCACCAAGACACGCAGAGGAGGCTCATGGGAAAACTGGGCTAGATGGACCGCGCCGCCCTGATGTCGTTCGCAGCGCCACAAGCCTTGACGCTGTGCATTTCATCATCGAGACCATCCGAAGTATCGAAAACGTTTGGCTCGTTTCTATAGGTCCTCTCACCAACATCGCTTTAGCAGTGCAACAAGCACCAGACATCGTGAAACGCGTCGCTGGAATATCAATAATGGGTGGCAGCGCCGGGCCCGGCAACGTAACCCCTACTGCGGAATTCAACGTCTGGGCTGACCCACATGCGGCGGCGATAGTTTTTAATGCTGGCTTTGAAAAATTTATGATGGCCGGCCTGAATGTGACACACCAGTTCGGCATCGACGAACAAACGATCTCTGATCTGCGGGATCTCGGCAACCCAGTCGCAGTTTTTGCCGCCGATCTGTTCGAGTTCTACCTCAGTTCCTACCAAAAACGCACCCATGGACAGCGAGTTCCTTTGCATGATCCGTGCGCAGTGCTAGCAATAACTCACCCTGAAATATTTCAGTTCGAATTCAGGAATGTATGTGTCGAAACAGAGGGAACCCACACACGAGGCATGACCGTCATCGACGAGCGAGGTTGGGGCGACCGGCCAGTTAATTGTGAAGTGGAATATGCAATTGATCGAGATCGGGGAATGGAAATTTTCCTTGAGACAATGCGCACATATACGGCGAAGTAGTTATCGGAAGCTACCTTGGTGACGTGACCAGTTTGATTCGACTCACCCAGTACAGCCACGGCGCTGGTTGAGCCTGCAAGCTTGGCCCAAGCGACCTGGCGCAGGTGCTGCGTCACTTACCGAAACCCGACAACGCAAACTTGTTAGTTGGATCAGAAAATAGCGACGACGCCGCTGTGTGGAGGAGGCCCGACGGTAACGCTCTAGTCGCCACAGCTGACTTCTTCACGCCAATAGTTGATGATCCCATCCTTTGGGGGCACATCTCTGCTGCGAACGCCGCCAGCGACGTGTACGCGATGGGTGGAAAACCACTTTTTGCTTTAAATCTGGTGGCGTGGCCCAAGGACGAATTACCCCTCGAGCTATTGAGCGAAGTGCTTTCGGGTGGCCAACATGCGGCCGATGCCGGTGAGTGGGTGGTGGCAGGCGGACACACCGTCGACGGGCCCGAGCCGATGTACGGCATGTCGGTAATTGGAGAGGTCAACCCTGAAGATCTTTTAACAAACGGTGGGGGTCAGCCAGGTCAGGCCCTCGTTCTAACCAAACCTATCGGCACCGGGCTTTTAGCCACTGCTGTGAAACGATCCCAAGCTGATGCAGTCGCTACTGGAGGTTCGCTCGAGGAGGTTTACGCGAAGGCCGTCCATGAGATGACCAGACTCAACGAAGCGGCCGCAACGGCCGCTAATCGCGTCAACGCGACAGCAGCAACGGATGTCACCGGTTTTGGTTTACTCGGTCATCTCCACGAAATGACATCGGCAAGCGGACTTTCAGCGATTATCGACACAGCGTCCGTTCCGCTGCTACCCAAAGTACGCGATTTAGTTGATGAAGGATTTGTAGCCGGTGGCACCGAAAGGAACCTCAGTTTTCTCGAACCTCATTTGGACGGCGGTTCCCAGCTAGAGCGAATCATTCTTTGTGATGCCCAAACTTCTGGCGGCCTTCTATTTTCCTGCGATTCAGCTGCCGCATTAGACGCAGTAGCAGAACTAACAGAGTCAGGCCACGAAGCCGCGATAATAGGCAAGTTGGACGCTGGTCCCATTGGAAGCATCAGACTGACACACTCATAAGCGGAAGGCGGGTTTTCATTGAGTCCAAAATCTCCCTCCCTCTATGAACAGTTAGGTGTTGCCCGCGACGCTACGAGGACGAGTGTTCAGCGCGCGTACCGACGAAAAGCGCTACGTCATCACCCAGACCACCAAACCGGCAATGCAGAAACAATGTCGGATTTGAACAATGCTTGGTTTGTCTTGTCGGATGCCACCCGTCGGGCCGCGTACGACAAAACATTGGGACCCCCGCCGTCCCAACATCATGCACCCAATAAGACCTTTCAAGCTAAGCCCAAGAACCGCAAGACTGCTTGGTTTGACGGTCTCAAATTGCAGGCAACCAGGCTGGGACGCGAAGCTGGCTTGAGCGCTAGCCAAGCCTTGGCTATTCGGCATCGCGTTCGTCGGCTCGAATACGAAATTATCGCGGAGGAAATTGTCAAGAGCTTTGGCGAACGTACTGAGGAGCGCGTGCGGCTAGCTCGAGATGCAGGAGCCGCGCCTCTCGATCTAGCGTTAGCGGCCGCTCTTATCGGGCTGCACGAATTTAGTGTTCGATTTCTCCGAGCGTCGACGAGTGGTGATACCGATATCGACAACACCATCATACGTACGGCTCAACTTATCGATCGAATGTGGGACAACCTGGCCCACGGGGTTTCATGGGAACTCGAAACCGCCCTTGGAGGGAACCCACGAACCCTTCGGTCCCTTACCGGTAGGCGAGTCTGACATGCGCACAGCGGTCTATCCGGGATCCTTCAACCCCCCTACCATCGCCCATCTAGAAATCTCCCGAGCGGTAAAAAATCATTGCGATATTGACAACATTGTTTGGAGCGTTAGCCAGATTGCTCTGGGTAAAGAGGACGTAACAAGGCCACGTTTCCACGATCGTCTGACCGTGCTCGAACAGGTCGCATCTAATCACGAGTGGTTGCAGGTTGCGGTCACTAACTCCCAACTGCTCGCTGATATTGCTTTGGGCTTCGACCTGGTGGTTATGGGTGCCGACAAATGGCACCAAATCCAAGATCCTGTCTTTTACGATAACGATCCTGTTCTCCGAGATGAGGCGTTATCTAACCTTCCCCGGGTTGCCATTGCGCCAAGAGAGCCTTTCGATGTTCCAGCGGACTTGGTGCTACCGATTCCGCAGAATCTAGTATCGGTTTCCAGCACCGCAGCGCGTGGTGGAAAGACATCTATGATGCTCGAACCTGCCCGCCGGTTCGACGAATTATCCGGAGCTTGGACCGACCCAGGACGCTACGAAAAATGGCAATCTCAAAAAAGTTAACTGCCTCTGTTATCCGATGCGCATACGTTTACGTCCAATGACTGGAATCTTGGACGTTGACCTTTTGGCCTTTGAACAAGGTGGAAGCAGCGACCGCGCCGCCACCGTGGATGGAGTCATGCAGAGCCTCCGCACGGGCTTCGTTTACACGAAACACGATATTTCCGAGGGACTACTGGACGAGGCCTACGAGGTTCTCGAAAAGTTTTTTGATCTACCTACGCAAGCGAAAGAGGATTACTTCGCACAAGGATCCAAAGGTCAGAGCGGTTACACGGGTTTACTAGTCGAGACCGCTGCGGTGTCCGACACTCCCGATTGGAAGGAGATGTTCAATTGGGGTTCGGCACTCCCCTCGGGTCACCCTCTCAGAGACCGTTATCCCCACAGGTACGGGGACCCTATTTTTCCGTCGGACCGAATCCCCGGCGCTGACCGAATTTTGTCAGACTTTCACAAGCATTTAGTTCAACTGCAGACTCGCTTCTTACGCATTATCGCCGTAGGCATCGGCGCACATGAAAACTTCTTCGACACGATGCTCGAGCACGGTTCACATCTCACGCGAGCCATCCGGTATCCGCCAATGTCCGAAGCCCCAAATGCCGGGCGTGAAGGGCACGTCTGGGCTGAAGAGCACGGGGACATAAACCTCATTACCGCACTCCCCCGAGCAACTGCCCGAGGCCTGCAGGTCAAAGTCGACGAAGAATGGATCGACGCTACGCCACCCGATCGACATGTCATTATCAACACGGGAATCATGCTTGAACGTCTCACCAATGGGTTGATTCCGGTGGGGTGGCATCGGGTTGTAGCTGACCCTCACCAAAGCGATGGTCGGCTCAGCGTCGTTCAATTCTGTCATCCAACACCTTGGACGATTCTTTCCCCGGTTCCTTCTAGCGTTACCCCCGAGCATCCTTGCCAATATCCTGCGATGTCCGCTGGAGATTGCCTAGATCAAGTGCTTTGGGAAATCAATCTCAGCGAAGGCTAGTTGGCCCAGGCTGCCCAAACACTTAGTTCAAAGATCCAAAAGTGCGTTTTCGATAAGTTCGGTGAGCGCCGGATGAATGTAGAACTGTTTGCTAGCCAATTCCTCTACTGTCTGTCCAAATTCCATCCCCTGGATTAATTGTTGGATAAGCGTCGAAGCTTGTGGGCCGATGATGTGCGCACCTAATAGCTGTCGGCTCTCAGCGTCGGCGATCAGTTTGCAAAAACTTTCGCTGTCTTCCATCGCCCAACCGTAAGCAGTGGCCCCGTATTCCTTCGTAGCCACCTTTATAGGTACACCGCTTTCGCGAGCAGTTCGTTCGGTAAGCCCCACCGATGCCACCTGGGGGTGGCCAAACACAGCGTGAGGAACAAAGCGTTCATCTACAGTCCGCATCGGACCTTCGCTCTCTCCTTCCGCTACAAGCAGGTTGTGTCGAAGAGCTCTGACCTCAGCATTCGCGAGGTGTTTGAGCTGATGCGTGTTGGACAGATCGCCAAAGGCCCACACGCCCGGGGCATCAGTTCGAAAAAATTCGTCAACTAAAACTCGGCCATCTTCAGATGACACTCCAGCTTCTTCTAGCCCCAGCAGATCGCCGTTCGGTACCCGACCAGTCGCGACAAGAACCACATCTGTCTCTATGGTTTCGGCTACTCCATTTCTCAAGATTTCAGTACGGATGGTATTCCCATCTTGGAAGACTCCAGTGACCTCACTTGCACAGCGAACATCAAATCTGTCAGTCATCAATTGCGTGAAGCGTTGAGAGACATCCTCATCTTCGTGTTTCAACAGGCGTTCACCACGGTTCACCATCGTGACCTCAGTACCGAAGGCTGAAAAGACGTGGCCCAGCTCAGCGGCTATGTATCCGCCCCCAAAAATCAGCATCCGTCGGGGTAACTCGTCGAGTCGCATAACTGTGTCTGATGTGTGAAACTCGATGTTCTCCAAACCCGGGTGTGGAGGAATAAAGGGACGGGCGCCGGCTCCAAGAACTACATGGCGGCCTGATATTTGGCGGGTCGTGCCCTGCAAATCGGTTACTTCAAGTGTTCGTGGTCCTACAAAGCGTCCTTCTCCCTTACATACCGTAACGTTGGGACACTCGTCACTTAATCGGTAGCTCTCCCCACCCTCAACGATGGGGTCAATTCGACCGAACACCCGGTCTCGGACCGCGGCCCAATCCACGCTCTTCATTTCCGCATCAATCCCGTACGCTCCGGCCTTGCGGATGGTTTCAGCGACATCCGCCGCGTAAACAAACATTTTTGATGGGATGCAACCCACATTTAGGCAGGTTCCACCGAAAACGCCTTTTTCGACGATCGCAATTTTCCATTCCTCAAATTCAGGGCCAGGAATACTGTTTCCCGATCCGGTCCCAACGATGACGAGGTCGAATTCTTCGGTTGACGCTTGGCTCATACACCAGAGTCAATCAGCCAGACGCGCCCAATGGAGGAGATTCACAATAGCTCCAGCCGATATGCCTCAAATTGAGTAGTTATCAACGCTTCTTATCAACTTTGCGTTCCCGAATTACACCAACGCTTGGTACACGAGAGATTTCATTTCAGGTCGGAGGGGGTGTGTGCTGGAAGGAAGAAGTTGGGTTAAAAAAATAACGGTCATATCTTCGACGGGGTCTACCCAGAACGCGGTGGACGCCGCGCCGCCCCACGCGTACTCACCTTTCTGACTCAGAACCTTTGCCTTAGCTGGGTCAATCACCACCGAAAACCCCAACCCGAAACCGACCCCGTCATATGCTGTTTCTGAAAAAAGTGGCCGACCATATTCGGTTAGATCCACGCCTCCAGGTAGATGGTTGGTGGTCATGAACTCCAAGGTCTTTCGGCCGATAATGCGATGCCCTTCGAACTCGCCACCATTTCTAAGCGCTTGGGTAAATCGGTGATAGTCACCCAAGGTTGAGACCAATCCCCCGCCTCCGGAAAGCGCTGTTGGCTCGCGCAGGTAGCGTGACTTTTGCGCGTCGTCAAGAAGAGTTGCCTTTAACGATTTAGCGTCAGGGTAGTAACAAGACGCAAAACGTTCTCGTTCGCTCTCTGACACAGAGAAACCAGTGTCGGTCATGCCCAACGGGTCAAAAATATGGTCGTGAAAGTACTGATCCAGAGTAACGCCAGCAACTAACTCAATGATACGTCCTACGACGTCCGTCGAACATGAGTAGTTCCATTCGGTCCCCGGATCGAAAAGAAGAGGTAGCGAGGCGACTACGTTGCATTGATTCTCAAGGTCACCAGGACTCTTCGTCCATTCAAAGCCGGCTCTTCGATACATCTCATCAACGGTGTTAGCCATGTGGAAGTGGTACGTGAGGCCACTGGTATGAGTAAGTAAGTCATGGACAGAGATTTCTCTTAGCGGCTCTCGTGTTTGCGGTTTTGCCGCGTCGCCGCCGACAAACACTTGAGTATCGGCGAAGGCAGGAATCCATTTCGAAATTGGATCTTTGAGCTGGAGTAACCCTTTCTCATATAACTGCATCAGTGCTATCGAAGTGACAGGTTTCGTCATAGAGTAAAATCGATAAATCGTGTTGCTCTCCACTGGTAATGAGCGTTCGATATCACGACAACCGTAGACATCGTGATACACCACTTTCCCTCCACGGCTAACGAGCACATTCGTTCCTGGAAGGCGACCATCGTCGACGTAGCGGTGTAAATGTGCGCCGAGCTGATCTAATCTTTCCGGGTCAAACCCGCCCTCAGAAGGATCCACCTCCACTTCGATCGTTTCCATCGTTCGACACCTCATTCGCACGGTTTGGGACTACTTCAAAGGCTACGAGCCTTTACATGTGAGACACCGACGTGCGGGCGTGCTGCCCTAGAGTGCCTCGATGGCTAATGCTACGACCGATGACGTCCTAGTCGCCCGTTTCCTCCTTGTGCGCCATGGCGAATCCAAAGTCATGGTCGATGGGGTGGTAGGAGGTCTAAAAACCTGTTCTGGGCTTTCTGACCGTGGACGGGATCAAGCCGCGAGGCTGGGTTCGAGGTTCGCGACAGGAAATGAAAATTCAATCGAGATCGCATATGCATCTCCTCTACCGCGTGCATTGGAAACAACCGAGATCGTCCTCTCCAGTGCCTCATTGAATCTCGAAATAAACATTCATCCCAATCTGGAGGAATTCAGACTCGGAGAAGCTGATGGTCTTACGTGGGAAGAAGTCAGAGCTCGATACGATTTAGGAAATTTCGAACAGCGAGACCCATTCACGCCCATTATTCCGGGGGGTGACAGTCGAGCGGGCTTCCGTCACCGGGTTGCTGAAGCTCTTAGCGAAATAGCTGATCGTCATCGTGGTTCCACCATCTTTATTGGCTGCCATGGAGGGGTTATTTCCGCAGCGATGGCGACGGCTTTTGGTTTGGGGGTAAATCAGCGGCACACCGAATTGGCTCCCATCGTTACCTCGATTACCGAGTTAGAAATTTTGTCCAGTCCGACTCGAGGGCGAAGGTGGATGTGTCGCCGATATAACGACTCAGTTCACCTGCACGGCACCGGCGAAGACCCGCGCGATCATCTCTAATGGGGGCGAACCCCAATCAGGGTATTTGGGAGTTAATTAATCGGCCGGGAGTTCGGAACCTTCTAATTTCCAACGCCTGCGGCGTCGCTAGCGCGGTCACGTTGGCAATTTCGATGGGCGTTCATGTCTACGCGTTATCTGGACGCGAGTTTGACATTGCATTAGTGGGCTTGGCTGAATTTCTTCCCACGTTCTTCCTCGTTTTACCCGCGGGAACGCTCGCTGATCGGGTTGATCGGCGTTCGCTTGCCGCGGCCGGGTACCTTCTGCAAGCATTCGTGGCAATCGTTGGTACTGGCTACCTGATAGCTGGCGGGACGGGCATCTGGCCTCTGCTGTTACTAACAGCTGTTTATGGCACGGCACGCGGATTCGTAAACCCTGCGGCGCGAGCCCTACCCGCAAACGTTGTCTCACGTGACGATTTACCGCGACTAATTCCTGCGCAGTCAACCGTTTGGCAACTGGCGATTGTGATCACACCAATTCTGATTGGAGCGCTTTACGCGGCTGGCCCGCAATACACATTCATGGCTATCGCTTTTCTCAACCTCGTGGCTGCCCGTGCTGTAAAGCGTGTCAAATTCCATTCCCCGCAAGAGCGCTTCGCTCAAAAGCCTGGCTTCAGAACGGCAATCGAAGGATTCCATCTAGTCCGAAAGACACCACTCTTACTTGCCGCTATTGGTTTAGATCTATTCGCTGTTCTGCTCGGAGGCGTGGTTGCGTTAGGTCCAGCAATTTGCGTCGATTTAGTAGATGCGCCAGCCTCCGCCGCTTTTTGGATTCGTTCAGCCTGTGGAGTCGGAGCGGCTCTTACCGCATTGTTCCTCACGAAAATGCCGTTAAAAAATAAGATCGGACGGCGACTCCTGCAGGCAATTGCGATTTTCGGAATTCTCCACATTGGGGTCGCGTTTAGCTCATCTCTGCTTCTGACCCTCTTGTTGTTCGCTGGCGCAGCCGCCGCAGACATGGTGAGCGTTTTTGTGAGAACTACCATCGTTCCATTAGCAACACCTGACTCCGTTCGGGGGCGAGTCCTGGCCGTGGAAGCAGTGTTCATAGGCGCGTCGAACGAGCTCGGTGCCTTCGAGTCCGGTATCACTGCGGAATGGTTCGGCCTTCGACCAGCAATCATCTTCGCTGGCATTTCTACACTTGTCGTAGTTGCGTTATTCGCTGTCCTCGTGCCCGACCTAAGGAATCTTGATCGATTTGAAGACATCGGTGCTTAAGAGGGGCGTTGGGTACTACGTTCGCACTAGCAGAAAGCGGGAGGACTCATGCTCGTAGAACGGATCGAAGGAAAATGGATTGAAGCATTTGCGCGTGTCTTCGACTTGTGCGCCGTCGATAAAAGTCAAAGCGCTGCAATACTTTCTGAGACACAGAGCCGAAACGTCAACGTTAACTTGGCGGAGTTGGGTCTCGACCGCCTAGGAATTCGCCCCATTCACATTGTCTTGCCGACACTTCGACAGTCTGCTCCCGTACCCATTCGTTCCACTGGAGCATCCGACGCAATCGCCGGTTCGAAAGCCGTCATCGGGGCCCTTTCTTCCGTCGATTTTGTCGTCGACTGCACGGTCGAGGGGCTCCTTCACGCACCTGAGCTTCCTGAGATTCTGGCAGGGGGCAGTCGCATTCTCATGGTCTCTAATGAACATCCTGAGGCATTGGAGCGCCTGATGCCTACCCCCGACCTTGAACCGAAGGTCAAAACAGGAATTAAGAAGTTGATTCAAGCCAAAGAGATGCGAGTTACCTCAACCGCTGGCACCGACATCACGGTGGACGTCAGCGAAGCCCCTTGTGGCGGTGGATGGGGGTACACAACTCGGCCAAGCACCATTTCGCATTGGCCAGGTGGTCTGTGCTTGGCTTTCCCGACGGCGAACACGGTCAATGGGACCATTGTTATGGACCGAGGAGACATCAACCTCACGTTTAAACGCTACGTAGAGTCTCCAATAACACTCACCATTGAGAACGACTACATAGTTGAAGTCGGAGGCGATGGAACAGATGCATCCCTATTCCGCAGTTACACGGACGCATGGAACGACGCAGACGCTTATGCAGCCAGCCATATTGGATGGGGCATGAACCCAGGTGCACGCTGGGACACACTGCCCTTATACGACAGAAGTCAAACCAATGGCACCGAACAACGAGCGTTCGCAGGCAACTTCCTATATTCAACCGGCGCGAATGAGCACGCAGGCCGACACACGTTGGGCCATTTCGATCTCCCTATGCGAAATCACACCGTATTGTTAGATGACGAATCTGTCGTCGTTGACGGTGTCTTGCAAGGGGATCTGGCTTAGTAGTTCACAAATGTGGAGCGAAGGACAAGACCTTGCATCGTGGGTGGATCGGTGGGCCGATCATCAACCCGATGCGCCAGCAATCGAGTTCGAAGGGTCCGCTACGAGCTTCAAGGCACTATCGCTGCGAGTTAGCTCAGTTGCTGATTGGCTCAATGCGCAAGACATAAACGTGGGCGACCGTGTCGCGTGGTTAGGACCGAACCGTCCTTTGGCAATCGAACTGCTTCTTGCTTGTTCTCGTCTCGGAGCAATTTTCCTACCGTTGAACTCGCGTCTACTGGTCTCTGAACATCAGTGGATCATCGACAACGCAGAGCCAAAGATCGTTGTTGCTGACCCAATGTTTAGCGACCACGCTCTCAAATCAGCGGGGGAACTACCCATTCACGTAGTCGATGATGAAACTCCCCTAATTGATGATGTAGCGGCTCCCCGGCCGGGAAAAGCAGAACACCCATTGCTCCTGGCCTATACCTCAGGAACCACAGGTAAACCTAAAGGTGCGCTCTTAACGCAGAGCGCGTTAATGGCCAACGCGTTGAATAGTGCGCACGCTCATGATCTGACACCCAAAGATCGATTTCTTACATTTCTCCCCTTGTTCCATGTAGGAGGACTCAATATTCAGACTCTTCCCGCTCTGATGGGTGGAGCAGCAGTTCTTCTTCACCGTGCGTTTGATCCCGGCGAATGGCTACGAGATGTCGAAAGATGGCAACCAACTTGGTCGCTGTTCGTTCCTTCAACGTTGAACGCCGTGAGTGAACATCCAAGATTCGAAGATACAGATCTCTCTTCACTTCGCGGCTTGATGGCCGGATCGTCAACTATTCCTGAAGCAACAACGCGACCATTTTTTGAACGTGGAATCCCAGTGGGTCAGGTCTACGGTGCGACTGAAACCGCTCCGACCGCAATCGTTCTAAAGGCAGATCAGGCGCTCAACCACCCCGGATCGTGTGGCAAACCATCAACGCTTTGCGAAATTCGCATTGTCGACGATAACGGCGTCAACGTCAGCGACGGTATTTCCGGGGAATTGTGGGTTCGCGGTCCGAACATCTTGCGGGAATACTGGGGAAATTACGAAGCGACGGCTGAGTCAATTACCGACGGCTGGTTCCACACAGGAGATATTGGGCACGCGGACCCTGACGGATGGATTTACATCGATGATCGCAAGAAAGACGTAGTGATTTCAGGCGGGGAAAATATTTACCCGGCCGAACTCGAAAACGTGCTGGCCGAAAGCGACATATTCCTCGAGGCGACCGTTGTTGGGCGGCCGGATCGGCGTTGGGGAGAGGTCCCAATTGTGGTCGGGGTGGCTGCTGCGGACGTGCCTCCCAACGACCGAGCAGTGTTGGAACTCTTTGCGGGGCGATTAGCTAAGTTCAAACACCCGAAACAAGTGATTTGGGTTGACGAGCTCCCTCGAAACGTGATGGGAAAAGTACTCAAACACGAAGTTCGCGACCTGATTGCGGACAAAGACAATGAGGAATAAGAAATGCCCCTAGGACACATTGGCATCAACGTTTCAGATTTGGAAGTGTCGTATTCCTACTACGGCGCTCTCCTGCCTTACGTGGGTTACGAGCAATTCCTAGTCGACGACGATCAGTTCGCATTTAGACCCGCCGATAACAAAACTGGTACGTATATTTTCTTTTACCCCGTCGAAGACGCTTACCGTCGCACATATGCAGGGTTACAGCATCTTGCGTTCATGGTGCCAACAAAAGCCAAGGTAGAAGAAGCCACTTTGGCCGCGCAGCGACTTGGATCGGAAATCGTTCACACGCCCCAAGAATGGCCAGATTATCCGCCACCCTATTACGCCTCTTTTTGGAGAGATCCAGACGGAATAATGCTCGAAGCCGTTTGCCACAAATAACACGAAGGGAGTCGCTATGAGCGCACAGAAAGAGGTCGCCTTCATTGGTTTAGGCGTGATGGGCTATCCAATGGCGCGGCATCTGATTAATGCTGGTCACGGAGTGACCGTCTACAACCGGACTCCATCTAAGTCCGAACAATGGGTCGTAGAAAACGGCGGGACAAGGCAGTTAACTCCCCGACAGGCAGCACTCGAGGCTGAGATCGTTTTTATTTGTGTCGGGAATGACGACGACGTCCGCTCCGTAGTGCTCGGCGCTGAGGGCGTTCTCGCCGCTATGGCTTCAGGCGCGCTGATCATTGACCACACAACGGCGTCCGCGAAGCTTGCTCGGGAACTGGAAGCTACGTGCATGAAGAAAGGCGTCGGTTTTTTAGACGCACCGATCTCGGGCGGTCAAGCGGGCGCCGAAAGCGGCACGTTGACAGTCATGTGTGGCGGCGAAAAAAAGTGGTTTGAACTGTCCAAACCCGTGATCGAGTCCTACAGCCAAACTTGCAACCTCATAGGCCCATCTGGGTCAGGGCAATTAACCAAAATGATGAATCAAATCTGCATTGCCGGAGTGTTACAAGGTCTCTCCGAAGCACTTGAGTTCGGAAGGCGTAGTGACCTGGACTTAGAACTCGTTCTCCAAACAATTAGTAGCGGCGCAGCAGGTTCATGGCAGATGGAAAACCGGGGAAAAACCATGACCCGCGACGAATTCGAATTCGGTTTCGCCGTCGACTGGATGCGCAAAGACTTAGACATCGTCATACAAGAGGCCCAACGTACTGATGCGCCTGTAGAAATCACCAAACTTGTCGACGCGTTTTACGCCGAACTCCAGACGAATGGAGGCGGACGTCTCGACACCAGCAGCCTCATCAGCAGATTACGACCTGTTCCTGAATGAACGGAAGTGCACACGCCTTCCTATCTAGATACGGTGCCCACGTGATTCACAGCGACCGCGTACTTATGGGCCCTGGCCCGTGTAATCCCTACCCAGAGGTAATAGAGGCGTTCACCCGGCCGGTTCTAGGCCATCTCGACCCGGATTTCCTCTCTCTTTTAGATGAAACAAACGAACGCTTACGAACCGTTTGGCAAACAAACAACCTCCTTACTTTCCCCATAAGCGCTACGGGTTCAGCGGGAATGGAAGCCGCTTTCGTCAATTTCGTCAAAACGGGCGATGTCGTGGTCGTCGGGGTGAACGGAGTCTTTGGAAATCGCATGTGCGATGTTGCAACAAGGGCTGGAGCAACGGTGATAGCTGTTGAAGAGGAGTGGGGTCGAGCGATAGATCCCCAACGGCTTCTCGACGCTCACCCAAACCCACAGATGATTGCTGTCGTACATGCCGAGACATCCACCGGTGTGCGCAACGAAATTGCCCCTCTCGGTGCCAACAAAGGCGATGCTTTATTACTCGTCGATTGTGTTACTTCACTAGGTGGCATACCTGTATTGGTTGACGAATGGAATATCGATATCGCCTATAGCGGTACCCAAAAATGCCTAGGAGTTCCTCCAGGCTTATCTCCGATGACTGTTAGCGAACGAGCCATGGAGCGGGTATTAGCAAAGCCGCAAAGTTGGTACCTCGATCTCAACATGATTAAGGAATACGTGACGGGAGAAGGAGCTCGCGCGTATCACCACACAGCTCCCATTTCTATGCTTTATGGGCTTCATGCCGGTTTGGGCGTGGTCCTATCAGAAGGCCTCGAAGAGGCTTGGAAACGTCACCAAGCCTGTGGAGATGAGCTGCACAAACGTTTGCCAGAACTTGGATTCGAGTTATGGGCCCAGGAAGGCCACCGGCTCCCGGAGCTAACTACCGTAACTTTGCCCCAGGGGTTGGACGACAAAGAGGGCAGGCAAACGCTTCTTGAGCGCTACGGCATTGAAGTGGGCGGCGGGCTTGGGCCGGTTGTCGGCAAAGTCTGGAGGATCGGATGCATGGGTCACACAGCGCGCTTACGTAACGTGAAAATGTTACTCGGGGCTCTCGAGGAACTAGTTGCTCCCAACCGATAGCGATACGTGGTGCGTAAACGATGACTCAAGGCTGATCGCAGGTCTCGTGTGCTCTACCGGCCACGTCATTGGTAATTCATTCTGAGTCAGGTTCCCATGGGGCCGGGCCATCCATAGAAGGTTCGGTTCGGCCTTCCAACCACCCATTGAACTGGGCTTCTCGTTTTTCGATAAACGCGGTGGCGCCCTCACGCGCGTCCGGAAGATGGTCAGTAACGGCAGTCTTAGCGGCTATCTCGTCGAGAGACTGACCCCAAGTCAGTTCAGCTGCTAGATGTATGGAACGCTTTAGCATCCTCATTGCCACTTGAGGCCCTCCAGCAAGCTCACGAGCAAGCTCGAGAGCAGCGTCCATCAACCCATCATCGGGAACGACTTCGTGCACGAGACCGAGTTCATGTGCGGTCTCAGCGTCAACAATGCGTTTCCGCATCATGAAATCCATTGCCTTTGCCACTCCAAGGTGTTGCACCAACAACCATTGCCCACCTTCATCAGGTAGCAAGCCAAACCGGAGCGTCGCGCTCCCCATCTTTGCTGATTGCGAAGCAATTCGAAAGTCACACGCGAGAGCAAGAGAGAAGCCTGTTTGGATGGCGAATCCGTTGATCGCAGCGATGGAAAGTTTATCCAAGTTCCGAACGGCGGTATTCAGAGCCTGAGATATTGCCCGCAAGCCGTTGTAGGTGCCGGAAGGGTTGTGATGCCCATGGTGTATCTGCGGAACCTGAGTACTCTCTCCGCCATATCCTTTTAGGTCATCTCCGGCCCAAAACGCGGAACCTTCCCCGGTAAAGATCACTACCCGAATCGCGTCATCCATCTGAGTTTGGGTGAGAACCTCAACCAAATCACGTTTCATCGGGGCTGTTGAAGCGTTAAGACTCTCGGGACGGTTGAAGGTGACAATCAAAACTCCCGGTTCTTCGATCAAGGTTTGAAATCCGCAGTACTCGCCTTCTTTGACTGACATCTTCTCCTCCATCTTGCGTTACCTGGTGCTGAGGTAAAGAAGTTACCTCGCCACTCCCGACAGAGTGTCTCGGTTGATACCGTCACCGTTTGTGAAGGACGACTCCGATGCACCATTTGCGCCATTCGAAGACTCGCTCATGCTTAGGTTCGATATAAGCGGATCCGAGGGCAACCGAACCCACTACATAACACCGTTCGTTACTGACGGCCAGCGGCTGTATGTCTTCGACGAACCCAGCCACGATCCGGAGGCGTTCATGAAAATGCTGCTCGAGCAAAACGTGGAGGTCAGTAGCCGCTCGACCGGGAAGTTACGCGTACACGCAACGGGACGGCTCCCCCTCGACACCGAGGAACGATGGGCCCGATCGACATGTACCGCAAAGTTTCTCTATGACCAGGCATTGCAAGACCTTGCCCAGTTAGGGCCTTTAGTAGTTCTCGGACCCCAGCAACGCTGATCAAAATTTAGTTGGGCTTTTCGCCAGCCAAGGTGATGCGATACATCTCGCGCCGGCTGCCCGAGTAATCGTTGATGGCAAAGTGTTGCGTGACACGGTTATCCCACATGGTCAAGGTGCCCGGTCTCCAACGAACACGGCATGTCAATCCGATTTGTCGACTGTGTTCAAAAAGAAACTTGAGTAGTGCGGAGCTTTCCGCGCTCGTCATGTTTTCGATTGCAACGGTGTAAACCTCGTTGACGTAAAGAGCTTTGCGACCCGTAACAGGGTGCGTTCGCACTAACGGATGGGCCTGACGAACCACGGCACTTTCATCGCCGCGAATGTTCATTGACGAGTCCGGGTCAGGGCGACCAAAAGTTCCGCCAGGCCCATAGCTACGCTCGGCTGTGTGTACCGCGCTAAGACCATCAAGCAACTTTTGCATTGAGTCGGAAAGAGTTTCAAAAGCTAGATACTGGTTGGTGTATGCGGTATCTCCTCCCTCATCGGGAACCTCGACCGCATAGAGAAGAGTGGCGCTTGGAGGCTTGGTTTGAAAACTCCAATCGCTGTGCCATCCGCTGCCAAATAGCGGTCCTTCTTCGTCGCGTTCTCGTAACACCCTCACCACATTGGGGTGACCCTCAACCGGTGTGATAAACGGGGTATCCCCGAAGTGACCAAGGCTCTGGGCAAAAACTTCGAAACTATCAATATCGAAGTCCTGGTCGCGAAACACAAGCACGACATGTTCAGAAAAAGCTGTCTCTATCGCTCGTATTTGTTTCCCACTCAGACCGCTTCGAAGATCAATTTCGGTGACCTCCGCTCCAAACGCTCCAGTTAGGGGTTTTATACGCATCTCCAGAAACTAGTGGTGCATCCTTTACTTCGGTGCGCTAGGCAAGAGGACATGAAGGTTTCTATTGCATACGGCGGACCAGCCTCTGGTAAAAAACGAGACTGGGACCAACAAGTTGAATTTCTGAGGGAAGCGGAACAGATGGGCGTTGACATCATCTGGTCAGCCGAAGCATGGGGTATGGACGGGGTGAGCACTCTGGCTTACCTCGCGGCGGTAACAAACCGCGTGCAGTTAGGAACAGGCATTCTTCAAATTTCGGCGCGCACCCCTGTCATGACCGCGATGACAGCACTTTCTTTGGCGGCGATAAGCGACGACCGATTTATCTTGGGATTAGGGGTAAGCGGCCCCCAAGTTGTCGAAGGTCTCCACGGAGTGAGGTTCAAACAACCACTCACTCGCCTACGTGAAACCGTGGACATAGTGAAACAGGCATTCGCTGGAGAAAAAATCACGTACGAGGGATCCCATCACGTTCTGCCTTTACCAGGGGGCGAAGGTAAGGCTCTCCGTCTAGCTCAACCCGCAAACGAACAAATTCCAATATGGCTAGCCACCCTGGGACCAAAATCTCTCGAATACACAGGCGAAGTTGCAGATGGTTGGGCGGGGACTTCATTTGTTCCATCGGCTTCGCACGCCACGATTGGGCTTATAAAGGCAGGGGCCGACCTCGCCGGGCGAGATCCCAACAGCCTTGACTATCAAGCTGGGGGAGCAGTCCAATTTGGAGAAGATATCGATCAACTCATCGCTCCCAGGCGCCCCGGGGTGGCATTCACTCTGGGGGCTATGGGTTCGCCGACCACCAACTTCTACAACGACGCATATAAGCGAGGGGGGTTTGAGGAAGAAGCACTAGAGGTTCAAAGAGTGTGGATTAGCGGAGATCGTGAGAAAGCAGCTCAACTAGTCCCAAGCGAGCTCATACTTCAAACCAACTTTCTTGGCTCCACCGCGCAAGTCACCGAACGAGTTCGTTCTTACCGTGACGCCGGAGTAACAGTTCTACGTGTACAACCCGAGGGCGCCGACAATCAAGAGCGGCTCGACAGCCTCGGTGGAATCGTTGACATCGTTAGAACCATCAACCAAGAACAAAGCAACATGTGAATCACCGAGTTTCGCTGACGTTGTTCACCTCTCGGCCACGCGTTCAAGAACATCAAGTCGGCGCACACGCGCGACATCTACAGTCCGAAAACTAGCCAACCGCGACGACCAAGAGTCGACATAACGACGACCCTCGGAATGAAAGAACGTCGTCATTGGCCCCTCCTGCTCATAAGTGTCAGCACCTGCAATGATTTCAGCGCTTCCGTCAATAAAAGTGAGTTCAAAGGTCATGCGCAGAAAATAGGTGATCTTCCCTGTGGCCAACTAGTGGCCAAAAGTTGTGAATTTTCGGTGGGTAAGTCAATCACTGTCCACAGCGAAGATTTCCGCGTGCTGCCTGCAATAACCTGTCTATTGTCCACAAGCCTTATCAAACACCAACTGAAGGTTGACCCATGAACGAACATTCGAAAACCTTTAGCGAGGACGAGCTACGCGAGCGTCTGAGCCCTCTGCAGTACCACGTCACCCAGGAATCAGGGACTGAGCAAGCCTTCACCGGAGAAACTTGGGACCAAAAGAAGAGTGGCACCTATCACTGCGTAGTTTGTAGTGCCGCTCTTTTCTCAAGCGAGAGCAAATTCGAATCAGGGTCAGGCTGGCCAAGTTTTTGGCAACCGCTTTCTAGCGAAGCCGTAGACACTGAAACCGACAACTCTCACGGAATGGTGCGGGTCGAAGCCTTGTGTCACACATGCGGTGCACATTTGGGGCATATTTTTCCGGATGGACCGCAACCCACGGGCGATCGATACTGCATGAATTCAGCTTCCATGCAGTTCAGCTCACAGAATCCCTCAGATTAAAGACATCTGAGCAACAGGTTCAGCCCGTCAACCTCACACGGTCCTCAGCTGACGGGAACAGGTCGATAATTGCATCATCGAGTTCTTGCTTGACTCCAGCTAAGGGGAGCACATTCAAGACACCCTGACCTTGGCGGATGAGATCGATGATCTCCTCGCCCGAAACGAGCAATGGGGAAGCACCGCTGATCACCAGATTCGCAGAGGCGACATCAGTTCCAAGATTCTCTCGCAGATATGAAAAGACATTACGAACCATCTCAAGCCGTATTCCCGCATCGAGCAGGGTCTTAACGACTTTCAACTCCAACAAATCTTGGTAGGAGTAGCTGCGTCTGCTCCCACTTCCTTCTGCGTCTGCTAGAGAGGGACGAATAAGGTCAGTTCGCGCCCAATAATCCAACTGCCGGTATGTGATGCCTACCAACTCTGCCGTTCGCTTACCGGAGAAGCCCGATTCCACTACACGCTCAGTCACCGCTTCTGCCCCCGTCCTAGCTCGTCAACGATGCGATTACATCGATGGAACTACGTCCGTGTCATGCAACAGTACGGCCTAAACCAACACTCAGCAACCACCCTACGCGCGATACTTCGCGCGCTGTGCGCGAAAACTGTTGTAGAGGGTGACTAGTTAGCCTTGAAAATCGTCAGGACTCACATCGTCCAAGAACTGTTTGAACTCGTCGAGTAGTTCGTCAGGGTCGTTTTCCGAAGATTCGTCTGCTGGGTGTGCCTCGAGAATTTGGCCCGCTTCGGTTAGGACTTCTTCAGTGGCGTAGATAGGGGTGGCTGTGCGCACGGCAAGAGCAATAGCATCACTCGGGCGGGCAGAAATTGTGTGATTTTTGCCCGCCAAGTTCAGTTCAATTTCGGCGAAGAATGTCCGTTCGCGCAATTCTGTCACCACCACTCTGGCGATCGTTGCCTGAAGCTCTTCAAGCATCTGCACCAACAAATCATGGGTCAAGGGCCGAGCGAGCCGAATGCCCTCAATTCCTCGATGGATAGCGTGGGCTTCAGGAGTATCGATTACAACAGGCAGAACTCGGCCCTGTCCCGACGTCTCTCTCAAGAGAAGAAGCGGACTATTTGAGGGCAACTCCACTTGCACCCCGAGCAACTCCATCTCGATCATGAACCGACCCTAGCCGGGCTCAGCAGCAAACCACGACCTTCAACTCGTCCACGAAACGAGATATAGCAACTTGAACTTCCCAATCTGTAAATCATCTCCGTTGGTCAGAACCACCTCAGTCGCTTCTAAGCGTTCGCCGTTCAAATAAGTGCCATTCAAAGAACCGACATCACTGAGGACATACCCGGTGCTGCCGACCTTTAGCTCCACGTGACGTCGGGAAACTGTTATGTCATCAAGAAAGATGTCACTGTCAGGGTGTCGCCCAACAGTGAGTTGTTCCCCAGTTATTGCGTACCGAGTGCCCGCTTGGTGCCCGCTAGTAACAATTAGAACAGCGCCACTCGACGGCGGGTGCATACCAACTGCTCCCTCTATACCGCCAAGCGTCTCCAGGGCTTCTGTGCTGACTTCAGTCTCTTGACTCAACTGTCGCCCACAACTCGAACAGAATCTTGAACCTACGAGATTAGTGTGCCCACACTCAGAGCATGATTCGGTCATGCGCTACTCCGGACTTTCGTCGGCAACAAAGGAGTCGTATCTTTCTGCATCCATCAGGTCTTCAAGCTCAGAGCTGTCGTTTGGCCTGATAACGCATATCCAGCCGTCACCATAAGGGTCTTCGTTTACTAGTTCGGGCTGGTCTTCGAGCATGTCGTTAGCCTCCAACACCTCACCAGATACGGGCGCAAAGACATCTGAAACTGACTTCGTTGACTCGATCTCGCCAAAGGCCGAGTTTGCCGACACTTTCAACCCAACTTCAGGTAGCTCCACGTACACGACGTCACCAAGGGCATCCTGGGCAAAGTCACTAATCCCCACCCGAACTAACGCACCTTCCAGGCGCACCCACTCGTGATCGGTTGAATATCGAAGCTCAGCGGGGGTGTTCATGCACCAAACCTATCCCACAGCACTGGTTGTCGAACCTACCCATGCGCGTCGGCATCTCTTCCCGCCCGGCCCTCACGTAACGCGTCGCGAGCAGCGGGCACGTAACCCAGAGCAGACCAGTAGTGGATGGGTAGACCCGCAAGAGCACACACCCAAGCGCCAGCGGCGAAAAACGACGCGACCACCACCTCGCTCTCTCCCGCTAAGAAGAACGGGAACGCGAACATCATCAAAAAGGTCCCAGTTTTTCCCCACCACGTCACTTCGATTTTACGTGCACCTAATGCCCCGAGAACTAATGCGATCACGGCGACTAAACCCTCTCGTATTAAAGCCAACCACGCGACCCAGCCAGGCACAGAACCGTCAAGCCAAATTGCAAATACTCCTACCAACAACATCAGCCGATCCGCCGTCGGGTCAAGGATTTTTCCTAATTCGCTGATTTGATTAAAGCGCCGTGCGATATAACCATCTACCCAATCGCTCGCCCCAAGAGCTCCAAGCAAAAGCGCTGCGCCCCAACGGTCTTCTTTAGAGAAAAGAAGCCAAAGAAATAGAGGGATGCAACCCAGCCGAAGGAGACTAATCAAATTAGGCACCGTGAAGGGTCGCCACCCAAGCTGCTGTTCAGACATCAATTGCATCGTAGGCTCCAACTCATGCCATCCGTTTTTACGATGATCATTCAAGGCGATTTACCTGGGACCTTTGTCTGGCGAGATGACCGGTGCGCAGCTTTTATGTCGATCAATCCCATTGCCCACGGACACACCTTGGTAGTTCCCATAGAAGAGATTGATCACTGGCTCGACGTGCCCCTAGACCTACAGCAACATCTATTTGGAATCGCTCGCCGCGTAGGGCAAGCCCAGCAGCGAGCCTTCAGAACGGACAGAGTGGGACTGATCGTTGCCGGCTTCGAAGTGCCGCACATGCACATCCACGTGATCCCAGCACAAGTAATGTCCGACCTGGATTTCGCGAACGCGGCCACCTCTGTAGGGCAATCTGAACTTGAGGATGCGGCTACTGCCATTAAAGCTGAACTGACTGAGACCCCCGGTTAAAACATTGAGTCTTGGGCTAACGGAGCTGTGAGCTCCGGGCCGTTATGTCGTGGATTTCCAACTTTAGGATTAACACGATGAGCTTCAAAAAGCGCGCTGGGCGCTGGGCGCAGTATCTGTTTCAAACCTGCGATATCCGAATTCTGAGGATCCAACCATTCAACCCAGGTGGATTGCGGCAAAACAACGGGCATCCGATGATGAATGTTCGACAAGAATTCGTTCGCTTCTGTAGTCAAAATCGTAAATGAAAGCTCGTATCTTGCAGTTCCCTCAACGCGTTGTCTTTCCCACACACCAGCCATACACAAAAGCTCTTGATCTGAACGGAAGATGAACATCGGCTGCTTCTTACGCTTCTTTTCTCCCGGTGAATTGACAACCTTCCACTCATAAAACCCGCTCGCCGGAATAATGCATCTGCGAGATGCAAATGCGTCGGCAAAGCTCGCTTTAGTGTCAACAGTCTCGGCTCGAGCATTAATCAGTCGCTTCTGGGAGGATTTCGACTGCGCCCATTTGGGCAAAAACCCCCAGGAGAAGACCTCAATGCGGCGCCCGTCTTTTCGGTCGCTCGCCCCATCATCGATAAAAGTCGCATACACCTCGGCAGACGGTGCCACGTTGTAATTCGGAGCGACATCGTCATCTCCGATATCAGCCTCAAATAAGCCGGTTAACTCATTCGCGGAAGCCGCAGCAACAAATCGGCCGCACACCTCTCAGACGTCCCGATTTTCGTCAGACATAAGTTGACCCCTTCATTTCACCGCGGTCCTGACGAATCTCAACATTCACTAAAGCGGGCTTGCCTGACGCGAACGCTCGAGCAATAGCCGGCGCTATGTTCTCAGGTTCAGTGACGTGTTCTCCATGGCCACCGAGTGCCTCTACGACTTTGTCGTATCGGGTTCGATTCAATTCAACTGCAATTAAGCGATCTTCCCCGTACAGCATTCCTTGTGGTCTCATCATCTGACCCCAAGCCGCATCATTTCCAACGACTCCGACGATAGGAAGGCCAAAGCGCACTGCCGTGTCGTATTCGAATCCGTTAAGTCCAAAGGATCCATCTCCATACACAATGAGCACACGCTTATCTGGGTATGCCTTCTGGGCTGCTAGGGCAAAGGGCATGCCGACTCCAAGAGTCCCAAGGGGACCAGGATCCATCCACGCACCTTCTCGCGGAACGTTGATGACCTTTGACGCCTGCGCGACGATATCTCCCCCGTCGCCGATCACAATCATGTCATCGGTGACCGCGTTTGCGATTTCTCTGCACAAACGAAGGGGATCAATCGGCACCTCTTCACTGTCCATTCGAGAGCGCCGCTCGGCGTCAAGCTCTTCCTCTCTTTCGCGTAACTGATCGCGATACGAAAAGACGTCAATAGCGATGCCACGTTCTTTTACGTCAAGACACATCGATTCGAAGTTCAGGCCGAGATTACCCGTGAGACCTATATCGACGGCACGGTTGTTACCGATCAAAGTTTCCTCCATATCCATTTGCACGATGGATGCCGAAGCGGGAATGGAACGCCCAAATTTCATGCGAAAATCCAGAGGGGTGCCCGCTAGGACCACCAGATCCGCTTGCTCAAGGGCTTCTTTCCTAGTTAGAGACAAGAACGAGGGGTGGTCCCACGAAATTTCTCCTCGTGCCATTCCGTTAACGAAACAAGGAATTCCAGTTACGTCAAGAAACTCGGCGAGTTGGTCGCCACCTTCACTCCACTTAAGCGAAGTTCCCGCCATCACCATCGGACGTTCAGCCTGGGCCACGAGGTCGACTGCTGCTGAGACAAGCCCTGCGGGGGCGACAGAGGCAACTCGGTAATCTCTGAACTCAGGAACGGTGACTTCCGCTAGATCGACCTTGCCCCCGAGAACATCCATGGGAATTTCCAGAAATGCTGGTCCTGGAATACCACTCAGCGCTGAACGTATGCCGGCTTCAATGTATTCAGCGATGCGCGAAGTTTGGTAACACGCGTCAGCCCATTTCGAGATCGGTTTCATGAATGAAACATGATCCATTTCTTGCAATGAACCTCTGCGCGTGTGTCGAAACGGGCCTTGCCCACCTATGACAAGGATCGGCGAGTTCGCTCTCCAAGCGTTTGCGACACCAGTTGCTCCATCAGTAACCCCAGGTCCCGCGGTCAAGATAGCAACGCCTACCTTTCCCGGATGTAGTCGAGCCCATGCGTCGGCGGCATGGACGGCAGCCTGTTCGTGGCGCACATCAACAACTTCGATGTTCTCGTCAAGGCACCCGTCGTATATCGCCATCACATGGCCACCCGAAAGAGTAAACACACAATCCACTCCGGCGGCTTTCAAGGCCTTCGCCGCCAACTTTCCTCCATGCGTCACAACGCTCACACTCCCCCGGCCGCGTCCGCAGCCGACGAGCACGACTGTACGCTGCGTTAAGTGCGCGTGACTGTTCCTGCCTCATCAGCGAATATTGGGCCGGGCTTCGACTGCCTCGGAGTCGCTATCGACCTCCCGTTTCATCTGGACTTAGGGGAGCCTCAGGAACTCGCAACCGAGCTCGATGATCACCATCCGGCCATGACTGCCTTTAGAGACGCTGGCGGGTCAGGGCCGCTTTTTGCGGAGACCCAAATCCCGCCCGGAAAGGGCCTCGGATTTTCTGGAGCCGCTCGGGTAGCTGGACTCGCTGCGGCGTCTCTCCAACAGTCCGGCGCAATTCACTACCCGAAGTTGCTGATCGAAGCCGGGTCTCTCGAGGGTCACTACGACAATGTCGCCGCGTCGATCTACGGCAGTATCACTGCCACGAATAACCACGCAGTGGTGCGCCTTAATTGTCCCGCTGATCTGAGCATTGTGACCTGGATCCCGGACACCAAGACCTCGACCAACGTCTCTAGAAATCATCTACCTTCATCGATCTCTTTCGATACCGCTGTGAATGCCCTTGGAAGAAGCTCAGTGCTGGTTGCCGCGATTGCTGCAGGTGATTTAGACGCTATGCGCGCCGCCTGCCACGACGATTTGCATCAACCAACACGACTCGCTGACGCGCCGGAATCAGCGAAAGCCATCAAGGCTGCGCTCGAGCACGGCGCGTCCGCTGCTTGGTTGAGCGGCTCAGGTCCCAGCATCGCTGCATTCGTAGAGCGCGATATTGCTCAGGCGGTATCAATGTCTTTTCCCCAGTCCGGGCACAGCAAAATTCTGGAGGTGGCTCCTTACGGAATCTCAGTTAGCTAGCAACGATGTTCACGAGCCTGTCTGGAATCACTATGACTTTGCGGATTTCTTTGCCTCGAAGTAGCTCTTCTATTCGCGGATCTGAGAGAGCTGCTCCTCGTAAAACATCTTCTTCGAGACCGCTCTCTACAACTATTCGACTCCGCACCTTGCCATTCACCTGAACCGGTAGCTCCACAGATTCGTCGACCAAAAAATCGGACTGCGCCGTAGGAAATTGTTCGTGGACTATCGAATTCGTGTTCCCTAAACGCTTCCAAAGTTCTTCTGCTATGTGGGGCACCAACGGCCCAAGCATTAGAACGAGGGCGTGGGCAACTTCGCGCGACACAGGCTCAGCACGCCGACTCAACTCATTATTCAACTCGGTAATACGCGCAATGGCCGAGTTAAACCGAAGACCCTCCATGGCTTCCCCGACCGCTGCAATAGTTCGATGCAACATCCTTTTAAGGGAGTCCGAAGGAGCGGTGTCGACAACTGTTACGGCGCCGGTACTTTCATCGATCAGGTTTCGCCAGACACGCTGCAGAAGCCTGTGCGAGCCAATAACAGACTTAGTTTCCCATGGGCGATCTTGGTCAAGTGGACCCATGAACATCTCATAGAGTCGCAGCGTGTCGGCTCCATAGGCTGAGTACATGTCATCCGGTGTGACTGAATTCTTTAGCGACTTACCCATTTTGCCGAAAGTTCGCGTGACCGGAGATTCTTCGTAAAAGTACTCGCCGTCGGATTCAACGACGTCTTCTGCATCAACGTAAATACCTCTTTGGTCTTGATAGGCGGCAGCTTGGATATACCCCTGGTTGTAGAGCCGTTGAAAAGGTTCGGGACCCGACACGTGCCCTAGGTCGAAAAGAACCTTGTGCCAGAAACGGGCATAGAGGAGATGGAGCACAGCGTGTTCGACCCCGCCCACGTACAGGTCGACTCCGCCGACGCCCCCGTCAGAATCAGTCATCCAATATCTCTCGACGGCCGGGTCAACGAATCGTTCTTCATTGCTCGGGTCCAAATATCTCAGGTAGTACCAGCAGGAACCGGCCCACTGCGGCATCGTATTGAGTTCGCGTTTGTACGGGAGTTCTCCCTCTCCGAGGTCGTACGTCGCCACTGCCCAATCGGTAGCCCGACCGAGCGGCGGTTCCGGGTCTGATTCTTCGTCTAATGCTCGTGGGGCCCAGTCGATTAGTTCCGGGAGTTCGACAGGCAGTTGGTTCTCAGGGACAGCTAACGCCAACCCAGTGTCGTCGTAAACGATTGGGAAAGGTTCGCCCCAATAACGTTGTCGAGAAAAAAGCCAGTCACGCAACTTGTAGGTGACCGTTCTTAGCCCATGCTCCTCGCGTTCCAACCAGTCAATGATCGCTGTTTTCGCATCATCGATATGTAGGCCATTCAAGAAACCACTGTTGATAGCTGGGCCGTCACCGACGTACGCCTCCCCTTCAAAAGTCGGTGGAGGTTCAACAGTTCGAATAATTTCTATTTCGAACGCCTTTGCAAAATCCCAATCTCTCTGATCTTGGCCGGGCACACTCATCACTGCGCCCGTTCCGTATCCCATTAACACGTAATCGGCAATAAATATTGGCACCCGGTGTCCGTTTACAGGGACAGCGCAGTGGGCACCAATGTAAACACCAGTTTTTGCCTGGTTTTCTTGGCGCTCTAAATCAGTCATCTCAGAGACTTTTTGACGGTAACTCTCTACGGCTTCGCCAGGTGTCTCCGCATTCCCTCTCCAAGGACGCGGCGTATCTTTGGGCCAGATTTTCGCGGTAAGGGCATCGACTAAAGGATGTTCTGGGGCCAACACCATCGCTGTAGTGCCGAACAACGTATCTGGCCGGGTCGTAAAGACTTCGATCTTCGATCCCGATGATGTTTCAAAACCAATTTGCGCGCCCTCGGAGCGCCCGATCCAATTTCTTTGCATCGTCTTAATGGAATCGGTCCAATCGAGGCGTTGCAGATCTTCGAGTAATCGGTCAGCGTATGCGGTAATCCGCATCATCCATTGCTTCATCGGTCGACGAAACACAGGGTGGTTGCCGCGTTCGCTGCGTCCTTCCGACGTCACTTCCTCGTTGGCTAAAACCGTTCCGAGAGCGGGACACCAGTTGACTGGCGCGTCGCCAAGGTATGCGAGGCGCCAATGGTCTAGCTCGCGTCGTTTCTCTGTTTCGCCCATTTCCGCCCATAGCTGGCCATCTGAGGTGGCGCGCGCACCCGATGAAAGCAACTCCTCTAGTTCCGATATAGGGCGGGCTCGGTCAACTTCGCTGTCGTACCAACTCTGGAAGATTTGAAGGAATATCCATTGCGTCCACCGGTAGTAGGAAACATCTGTCGTCGCAATAGATCGCCTCTTATCGTGACCCAACCCCAAACGGTCAAGCTGACGTTGCATGTTGGCAATGTTGTTCTCAGTATTAGACCGGGGATGCTCCCCTGTCTGGCGTGCATGCTCTTCCGCTGGCAATCCAAAAGCGTCATACCCCATCGTGTGTAGGACGTTGTAGCCAACCATTCTCTTGTAGCGCGCGAAAACATCCGTGCCGATGTAGCCGAGCGGATGACCGACGTGCAGCCCTGAGCCGGATGGGTACGGAAACATATCCATCACAAACAGCTTCGGGCGAGCGTCGCCTTCTTCACCCGAGAGCGGTCCGGAAGGGTTAGCCGCTTGATACGTTCCATCCTCAAGCCATCTCCGCTGCCATTCGACTTCAATCTGGTCAGCTAACGAAGCGTCGTATCGAAACGCGGGTGGAGAATCCTCTTCTTCAGTTCCGGGGCTAAGAGAAGACTCGTTCACGGGGCTCAAGGATGCCACGAGATGACCTCGGTAGCGCAGTTAGATGCCGAGTATTACTCGGGTCGCGGGCGTCAAGGCGACGCGTGCAATACCCTGCTCACATGCCCGGCGACGATTCTCAGTCCAATCTCACCGACGGAGATAATCTTCCCTTAACTGATCAAAATTATGCCTCTTGGGAAGTGGCTGCCAACACCGCACTGAGAGGCCAAGACCTTAGGTCCCTCACCACCAAAACTTTGGACGGTATTGCGAGAGAACCGCTTTATACGCGTGAACTGCATGCAACGGATCAAAACGATGCAGGTCTTCCCGGAAGTTCACCATTCACTCGCGGCAGTCGTGCCGCCGGCAACATATTGGGGTGGGAAATTCGCCAAAGCCACTTTGCACAAACCCAAGGCATCAACAAACGCATTCTTTCTGATCTTGAGAACGGCGTCACCGGCATCACTCTTATCGCAGCTCCAACAGAGCTTGAGTCGCTCGATTCGCTTCTCGATGGTGTTCACCTTGATTTGGCTCCCGTTCATTTGACTCCTGGAAGCTCATTAGCGCAAATACAGGCCCTCGTTACTCTTTGCGATCGTCGATGCGGCGACGCGTCCCTACTGCGCAACCGCCTGGGGATCGATCCGGTTGGACGGATGGCGCGGACCGGTCGGTCCATCTCCGAGATCTCAAAGGAAATCGCTGAATGCGCTGATGCAGTGTCTGAACTATCGAAGTCGCATCCCAACATGCGACCAATTGCCCTCGATGGCTCCACATGGGCCGACGCTGGTGCTTCTGATGGACAAGAGCTCGGAGCTGTTCTTTCAACCGGGGTCATGTGGTTGCGCGCTCTTACAGCAGCGGGACTTTCAGTAGACGAAGCATCACAACAGCTCGAATTAACACTTACAGCTGGTCCAGATCAGTTTCTAACAACTGCTAAGTTCCGAGCTGCTCGGATTTGTTGGACCAGAATCATCGATGCCTCAGGTGGCGATCCTGCTCGTGCTCCGCTCAGCATCCATGCCACCACGGCACGTTCAATGATGACCCGCAATGACTCCTGGGTAAACATGTTGCGCACGACAACAGCCTGCTTCGCCTCTGCCTTGGGTGGGGCTGACGCCATAACGGTCGAGCCGTTCGACAGCGCTACCGGTCTCCCCGACGACAGCGCTTTGCGATTAGCACGAAATACTCAACTCATACTTCAAGAAGAATCGAAGGTGGCTTCCGTAATCGACCCGGCGGGTGGAAGTTGGTATCTCGAGGCACTGACCAACGAACTCGCCCATTCGGCGTGGAAGGTTCTCCAACAGCTGGAGGAAAACGGTGGTATCGGGGAGGCCCTCTTATCCGGATTCTGGCAAGCTGCGATAGCGGAGACACGCGAGGCTCGCCTGGCCGCCGTCGCGGACCGCTCTACTTCGATCACGGGAACCAGTGAATTTCCAGACATAAGCGAGACCAAGATCGAGCGCCAAGCTATCCCCAGTGACTCTATGCAAACATTTGGGGAAAAAAGGTGTGAAGCTCTGTCTCTATTTCGTTGGTCTGCTCCTTTCGAACAGTTTCGAGAAGCTGCGGACTCTGCTGCTACTCGACCAAGTGTCTTTCTCGCGAACCTCGGCGACGTCGTTACTCACAGCGCAAGATCGACATTTGCAAAGAACCTTTTCGAAACGGGCGGGGTAGAGGCCGTAAGTGAGAATGGCTTCGAAAGTTCAGCCAGAGCCGCTGAAGCATTCGCCTCAAGTGGTTGCAGAATCGCTTGTATATGTTCAACGGATACCGTTTATTTGAAGTCTGCCGCAGAAGCCGCTACTGCGCTTCGAGGTGCGGGAGCAGAGCTCATCTACCTCGCCGGATCCCCCGATACCCCTGGAATCGATACCACAGATATCGATGGTTTTGTTTATCGTGGATGCAACGTGCTCGAAGTACTCGCAAAAGCGCACACGACGTTGGTTGGGTGAGTTCAAACAATGAACCAAATCCCTGACTTTTCCACAATAAACCTCGACTCTGTGAACCAACCAAAGTCCGACCTCGACCACTGGGAACGCAATCTCGAAGCACAGACAGGAACCTCCGCTGAAGACTTGACCTGGCAAACGCCCGAAGGAATCAACATCAAGTGTCTTTACACCGCGGCGGACCTTCGGGACGATATGACGCATCTGGACAGCTTCCCGGGTTTCGCTCCGTTTCTACGCGGCCCTTATCCAACGATGTACACGAACCAACCTTGGACGGTTCGGCAGTACGCGGGATTTTCGACGGCTGAAGATTCCAACGCCTTCTATAGACGAAATCTTGCCGCTGGTCAGAAGGGACTTTCAGTCGCCTTCGACCTCGCCACCCACCGCGGCTACGACAGTGACCATGAGCGAGTCAGCGGCGATGTCGGCATGGCGGGCGTCGCCATCGACTCCATCTACGACATGAGGACGCTCTTCGACGGCATTCCGCTTGATCAGATGAGCGTTTCAATGACAATGAACGGGGCCGTGCTACCCATTCTTGCGCTCTATATCGTCGCCGCCGAAGAGCAGGGAGTACCAGCCGACCAGCTTGCGGGGACCATACAAAATGACATCCTAAAAGAGTTCATGGTGCGCAACACCTACATCTATCCACCCCAGCCCTCAATGCGCATTATTGGCGACATCTTCGAGTTCACAAGCCAGAACATGCCCCGCTTTAACTCCATTTCCATATCGGGATACCACATGCAAGAAGCGGGAGCGACGGCCGATTTAGAACTCGCCTACACCCTCGCTGACGGTCTCGAATACCTCCGTACAGGCCAAAAAGCCGGGCTCAGCGTCGATGATTTTGCACCTCGTCTCAGCTTCTTCTGGGCAATCGGTATGAACTTCTTCATGGAAGTCGCCAAACTCAGAGCTGCACGCATTATTTGGGCTGATTTGGTGCAGGGTTTTTCTCCAACGAATCCCAAATCCATGTCCTTGCGAACCCATAGTCAGACATCGGGATGGAGCCTCACCGCGCAAGACGTCTACAACAACGTCGTTCGGACTTGCGTCGAGGCCATGGCAGCTACTCAGGGTCATACCCAAAGTCTTCACACGAACGCTTTCGACGAGGCGCTCGCACTGCCAACTGATTTCAGCGCGCGTATCGCCCGTAATACCCAGCTCTTTCTCCAACAAGAGTCCGGGACAACCAAAGTTATTGACCCTTGGGGTGGGAGTTACTACGTCGAACGATTGACCCGAGAATTAGCTGATCGGGCACTCGGCCACATCAGCGAGATCGAGCAAATGGGTGGCATGGCCCAAGCAATAGAGGCAGGCATCCCAAAGATGCGAATTGAGGAAGCAGCGGCACGCACCCAGGCGCGCATCGATTCGGGCAGACAAACCGTTGTCGGAGTGAACAAGTATCGGATGGACGTTAACGAAGAGGTCGATGTCCTTAGAATCGACAATGCTGAGGTCAAGTCAACTCAAATAGCCAAGCTCAACCGCCTTCGCGCCGAGAGAGATGACGAACAGGTAGATAAAGCTCTTGCAGCATTAACCAAAGCGGCGGACACTGGAGAGGGAAACCTCTTAGCCTTAGCGATAGAAGCGGGACGAGCGAAAGCAACAGTTGGAGAGATCAGTCTCGCCCTTGAACTCGTCTACGGCCGCCACAAGGCAGAAATCCGATCAATTAGCGGGGTGTACAGCAGCGAAGTGGGAGAAGAAACCGACGCAGTGAGTTCTGTACGAGAACTGGTTGAGCAATTTTCCGAACGCGAAGGTCGACGACCGCGTATCCTCGTCGCCAAAATGGGGCAAGACGGGCACGATAGGGGCCAGAAGGTCATCGCCACTGCGTTTGCAGACCTCGGCTTCGACGTAGATATCGGACCTCTTTTTTCAACCCCCAGAGAAGCCGCTCGTCAAGCGGTAGAGAATGATGCGCACATCGTCGGAGCATCTTCTCTTGCTGCAGGTCATCTGACACTGATACCTGAACTTCGCGACGCCTTAGCCGCCGAGGGTCGAGACGACATCATGATCGTCGTCGGCGGTGTCGTTCCACCCCAAGATTTCGCGGCCTTGATCGAGGCCGGAGCTACAGCGATATTTCCTCCGGGAACGGTCATCGCCGAAGCCGCTACAGAGCTGCTCACAAAACTTAACGGCTAGAACTCATCATTTACGGCGAACGTTTTTTACCTTCTTTTTTGCACGGTTAGCGCGATAGACCGAGCTAGATGCAGCTTTGCTGGTCCGGCGTCCGAGCGATGAGTCTGCCTCTTCGAGCTTCGCCTGAAAGCGTTTGTGAACCCACAATCTCTCCCCCGCAACTTCTATCTGAGACCAAAACTGGCTACGCACCTCGAACTTGGTGGTTCGCGGGCTTCTGTCAAGTAACTCAACTGGTTTCGCCGGCCGCCATCCCCGGGCTCTCAGCAGCAGAACGTCGTCAGATGTGATGGCAATGACTCGGTAGCGAGCAGTAGTCAAAACCGCAACTATTGCGAACACGACCACCGTGATCGTGACTCCCATCACCCATGAACGAGGGTCCAAGACCAGAACAGCCAACAGAACGAACATTGCGAATACCAGCATCGTAAAAGGATGAAGTCCCCCTTGAGCGGGAAGCATCCATTTCACTGTCTCGTCTGGTTCCAGGAATTTTTCCACGGGGTGAGGACGACTCCGACCACGCGCAGCTATCCGTTTTGCTATTCCCATATGTTCCTACTTTTGCAGGTCTTGTCAGCCAAATTATCGATGGCGGCCAATATTTCACAACTGGCCCCCTTAAATGACCTCTAAATCAGTCGCTTGAGGGCCTGTACCCTCAACAGTTGTGGCATCCATCCCTTCGATCACAGATCTCGTGGAAGGCGTCCGCTCGGCGGATCGCGCCTCCTTGGGTCGCGCCATAACTCTCATAGAAAGCAGCCTCCCTGACCATCGCGCTTCAGCTCAAGAACTGCTTTCCCAGCTTCTGACTAACCCCGGCTCAGCTCATCGTGTTGGAATCACAGGGGTACCTGGCGTCGGGAAAAGCACTTTTATTGAAACTCTCGGTAAAACTCTGACAAGCAAAGGCCACCGGGTAGCAGTTCTCGCGGTAGATCCAACATCAACGCGCACTGGGGGCTCCATCTTGGGCGACAAGACCCGAATGTCGTCATTGGCAAACGACGATGCGGCGTTTGTGCGACCCTCCCCAACGGCTGGTGAGCTGGGCGGCGTTACGCGGATGACGCGAGAAACCATACTTTTGTATGAGGCGGCTGGTTTCGATGTCGTACTAGTGGAAACAGTCGGAGTGGGTCAGAGCGAGACAGTGGTCGCAGACATGGTCGATTTCTTCCTCGTGTTAATGCTTGCCGGGGCCGGCGACGAACTTCAAGGGATCAAAAAGGGAATCCTCGAGTTAGCCGACATGATCGCCGTGAACAAAGCTGACGGCAACAACGCGCAACGAGCTGCTGCAGCTGCGCGCGAATACCAAATTGCTCTGCACCTCACCGCGCCGGCGTCACCTCATTGGACGCCTCCAGTTCTCACCTGTGCTGGTCTAACAGGCGAAGGCGTCGAGACCCTGTGGAGTCAGGTTGAACAGCACCGTCGCCTTCTGAGCGAGTCTGGTGACCTTGAGCGTCGTCGGGTAGATCAACGCGTTCGTTGGATGTGGTCAATGCTTGATGACCGTCTCTTGGAGGCTCTGCGAACCCACCCAGAGGTGGGAAAGCTCCTACCTGAGTTGGAGTCTCAAGTTCGTTCGGACCTGACGACGCCAGTAAGCGCTGTCAATACGCTCATCGAAGCCTTCTTACGGGATTAGCTCAGTTCGCCTTGACAGGGGCGGCTCAACTAATCACCAACTCACCGGGGGCCTTTGACCAAAGAGTTAGAAATCTTCGTCGAAGGCCACATCACCTTCAACACCGACCTGATAAGCCACGACGGTACGTTCGAAAAAGTTCGTCAACTCTTGAACGTCCTGTAGCTCCATGAAATCGAACGGGTTTTTCGATCCGTAGCGTTTGGGGAGTCCTAGTTGCAGTAACCGTTGATCCGCGACGAACTCTAGATAAGTGCGGGTATCGGCAGTTGACATTCCGGCCACTCCGCCCGAGAGGACGTCCGCCGCGAACTGGCTCTCTACTTCGATCGCTTCCTCAAGCATTTCAACGATGCGGGCAGACAGATCGTCATCGAATAAATCGGGCTCTTCGTTTCTAATCGTGTTCACGACTTCGAATGCGAAGTTCATGTGACAGGACTCATCGCGAAAAACCCAGTTAGTGCCCGCTGCTAGCCCATTAAGAAGGCCTTTGCTGCGAAGGAAATAGACGTACGCGAACGCAGCAAAGAAAAAGAGCCCTTCGATACACGCAGCGAAGCAAACCAAGTTCAGCAGAAACTGCTTTCGCTCGTCACGGGAGCGTAATTCCGCGACGTCGCCGATGCTGCTCATCCATTTAAAACAGAACTCAGCTTTTCGGCGAATGGACGGAATATTCTCGATGGCAGCAAACGCTTCAGCCCTCTCGTCAACATCGGGTATGTAGTTATCGAGGAGGGTTAAATAAAACTGAACGTGCAGAGCTTCTTCATATAGCTGCCTGCTCAAGTACATACGGGCTTCGGGACTGTTGATGTGTTGATACAAATTCAACACAAGGTTGTTCGCAACGATCGAATCTCCAGTCGCGAAGAAAGCGACTAATCGATTGATTAAATGGCGTTCAGCGGGCAGCAATTTTCGATCAAGATCCACGACATCATCAGAAAAATCTATTTCTTCAACCGTCCAGGTGTTCTTAATGGCATCTCGGTACATGTCATAAAAAACCGGGTATTGCATCGGACGCAACGTGAGGTTGAATCCGGGGTCAAGAATGTTGCCTGCAACTCCGACCTCTCGCCCGAGAGCGGACTTCCCCTGATCAGGCTGATCAAGGTTTGCGTAATTGTCATCTGGTTCTGCAAGTGCCATTTCGGTGTCGTTTCTCGGCGATCAATCAGGACAAGGAAGCGAAACGGGGATCAGTCACAAGCTTCACAAGTTTCGGGGTTTTCCAGTGAGCACGCGATGGCTTCTTCATCACTGAAAGAGCGGGCATCGACTGACTCTCCGTCCGGCGGTGAACCTGTCGGTTCACCATCATCTACGGAAGCGGTTTGGTTGATTCGAGTGGCTGGCCTCGAACGCAGGTAGTAGGTGGTCTTCAGGCCACTCTTCCATGCGTGCATATACATGGAAGACAACTTGCCAATGCTAGGGCTCTCCATAAACAGATTCAGAGACTGACTCTGATCAATGTATGCACCTCTACTAGCCGCCAAATCAATCAGGGCTCGTTGTGGTAACTCCCAAGCCGTTCGATAGATCTCGCGCAGGTCCTCGGGAATCTCCTCGATGGCCTGAATCGAGCCTTCCGCTCGCTTAATTCGTTGAGCCATGTCGTCACCCCAGAGACCGCGTTCCTGAAGCTCATTCACTAGGTAACGATTGATTTGCAAAAACTCGCCTGAAAGGGTTTCTCTCTTAAACAGATTCGATACTTGAGGCTCGATGCATTCATAGCATCCAGCGATGGAGGCAATAGTCGCCGTCGGGGCGATCGCAATCATCAACGAGTTACGAAGACCGTGCTGGCTTATGCGGTCCTTCAACGCCTCCCATCGTGCAACGTCGGTCGGGACGACCCCCCACAGATCAAACTGAAGGTCACCTCGAGCTGCCCTCGTTTCAGAGAACCCCTCGTGAGGTCCGTCTTCTGCTGCTAGATCGCAACTAGCCGAGAGAGCGCAGTAATAGATCTCTTCGCTTATCCGCGTCGACAGTTCGAGGGCTTCGGGACTATCGAATGTCAAGCCGGTCTGGAAGAACACATCTTGGAGTCCCATCAAACCCAAACCCACGGGACGCCACTTACTGTTCGAAGAGCCCGCTTCGTCAGTCGGGTAGAAATTGATGTCGATTACTCGATCTAGGAACGGCACCGCTGTCCGCACGACCTCGCCGAGGCGGTCGAAATCGAATGCTCCGTCGCGCACCAGGCGTCCCAGGTTCACCGAGCCGAGGTTGCAAACAGCAGTCTCTTGTTGATTCGTAACTTCCAGAATCTCGGTACAGAGGTTCGAAAGATGCACAACGTTGCCGGGTTCTCCTGTCTGATTGCATTTCAGATTCGATGCGTCTTTGAAGGTAACCCAACCGTTTCCTGTCTGAGCCAACGTCCTCATCATGCGGCTATACAACTGTCGGGCCGGAACTTGCCGTTCGTAGAGTCCCGCTTGTTCCGCTGCAAGATAGGCCTGGCGAAACTCGTCTCCGTACAGGTCCGTCAGGTGTGGCACAACCTTTGGGTCGAAGAGAGACCACTGCCAGTCGTTTTCCACTCGTTCCATGAACAGGTCTGGGATCCAATTCGCAAGGTTTAAGTTGTGAGCTCGACGAGCTGTATCACCTGTGTTGTCCTTAAGCTCAAGGAAGTCGTCTAGATCAGCGTGCCAGGTTTCCAAATAAACGCAGGCGGCACCTTTGCGTCTACCACCCTGGTTCACAGCAGCGACGGAAGAGTCCAATGTCTTTAACCACGGAACGATGCCGTTAGAAAGGCCGTTCGTGCCGCTGATCAGTGAACCCTTAGCTCGAACTCGATGCCAGGCAACCCCAATCCCACCTGCAAATTTTGAGAGCTTCGCGATATCGGTATACCGCTTGTATATGCCTTCCAAGGAATCTTCGGGGCTGTCCAACAAATAACACGATGACATTTGAGGGTGAGCTGTACCGGAGTTAAACAGAGTTGGACTGGAGGTCAGGTACTCAAGGCTCGACATCAATTCATAAAGAGTGATGGCTTCTTCGGGTGTCCGAGCAAGGCCACACGCGACTCGAAGAAGAAAATACTGAGGGGTTTCTATGACCGTCCTCTCAGTTGGGTGGCGGAGGAGGTAGCGATCATAAACGGTACGCAAGCCAAAAAATTCGAACAGATTACTCCGCTCGTTCAAGACCGAGTTGTTCAGTTTGCGCGCATGAACTTGAACAAACTCAAGAACGCCTTGGTGGATCAGCCCACACTCAGCTCCCAACTCGATTGATTGGCTAAACGAATAAACGTTTTGATTCTGGACTTCTTTGTCAATAAACGTTCCGAGTAGTCGTGCTGCAAGGCGAGAGTAGTTAGGTTCTTCAATAATCAACGCGGCTGCTGTACGAATCGACAATTCGTCAAGTTCGGTGGTGGTTGCACCATCGTGCAAACCCGAGATAGTTCTCGTGGCGATACGCATCGGATCTACCCCAGGTAACTCCGTCGCGCATCGTTCGACAGCCCTGACGATCTTGTTGACGTCTACAGACTGCAAGCTCCCGTCACGCTTCTGGACCTGCATCCCCGTTGCCGAAGTGCCCTCTATCATGTCCTCGGTTGTGCCAGTCCCCGTCTGGTCTGTGATCGCCACTTTCGCTCCTCGTCTGCCGCACCCGAACCCAACGCCCGTCCCCCTCCACCGGGAACCGATATCTCCTCTTCAATTCACCTGGCCCATTTAGGGGCCTGCAGTTCGCTGAGTCGGAGGATCAATCCCTCGGTCTTAGTTCGTTTAAGTTCCGGACTTGTGATTACACCCGTGTAGTTACAACCTTGTCAAGCATATGTACCGGTCTCTTTGGTCGCGCGCAAGCACAAATCAGCCGTCTTTTCGGTTGACGGGGTCGCAAAGTTCTTTGCGCTCACCACCCTGCGTGGCGAATATCTATTCTGTTTGATTTGATGCCACTTGCCCTTCCGAGCGAGATAGCGTTCAGGGGGGAGGTGGAAACTGTGGATCAAATCGTTGTTGTAGGCGCTTCTCTTGCAGGAATACGGGCCTGCCAAAATCTTCGCCGCGAGGGTTTCGAAGGCACGTTGACCCTTATAGGTGCAGAGAAGCACCGCCCCTACGACAGGCCACCTCTCTCCAAAACAATGTTGTCTACCGACCAAGATCCCGAAGAGTTATTCCTCCTCGCTGAAGACGTGTTATCTGATCTCGACCTGAACCTCATGTTGGGCGAATCGGCAACGAGTCTCGACATCCACCGACAGGTGGTCACCGTGGGTGACGACCAGATTCGCTACGAGGGTCTCATAATTGCTACCGGAGCTGCCGCAAGAAAACTTCCAAAAACTGACGCTATCGAGGGAGTTCACGTCCTTCGCACGATCGATGACGCATTAGCTATTCGCCAACGATTAATACCTGGAGCGTCTGTCGTAATAGTGGGTGCCGGTTTCGTTGGCTCCGAAGTCGCGGCTGCCGCAAGCAACCGAGGCTGTGAGGTAACGATCGTCGAGGCCGCAGCGGCGCCGCTCATCCGAGGCCTGGGGGTTGAGATGGGAGAAGCTTGCGGCGACCTACACCAAGTACACGCAGTCAAATTGCGACTCGGGGTCGGTGTTGCTTCCATTATTGGTCGCGACGAAGTAGAGGGCGTCGAATTGACCGACGGGACTCAGCTTTTAGCGGATCTTGTGGTCATCGGAATTGGGGCTGTTCCCAACACGGACTGGTTGGCCGGCTCCGGGCTCAAGATTGATGACGGAGTCGTGTGTGACGGGACGATGAATACGGGGGTTCCAGGTGTCTATGCCGTTGGCGACGTCGCCAAGGCTCCCAACGCTTGGCTGGGACCGTCACCTGTCCGAGTAGAACACTGGACAGCCGCCACCGAACAAGCGATGTTGGTCGCCGGGAATCTATTACACCCCGAGCGCAGCCGCGCCTACGACTCCGTGCCCTTCGTATGGTCCGACCAGTACAACGACCGGATTCAAGTTGCGGGTGATACTGATAGTTCTGAGCATGTGGAAGTCTTGGTTGGCTCGGTCGAAGAACAAGCTTTTGTTACCGGCTACCGGCGCGATGGTGCACTAGCAGGGGTAATGGCCATGAACAGCATCAGACCGTTCGTTCAATACCGGCGACTTCTGATGGGTCACGGCAGTTGGGACGACGCCCTCGCGTTGGCAGCAGAACTCTCCTAATACGGCAATCTCTCACAACGATGAAAACACTTTTGAGAATTCCGTCAACCCTGGGAAGATGCTTTAGACGGGGCTAGCTAGAGACAACGCCGATAACCGGGCGGGGTGCTTTTGTCTACCACCTGCGCTCTACTGTGAACTTGGGGGTGTCTCTGGTGAACGCCGGCAATCACAAAATAAACACAGTCGCTGTCTTCTGCGCTTCGTCTTTTGGTAATGACCCGGCCTTTATTGAACTAGCCACCGAGCTCGGCAGATACCTCGCTCTAGAACAGGTGACGATCGTCTTCGGCGGCAGTGACGCCGGCCTCATGGGGGCCGTCGCCGACGGGGCACTTTCAAAAGACGGTCACGTAGTTGGCATCTACCCCGAAGACACCTTCTCTCGTGATGTACGCCATCGTGGAGACATCGACTTGCGTCTGGTGCCATCAATGCACGAACGAAAAGCGCTGATGTACCAGTTGAGCGATGGCGTGATAGCGCTTCCCGGTGGCTATGGGACTCTCGACGAACTCGCCGAAGTCCTCGCTTGGACGCAGCTCGGTCTTCACTATCTCCCCGTTGTCCTGTTAGATACCGGCAGGTTCTGGGGAAAATTTGTCGAGTTCCTCGACGACGCCAGATCCGTCGGAGTGCTGAACCAAAGCAGCCGACACTTGTTGGCTAGAGCATTTGACCCCGAGCAAGCACTACAACTTCTAAGGACGCTCCCGTTGAGCGTGGCCAACGAATAGCGAAAACGGTCTGTTGAGCCCTATCGGTTAAGAAAGGATGGCCCGGATATAGCCCGTCGGTCGTCCCCGTCCCGGCGCAGGGATCTTTTAGTAAATGGCTAAAAGTTCGGCGACAACAATGAGCGCTATCACGACAAAGTTCACAACCCGAAAGACGGGGACAGGGACGGCTGTGAAACGTCGACCGATGTTGCTGGCCTTAAAATCTTCAGACCCGTCAGACAGATCTTGGCCACAGGCAAAGAGGTCCTGCATACAGTCGTCGAGGAAGAACACTGTCCAAAGCGAAGTGAGCACGGTGACGGTGGCCAAGGCAAGCTGAACGCCTGAGTCTTCTAACCCGCTGCCTCCAAACCCCAGGACAATAAGTAGCCCGGTGTGGAAGACCGCAAAGAACATGATGATTGCCCGCGCATCGGCAGCACGAGCTGTGAGCAATGAAATGTAATGTTTCGATTTCATGACCTCACCTTTACATAGCCATAAAGAGATTGCAGTAGAAAGTGACACTTTGGTCGGGGCTAGGTAGTTGTCATGACGGCCAGACACTCCAAGGTGTCTGGCCTCATCTACGTCGGGCTGAGAGGATTTGAACCTCCGACCCCTGGTCCCCCAGACCAGTGCGCTAACCAAACTGCGCCACAGCCCGCAGCGAAGCCACGATATCTGGGATGGCGCTCCGATCCGCACGGCGCACAGAGTCAGATAATTTGTTGTACCACCCAGATAATTCCTTGCAGGGCTCGCCACCCTAGGTACAGGACAGCACCCGCGGCCACCACCCAAAAATGCCACGGGACAGAGCCACCGCGCGATGGCTTAGCAAGCCACTGACCACATACGGGGCAACCACCATCTTCTCCGAGGAGACCGATATCAAAGTCGCGATCGCATTGTCCACACCAGGTCACGATCCGAACACCACATACTTTTTTCTGTACGAGACAGAACCCTGCATCGAGACTTCCTTAGCCACGCCGCCGAAGCCGCACCTTTATCGGCGTTGCACCAAGATCGAATTCCTCTCGTAAACGGCGTTCGAGATACCGAACATAACTTGCAGGTAAATCCTTATTGGTGAACAAAGTGAAGGTGGGTGGATGAGTTGCGCCTTGAGTTGCATAAAGAACTCGACCGCCGTGGGGTGCAGCTTGGGCCGATTGGGCCAACTGAATCACTTCGTTTACCCGACGAGTTGGCACTCTTGTTTCATACGCATCTATAGCTGCCTCTAATGCCGGAGCAAGGCGCTGTATACCCCGTCCGGTTAGGGCGCTTATACGCAGAACCGGCGATTCTCCGAGGAAGTGAAGTCGTTGACCTAGCTGATACATCAGTTCATCTTTTTCTTCTTGGTTAACGAGTTCCCATTTGTTCATCAATATGACAATCGGACATCCGGCGGCGTCGACCCGTTCTGCCAGGCGTTGATCTTGTGAAGTCACGCCCTCCGATGCGTCAATTACAAGAAGTGCGACGTCAGCCTTGTCAATGGCCCGCAACGCCCGGAGGCTGGAGTAGTACTCGGTGTCATCATCAACTCGAGCTTTTCTCCTCATGCCAGCTGTATCGATGAAGCGCAAGAGACCTAACTCAGTCTCCACCACAGTGTCGATAGCGTCGCGTGTGGTGCCAGGCATATCGTGAACAACTGAACGATCGTCTCCAATTAGCCGATTGAATAGCGTTGATTTCCCGACGTTTGGGCGGCCCACAATGGCGACTCCGCGGACCCCTTCATCGGATTCCAGTTCGTCATCTTGTTGAGGACTTGTCTCTGTTGACTGCTCAGAGGTCGGGAGCATTTCAACAATCCGGTCAAGTAAATCACCGGTGTTGCGACTATGCAGAGCGGAAACTCCGAGAGGTTCACCAAGACCTAGAGACATGAACTCCCAGATGTCTTGATCTCGGAGCGAGCTATCAATTTTGTTTACAGCGAGAATTATCTGAGCATTCGAACGTCGAAGGATTGACGCAACACGACTGTCCTCCTCGGTGATCCCTGTGGTGCCGTCAACCACCATGATGATCAGGTCCGAGTTATTGATCGCCTTTTCGCTCTGAGCGGAAACTTTCCCATCTAGGTCGGACCCCGTAGGCATCCAGCCGCCGGTGTCAACGAGCAAGAACACGTGTCCTGACCATTCGGCTTCCAGGGATTTGCGGTCCCTAGTTACTCCTGGTCTTTCTTCGACGATCGCTTCGCGTCTGCCAAGGATTCGATTAAATAACGTCGACTTCCCGACGTTGGGTCGACCGATCACAGAAACTACGGGCAATGGCTCCGGCGCTTTCATATTGCACCTTCTTGGGTCAAACCTTCAGAACGAGTCCCACGTTTGAGGGCGGCGCGCAGGGCAACCCCGTCAGTAGGAACAACTTCTACCTCGCGTGGTAAGTCATCTATGCCCAGTCCGTCTAAGAATTTTCCGTTGTTGAGGCACACGTCCGGTAGTAGGTACCGGTGGCCTTCGGGTTCAGACGAGAGCGTCCGGTGAAGATCTTCACCGACCATTAGTCCGCTCACCTTCACATTGCCACCAAAAAAGAGGTTCTCGACTTCGATGATACGAATACCTTCTCGACCAAGAGAATTAATCAACGGTGAGAGGACTTTCGCTCCATACGCTCCCGTGAGTATGGCGACAGGCGCGTCGTCTCGAGCACTTATGCCTACCGGAATCGCCGCCATATCTTTCGAAAGGTCGGTGCTCACGAGCTCTCCTGAGCGATTCGATCCGCCACCCATGCGGGGTGCCCGGTAGCCCTCTGCCGGGGCACCATCTACCCACTGAAAAAAACCCGCTCGGGGCCCAATACCCGAAGATAATTTGCCGCTGAATTCCGCTTCGAAAGCTCTCGCCATTCCGATTCCGTCTTCGTACATCGCAAAATCTTCATATGTATCAGCTTCTGGAAATGTCTTATCCGCTAGCAGGTAATACTCGTCTGCCGCGTAAACGAGCCGGTGGCCGACCGCCTCAAGGAACCGCTCCTGCCAACCTTCGACCGTCTCAATGACTGCAGTGGCCTCACCCTTGGTATGAGGTCGCATCGAGGGTTCGCGGTTGTGGGCGCTGACTCCTAGAGGCACCACGGCCAACGAGCTGAGTTCTGGAAAGCGATCAAGTACTCCTAGCAAGCTGTCGTCCAACACTTCTCCGTCGTTTACTCCGGGACACACGACGATTTGTCCGTGGACCTCGATCTTGAAATCGAGCAGTGCCTTCAACCAGCGCAAACTGTATCCACCGCGCGGATTGCGGAGCATTCGAGCGCGCACCGCCGGGTCCGTGGCATGGATCGAGACGTATAGCGGGGAGAGTCGTTCAGTTACCACTCTTTCTAGATCAGCCTCGGTGAATCGTGTCAAGGTCGTGAAGTTTCCGTAAAGAAACGAAAGGCGATAATCATCGTCTTTTAGATAAAGGCTTCGGCGCATCCCTTTAGGCAATTGATATATAAAGCAAAACTCGCAGTGATTGTCACAGGTTCTGACTCGGTCGAATATCGACGAATCTACTTCCGCACCCAACGGCTCTCCGGCGGCCTTAATGACTTTGGTGTCTAGTTCTAGGCCTCCTCGCTGAACAGTCAAAACCGGGTCGGCTTCATCGACTAACAACTGCCAGCGAATAACGTCCGTTGGCACCTCGCCATCGATAGCAACGATTTCATCGCCGGGGCAGAGGCCTGCTGACTCAGCAGCACTTTCAGGCACGACGTTGATGACAACCGGCAAAGACATGGAGTTCAGGATACGGGCGACCTTGTCCGACACCCAGCACGGGGAGGAAAGCTGCCAAGCGGTAGCCTCAGCTTGGTGAGTGTGGATCAAGTGCTATTGGCGTCGCCCCGAGGTTTTTGTGCCGGCGTGGAAATGGCCATCAAGGCACTGGCTTGGATGGTGCGTTCGTTTGATCCACCGGTCTACTGCTACCACGAAATCGTTCACAACCAACTTGTAGTCGATCGATTCCGAAGCCTCGGGGTGGTGTTTGTTGACGACGTCAGTCAGGTACCCGAAGGACGTCCGTTAATGCTGTCCGCTCACGGATCTGCGCCCGAAGTTGTCAAGGAAGCGCGCGAACGAGGTGGGTACGTAGTCGATGCCGTTTGTCCTCTCGTAACCAAAGTCCATCACGAGGTGCGGGTTCGCTCAAAAAAGGGTTACCGAATTATCTACGTGGGGCACCAGGGCCACGAGGAGGCGGTCGGAACAATGGCAGTTGCTCCCGACGCAATCAGTCTGGTTGAGGATTCTGCCCAGGTAGCTAATTTGCCTGAATTTCAGGAGCCGCTTGCCATGTTGGCGCAAACGACCCTCAGCCACCGAGATTGGGAAGGGGTGTTGCAAGCGACTAAGGAAAGATTCCCTGACGTTTGGATGCCAGGACGTAGTGATCTTTGCTTCGCTACGACGAACCGACAGTCCGCTTTAGCTTCGATAGCTCAACGATGTGATGCAGTGATCGTCATTGGTTCCGCCAATTCATCCAACACCATGGCTCTCGCCAAACTCGCAAAAGAATCCGGTTGCGAACAAGTCTTCCGAATTAATTCTGGCTCGGAATTGCCCGAGGGACTACAGGGCACAGTTGGTGTGACAGCAGGAGCATCGGCCCCTGAGGAACTAGTTGAGGCAGTGATTCGACACCTTTCACCGAAATTAGGGGTTGAAGAGGTGAGCATCACGGACGAAGACGAGTATTTTCCACCACCGAGGGAGATTCGGGAGCTTCTTTCGGCCCTCGAGACAGCGGTGCACGCGACTCTTGCGGTTCCGGCTGACGCACGAGTCGTGCCGCTTGACCGAGAAATTGCTGCTAGCGAGGTTCTTGCTTCTCTTGCCGATTAACGCTCGAATATTTAGAGCTGTTTACACGTCAGTCTGGGGTTCGCTTCCGGGCTCATAAATGTTTGGCGTGCCGCAAATAATTTGAGCTCGGTCAAATAAGTCTTGAATTTCTTCTCGTAGGTGCGCCGAAGTTTCACGTACCTCTTGTCGAGACAACCGGCCTGTGGGGCTGAGAGAGGGCGGCGGAATCGGTTTACCAATGATGACGTGTACTCGTTTGGGATACAACATTTTGGAACCTCTGGGCATGGCGGTTGCGGTGCCGCCAATTCCGACGGGCACAATCGCTACTTGCGCCTTAGCCGCCAAATAAGCAGCTCCGTCGAATAACGGAAAGATCCGAGGGCCGTCTTTGCGTTCTCCCTCTGGGAAAGCCACCACAGGGTCCTCGCCGTTCTGCAGGACTGCTAGCGCAGTCATCAGAGCAGCTCGATCGGCGCTTCCTCGACTGACGGGGAAACATCCAATAGTTGTGAAAAGCCAAGCGAAAAAGGCGTTATTCCAAACCGACTCCTTACCCATGAACCGGAGCCGCCTAGGGACGCATGATTGCAATGGCGTGTCGATGTAACTCCGATGGTTCGGCGCCCAGACGCAGGCTCCCTCCGGGATATTCTCTTGCCCTTCAATAGTGATGCGGTTCCAGAACTTGAAGACTCCCCAAATAAGGTATTTAAGCGTCCGGTACGTTGCTCGGTTGTACCAACGCGCGTTGGGATTAGCCACCGGCAGTTGTTTGTCCATCAATCCTCCACGACGGAACGGAACATACTCGCAAGGTCCGATACGACTTCTTGAATGGTGAGTTCGCTGGTATCAACTACTACCGCGCCAGATGCCACTTGAAGCGGGGAATCGACGCGAGTTGAGTCAATTCGATCTCGCCGTTGTAGATCTTCTTGTACATCTCCCAGTGTTTGAACCGAAGATTCCTCGTATCGACGTCGCGCCCGAACTTCAGGTTGAGCGGTTAGAAAGGCTTTGAATATTGCATCCGGGAATACTTCGGTACCAATGTCACGGCCTTCCATCACTCCGCCACCTATTTCAGTCGCCCATTTCCTCTGCTGAGCTACTAGCACGCGGCGTACACCTGGGTTTGCCGCTACGACGCTCACCCACTGATTGATTTCCGGAGTCCTGATTTCATCTGTGGCGTCAACACCATCAATAAAAGTTAGTTCGCTGATGGAGATCTCCGTTTTCTCAGCGAGGTCGGTCATCGCATCTTGATTTTCAGGATCAATTCCTGCGCGCAATGCCGCCACTACTACTGCGCGGTACATAGCTCCGGTATCGAAATGTGGAAGATTTAATTCGCTCGCGAGGAGGCGAGCGACTGTCGACTTACCGGACCCTGCCGGACCGTCGATAGCAGCGACGGCAACCACCTTGCTCCTTGGTTTGACCTTCGGGCGAAGCTCCTCAAGACATGAGAAAAAGGTGGGAAACGTCTTCGCCACGCAATCGTGATCGTTGATGACTATTCGGGGGATTCGAAGCGAAAGCAGAGCCATAGACATAGCCATGCGGTGGTCACTGTAAGTATCAATGCTTGCTCCCCTAAGCGACCACAAATCCGGCCGCACGATAAGCCCATCTTCACTTTCTACGGCGTCAACACCACATTTGGTGAGCTCGGTGACCATGCCAGCAATTCGGTCCGTTTCTTTACGTCTAATGAAACCAATACCTGTAATTTCGATCGCGTCTTCGGCGAAAGCTGCTAAGGCAGCAAGCGTCTGCGCAGTGTCTGAGAAATCGCGAAGATCGAACGCGCCTCCGCGAATTCGGTCACCCTCAACTTCAATGAAATTCTCGCCCCAGACAACCCTTGCACCAAGTTGTTCCATCACATCAACGAATTGGACATCTCCTTGATAACTCCCTCGATGAAGGCCAGCTATCTTTACTCGTCCTTGGGTAATCGAGGCGGCGGCAAAAAAATATGACGCAGCTGAGGCATCTGGTTCAATTTGAACTTCGATAGATCGGTACCGCCCTGAGGGTACGACATACGTGAATTCGTCTGGTGTCTCAACCGATACGCCAAAATCACCCATAACTTTGACGGTGAGTTCTAGATAGGGGCGGCTGACAGGTAGACCCGTCAACCTAATTTTCAGTCCTTCTTTGTAAAGCGGCGCCGCCAACATCAGACCGCTCACGAATTGACTACTGGTTTCCGCGGAGATTTCGACCTCGCCTCCTTCTAAACCTCGAGAAGAAACCTTGAGAGGTAGCTGGCCAGGAGCACCTAACTCTTCGAGGTCACATCCCAGATCGCGCAATGCGTCTATTTGTTCCGCAAATGGGCGCGACCGCAATTGCGGTGCTCCATCCAGCGTCACTATGCCGTTACCCGCCGCCAGTGTCGGTAAAAGAAATCGAGAGGTGGTGCCCGATAATCTCGCGTCGATAACGAGATCCCGAAAGTTTGGTGCGCCAGCTAACCCGGTGACCTCAATCTCAAGATTCTCGCGGTCCACTTCAACGGTTGCTCCTAGGGAAGCAATTGCCTCCAACATCGCTTCGGTATCGTCGGCGAAAAGAACTCCAGACAGCCGGCTCGTGCCTTCAGAGAGCGCAGCGCAGAGCAAGGCTCTGTTCGTATGGCTCTTTGACCCAGGAAGAGACACATCTCCTACCGCTGGGCCAGCAAAGGGAGTCATCCCACGCGAATTATTCATGCCAGTTCTCTTGTGGTGGGCCGGTAACCCTGGCCCGCCAGCACGGCCAGGAACCTCTGCACCTCAGCTTGAGCCACGACAAGAACAAGAACACCTTGCGCTCCCTCAGCTGAGTGAGCGATCTCTATGTCGGCGACATTGACTTCACAATCGGCGGCCAACATGGTGATATTCGCAATCTGTCCCTTCCGATCTGGGATAGGAATTCGTAACTCCACGAGTTCCTGAGGTCTGACATACCGAGAGGGCAAATTGGTGCGGGCTTTTCTTGCCTGAGAAAGCAAATTCGTTAATCCCGTTCGATCTGACCGGGCAACAATTTCGCGGATATTACCAATTCGAGCAGAAAACTCATCTAAGACCGAGACGATGGCATCCCTGTTCTCTTCACAAATATCTAGCCATATTTCGGGGTGGCCTGCGGCGACACGGGTCATATCCCGAAACCCACCGGCCGCGAGCCGCAGCAACGGCGCGTCATCTAAGGCACGATCGTCTGCCAGACACATCAAACTCGCGGCAGTTAAATGCGGTACATGAGAAACGATCGCAACCAACGCGTCGTGGCGTTCAGGAGTCATCGTTACGACATCGCACCCTATAGAGGCGAGGACCATTTGGAGATCCCGAAGGCCAAAATCATCGCTACCTACCGTCGGAGTGAGAACCCAGACAGCACCGTCGAAAATTTCTTCACTAGCGCCGTCAACACCCTCTTGTTCTGAGCCTGCCATTGGATGTCCCGGTATAAATCGGGGATCGTCGATACCCCGGGCTACTGTGGTTTTCACACTGCCAGTGTCAGTCACGATGCCCTTCGTTTCGCGAAGGGTTTTGCGAATTTCTGCCTCAAGAACGCTGGCAGGCACAGCAACGAAGGTCAACTCAGCCTCCGCATCGCTACCAACAACGTCCAGTACGCCTAGTTCTAATGCTCGCTCGGCCCGATGAGCATCAATGTCTCTACCCGTTATGTGCCATCCCCTCGCTCGGAGGGCGAGCGCGATGGAGCCCCCAATCAGTCCTGTTCCTACGATCTGAGCGCGACGCGCGTTCTTGGTCATTGGGAAGCTAAACCCGTCTTCTGGGAGCCATGTCTCACGGTTGGCATGGTACCGAAGGGTTTGTCCAAGCTCTGTGCGAGATTATTAATTGGTGGCAGCAGCGTATAAAGAACGCACCTCCTCCATGGTGAGAGTTCGCCAAGCTCCGGCGGCTAACTCTTTGTCGCTGATTGGCCCAATTCTTACTCGCACCAAGCGAATCACTGGGTGGCCGATAGCGGCGCACATTCGGCGAACCTGACGGTTGCGCCCTTCATGGATAACCAGCTTAAGTAGACCTTCCTGTGGCATCGAAACTTCTGCCGGTGCGGTGGGCCCATCATCGAGTTCTACTCCTTCGCGCAGTCGTCGAAGAGCAAGCCGCGTAGGGACACCCTCCACATGCGCCAAATATTCTTTAGGAACTCCAAAACTTGGATGCGTCAACCTGTGGGTTAAGTCTCCGTCGTTAGTTAGAACGATCAGGCCCTCGCTATCGGTGTCGAGCCGACCGACGGGAAACACCCTGGATTCTGAGGGTACGAGATCGACAACAGTCGGCCTTCCCTCTGGATCCTTAGCCGTCGACACGACGTTACGAGGCTTGTGTAACAAGTAGTGCCGAAGAGTCGGATCTCGAAGAATGGGAACGCCGTCCAGGTCTATGCGATCGTTGGCCTCAACTTTGTCTCCAAGGGTCGCTACGTGACCGTTTATCGTGACCCGCCCCGCTCCAATTAGCTCTTCACTCGCGCGCCTACTCGCTACTCCGCACCGAGCTAGTACCTTCTGGAGTCGTTCCGGCGACTCCTCCACAGTCACGTGGGCGGGCTCGAATCGGGAGCACTTGCGCCGGCGTCCAGGAACTCAGTTGCTTCATCAGATCCGCGTAGCACTACTTCAAGTGTCTCTACCACTTCAGCATCAGGGACAAAATCACTGAGATTGGGGAGATCTCGAAGGCTGTCCAGACCTATGCGTTCCAAGAACAAGGTTGTCGTGCCGTACATTGCCGCGTTGCCGGGACCTGGGTCACGACCAACTTCTTCGATGTAGCCGCGTTGCTGCAGTGTTCGAGCGACGCTATCCACGTTGACTCCACGAATCGACGAAATTTGTGCTCGTGAAACAGGTTGCTTGTACGCGACTATCGCCAAAGTTTCCAAGGCGGCAGCAGACAATCGCGTCGCTTGCCCTTCAAGGACGAATCTCTCTACATAAGGGGCTTGAGCGTCCGACGTTTGATATCGGTAACCACCAGCGACGCGATTAATGGTGAAACCTCGCTCTTCTTGCGCGTAGCTATCGGTCAAATATTCACATAGGGCATCGACGGTTTCGACGCTGACTTCTAGTAGCTGAGCAAGGACGGTGGGCGGTACCGGGTCTGATGCCACCAACAAGATCGCCTCGAGAGCGGCACGCACATCAGCGGGAACAACATTTGGGTCAAGTTCGTGGAGTTCGCTATCTGGGGCTGATGGGGTCGAAAGGGAGCCCTCATTCTCCAATTGCGCTGCTAATACTTGAAAAACCTCGGCATCATCCTCAGCCGTCATATGAAACACCGCCAATCGGCAGCAACAACTCGTTTTCGTTACCGGTCCAGACGATGTTTATATCCCCGAATCGTTCGGGTTGAACTAGGTCAATATGACCCTGTTTGAAGAGCTCCAGCACAGCCAGAAATCGAACTACTACCTGGATCCGATCAACCAAATCCCCGGTTAATTGCCTGAAACTAGTTTCCCCCAATCTTGGGATTTCATCTATCAACTCGAACATCGCGTCCGTCACCGACGCAGTGATCGGAGCGATATGGCCAAGGTCGACTCGTACAACAGGTTTGGGAGCCGTTGCCCGCAAGAAGGCCTCGGAGATATCTCGAATCGATAAGCCGTTGAGAAGGTCTGGTGCCAGGGACAAATATTTCTCATCAGGTCCAACGGTTCGCGGATAGCTAAACGACGCACGGTGAGCCATCTGTCGCATCACCACCGCAGCTCCCTTGAAGGTTTTGCACTCCAGCAGGCGGGCAAGTAAGAGGTCTCGTTCCTCCCATATGCCCAGTTCATCGTCAAGATCTCCATCTGCTTCGTCTGGAAGCAGCCGCCGAGTTTTTAACTCGACAAGGGTCGCCGCGATCAACAGAAACTCTGTCGCTAACTCGAGGTTGACACGGCAGGTGGGGGAACTCTCTCCCTCTGTTACCGCAATGATTCGATCCATTTCCGCCAAATAAGCATCAACGATATGACTCAAGGACACTTCATAAATGTCGACCTCTTGTTGGAGAATGAGACGCAAGAGAAGGTCGAAGGGGCCCTCAAAAACGTCGGTTTGTACGTCGTAGGGCATTACCTAAAGATAGCGGAGCAAATCACATCCATGTAACACGCTTGATGAGTCTTTCGAGGCATTTCTTGGGTGTCTTCGCTTCTTCTTCGGATGGTTTGCGCTGGTACCTGCGGTACCGTCAAGTCGTATGACAAGAGTGTTGTCAGGCATTCAACCCACCGGGGACATACATCTGGGAAATTTTCTAGGTGCCCTTCGCCAGTGGGCTATTGACCAGCATGAACATGACAGCTTCTATTGCGCCGTCGACCTCCACGCCATCACTGTTCAGCAAGATCCCGCGGAACTTCGTTCGAAGACTCTCGAGACAATGGCAACTTTGGTGGCGGTGGGTCTCGATCCTGAGGTGTGCACCCTCTTCGTTCAAAGTCACGTTCCCTATCACACCGAGCTCTCATGGCTTCTCGAGTGCACTGTTTCTTTCGGAGAGCTCCGTCGAATGACGCAGTTCAAAGACAAATCAGTGAAACAAGGCGACGCTGGTCAAGAACATGTGTCTGCGGGCCTATTCACATATCCAGCTTTGATGGCCGCCGACATCCTGATTTACGACGCGGACCGGGTTCCTGTGGGCGATGATCAGCGTCAACACCTTGAGTTAACACGTGACGTAGCCGAACGGTTCAACTCACGTTACGGCGAAACTTTTGTGTTACCGGCAGCTGCGATTCCAACGATCGCCGCGAGAGTTATGGATCTTCAAGAGCCGACGAACAAAATGTCCAAATCCACAGAGTCGCCCATGGGCACTATCGGTATTTTCGAAGCAACAACGTCGATCGCGAAGAAGTTGAAACGGGCAGTAACGGATTCAGAAAATGACGTCCGATTCGACTTTGATACCAAACCTGGTGTCTCCAATCTGCTGTCGATACTTGGAGCTGCCACCGGACGCGATCCTGAAACGCTCGCTGACGACTACCACCAATATGGCCCTTTGAAGAATGACACGGCCGAGGCGATCATCAATGTGCTCGAACCTGTGCAACATCGCCGAGCAGAGCTTCTCGCTGATCCAGCGGAGTTAGATCGGATTATTGCGCGCGGTGCGGGCAAGGCAGCTCAAGTCGCAGCAGTGACTGTTCAGCGAGCTAAAGATGCGATGGGTTTTCTGCCATCAGCCTGATCTAGCGCTCCGATGAAGTCAGAACTGGCTTTTTCCCTCATTACTGATTTTCCCTCCGCGAAAGACTGACACCTCGGGGATATTCGACGTCACGTTGCCTGATCGCCATTTTCTGAATCCGAAAACAAAGATCGCTGCTCCCACTATGGTCACGATAGTTCCCGCCTCTGTCGCCACCCCGGCTAAGCCGGACCCGAAGAAGATCACGGCGAAACCGCATGCCATGGTTCGAACATGCCGATTCGACAGTTTTAGGGGCGGGCGTTTAATTCCGTTGCGTTCCTCAACCGTTTCAACGCGGCCGTTCTGCAGGCGGCTGGTCAATAATGCTTTCTCTTCGTCCGTCAGGTCGGGGGCGATGCTCGCTAGGGCATAATCTTCCGCAGCACGAACCGCTGTCTCTATGTCTTGTGGGGGCGGTACTCGTTTTTTCACTCGTTCGGCCGCTTCTGGGTCTCGATTAATTAACCAATCCCGAAAAGGCACTAAAGCCCGATCAATTACCAGTCGTTGCTCTTTGGAAAGCTGTGAGCGAACTTTTTGACGGGCTTTCGAAGTCGCTTCATCAACTGACTGCAGCTTGAACGTCCCAACCCGATCTCCGTATGCGTGGAGAATCGCCTCCTTTAGAGACGCCGTAATCTCGATCGCTTCCATGTGCTTCTCCTTAAACCGCGACGCTATCTGCTCGTCGCAACACTCTCGCCCGTACGCTGTCGACCGTCCACTCGTCGGGTCGCAGATGATGTTGAGCAGCCCACCTCACCACGAATTCTTCGCTGCCCGCCTCCGCGAGCAGGGTCGCTCCCGCTGCCGGGTATTCAATCAAATCTGCCAGTCGCGACAATGGTCCGCCTTTCGATGTCCATCGCTGACGCCGTTGTGTGCTCACCAGAGGGTGAGTGAACCCCACCAGAACTCTAAGTAAAATTCCAGAGCGGACTGATATTTTCCCTACGTCATGCAATAGTGCAGCGACCACAGCCGTTCTGTCTTCTGGTAGTTGCTTGTCAACCATTTTCGCAACCGCGATCGAGTGTCTTTGATCAGGGCCGCTCATCACAGACCAAAGTGCTCGTTCTTTCGCTGACAGGTACGTAGCCGCCCACTCCCCATCCACCGCACTCGGAGCTCTTCGATCTAGGCAGGAAAAAAACCTTCGTACTAGATGGCGAAAGTGTCTGATCGGCACAACAGTGAAACTACTTCTCTTGTAACTGCGCCTCTGCGCGAGGGTGGGACCTGTCGTAGATTTGCCGAATTTCTTCATCTCTAAACGCGGTATACCGCTGTGTGCTGCTGATCGATCTGTGCCCCAAAAGTTCCTGAACGTAACGGATCTCCGCTCCATTCTCCAGCATGTGGGTAGCGCATGAGTGGCGCAGGACATGGGGCGTCAGTTCAACACCGAGGCCGACTCTGTTTCCGTGACCTCGAACGACCATCCATGCTCCTTGCCGACTGATCCGAGAACCCCGCTGGTTGAGAAACAAAGCATCTTCTGCTTGAGTGACACCTGTTCGCCGACTCAGCACAGCATCTCGTCCCGGTCCGCTCATCCACTGAGAAACCGCGGCGTGCGCAGGCCGACCGAGGGGGACGATACGCTCTCGGCGGCCCTTGCCAAAGACCCGTAAAAGTTCGCCGTCGAGGTCAACGTCAACCAATGACAGCGCAACCAACTCTCCTATGCGTAGACCGCATCCATAGAGAACCTCCAGAATGGCTCGGTCACGATGCGCAGCGGGATCATCTCCTACTGGAGAGGCCATCAAGGACTCGATCTGTTGAAGGGTTAGCGCCTTTGGTAAGCCTCGAGGCACATTGGGCACCTCGACAGAGGCTCCCGGGTCTGTTTCAATCATTTTTTCGGCTGCTAAGAAGCGGAAGAACGAACGAATGGCAACAGTGGCTCGAGCGACGGTGGATGGCGCGCGATCAGCATGCTTTAAGTGGGCCACATATGCCGTAATGTCACTTTCTTGCGCGGTCAATAACTGTTCTTCGCTTGAATCAAGCCACTCAAGGAAGTTAGCCACATCCCTCCGGTACCCGGAAACCGTTGACGCAGCTCTCCCCCGTTCCACGGTCAACCAGTTCAGGAACTCCTCTAATTCGATGGTCGTCGCTCTCTCGTTCATCGGCTCAAGAAATCAACTTTTGTTGGACAAGTAAAAGACCAGCAACGGTTTTGGCATCGGTGATTTCTCCGTTCCTAATCATTGGGCCGACTTCGGCCAAGGGAACCGTTTCTACAGTCATCGACTTTTCTTCTGCACCGTCGGCATGGCGTCTCGTCCAAGTAAGATCTCGAGCCAAAAAAATTGATATCGCTTCATCAGTGAACCCGACGGCGGTTACCAGTGTGACCAAATGTTCAACCGTCTCGGCAACACATCCGACTTCCTCTTCTAATTCGCGTCGGGCCGTTTCAATCTCTGTCTCTCCATCTACGTCTCGAAGGCCCGCCGGCAACTCCAACAGCCAGTCATCTAAGGGAGTGCGAAATTGGCGTACGAGCAAAACGTGTTCTTCATCATCCGTTAGCGGCACAACCGCCACAGCGCCACGATGACGAACAATGTCTCGTTGAAACGTTTCTCCCAAAGAGTCAACCCACGTAGTCGCATAAAGATCAAAGGCGTACCCGGCGTGCAATAGCCGTTCGTTGACCAGAGAGAACTCAGGGTCGGATCGGCCGACCACGCTTCAATCCACCGACTCGGTACGCGACTCCAGGAGTTTTGGATTTCGTCCTTCGGATCGTGCAAGAGCCGCGCCTACAAGACCTCGAAATAGAGGAGCGGGCCGATCTGGTCGGCTCTTGAACTCCGGGTGTGCCTGTGTACCTACCCAGAATGGGTGCGCATCAAGTTCGATGAATTCCACCAGTCTTCCGTCTGGTGACAACCCGCTGCATCTGAGGCCGCGTTCTTCCATCGGAACCCGATAGTCGTTGTTCACCTCATAACGATGGCGGTGACGCTCGTAAATCAATGAATCTCCGTACATCGCGGCCACGCGACTGTCATCAAGCAGGCGGGCTGGATACAGGCCTAGGCGCATGGTGCCACCCATGTCTGTCACCTCACGCTGCGAATCCATTAAATCGACCACAGGATGGGATGTAGTGGGGTCGAACTCTCGGCTATTGGCACCAACCAGTCCCAGTTCGTTACGACAAAATTCCGTCACCATGACTTGAAGTCCTAGACAAATTCCCAAACAAGGGACTTCGTTTTCTCTCGCGTATTGAGCGGCAGCAATCTTCCCTTCGATTCCACGTTCTCCGAAGCCGCCGGGGATGACCATGCCGTCCAAGTGCGCGAGCCTGCCGCTTGCCAGAAGGCCTTCGACATCCTCGGCCTGTATCCAGTCAATTTCTATCTCAGCACCATGGTGATAGCCGCCGTGACGTAGTGATTCAACTACTGACATGTAGGCATCTGGAAGGCTCACGTACTTTCCAATCACCCCTATCTGCACCTTGGAGGTAGCCTCGTCTATACGGTCCACAAGTGCCGACCACGACCCAAGGTCGGGTTCCAGGTTGGCTAGACCTAATATTTCACAGACGTACCTATCGAGGCCCTCGTTGTGCAGTATGAGCGGGATTTCATAGAGATTGGACGCGTCGGGAGCATTAACAACGCCCGAAAGTTCGACGTCGCATAGACGTGAGATCTTTTCGCGCAACGCTGTGTCAATTGGCTCTTCACTTCGAAGAACTACTGCGTCAGGTTGGATTCCTCTGCTTCGTAACTCGGTCACAGAGTGTTGAGTGGGTTTAGTTTTCTGTTCGCCAGACGGCCCTATAAACGGGACGAGAGTGACGTGCACATAACAAACGTTGCCGCGGCCAGCGTCTAATCGCATCTGTCGTATTGCCTCAAGAAAAGGCAGAATTTCGATATCGCCAGCGGTACCGCCGACTTCGGTAATCACTACGTCTGTGTCAGCCGTGGCGAGACGCCGGATACGACGCTTAATCTCATCAGTGATATGGGGGATTACCTGAACCGTCTTACCTAGGTAGTCGCCGTGACGTTCAGCCGCAAGAACAGCTTGGTAGATCGAACCCGTTGTCGCGTTTGAATCCTTGGTTAGTGGCTCATCGATGAATCGCTCATAATGACCCAAATCGAGATCGGTTTCGCCTCCGTCGTCAGTCACAAAAACTTCACCATGTTCGAAAGGGTTCATGGTTCCTGGGTCAACATTTATGTACGGGTCAAACTTTTGCATCGTCACCCGAAGGCCTCGCGCTTTCAAAAGGCGCCCAAGGGAAGATCCTGTTATTCCCTTGCCAAGTCCACTCGCAACCCCGCCAGTTACGAAAATGTGTTTAGTCATGGTTGAGGTCCCGCTCCACTTGGAGAGAATTTAGCGGGTCAGTTCTCCGATGGTGTTGACCATCAACGACACTTTTCAGATATTCCCAATTTTCAACCCCACCAGTATGTGTCATTTCATTTTTTCCGGTGCTGCGCACCTAAGCGATCAAGCCGGTCCAAGGTCGCGTTTTCAGCAATTACCTGCGTGAAGGATGTTCTTTCGCTCGCTAAGTTCAGAACCGCAAGAACGCCAAGCACTATCCATTCGGCTAGAGAAGAGCCAGCCAAAACGGTCGAGAACCCCAACACCGCGCCAGTTGCGTTCACTCCCGTATCCCCCTGCATGTGGCGCTCCATCAACTCCGACGGAGCCAATCCAACGCTCGCGCCGACCACTCCAGAGGCCCAAATCAGGTGCACCACCGAATACGAGTCACCCAACGCCGCAGTCAAAATTAAAAGCGTCAAGAACCAAAACAGAGCGACTTTGGATGAGCGTGCAGGTGCTCTGTCAAGAAGATTCAGCAGATTTGCTCCCAAGGCAATAATCGCTGCACTGCGAGCAAGGCCAACGAGTCCGTCGCCTACATCCGCGATTATTACCGCCCCAAACGAGACCAAGATGCCACCGACTAATTTCAACATGCCCGTAGAAAATGTCCGGTCGGAGATAACTGCCTCAATGTGTCCCTGAAGACCTCCTCCTGTTTCTGAGGCTCGAATGTCGTCAATCCAGCCCAACAATCCGAATGCTAAAACCAGGATTAGGGCGGCCAAGGCATGGGCGCCGTACAACGCACCATTAAATCCCCAATAGAGATTCCCGATTATGAGGACCTCAATCAGTACAACCAACACACCCGATACTCCGACTACCACTACGCCGCGATAATTTTCTTTTTCCCATTGAGGCCGCGACAACGAAGATCCAAGCCGCCCCCATGCGAGCAAAGCGCATACCAGGGCCACCAGAAACGTTCCAATTGTGAGGATCACTTCGCTCTGTTCCTCAATAGGCCACTTGCCATTGCCTCCAGAGTGGACCGCCAACCGAGTCGATCCGCGGACGCTTTTGCAACATCTCGACATTGACGGGCCCGATGAGCGACGCCTTTCGGTCCTCTGCCTGAAGGTTGGTGAGAGAACGGAGCCGGAATTTCTTGGATTCGAGCGTCGGCGATATGCGCATCGATGGTGAGCGCCACTTCCAACCCGAAGCCGTCGGCTAGATCCAGCGAGCGCATCAGTGGGCCATTCACCCCCCGTTGACCTGAGAGCGGCTCGATAAACCGTCGACCTGTTGCCTTCTCGATTAACCGGGCTGCTGTTCGCTTCACAGTGCCAAATCCTCGCGATCGCCCAGTCTTCGGGAAGATCCCTATGGTCATATCCGCCTGATCGTCTAGTAGGGGTTGTAGGAGAATGTTTGCATGCGTAGCTGACGCTCCAAGATCAGCGTCTATGAGCAAGTAGCTTTCTGGGGCTCCTGAAGCTGCAACACCAGCGGCCACAGCTCCTCCTTTACCTAAGTTGCGTTCGAGCGTAACAACGCGAGCCCCGGCCTTTCGAGCCATCTCACCGGTGCCATCGATAGAGGCATCGTCGACCACTACTACTTCACCAATCACGTCAAGTTCGATGAGCGCCGTGACTGTCGCTGCGATCAAATCAACTCTGTCTTTAGCGGGCACGATGGCTACGACGTGCGTCATTGAGAAAATCGACCCTCGGAGGTGTAGAGATCACCATAATGACCGACTGCTGGAAGGCGGGCCAACCCCAGTAGAAGAGAAAGTCGACCTTCGAACGAGGCAACATCATCAAACGTTGACAAGCTCTGTGCAAGCAAGGAATCGTTGCGAACCCTGTTGACTATTCGTCCTCGAGATCTCCCTTCAAGAGCGACTTCAACTAACGCGGCGGTGCCCACCTCTGCGGTTTGTGAAATTTGCTGAAGAAGCGGCACAAAAAAACCTTCGTGGAGATCAAGATGTTCAGGATCGTTGATGACCAAAATACGGTTAGCGGAATGCGAAATGCTGTCGAGGTCACGCATTGATAAATACCGATCAAATCGCAATAGACCTATATTCCTGAGTTCGCTTATGAGCATCGGGGTGGTTTCCGTGTCCGAGTTGGTAAGCGAGTCCTGAACCAAAAGTGTGGTGACGATACCCGAAACCGTCAAATCAGCGACGTCCATCTCATCTTGATCATCGCCGTAGAGCCGATTTAACGCGTCAAGCGTTTCCGGGTTTTCGAAGTTCATCGTCGGTTCGATCCACAGCGTCCCCAAGTACTCTCCGTCCGAACGAGTCAGCAGGTCTCGTATTTTCCAAGTTAGGGCGCTATTGATGCCCGTTGGAGCCAACAGGATCCAAGACGTCTCAGCTAAATGCGCGCGCGGCATCATCATTTCGATGGTGTTAAGTAAAGAGTTATGTGCTGCTGCATCTATTTCAGATTGTTCGATAAGAGCGTCTCTCTGTATTTTTGCAGCGTCGCGTTCTCCTGCTAATTCAGTTCGATGCCGCTCCACCTGGGTTGCGGCTCCTCTTTGGATCTCGTTCTTGGCTTCTAACGCCAATTCCTTAGCTGCCACGGCCGCGTCCTTGTCTGCAAGGGCCACATCTTTTTGTGTGATGGCTTCTTGGCGATCGGCCTCGAACTCGTCTACCTGATCTTCTAACTCGTTTACGAGAATGGAGTCAACGAAGGTAGAGCCCAGGGCGAGACCGATTCCGAGTGCTAAAAACACAGCGACGATACTGATGATGTGGTACCGCAGGTTGATCACTTCGAAATCACATTCCTAGATTCAGCCACAAGGTTCGGAGCAATAGGCGAACGGGTTCTGTTACGACTGCGATGACCACAAGTGTGAAGAGCGCCGAGAGGATCAGCAGACCCAGGTCACGTTTACGGACTTGGGTGCGGTACAGACGGCTAACTCCCTTCGCGTCGACGAGAATCGCGGAAACTTTCATCCTGGTAAGAAACGTTGAGGCCATGCCTTTGCGACCCTTGTCAAAAAAGTCTGCCATAGAGGTGTGTGATCCCACGAGAACGATGAGTTCTGCGCGTTTTTCGAAAGCCATTCGCATCGCGATATCTTCGCTCGTGCCCACCCCCTCCACCACTGAATAGTCGAAACCGAGACGTTCCAACCTCGCTGCCCCGGGGGCAAGCCCACCTGGATAAGCGTGGACTAACAGCTGCGCTCCACAGTTAAGAGCGTCTCTCGATACAGAGTCGAAATCGCCAAGTATCAAATCCGGTGTTAGCCCTACTGCAAGCAACGCGTCGGCACCGCCGTCGACTCCAATGAGGACTGGCCGCATCTCGCGCATGTATCCCGACCTTCGAAGCGCGGCTAAGTCCTCTCGGTAATCGATTCCGCGAACGACCACCAAGATTTGTCTTTTGGCAAGTTCAACTGAAAGCTCCGGGAGCTCTAGATCATCTGTAATGAGTTCGGGCTCTGTAGCTAAATATTGGAGCGTGTTTGCGGCGAACTGACCTAGTTCGCCTCGCACCGCATCGCGCGCCGATTCGAGCCTTTGTTCCAGCTCTTTTGTCGTCGGCCGGCTGCCGCGACAAACGGCCTGGCCATTCGCATACACACGATCATTGACGATCGAGAGTCTGTCTCCTTCTTGAATCCGGTTGAAAGCCCCCACCCCAATGCCGTCTATTAAAATCACTCCTGACTGAAGGAGTACTAGGGCTCCGAGTGCCGGGTAACGTCCGGACATACTTTGAGACGCATTGAGGACAGCCGACACCTTGGCTGCTACCAGACCATCCGCAGCGACACGGTCAAGGTCTTCGTGGTTAATAACGGCTATTTCGCCGGGTTGTAGTCGGGGAATTAGATTTTTAGTTCGGCGGTCTACCCGGGCTGAAGCTCCGAGCTTTTTTTCTTCCGCCAAGCCCTCCCTGCGTCCGAGTCTCATACCTGACTCCGGTCCAATTCCGCCTGTTCAAGAAGTTCCGTGGCGTGTTGTCTGCCACTCTTGGAGTCTGGCTGCCCAGCCAGCATGCGTGCGAGCTCGCGGACACGGTGCTCCTCGGTTACTTCTGTAACGGTAGATACAACTGTTCGTCCGTCATCTGTTTTGTCAACCACAAGGTGTTGGTCTGCGAACGCGGCGACTTGCGGGAGGTGCGTAACCACAAGTATCTGATGAGACGCTCCTAATCGTCCCAGGGCTCTTCCCACAGCGACAGCTGCAGCTCCGCCGACTCCAGCATCGACTTCGTCGAAGATCAGCGTCGGTGGCCCGGCAGTTAAAACCAATCGAAGAGAAAGCATGACTCGGGCAAGTTCTCCTCCGGACGCCACTTTCGCTAGACCATGTTGTCTGGCACCACTATTGGCTCGAAACATGATCTCGACGTCGTCTGCGGGGTCATCGCCTCGAACGTCAACAGACAAACTGGCGTGTTCAAGTGCCAACTCGGGGAGGTAGTGATTTACCGCGTCAGCGAAGGCGGGTGCTGCTGCACGTCGAGCGTTTGCCACATCTCCGGCGGCAACCGCAAGCTCGCCTTTCGCTTTGGCTAGAGCTATCTCTAACTCGGTCGCAACGGCTTCATGATTTTGGAGTCGTTCCAGACGCTCAGACACCTCGCTTCTATATTCGATGACGTCGTCCAGGCTGTCGCCGTATTTTCTTTGTAGGTCCACGAGTAGTTGTCGTCGGGCTCGAACCTCAGCGAGGCGTTCGGGCTCCTCATCGATCCGGTCAACCAATTCGCGCATCTCGTCGGTCACATCAAAAAGTTCAGCTTGAAGCCCCCTCAAACGTTCGGCTATTTCCTGGTACGGAGCCCGGCCCCCGATAGCCGCTATAGCTTGACCTAAAAGATCCAAGACCCCCTCGTCCTCGCTGATCGTGACCCGCGCCCGATTTCCCTGTTCTATATGCGCTGTCGCGTCGGCCAACAGTTCTTCTAGATCTTTAAGAGCGTCAGTTTCGCGTGGATCGTTAAGCTCGGCTTGTTCCAGTTCGTTGACTTGGAACTGCAGGAGGTCAATTTCACGGGCACGAGTTCTTGCATCGCCTCCCATGCCTTCGATTTCTTGTAGAAGCCGTCGTTCCTCGCCGCGAGCGGCGTTGAGGGCGTCAAGGTCGATCTGGCCGTGTCGGTCGAGGGCTGCCCGTTGGACTTTTTGTTGCAGTAGAGATTGGTGCTGATGCTGACCGTGTAGATCAACAAGTTTGGAACCTATCTCTGCGAGTTGAGATGCCGGGGCTAAGGCACTGTTGAGATAAGCCCTACTGCGACCTTCAACGGGTATCACACGCCGCAGCACCACCTCCTCACCTGTCGGCATTTCGAACCGGCCTTCTACGGACGCATATTCAGCTCCGTTTCGTACCATCGAGGGGTCGGCTCGTCCACCTGTGAGTAGTTCGATGGCTTGGACCACCATGGTTTTGCCGGCGCCAGTCTCGCCAGTGAGCACGCTCACCCCAGGTCGGAGGACCAACGTCGAAGCCTCAATCACACCGAGATTCTGGACTGAGAGTTCCAGAATCATTAGCGGTCCTTAAGCCCAAACTTTTGTTTTAGGACTTGTTGAAAGCCACCTGTCCCCGAAGTCACTAGGCGAGCGATGGTGTCTGCTCGCGTCGCAATCATTGCATCGCCGTCCGATAGCGCTGCGACGCTGCGGCCATCGATGGATAGGTTGGCTTCTCGTTCTCCGACCACTGAAATGCGAATCTCAGTGTCTGGCCTCAGAACCAACGAACGGTCGAACAACATATGTGGGGCAACTGGTGTGAGTTGGAGCGACGAATGAGTTGGTGCCACGATCGAACCGCGTGCAGAAAGGTTGTACGCAGTAGAACCCGTGGGGGTGGAAACAATTAATCCATCGCCGGCATAAGTTGCAAACGCAGAGCCATCGATAGTTACTTCGAGTCGCACCGTATGGCCTTGAGCCTTCTTCTCTAGGACAACCTCATTGAGGCCTACCCAAGGGCCATCGACGCCCCCGTCTGACCGTTGTATTCGCCCCTGCACCATCAGTCGATCTTCGACGGGTAATCGTCCCGACAATGCGAGGTCAATAGCGCTTTGGGCTTCGTCGGCTTCGAATTCGGTTAAGTAGCCCAGATGCCCGACGTTGATCCCAAGAACAGGAACGTCGGACGAAGCAACTAATTCAAATGTTCTCAGCATCGTGCCATCTCCACCGACACTCACTGCTAGGTCCGCTCCCGTTGCGAAATCATCTTCAGCGCATCCAGATTCGGAGCAGTTGATCCCAACCGCTTCTTTGTCAAGCAGCCGAACGGAGTGCCCCGAATCGGTCAAGTAGCTGACGATTTGAACTGCCAACTCAGCTGCTTCGGCACGGTCGGGATGCAACATCATTGAAACCACACTCATGACATCGCTTCTCCCTTGGCATCATTAACTGCTCGGTTTATTGCGTCGGTGACTGAAACGCCATCGGTAACTCCCACTCGAGAGTGCATAAAGAATTCTGTGTTTCCGCCGGCGCCGCGAAGTGGTGAAACCATTACACCCATGATGCCAAGGCCCGCTTCGGAAACACATTTGGATATCTCTCCGAGAACTCTAAGCCACACATCAGGACTACGAATGATTCCTTGAGAGCGAGATGTCTCCTCACGCGCAGCTTCAAATTGAGGCTTTACAAGCGTCAGTAGTTCGCCTTTATTCCCGCAAAGAGCGATCAAGCGAGGTAAGACAGTTCGCAAGGATATAAACGACAGATCAGCAACAACTAGATCTCCCGGTCCTCCTATGTCTGAAAGTTCGAGGTATCGCACATTGGTTCGTTCTAATACGTCCACTCGCGGGTCATCACGGATGTGCTGGTCCAACTGTCCGTAACCGACGTCAATGGCGACGACTTCTCGTGCTCCGCGTTGGATGACGCAGTCAGAGAATCCACCTGTTGATGCGCCGACATCCACAACACGTTTGCCCTTGGGGTCAATCCCAAATGTGGTGAGCGCAACATCGAGTTTGTCGCCGCCTCGCGAAACGAACTGTGGACCTGATCCAGTAACTACAACGGGGTCACCCGGTGCGACCATACGCGTCGGTTTGCTTGCTATTGCTCCTCCTACTAACACCTGGCCAGCTTCAATAAGTTCGCGTGCCCGGGTAGGAGTCGCAGCCAAATCGCGTCGCATCAACTCGGTATCGAGCCTGCGTCGTGTCATCGCAAAGGGTTCCGTTGCTCTAGCGTCGCCTTCCACACATAGATTGAAGCTACCAGCAGAGCCGCTGGACTGGATCAGACTTGTACCAGCCTTGGTAGCTGCTCACGGAAACACCTCACCAACGAGAGCCTCTAGGTCATCAGCAACGATGTGTGGGCTCGGGTCGCAAGTCGCTGCGTCTTCATATCCGGTAACTCCAGACAAAACGAGACCGAAGTCAAACCCAAGTTCAACAGCTAACAGACCGTCGGTGGCTGGAAGGTCCCCAACGACTAAGTTTCCCTGCGCTCCGCGTTGAGTTTCGAGCCGCCTTAGCGCGAGATCAGCAATCGCTCGATTCGGCTTTCCCGCGATAGTCGGTTGCACTTGCCCTGCCGTAGCTAGCGCAGAGGTTAAGGAGCCGTTGCCAGGGAGCAACCCATCCGGAGTCGGGTAGGTCGGATCGTTGTTAGTTGAGATCAAGCGCGCACCTTGGTGAAGAGCGCGGGTCGACGCTGCAAGACGCGTGAAGTCAAAATGGGAGTGAAATCCGACAATCACCGCGTCAATAGCGTCGTGCACGCCAACTCCGTCGCTGGGGTCGAGGGCAATCGCCCCTCGATCTTCAACTGCCTCAATTACTCCGGTTCCAGCGCATACAAGGACCTTCTCATTAGGTTGCACAAGAGATGCTGCAGCCATAGCTGAAGTCAGCACTCTTCCGGCCGCGTCAATCCCGCAGGCTTTGAGTTTGCCTTCTACCTGGCCTTTGGTAAGGGCAGAAAAATTAGTGACAAAGAGAAGTTGTTCGCCTAGACCGTCGAGGCGTTCAATTGCTCGAGCTGCGCCAGGGATCGGCTGCTCCGCTAGCCAGACAACCCCGTCGAGATCGAGTATCCAAGCGATATCGCTTAGACCTGCCAAGTTCCGCGCGAGCGGAGTAACGATTCGAGGTCTCCTGAACCTTTTTCGTTATGGGCCATCGCTAACTGAGAGGTAGACGACGTCGCGTATTCAATCCTCTCCACAGCGCGGAACACGCCAACGGGAGTGGGTTCGAACGGGCCGCTCGACAAACGACTGAGCATGAATGCTGTCGAGGGATCGGTCTTGGTTTCGTCGTGGACAAGTACAGCTGCTTCCCCGACGTCTGCTACTGACACAACTTTTGCGGCACCGTTCTCGACGATGACGCCAAGCTCATGGTCTGCGCCAAAGCGAATTGGCTTACCGTGCTCAAGAGAAATCAAGTTCGCGTCGCGGTTCGCCTTCTTTGTGATTCCTTCCCAAGCACCGTCGTTGAACACGTTGCAGTTCTGGAAAACTTCGACGATAGATGTGCCCTTGTGCGCATGTGCTCGCCGGAACATGTCCATCATGTGTTGACGGTCCATGTCGTGGGTGCGGGCAACAAAGGAGGCTTCGGCCCCTAGGGCAACCGACACTGGGTTGAACGGAGCGTCTAGAGATCCCATCGGCGAGCTCTTGGTAACTTTGCCGACCTCACTGGTCGGTGAAAACTGGCCCTTGGTCAAACCGTAAATCATGTTATTGAAAAGCAGAATTTTGATGTTCACGTTTCTGCGCAAAGCATGTATGAGGTGGTTACCACCGATCGACATCATGTCCCCATCGCCGCCTATAACCCAGATGTCTAGATCAGGTCGAGCCATAGCGAGGCCTGTCGCAATCGCGGGTGCACGACCGTGAATGCCATGCATGCCGTAGGTATTCATGTAGTAGGGGAAACGTGCAGCGCAGCCGATTCCAGATATGAAGACCGTGTTTTCGCGGTCAACTTCCAGTTCGGGCATGAGCATGCGCATCGCCGTGAGAATGGAATAATCACCACATCCCGGACACCATCGAACTTCTTGGTCCGTGGCCCAGTCTGCTGGTTGTGTGCGCATAGGAGTATCAGTCATAAGAATTGATCCTGTAGTCCTGTTAGGAAGCTTCGATAGCAGCGAGTGCCGCTGCCTCAATTTCGCCAGTGGTGAACGGCACGCCGTTCATTTTATTTACAGCCTTGATATCAAGGAGGAACTTCGCCCGGATTAAGTTAACCAATTGACCGTCGTTCATTTCCGGACAAATGACTTTCTCGAATCTGGCTAAGACCTCGCCTAGATCCTTCGGCATTGGGTTCAAGTTCCTCAAATGTACATGAGCAACTTTGTGGCCGGCCTCTTGTAATCGAGCAACAGTGGCGTCAATAGCCCCCCAAGTTGAGCCCCAACCCAAAATGCAGAAACTTGCATCAGCATCCCCCGCTATTTCAGCGTCAGGGACTTCTATCGCATTAATTTTCGCGGCCCGTAGCTCCACCATTTTCTGATGATTGTCTGGGTCATAGCTGATGTTGCCCGTTTCATCTTCTTTTTCAATGCCTCCGACACGATGCATGAGGTCGGGGGTGCCAGGTATTGCCCACGGCCGTGCCAACGTCTCTGGGTCGCGAAGGTAAGGCAAGAATATTCCTTCGCCGTCTTCATTCGTCCCATTGAAGCCTCTTTGGAAATCAACGCCGATATCAGGAAGCGAATCGATATCCGGTAGGAGCCAAGGCTCCGAACTAGTAGCCAGGTAGCCGTCGCTGAGCAGCATGACCGGAGTGCGATATCGAAGCGCTATACGGCAGGCTTCTATCGCAGCATCAAAGCAGTCGGCTGGGCTGCGTGGCGCCACGATAGGCATCGGAGACTCCGAATGGCGGCCGTACATGGCCATCATCAAGTCCGCCTGCTCCGGCTTAGTTGGCAACCCGGTAGACGGACCGCCACGCTGAATGTCAATGACTACCATCGGTAATTCGAGACTCACAGCGAGGCCGAGAGTTTCTCCTTTGAGAGCAACTCCGGGTCCCGAAGTCGTCGTAAACGCAAGCGCTCCGCCAAAAGCCGCGCCGACTGCCGAAGCGGCTGCAGCTATTTCATCTTCTGCTTGAAACGTCCGCACACCGAAATGTTTCAAGGCGGACAGATCATGAAGAATGTCGGACGCCGGCGTAATCGGGTAGGAACCTAGGAAGATAGGAAGACGCGCCAGTTGGCCCGCTGCCACGCATCCCCATGCTAGGGCTGTGTTTCCCGTGACATTGGTGTATTCGCCAGATGGCAACGGTGCTGGCTTGATTTCGTAGTGCGATTCAAAAAGCTCAGCTGTTTCGCCGAAGTTATAACCAGCTTGGAAGGCCGCTTCGTTGGCTTGGATGACCTGTTCTCGACCATGAAACTTGGTACTAATGAATTCCATTGTTGGCTCAACCGGCCGCGTGTACATCCACGAGATCAGGCCCAAGGCGAAGAAATTTTTCGATCGTTCCGCATCTCGAGGCTTCACCCCATGCACTGCTACTGCATCGCGGGTGATCTGACTCATGGCTACTGGGTAACAGCGATAACCGTCGAGACTGCCGTCTTCAAGCGGGTTGCTCTCATACCCAGCTTTTTCAAGGTTGCGTTCTGTAAACGCGTCCGAGTTAATGATGATTGCTCCGCCCTGCACAACGTTATGTAGTTGAGCTTTAAGCGCTGCAGGGTTCATCGCTACTAGGACTGTTGGCGCATCGCCAGGTGTCGTAATAGCGAAATCGGAGATTCGAACTTGAAAGGCCGAGACCCCTGCAAGCGTTCCTTGCGGGGCTCGAATCTCAGCTGGGAATTCAGGCAACGTGGCAAGGTCATTACCTAAGGCGGCCGAAATACTTGTGAATTGGTCGCCTGTTAATTGCATGCCGTCGCCAGAGTCACCAGCGAATCGGATGATGACCTCGTTGAGTTCCTGAAGTGGAAGCTCTCGAGGTGCTGTATCGGTCACGGACCCTCCCGGGGGATGGTGGTCGTCCGAGATCGAACTTTATACCCGCTACGCACAAAATACTCGTTAAAAAAGATGGAGTTCATAGAGACGGGCTAGGCGACGGTAATCGACGTATCGAGGTAGACGTCCTGTATGGCGTTGAGAAGTGCGACGCCTTCTTCCATCGGCCGTTGGAAGGCCTTACGACCTGAGATCAAACCGAGACCTCCAGCTCGTTTATTTATCACTGCCGTCATCACCGCTTCGGCCATATCCGTGGCTCCTGAACTTGCGCCACCACTATTAATCAACCCAATTCTTCCCATGTAACAATTAGCGACCTGCCAGCGGCAGAGGTCAATCGGGTGATCCGAGGTCAACTTTTCGTAGACGTCAGCGTGGGTTTTGCCGAACCCTTTCACAGTATTAAAAGCCCCATTAGTCTCGGGGAGTTTTTGTTTAATGATGTCGGCTTCAATAGTCACGCCAATGTGATTGGCCTGCCCGGTTGCGTCTGCCGCCACGTGATTGTCTTGGCCATCGATGTCAATCGAGCTGTTACGGAGATAGCACCAGAGCACGGTAAACATTCCTAGCTGGTGCGCTTTTTCGAATGCCTCGGCGATTTCTTGGATCTGACGTCCGCTTTCCTCACTACCAAAGTAAATCGTGGCCCCTACTCCAGCTGCCCCCAGGTTGTGTGCCTGCTCGACGGAACCAAACATGATCTGGTCGTAAGTGGCGGGATAAGTAAGTAGCTCATTGTGGTTGAGTTTTGCGATGAATGGAATCCGGTGAGCGTATTTCCGAGTCACTGCTCCAAGAACGCCAAAGGTGGTGGCGACAGCGTTGCAGCCGCCTTCAATCGCGAGTTCAATAATATTTGACGGGTCTAAGTAAATGGGGTTTGGAGCAAAAGAGGCAGCTGCTGAGTGCTCAATCCCTTGATCAACAGGAAGAATCGATACATAACCTGAGTGCGCTAAACGGCCATTCGTGAATAGCGACTGCATGTTCCTCATGACCTGAGGTGACCGATCCGTAACTGAAACCACGTCGGTAACAAAGTCAGGGCCTGGAAGAGTGAGTAATTCCTGGGGAATGGTCTCGCACTCATGGTCGAGGAGGTAGCTGGCCTGATCTCCGAGTAGACCTTCGATGTCGACGCTCACGCCACGACTCCTTAGGTGTCTGATAGGTGGATGGAATACAACCCCGCGGGGCGAAGCCGATCGTAGTCGCGTGCTTCAAAGAAAAGGTTGAGGCAGAACTTACAATCTGCGGCTTTTAATTCTCGCTGTTCATGACAACGACGTCAGTCGATAGGCCACGTCTGCGTAGTCAGGCTCTACTGTCTGGATTCGCTCAAATCCCCGGCTAGCACGCTGATGGTCGCCCGCTCGCTCATACAAATCAGATAACGCGTACCAAAGTCGCAGGTGATAGTCGCGCGCTTTCTTTGTCTGAATCGGCCCCTTTTCGAGAAGACGTATCCCACCTGCTAAATCGCCCGCGTCTGCCAAGGCCCCCGCCATCACGATTCGGCCCTCTGTCATGACCGAAGCTTCGGGTCCGGCAACCCGCAGTTCGTCCCATAGGCGACGCACTGCGTCATATTCGCCGAGCGCCCGGTAACAGTCGGCCATCACCGGCAGCTGGTCGACGGTACCGGTCATGTCGGTGAAACGTTGCAGTCGGTCTAGGGCCTGACGCCATAGTCCTAAACGGTAAAGAGTAAGCCCGTAAAGCTCCTGTAGGTCCGGAACTCGAGGATGCTTTTTGACCAACGGCCGAAGTATGTCCTCAACTTCACCAAATCGTTCTGCCAGAAACTGTTCTCCAGCTTCTCGAAGTTGTTTCAAAAGTCGGTCGAGAGCGCGTTCTGATAAACCCCGGGTATAAGCGGCGTCGATTTCGGGAAGCGGTAGTTGCGGCTGTCGGCGTCGCGTTTGTTGGCTTCGCGAACTGTCATTTACTCGTTCCCATCGGTCGTCATCCCTGCGGGGAGGACGCGTTACATCATCGTTAGACGGCCGTGGCCCACCGGGATCGATGCTCGCGTTGTGCGCCCCTCGTCTTGCTACGCCACCCCATTTGGAACCGCGCGCATCATCGCCAAAGTACCGCTCAGGCTTCTCGACTCCTGGGCCGCGTTGAGGGGAATCTGAACCACGACTATCAGAACGACGACCATCAGAACGACGACCATCAGAACGACGACCATCAGAACGACGACCATCTGGTCCGGAACCGGAACCGCGTCGATCGCGTCCCTTTGGCGGTTCTCTGCGCGAATTCTTTTCTTTTCGCTGAGGTCCACCTGACCGCTTCTGATTATCTCGGCCGTTGTTATTACGGCGTCCAGTTCGGTCGTTCACGGCTCTCCATGCTACGGGCCGTGGCACGACAATCCGGTCGATAGGTAGCTCACGGGTCAAGGCATTAATCGGAAAGGCCCCGCTGCTCCAACCGATCCAAACTTTGGACTGGTGAGGCGAGCGGGGCTCTCCATAGAAGGATTCTGGCGGTGACCTACTCTCCCAGGGGGTCTTCCCCCAAGTACCATCGGCGCTGGCAGGCTTAACTTCCGTGTTCGGAATGGAAACGGGTGTATCCCTGCCGCCATAACCACCAGAAATATGTAGCGCTCAATCTGAAGCGAGAGAGCACGTTCTTGAGTCGATCCGATTGGGTCGGAGTCGACATGTGCGAGGGACCGGCGGCCCCTGAGCACTCCATAGCGATGCACGATTCCCTTGAATAAGGGTGTCTTTGTTTTCTCGAAACTGAGTATCGAGCCCAAGCCCTCGGCCGATTAGTACCGGTCTGCTGAACGCGTTGCCGCGCTTACACATCCGGCCTATCAACGTGGTGTTCTGCCACGGGCCTTACCTGGTTATCCAGTGGGAGATCTCATCTCGAAACAGGTTTCGCGCTTAGATGCTT
>JAAZYR010000050.1 GCA_014239555.1 Acidimicrobiales bacterium
GTTATTCGAGGATCTTGGTGACTCGACCCGCACCCACGGTGCGGCCACCTTCACGAATTGCGAACCGAAGACCATCGTCCATAGCGATCGGATTGATCAACTCGACGGTCATGTCAGTGTTGTCACCGGGCATGCACATTTCTGTGCCCGAGGGCAACTCAACCATGCCGGTGATGTCTGTCGTCCGGAAATAGAACTGGGGCCGATAGTTCGAGAAGAACGGCTTATGACGACCGCCCTCTTCCTTGGTCAAGACATACACCTGCGCTTCGAACTTGGTATGAGGGGTAATTGACCCCTTCGCGCAACACACCTGACCACGCTCTACCTGTTCTTTATCAATCCCTCGTAAAAGCAACCCAACATTGTCGCCAGCTTGACCTTCATCAAGGATCTTGCGGAACATTTCCACACCAGTAATCGTGGTGGTCTGAGTGTCACGAATACCAACAATTTCGATCTCTTCACCAGTGTTCACCACACCGGTCTCAATCTTGCCCGTGACCACAGTGCCTCGACCTGTAATAGAGAAAACATCCTCAACTGGCATCAAGAACGGCTTATCGTTATCTCGATCAGGCTCAGGAATTGCTTCATCCACAGCTGTCATCAGCTCCAGAATCTGGTCTGCAGCTCCATCAGCGCCTTCCAGCGCACCTAACGCAGAAACCTGCACAACTGGGACATCATCACCTGGGAACTCATACTCACTAAGTAATTCTCGAACCTCGAGTTCCACCAACTCCAAGAGTTCCTCATCATCAACCATGTCGACCTTGTTCAAAGCCACCACAATGTAAGGAACACCAACCTGGCGAGCCAACAACACATGCTCCCGGGTTTGAGGCATCGGACCATCAGCAGCCGACACCACAAGAATCGCACCGTCCACCTGAGCGGCACCAGTAATCATGTTCTTGATGTAGTCAGCGTGGCCCGGCATATCAACATGCGCGTAATGACGATTCGCGGTCTCATACTCAACATGAGAAATCGAAATCGTGATACCACGCTCCCGCTCCTCAGGCGCCTTATCAATATCTTCAAACGCCGTCACAACACCGCCCGAAGACTCAGCCAACACCTTGGTAATAGCAGCCGTCAACGTGGTCTTCCCATGGTCAATATGACCCATCGTTCCCACATTCACATGCGGCTTATTCCGCTCAAACTTCTCCTTCGACA
>JAAZYR010000051.1 GCA_014239555.1 Acidimicrobiales bacterium
GTCTATTAGCATGAGTTCGTCTTTTTAAATCTCTTACATCTTGCAAATTATGAGCAAGATTCATGACACCACGTTGGCTAAACATCACATTATAATTTAGTTCTTGTGAAAGATTTTCCCAGATTTTTAATGCATGATCATAAAGTCCAGCACTAGCATCCCATAAATAATTTGATCTAATAATTGTTGTGTTTCTTCCAGTATTTCCTCCTCCAATCCAACCTTTTTCAACAACAGCAATATTTTTCATATTATGTTTTTTAGCTAAATAAAAAGCGGTTGCTAAACCATGACCTCCACCACCAACTATTACAGCTTCATATTCTTTTTTAGGTTGAGGATCTTTCCATGCTTTCTGCCAGTTTTCATGATATGAAAACGCATTTTTAATAAGTGAAAATATTGAATATTTGTTTTTCATAAAAATTAAGCAATAATTACTTTATAAGTATTGAATATTCAATACAATCGGTTATGGCTTTGATTTTGGAGAGTTGGGTGAGTTGGTTTAAACCAGCAGTTTGCTAAATTGCCGTAGGAGGTAACTCCTACCGTGGGTTCGAATCCCACACTCTCCGCCATTATTAAAGTAATATAAAGGTCGATTTATAAAAAAATTTTTCATTTTGACAGGTTTTTTTTCTAAAATGTATCTATAGACATTATAATTTTCTAAAACTCTTTGAACATAATTTCTAGTTTCTTTAAATTTTATTAGCTCAATCCAATCAACATAATTGATTTGTTTTTTTTGTGGGTTTTTATTAATTTTTTTCCAATACCTAACCCTTTTAGGTCCAGCATTATAAGCGGCTATAGCAAAAGGATATGAACCATCATATTCTAAAATTAATCCTGCTATATAATGTGATCCTAAATTAATGTTATATTCAGGGTCCCTGGTTAACCTAGATTTTGAATAGGGTAGTTTAGCTTGCTTGGACACAAGTTTAGCTGTGTAAGGCATCAATTGCATTAATCCTTGAGCCCCAGCACTGCTATGTGCAGATAAATCAAATTCACTTTCTTGTCTTATAATTGATAAAATAAATGCTGATTCAGGAATTTTACGACCATTAATA
>JAAZYR010000052.1 GCA_014239555.1 Acidimicrobiales bacterium
CCGAAGGAGCGGCCCAGTCGAGAACATGAACTCCTTAATGAATTGCTGCGAGCATCCGGGCTACAGGTACGAAGCCTGTTCGTGCTCCACCAGCTAAGAAGGCTGGATCGCTTGTTAGCGTGCCCATCATGTCAGCCCAGTTGTTCAATGAGTCGCAATAGAAAACAGCGGCACGAGTCCCAGAATTTGACCCTGCGGCCAGCGCTTGCGAGATCCGTATTCCCTTCACACCACTTGCGTCCGCGATTGCACTGATGTTCGCGAACTCATTCTCGTTGGGAAGATCACCAGTGAACATTGTGACGCCTGCGTAATTTCCGGAGCAATCTCCATGTACCAGTTCCACCTTGGCGACGTTGCGTCCCACTGCGGTCATCGAAGCATTCTCTGCTAGCGCTTGCACCCTTGGGTCCGCATACAGGGATGAAAGGCCGTCCCATCCAGCTTGCACGCTGTCCCAAAAACTTGCTGCGGTGCACAGACCGGTGAACTCCCCGCCAGCAATGCCTTGGAGGAGCACCATTCCCGACGACCCCGACCCTTTAACGATCTCGTTGAACATCCCCATATTGTCGATCAGCATCGAAGGGTCGGTTCCTTCATACTGAGTTTGAAAGACGTACGTCATATCCTCCACCTTTAGTTAAAGACGGATCCCCATGACCCGGCGCCAAACCCTATAACAGTCCTGAAAACGACAAAAGACCGCCCACTAGGGGCGGCCTGTTGTTGTGTGTGAGACCGGAAAGCCCGGGTTAGCTCAGTCTGTGCCTACGAGTTGTTGCTGTGTCTGCCAGTACGTGCCAAGTCGTTTAGCTCGCTCAGGTGACAATGCTGGCATCACAGTGGCAACACAGTCAGCGGCTGACGCCTCGATATGGGATTTCAAGAAAACGTCACCGACTT
>JAAZYR010000053.1 GCA_014239555.1 Acidimicrobiales bacterium
GGACACAAAAAACACCGTCATACCTCTAGCTCCCATCGTGCGTCGGTGCCCGCGAGAGTGAGACGACATTGTCGTACGCCAAAGTGACCAAGATCACGAGTGTGTTGCGACATTGGTCGCCCTGGGCGAAATTCCCTGCGCTGATTTCCCTTAGTGGCCATGCACAACTTTCCCAGGGGGGTCGGACAATTTTGTTGCCCAAGGAAAGTTGGTGCCAGTGATTGGCTAAGGGGGGCAAACGTTTTGGGCCCCTGGCGCGGGCTTACGAAAACTTCGAGGCGACAAAAGTGAAGTAAGCGTTACGTTCTTCTAATTGACTTTTGAATTTTGTTAACTATCAGATCCGTGAACCCGTAAGCTCTGGCTGATGCGTCGACAGATACCTGTCGTGCTTTCCACAGTGCCGAGAGTTGCTCTCGCTGATGGAATCCCAACCGTCCCAGATGTCACCGAGTCTCTTTCGACCCGGCCGAAGCTTGAGGCGGTCTCTCCCCGCGCCTGGCGTGCTTTGTTTCTTACGTCCTTAGCCACTGTGCTCGTCGGCTTCAACAGCACAGCAACCAACATTGCGTTGGACGACATCCGAGCAGGATTCACCGGTGCCACTGCAGCTGACGTGGGTTGGGGCGTAGCGGGCTTTTTCATCGGAACTGCGGCCTTCATGCCTCTCGCCGGGCGTCTTGCCGATCGCATTGGAAGAAAACAAATCTTCCAGCTCGGTCTTCTCCTTTTCGCATTGTCGGCGGTTTTTTCTGCTGTTGCTCCAACTGTGAT
>JAAZYR010000054.1 GCA_014239555.1 Acidimicrobiales bacterium
TTGCACATCTAGCGAAAACTGTACCCGGTATTAAGGTTAATATTAAGGCAATTGAAAAATTAAATATTTGGTTCATTAAATGATCCCATCTATTAATATAGTGATGAAAATCAAAAATAAATATAAAATTGAATATATAAATATCTTTTTTGCAAATTTATTTTCATCAACAGTTTCTTTAAGTAATTTGTAACATAAATATACGTAATAAATACCTAATACCAAACTGGTAAAAAAATATATAAAGTCTAAGTACCCAAAAAAATATGGAGTTAATGAAATAGCAAATAATATTAATCCATAAACAAATATGTTTATTTTTGTTGTTTTAATACCTGCTACAACAGGTAGCATAGGAATATTTGCATTATTATAATCTTCTGTTTTATAAATGCTTAATGCCCAAAAATGTGATGGTGTCCAAAAAAATATGATTAGAAAATATAAAATTGGCTCTAATGTTATATTCCCAGTAGCGATTGTCCACCCAATAATTGGAGGGAAGGCTCCTGCTGCCCCGCCAATAACTATATTTTGAGCAGTAAGTTTTTTTAACCACATTGTGTAAATAACTACATAAAAAAATATTGTTAAGGTTAACATTAAAGCAGACAAAAAATTAGAAAAATAATAAAGGGCAATTACAGATATAAATGAAGTTACTAGACCAAAAATAAGCGCCTGGTTCTTTGAAACCTTGCCAGTAGGAATAGGTCTTAAACAAGTTCTTTTCATAAGCGAATCT
>JAAZYR010000055.1 GCA_014239555.1 Acidimicrobiales bacterium
ACATGCCCGAACAATGGGGAGGTATGGGTCTCGGACATGTCCAATTGGCAATGGTTCAAGCAGAGGCCGCCAAGTCCTACTACGGGCCGTGGGTTCTCAACTGCCAAGCCCCCGATGAAGGAAACATGCACACGCTGCTGCATTGGGGCACCGAAGAACAGCTAGAGAAATATCTGAAACCATTGTGTGAGGGACGAGCGACGTCGTGTTTCGCCATGACTGAACCAGAAGTAGCCGGGTCCGATCCGACCTTAATTCAAACCAATGGTTACGAAGATGGAGACGAATGGGTAATCAACGGACATAAATGGTTTATCTCAAACGCTCATCGCGCAAGCTTCGCGATCTTGGTCGTACGAACCGAAGAAAACCCCGAAATTCCTCAGGCAGGTAATTCGGCGTTCATTGTCGACCTCCCACACGAGGGATGGAATGAAGTACGTGAGGTGGAAACGATGCATGGGGGCACCGGTCACAGCGAAATTCTCATTGAAGATCTTCGCGTTCATAGCGATCAGATGCTCGGGGGGCGCGGACAAGGACATCTGCTTGGGCAGTATCGCCTAGGTCCTGCGCGACTGGCGCATTGCATGCGATGGATAGCTCAGGCAGAAATCACTCTGGACATGATGGTGGATCGCTCGTTGAATCGTTTTTCGCATGGCTCGCTGCTAGCAGAAAAACAGGGTATTCAGTGGATGATTG
>JAAZYR010000056.1 GCA_014239555.1 Acidimicrobiales bacterium
TCGCAAACGGCAGCGAGGGCGTTGACGAAAGATACTTTGGTCGCCAAAAAAGAGTTCGTGGCGTACTTAATCGTCTCCGCTGAAGCCGGGTCAACATGGACTATTGGAGCGTCAATTGACGCATAGATCTGTGCCACCCGCTCTCCCGCTTTGGGATCGTTAGCACCGATAACGATTCGGTCAGGTTGGAGAAAGTCGTTGACAGCGGCTCCTTCTCGCAAGAATTCGGGATTGGACACGATGAAAACGTCGTCTCGCCGGATTGCCGTCGCGAGCGTGGTGTTAGTCCCGACGGGAACGGTTGATTTGTTAACGATGACGGTGCCGGGTGGTACGACTTCGCGAATTTGATTTACGACAGACAAGACCACGTCGACGTCGGCTCGACCGTCTTGTTCTTGGGGAGTAGGCAGACATAGGAACACAAATTCGCTTGACGCGACTGCGTCTTCCGCTCCAACTACGAATTGGAGGCAGTGGCTAGAAATTCCTGTTTGAACTAATTCAGGCAGCCCAGCTTCGTGGATTGGGATTATTCCTTGCTTAAGTTGTCTGATTTTTTCTTGGTCTATATCGACGCATGTTACTTCGTGCCCTAGGTGGGCAAGGCAAGCGGATGTGGTGAGACCAACGTAGCCCGCGCCGATGACCGAAATTGTGCTCATGTTTACGCCCTTGTAGCCGGATTCATGAGGCAGGT
>JAAZYR010000057.1 GCA_014239555.1 Acidimicrobiales bacterium
CCGATTCGGAAGCTTCTGGGATAGGCCCCCTTCGGGGGGTCTTTCCGCGTCCAGGTAACGAATAGTTGTCGTCCGCTCAAAGCACCTCTCGGGTTAGATGAGCGAGCAGTACAGAGTCAACTCTGTTGATTGATCAATTGTGAGTGAAGGCTGGCCCGGCTGGGGACCGCCGATGCCGTCGACGCTTAGATAGCTCGCACGTTCTGAGCTTCGTCGCCCTTACGGCCTTCACCAATCTCAAATTCGACTGCTTGACCTTCTTCAAGGGATCGGTAACCCGATCCTTCGATATTTGAGTAGTGGACGAAGACATCAGCTCCGTCTTCCCTAGATATAAATCCAAAGCCCTTCTGAGAGTTGAAGAACTTCACTGTTCCTTGTGCCATTGGGAGGCCTCAATTTCTTTCTGTACGAGTACACGTTGATTTCGTACGCCATTGACCTTAGGGGGCTGAATGCCAGAAAAGAATGCCGCGACCAGAATTCTTGAAGTATCTGACGAACGTTTTGTTGCTTATTAACGCTACGAATAATGAATTCTCAGATTCGAAATGACGGTAAATGCCAAGTCTGCGTGGTTTTGGTTGCTCGATGGTTTGTTTCGTTGGTGGCTGGTCGTGGCCCTGTTTTTCTTGTGCTAAAACAACTGTTGGTCGGTT
>JAAZYR010000058.1 GCA_014239555.1 Acidimicrobiales bacterium
CAGGAGTACTTCTCGATAAGTAATACATCCAAGATTCTCCATTGCCCCAAATGCAAAGTCAGGCACAGCAACCATATCTAATTTTTGTCCCGGATAAGGTATGCCGTAATACTTGGAAAAGAACTCAAGTGCAAACGCGCCGGCCTCCAGTGAGTAATCGGTCAGATGGCCCTTCCCAATCGGATGGACAATGCGGAGGGGCACCCCATTTACATCTACAGGGTCTGTCGCTTCGAACGGGCCTACAATGAACGCGACCAAGTAAGTCGACATGACCATCGTATCTTCGAAAACTACTTCTCTCTGACCATTTTTTAGATCTGTCTCAGAAATAATCGGACCGTTAGATACGGCAAACTGTTCGGAAGGAACAATAAGCGTCACACCGTAAGAAGCCTTAAAGGCAGGTTCATCAAAACACGGAAAAGCACGGCGCGCGTGGGTGCTTTCGAATTGAGTTGTGGCAATCGTATGGTCTACGCCATCATCGTCTGTAAACGTTGATCGGTAAAACCCGTGCAACTGGTCGTTCAAGACGCCGGTAAACTCAGCGACGATTGTGTGCGGACCTGGAGAGATCTGATCATCAAAACTTAGTGTGAGCCGTTCCATTTCTGCATCCAGAACAATACCGCTCGCCTCAATATTTGA
>JAAZYR010000059.1 GCA_014239555.1 Acidimicrobiales bacterium
CGCTAAATACGGCCCGTTACAACAGTACCACGGCCCGAGATTGAGAACACGTCCTCAATTGGCATTAGGAATGTTTTATCCGTATCACGCTCTGGCGTTGGGATGTATGTGTCTAGTGCTTCAACTAGTTTAAGGATAGAAGGAACACCAATATCAGATGCATCACCTTCTAATGCTTTTAAAGCTGAACCAAAAATCACTGGCGTGTCATCACCTGGGAACTCATATTCTGTTAGTAGTTCACGGATTTCCATTTCAACAAGCTCAACTAGTTCTTCATCGTCAACCATGTCTGCTTTGTTCATATAAACAACGATGTAAGGAACACCTACCTGACGAGACAATAGAATGTGCTCACGAGTTTGAGCCATTGGTCCGTCAGTTGCAGCGATTACAATAATAGCGCCGTCCATTTGCGCGGCACCAGTAATCATGTTCTTGACGTAGTCAGCGTGTCCTGGACAGTCAACGTGAGCGTAGTGACGAGCTTCTGACTCGTATTCTACGTGCGCAGTTGAGATAGTAATACCACGCTCTCTTTCTTCAGGAGCATTATCAATATCTGCGTAATTCTTGAACTCACCGCCACGAGCTTCAGCCATAACTTTAGTCAGGGCCGCAGTTAAAGTAGTT
>JAAZYR010000005.1 GCA_014239555.1 Acidimicrobiales bacterium
GCGATATCGATGCCCTCAATCTCGGCGGCCCGAAGTAAAACGGATCGAAGTTCGGGGTCATATACCGACGTCATATCCGTATGTGTGACTTCGCCTGGTTGGTCAAAAAAGGTGCAATCGCGTCCTTGGGTGAACTCAATGAAATCGTCAACCAAAAGCAGTGACCCTGATCCGCGTTCGGGAACCATTGATCCGACGACGTTGACGGCAAACACCGAGTCGACTCCCAAGTCGACGAGAGCACGAATATTGGCCCGATAGTTGATGGCATTAGGAGGTATCGAATGATCGCCGCCGTGGCGGGCAACGAAAGCGACAGGGACGTTGTGCCAGAGTCCTGTAGACACCGATGCATTTCCGTAGTCAGTAACGAACGTCTCGTCTCTTCGTTCACGTAACCCTGGAAGTTCGTAATAGCCACTACCTGCGATGATCCCGATCATGACGCCATCGTGACACGCTACTGGCGACCCATGTGTTGGCTGAGGGGTGGTCTACCGTTTCGTCGTTAGGTTCCGGACTGTTGCGCTAGACGCAAACCGCGAGATTGCACTTCAGTCATAGCTTGTTCTACATCGACTGTGAGGCATTGTCGGTCGGCGACAACTTGTTCGCCTCCCACCCAAACATCGGTGACATGTCGTCCGCTGCCTGACCATGCCAGGTGCGCAATTAAGTCGTCGGTGCAGGTGACAGGAACAAAGGTCGGATCATCTAAGTTGATGCGAATAAAATCAGCTCTGTGCCCTTTTTCGAGGCTGCCCACGTCGAAATTGCCAATAGCTCGAGCACCTTCAACAGTGGCCATCCGAAGCGCATCTCGCGGACTCATCGCTGAAGCATCCAGTGCTGAAACCCTTGCTAGTAAAGGTGCGAACTTGATTTCTTGCCACAGGTCCAGGTCATCGTTTGAGGCGGGCCCGTCGGTTGCCAATCCGACTTCGATTCCTCGTGCACGCATTGCGTGGACCCGGGCGACACCGGATCCAAGTTTCATGTTGCTGACGGGGCAATGAGCGACAGAGACTTCGTGTTGCGCGTACATTTCGATGTCGGCGTCACTGAGCCAAACACTGTGCGCTGCCAGAACTCGTCCATCAAGAATGTCGTGTTCAGCTAGTAGCTGAACAGTCGAGCGGCCCTCGTGTGCTGATTCGAGTTCGCTTCCTTCGTCCTGAGTTTCGCAGACGTGAATGTGTAGAAGCGCGTCTAGATCGCGAGCTGCTGCAGCTATCTCTGCGCAGAGTTCGAGCGGCAGGTCGTACGCCGAATGAGGCCCAAATCCAACGGTGACCCTATTTTCCGGGTCGTGGTAGTGCTGATGGAAGTCAGCGATCGTGGTTATGCGCCTTTGGGTCGAACCGAAATCAACAGCATGAAGCGCCGAGATGATGCCGGGTGTCATAACTAGCCGAATCCCTGCATCAGTAGAGGCTTCGACTACCGACTCTTCGAAGAGGTACATCTCACAGGTGCTTGTCACGCCTGCTCGTAGCATCTCCGATGCTCCGAGACGCATTCCCCAAAGCACATCCTCAGGGGTCATTTCACCTTCGCGCGGCCACATCACTTGCGTTAACCATTCCAGGAGAGGGAGCCCGTCACCGGCGCCACGCACCAGCGTCATAGGGGTGTGGGCGTGGCTATTTACAAGGCCCGGCATGATCAAGCCACCAAGCTGATGCACAGGGCCGTCACACAGCGGTGCTTCCGATTGAGGTCCGATGAATGAAATCCGACCGTCAGTTACGTCAATTGCAGCGTTCGAGACAACAGAAAAGTCTTGATCGCAAGTGACCGCGATGTCAGCAAGATAGCGATGGGTAGTCACGTGCAACATCCTGGCACGCGATTTTAGAAGTAGGTATGACCAGTAAGAGGGTGCTTAACGCACGCGGGGATGACAGACTTCGAAGTGCATGTCGCTGTTCTTACAACGAACCTTTGACTCCCTTGCTAACGGCTCGGCGTACGCCGCTCTGGCGGTCGCTATTTCGATGGTATTCCGCTCGACCGGAGTTCTAAATCTCGCGCAGGGTCAGCTAGCGATGTTTTCCACCTATATCGCCCTGGTCTTCGCCACGGGGCCGAGTCCCTATCTGAAGTTCTCATCCAACACGGACGTGCTGGGGGCGGCGTGGCCGATCTGGGCGGCCATCCTTGGCGCGGTAGTGATCTCGATGGTGATCGGAGCTTTCACTGAAAGGGTCATTATTCGTCCTATTAGCGCTGACCCCGTTGCGGCCATTGGAGCGACACTAGGTCTGTATTTACTCCTCGGTGCTTTTGTTCGAAAGCAATGGGGCGGGCGAACGATGTTCTTGGGCTCTCCCTTTCCTCAGACCGTCGACGATCGCTGGGATATCGGCGGCGCTCGTCTCTGGCACGACTCCGTCGGGATCACGCTCACAATGATCGGAGTATTGGGTCTTCTGGCGGTGCTCCAACGCCGAACCAAAGTTGGTCTCGCTTTTCGAGCGGTGACATCGAATCGCACGGGATCGCTCATGGTAGGAATCAGGGTTAGTCGGGTGCTTATGCTCGGCTGGGCCTTGGCAGCTGGGATCGGGGCATTAGCAGGTGGTCTGATAGCCGGAGAGATCAATGTGCGGCCCGACATGATGGGACGGCTCCTAATATTCGGTCTTGCGGCGGCCACTTTGGGCGGCCTTAGAAGCCCAGTTCTCGCGTTTGTCGGAGGTTACTTATTCGCATTTCTTGAGACCATGCTGGGCGGTTACGTGAGCTTCATCGATAGTCAAGTCACGTTGGTATGGGCCTTATTGGTACTCATCGTCGTCTTATTTGTGCGCCCCTCGGGACTATTACCGCGAAGCGAAGCGTGGCAGCAACGATGACCGCTAGAAATCCGGCTACTTCAACCCCTCTGCGAATTGTGTGGGTGGTTATCTCACTGGCATTCGTCGTTTTGTCTGTGCGAGTCGGGTTTGGTGCAACTCCGAAGATAGTCACCGACTTTTCAAACTCAATAGCCTTATCGCTCGCGTTTGGCGGGTTGGTGCTGCTGACCCACTACCTCGGCCTTTTATCCCTAGGCCAGGGAGCTCTTGTCGGGGTCGGGGCTTACGCCGCGCTGCATGCGGTGAACGATTTTGGTGCACCCGTCGTTTGGATGCCTCTGGCCGGCCTGTTGGCAGGAACGCTCGTGGGGGCCATCGTGGCCATTCCTTCTCTGCGTTTACCCAAGGCGTATCTTGCTCTCCTTACTCTTTCTCTGGCAGTTGCCTATCCCATCATCCTGAAGCAAGTTGACGGCAACTTGCCAGTCACCCTCGATGGTGAATTTGTGGCGCCGTCGTGGACAGGGATCGCCGAAGAGGACGAACACATATGGGAACTTTTTCTGGTCACGATTTACGCATCGGCAGCGCTTTTCTTGGTTCAAGGCCTACTGAGAGGACCAATAGGACGGGCCTTTATAGCTAGCCGTGACGAACCCGAAGCTGCGAGGGCCTTTGGGGTCCCGGTCTATCGGCTGCGGCTCTACGGGGTGGCATTAAGCGGAGGCATGGCCGGATTAGCTGGTGGCCTTCTGATGATTCCAACTAACTTCAACGACTTCACCCATTATCCAGAAGAGTTGTCGATCAAGATGTTCGCACTGGCGATAGCTTTCGGCGGATCCCGTTTAATTTCGTCAGTTCCCGCGGCGTTGATCCTTATCTTTCTTCCAGTTTGGTTAATTGATCGGAATTGGGTCGTCGAATACGGATGGGTGGGGCTCTTTAAATCCGAAGGATTCATCTACGCTGCGCTTCTTCTCGCCACTGCATACCTCACTAGAGGCAAGGGCTTCATGCACTTGTTTGAACGTCGCAAACCTCGCAACATAGAAACAGCCGTGACCACAAACAGAGGCGCTTCACTAGTAGCTGATCAACTCGTGGCTCTTGAGAACCAGTTAAATCGAATAGAGGGGTTTGTGGGTGAGCGACCTGACATCAGTTCGCGCCAAGAACCGAATGATTGACCTAACTCTTCTGCACGCTTCACCGCCTAAACGTGCGGCTCAAGTTCCGCGCCGCGATCTATTGCGCCAAACAGCGGAACCTAAAGCGAGTTGGGGTTTATGGAGATATCCCTCGAATGGCTGTAACTAAGCGTTTTTGATCAGCAGGCCACCATCGACTGGCAAGATTGCGCCAGTCATGTATTGACTGGCTGGCAAGCAAAAGTTGAGTGTCCCATGGGCCACTTCTTCAGGTTGTGCGAAACGGCCAAGCGCGGTGCGTCGCTTCGCGAAAATAACCTTAACTTCATCTGGAATATCAGCGACCATCGCAGTGTCGATAGGGCCAGGGCAGATGCAGTTGACGGTGATTGCCTCTCTACCTAGTTCTACAGCCAAAGATTTCGTAAGGCCGACCACACCGTGCTTTGCAGCGGTATACGGTGACCCGAACCTGGTGGCACCCCACCCTTCGGTCGACGCAATATTGACGATACGCGCAGCGTCACTTCGACGTAGATAGGGAAGGGCTGCCCGAATTGTTCGAGTGTGAGCGGTGAGGAGAACTTCGAGCGAAATCGCCCACTCGTCTTCATAATTTTCGGCGTCGATGGGAGCCAAACAAGAAATGCCTGCGTTGTTGATGAGATAGTCGATGCCCCCGAAGCGGTCAGCGACTTCTGTGGTGACTTGCTGTACGCGGTCGGCGTTGGCGACATCCATGGTCCATCCTGCAGCGGATCCACCAGCTTCGGTAATTTCAGCAACCACCGCGTCCACTTCGGTTTGGCCAAGGTCCGTTACTGCGACGTGTGCGCCTTCATCAGCAAAAAGGTGCGCCGTTGAACGGCCTTGCCCCCCGCCGGCGCCAGTCACCAACACCACTCGACCTTTCACCGACCTGCTTAGTTCAGTTAAACGCCCCACATTGGCCTCCTCGGACATGTACGGAACTGAAACTAGCTGTACCTGGCTGGGCGCTGGCGACCGAAGGAATTCCCGTCCAGGTTCGAGCTAGAGAGTTTCGAGGTGACGTTCAAGCACGTCTGCGTACTTCGCTAGAACCGCTTCGCGTTGTTTGGGTAGATGCGTGCTTGGGAACAGGTCGTCGCAGGGAACATAATCATCGAGTACTCGACGAGCTACTTGAACTTTGTGCACTTCTGTGGGCCCATCGGCCAGCCCCATATGAAATGACCCCATCACTTCTCTAGTAAAGGGCATTTCCCATGACACACCCAACGAACCATGAATTTGCAGTGCTCGGGTCGCAATATTTCGGTAGACACCAGGCATTGCGGCCTTTAGCCCAGAGATGTCTTTGCGAACTTTCTTATAATCCTGGTACCTGTCAAGGCTTCGGCCTTGAGGTTTAACTCAAAAGCCAATCAGCTGGGGCTAAGTCACTTTCCGCTTAACGACGACTTTTCAACCAGAGATACCCAAGCCAGAACGACCTATTTGTCTAGCTTTCGGAGGTTGACCGAGCTTTGGCTATGCCAACGATCATTAACCCGTATAGACCTTTTGCTGTGATGTCGGCAAACGTGTACCCGACTTGGCGCAAGGTTTCTAGGGTGCCTGAGTTGGCGTCAAAGACGGGGAACAAATATGCGATTGGGTAAACCAACCAGGTAGCTAGCAGAACATATGTGGCGTTTTTAATGGCTACTGCTACCACCGCGGTTTCTCGTGTTGCTGCAGCTTTGAGTTGGCCGTACAGCGTCCACAGGATGAATGCGAACGGGATCATCGCTAGGAACCAGAAAAGCCACTTCGTTCCAGAAGTGCTTGCGACCTCACCCGGATAACCCAATCCGATCATTAAGACAGTTGCGGGTAATAACGATTTCATTAACCGTTTGCGAATATCGGCACTGACTCCCAGAACAATAAGAAGTTCGATGATGAGCAGAGGAACGGTGATCAACCAATCGGCGTATCGGTAGCCCTCATTCATCTTCATATCGCCGAAATCTGACCAAATTCTGAAGTAGTGGTAACCAGCTATTCCGACTACCACCGCAGAAACAGAAATCGCCGACCTGTACTGCTCTTTTACTGCTTTCAGTTGGGTCAGGAAATAGACGAAAGCGCCGAACATTACTGCTGTCCCGAAAGACAGAACGTTGTACACGAGGGTGTATTGGTCGGGACTCAGCAACTCAACTGGGTTCATAAGTGACTCCTTAACGGACTATTGCTGTGAACGCTAAAGGCAGGTTTCCTCAAAGCCCCATAGCGCTCGCACTCGCAGCCCCGCGACGCGATCTATTGCGCCAAACATGGGGCGAAGTCAGGTACCTCTAAATCGAAATTTCCTGTCGGGCCTTGAGGTTTAACTCAAAAGCCAATCAGCTGGGGCTAAGTCACTTTCCGCGTAAAGGCGGCTTTGGAACCTTTGCATGCCAGTAATCCAACGGTCCACGTCGCTGGCTTTTCGTTCTCTGTATGTCTGAACTTCAGGGTGCGGTAATACCAGAAACCTTTCTTCAGACATGCACTCGATGACAGTGTCCGCTAATTGTGCAGCGGTGAGGACTCCATCACCAGCCGCGCTGCCCGGTGTGCCGGTCCCTTGATCAAGCCGATCGGGGCTATTTCGCAGGATGTTGGTTTCTACGGCCTGCGGACAGAGCATTGACACTCGAATACCTCGTTCTCCATAGGTAATGGAAAGAAACTCACCTAACGAAACCGCCGCCGCTTTAGTAACGGCGTATTGCATGGACCCGAGTTGTGTGAGGAGGCCGGCAGCAGATGCAGTGTTCAGCAAATAACCCCCACCGTTGGCAACCATGACCGGCACCGCAGCCCTGGCGGCATAGATGTGGGACATCACATGCACTTCCCACATCCGTTGAATTTCGGCGTTGTCGGTCTCGAGGCCCCCCTGGGTGACATACCCAGCATTTGAAGCGAAAATATCGAGCGTTCCGTGGTCGTCGACAGTTTCAGCAACGACCGCTGCCACGGCCGCTTCGTCGGTGACGTCTAATGCAACTGCCCTGCCGTTTACGTTCTGAGCTACGCGTTCGGCATTTACCCCATCGCGATCTACCACAACTACGCCCCGTGCACCTTCGGCATGAAATCTTTCGGCGAGCGCTTCACCGATTCCGCTACCGCCACCGGTGACGATGGCAACTTTGTCTCTAATTTCCATAGGAGCAGCGTAACGAGCAGCACTGAAGGCTGCTTGACGCACGCACCATCGTTTATAAAGCTACGGCTCTCAACCGAGGCACGCTTCCCCCTGCCACGCTGCTGGCAACTTCCGCTCAATCCCCGAAGGACACGATCAAATGGCTACTCCGCTCGACAACGTGACCGTCATCGAAATTGACAACTGGATGGCTTCGCCAAGCGCTGGAGCCATACTCGCTGACCTCGGTGCTGATGTGATCAAGATTGAGCCTTTGAACGGCGACCCGATGCGAGACATGGGTCGACCGGCGAAAGTTTCAGAAGACAAAAAGGGTTTCGATTTCCAGTTCGACGTGTCAAACCGGGGAAAGAGGTCGATTGCTATAGACCTCGAGTCCGAAGCCGGGTTGGAAGTCGCTTTATCCCTCATCGCTGGTGCCGATGTGTTCATGTGCAACCTTTTGAGGCACCGCCAGGAAAAATTCGGATTGGACCCTGAAAGCGTCAAAGAAGTCAACGCAAACATTGTTCACGCGACCTTGACTGGCTACGGAACTCATGGCCCCGAAGCACATCGACCTGGGTACGACGTCACTGCTTTTTTTGGGCGGTCTGGTCTCTATGACGCTATGCGCGAGGGTGAGAGTGGCACAGTCCCCATGGCGCGCCCCGCTCAAGGCGACCACACGACCGGACTCGCATTTGTTGCCGCAATTTTGGCGGCGCTTCGCCTCGCAGAAAGAACCGGTGAGGCACAGGTAGTTGAGACGTCTCTCTATGAGACCGCCATTTGGACACAAGCGACTGATTACGCAATTACGGCAGTGGACCTGGCGCCACTCCGACCCCGTGCTAGAGAAAATATGATCATCCCAACCGCAAATCGGTACCCATGCGGTGATGGGAAGTGGGTCGTTCTCAACATGCCCGAGGAGAGCGCTTGGTCGAAGTTGTGCCGCGTAATTGAACGAGAAGATTTGTTAGCCGATGAGAGACTTCAAGACATTCGGGGGCGTTTCCAACACATGCCTGAACTAGTCGCCGCTATCGACGAGGCCCTTTCTTATCGAAGCCGGGACGAATGGGGCGAAATTTTCGATGAAAACAGCATCATTTGGGGGCCGGTACTTGGCCTTCACGAAGTCGCTTCTGATCCTCAAGCTGATGCACTGGGAGTTTTTCCGACGGTGCACAGTGATGACATCGGTTCGTACCGAACCGTCGCTGTTCCCATGCGCTTCACCGATGTTGACGTCGGACCGAAAGGTCCGGCACCAATGTTGGGACAACATACGCGGGAAATTCTCGCAGACGCAGGTCACGAACCGGAAGAAATTCAATCTCTCCTTAAGCGCGGTGCAATCGGAGAGTTGTCTTAGATTTCTTGTTCCGTTTGCCTGCCGAATTCAGCGGTTGTCTCATTGCAGGAATTTTCGAGTTGATCGCATCAGAGTCGGATTTCGTCCGGGGCGATCATTTGACTTTGCAGCACCCACCCAATGACTCCAATTTCATCATGGAGAGTTGTGCGACAACACGCCAAATTTGTTGACGAACGTTCAACTGCCGAGTCAAGCAAGACCCATTCGGATTGCGGCAGACGCAAAAGTTGGAGGGTCACGTCAGCGTTGATGAACGACTTTTCGCCCTCAACATATTCCCAACCGACTGCTGCTCCGAGGTCGGACAAAGTCGCGACCTGCTGAAATTTTGAGGTCGGTTCATCGGCTATTAGCGCGTGATCAAGGCGTGCCCATATAAGTCCTGGACCGGACTCCTCTGTCGAGCCATTAATGACACGAAGTTCGACCGCGTCGGCGTTGAATCCAGGTCTCGGGTATTCCATATCGGGGTGTGCCCCGGGGTCCGCTCGTTCGGAGGGGATCGCTGGGATTGGTATTTGTTCTCCCGTCAGATCTTTCGGTCGCGAAAGCCACTGCGAGGTAGCGCGTGCTGTCAATCTGCCGTCATGTGTTATCGATGCTTCTACTACGGCCGTCCGTTTTCCGTTCTTCACAACGTTGGCTGCTACTCCCAACGCACCAACCGGGACCCCTGAGAGAATCTCTACGGTGTAGCGCGAACAGATGAGATCTTCTCGGTCAAGTTCACGCTCTATGAAGCGACTCATTAAGCCACAAATAGGTCCACCATGCATCACGCCATGACTCCACGGGCCGCGGGTCAGTTCGGTCGCTTCGACGCCTCCTTCACAGGTCAAAAAGAGCGCTGGGGGATATTCTTCTGGGGCGGGGGTGGGCATCGAACCACGTTAGGGTGCGGAAATGAATCCGTTCCGATTTGGCGTCCAGTTTTCAACATCAGCGTCGGGTTCTACCTACAGAGAAACTGTCCGGAAAATCGAGGATCTGGGCTACAGCACCGTGTTTTGTCCCGATCATTACGATGATCAGTGGGCGCCGACGGTGGCTTTGACGGTGGCGGCAGAAGCCACGAAAAGTCTACGAGTGGCTGCGCTGGTGTATGACGTGGATTATCGGCACCCAGTGACTCTCGCCAAAGAGATTGCGACTCTCGATGTCATATCCGAAGGTCGGGTGGAGTTCGGCATTGGTGCGGGATGGATGAGACGTGACTACGAAGCTGCCGGAATCCCGTTCGACAGACCTGGGGTTCGCATAGACCGAATGATTGAGGCCATCGAAGTCATCCAAGGTTTATGGACAGCTGAAACTTTCGACTTTCAAGGAAGTCACTACTCCATCAATGGCTTGGCCGGCTCGCCATCGCCTCACCAAGCGGGTGGGCCACCAATAATCGTCGGAGGCGGCGGGAAACGAGTCTTAACCGAAGCAGCCCGGCGAGCTGACATTGTTGGACTTAATGCTTCACTCCACGCTGGATCTGTAGGCCCAGAGACAGCATTATCTGCTCTTGGAGAGAGATTCTTGGAGCGACGTAACTGGGTGGAGGAAGCGGCAGGAGAACGATTTTCCCAACTCGAACTTCAGATGAATACCTTTATGACCGCTGTAACTGCTACGACTGCAGAAGCTGACGAAATGATCGAGGGGATGGCACCGATGTTCGGTCTCTCACCAGATCAGGCACGAACTATACCGATGGTTCTTGCCGGGACCGTTAATGACGTCTGCGAGCAGCTTCACCATCACCGTGAACTCTACGGAACTAGCTATTGGGTAATTCACGATGGAGAAATCGACGCGATGGCACCAGTTGTGGAGCGAATGCGGGGAAAATGATCCCTGGGGCACAGGTCATCCTCATCGCTTCGTCGCGCGAAAGTCCCACCCCAGATCTATGGTCAGAGCCGTGATCGACTTACGGTCCGTCGAATTTGGTCAACCAGCGCTGCATAAGCTCGGAGAAGTGGTGCGCGCCGCGAAGCGCCAAGATGTCTTTGCGCCGGTCACGATTGTTGTCTCATCTTCTTTCGCTGCAGTCACTTTGCGCCGCAAATTAGTGAGGGATGAGTTTCGCCCAACGTCAGATGGTCGCAACGGCTTAGTCGGAGTTTCTTTCCAAACACCATTTCAGCTAGCCGAAGCGTTAGCGGCCGACTCTTTAGCCGTCACGAATCGTCGACCACTCACTAAACCAATAATCGCCGCGGCGATCAGACAAATTTTGCGCCGAGATTCTGGAATTTTTCACAACTCGGCGAGTCACCCAACTACTGAGCGCGCCTTAGTTCGCGCGCACCGCGAGTTACGCGATCTGACTCCAGAGCAGCTCGACGTTTTACGTTCGACCGGAGCAAGAGCGGCCGATGTCGTGCGCGTCCATGAAGCGATCACGAAGCGGTTAGCTGCCGACTGGTTCGACGAATTCGATCTATTGAAGGTCGCCACCGAGTCGATAAAAGACGCCTCCGAGTTCGGACTCGTCGTCGTTTTTCTTCCCGAACAGTTATCGATGCCAACCTCAGATTTCTTACGCGAGTTGGGAAACACAACACAGGTGGTGGCTCTCGTCGGTATTACCGGACACGACGACGCCGATTTCGACGCTCATCGGACCGCACAAATGCTCGGAGGTGAACTGGATCCAACGGGCATTCAGATACCTGTCGGGGACGCGATTATTTCGCTGAGCGATCCCGATGAAGAGGTCCGATCAGCAGTTCGAACAGTGATTATGTCGTTGGATGATGGGGTCAGCGTTGATCGCATCGCCGTTCTCTATCCGCACCGAAATCCCTATTTACGCCTTGTTGAAGAACAATTCGAAGAAGCAGGCATCCGCCACAATGGCGATGCAGCGAGACGTCTGTCCGACTCCGTTCTTGGACGTTTCATCAGCAGCATGCTGGAACTTGCCGATGAGGGGCGAGCCCGGGAGAACGTTCTGCAACTGCTCGCATCAGGGCCGATTCGACAGTTTTCGGATGGACAGAGGCATGTTCCTGCGGTTGCGTGGTCGAGACGAGCTCGCGCTGCTGGTGTTATCGGCGGGTTGGGAGATTGGACTCTTCGCCTCACAACTCACCGTGACGATCTGGTGGAAGTTTCTAAACGACGCAGATCACAAGGGAAGGACATAACTGAAGTCGGTGATTTCGACAAGGCTGTCGCCGAAACCGAAGAACTGCTCGAATTCGTTACGGAACTTGATGAGTTGACCACCGCCAGCGAGCTTCCCGATAGTTGGCCCGGTTTGTGTGATTGGTTGAGATCATTGGTCGCGCGTTATCTTGGTCCGCGTTCCCTTTTGCCGGTAGATGAGCAGCAGGCAGCAGAAACCATCGAGCGGATCCTTCAGCGACTATCGGTGTTAGCTCGGATCGAATCGAACGTGACACTGACTGTTTTCAGGCGAACCTTTGAGGCGCAGACCGCCGACACTGTCGAACGATACGGAACTTTGGGTGACGGAGTTTTCGTGGGAAGTGTCGAACGCGCTTCGGGTGCCGATTTCGACTTGGTCATCGTTTTGGGATTGGCCGAAGGTATATCGCCTACACGGTGGCGCGAGGATGGCCTACTCCCTGATTATGAACGAGAATCCCTCGAAGGAACGATGACTCTGACGCGCGACAGAGGGATGTTGGACTACAGGCGATACCTCGCCGTGCTCGCAGCTTCCACATCGAGCATTCTCACCTATCCCAGGGGAGATTTACGTCGAGGCGAAGGCAACTATCCTTCGAGATGGCTCGACGACACCGTCGCTTCACATGGAGCACTTTCTCTCGAAGAGGCCATGCAAGACGACGAGCAATCCTGGGCGACCTTGATTCCCTCCTTCGTGTCGGGGGTTCGAACAACAAAGATCCCTGTGTCCCTCAACGAGTTCGATTTACAGTATTTGCTGGATTGTTTGGACCAGAACCAGAATTTGGCCGCGACCTCTTTGGGAGCATCGTCGCCTTTTGAGCTAGGGCGACAACTCATCGAAAGCCGAGACAACCAAATATTTAGCCGCTACGACGGAAATCTTGCAGGTGTGGTTACTCGCGAAGGGATTCGGACTGATGTGGTATCTCCTACTCGGCTTCAGGATTGGGCCGATTGTCCGCACAAATACTTCATGCGTCACGTGTTGGCAATACGTGAGCCTGAAAGACCGGAGGAACGAATTCGCGTCTCGGCTCTCGACCGCGGGTCATTAATACATGAGTCAGCTGACCGTTTTTTTCAAGAATTTCTTGAATCGCGATCAACTGATGGTGAGCCTGTCACCTACACAGACGCGGACGTCGCAGCGATCGTGAGACATGGCCAGGAGGTAGCTAGCGAACTCGAGGCGCGGGGCGCGGTCGGCAGCCCCATCTTTTGGACCCGAGACCGAGAAGCTCTCCTCAACGATTTACGAGGACTACTTATCAACGAACAAAAGCGGGAGATTCGAGGACGTGTCGTAGCTTCCGAGTTCGGCTTTGGCGTCGATGGGGCAAGTGTTGGAGCTATCCGCCGAACCCTGCCTTCGGGGAGAGTAGTCACATTTAGGGGAAGCATAGATCGGGTCGAAATGACCGAAAATGGCGATCTAGTAGTGGTCGACTACAAAACAGGATCTGTTGAACCCTACAAAGGCCTAAGTAGCAGAGAGCCGACTCTCGCCGGAACGAAACTACAACTCCCCATTTACGCTCTCGGTGCCCGTGCAGGGTTCGGGAATGACAACACTCTTGTTCATTCCACGTACTGGTTCACCAGTAACAATCCCGGTCGATGGCAAACAAAAGGCTACGAGGTCACCGATCGAGTCTTGTCGGACTTTGATTCAACGATCGACATAATCATTAACGGAATCGAACGTGGGGTGTTCCCCGCCCGACCACAAGAGAACACGTGGAGCGGAGCCGGCAGATGCCCTTACTGCGATCCCGACGGTCTCGGGAGCCGTGAACTGTTGAAACGGTGGGAAGCGTTAAAACTAAGCGAAGAATTCGGTTCGGCTGGGGTCCTGTGGGACCCGAACACAGGTAACACCCCTGGGCAGGGCAGCCCCGATGACTGATGTGACTGAACTTCCAGATAGCGGCGACCGATCTCTGATCGAAGAACTCCTGGGAGAAACTCTTTTCGTAGAGGCCGGTGCAGGATCGGGGAAGACCCATTCTTTAGTCGAACGCATTGTGCGTTTGATTCTCAATCCGGATCCCATTCCCTTAAGCCAAATCGCTGTCATCACCTTTACGGAGAAAGCGGCCGCAGAGTTGCGTCACCGAATTCGCATCCGTTTGGAGAAATCATTAGGTGAGCACCATGAAGAGTCAGATCGTGAGTTAGCCGCTGAAGCTCTGCGCGAGCTTGACGGCGCTGCGGTCGCCACCTTGCATGGCTTTGCCTTAAGAATTCTTTCCGAACACCCTCTTGAGGCCGGACTCCCCCCCAACTTCGAAACAATTGATGAAATATCGGGTCAGGTTGTCTTTCGTGAAACATTTGAGCGCTTTCGGGACGAACTATTCAGCGACCCAGAGTGGGGGGAGACACTGCTTCTTGCTGACGCTCTCGGTATCGACACCGATCGGGATTTTTATGCTCTCGCCGATGCGCTTGAAAACAACTGGGATTTGCTGCAACGCATCGAACCACCTGCCCTCCCTGAAATAGATTTTTCTGGTTTGGTGAACGACGGCGAACACTTAGCCAGCCGTATCGATGAACACAGCGGACCAGGTGACCGAATGACGCGACTCTTGGAGGAACTGCGTGAGGTGGTGGAGCACATCGCGGGTGGATTCGACGTGATCGAGCAGACTGCTGTGTTAAATGGAGCGGGGCTCAGTTCTGGTTCCAGAGCGGGCAACAGCAAATATTGGCCAGACATCGCCAACATCCGCGAAGAATACGAGAGCTTCCGAGCCGCCGTGGAGAAACACCGTTCGCAGTTGGTTGACTTTGTTCTCCGCAGATCAACCACACGCTTAAGCAACTTCATTCTCGATGAGGTCGAGAACCGACGTTTGCGTGGTCGCCTCAACTTCCATGATTTACTCGTCTTCGCTCGAGATTTATTGAGCGACCCGATTCATGGTTCTGTAATCCGCAAACGAGTTCACGCCAAGTATCGATCGCTTTTAATTGACGAATTTCAAGACACTGACCCACTTCAAATACAGATAGTGACCCTCGTTGCCACTTCCCCCGATGACCCTCCTCAAGAATCTTGGGTGGACATGGTAACTAGGCCCGGGCATCTGTTTTTCGTGGGTGACCCCAAGCAATCCATATATCGCTTCCGGAGAGCGGACATCAGCCTGTACATGCAGGCTCAGCAGCATCATCAATCAAGAGAAATTCGACTGTTAACCAACTTTCGAAGCGGCCCACAGATCATTGCCTGGATAAACGAGGTATTCGGAAATCTGATCCAGTATCGCCCGGGCAGCCAACCCAACTATGAACCCTTAGTCGCCAATAGGGAGGCGCCCCCTATTGGTGCCGGTGTGATGGTTCTGGGAAGTCGTCCTCACCCGAAACGCAGCAAGAAAACCCCCGACGGGTTCAACATGAACGAGATCCGGCGGGTTGAAGCCGAAGAGATTGCTCAGACCATTATTCGATGCCGTCAACAAGGGTGGTCGGTGGGAGAAGAAGGGAGTTGGCGACCGGCGAAATTTTCAGATATCGCTGTCTTGGTACCTGGGCGACCTTCTATGCCTGCTTTAGAGGACGCATTCGAGAATCTCGGCATTCCCTACCGCATTGCTTCAACCACCAATGTCTGGCGAAGTCGAGAAGTTCGAGATTTAATCATGTGTCTTCGTGCTGTTGACGACCCCACTGACGAGTTGGCGACCGTATCTGTTCTGCGATCTTCGATCTATGGGTGCGGGGACGATGACCTTTACAGCTTCAAGCTGTCCCATGACGATGCGTGGAACTGGAACGTCGTCGATGACGCAGAACATCATCGCCGCAGCGCAAACGGGGATCCAGTCGCACGCGGCTTAGCTCATCTTTCCATGCTGCATTCTCAGCGAACCTCGCTGACTCCGTCACAAATTCTGAGGAGAATCATTCGTGATAGGCAGATGTATGAACAGTGCGCTGCTCGGCGAAATCCGCGCGAGTCACTCCGACGGATCCGGCATGTCCTAGATCAAGCTCGCGCGTGGTCCGATGAGGCCAGCGGAACTCTGCAACGGTTTCTTCTTTGGGTCGCGCAGCAGTCAGCAGACAATGCTCGGCCGATCGAAGCGATCCTGCCTGAAAACGACGACGACTCAATACGCATCATGACAATCCACGGAGCTAAAGGACTTGAGTTTCCTATCTGTATGGTGGCCGGTCTAGCCAAAGGGTCAACGTCAAGTCGAGGTATCTCAGTGGGGTATGTCCAGGGCGTTGACGCTCCGACCGTTCGTTATCGAAAAGGCACCGAAAATACCGATTTTGCTCAATGGCACGAGACCGAAAGCGCTTTTCGACACGACGAATTGGTTCGAACCCTATATGTCGCTTGCACGCGAGCTCGCGACCATTTAGTTGTGTCACTGCACCGGACGGAACTTGCGTCATCGCCGACGGAAGTGGACAAGCTCCACGGTGCTGACATCATCGCGTCCGGTCACGAAATGGCGCCACAGAGTGAGTCAACGCCACCAACCATTGTTCAGGGTTGGGTCAAGGAACACCAGAACGTGTCGTATCCGCCGAGACTGGGCCGCTCAGAGTGGACGCAGGTTCATCAACGCGCCGTTACTCGCAGCACTCAGCGGGTTTCGCTGAGCGCAACCGCTATCGCAAAATCAGGGGGCTTCGAAGATGCGACCAACCCTGGACTTGAAAAAGACCCAGAATATATTGATGCAGCACCATGGAATCGCGGTCGATACGGCACGGCGGTTGGTCGCGCGGTGCACGCGGTACTGCAAAGAATTGACTTAGTCTCGAGTGAACGTTTGTTGCCCCTGTCCTCGGTCCAAGCCGAAGTTGAGGGAATACCGGAACAGACTGAAACCGTTGTCGCTCTTGTTGAGTCGGCATTATCGAGTGCACTGGTTCGCGAAGCAGCGCAAGAACGTCATTGGCGAGAAATTTATGTTGCCTCAACCATCCACGGCACAGTTCTTGAAGGTTACGTTGATCTGGTTTTCGAGACTAAAGATGGTTTGGTCATAGTCGATTACAAAACCGATCAATTTGACCCAACTGAAGCGGCCGAAAAGTTAGGCGGCTACCAACTTCAGGCCGCTGCCTATGCACTTGCTTTAGGCGAGGCGACCAACCAGCCAGTGGCCCGGGTGGAACTCGTGTTTCTTCGTGCGGGTGGTCCCGCCGTTATTTCACCGGTGCCTCACCTCGATGAGGTGTTGAGCAACGTTCGGGCCATCATTGAGCGCGAGGCGGAGGTTGGTATCCGCCCATGAGTTTTCCTATGTGAGATGCGACTGCGATGGTTGTTCGATCACTGCCGTAGCTGCCGACGACTTGGCAGCCAATAGGTAGTCCTGATTCTCCGAGCCCGGTTGGTGGCACCGTGGAAGGCAGATAGGCCATGCCCACCATGGTCGTCCACTTGACAACGTCAAGGTAGCTGCGTTGTTCTTCATTACAGAGCAGAGACCGACTCAAGAAATCGCCTTCTTGCTGATGTTCGAAAGGCGGCACGAAACAAACCGGCATGATTACAGCGTCGTAGCTGCTGAAGAACTCAGCCCATTTCAATCTGATTTGCTCCCGTCTGACATGGTGATCAAGCCAGATGCGATGACCGGGGCCGTCACTTTCGCTGCTTTGTGAAGTTGCTCTTTGGACCAACCAAAGACCCAACATCGCTGCTTCATCGGGGTCTATGTCAGGTCTCGCCGTCCTATCAACAGGTACCCCGTCTTTCTCTAGTTCGTGCACCACCGTTTCGAGATGTTGAAGCACTTCATTGTCAATTGGGCAGAAGTCATCATCAAGCCACGCGGCAACACGCAAGTCACCGATATTTGTGGGTGCGCTTCCCAGTTGAGCAACCCAGGGAGGTGAGTCTCGTTTCATTACGTCCAAGAGGAGTTCAAGGTCATGCGAGCTCCTGGCTAAGGGTCCAAAAACGTTAACGTCAGCTTCGTTCACTCCACCGTTGACGTGGTCGAGGTATCCGGTGGTCGGGATCACACCAAAACTAGGCTTATGCCCCCATATCCCATTGAACGCAGCTGGGAACCTGATCGATCCGCCGATATCAGTGCCGATTTCAAAAGATGTAAACCCCATCGCAACCGCCGCTGCAGCACCTCCAGAGGATCCACCAGGTCCACGAGATAAATCCCATGGGTTGTTAGTGGTCCCAAATATTTCGTTGTACGCCTGAATATCGCCTGACCATCGAGGCAAGTTCGTCTTTCCCATGACGATGGCGCCTTCTCGACGAACCGCGTTAACCACCGCTGCGTCGCGGTCTGGGACATTGTCGGTGAGTTCTACCGCCCCACCAGTCGACCTCAAGCCTTTGGTTTCCAACGCGTCTTTCACCGTGATGGGAACACCATGCAGGCGTCCCAGCGCCTGCCCCTCGGCTTGAGCGGAATCAGCAGCATCGGCATCAATCAGCGCCGTTTCAAAATCTCGGGTAACTACTGCATTGATCTCACCATCTCGACGTTCTATTCGATCAATGCAATGTTCGGTCAATTCGCGGCTTGAAATTTCGCCCCGGCTAATCAAATCCACCTGCTCAACTGTGGACAGCAGTGCTACGTCTTTCACTGGACCCCCCCTTTTTGAAATTCATCCGCCCAAAACAAATAACGCTGACCCTTGCGACGTCTCGACGACCATTGTCAACTCCGCTGAGTCGAGACCCAGTCTGCCCCAGAGCGAAGGCAAACCGGTCAGTTCCTCCAACGGTTGCTCTCCACTGGAATCTCGGAACCAAAGTCCTTCTTCACGTTCAAAGATTAGAGACATGCCTGAAGAACTCGCTAAGGCATCGATAAGTCCCAACGCGATCGGGGGAATAAGTTGATTCCTGTCTAGGCGCTGACCGTCATGAACGGTGTGAGCGTCATCTTCGGACACTACTAAGCCATCGACTACGCCCAGCTCTGCCACCCGCAGCCCCGGCAGAAGGGTCGTACCCCAGTTATCACCATCAGCGGAGCGGCTCACCACTGATCGTTGTATGGGTCCAGTGTCAAGAAATTCCTGTGCTTCGAAAGGACCGAGTTTGTCAAGAGAGTGCACCACTCGGCCAGCTTTACGATCAGTTGCGAATATGAGGCCATCGACAATTTTCGCATCAACCACGTCAATACCGCGACTTTGCAACAAGCAAACTGGATCAAGTGACAGCTCTTCTACGCGGGAGAGAACTAGTTCGTGGTCTGTGACGCGGAGTCTCGCTGCGGACACCGCACTAACTAAGCCGGTGGCAAATTCATTTGGCAGCTCATATCGCTTCCAGGTGTTTCCATCTCGAACTTGGATCACCAGGGCACGAGTGCAGACGTCCTCTCCCAGCCACCCAGCTACACGCAGCACTTCTTCACCTGCGCCGAAATCGACTGCTATGACCTGTAGCGATGCAGGGATTTCCAGTTCGCGCCATGATGACTCATCTCGCACAAACCACTGTGAAATGACTCGGGCTAACACCCTGTCACCCGAGTACATGTATTCCGTCGTCGCGCCAGTTACCGGACCCTCGACTTTGGTCCAGCGCGATTCAGATGACCTGTTCACTGATGTCGAAGTAACTTCTGCATCCTCCGTAGCTGCTCTCGCTACCGTCTCGTAGGTGGGACTTGGAGAAGCCAGCGAAACTGATGAGTCTTCGTCTCCTGGTTCGTCGTCGGACATCAATGTTGTCGTCTGATCTGTTTCGGCCAGCGGAGCCAAATTCAGAGATGTGGCTTGTTCATTGCTGCGACTCGATAACACGCCGACTAATCCGCCGATTGCTCCCAATACGATCAATGTCCCAAGTCCGCGCAGAATGAAGCGTTGGCGGCGCGCTCGGCTGGAGGCGCGAATACGCACGGCGTCCACCATCCCGGGCGTAAGAGCAACTTGTTCGCCGGTATCGCGTAAATGCCGTCGGACTTCATCATCAAGATTCATGGTGAACGTCCTCCTGACTTACCCCTGATCGAAGCACCGAAGGGTCACTCAGCTCATTCGCAAGCTGACCTAGGGCACGGCTCAGACGGCTCTTCACAGTTCCCGGCCGGATGCCAAGTGCATCGGCTGTTTCCTCAACCGACCAATCCATAAAGAACCTAGCCACCACAACGGTCCGGTGGCTAGGTGACAACTCTGCGAGTGCCCTCTCAAGGTCGATATCCACTAACTCGTCTTCTATCGGTTCGTAGTTCATTAGCAAAGGGCGTTTGTCGCGTTCTCTTCGCGTCCGACGTAGCCATGACCGAGCCCAGTTCATCGCAACGCGGTAAATCCAACCTTGGGGGTTCTTATAAGTAGAGACTTCAGACCACCTTTGACAGGCTCTAACGAACGCTTCGTCTGCAGCTTCTGCGCCAAGATCAGCGTTTCTCAGACTGAGGCTCAGAGCGCGAGCGATCTGATCGCGATTGTGAAGGTAAAAAGTGTCGAAATCGCGGTAAGCCTCTGTGGGCCCTTCGGGTCTTCGCCGAACAGCGGCGCTGTCATGCCTCTGGTCGTCGCCCATTCGGTTCCCCTCGGTTTCGATGAGCATGAGCGCGGTCCACTGATCTCTGGTGATGGTTAAACCCAAAGGGTAAGACGTTCATGTACATCGACCATTCCCGCTGTATCGCAAACTTACCGGGAGAGTTCCCTCACCTGCCTTCAGGTCTGTACAGCTTGATAGGGCCTTGCCCGGTCATCATTTCACTTTGACGATGCCACGGTCTGCCAGCGTGAGCTCCTCCATCAACGACGATCGCTGTGCCGGTAATAAAAGTGGAGTCATCTGAGGCAAGGAAAAGAGCTGTTTGGGCGATGTCTTCAGCTTCACCTACACGCCCTATTGGTTGGTACCGGCCAAATCGGTCACGGAATTTTTGACGCCGATCCGCGTCCAACGGGCCATGCGCTAGTGGCGTTGCGACTACCCCAGGGCATATTGCATTCACTCTTATCCCCTGTTGCCCGAGTTCGAGTGCGACCGATTTTGTGAGGTGAATGACTGCCGCTTTGGTGGCGGTGTAGAGATGCGGTGACTCGCCGGCCTGTAACCCCGCTACCGATGCAGTGGAAATAATGGAACCGGACCCTTGTGCTTTCATCACCGGGGCGGCATGTTTCATTCCAAAGAACACGCCTTTAAGTAACACATCAACGGTGATATCGAAATCGTCTTCAGTAATAGATTCCACTGGGCCTCGGGCCCCTCCGAAACCCGCGTTGTTAAACATCACATCAAGACGTCCCCAACGTGATCCGGCCCTCGAAACAGCGGCGGCTATATCCGCTTCACATGACACATCAACGTGGAGGAAGTCGCCTAGGTCTCCGAGTTCAGCGGCAACGATTTGTCCCTTTTCATCGTTCATGTCGGTAACGAGAACCCTGGCTCCCTCAGATGCAAAGAGTCGTGCTGTTGCAGCGCCCATCCCGCTCGCGGCGCCCGTAATAACCGCTACTTTCCCCTCAAGTCTGCTCACTGGTTCTCTCCTCAGGTGGATTCTGTTCTAACAGCACACCAGCTTCGAATAGGGCCGTGACTTCGTGGTGGCTGACACCCAACCAATCATTCAAAACCTCGGAGTTGTGTTCCCCTCTGTAGGGGGCAACTTCGTTGGACGACAAACCAGACTTGCTCTTCGAAAACCGGTAAGGCGTTTGAGCTACGCGTCTCGTGGAACCATCACGCGCGTCAATGTCCACTGAAGAGCCTCGAAATTGAGCGGTCGGCGATTCATATGCCTCAGCAGTGGTTTTTATGTCACCCCATGCAAGGTTGCATGAGTCAAGCGCGTCATACATCTCTGCTCGTGTAGCGAACGAGCTCAAAAAGTTGTTTATTGCCTGCTCCCGGTATGCGCGCTTGGTGGGTATGTCGCTGTTTTCTGGGGCGTTGTCTTCCAATCCGTGAACCAGGTGGAGTTGTTTCCAAATCCACCTGAAGTCACCCGCTGTGAGGACCGGACCGTCTACGCCTTCCCAAACAAGTCCTCCAGCAGCGGTGTAACGCAAGTCATCGAGACCCACGTGACTGGCGTCATCGGTCGCGAGAAAAGCATCAAGCATGCACATATCGATGTGCTGGCCTTCCCCGGTCTGTTCCGCCACGCGTAGTGCCGCTAAAAGGCCAATCGTGCCGTGCAGAGAAGCATTGGTGTCTGCAGCTGAAAGGTTCAGGTCGATGACGGGGTGGTTATTCCATTCGGCGCTTCGGTGAAGCCACCCTGATTCTCCATGAAGAATCGGTGCATACGCGGCACGAGCCGATTCTGGGCCTTCCTGTCCGAATCCTGAGATTGAAAGCATCACCAGCTTCTCATTGACCTGTCGCAAATTTTCGTACGCAAGGCCGTACCTTTTCATTACCCCCGGTCGAAAGTTTTCGATTACCACATCGGCTTCAGCGGCCATTCGAAGAAGTAGCTCAGACCCGCCCTCAATTCGCAGGTCTACGCATACATTGCGTTTACCAATATTTTGCTGGGTGTAATAGCCCGCTAACCCTGCACGGACCTTCCCCCAATTTCGGGTCACGTCACCTTCTGGGGGTTCCACTTTCACAACTTCCGCTCCAAGGTCGCTGAGGATGCGCCCGGCGAAAGGTCCAGCTAGGACTCTGCTCATATCGAGCACTTTGATTCCTTCAAGCGGTCTCACCGCGCCCCCTAGGCCCAATATTCGGAATTAGATGCGTTGGCAGTCTCGCGCGTGAACATCGTTTGATCTACCAAGGTCAACGAAGGCCAGTTTGACCATGGTTGGCTGAACCATTTGAAATTGGCGCCCTATGCGACGCCGTTAGGTCTTTAAACGGGTTCGTCGCCTTCGATAGTTACTCGGTGCATGTAGCGTCTTTGCCCCTGATAGTCATTCAGGGCGTAGTGCTGCACAATGCGGTTATCCCACATCGTGACAGTCCCAGCTTCCCACTTGACTCGGCAAGTGAACCGTTCTTCTTCGCAGTGTTGGTAGAGGAATGCGAGCAGAGCTTGGCTCTCGCTTTTTCGCATTCCCTTGATTCTTTCGGTAAAAGGCCGGTTGACGTACAACGCTCGCAAGGCCGATTCTGGGTGAGTGCGGACCACGGGGTGTTCAACCAGCTGGTGTGCCTGTTCGGAAACCTCCAACGTCATGGATCCATATTCGTTTTTATGTTTGTCGGAATCGCCACCAGCGCCGTATTGGCTAGCTGCTGAGTGGATTCCTGTAAGCCCATTGACGATTGTCTTCATCGTGTCGGACAGAGCCATGTACGCAGCGTGTTGGTTGGAGAAAACAGTGTCTCCACCATATTCAGGAACTTCTAGTGCGTACAGAACCGAGCCAAGTGGAGGTGTGGGAAGAAATGACATGTCGCTATGCCATCCGCCGCCAAAATTGATGGTCTCGTGTGGTTCTTTAATGACAGCGACGACTTCTGGGTGGTCATCCAGTCCGGTGATGTAGGGATGCGTCTCAAGGCAACCGAAATGTTCAGCGAAACGTTTTTGTGCCATCGGTGAGAGTTCTTGCTCTCGAAAGACCAGGACGTGGTAGCGATTAAAGGCTTCGCGTATATCGTCGATTAGGCGTCCGCTGGCGTCACCCAAGTCCACTCCTTGAATTTCTGCACCCAAAGCGCCAGCTACCGGTCGGATGGAAAGGTTCAAATCGGAGCTCTTGTTCACGTTTGTAAGGTTAGTCAGCCATGCGCCGGAGTCTGTCCCCGACCTCACCAATCGCCTCAATCCCAGCTTCGGTACTGGTTGCGACTGGGGTGAGATTGAAGTGCCTACATCCAGCTTCGAGATAGGGCGCTAGGTAGTCGACTATGTCGTCGATTGTGCCGTGTGGTGTGTATCGCTCAAATTTTTCGAACGGAACCCTATAGAACCCCTCCATAGCTGGACCTACGAACGATGCCGCTTCTGCGCGGTCTTCTCCGATTCCGACCCATAGCTGAATCCCGTGATCTGGATCGACATCTCGCCCTGCCTTTTGTGCCGCATCATCAAAGACCGTTAGCGCCTCGAGATATCTTTGGCTTGAACACCACGCGCCAAGCCAGCCCTCGGCGAAGCGACCAGCACGACGAAGCGCAGCATCGGATCGTCCTCCTACGTAGAACGGGATCGAAGGATTTGGGACTGGAACGATGCGTGCTTGCTCCAAACTGAAGAATTCGCCATGATGATCCACTGTGACACCGGCTAGGAGTTGTTGAAGCACATCAAGAGATTCGTCTGTTCGTTTCCCACGAGTACGAGGGTCAACCCCACATACTTCAACTTCGTGACGGTCGTCACCACCGACTCCCACCCCGAAGCTAACTCGACCTGGAGCCATTTCTGCGAGGTTGGCGAGCTGGCGAGCTACGGGCATTGGGTGTCGAAGGGCGAGTAAGTAAACCCCAAGGTAGATACCCAATGTGGGATGCAGATTTGCGAGGGCGGCACCTATCACCATGCCATCGTGTCCGTGCCCAATTCGGAAACTCACATGGTCAGCAAAAAACATGTGGTCAATACCCGCGTCGGCTACGAGGTTCACTGCCTTAAGGCGCTCCTCCCATGGGCGGGTCCAAATATCAAGGCCGGGGGTGACACCAACTCGAATCGCTGAGCTCATGATTTAGGCGTCATGATCAGGCAAGTTCCTTGGGCAACAGCGACGAGACGGTCATCGTTGGTGATGTCAATTCTGACAACCGCGGTAGTGCGGCTCATTGAAATGATTTCAGCACTAGCGGTACAGGTTCCGCCACTGACCGGTTTCAGGAGGTTTATTTTGAACTCGGTGGTCGCGGCCCAAGACCCTTCTGGCATAACGGGATACATCACTACTCCCAATACGTGGTCACAAAACGCCGAGAGGCAGCCACCATGCATGTTTCCGATCATGGTGATCATCTCGTCGCTAACTTCAAAAGACGCCACGAGTTGGCCGGGAGTCACGTCATCAATTCGGATTCCCAAAAAACCGTCGATCCCTTTGGTTGGGATGAATTTTTTGAAACGCTGCGCTGTTTTGGGGTTCCAGTGTTCAAACGTTAATGCCATATTCGAACCGTAGCGCCCGAAGAGGTTCTCTGACCGAACTTCAACCTTCTATGGTCTCGTCGAGCCAACAACATAAATCGTCCAGGAAATGTTGCGTTTGTTTTGTTTCGAGGTGGCCGAAGCCGTGTGCCGCTCCTGGATAATGCTTGAGTGTGAAGCAGCCGCCCGCTTGGCGATACGCGCTAGCTAGTTCGTCGACCATTTGTGGGGGAACATTTTGATCGTTTCCCGCCTGAGCAAACCAAACCTCAGGTAGTTGCGTTTTGGTCTCTTCATTCACTATGCGCGAAAGGCAAGCATCAGTCATCGCTTGCTCCGTGCCGAAGTAGGCCTCTGTGTTAACGACAAGCCTTTTGCCTAGGTCGGTATCTAAAGATCGGGCGTACATATAACGGGCAAACGGATCGACGGGAGCCCAGAATGTCCCTACTCCGGTCACACGACCGTCTATCGGTCCTTGTTCTTCCCACTTTCCATCCACGTACATTTCGGTGCCTTGAGAGTCAATCGACTGAGGTCTCAGGGCTGCCAGTAACGCGAGGTGGCCACCGCTTGAACTTCCAATAGAGATAATTCGGTCGCTGTTACCAGTCAGTTGCAGCGCGCGTAGTCGCGCCCAATGAGCTGCGGCGCTGACATCGGTAGATGCGTCGGGGTGTTGGTGTTCGGGTCCGCAGCGAAAGTCAATGGCAACCACTGAGAATCCGGCAGCGGCGAGTGCGGCGTCGTAATGCGAACCTGCCCGTCGATCGTGATCGCACCACGCTCCCCCGTGCACGTCGAGCACCACACCGCGGACCACCGTTTTCGTTGGGGGGTTCCATACTCGAGCCAACAATTCTTTCTTCCCTCGTCGTAGGTAAGGAATGTCGGCATAGTCAACGATCATTTGTTGTTCCATTTGACTGGTAGATGTTTCGGGCCGTTTTGGAAATTAGAAATTAGGTGTTCCGGTTCTCCGTTGAGTTCGATATTTGGCAGCCGCCATAAGACCTGCTCAAAGATGGCAGACATCTGACGTCGAGCGACGTGGGCTCCTAAACAGAAGTGGGGGCCGGCGCCAAAGGTGACATGGTCATTTGGGGTTCGTTCAACATCGAATTGGTCCGGGTTTTGAAAAGCTGTGGGGTCTCGATTCGCTGCTACGTGATACACGACGATTTTGTCGTTTCGGCTGATACTGGCCCCGCCTAGGTCCACAGCACGTGTGGCGGTGCGGCGGAAATGCACCACAGGGGGGGAATATCGCAACATTTCTTCGATGGCACTGGGAAGCAGTTCGGGGTGAGAGATCAACTTCTTCATCTGCGCTGGGTGTTCAAGCAGTGCGAGCATCCCTCCTGGAATCCCGTTTCTAAGTGTTTCATTGCCTGCAACTGCAAACAGAAAGAACATGGTTTCGAATTCTTCGGTCGTTATTGCTCCCTCCTCGTCTTCAGTCGCGAGGAGGGTCGATACCACGTCGTCACCTGGGTATCGTCGGCGATATTTAGCCAACTCCGACGCGTATAAGTACATGTCGGCGAGTCCTTCGCGGGACCGGGGGTCGGGCATTCGTCCGCTCCCATCTGGTCTGATTTCATCTCTCAGCTTCCGAGCCTTGCGTGCCATGTCAGTGCCAGTGGATGGGTCGAATTGATCAGAAATTGCGTATTCACTGTCTTGATAGCCGATGACTCTGTTGCTCCAATCGAATAGCAGCATGCGGTCTTCTTCAGGAACCCCCATGATCTCAGCGAGTGTCATGAGAGGTAACTCCGCAGCGATATCGCTTGCAAAATCTGCGTTGCCCTTGGGAACAACTCTGTCGATTATCAATTTCGCTCGACGCGAAATACCGTCCTCGAGCGCGGCTATAGCGCGAGGAGTAAACGACTTCGCCAGCAGTCGGCGCAGGCGAGTATGGCTGGGTGGGTCCTGGTTCAGCATCATGCGTTGCACGAAAGCCAACATCTCTGCTGTGCCCGGATCACGTATCTGGGTCGCCCCTCGATGAGATGAAAACGTTGATGGGTCGCGCAACACTTGGTTGACCAGTTTGTGGGTGAGCACGGCCCAGTAACCCGGTCCTTCGCTCCAACCCATTACGGACGGTTCGGCCACCCAATGGACAGGTGCCTCTTCTCTCATTTCTGCGATGAGGTCGTATGGGACACCTTGGGTGTAGGTCGCGGGGTCGAACAATCGAGTGCGATCCATTCCCCGTTACTAGCACGATTGGAGTTGCCTTCGACCCGCGTTCTTTGCAGATAGTTGGTCGATTGCACAATGACTGGCACCCTTGGTTTAATGACGAGTTCCCAGCCCGACGGTCTCGGCGCCCGTTGGCGTCCTGGCTTCTGGCAACTACTGCGCCAGTTCACTTCGAACGTGTCAGATCATCACACCCTTTTAGCTGCCGCTGGTGTGGCCTATTACTTTGCTCTGGCGTTGGTTCCTGCTGTGGTGACGATTGTTTCAATTTACGGTTTGGTCGCTGAACCCAACGAAGTAGCCGACCAGCTCGAACCGCTAACCAATGCTCTCCCCAGCGAAGCTGGACAACTTGTGGTTGCGCAGCTTCGGGGAGTTACGTCAATCGGTGATGGTCGAGTAGGCATCAGTCTTGGTATTGGTTTGTTCGGTTTGTTGTGGTTGGTTTCAAATGCCTTTAATTCGTCCGTCATGGCAATCAGAATCGCTCATGCTCGACGAAGTCCCCATAATTGGGTTCAAGGGAGAATTTTCGCGCTGAAGCTATCTGCAGTCGCTATGGCGGTGACGACCGTAGTGATTTGGGGAGTGATTGCGTTCCCGAGAACTCTCGAAGCAGCGGGATTTACCGATGGGGCTCGCCCTTGGCTGGAAGCGATTCGTTGGCCCATGGTGCTCGTCCTTGCTTCTATGTCGTTGGGCTGGATTTACCGGATGGTGGTGGGACCGTCGGTACGCACTCGCGCGCGCGTCGTAGCGGTCGGAATTGGTGGTGCGATTTGGATCAGCGGCACGTTTGGTATGAGCGTTGCCGCAAGTTCAGCGGACCAACTCCAGGCCACGTTCGGATCCCTCGGAGCGGTCGCTGTTCTACTGATTTGGTTATACCTCTCGGCGTCGTCGATGCTTCTAGCAGCGGAAGCAGAGTCGGTACTAGCTGAGGCGTGGCGGCGCGGTCCGGTTAGGAGGGGCGGGCGGGGTCGCCAACACAAAAAAAACCATACCGAGCGCGGCGAGGGTGGCCAAAACCAAGAACCCGGCCCTGTAGGTTCCGGTGATGTCGGCCAGGACACCGGCGATGATGGGGCCAAAGACGGTCCCTAACATCACAATCAATGAGCTCAGTCCCATGATGAACCCGAAAGATGACGATCCGAAATAGTCAGCGCGAAGAGCCTGCATAAGCGGTCCTCTTGCGCCCCATGCCACTCCATGCAGGACTACGAAGAGGCCGATCATCCAAGCTCGGTGCGCGAATGCAAGCACAAGAATTCCACCTGCATGGCCCAGCATCGCTAGCGATGCGATGAGACGCTTGTTGATGCGGTCGCCAAGCGCACCTCCAATTGCCATGCCGATGATTTGCATAATTGGTAGAGCGGCGCCTACGAAGCTGGCTTGTTGTAACGAATAGCCCCGTTCCGATGTGAGAAATAGTGCCAGGTGGGCCATAACCGCCCCAACCACGAAGAGGGCACTCATGTGGCCGAGGGAAATCATCCAGAAAGCCCGAGTACGGATCGCTTCTTTAGCTGTGAAGTGAACTGAGGTAAGACCTTCAGCTGTGTATGGCTCAACTAGCTCTTCGGGGGTGAGCCCGTCGACAGGTTCTCCGTAGTCAGCCGGATATCCGTCGAGGTAACGGGCGAAGAAGTACACCCCTATGCCCGCTAGAACACCAGAAACAGATGCTGTCGCCCGCCAGCCGTTGGCGTTCATCGACCAAACCACGACAGGAACAGCTAATCCGCCAGCTGCGAATCCCAAGCTTCCCGTTGCCAGTGCACGGGCTCGTCGTCGTTCGAACCAACGAACAATTGCCACGGTAACGGTCAGGAAACCACTTAAACCCGCACCGATTGCGATGAGCAGAAAAGAGGCGAAGAACTCCCAAAGATTTTGTATTCGGCCAAACCATAGAAATCCCAGGACAAGGAATACTGAACCGATCCGAGCGATACGTTTAGGGCCAAATCGATCAAGCATCCACCCTTGCATCGGCCCGAGTAACGCTGATTCGAATCGGTTTACCGAAAAAGCGGCGGAGAGGACGGATTTACTCCACCCGAATTGTCGCTCAAGTACTACCAGGTAGCTTCCCATCGCTTGCATGATTAGGGCGCTCTGGATGAACTGAATGATGATGCCTGAACTGACGACCTTCCACCCTCGGAAGATCGGTCGGTTACCAGGCATCGTTACATGGTGCCATTGTGTGTGTAGTTTCGCCTCATCGAACGCCATCAAGGAGGGGACCAAGTGTTGTCAGCAGTCTCTGGTGAAGGACAGACATGAGCCAGCAGGGCGAAATTATTGGTTTCGTAGGTCTGGGAAATATGGGTGGCGCGATGTGTGATCGTCTCGTCAAAGCTGGTCATTCAGTTTCCGTCTATGACGTTAGGAGCGAGGCGGTTCAGCAGTTGGTTGACCGTGGTGCCCAACCAAGCGAATCGGCATGGGAGTGTGCGGCCCGAGCGGATCTGCTTTTTACTTCGCTTCCACGTCCAGACGATGTAGAAGACGTAATGGGCGGCGTTGACGGGGCGCTGCAGGCGTTGCGGCCCGGGTCGGTATGGGTTGACCTGACCACCAATCAGGTCGAGCTAGTGCGAGCTTTGGCAGATCAAGCTCCTCATGGGGTTGACGTCGTTGACTCCCCCGTCACCGGCGCCGTTGACGGGGCTCGAAACGGGTCCCTGACATTGTTTGTCGGCGGAGAAGAAACAGTCGTTGAGCGAGTCATACCAGTACTCGAGAACCTTGGACTGGTGATACCCACGGGAAAGTTAGGTTCGGGCAATGTCGTGAAATTGGTCACAAACCAACTCTGGTTTGTTCACGCTGCCGCACTAGGGGAAGGTTTCGCCCTGGGAATGGCGAATGGTGTCAGGCTCGAAACCCTTTGGTACGCGATCAAAGAATCGGTCGCCGACTCCTTTGTCGCCCGTCATGACGCCCCATCAATTTTCGCCGGACATTATGACCCTAGTTTTTCCCTCGATCTATGCGTGAAAGATCTCAAGCTCATTAACGAATTGTCGAAAGTAGTGCGTGCAAAGCTGCCGTTAACTGAAACCGCTGCAGAGATTTTCAGTCAAGCAGCCAATCGATACGGTCACGGTGCCGGAGAATTACACGTAGCACGAAAGATCGAAGATGACGCCCAATTGTCATTTCGTATGGAAGGCGACTGGACGCCGCCCTGGGAACAATGAGGTGACTTCGACGGCTAGTAGCCATCCGCTAGGTGAGCTGATCGATTTGGTGAAATATCCGCTCGATCGTCCCGAAAGCCGCGATTACTGGGCTTCCGTGATGACTGCCCGGAATCAGCTCGGAGTTGACGGGTGCGCTGTAATCAATGATTTCGTTCACCCTCGGGGGGTTACGGCACTGAATCAGGAGATTCTTTCGCAGAAACACACGACCCACTTCTCCGATCAGGCGATGAACCCCTATTTTCACTTTGAACACAACCCCCACTTTTCTGATGATCACCCGATGAACACGTTTCTTGAACGTTCAAGTGGTTTCATTCCCGGTGATAGCTGGGATCGGTACGGCCCGATGAGTCAGATTTTTCGGGCCCCTGAAATGGCCACATTCCTGGCTGCGTGTCTGCAGATTTCCGAACTGCACTGTTATGCCGATCCCCTCGCGGGGTTGACATCAAATATTTTGGATCCGGGGCAACTTTTTACCTGGCACTTCGACACCAACGACTTTGCTGTCACGATCTTGGTGCAACAAGCTGACAGCGGTGGCCTGTTTGAATATGCGCCCCAAATTAGAAGCGCTAGCAATGAAGGATTTCACCTCGTCAGCAAAATCCTCAACGGCAGTCGCCACGAGGTGAAGACCCTCGACTTGCGGCCAGGCGACCTGCAAATCTTCCGGGGGCGGCACTCTTTGCATCGGGTCAGTCGAGTGTCACCCGAGAGTTGTTCCCGGCACGCCGCTATCTACGCGTATACCGAAAAACCCGGCGTCGTTGGTCGCGTCGAACGAACAACCCAGCTTTTCGGTCGGGTTCTTCCCGAGCATCTTGAAGCAGAACGCGAACGCGTTCGCAGCGACAAGCTGGTCGACTAACCGATGCGCTGAAGACCCCAAAGCGGCAGCTTCAACAGTCGACCGCCGTTACGATTAATCGATGACCGGATCTACACCCACCCTCCTGCTGCTCCATGGCCTCGGCGCCACGGCACAAGTGTGGGATCCACTTATTGCGACGGCGAAATGGGCAGGGCGAGTTGTTGCGCCTGATTTGCGCGGCCACGGATCCGCCCGCTGGGCTGAAAACTACTCATTCGGTGGGATGGCCTCAGACGTAGCGGAGTTGGTAGAAGTCGATGAAACCTATGTGGTACTAGGGCATTCCATGGGCGGTGTCGTGGGAGCTGCTTTAGCGACCGGCTTATTCGGTCATCCTCCGCTAGCAGTTGGGGTTATTGGGGCAAAGATTGTTTGGTCTGATGAGGAGTTGGCGAAGCTCCCTGAGGTTGCCGCGAAACCGCCAAGAGTTTTCGATAACCGAGAAGGGGCTGCCGATTGGTTTCTCAAACTTTCGGGGCTGTTTGGGGTCGTGCCGTCTGATAGCCCGCTCACAGAACGCGGAGTGGTCCACATTTCCGATGGCTGGAGGGCAAGCCAGGATCCGCGAAGCGTTCTTGTGGGAACAGGCGCCCCGCCTTTCTCTGAAATGTTAAAAGACGTGTTGGCGCCGACTTTTATGTCACTTGGAGAACATGACCCGTTGGTGTCCCCGTCTGATCACAAGAACATGCCTACCGATTCGCCTCATGTATTCAAAGGATTGGGACACAACGCCATGGTTGAAGATCCAGCGACCGTGTGGTCATGGTTTTGTAAAGCAGCTTCACTCGTCTGAAGTCGAAGTCGAAGTCGAAGTCGAAGTCGAAGTCGAAGTCGAAGTCGATGTCGATGTCGCCAACGCGACCATCGCGAATGTGACGATCATCAACGAAGTGTGCACAGCTTTGAATCCGAAAGACCAGTCGCTGTCAATCAAAATACTGCTTCCACGTATTAGCCAAAATCCGATAGACCAGGTCGCTAACCATTTGAGAGGGTTCCACCCAGGGCGACCCGAAACTACCCACGACAGTGTGACTGTGGCCAACAGTAAAAAAATCCCGGCAACCGCTAGTCGCCAAGCAGCTGCAACTCCATCGAGATCGTCATTTGTTAGGACATTACGGATCCGAGAAATCCATAGCGCAAAGGTCCAACCCAGAAGCGGAAAGACCCGCCACCTATTCGTTCTCAACCCTCCTCGATAGGTAACTCACCGGCGATCCGGATGAGTTCTCCGCCATCGATCGTCAGCGTGTTACCTGTCATCCAAGATGCACCAGCCGACAAGTAAAGGGCCGCTTCGCCTATGTCTTCAGGTTCTCCGAGACGTTGGAGCGGCAGCATGTCCGAAATCATTTGCCCTCGCGGCCCATCCCACAAGACCTTCGCGAAGTCGGTACGAATCAAACCGGGCGCAATGCAATTGACTCGGACTTTGGGTCCCAGTTCGGCGGCCAACTGTCGGGTCATATGCATTAGGGCGTCCTTGAACATGCAATAAACACCTAATGCTTCACTCGTGGTGAACCCGCCTACAGAAGCGATGTTGATAACCGACCCGCCATGTTCTTGCATCCACTTTTGCCACGCCGTCTGGGTCCATTGCAAAGGAGCTCGGAGGTTTACTTCGTATGTCTTGTCTAGCCGTGGAACATCGCAGTCGATCATGGGTCCTGCCCATGGATTCGTCGCTGCATTGTTGACAAGAATGTCGATAGCACCGAATCGCTCAATCGTGGCGTCTATCACCCGCTCCGCTTCCTCAAGCTGACCGATGTGTGACGCCACGTAGTCACTATCGCCTCCGATGTCGGTCAGAGCCGCTTCACATTTTTCAGCTTTTCGGCTGGTGATCATCACTTGAGCTCCGGCTGCAGCAAATGCTGCGGCAATACCTTTCCCAATGCCGGCTGAGCCGCCAGTTACCAGCGCAGTTTTCCCGTCAAGTCGTAAATCCATGTTGACATTTCCCTTTGTAGTCCGGTTCAGTTTTTTCCGATTTCATTCCAGGGCCCGCTATCAGCTCGCGGCTCACGAGGGAGCCCCAAGACTCGATCACCAACAATGTTGCGCTGTACCTCTGATGTGCCCGCATAGATAGTGCCCGGACGGGCCCCCAGCATGGTCTGCACCCACGCGAGCGTCGAAAACTCAGCGCCAATTGCGTCGGTCTGTATTCCATGAGCTGCCGGGCGGCCACTTGGAGTCATCGCCTCCGCTCCGAGTATGTGCATCGTCTTTTCAGTAAACCATGTGTGATATTCGCTCCAAATGAGTTTATGAAGAGACGATTCTGGCCCTGGCGTATTACCAGCGAGAACTGACGTTACTTGTCGTTGCCCCATCCATTTCATAATTTCTACTGTGCTGTGTGCGCGTGCAAGGTCTTGTCGCATCAGAGGATCGCTGGTGAGTCCCCGTTGTTGCGCGACAGCCGACACTCTGTCCAACTCATCTCTAAATCGAACAGCGTCAGTTGTAGCGCCGTGACCTCTCTCAAATCCAAGAAGTACGTTTGCCACTCGCCAGCCGTCATTTACGTCGCCAACCACGTTTTCTTTAGGGGCTTTTGCATCGCTGAAAAACACTTCGTTGAAGTCATGGCGGTTACTGATGTTGATAATGGGACGGCATTCAACCCCTTCTTGTTGCATGGGAACGAGAAGGAAGGAAATGCCTTTGTGTTTTGGCGCCTCTGGGGCGGTTCGGCACAGCACAAAAACCCAGTTAGCCGTGTGGCCACTTGATGTCCAAACTTTCTGGCCGTTAATCACCCACTCGTCACCATCAAGAACAGCACGAGTACCAAGATTCGCCAAGTCTGATCCACTGTTCGGTTCGCTATATCCCTGACACCATCGATCTTCACCGCTAATGATTCGCGGGAGGAACTTACGTTTTTGTTCTTCGCTTCCACACTGAATAATTGCGTTTCCTACCATCGTGATAGAAAAGCCATCGTTTTGGTTACCTTCGGGTACTCCAGCTTTCGCGAATTCCTCAGCAAGGACGATCCGTTCGATTTCGCTGAGCCCTGCTCCTCCGTATTCTTCGGGCCAGGACACCGCAAGCAGGCGATTCTCCGCCAGGAGGGCTCGCCATTCCTCGACGAAGCGATCTCGAGAAGGTTCGTCGAGGCCCCCAAGCCCGTTCCAGTTACTTGGTAAATGCTCACCCAAAAAGCCTTGAATTTTTTGACGATACGTTTCGGCCTCGTGGTTATAAGTCGGATGCATTTGTTTCCCTAAGTAGCAGACACCATTAGTGAATCATGACAGAACCCCTCCGCGCTTACTCAAAGAGACAGAGGACGCTTTCGAGAGCTACGGCCGGTAACTGAATGACGACGGACCCAACGTCAGGGCACGTTGCGCCAGTTCGACCCATTCACACAAAAGCGGTCGTGTGTCACGCGGATCGATGATTTCTTCTATCTCGAAGAACTCCGCTGCACGATGTGGCGATCTAACTCGGTTGAGCCTGTCTCTAATTTCCTCAAGAAGGCTTTCAGGGTCGTCGGAATCAGCCAGATCTTGTTTGTAGGCAACCTCGATTCCTCCTTCAATTGGGAGGGAGCCCCAATCACCAGATGGCCAGGCATAACGAAGACTCCGATACCCAGGTTTGTTGTTTGCGGCTCCGGCTACGCCGAAGGCTTTCCGGATCACAACACACGCGAACGGGGTAGTTAATTGGCCTAACGCAGCTAATGCTTGGGATCCGTAACGAATAGTTGCGTTCTCCTCTGATTCTTTGCCGATCAAAAATCCAGGACAGTCTTCAAGATGCACTACGGGCAGATGAAAAGTGGATGCGGTATCGAGTAATCGAATGAGTTTTCGGCAACCGTCAGCGGTCCACGCTCCGCCGTACTGATATGGATCTTCAGCGAACACCGCTACCGGGTATCCATCCAAGCGAGCAAATCCTGTAATGATTGACTTCCCCCAAGAACACCCAATCTCGAAAAACGAACCAACGTCAAATACGGAGTCAACAATTTTTCGCATCTGATAGACCCGGCGCGGTTCTCGAGGCACGGAGGACAGAAGGGCTTCCTCCCGGCGGTCAGTTGGGTCTCCGGTTACCGTTCGAGGCGCAGTCTCATCAATGCTCGAAGGAAGGTAGGACAGAAATGCCTTGGCACGAGCAAAGGCCTCTTCTTCAGTGTCGACGGCATCATCTATGGCCCCATTCGCCGTGTGGATGTTGGCGTGGCCAAGTTCTTCTTTTCCGTGATCTCCTAATTGGGCCTGTTCGACGAGGGCAGGTCCTGCGATCATCATTTGAGCGCTTTCTCGAACGATCAACGAATAATGAGATGTCGCTACGCGTGCCGCTCCGATGCCTGCAACCGACCCCAAGGCAAGCGAGACTGAGGGAGCGACAGCCAGATGGTTTACTACCGTTTCCCAACCGCTGAGTTGGGGAATGTAGGTCCGTCCTGCAGTTTCGATGGTTTTTACTGATCCTCCACCGCCCATCCCGTCGACAAGCCGCACATGAGGCAATTTCAGTTCGAACGCCATTCCTTCCGCCGTGTTGCGTTTCTCCGGGAGCGTCGCATCAGCAGACCCACCTCGAACCGTGAAGTCATCCCCAGAAACCAGCACGGGTCGATCGTTGACCCGGGCTAATCCGAACAAAAAATTCGACGGGGTTAGGGCCACTAGCTTTCCGTCCTCGTCGTAGGTTGCCACTCCTGCTGTTTTGCCTATCTCGTGAAACGAATCTAAGTCGGTGATGGCCGCTATGCGTTCTCGAATTGTTAGCTTGCCAAAATGGTGCTGGCGCTCAACTTTCTCTGCACCACCGAGCTCATCAGCGAATGCTTCTCGTCGACGCAATTCTTCGATCTCGGCTTCCCAGCTCACTCTTAGTTCCCATCTTCAGTCGGCCCGGCGAGCCTAGAGCGCCGTGTAGGGCTCTATCTCGATAAGTTCATTCAAGTGTCGGACGTATTTACAGATCTCATGGACCTCAAATGCCTAGATGACGGAAGTTTTGTCGCGCCAAGGGCTCCGGAACAGGGACAAAGAACCTTCGGAGGGCAGTTTCTCGCGCACACACTTAGAGCTGCTCAATTGACCGTCGACGATGACAGGTTCGTTCACTCAACACACTCTTATTTTTTGCGTCCTGGCGACGTGAACACCTCAACGGAACTCGTCGTCGAACGTGTCCGAGATGGGCGAAGTTTCAGCACCCGAGAAGTAACTGCGTACCAAGACAAAGTCGAAATGTTCCGAACAGTCATTTCCTTCCACGTGCCCGAACCGGGGCTGAATTGGTCTCCACCCAAACATTTTGATGTGCCCGGACCCGAGGCAAAACTCATTTCATATAACGAGTTTTGGGAATCCTTGTCCCCGAATCTCAGTGGTCCATGGCACGGCAGAAAACGACCGATGGAGATTTTATATATCAATCCACCTGAACTTCCGGAAGGCCAACCAATTACAGATGCTCAGCTGATGTGGATCCGTCTCAGCGAAGAGTTAGGCCAAGATCGTCGGCTCCAAGAAGCGGCACTGGCGTACCTAGCCGATGCGACACTCATCGACCATGTGCTACTTCCCCACGGATTTCGCTGGCAGGACGACCGCCTTGATGGCGCAAGCCTCGACCATTCAATGTGGTTTCACCGAGAACCAATCGCGGATGAATGGCTTCTCTACGAGCAACGAGTCGAAAGTACCAGTGGGAGTCGGGGTCTCGGCAGCGGTCGCTTTTTCGATCAAAACGGTGGCTTAGTCGCGACTTGCGTTCAGGAGGGCTTGATGCGTTGGAATAGCAAACATCAATGAGTGACCAGATGTAGTTTCAAGCTATGGAGTTAAGCCTTACAGGTCACCGGGCACTGATTACCGGTGGTAGCAGGGGCCTCGGCAGAGCCATGGCCGAAGCTTTTGCGGCAGCTGGAGCAGATGTCGCCGTGGTAGCTCGAGACGAGTTGGTGCTGCAAGAAACGGTCGCCGCTTTGAACGACATTCGTCCCTCAGGGAAATTCATTGGGATTTCCGCTGATGTCAGCGATGCCGCACATGTCCAACGAGCTCACCATGAGACCGTTGAGTTTTTCGGCCCAATCGACGTACTTGTCAATAACGCCGGTACCTCAAATGCCCAGCCATTTTTGCAAGTAGATGACCAGAACTGGATGAACGACTTCAACCTCAAGCTTTTCTCAGCGATCCGATTATGTCGCCTGTGCATTCCCGACATGCAACAACAAGGTTGGGGACGAATCATCAATACTTTGAACTCAGCGGCTAAGGCACCAAGTGCGAATAGCTGTCCGACATCAGTTGCTCGTGCAGCCGGAATGGCAATGACAAAGGCGTTAGCGACCGAGTTCGCGGCCGACGGGATCCTAGTAAACGCACTCAACACCGGCCTTCTTGTAAGCCACCAGTGGGTGGCGAGGTGGGAAGCACAGGCCGGTGACCAAACCTTCGATCAGTTCATCAACGAAATGGGGCGCAAGATTCCCATTGGTCGCATGGGTGATCCTCAAGAATTCGCGAACTTGGCGCTCTTCCTCGCAAGCGACGCCGCGTCTTACGTCACTGGAGCCGCCATCAATATCGATGGCGGCCTAACTCCCGTAGTGTGAAATCCAATCCGTTAGATACTTGGCAAGTCACTTCGCGAGTAATTGTTACAACGCTCGGTGAACCTATCCGTGATCGTTCATCAGACGCGAAAGGGTGACATTTAAGTCAGATGGGGGTCTCGTCGGCTTGCCACCCAAATCACAAACCCCAAGAGTCAGTTCGGCCTCAACGAGTTCTTTCCCGTCGCTTTCTCGACTAATTACTTGCTTCCACGTGGAACTAACCCTTTTCAGTTCAGCGATCCGGGTTTCGACATTTAAAACGTCTCGAGCCGTCGCTGGTTCGCGAAATCTGACATCGAGGTGGGTAACAACTATCTGTAACCCGCGTTCGCTGAGATCGCTCAACGACATTTCGATGTCGTCAAGAGCGATGCAGCGAGCCGCTTCGAAGTAAGCGACGTACGCGGCGTGGTTGACGTGGTTGTACGGGTCCAACTCCCCAAAGCGGGGAACAATAGTGGTGCGATGCGCAGGCATGACCAGACACTAGAACGGGATACGGAACAAGGGTGTGCGTTGAGGGAGGTTCAAATCACAAAGTCAGCGACTTGAACGCCGCTCAAGCCAATAAGTCGGGCACTAGAGATCGAAAAAACGGTGTCTGGAGTCCCTGCTGCGCCCCAAACTATTTCATATCGACCAATGTTTCGATCCACGAAACAACGCAATTGGGTCACATGACCAAAGGGAGGGACGCCGCCGATTGCAAATCCGGTTGCGTCGCGAACTACTTCGGCCCCCGCCTTTTCGATAATGCCATCACACAGCTCCCCAAGTTTTTGGGTGTCCACTTGCTGATCCCCCGCTGTTAACGCAAGAACAGGTTGACCGTCACATTGAAATACCAATGATTTTATGATCTGCCCTAAGTCGCAACTCAAAGCAGCCGCAGCTTGGACTGCCGTTCTGGTGTCCTCTGGGAACCGAACAATCTCAGGCTCTATACCCAAAGCGTCGGCGGCGGCACGAAACCGATCGTTAGCTGGTTGACGAATCATCGACGATTACTCAGCCCAGGCCTTTACCTTTTCGATCACTTCGAGCGGATTTTCCGTGTCAGCTGGAATATCAATGTTGAGATAGGTAACGCCAACGTCTTTGTACACCTCTATACGTTCTCGAACTCTTCCTTCGTCACCGGTCAAACTTGCTCGGTCGACATAATCGTCGGGCACTTTCGAAAACGCCTCATCGCGCTTCCCACTGAGAAATAGGTCCTGGATTTCCTGTGCTTCTTGCTCATAGCCGTAACGTTTAAACAGGTCGTTGTAGAAATTCTGGTCGCGCGCTCCCATCCCCCCAACGTAAAAACCAGTGTTGTCGCGCACTGCTTTTCTGGCCGCGTCAACGTGAGGCCCGTTACCAAGGGCGACGGTCCCCCCAGCTACTATTTCCAGTTCTCCAAGATCAGCGGATCGCTTCGCTTTACCCGCATGAAGGGCATCACCCCAAACGTCGTGAAACTTTTCTGGGAGAAAATGGATGGGCTGCCAAATGTTTCCCAGTTCTGCCGTCATTTCCACGTTTTTTGGGCCGATCGAAGCGACCGCAATCGGAATGTCGCGCCGGTATGGCTTACACATCAGCTTTAGCGGTTTACCCAAACCAGTGCCTTCCCCTTCAGCTAACGGAAGGCTGAACGCTGCGCCCTGATGTTCAACCTTGTCGCCTGACCAAACTTTGCGACAGATATCTATGACATCTCGCGTCATGCCGATTGGTTTCCGGAACGGAACTCCATGCCATCCTTCGATTACCTGAGGTCCAGACGAACCCAATCCCAGAACGAAACGTCCCTGCGAAAGTGTGTCAATGGTGATGGCAGTCTGAGCGATTAGTGCGGGACTACGCGAATAGATGGGCAAGATCCCAGTCATGAGCTGCATCGTCTTGGTTTGGCCGGCGATAAAGGCAAGAGTGGAGACGAGGTCATACCCGTAGATCTCCCCTCCCCAAACAAGATCAACTCCTGCACTTTCCAGATTTTGCGCATGACGGGCCAAACCATCAGGTTCCAGGCTGGTACCTGCGCCTATGGCCATTGAGATCTGCATAGCGGACTCCATTCAGTATTCGCCCATCAAAATCAGGTTTTGGCAACCCGATAGGGCACGACGTCACCCTGGATAGTAGGAAATGGGAGACCCTACATGCGAAGGGAAACGCGATGACTGACATTGATGTCGCAAAAGAGATGATTGCGACCCTGAAAACCTGGGTCGACAATGAGGTCATCCCTCACGCATCTGAGTTCGAACTACCTGACGAGTACCCGACTCAGATGGCACTCCAAATGGCCAGTTTTGGGCTCTTTGGCGCGACCATCCCAGCTTCCTACGGTGGACTTGAACTCGACAACATCACCTACGCACGTATCGTTGAAGAGCTGTCCCGAGGTTGGATGTCGCTCGCTGGAATTATTAATAGTCATTTGATCTGTGCCAAGCTCATCAGTCGATTTGGTTCAGAAGAGCAACGTCAAAGGTGGTTACCAACAATGGCCACTGGCGAGCTGCGCGGTTGTTTTTCTTTGTCAGAACCTGACAGTGGTTCCGATGCCGGGGCCTTGCGGTGTCAAGCAGAACGCGACGGCAATGAGTGGATAATTAACGGCACCAAAATGTGGGTGACCAATGGCGAAAGGGCCGGTGTAGTCGCCCTCCTCGCTCGCGTTCCCGATAGCAATAACACTGGGAGTGGCGGAATCACTTGCTTTATCGTCGAGAAAACTCCGGGGAACCAAAGCGGCGGCATCACTGTCAGCCCAAAGATCGACAAGCTCGGTTACCGCGGAGTCGAAACCGTTGAAATGTCCTATGTCGATCATCATCTCGGTGCGGATCAACTTCTTGGCGGAGACGAGGGAATCGGAAATGGTCTTCGTTGGGCGTTAGCTGCTCTTGAGCTCGGAAGAATAAATGTTGCGGCACGGGGAGTCGGCGTAGCACAAGCCGCGTACGACGCGGCTTTGGCGTATGCCAAAGAACGCGAGGCTTTCGGTCGACCCATAAGCCAGCATCAAGCGATCGCTTTCAAATTGGCTGAAATGGCTACAAAGTTGGAAGCGGCCCGACTTCTCACCTATGAGGCGGCCCGCAAAGCCGATGCAGGAGAGCGAGTCGATCTCGCCGCCGGGATGGCAAAGCTCTTTGCGTCCGAAACAGCGAGTGAACTGGCGCTTGATGCGATGCGAATCCACGGGGGTAACGGATATAGCACCGAGTATCCGGTGGAACGGTATTACCGAGATGCCCCCCTGATGATCATTGGAGAAGGAACGAGCGAGATTCAAAAGCTCGTCATCAGCCGAGCTCTTCTCGCCGAGGACTGAGGGAAAACGAGAGGACCGCCGGGCTTAGCCCGGCGGTCCTTTCGATATCTAAGGCATTAAGGCCATCTGGCCTTTGATGCCCAAATTAACTATTTAGCAACCGCCGTTCTCCTTGTCCCAAGGACAGTTAGGAGATCCACCGTTGCCGTCAACGATATCGCCGACGATATTCCAGGTCTGACCGACTGCATCAAACTTACTGAAGTCGGAGCCCTCAATCGCAAAGGCGTCAGCTGCTCCGTCTAGCTCGTAAGCCACACCGTCCATCATGAGCGGATGGTAAATATCGATGCTTCGAGCAGCAAGCATGACGTTGGTTCGACTCATTCCCCCAGGTAGTTCATTCGCTACACGGAGTGTCTCAGTCCATGGGTAAGCGAAGAAGTAACCGGTCGCCAGCAGTGAAATCGATGGATCAAGTCCACCGGCTTCGAGGGTCTCGTTCAAGAACGCGATGAACGGCTCTGAAGCGTACTGAGGATCTGTCGAGTCCTTGACGCCTCCGCCAACAACCCACCAGCTATCAGCTGCCATTCCAGCAGGAGCCATGTATGCCGCTATGGCCTTGCATACAGACGGAGTGAAGGCTGCAGAAAGACGCTCAAGAAGACCTGAGGCCTCTACTTCCTGAATTGCCAACAGACACGGGTTACCTGCGGTCATCGAAATGAACACATCAGGGTCGAACGCCGCGATGGTGGTCACCTCGTTGGTCAACGTCGGAGCGGCCGGATCGTGACGAACTGGAAGGTACTCAGCTACCACGTCGGGGTTGTTCTCCGCGTAGTACTCGAAGCCTTTCTCGTATGCCAAACCGAAGTCGTTGTCCATAACCAACCCAGCGACCTTGACTGGCAATTCATCTGGCAAGTTGGTCTTAATCCACGTTCCCCACAGCACAGCCTCAGTCAGATAGGACATCTGGTGGCTTGTGGTCCATGGATGTTTGACCGGGTCGCCCCATGCAGGGTGACCTGACGCGTAGAACAGGTGCGGTACGCATTCCTCATTGATCTTGTCGTATACCGCTAGACCGTTCGGCGAACCAAGCCCATGAAGGGCGAAAATGTTCGCTGACTCAATCAGTTCGTCCACGAACTCAATGGTCTGGGCTGCGACGTAACCATCGTCCTTGATGATCATCTTGAGCTTACGGCCCCCGATGCCACCAAATTCGTCGTTAATCCAATCCCAATAGTTTTCCCAACCATATGCAATGTTGCCGTAAGCGGCAAGGTTGCCTGACATCACGGTCGTCATGCCGACACGAATTTCATCGTCCAGAAGGCCATTAGTGTCCGACCAGTCTCCTGGGCAATTATTGAGGTCAGCCTCAAAACCAGCCGGGCCGCGGAGAATGTTGTCGTCGCCGACACCCCATTCGCCTGCATCCATTTTCTCGGTGATCTCATCGATCATGAGTTGGCGGTTATAGGCAGCTTCTTCCCAGATACCGTCGAGGGTGGAGCGATCGAAGGTAGGCGCATCTTCGTCTACTTCTTCTTCTGCATCGTCGTCACCCGATACGGCTTTTTCGATGGCGTCCTGTGACAACCCACCACCTTCGTCTTCTTCTTCTTCCGCCGCTTCGTCGGCATCATCGCTGTCGCTGCTGTCACTGCTAGAAGCGGCCGCGGTATCGGAACCGCTGCTGCTCGAAGAGTCATCGTCGCTATCACTACCGCCGCATGCTGCGGCGACCATAGCGAACGCAAAAAGCACCGCCAACAAACGCAAAATTTTGCGTCTGAATCCCATAAATCTCCCCCTCGGGTGAATTAACCAGGAAACCCCATCTGAGTTCCCTCAATAAGCGATTGTTTAATCGCTGCGCTTACCGTAGTAGCCCCACAAGGCCTTGTCGCCCGGACAGGCTTTTCGTAACAGTCCAAGGCACGAAAACCCTACTTTGTGGGGGAGAAGGCTGAATCCCTCAGGTTTTTCGTAACAGTTCAAGGAACGAAAACGGGTGTTTTTTAAAAAAAGAAGGACCGCTGGGCCGAAACCCAGCGGTCCTTACTTTGGCTAACTGCGAGGGTTCAAAGAACTCTCACGTGTTTGCCTTGACTAACTATCGGCAACCACCGTTGGCTTTATCCCAACGACAGTTCGGGGTTCCACCGTTGGCGTCAACAACGTCACCAACCATGACCCATGTCTGGTTCTCTGCATCGAACTTGCTGTACTCGGAACCTTCAACGAAGTAGGCGTCCGAATTGCCCTTCAGTTCGGTAACAAGACCGTCCAGGAGACCTGGGTGATAGATCTTGAAGTTACGCAAAGCCAACATCAAGTTGGTACGGCTCATGCCACCAGGCAGGGCGTCAGCGATGCGGAATGCTTCAGTAAACGCATATCCACGGAAGACACCTTCGCCTGTTAGCGAAATGCCTGGGTCTTCACCGGCGTCTGAGATGAGGTCGCGTGCAAAGGCAATAAACGGCTCTTTCATCTTCACGCTGTCAGTGGTGTCTTTGGCGCCACCACCAACAATCCAGTAGTCGTTCGCTGCCATTCCGGCCGGCGCCATGTAAGCAGCAATTCCCTTACATACCGAAGGAGTGAATGCCGCTGACAGGCGTTCGTAAAGACCAGAGGCCTCTACTTCTTGGATGGCCAGCAAGCATGGGTTGCCTGCAGTCATGGAAATGAACACGTCAGGATCGAACGCAGCGATGGTGGTCACCTCATTGGTGAGCGTCGGAGCGGCCGGGTCGTGACGAACTGGAAGGTACTCAGCTACCACGTCGGGGTTGTTTTCGACGTACGCCTCAAAGCCCATTTCATAGGCAAGACCGAAGTCGTTGTCCATCACCAAACCGGCAACCTTCACAGGAAGCTCATCGGCGAGGTTCACCTTGATCCATGTTCCCCACAGCACAGCCTCAGTCGAGTATGACATTTGGTAGCTGGTGGTCCATGGGTGGAGCTCAGGGTCACCCCATGCTGGGTGACCTGAGAGGTAGAACGGGTGAGGAATGCATTCTTCGTTGATCTTGTCGTAGACAGCAAGACCATTCGGCGAGCCGAGGCCTTGGATCAAGTGAATGTTTGCGGACTCGATGAGTTCGTCAACGTACTCAATTGTTTGAGCGGCGACATAACCGTCGTCCTTGATGATGAATTCGATGTCACGGCCACTCAACACGTCGAGTGAGTCGATGTAATCGAACCAGATTTGCATACCGAGGCTGAGGTTGCCGTATGCGGCAAGGTTGCCTGATTGCACGGTGGTCTGACCGAAACGTAGCTGATCATCGGTAAGGCCTGCGTGATCGTCCCAGTCTGATGGGCAGACGTTGAGGTCAACGTCCATGCCGCTAGGTCCAATGAGGTGGTTGTCGCTATTGACGCCCCACTCACCGGCTTCCATCTTCGCGGTGATCGCTGCGATGATCGCGTCACGGTTGCAGTCAGCTTCAGCGAAGATGCCTTCAACGTTTGAGCGGTCAGAAGGACAATCGCTAGCAACTTCTTCTTCAGCTTCGCCGTCATCTTCACCGGACACGGCTTTTTCAATCGCGTCTTGGCTCAGAGTACCGCCAGTGTCTTCTTCCTCAGCTTCCTCAGCTTCTTCCGCTTCGGCTTCGTCAGCAGATTCGCTAGAACTACTAGCGCTACTAGACGAATCGTCGTCGTCGTCACTGCTTCCGCACGCCGCCGCAACAAGTGCGAACGCGAACAGAACAGCGAGCAGACGCAACAAATTGCGTCGAATCTCCATGTGGAGTCCCCTTTAGGTTTAATTGGTTTTGATTCGTATTCAACCGTTCCACGGAACGATCGATGAGTGGAAGCTAGGTCAACTGTTTGGCCGACCACGAATCGAAACCCTCTATTTGCGCGAGTTGTCACAAAATCGCAAAGGACGCCCTTTGGGGCCGTAAGTTGGGTAAATGGATTGGGGAGTGCATTTACCGCACCTAGGCAGAGACATTGGGCGTGATTCTTTAATCGAATTCGCTCAAGCAGCAGAAAAAATGGGAATTCATTCGGCTTGGGCCAGCGATCATGTGTGTTGGCCAGCGCAGTTCGAGTCAAAATACCCCTACAGCGCTGACGGCTCTTTCCCGGCTCCGGCTGGTCTTGGGTGGCTCGATCCCATCGGCACGTTGCTATTTGTTGCTGGCTGCACCGAACAGATTCGGTTGGGGTTCACCGTTCTGATTCTTCCGTACCGTCAGCCCGTAGCGACCGCCAAACAACTCGCAACCATTGATGTGGTGTCCAATGGAAGACTCATCTTGGGAGTCGGAGTCGGGTGGATGCGCGAAGAAGCCGAGGTGCTAGGTATGCCTTGGGATAACCGTGGACGCCGCTCCGACGAACAGTTGGAAATTTTTGAGGCGCTGTTCCGAGAAGAAACACCTTCCTATAACGGCACCTACTACTCGTTCCCGCCGGTTCGGTTTGAACCCAAGCCGATCCAGCAACCACTACCTATATGGGTGGGAGGTCATAGTCCGGCAGCCTTTAAACGCACGGCTCGTTTCGGCCACGCTTTTCATGCCGCATTCCAACCATTGGATGTTGTGGAAAATGAATGGGCGCAGGTGCGCGAAGCGTGCGAGGTGATCGCTCGAGACCCTGATGAACTGGACCTATCACTTCGCATGTTTTTGGATCCCAGTGAGACCATGGAGCCTGCCAAGTCCATCGGTGGATCCGCCGATCAAATGGTTGACACGATCGGAGTCTGTCAGGAAATAGGAATCACACATATTCTTGTTGACCCAGTAGCCAGAGGCGGAATCAACGGTCGCCTGGATGCTCTAGCCGACTTTATGAGCGACGTTGCAACGCAAATCAAATGAGTCATCCGTGACCGCCGAGTTCTGCCGGATAGACAGATGGCTTTGGGCGGTTCGCGTTTTCCGTAGCCGCTCCATCTCAAAAGACGCTTGCGTTAGCGGATCGGTCCGCATCAACACTGACTCAGCGAAACCCGCAGCCAAAGTGAAGATCGGCGACCGAGTCACGGTACGAGTGAACGGCCATAAACGGGAACTTGAGGTGAAGAAGCTTTTAGAAAAACGCGTCAGTCCTTCTCTCGCCACCCAGTGTTACCACGACCACACACCCATTCGACAACAACCTTCTACATCTACCTCTGGAACCCAAGTCGCGAAGCGCGACCAAGGCTCGGGTCGACCAACGAAACGAGACAGACGCCGCATCGACCGGCTACGAAGAGCGCTATAACCCACGTTATTGACTTACACGAGGTACCTTGCCAGCGGTGAATCTTCCTTTACCAGTCGTTCTTGCTCACGCCCGCTTGGCTATGGACATAGTGACTGTCTCGGATGTTGAAGTTCCCAACTCAGCGTCGCTGGCGTACGACGCGCAAGAGCAACTCATTGGGCTCGTGGACTCAGCTCTTGTGGGATGGAAGGTGGGGGCGACCAGCTCGGCCAGTCAAGAGTTGCTCGGCGTCAAAACCCCGATTTGCGGGCCAGTTTTTGAACGCACTCTTGTCGAATCAGGGACCGAAATCGCTGCATCAAACTTTCATCATCGGCCTGGATTTGAATCGGAGTTCGCGTTCACACTCGGCATGACCATCCGACCCGGTGGGGCGGTGATGAATGGGAACGCAGCAAGAGAGGTTGTTTCTACCGTTCATCCAGCGATCGAGCTTGTGTGTTCACGGTTTGACAGCAACTTCAATGTTGACCCAGCGTTACTCGTCGCCGACGGCGCCCTTCACGCAGCCTTGGTAGTCGGTCCCGGTACCGACGCCGACGAAGTTGAGAACTTGCGCGCCCATCAACTTCGCACCCTTGTCGACAATGAAGAAATCGCGAACGGCACAGGAAATGAGGTCTTGGGCGATCCCTTCGAATCGTTGGCTTGGCTGTGTAATCACTTGAATCGCCGAGGCTTGACGCTGCATGAGGGAAGTGTCGTGACCACCGGAGCTGCAACAGGGCTACATCTCACCGAAGCTGACCAACTCCTCACAACAGACGGCGGGAACCTGGGTTCTGTGAGTCTGAATTTGATGGGATAACCACATGTTTCCGACACCGAGGTCGGAGCGGTTTCGAGGTTGGTCACTTCTCGGACTCTCAACCCTCGCGATTTCTTTCACCCTTCCAGGTCAAACAATCGGCGTTTCGTCTTTCGCTGAGCATCTGACTAATGACCTCAAGATCAGTTCAACCACCCTCTCTACCGCCTACCTCATAGGCACCATCGTCGGTGCACTTACGATGCCCGCCTTCGGCCGATGGATTGACCGCGCGGGCGTGCGGAAAACGATGATCACCATAGCTACCGCTTTTTCGCTTGCGGTTGCCTATATGGGCACAGTGCGGCATTTATGGATGCTCGTTTTCGGTTTCATTGGCATCAGGATGCTGGGTCAAGGCGCTTTGAGTTTGGTCAGCCAAACCAGCATTGCGCTTTGGTTTGATCAAAAACGCGGGTTCGCCTTCGGTATTTCTATGACTGTGTCGGCGGGCCTAATGTCGCTCGGTCCTCTCGTTCTTACCTCGTTGATCGCTGGGTTCGGTTGGCGGTGGGCGTGGTGCATCGCTGGCGGGTGCATTTTCGTTGCGGTGGTACCCGCGACATGGCGTTGGATGGAAGACCGCCCCGAGTCACTGGGACAATTACCCGATGGCCTTTCCCCAGCGCTCGTCGAATCAGCCGAAAAAGTTCACCACTACACGGCGAAGGAAGCTTTAGCAACGCAAGCATTTTGGATCACGACTTCGGTGATGGTGGTGTCTTCGGCTTTGCTTACTGGTGTGACGTTCCACCACTTCGCGCTAATGGAAGCGGCCGGCTTGACAACGGCTCAAGCCGCTACCGTTTTTGTTCCTCAAATGATTGGGACCGTCGCGGCAGGGTTCCTCTGGGCGGGGCTGTCGGACCGAATGTCTCCGAAGGTCTTGCTCGTTTCCTGCCAAGCTTCGCTCGTGGCTGCGCACCTTGCGTACGCAGGGGCTCAACCCGGGATTGGGGCCGCGATTTATTCGCTTCTTCTCGGAGTGAACGGCGGGTCGATCCGCGCTCTTGTATCGGTTCTCTACCCAAAATGGTTCGGCACCCAACACATCGGTGCAATCCGGGGAGTCGCAACGGCATTTGGTGTCGGTGCATCAGCTATCGGTCCCCTCATCATCGCGGGAGGTTTCCAGATCACGGGAAATTATGTTCAACTCAATTACATCCTGGCCACTGTTCCTGCAGCGGCTATGGTCTCCGCCCTTTTTCTAAGGCCGCCACAAAAAGTTAAGTTAAAGACGGCCCTACCGGAAACCGACGTTCGGTAGCGTCTTTTCGCGTGCTTACTGCAACCGCTCTCACCAAAACACACGGCGCTAGACACCTTTTTCGCGACGTCAGCATTCAATTGTCCCCTGGTCGGCGGATAGCTCTGGTCGGCGCCAATGGCGTCGGCAAAACTACTTTGATCGAAATTCTTCTCGGAACGCAGGACCCCGACGCCGGGAATGTTCATCGCCCTACGGACCTCTCAATTGGCTATTTACCGCAGGAGCTCGAAGACGAGTTGAAAGGAAGCGTTCTAGAGGTAACTCTCCAGGGAGCAGCTCAAATTGTTGGTCTCCAACAACGTCTTCTAGAACTACAGGACCAACTCACCGGACTTGAAGACCCCAACCAAGATCAGTTGCTGAGCGAATACGGCGAAACTCAGAGCCAATTCGAACAGCTTGGCGGGTACGCGATCGAGTCGGAAGCCCAACGAGTACTGGCTGGATTGGGTTTCGATCCAGAATCAGTTCGTCGCGATGTTTTTGAACTATCCGGCGGCTGGCGGATGCGTGTCGCTCTCGCCAAACTTCTCCTCGCTCAGCCCGACGTTTTGATCCTCGACGAACCGACGAATCATCTTGACGTCGATTCAGTGGCATGGCTTGAAGAGCAACTTTCAGTCTGGTCAGGGTGCATTCTTTTCGTCAGCCACGACCGAGACTTCATTGACTGCGTGGCGAATCGAGTCATCGAGCTTGACGGTCATTCAGGCCACGAGTACGTGGGTGGGTTTTCTGAATTCGTGGTGAGCAGGGAGACTCGACTTGCTCAGCTGGAGGCCGCGGCCGCACACCAAAACCGAAAGTTCGCTGACACTGAGCGCTTCATTGAACGTTTCCGTTACAAGGCAAGTAAAGCGAGACAGGTCCAGAGCCGCGTAAAGGCCATTGAGCGCACCGAACGCATTCGGGTTCCGGATTCAAAAGAGTTGCAGGCGAAGTTTGAATTCCCACTGCCGCGAAGGTCTTCGCGTGTCGTCGTTGAGCTCGAAAACGCAGCCGCGGGATATGACGACCAAACAGTGCTAAGTGACGTCTCAATCGTCATCGAAAGAGGAAGAAAAGTTGCGCTTGTTGGCCCAAACGGGGCAGGAAAGACAACCCTCTTGCGGCTGTTGTTGGGGGAACTGGAAGCGACGCAAGGAAAGGCTCGTCTGGGCAACAAAGTCGACTACGCGAGATTCGCCCAACATCTAACCGAAGTCTTCGATGCGCACCGAACAGTCCTTCAAGAGTTCAAAGCATCGATTGGTGATCCGGGTGAGAGAAACCTGCGAACAGTTCTGGGAGGGTTTGGATTTCGAGGTGAGCAAGTCGACCAAAAAATCGCTGATTTGTCGGGTGGTGAGCGCACCAGGCTGGCGCTAGCAATCACGATGGCTAACCCGGTGAACCTTTTGATTCTTGACGAACCAACAAACCATCTTGACCTTCCTAGTTGCGACCGTCTTGAAGACGCATTGAACGCCTACCCGGGAACCCTCATCCTCGTCACACATGACCGGCATCTAATCCGCAACGTCGCTGATGCCTTAATAGTCGTCCGTAACGGAACAGCGACTTGGCACGAGGGAGTCGACGAAGGCCTTCTACGGCCAGTGCCGATGGTTGTTGAACCTGAACGAGCATCGGCTCCTTCTGCAAATCAACACAACGAAGCGCGCGAAGGTCGGAAAAATGAGGCTCGTCGACGCAACAAGATGCGCGAAGCAACTAAAGGCTTGCGAGGCGAACTCAGTCGGGCGGAGCGTTCCTGGGAAAAAGCCGAAGAGGAACTCGCCCAACTTCAAAACCAACTTGGTGATAGCTCAACCTACGAAGACCCAGAACTGGTGAGAGCCCTGGGGAAGCGACACGAGGAGTTAAAAGATAACGCGGCCGGTTTGATGGAAATGTACGAAACGATTCAACGCCGACTGGTCAGAAAAGAAGCAGAGTTCGATTAAGTCTCACAGGCAGCTGTTTTTTGGCGCCGAGATAGCCACGTGCTCAACCGTCACTTGATCATCGAGAGTGACCAGTGCCGCCGTACCATTTCCCGGGTAACCCATGGGCGCTCCGGGATACCACGCGACAACCTCGCCGTGACTGGCATCCGTGGTGACATGCCAATGTCCTAGTGCGACGTAGTCGGCCTCGGTCGCAGAGATCTCCTCGTGCGTAATTGGTGAAGATCGGTGGGCATCATCTGAGGTGAGATTTAAATGACCGTGAGCTGCCACTACAAACCATTGAGTGTTGGGACGCGGTGGCACTTCCGCTAGAGGTCGATATTGAGGTTCGTGATCTGCCATTGCTCGCCCCCACACAGTCACGCGACCAGAGGCAAGTACCAACGATGAGCCGTCGAGGCGGTCTAGGAGTTTGACACCCGTTCGTTCGACGTCAATTCGGCATCGTTCCCAAAGCGACGTTGTGTCGTGCACGTCATGATTCCCCGGTATCACGATGACCGGAACGCCCGGCGCAGTCAGAAGTTCAAGAGTTCGAACAATCGCTGCGTCTGGAAGACGGGCGTGGTCGAACAAGTCCCCGGCAACTATCAATACATCTACTCGGTGTTCAATGACCGCGGCCGCTAACGCATGGGCCGGACACTGGCAAACTTCTCTGTGAGAATCACCCGGGCCTTTTGTATGTCCGATGTGCACGTCGGAGGTATGGAGCATTCGCACCCTGTTGGTCTCCGCTCTAGCATCGTTACCCATGGTTCGAAAGATTGCCACTAACCGGGCCGTCGAGCGAGACGAATTGGTGTCATTTATACGACCGCGGCACCGCGGGGTGCTATCGACCACAAGAATTAACGGTCGGCCCCAGATGTCTTTGGTGACTATGGGCTTGGATAATCGGGGGCGCGTCGTGGTGGCGACCTACCCCGAGCGGGTTAAAACTCTGAACGCTCGTCGGAACCCGTCAGCGTCTCTGCTGGTGATGGGCGACGAATTTAATAGCGAGTGGGTACAGGTCGATGGGACTCTTGAGGTACTTGATCTGCCTGAAGCTATCGAACCTCTGTGTGAGTACTTTCGAGCCATCAGTGGAGAACATCCTCACTGGGCGGAATATCGGGAGGCAATGATCCAACAAGGAAAGTCGTTGCTTCGATTCTCCATAGAAACTTGGGGTCCTATTTCCCAGGGAGGATTCCCTGAACGCCTCGCAAACTGATGTTTTTTTACCTGCAAACATAAGTTTGTTCTTCAATTCCATGTCAACGAGGTCACAGCGAATAGCTTCTTTCTCGTGCGAATTTTATTAACGAATGACGACGGCATCGAGAGCGAAGGGCTTCACGTGCTCGCTCGTTCGATGCGAGAGCACGGCGAGGTCTTCGTGGTAGCTCCTGATAGCGAATTTTCGGGCGCCGGCGCCGCTATCGGACCTATTCATCTGAATGAGCCTCAGGTGCGCGAAGCAACAATTGACGGGATCGATACTGCGTGGGCCGTTTCTGGGCCTCCGGCCTTGTGTGTGATGTTCGCACGTCTTGGCGCTTTTGGGCCCGTGGATCTCGTTGTCTCCGGTATCAATCCGGGCGCGAACGTCGGTCGGTCGGTGTATCACTCTGGCACGGTGGGTGCAGCGCTAACTGCCCGTCATACCGCGATTCCTAGTTTGGCAGTGAGTCAACACGTGACCGGATTCGGTGTTGCAGATCAATCTTGGGATGATTTGATACGCGATCAAAAATGGCATGTTGCAGCCGAAGTTGCTAGTTCAGTCATCGAAGGCATGTTGCGAGACGACATCGGCGACAGCCCAGTAATTAATCTCAATGTCCCCAATCTTGAACTCAATCAAATTCGAGGGTGGCGATTCACAGAGCTCGGTCCCGAGCCGCCCCGAGCGATGAACCGAGTCGAGTTGCAGCCAGTTGTGGATGAAGCCGGGGCGTTCAACGTCTCTATGTCCTGGGGCGACGAAACCGCTCAGACCCCAGAGTGCGACGCAGGCGCCATCATGAACGATGAAATTTCGATCAGCTATTTGTCGCGCATCGTTGCTCTCGAGCCGCCGAAGGAATCAAGTCTGGGCTCTGCGCTTACGGATCTCTTAAAGGGTTCGTGACTGATTTCGACGCTCTCCATCGGTTCTTAGTTAAGAACGCTGCGCGACCCATTCAGCAATCAGATCCGCTGCCTCGCCTCGGGCATCCTCACGTTCACGAAGATAGTGATCGCCTTCGATCGTGTGAAGTGTCAAGTCTTCGGAACCAAGAGCTTCAACAATGGCGCGAGTGTCACTCGGGAATACGCCTGTGTCCGCGTCAGCATCGATGACAAGCGCCGGAAGGCTGATTCGGGCGAGATGTGGAGCTGCGTTGCATTGCGAATCGCTAAGGCTCCACATCGAAAGCCAGGTACGCAAAGAACTCACGGTTCCTACGCCGTAAATTCCGTAATTTGCTCGCCGAGGGTCGCCTAGGTAACAACTCGGAACTTGTCTTTGGCTTGGGTCTATCGATCCGTCAATCATTCGTAAATCAGCCCAAAGGCGCGGGGTGGTAAAAAGTCGGTCGTAGTGCCCGGCAGCAACGACGCGATCGATTTCATTACGCGCCCAGTCGGTGATGCGATGATTACGACGTATTTGCGCATCTCGATATTTTTCAATGAACTTCTGGGTGAATGGAACTTCCCGGTCATCTGCAAACGGGTTCAGATCGGGGATGACACTGAGAGGGTCAGATTCTTCTTTGACTGAGGCGTCCATCCAATTAGTCAAAACTTCCGGTCGTCCTGGGTGGGCTGCGACCGAAATGTACAGATCCGCGCTAGGAATCTCGAGAGCTGAGGGAACAATCGATGTTCGACCATATTCCGCAGTCAGATTGGGTTCAATCGCCTGAGATTGGTAGGCAGCCATTAGCGATCCGCCACCCGAGTTGCCAAGTAAAACAACCGTGTCTACACCGGCTTTTTGTCTAAGCCAATTGACCCCTACTGCAATTTCGGCGATGGCGTGGTCAAGTAAAAAGTAGGGTTCAGCGCCTCTGAACCGCGTATTCCAACCTAAGAATCCGATGCCGCGAGTGGCACAAAGGTCCGCAAGATAATGTTCGCTGAAGTCAATGTTGTAGTGGGTAGCAATGATTGCGACGGTCGGTCGAGTGCCTCGAGGTCGATAGTAAACACCCTGGCAGGGGTGGCCACCAGCGCCAGCGCGTCCAACAATCGGAGAAGCCAATCCAACGAACTCGCGTTCCACTGACACGTTCAGGCGCTTTCCCTGATCGGGGCAGCAAGGACCCGGGCGACTTCCTGTTGGTCTCGAGGCATCCCCGGAATGTCGCGGCAAAGCTCCAAATTTGCTCGTGGGAACTTGAAAAGGTCTTGATAGACGTGGCGGGTAGCTTCGAGGTCTTTTGTCGAGTAGGCGATGTGGTGGAAAGCCAAAGGGTCCTTCAATCAATCCGTTGTTATTTCAGTCTCGCTGACGCGGGAAGCCTGTACGACCGCGATAGCGACAACCACAGCTAACCCAATAGAAACGAGCGTCGCCCAGTGCGCAAGATCGTGGAAGCTCCGCTGTTCAACGGCAAGGCCGGATGAGATTCCTGCAAGCGCCCCCATAGCGGTCATCATGACATCGGCAGTCGCTTGACTTGCGACGCGATCTTGCGGAGCGAAAGCCGATGTAAGTAATGCGGCGCCGGCTACTACCGAACAACACCAACCCACGCCAATTAGTAAGAGACCAACGATGTGTCCGGTCGCGTGTTCGGCATCGGTATGTGAGGCTATTTCGGCTCCGATCGCAGAGATGATCGCGCCGGCCCCAACGACTAACGGACCTCCGATGCGATCCGTAATCCTCCCGATCAACGGCGACAGGGCGTACATGCCGACTATGTGAAGAGAAATCGTTAGGCCGATCACTGTGGTCGCTTGGCCCCCGTCGCGCATATGAAGAGGAGCCACTGTCATGGTTCCGACCATTACTCCCTGCGACAGCATCATCCCTATGACGGCTAGACGGGCCATCGGATGGGCGATGACTGCTTTGAAAGCGGCAAACGAAGGAGCCTGCACCCGCCCTTGTTCGTTCCCCACCGCTACCTGCAGAGGGTCCGGTCGAAGTCGCATATGGATAGTGGCAGAAGCAACTAGGAACAAAATTGCGGCTAGCACGTACGAGGGAGCGAATCGGGCAGCGCCGTTATCGCCCCCAATGATTGAACTCAATCCGAGCCCAAGAGTTGGGCCTAAGACCGTACCCAACGTTGTGGCCCACATGACCAAACTGATGCTTCTAGCCCTATTGGCGTCAGTCGCTAGGTCTGCTCCTGCGTAGCGCGCAGCCAGGTTGCCTGCTTGGCCGCACCCGATCAGCAACATGCCCAGGATTAGCAACGGGTAGACCGAAAAAACGGCCGCAGTTAAACCGAGTAAGGCGCCGGCCGAGCCAATCGCGTACGCGACGCTAAGGCCTACGCGTCTTCCCCGTCGAGCCATTAGTAACCCGAGCGGAAGACCTGCGAGAGAACCTCCGGTGCTTAGACACACCGCCGCCAATGCGCCTTTGGTTTCGCTGCCCGTGATTTCAAGTCCCAAAAGGGCACACGCAGAAAAGCCAGCCGCCATCGCTAATCCGGCAGGCACAACTCCGCTCTGTAGAACGCGTATCGTTTGGCGTTGCACTCCGGCAACATCATCGAGGGTCTCGGTCAACTGCCGCTCGATTCTTGAGCAATGGCTTTCGCCCATCGGTAGTCCGGTTTACCGGCTGGGCTCCGTTGGATATTTTCGACCTGTAGAACGGCTTTCGGTCTTTTGTATTGAGCAATCTTTGTGCCGCAGTGTTCGATGATTTCTGATTCTCTGAGCCGAGCCCCGTCTACCAGTTGAACGATAGCCACGACCTCACTCCCCCAGCGTTCACTCGGACGCCCACACACGACCACGTCATAAACGTCGGAATGCATTTTCACCGCATTCTCGACCTCTTCCGCGAAAATTTTCTCGCCCCCGGAGTTAATAGTCGCTGAATCCCGACCTAAAACTTCGATTCGTCCACCTGCAAGACGTCGAGCACGGTCCCCAGGGATCGAATGGCGAGCGTCATCAATCACCGGAAAAGTAGTTCGAGTTTTTTCGGCGTCGTTGAGATAACCAAGTGGCACGCGGCCCGACATAGCGAACCAGCCAACCTCGTCGGATCCGGCTTCGAGTACGGCGTCCATTGCAGCGTTGACAACAGTGCTTCCCGGAGCGGGTTCAAAATCACCAGTGCTAGCGCGTTCATCCTTACTACTCACGTTGCTTCCCTGAACTCCTGTTTCGCTCGATCCGATGGAATCGCGGATTGTCACGCCATCGAATTGCTCTTTGAGTTCATTCTTAAGCGCTGCATTCAAAACGGCACCGCCACTAATTATTGACCGTAGCGACGAAGGCGACGGCGCACCGGATTTCACAGCGTCAAGTAGCGGTCGAGCGAACGCGTCGCCGACTATCTGGAGAAATTCGACGCCTTCGCGTTCGCAAACCTCGAGAACTGTTAACGCGTCGTACCTGTCGGTGACATCAGGTAACACGACTGTGTGGCCCATTGAAAGGGCCTGCAGTGCGATCCATTGGGCGGCGCCATGCATAAATGGGGCGCTGGTCATCCAGCGTAAAGTGCCTCTTCCGGCGGCAGCGGAAACTTCTTCGTAGGAGTCGTATTCGCGTCTCTCGTGCCGGTTCAATCCGCCTAAGGCACCGACGAAAAAGTCCGCGTTGCGCCAAAGTACGCCTTTAGGCTGCCCTGTGGTGCCGCCCGTGTACAGCAGGTACAAATCGTCTGGCGAACATTCTTCAAGGGATCGAGGTTCGTGCACCCCGACGAACTCCTCGTAGGCAACTGCTCCTGGCAGCATTTCGTTGCCCGATGCATCTGCCACCTGGATGATGAGTTCTAGATCTGGCAAATCCGTGAGCACCTGGGCAAGTGAAGGCGCGTACATGGAGTTAACCACTACTGCTTTGGCCGCTGCATCGCGAAGCAGGTAATGCAGCTCTTCAGCGACGTAGCGATGATTGACATTGAAAGTCGCTGCCCGAGCTGCCCACCCACCTAACATCGACTCGAGATATTCGGGACCGTTATTCAGGTAAAGAGCAACGTGATCTTGGCCGCTTTGATGGCCTTTTAAAGATGAGCGTTCCGTGTGACATCCCAGTCCAGCCTTAGCAAACGCGTTTCCCAGTCGTTGATAGCGATCAACGAATTTGGGGAAGGATATCTCTTTGCCCTGATGAGTCAGAGCTACCCGCTCCGGGTGAGTCTTCGCGACTGCAGCTATGACCCGCGCCAGGTTGAATTCCACTGACGAGACAGTAACGAACTTGACCGTCGCCTGTTCCTGCAAAGTCAGTAAATCTGGATGAAGTAGGCAGGTTTAATATCTTCCGCCAAACTGAGCGGGTGGACAAGCGACTCATTCTCGCATCGGGATCACCTCGCCGAAGAGCGTTGTTGGCGCAACTCGGCGTTAATTTCGATGTTTACGTTCCTTCAGTGGACGAATCGCAAAAACCAAATGAGGACCCAACGGACTACGTGACCAGGATTTCGTCAGCCAAAGCTCAGGCGGTCACCGGTGACGTCGTCCTAGGTGCAGATACTTGTGTCTCCTTGAACGGCACCATCTATGGCAAGCCCTCGGACCTTGGTCACGCCGAAGTCATACTTAAAGAATTGTCCGGGAAGACTCATCAAGTGATCACTGGGGTTGCGGTGCAATTTGACGGCCATTTGTTGAACCGAGTCGTCCAAACGGACGTCGAATTCATCGATGTATGCCAAAGGGCTCTCGACTGGTATCTCGATCTGGGGGAGTCCCTGGACAAAGCGGGTGCGTACGGCTTACAGGGAGCAGCTGGAGCATTTATCAGCGCTATTCGCGGAAGTCATTCGAATGTGATCGGGCTCCCGCTTGTCGAGACTGCCGATCTGCTTCGCGACGCCGGCTTCGATTTGATGTACACAGCGAGGTCGGATCATCAATGACGGCCTACCGCAGCGCCCTGAACGAACAGCTACATTGCGCCGGTCCTGGTGAAGTTCCGCCCGTCGAGCTAGGCCCTATCCGTCTCCAAACTCCAATAGTGCTGGCACCGATGGCCGGAGTTACTGATTGGCCTTTCCGCTCCTTGTGTCTCGGGTGGGGAGCCGCCCTGTACGTGAACCAAATGATCACAGCGCGAGCGTTGGTTGAGGAGCATGCCCCGACTTGGAAGTTGGCCGAATTTGGGCCAGGTGAACCAATTCGATCGATTCAACTGTATGGAACGGACCCACAATATGTGGCCCTAGCGGTTCGCATGCTCAAGGATCGGCTTGGCATTGACCACCTGGACATGAACTTTGGGTGCCCGGCCCCGAAGGTAACCCGTAATGGTGGTGGCGCGGCAATTCCGGTGAAGCGTCGATTGCTGGCAAGCATCGTGGAATCAGCAGTAAAGGCTGCCGGAGAAGTCCCTGTGACGATCAAGTTTCGTAAGGGAATCGATGACGATCATTTAACATTTCTTGATAGCGGCAGAATCGCTCAGGAAACGGGATGTGTCGGCGTTACTTTGCACGCTCGGACAGCGAAGGACCTCTATTCAGGGCACGCTGATTGGGACGCAATTACCCAACTTGTGGAGCACATAGACATCCCAGTATTTGGTAACGGCGATATTTGGGAACCGTGGGATGCCTTACGAATGATCCGACACACTGGAGCGGCAGGGGTGGAAATCGGACGGGGTTGCTTAGGTCGACCGTGGCTTTTCTCGGACCTGGTTGCTGTGTTGAGTGGAAGTGAGCCTGATCTGACAAGGCCAACACTTGGGCTCGTAGTTGATGTGATGCTTGATCATGTTCGCCGCTTACTTGAGTTTTACGACCAGAGCGAAGGTGACGTGATTCGTCGCTTTCGAAAGCACGCTGGTTGGTACGTGGCAGGATGGCCAGTCGGCAAAGAGCTCCGCCGCCGCTTGCACGCAGTAAGCAGTTTTGGCGAACTTGCGACTGTGACGGCGGAGTTCGATAAGGACATCGTCTTGCCACCCGAAGGGGTCCGTGTGAAGCGAAGCCACACGGGCGGACCAAGGAAAGTGGCGCTTCCTGACGGTTGGTTGAGCGACCCTCATGAGGAAATAACTCTTAATGCTTCTGCGGAGGTCAACGTAAGTGGAGGCTGACCTCGGTCCTGTCGTTGACAAATCAACCTGGCGCAAAAGGTTGCGCCAGCTGCGAACGTCTCCTGAGCAGAAAGTTGAACGACAAATAGTTGCAGAGTTAACGGCGTTCCTTGGTCAACGAGCCGGATTATTTTTGTTTTACAGGGCTATGCGAACAGAAATCTCGCTTGACGCATTGGCTGACCAGTTGGGGTGGGAAAGGTTTGTTACTACCAGAACCCCTCAATCTGGTGTGCTTACAGTTCACTCGGCGGCCGGCTCCATGGAACAGCATCCCTACGGTTACGCCCAACCCGTGGCGGATGCCACAGAAATTTCGATTGAACGTATTTCAGTCGCCCTTGTTCCAGGGTTGGCCTTCGATTCGAAGGGCAATCGACTGGGTCAAGGCGTTGGCTACTATGACGAACTGTTAACGCGGGTTCCAGATGACTGCTTCCGCATCGGCGTCACCGCCGATGAATTTATCTTTCCCGAGCTTCCCGCAGAGCCACACGACGTTTCGATGACGCACTTAGCGTCAGAAAGCGGCGTAACCACCGTGGGGGAGCTACCCACTTAATTTAGATCGGCTCGGTCCGCATCTGGCGCCATCGCGAAGTGGCGGTTGTGAGTTCTCTCATATCGCTCGACAGCAGTACGGATTCTACGTAGATGTCGCGATCTTTTACGGCCACCACCCATGCCCGTCCAATCACCTCATTAGCTATGAACGCCGGCCTTAAGTACGTCAAGTGCATCTCAGCTGTCGCGCACGCTAGGTCTGGTGCTTCTGACGGAAGCGACCCGTGGGCAGCGACGCCCATAACTTCGTCCAAGATTGCGGCTTGGATTCCGCCGTGGATGACGGTGTCAAAGCCACAGTGATGTTCGGCGGTTTGGTGTCTCGTTTCGACCGTGCCATCGCCGTACCTGAAAAACTCGAGGCGCAAGCCTTCATCATTAGATATCGAGCAGCCAAAACAGCGGTCTACACCAGACCGCTCAAGCGGATAAGGCTCAGCCGTGCTTTGCCTGTACGGATCGGTGGAGCTTTTTGTCACGTCTGGGATGGTACGCATTCTGGCCAATACGTGCGGGCCTCATTCGAGAACCTCTGCGACTGCTAGCTCGGCGATTTGGTCACCGTCATAACCAAGGATGTCTTCTAGAACTTCCATCGAATGTTGGCCATATGTTGGCCCCGCCCACTCGAAACCGCCGACTGATCGTGACAGTTGATACGGAATGCCATCAATCATCACTTGGCCCGCTTCCGGGTGTGGTGCCCAAGGAAAGTGGCCTCGATGAACCAACTGCGGATCGTTCATACAGTCAGAGGTGTCCTGCACCATGTGTGCCGCAATTCCATGCCGTTGCAGACGTATTTGTAAACCTCCCGCACTCTGATTCTTCGTCCATTCGCCAATGTCATTGTCGAGCGCTACCGATTGTTCATGCCGTTCGCTGACAGTGAGTTCGGCAAGGTCTTCGCGGCGCATTTCTCGGCACAAGGATCGCCATTGGTCGTCATTTTCACATGCGATGGCACACCAGTTATCTACTCCCGCGGCCGGGTACACACCGTGCGGAGCCATGTCCGGGTCACTGTTCCCGCGACGACTTGGGACTTGGCCAGTCCTTTGGTAGTCCACTATCCCGGGGGTTAGATAGTGCGTCGCTGCCTCGGCCTGGGAAAAGTCCAAATACTGGCCTTCTCCGGTGCGCCGTCGGTGATCAAGTGCCGCTAGAAGGGCTGCCGCAGTGAACCGGGGCGACGTGTAGTCGGTATAAGCCATGTACGGTCCGGCAGCACCGCGGTCTGGCCATCCCGTGATGTCATAAAACCCTGCAACCGCAGCGGCGAGATTACCGAATCCGGCAAAGTCTCGCATGGGACCCGTTTGTCCAAAAACGCAGCTCGACAAAAGAATGATGCCCGGGTTGATCCTGCGGAGTACCTCGTACCCCATTCCCATGGCATCCAGAGTTCCAGGGGTGAACGATTCGACTGCGATATCGGCCCATGCAGCCAAGTCAAGAACAACTTGCTTGGCTTCGGGCTTGGAAAGGTTAATTGCCAAGCTCATTTTGTTGGCGTTTACCGAGTGCCAAGTAATCGCGTTTTCTTGCTCAGGAATATCATCTCGGTGACCCAAGGCTCCTCTGAGTAGACATGGGCGAGTCACCGATTCAAGTCGAACAACTTCTGCTCCCCAAAACGCCAGCAGTTTCGTCGTCAGCGGTCCCGCAGCTACCCACGAGAAATCCAGAACTTTAAGGCCTTCAAGGGGTCGACTTGCTTGAAGTTTTTTAGCGGGTGGAGGAAGTTCGGGACGCGATATTCGCGAGACCCGAACCTCTTCGTCGTGTTGACCTAGATCCGGTGCGGGACCCAGTCGACGCAGTGGGGATTCGCTGGCGTGAATAAAAGGTCCTGGGTAGCGGATCCCGGAGATGTCGTCCCAAAATTCGCGTGCTGCGAACTGTTCACTTTCAACTACATCCGCTAGGTCCGTTATTGGAGTAACCAAAAGAGTGCGATCAAGGCTCTCTTTCATGAACTCGGCCTTTGTTTTGGTCCTTGCAAACTCAGCAATGAGGTCCATTACCCGAGACAGCTCTTCGAGGGTTTCATCACCGTTTTGAATGTGCAGGGCGAAATCCACCCAGTCTTTGTCGCGGGTCGCTTCGTCGCAGCCGCCCTCCTCGCACATCCAGTCCATAAACCGTCTGAACATAGGGCCGATCATCGCTCCGAACGCAACGGTGATCAGGACCTCGCCGTCGGAACATGGGTAGGTCCACCGAAGATGCACTGGGCCCTGATGCACACCGCCTGCCATCCGTTCCTGAGGAGGTAGGCCAGCCGGCCCGTGCAAGATCGCTGGGAGCGCAGTTTCGGCCATCGCTTGTTGAGTAGAGACATCGACGTGTTGCCCGTGACCGGAACGGGATCGCTCATCGTTGGCTACTAAAGCGCCAACTAACGCCTGACATGCAGAGTGGGACCAAGCTTGTGGTATCGAGATGCGCACAGGAGCGCGATCTGCGTCTCCGTTACAGATCATTTGACCGCTAGCGGCTACCAAGGTTAGGTCGGTTGCCAGCCAGTCGGCCTTAGGTCCGTCAGTTCCAAAGGGGGTCATCGACACCGTTATTAATTGCGGACTCCTGCGCCGGAGTTCGGGGAGATCTACCGGCAGCGCGTGAGCTCCGCAATCGATAACGAAGTCAGCGTCCGCCGCGAGAGCCTCAATATCAGCAAGGTCGCTCACGACGACTGAGCGTTTTCCACGGTTGTACGCCTCGAACCAATCGTCGCGCGGCCACCCTCCATCTGGTTCAGCCAAGACCACATCGCAGCCCAATTGAGCAAGTAGGAACCCTGTCAGCCAACCCCGGTGGTCGGTTAAATCAATCACGCGATAGTTGTCGAGCACCCTTCCCCCTTACATCACTCGGGGTTGAGCCTAGATCGGTTTTTTTGTAGCCGTTCTGGCCGTCTCGATTTGGTTGTGTCGAAAGCAACTCACGAAGTGATCGTTAACTATGCCATCAGCTTGCATCAGCGAGTAGCAGGTTGTGGGACCGACGAAGCGCCATCCAAGTTTCTTCAACGCTTTGCTCATCTCTTCGGATTCGGCTGTCGCAGCTGCTACGTCCGACGGCGTCTGGACGGAATGATGGTGCTGGGGTTCAAAACTCCAAAAAAAATTCGCCAAAGAGCCGTGGATTTCTATGGTCTGAAGTGCGGCGCGAGCATTGGCAATGGTGGCCTCAATCTTGCCGCGATGTCGAACTATTCCCGCATCGTTGAGAAGTCTCTCGACTTCCGGGGCACCAAATTTGGCCACTGCGTCGATATCAAATCCAGCGAAAGCTGCCCGAAAATTTTCACGTTTCCGCAAGATGGTCAGCCACGAAAGTCCGGATTGGAATCCCTCCAAGCACATCTTTTCGTAGAGCCGAACGTCGTCAGTAACTGGCACACCCCATTCGGTGTCGTGGTAGTGCGCGTAATCTGTATCTTTCTCGCCCCAGGAACACACCACTGTCCCATCTGAGCGCACCAAAGTTCCGCCAGCCACCACCAGAAAATAGCCTCTGGAACGACTTTAAGCTTGAGCGTTGTTCAAGTGAGAAACTGGGGCCCGCACTATGGGAGAAATCATGGAAACTGAGCTGCAACGCCTTCTAGACGAAAACGCTTGTGAAAAACTGATCTCCGAATATTGTCATTTAGTCGACTTCGGGAATGCCAGCGCTATCGCCGATCTCTTTACCGCCGACGGAAGCTGGACTGGTCCTGGCGTAAGCATGGTTGGGCAAGACGAAATACGAGCAGGTTTTAAGCGAAGAGAAGCGGTCACTAGGCGACAATCTAGACATCTCTGCACCAATGTTTTGATCCGTGTGAACGGCGACGAGGCGATCGGTTTGTGCTATCTACTTAACTTCCGTCATGATTCTTCAACGGGCACCGCAGAGTTACCCGCACCATCTGGCCTTGCGAAATATGTCGGCGAATACCATGATCTCTTTGTCCGCAGCCCAGAAGGATGGCGATTCGCAACACGTCGATTCGATCTAACATTTCTCCGAGATTGAGCGCTGGCTCCGCTGCATGCAGCCAACACCAGATTCAGGCGCCATAATTGGATTACCGACCAACCCCACTTTGAGCAAAAGATGAGCCGTTTACAACTCGCGATCAATGTTGCCGATTTAGATGAAGCAATAGCGTTCTATTCGAAGATGTTTTCTACTGCGCCGACTAAGACCCGACCTGGGTACGCGAATTTTGCCATTGAAGAGCCTCCTCTCAAATTAGTTTTATTCGAAAACTCCGAAGCTGGGGGTTCGATTAACCATTTGGGCGTTGAAGTTGAAAACGCAGTCATGGTCACCGAAGCTGACCTCCGCATGACGGAGGAGGGGTTACCTACTACGGGGATCGACGAAACGATGTGCTGCTACGCGGACAAGACGGAGACCTGGATTCAGGGACCAGACGAAATCCGATGGGAGTGGTACGTCAAAACTGGTGATAACGAACAGTTCGAATCGGTTTCTACCCGCTGTCCTTAGTCAAATGCCTACCTGGCAGGCTGGGGGTGCGCTATGTCTTCAAGAACAAGGTCCTCATTAGCCCCATCACGTAAGCCTGCAGTCATTTCTGAGTGAAGCTGCCGAATCTTTGTGCTGGCTGTGGATGCGAACAAACTCGGGGCTATCGCGTGGGCCGCGGCGGCGACAGACGCTAATGCCAACTCTTTCGCGAAGCGACTCGCTACGCGGAAATGCTCTAGATAGGTCTCCCCTACCGAAGCCGGATGTTCGGTGAAGTAATCCTTTATCGCCACATCAAGATTGTAGGTTGATCGCTACGACACGTTGTTGCCGCGAAACTGGTGTTCTCTCGCATTTGCACATGATTTATGCTTATTTAAAGCTTTGCATGCATTACTCTTGTGCCGTGGACCTTATCGATCGAGAAATACTGCATCTCTTACAAGAGGATTCGACGCGTTCAGCCCGGGAGTTAGGGGCCGAAGTTGGTTTAACTCCAACTCCTTGCTGGCGGCGAGTCCAGAACTTACGTCGAGAGGGCATCATTCAGCGTGAGGTGGCGATTCTTGACCCTGAACGTCTTTCGTTAGGGATCAACGCTTTGGTACAAATTCGGACGAATGACCACTCAGCAACATGGTTGGCGGATTTTGCGGCGGCCATCGAAGAATTCCCTGAGATCGTTGAGGCTTTTCGAACCAGCGGAGAGATCGATTACATGCTTCGAGTAGTAGTTCCTGACATCCGGTCCTACGACGACTTCTACAAACGGTTGATTGAACGAGTCGCCCTTTATGATGTGCGAACCATTTTTGAGATGGAAGAACTCAAGCGGACCACGGCGTTACCGCTCGACTACGCGAATTTTCAGTTTCCGTAGATCAGAGAGAAACCAATACTTCTACTGCCTTTTCAACAGCTTCTTGAGCTCGAGCATCGATTCCGGCAGTGTCGGCACTCGCGATTGGATGTTCGATCACCGCAAAGGGATGGTGTGGTACCCCTTGAACCCGTGCCATCAATTCAGCGGCGTCTACGAACGCCGATGTCATGACACTGATCGCAGGCACCCCATTGCGTTCTGCGACAACAGCGTCGTGCAAACTGCACGACGAGCAGCTACCTCAGTCACCCACTCCGCTTAGAACCGCATCCCACCCCATTGCCTCGGACATCAAGTCGACCTCTGCGGGAGCGCTGTAATTCAACTTCGTCCTGCGGACGACCTCTGCGACTCCGTAACGCTCGCGCAGGATTGATTCAACTCGGTCAAAGAAGGGAACTGTGTTCTCTTTACCATTGGATATGACTCCGATAACCGCCCCTTTGAGCGTGTCGAGACGCGGCGGCGGTGCGCTGCCAGTTCGTTGTTGCTCATGACTTGGGTTAAGTAGCTCCATCGCTATGGGACCTCACAATCGACACACGCTCCTACAGCGACGGTACTTGCTCGACTTTTCGTTCCCAGCCAGGGTGGAATGATTTGAGCAAATCCCCCGGCTGGCCCTCCAGCCGCGACCACAAGTAAATCATCAGGAGATTCCATGGCTAGATATTCCCTGTCAGCTCGATCCTTTACAACTGAACCTTTACCGACCCCAGCCCATTCACCTCGCCTGACGCGAGCCTGTTGAAAGACATAATTTCTGATGTCAGCTTTCGACCAACCAGCATCATTAAAATGCTGTCGAAGTTGGCCAGGCAGGACGACTGTGTAATTGCCAGCCCAGATCGAGTAGTGAAGCTGATTCGCTCGGATCTCGGCCGCGATGGTGTCGCAGATTTCTGTTGGATCGGTGGTCCATTCGTTCATGATTTGTCGCGGTGCCATCGCTGCCACCGCGGTCACAGAGGAGACCTCGCTTACACCGAGTCGTTCTTCCGCGAGCGAAGGCCACAAAGAATTTTCTTCGTCTTCTGCAATGCAATAGGTGAACTTGCCCGGATGGCCGAGCGTTGATCGATCAATTTCACCTGGACGGACATCAAGCAGATTGATTAGCCCGAGTCGGACGGCGCGGCCGATAACGGAAGAAGCTCGGTCCGCATTTCCTAGGGCATTGAAAGTTCCGGTCATCTCGAGGTCCCGACGAATCGGCCCGTTGATAATCAATAAGACCGCGCAACCTCCGGTTGAAGCGGTCGCGCCGTGAAGCAGGAAGTCGTCCTGCAGCATCGCGGTGAAGGACGCGACGACAAGCGGAAAATGCTGAGGAAGGCACCCCGCCATAACGGAATTGATGGCCAACTTCTCTGCTGTTATTGACCGTTCTCGGACGGGTTCGATACCCACCAGATGCTCTGAGGGTAGAAGGGCCCAATCGAGGCAGGCCTGAACTAGATCTAGCGTTGGGGGGACGATAGGTAAGCCGTCGGTCCAACCGCGCGAGTGGTAGACCTCCTGCGCCGCTGCGAAGTCGGTGACATCTATCCGAGAAGAAGTCCTATCCACAAACTGATCCTGTCAGGACGTGGCCGCCAAACTATCGCCACCTATTGGCAACTCTGACGTGTCGATTCCATATAACTCGGCCACGTTATTGCACAAAATGTCGATGCTTTGCTCACTCGTGAGACCCGCAGCATGTTCATCTAGCAACTCTTGACTCCATGGCCAGGTGCTGTCACTGTGCGGAAAATCGTTGGCCCACAACAACCGCTTGTGATTCACATGGTCGACCATCTTGAAGGCAACCCAGTCATCTTGGAAGGTCGTATAAATACTCTCGCTGAAGTATTCGCTAGGCAGTTTCGATAGTTCCTGCCCCGGCGGCAGCCAATAACGGTGACGTTTGTACGCGTGATCCATTCGGTACATGTAATGCGGAACCCAACCGGCGTCTGCCTCGACACACACCACCCGCAATCCTGGGTTTCGTTCAAATACCCCTCCGAAGACAAGGGTGCCCATAATGTCCTGATTCGCGCGAATGATTGTCATGAACGAGTTCGCTTTCGGCCCTCGGGGCCGACCTGATCCTTTTGCGGTCAAGATGTGCCACGAAAGCGGGAACTCTAAATCGATTGCTGTTTGCCAGAACGGGTCCCAACGTGGGTCGTCGTAGTCAAAGTCAGTTGCAGGATCTCCGGGCATCATGACACCACGCAAGCCAGCATTTTTCATGGCTTCTAGTTGAGTTATACCTTCTTCCACCGAACGAAGCGGGGTCTGTCCGATTGCAAGCAGTCGATTCGAATCGACAGAGCAGTAGTCGCTTATCCAACGGTTGTAGGCGTCCATAGCAGCCTTCTTGTAGTCGGCATCAGGGTGGTTGCACAGCACCATCCCAACCGAGGGGTAGATCACCTCTGCCGATACCCCGTCGCGATTCTGATCTGCCAGTCGGTAGTCCGAGTCCCATCCACTTCGAGGTAACTCTTCCCATTTCGCGTTGGGCTTTAAGTCTTCAGGAGCCTGACCTGCAGCAGCTATCAGACCCATGTTGATGGTTCGCTTCATACCATCTATGACGTAGAGATCTCCCTTATCTTCGGTCTCCACCACATGTGGGGCGACGTCACGCCACTGTGGGTCGATGTAGTCGGTGTATGTGTTGGGCGCCTCGGCAATATGTGAATCAGCGGAGATGATCGGATGATTGACCTGCATTGGGTCCCCTTTCCCGTAGTGGCATCGTAGTGAGATCGCGAGATTGGCGCCGCATCAGTGATAGCAATGCGCAGTGGCCAAGCTAATAACCAGGTTACGCGAAGCAGAAAAGCTGCTCGTTCTCTGCTTCGCCACCTTTATGGTGATGGCGGGCCAAGGAGTCGTCGGACCGGTGCTGCCCCTCTACGCCCGCGATTTCGGGGTAAGCACAGCTGTCGTGGGATTGACGCTTACAGTCTTTGCTCTCGCTCGTCTGATTCTAAATGTGCCCGCGGGATTAATAGCTGATCGATTTGGGCGACGAATACTCTTGGTAGGCGGACCGATTTTGACGTCTGTTGGAATGTTCGGGTCAGGGTTCGCGGACAGTATTTCTTCATTGCTGATGTGGAGGTTCGTTGCCGGAGCAGGTTCGGCGTTCTATATGAGCGGGGCGCTCATTTATTTGATTGATATCGCTCCGATTAATCGGCGTGCTCGTTATGTCGCTACGAATCAATGGGCCCTTAGCGTCGGGGTGGCTTTGGGCCCGGGCGTAGGCGGGTTGGTTGCAGAGCGCTGGGGCTTGGCTGCACCGTTCCATCTGGTCGGTGTTATTGGAGTAGCAAGCGCCATCTATGCGGCATTCCGTCTCCCCGAAACGTTGCGCCCGAGAACGGATTCAGAGCAATCAGCTCGTTCCGCGACCGAGGTCAAACGCATCGTTTACAGCGGTCCGTTTATGGCAATCGCCTTCGTCACTGGGACAATCTTCATGACTCGGGCGGGCACGCGAGCGACGTTGGTACCCCTCCACGCGGATGGTGTCCTGGCGTGGGGTCCCGGCGAGATTGGGTTGGTGTTTACCATCACCGGAGTCATGACTTTGTTCACTCTTTGGCCTGCAACGTGGGCGACAGAGAACCTTGGTTGGGCACCCGTGATCCTATTTTCCGGGGTCGCCGCGGCACTCGGCACGTTTGTCATCGCATCAAGTGGGACTCCGTTGTGGTTTGTGATCGGCAACGTAATCCTCACTCTTGGCACGGGAACCGCCGGTCCAGCCCCAGCAGCTTTTGTAGCCGAGTTATTTCCCGAAAGACTTCGCGGGTTGGGAATAGGTTTGTATCGCTCAGCTGGTGACGTGGGGTTTGTGCTCGGACCTCCAGCGTTAGGTTGGTTGAGTGAAACGGCGTCAATGCCTACGGCTTTTCGAACAGCCGGGTGTCTGGTCGTCGCAGCAGCTATCTGGTTCTTTGTCTCAACGGGTCGAAACAACGACGCGGTTGCCTCAAAATCACTTCAGTAAATGCGTGAAGATCCGTCGCCCGATCCTCCTTCTCGCGCATTTTTCAAGTCTTGGTAACTCGCTTTGCTCATCGCCATCAGATCCCCACTTATTGTTTGCATAAGGAAACCTTTTTCTCGACGGTTGACGGCAAGTGCTGTCGTTGAGTGAATTCCTGCGATCTTTCCCGCTTGGTCGCATCTGTCAACTATGTGCTCTAACACCTTTTTGTACTCGTCATTGTCATCGCTGTAGGCGGGTCCATACCCGTAGCTGAGCGACAAATCAGCTGGGCCCACATAAATCGCGTCCACACCCTCAACTGCAAGGATTTCATCAAGATTCTCTACCGCTTGGCGAGTTTCAATCATCGGTATACATGCGTTGGTTTCGTTGGCCGTTGGGTAGTAATCCTCCGCTGCGTTTCGAGCGCGCGCACCAATGATCGTTGGTCCATAGCTTCGTTCCCCAAGTGGTGGGTATTTCGTCGCTGCCACCGCTCTTTTTGCTTCTTCAACCGAATTAACCATGGGAATGATGACGCCTCGTGCACCGGCATCAAGCATTCGTCCGATGATTCCCGGCTCATTCCAAGGCACTCGGCAAATCGGCGTTCCGTTACCGGTCAGCACTATTGCCTGAAGCATGGCTGCGGCCATCTGGTAATCGGCGACACCGTGCTGCATATCAACGCACACGTAGTCAAAATCGACACGGGCGACAACTTCGGCAGCGTGGGAGTCAGGGAGCGACAACCAAGTGCCAAGTGCCTCGGTGCGGGACGCCCATTTCTCCATCAGAAGATTCGACATTTTATGACCACTTTCGTTCGAAGGGCAGGGTTACTGTAATCAGCCGCCTTGAGACACCTCATTGTCGTCTAGTGAAGGACTCAAGACCACATTCTTTGACACTAGAGACCGCATATTAATTTCGTTAGAGTCCCATGGCCTGCTACTTGAGACCCCCGGGCACAAAAAAAGTTTGTTGCTTCAACGAATTTAGTGATTCCATAACGGATCTCTATGGCTGTCTTCTTGTCCTTGATCACTTCGGTTCTTTATGGCTCAGGTGACTTTTTGGGCGGCTTGAGTTCTCGACGCAACACTCAAACTCAGGTACTCATCACCGTTTCCCTAGCAGGAACGGTGCCTCTTTTATGTGTCGCACCACTCTTTACATCAAGTTTCACTGCCAAAGATTTACTTCTAGGAGCACTCGCCGGGATTTTCGGAGCAGGAGGTCTCGGGATCTTCTACCGAGGGCTAGCGCGTGGGCCGATGTCACTCGTAGCGCCGTTAACGGCAACCACTTCGGCTGGGGTGCCTGTCATATGGGATTTGAGCAACGGTCAACCACCTGGCTTCATTTGCGGAGTCGGGATTCTTCTTGCTTTCGTTGCAATTTTTATAACGAGTAGAGGCCGCACCAACAGCGGTTCGTCAATCTCTACATCTGCGATTCTTGAAGCGTTATTAGCCGGGATTGGGTTCGGTCTTTTCTTTTGCGTCTTAAGCGAGACAAATACCGGATCTGCTCCTTGGCCGATCGTCGCAGGGCGAACTAGCGCGGCTGCTGTTCTGTTGGCGAGCGCTGCGGTCAGAAAAGTTTCTATTAAACCCGCCGGCAGCTGGTTACCTCTGTTGGCTTGCAGTATCTGCGACACAGGTGCCAACGTCGCGTTTCTCTTCGCTCTCAGATACGGACAGCTAGGGCCAACAGCGGTGTTGGCCAGTCTTTATCCCGCAGTGACGGTATTACTCGCGCGCTTCGCTTTGGGTGAACCCCTTGACCGAAGACGCGTAGCAGGCCTTCTCATCACTTTGGTGGCGATCACTCTCATCGCGTGGGGTTAATCATTTAATCCAACACTTCGTAGAGAATCGCGTTGCGTTGGCGAATGATCATTGGGCCGATCTTTGCCACGTATTCAAGCCAGGCAGGATCGGCAAACAGAGCCGTTCTTTTCTCCGAGCGTTGTTCGAGACTTTCATATCGCCACATGTGAATGATCTGGTTGAGATCTCCTACTTCGCTGACGTAATAACCCACCGGCTCTCCAAGATGGCTCTTTTGTATTGCGTAACCCTCTTCTCGGTACATGCTCGCGTACGCATTCGCCGTGCCGATTTTTAGGTCATAGGTGCGCATTTCCACAAAACTCACTTTGCCTCCAAAAATTCCCATGAGCGAAATCGGTGATTCGCCTATCTACCCTTTTACTAGGTTCGGCGATCTTGTAGCACCGGAAAATCTGATCGCGTTTTTTCCACTGTCGACGCGTCGATATCTACAACAAGCAAAGCTTCTACCGATGCACCTGAGGCAAGCACTTCACCCCAAGGGTCAATCACGGCGCTATCGCCGACATAATCCAGGCCGTCGCCTTGACCAACTCGGTTGACACCTACAACATATGCCTGATTTTCAATCGCGCGAGCTTGAAGAAGCGTGCGCCAATGCGCCCGTCGCCGTTCAGGCCAATTAGCGGGGACCACATATAGGTCAGTGGTTTTGGCGGTCTGCCAGAACTCGTCGGCGAATCTGAGGTCGTAACAGATAAAGAAGGTGGTGCGGACGTCGTCGACGTCTACTTGTAGAAACTCGCGGCCCGATCCGTAGTTTTCCGGTTCAGAAGAAAAACTGAATGGATGAATCTTGCGATACCGATGCGCCTGCCCGTCTGGCGATACCAAGGTGAGGGTGTTGTAAGCAATGTCGTCTTCCCATCGCGTGGGTATCGATCCGACAACCCACACTCGATGAGCGGTTGCCGCTTCTGACAAGAAATGGAAGCTCGGGCCCTCTAACGGTTCGGCACAATCCACAGAATTCATTGTGAATCCCGTTGAGAACATTTCGCTGAGAACCAGGAGACGCCCACCGGCCGAAACCGCTCGTTCAATTTGAGGTGTGAGACGGGCAAAGTTCGCGGCTGAGTCTTCCCAAACGATGTCATGTTGAATAGCCGCTATTCGTAAGCTCATGACAAACGCTGCAAGCGATTGACCGCTTCGTCCAGCACGTCAAGGCTCTTGCAGAAGGTAAACCTAATCAAGTGCGCCCCTTCTTCCTGGTTGTCGTAAAACACGACATTGGGGACGGCTACCACACCGACCTTTTCCGGGAGTTGCCAGCAAAGTTCCAGACCATCTTCGTAGCCAACCGATCTCGCATCGGCGGTAACGAAATACGTTCCTTGAGGTTCGAATATTTCAAACCCGGCTGACCGCAGCCCAGCCGAAAGGTAGTCGCGTTTCGCTCGCATATCGGAAAGCAAAGTCTCGTAATAGTCATCACCGAGCGCCAACCCCGTTGCAATCGCGTATTGGAAAGGTCCGCCGCTTACATAAGTAAGAAACTGTTTGGCAATACGGACCGCGCTCGTTAGTTCAGGGGTCGAGCAGACCCACCCGATTTTCCAACCAGTGAAGGAAAAGGTTTTCCCACCCGACGAGATCGTGATTGTTCTTTCCCGCATACCTGGAAGTGAAGCAATAGGGATATGTTCACCTTCAAAAACAAGATGTTCATAAACTTCGTCCGTCACCACGAGCAGATCACGCTCGATTGCGACGTTGGCGATGAACTCAAGTTCCTCTCGAGAGAACACTTTCCCCGTGGGATTATGCGGTGTGTTCAACAAAATCAGTCGAGTCTTCGGGGAAAGCGCCGCTAAGAACTCTGACTCTTCGAAGGCGTAATGGGGAGGTCGAAGTGTGACAACTTTCTTAGTAGCTCCCGCCATAGCGATATTCGCGCCATATATGTCGTACCAAGGTTCAAATGTGACAACTTCGTCACCTGTTTCACAGAGGGCGATCACTGACGCGGCGAGCGCCTCGGATGCTCCTGCTGTAACAAGAATTTCGGTGTCGGGATCAAATTCCAACCCATAAAAGCGCTGCTGGTGATCCCTTACGGCGTTCCGTAACTCGGGCACTCCGATACCGGGCGGATACTGATTGCCTAATCCGTTGCGGATGGCCTCAGTTGCGGCCTCCACTACTTCAATCGGTCCGTCTTTATCTGGAAAGCCCTGTCCTAAGTTAACTGCGTTGGTTTTTAGAGCCAGGGCAGACATCTCGGCGAAAATGGTGGCGCCGAATCCTTGTAATCGTGCGTTTAGAAATGGTTGACGAGAGCTCACGACTGACACGTTAGGACGGTCGCGCCAGTTGTCGGTCACCATCGTTCCACTTGTTCGGGCGAAGAGGTCGCCCGTGCGCTTGAATATCGGTATGAATTCACCGCGATCAACTGAACACGTTCCAGCAAGATACGACGTAGAAACCGTGGATTTGGCTTCTGTCGACGGTGTGCTATCTACGACGAGGTCCGTACGACTACGACTGGATTTGGATCGACCCGTCCCCAATGACCTGCTGCTGGATTGCATCGACATTGCCGAGCAAGGCCCCGGGGGCGGGAATCAATCAAGTCGGCGGTGGCTGATCATTAGGGACAAGGCACAAAAGAAAGCACTTTCTGATCTTTATTGGGAGGGAGCCGGCAAGTGGATGGTGTCCGCCAGAGACAAGCTGGCCGGAACTGAGCACCGGAATACAAGAGTGATGCGTTCCGCCGCCCATCTCGCGGAACATCTCACCGATGTTCCCGCACTAGTCATTCCATGCATCTGGGGTGTTCACGACGACAGCAAAAAACCGGGGCTTTTCGACTCAGTAGTTCAGTCAGCATGGAGCTTTTGTCTTGCGGCGCGGGCGCGCGGTCTAGCAACAGCATGGACAAGCGCGATTTTAAATCAGGATGCCGAGATTCGGGAGATCCTTGAGATTCCTGAAGGAGTCACGCCTATCGCCCTTCTCCCGGTTGCGTACAGCACCGGTGGCGATTTCGCGTCGGTCCCACGACGCTCTGCTGAAGAGGTCTCCTACTTCGACAAGTGGGGACGAACCTATGAAGATCGTGATGACCAATCCCCGCGAAGTATCGCTGAACGCCCCGGGGCGACCGTCGAAATTGATATTGACGCGCCGCCGGCCAAGGTGTGGTCTTTGATATCGGACATCAGTGTCAGCGCACAGTTCTCAGAAGAGTTCCAAGGCGCAGAATGGGTTGAGGGGCATCACGGACCAGCAGTTGGAGCACAATTCGTTGGCACCAATCAGCATCCGGCCATCGGTGAATGGCAAACCACTTCGACGATTACGGCGTTCGTCGAAAACGAACAATTTGGGTGGGCAGTCGGAGACGACGAGGAGACCGCAGCAGCACGCTGGCGATGGGAAATCGATGAGTTGCACGGCCATCGTTGTCGACTACGCCACACAGTGCGGCTTGGGCCCGGTCCATCAGGCCTGACCCCCGCTATCGAGGCTATGCCTGACAAAGAGGCACTCATCGTCGATCGCCGGCAGCAAGAGCACCTCGCGAACATGCGGCGTTGCGTCGAAGGCGTGAAGGCTCTCGCTGAGAAACCGTGACGGGGCGTTGGGCACCAAGCCCGACAGGTCATTTTCATCTCGGAAACCTACGCACAGCCCTTTTAGCGTGGTTATTTACGCGGTCAGCATCGGAGAACTTGATTTGGCGGTTCGAAGATCTTGACCAAGCAGTGAGACCAGAGTTCTATCGAAGTCAGATTCGCGACTTTCAACGAATCGGTTTGGATTGGGATGGTGAGCCGGTGCGCCAAAGCACCAGAGTTGGAATATATCGAGACGCCATAGGCCAGCTAACTAGTCAGGGTCTTACCTATCGCTGCTGGTGTAGTCGGCGCGAGATTCGCGAAGCAATCTCAGCGCCTCACGCACACTTACCTGAAGGCGCTTATCCGGGCACCTGTCGAGATCTTACGCGTCAACAAATCAGTCGACACGAAGCAAGCGGCCGAGAACCGGCGCTGCGGTTGAGCACACAAGGTGAAGTAGTCAAGATCCAAGACCGCCAATTAGGAAATTTCGAAGGCGCAGTCGACGATTTTGTTTTGTGTAGAGGCGATGGCGTGCCGTCGTACAACCTTGGAGTAGTGGTTGACGATGCGGATCTGGGAATTACGGAAGTCGTCAGAGGAGCCGACCTACTTCCGTCGACGCCGCGACAAGTTCACTTATTCGGTCTATTGGGGCTAAATCCTCCGAGTTACGCTCATGTCCCGTTGGTGGTAGCTCCCTCTGGGGAGCGACTCGCGAAACGACACGGCGCGGTCACGATTGAAGATCGGCTGGCTCTTGGGGAATCGGAACTTGATGTTCTGAATATTCTTCTCTCAAGCCTCCATATTGAAAAAGTGGCGTCCTTTCGGGAACTAAGCGAGAGAGTGAAGAACTTCGATTCGACGTCGCTGCCCCTTACTCCGTGGACATTTACAGACCGAGTTCCATAGGACTCATCGCCACGGTTCAACAATAATTTTGGCGTGAGTTTCGGGATCAGCTAAGTCCTCGAAGGCTTGAGCGACACCATTCAGATCGACTCGGCCGGTAATCAGTTGCTCCACAACAAGTTCGCCTTCGCTGATTCCTCGAAGCGTGTCGGCAAACTCCTCCGGTGTGTAACCCAAGACAAACTGGATGTTGAGTTCTTTGCCTACGCCGGTAAGCGGCCGAAAATTATCACTTTCCATGCATACGCCAACCACCACAATTCGGGTGTCACGCATGGCTCCGTGCATGATCTGGTCGATCACGCCAGGGATGCCTACGCATTCAAAAACCAGTCCAGGTTTCTTGTTAACGCGCCCTAGGCGCAACGTCGGGTCGTTTCGGTCAACTCCGTGCGGCCACGCGGCTTCTTGCCAACTGTCATAAGGAGAGATCGTTGCCGGATCGAGGACTTCGTCTGCGCCCATCGCCTCAGCTAATTGACGACGTCTGGGGGAAAAGTCGGAGGCGAAGACTGGTCCTAAACCTTTTTGTTTCAGGGCCGCTATTACTGCTAATCCAACGGGTCCACACCCAATTACGAGGCACACATCAGCGGCGGTAGCACCAGATTTCTCTACGGCGTGACGACCAACTGCCATTGGTTCGGTTAACGCAGCTAATTCGGGTGCTAACCCATTGCTGACTGGTAGCAACAGTTGCGACGAGAGAAGCATTTGTTCTGCGTAACCGCCTGGATATTCGTTGGAATAGCCAAGGGTGTGAATTCCGTCAGGCCGAAGAAGAACCGGGAAAGAGCAAACGATGTCACCTATGTGAAGATGCTCAGGAGCTCCTTGCCCTAAATCGAGGATTTCCGCACAAAATTCGTGACCCATTGTGACATCCCGGTCGGCATCATAAATCAACGGACCTCCTGTCTCCTTTTGGCTTCGAACCATCTCATGGCCGTGTTTCAAGGCGTGTAAGTCGCTGCCACATATTCCACACGCCAGCGTTTTTACGAGAACATCCCCTACGCCGGGCGTTAAGTCGTCTGTGGCTTCCACCACAATGCTTCCTTGTCGAGTTACAGCTGCTCGCATCACTGTTCTTTCAGTTAGAGGCTCGGTGGTTGCCAGTTAGCAGGTAGGCCAATAGGACAGAGGTCTTGCTTCGGGAGGCGGGACTTCACGGTTGGCCAACATCTCCAGGTCGTGTGCGAGGACGCTACGGGTGTCCCCTGGATCAATCATTTCGTCGATCCGCATGGTGGCTGCGGCGTCATATGGGGTGGTTGATTCCGCTACTTCGCGCACAAGCGTCTCCCGCTCGGCTTCCCGAGTTTCGACATCTTCTATTCGACCAAGTTTGGATCCGAACGCAACGTTGACCCCAACCTCGGGGTCCATAAAGCCGATCTCTGCGCCAGGCCAGCTGTAGACACCTAGAGCGGGCATCTGTGATCCGTTCATCGCCTGCCACGCCAACCCGAATGCTTTTCGTATGCAGACGGTCAACGTCGGTGTTGAAGCATTCTGTAGGGCGTGCATCATTCGCATCCCCCAATGGAGCATAAGTTCGTGTTCGACACGCTCGCCCACCATGAACCCCGGTACGTCAGCTAAGAAAATCATCGGGATGTTGTACGAATCACACACGGTCGCCAAGCGAATGATTTTGTGACAGGCCTGAGGGTCCAAGGTTCCTGCGCCAAACATGGGGTTGTTTGCGATGATTCCCACAGAAAACCCGTTAAGGCGCGCAAGACCGCACACCACATTGCGCGCATATAAGGGTTGGATCTCCAGTAAGGATTCCGGATCGACAATTCGTTGAACGACCCGCCTCATGTCATAACCCCTCGTCCGTTTGGCCGGAACAAGATCACCGAGTTCATGGTCGCGTTCCAAAGAACCAGAGGGCTCATGACGCGGCGCCACCTGCCAAGCGTTACTTGGAAGGTAGGAAAGCCATTTCTGGATGGCGTTATAGCCTTCTTCATCCGTTTCGACGCCGAGATCTATTTGCCCAGTTTTTCGGGCGTGCACATCTACCCCGCCCACATCTTCGAAGGAGATGACTTCGCCTGTGGCTATTTCGAAAACTTTGGGCGACGTGACAGCTAGGCACGAACCGCGCACCATCACGACATAGTCCGACAAGGCAGACAGGAACGATGACCCGCCAAACGATTGACCAGTAACCATCGTCGCCATCGGTACTCGATGTTGACGTTTGGCCAGTTCGAATAGGCCGCCGGGTTCGCTAATCCCTTCCGCCCCCATGGTGTCTGGTATTCGAGCGCCCCCTGTTTCTCCGAAGTGAACGATGGGTGTTCCCATAGCCATCGCTCGTTCATACAGACGGTGTTCTTTTCGCGTTCCCACGATCGAACTCGAGCCTCGATAAACAGTGATGTCATCACCGAACACAGCCACGGGCCGACCGTCTACGGTTCCATGCCCACCAATCTTTCCATCACCAGGAGTTTTTTCACGCTGGTCAGGTCGTATCGATGTGCTGAACGTCCCGATTTCTCGAAAACTTCCAGAATCAAGGAACCCATCAATATGTTCTCTAATCGTACGGTTACCTTCATCTGCCATTTTCGACAATTTGTCGGAACCGCCCATTTCCTTGCGGATTTTGTCCGCCCGAGCGTGAAGTTCAGCTGTGCGGTCGGGATCGGTCATAACGATGCCTCCGAGTCATAATCAACAATGAGTTGGGCATATCGATCCTCGAGCTGTTCAGGAGGTCGCGCAGGAACCATGACCTGGGTAACACCCGCTTCAATGAGTTGTTCTAAATGTTCGCGATCCCCGGTTGAGGAGGTCCACAATTCGATAGTCGAAGGGTCTCGACCTGCCCCCTCGGCGTATTGCTTTGCCGCCGAGTGAAGCGAGGTGAGGGTCTCAACTGGTCGTTCCGCCGGGAAGAACACGTCTCCCAGCTCTCCTGCCCTTCGCGCTGCGCGATCTGAATGCCCTCCGACAAGTATGGGTATAGAACTTTGGGTTGGTTTGGGTTGGCAATACACAGGAGCAAAATCAACAAAGTCTCCGTGGTATTCAGCTTTCGTTTCTGACCAAAGGACGCGAAGAGCACGAAGGTATTCATCTGTTCTGGCTCCACGAGCTTCGAATGGAACACCCAACGCTTCGAATTCTTCTCGCAGCCATCCCACGCCGATCCCGAGATCTAATCGGCCATTACTCAGGCGATCAAGACTGGCAATTTCTTTAGCCGCAATAAGAGGGTTGCGTTGAGGAAGGATGAGAATCCCTGTTGCTAGGCGAATCTTGGTAGTGACCGCGGCAGCAAAAGCCAGCCAGATCAAAGGGTCAGAATGATCGAGTTGACTCGCTCCTTTGAATAGGCGACCTCCATCGTCATAGGGATAAGTGGATGTGTATTCCACCGGCACCACTGAATGTTCCACGGCCCATATTGAATGGAAGCCGACCTCTTCAGCGGCACGAGCCAGTTCCCCCGCAGCAGCTCCCTCAACATTTGCCATCAAATTTGCGGACATTAAGCCGAACTTCATGCGGTGCACTCCCCTTCTGCTACACGTTTCAGAAAATTAGGTTCGTAATTATGGCGTCTTTGTTTCTTAGAGTTCGGGGACGATAACTCCGTGCACCGGTGGCGGTTCACTTCCTTTGCCCGCCATCGACGTCAAAAGTTCTGAGACATCGCCAAGCCCGACTTCCCGTCGGCTAAATAATTCGAAAGGAAAGGCTCTAGCAGCCAATAGTTCCAGAGCTTTGCGGTACACCGGGGCGTCCACACCAAGCGCACCTTTCACGGTGATTTCTTTCCAGATAATTGCGTCGGTATGAAGATCAGGTGCGCCTTTCTGTCCGCGCACACCAGCAAGAACAATGGTGCCATCGACCGCGCTTAATCTGACCGCTTGCCCGAAAGCCGTTGGCGCGTTCGCTGTCACGTCGACGACAACGTCAGCTAGACGGCCACCCGTCGCATCACGAAACTTTCGAGCGGGGTCTTCCTCGGCGACGTCCACAACCAAATCCGCACCCATGGCAAGCGCCAACTCAAGTCGCGGATGGTCATTAGGGCCATAGCCAGTTACGGCTACAAATGCAGCTCCAGCATCTCGGGTTGCGACTACCGCACACAGCCCTCGGATTCCAGGGCCGAGAATTGCAACGAAGTCACCCTCCTGCGTCTTCGGGACCTCGACGCCCCACTTGATCCCCGCGCCTAATGGATTGAAAAGTGTGGCTTCTACAGCACTCAGACCTTCGGGCACCGGCAAGACAAGCGAGTCTGGCGAAAGATAATGGTGAGTCGCGTAGCCGCCGAATAATGAAGGTTCGCGGGCTGTGGGGATCATCCCATAGATATCGGTCATACCGTGACGTGTGCAACGTCGGTAGATTCCCGCACGGCAAGGGTCACAGGTGCCACACGATTGCCAACATTCAATAGCGACCCGGTCACCAATTCCGACCTGCCACTTCTCGGCTGCTTTCTCACCTACTGCTTCGATCACTCCTACGGTTTCATGTCCAGGCACGACTGGATAGGGAGCAGGTATGTGGCCGGTATATAGCTCGTGGTCCGTGCCGCAAAGCCCGCACGCCTCGACTCGAAGTATGGCGTCGTCAAGTCCGACCTCGGGCACTTCGTAGTTTTCAACTCGAAGATCTTCAACGCCGTGTAAAACGGCAGCGGTCGCGTCCCCCATAGCTGGAACGCTACCTCGTCAGAGTCAACAGTTATTGAGTGGACGTGCTCAGAAACTCGGTAGCACCCAGATCGGCGATTTGAGCGGCGTGCCGATTCGCCATAGCAACGAACATGTCATCGCCTCTTTCAGTGCGTCCCACGATCATTGAGGCGAGCATCGCCATTAAGAAACCAGACCACGAGAACCGCCGGTAATTAAGCCAAAATTCGTCAAGCGTGACCGAAGGGGCATCATCGCGGTTGGTCAGTTCATCGTAGTAATGGCCCACCAGTTGTTCTTCATGGGAACGCCGGTCTTCCGGTGTAAAAGAGGAACCGAGGAAGTAGGCAACATCGTGAGCCGCGTGACTGTGCGTCACTGTTTGCCAATCAACTACTACCAACGGTCGCGAGCTCAGGGTTCCAGTAGGAGCGAACATTAAATTGTCCAAGCGATAGTCGCCATGAACGAGAGTTGACGGCCGGGGAATGTCAGAGAACCAAACCGAAGCTCCTCGAAGGAAACAATCACCGGCTTCAATCGATTCTTCGCTCAGCACACTTTGGTAACGATTTATAAAGGCGGGCTGTAACTCCTCAACCAGTTGGACTGTCTGAGCGATGCCCTCAGGGTCTCTTCTGCTCACCCAATCAAGTTCGAAGAGCGACTCATCGCCCCAGAAGGCGCCATGCAAAAGGGCTGCTTCCGACAACGCCATTCTTGCTTCGCTGTGGCTACACCCATTGAGCTGGTCTCCTTGGACAAGGGGGTCCAGGTCCTCCATGACAATTACCACGTCTGCAGATTCGGGCACGAAATCGAGATAATGCACATGTGGTACAGCGACGTCGATTCTTTGGGCAATCTGGCGATAAAACTCAGCTTCTCGCTGATAGGTCCCCATCTGAATGCCTGTCGCTCGACTCTGAGCATCAAGCGCAGCAAACTTGATGACAACGGTCGGCAATTGGCGGTCACGATCCCAGGTCAAGTGGCAGCGGAAATTGGCGCCGACCTGGCCAGTCCCGATCGATTCAATTTCAAAATCAATGACGTTGGCTTCATCTCCGAGGATGTAGGTCAACCACCTAGCATTGATTTCATCGGGGTGAAACACCGGCGAATATTCGAACTGCACATCGCCATGTTGCCTGAGTAGCCAAGGAAACCCACTTATTACCAGATTTGTTTGGCTCAGAGTTTCACGAGATTCATGCCAAACATCCGTCAATGGTTTTGCATAATGCCATTGGAAAGGTATCCGCAGCCGACGAACGAGAAGATCGCCTATCCAAACGTAACCGTCCGTAACATTCAATCCATGTCTTCTCCTCGCAACATCACAGCGGCATGCGTCGCCCTATTTCTCGTTGGCTGTGGCAACGCCGACCAAGGTTCGGCAGTTGACGCTCTGCCTGAGGCGACCACTGTTGAAATTACCCAGGCCACTACATCGACGACGGTCGGGGATGAACAGATATGGGCAGAGACTTCGGTCGGCGATGACCGCCCATCTATCAGTGTCGCCTCCGATAAGCAGGGTCCTAAAGGTCTCGTCATCGAAGACATAACAATCGGTACCGGGGAACAGGCACTGGCCGGAGATCTTCTTGAAGTCAAATATGTCGGAGCCTTACTTGCTGACGGAACTGAATTTGACGCTAGCTGGAATCGGAATCAAACATTCTTTGTTCCAATCGGAGTCGGTGCGGTGATCCCAGGGTGGGATCAGGGCATCGTCGGGATGCGCAAAGGCGGCCGACGGCTGCTGGTGATTCCTCCTGAACTTGCATATGGGAACTCAGGCGCGGGTGCCGCCATTCCACCGAACGCAACTCTCGTCTTTGTCGTCGACTTAATTGAAGTGGTGGATCTACCTATTCCACAGATTCCTGACGTGACCGAAATTGGTTCTTCCTTAGAAATCGAAGATTTGTCTGAAGGAACTGGAGCAGTGGTTCAGCCGGGCGACACCGTCAGCGTTCACTACCTTGGCACTTTGTTGGACGGCTCCGTGTTTGATACTTCCTGGAACCGAGGACGACCGTTCACCACTCAAATCGGCGTCGGCATGGTTATACAAGGTTGGGATCAAGGGGTAGTGGGAATGCGCGAAGGAGGGAGACGGCTCTTGAAAATCCCCAGCGATTTAGCTTACGGCGAAGCTGGAAGTGGAACGTCGATTGGGCCGAACACTCCCCTGGTCTTCGTAGTGGACCTGCTTCGCATCCAGGGGTAGCAATGGCGGTCGCTTGGATCTACCTAGACGACTCTCAACGAATGGAGATTCGCGGTTGGCTACTGAGAATCCCAATCCTTCAAATCAAGAGTTCCTAGCGAACAGCTAGGTGTGTCGGTACTGGCCCGCACCACCTGTAGTCCAGTAATCCTTTTAACAGCGCCGCCTCAAGACGGGCGCAGAGCAGTTTGACTGACTAGTTTCAGAGCCATGGATAGCACCACTGTTGCACGCAGCATGCGAGGTTCGTTGGGAATGTTGGCTATGGCGTGGCTGATGGCTCCTTCAACCCAGAAGAAGGCGGCAGCTGCGGGCATGGGGGAAGGGCAGGGGGCTTACGCCGTCGGCCGACTCGGTGTCTTAGGGAACTGCCCTGTCGATAACGTCGTGGCCGCCGCGTTCTTCTGGGCGCCTGATCACATGCGCTCGATGGTGGAAGAAGGCAGGTCCGCCTTCGATCCGGTGGAGGGTGCGAAGGTTTACGCGAAAATCTGCCAAGAGTACGGTGCCGAGGCGTTGGCTGACTTCGAGGGCAATGAAAGACTGGGTGAGCTACTTCAACGGGTGGTACAAAATGCCGCGCCGCAGGGGGTTCCGACGTTCGTGGGGTGGCGAGATCAAGAACTCCCTAGTGATGTCGGCGCTGCTCGCACCTTTCAACTTGCTCAATGCATGCGCGAGTTGCGTTTCGGTCGGCACGCTGTAGCCGTGCAAGCACTCGGCATGGGTCCCCTGGAAGCTATTCTGAGCGGCCCCGCGGGCGAGTGGAACGCAGAGTTCTTCGGTTGGCCGAAGCCTTACCCCGATGTCAGTGCTCTCGCTGCAAACAGAGACGAGATTGAGTCTCTTACTGATCGACTACACGGGCCCGATTTCGAATGCCTAACAGATGATGAGCGCGCTGAGGTACGAGATCTTTCAAAGGCCGCTCGGTCTCACGCCACGTCACGAGCAGAAGCTGCAAATATTTGAGAACGCTGTTTTGCTTCGCTAATACAAGGCGTTCTGAGCCAAGATTTGCCCGGTCTTCGAGATGGTCTCAGCGTTTCTGTTGACTCACGACACGGGCATTTGTTTCAGGAGCGAAATAGTGCGCGGTCTATTCGGATAGCTCTTCTATCAAGGTCTGGTGCTCGCCTAAATGGGGGGCGCGAGTAGCCATCCATGGTGTGCGTTCAAAACGATACGGGGCTCCAGGGTGGGTAAAGGTGGAATCGCGATCTTCATAGAAAACGTCCACAGGGAATCCTCTCTCAACAAAGTGAGGATCCTCGATCATTTCGTCGGGTGAGTAGACAATTCCGCATGCCATGCCTCTTTCCTGCAGCCCAATAAAGAGTTCGTAAGCTGGCAGACGTTGTCCGAGAAATTCGATCACGTCTCTTCCAGCTTGAAAGACTTCACCAGCCATAGGGTCCGCGTCGAGTTCAAAAACACCGATGCGTTCATACTGATCACCGAGTTTGAGAATCTCGTAGTGGGAGCACTCCTCTACAAGGCCTAGTTCTTCAATCCACATACGTAACGCAGCAAATTCACGTTTGTTGCGCGGAGGCATGCCGGTGTTGAACCACCGACCATCGGCGCAACGTATTTGCGTCCATTCGGTGGGTCGGGTGTGAGCATGACGGCCGGTTTGGCGCTGCACTTCTTGTTCTGCGTTTAACCACCACAGAGTCGCGAATTCAGTAGTCGCGTTTGCGGCACCCAGCATTGAGACGTCAATTAGTTGACCTTTGCTAGAAGTCTCTCTCCACATCAACGCGACAAGAATCGCAGGAACTGCGTAATGGCAAGCGGTGTGAAAGGCCTGATTCCCGCCGCCACGTATGGGAGGTAACTGCTGATCGTCGTAACCACACGACCAAACAGGGCCTCCTTCCGCTAACAAGGTCAAGTCGGTGGCGGGCGGGTCTCCCCCGTCGCGCCCATGGTGGGTAATCGAGGTCCAAATTAGTTTGCTTTCATCTCCGCGAAGCTGATTCCAGTCAAGACCTAGGGCGTCTAAACGTCCGAGAGGCTCAGCCTCAATCACTACGTCCGCGGTGGCTAGCAATGACTGAAATTGTTGGGCGCCGACTTCAGTTTCTATATCAACCATCACCGACTTTTTCGAGGTGTTGTAATGCCACCAGTGCAAAGAGTTCTCGAGGCCAGGTAGGTCATCGGCAAATGGTTCCCATGTCCGCGTGTCGCAACCACCCGGAGGTTCGACAACGATCACTTCAGCACCCATATCTGCCAAAAGTTTCCCGGCGAGCGCGCATCGCTCCGAAGCTAACTCGATCACCCGATAGCCGGTCAGGGCGGCTTTTGGATCTTCGGGAGTCATGCTTAGATCACTCCCTCTTCAGCAAGTTCGTTAATTTCTTGTTCATCATGTCCAAGCAGTTGACCGAACACATAGCTGTTGTGTTCTCCAAGGCATGCAGCACCATGGGAGAGCGACCAGTTAGTTTCCGACAAGCGCACTGGGAGACCTTCAACTCGCGCGGGTCCCACCTCGCTATGGTCGACTGTGATCCATAGGTCGGAAGTGCGTTCGTCTGAATCGATTCGTTCTCCCGGCCGCAGGACTGGAGCTGCCGGAACTCCGACGTCGATTAGTTGTTGAGCAAGCGCGTGACGATCTTGGGGTGCAGTCCACGCAGCCACTAACTGTTCAAGTTCGTCTTCTGCTCTCAAACGGTCGACTGCTGACCGCCACTTTTGTTCTTGTGCCCAGGGCTCGTTGACCACTTCAGCGAAAAGGTGCCAGTCACTGTCGTCGCGCACAGCAATTGCAATCCACTGGTTTTCACCTTGAGTCGCCCAAATCCCATGGGGTGCCATTCTCGGAGACTGTGACCGGTTGCTGTTGGGCATACCAGAGCGGCGCATCGCCCGCCCGTTGACAGTGGCGTCAAGTGTCGCAGTTCCGTGCAACGTCCCCGCGGCCTCAATACAAGCGAGGTCCACCCACTGACCTTCGCCGGTTCGACGCCGGTGCAGGAGAGCCATTAACACCGCGGTCGCCATGTAGTAGGCGCCCGTGTGATCCATAAATGAGTACCCCCACCCAGCCGGGGGCTGCTCAGGTAGTCCTGATGTGAAGGTCAGTCCCGAGACCGCTTGCGCTATGGGCCCCCAGGACTTGAAGGAGCTGTACGGGCCTGTAGAACCGAAGCCATTATTTGACACGTAGACGATGTCTTCACGAATTTCTCGTAGTTCGTCATATCCGAAACCCAGCCGTTCCATCACTCCTGCAGCAAAATTTTCTGTAACAGCGTCACTGATAGATACGAGTTCTCGAAGGAGTTCTTTAGCTCGTTCGTCTCTCAAATTGAGCGTGATTCCGAGCTTGCCTGCGTTGTGATTATTGAAGGCACCACCTGCTTCAAGGCCACGCTCGTTACCAACCCATGGAGGAATGCCTCGCAAGATGTCCCATTTACCTTTGTTCGTCGGATCTTCGACTCGAATCACCTCGGCGCCAAATGCGGCGAGAATCTTAGTTGCGCCTGCGCCAGCTAACTGCCCAGTAAAATCGCAGATACGGATGCCGTTCAGTGCTTGTGGCTCGAACGTTTCCTCAACGGGCACCGTCATCGTGTTACCTCACCACACCATTCGGCGTATCCATGAACCCATAGTCGCTGTGCTTGCGTTTCGGGAACTCTAAGCCCTCTCGCTTTGGTAATGCGCTCCATAGCTTCATTGGGCTCGAGTCCTAGCTGAGTGAGAGCTACCGCCGCGATGGTTGACGACCTGCCGATCCCGCCGCGGCAATGAACTACTGCGGTTTTTCCGGCCTTGAGGTGGTCTACCAATTCGCTTATGACGGCTTGGGCTTGGCGGTAATCATCGAGCACACCGAAGTCTGGTGTGGGGATGCTCCGGAAGGAAATATCCGCTTCGTTCATCACTCGCGCTTCATCAGCGAGACCAATGCTTGCCGCTTCTTCGTTTGCAAGGAGGGATACGACTATGTCGACTCCTGCCTCCAACAAATCGACAATCTCTCGATCAAGGCTGCTCCCGCTGGGAGCCGGCGCTGTCGCTAGACGGCCACGCGGTGTCTCAATCCAGTACAGGCGCATTAGTCGTTGAGCATTTCGCGAGCTCGAGTTTGGCATTCCTGCAACCGCTGTCGAAGATCATCAGTCCACAACTTTAAGTCCGATCGCTTCACGCGATTCCCATCGGCAGCTTGTGGGGGATCCAGAGGCTCGCCAACGACCACTGCAACCGGTACTCGAGCGGGGAATTTAGAACCTGGTGGCATAGCTACTTCCGTACCAGCGATCCCCACAGGCACCACTGTCGCTCCTGCTTTAGAAGCCAACCATGCGGTTCCGTCGTACACCTCGGCTATGGCGTCACCAATCTGTCGGGTCCCCTCGGGAAAAACAAGCATGCATTCACCGCTTTCGAGCATTTCTTTTGCGACTCGCATGGCGTCGAGGTCAGCTTCACCTCGACGAACGGGAAAAGACCCGAGAGAGCGCATCGCCCATCCGGCTGCCGCTGGGCGAAACAATGAGTCCTTACCTAGGTAGCGCACACGGCGATGACTTGAGCTCCCAATGAGGGGGCCATCGAGGTTTGATCGATGTGCGGGCGCGATGATGACCCGTCCTTCGACGCACAAACGTTCGCGACCCTCGACTTTGAGTCGAAACCAGCGGAACAAAAAAACACGCACCGATCCCCGTACAGCTCGAAAAAAGATTTTGCCAAACACACCGTCGGGCGAAAACAAACTCCGCATGGTCCGCGAAGCTAGCCGGTGGATCATTGCCGGCCTCTTCAGAGACGGCGCGGATAGTTCACTACTACAGTCTTGATATTCCCACTGACAGTCGAGGTGTCACGTGCCTGTTCCCACCGACATGGTTGGTGACCAGATTGGTCCCATAAAACACGAGGTCGATGCCCGATGGACTATGGCGTATTCTGCGGCGCTCGGAGACACTCACGAGTGTTATTTCGACACGCGTCGCAACGGCGGTGTTGTAGCTCATCCGATGTTCGCGGTGTGTCCTGAGTGGCCGGTCATCGTTGAAAGTCGCGACTTGGCTGACAAATGGGGAATTACTCCCGAGGAAACACGCCAGTCGGTGCACGCCACACATGATTTAACGATTCATCGCCTTGCGCGTCCAGGCGATGTCTTATCGACGCGGCTTACCTTTACCGGAGTGGAGAACAAACGGCCAGGTGCGTACACCACTTCGAAACTCGAGACTGTTGACGCCGACGGCCACCCAGTATCTACTACGCATCAAGGGGGCATATATCTCGGAGTTCCGACGATGGGGGAAGATCGACCCGACGTCAACGCTCCCCCAATCCCAGAGCTTGGTCCTACGCCGAAAGAACCAATTGCTGAAATCTTTGTTCCTGTCGCTCATGGCGCGGCGCATACTTACACCGAGTCGGCACGAATTTGGAATCCCATCCACACCGATGCGTCTGTGGCGAATGCAGCGGGGCTTCCAGCGATCATTCTCCACGGAACGGCCACTCTCGCGTTAGGTGTTAGCGCGGTGGTTGACACTGTGGCTGACGGCAACCCTGAATTGGTTCGTCGAATTAGAGGCCGCATGGCTTCAATGGTCTTGATGCCGTCGACTATCAGTGTCAAAGTCATTGACTCCACGACAGTCGACGGGCAAGACATCGTGCGCTTTCAGGTGTTGACCGATGAAGGAGGCCCAGCTATCGATCAAGGTCTCGTGTTTCTTGATCGGAGTTAGTGACTAGCTCAAGCAAGCAGCAAAATGGTTCAGAGTTCTTTCTAATGCCACTGCTGCCGAGTCGGCGTCGTAGCTTCCGCGTGCATCGCAGTTGAAGCCGTGACCTGCGCCTTCATAGACATGCACAGCTATTTCAGGCCATCGCTCAGCGATCGCCCGCACATTTTCCAAAGGAATTCCGGCGTCTTCAGCGCCAAAATGAAGCATCAATGGTGTGCGAGGTTTTTCGTCTAGGTGGGGAAGTATTTGGCCACCGTAGTAACCCGATGCAGCCGAAATTTTTTCAGGTAATCGCGCGGCTGCGACGTAACAAATTGAACCGCCCCAGCAATATCCGACGATGCCGACTTTTCCTGCTGTTGACACAGCGTCACACGCGGCTTCAACGTCAGTGATCACTTGGTCCATAGTGACGTCTTCAAACGCGATTTTTCTGCCGATCTCGATGCCAGTCTCGTCATACCCCAACTCGACGCCTGCGCGAGCGCGGTCAAACAATGCCGGAGCGATGGCCAGGTATCCCTGTTCGGCGTATCCATCAGTCACACTTTTGATGTGATCGTTAACACCGAAGATCTCTTGAACGACAACTACACCTCCTTTGGGGAGGCCCTCGGGTTCAGACTTGTATGCGTCAAAAGTGTTGCCGTCGACGGTCGTTAGTTGAACAGTCGTTCCCATTAGCCCTCCACGTGGCGGTTTGTCGCGTTTCTAGTTAGTCGAAACTATTTCAATCCCATGAACCGTCTTGCGTTGGTATAAATCACTTCGGTCCGCAGATCATTCAACCCAATATTGTTGAAGGTCTCATCAAGTTCGGCTAGAGCCCCAGGGTACGTGCAGTCGTAGTGGGGGTAATCCGAACCCCAGACAACGGTGTGTGCGAGACCCATATCGGCCATTTGAGCGAACGCCTCGCCTTCTCCTGCTTCCATCGTCACGAAACATTGCTCTGAGAAAATCTCCGTCGGCTCTCTTTTCAACCGTGGAACGAGGTGACCCATCGATTCTTTGTGCTCATCGAGACGATCCAGCCAATAAGGCAACCAACCCAGCCCAGATTCGAAAAATCCAACTCGCAACCGAGGATGGTCGTCCAAAATACCGCTAGCAACCAACTCCATAACCGATGCCATCTGCTCAAACGGGTGACAGACCATGTGGACATAAAACTGGTTGCTGTATCGGGTTTTGGCAAAGCTCGTCATGTTTGAACCGAAGCTGCCGTGGATAGCGACTGTCATGTCGTGGTCTTCGGCGGCCGACCACACGCGGTCCATCTCTTCGGAATAGAGTTCAAGTCCGCCATAACGCTCAGGCCGGAACGTGACACCTGTGAGCCCTGCTTCAGCGCAGGCCGCAATTTCTGCAATAGCGTGATCAGTGGATTGAAGCGGGGCAACACCAACACCATAGAGACGATCTCGATTCTCTGATACGAAATCTGCCATCCACCGGTTGTAGCCGCGAGCATTAGCGGCGGCGACATCTGGTTCTGAGATATCTCCAGACAAAAGATGCAACGACGGGAACATCAACGCCGCGTCAAGCCCCTCGGCATCCATGACTTTGAGTCGCTCAGCGGGGTCATAGCTCCCGGGGACGATGTCGTCCCAAGTCACTTCGGTCCCATATGCGTCCGGGATACAAGCAGGAGCGCAACTCATGCCTAGGCCTTTGTCTTCAACGAAGATGCTGTCTAGTTGCCCAACTGGTCGACATTGCATAACCAATTCACGAAATTTCGGGTCGGTATATTCCTGCCATACCGACGGCGGTTCGGCAATGTGTGCGTCGGAGTCATAAACCGGAACTGCTCCGGTCGATGCGTACGGTTCTTCTGTTAGTAGTGGTCCGCCCATTCTCCCATTCTTGCCGAGAAGAACCCGTCTGTGCTCATCGAGTGGAATGAAGTACTCGTAAGCCGTGGCTCAAAGCAACTGGCACCACCGACAAATGGTTCTCGTTTGGGAATAACTGCCAGTGCAAGCGAAGCTCGTCATAGGCCCGACCGGCAAGCTGATCATGGAAGTCTTTTTGGAATGACAATTCATCAGTTTCTAGTTCGCCTTTCGACATGAAGACATGCGCATTGAGGCTTTTGCCTGTCTCGTATCGTTCTTGTTCCTTGCCAAACATGATTTGATCGTCCCACCAAACTGAGGGGCTCGCGAGTAAATAGTGATCAAACATCGTGGAGCGTTCGAAGAGCACGTGAACACCAAACAAAGCGCTAAAAGAGTGCCCCACAAAGGTGATCTCAGAAATCCGATACTGAGCCCGCAAGAATGGGATCAGATCCGATTCCAGCCATTGCCGAAAACGCTCTGCTCCGCCAAGCTCTTCGCCAGGAACCCTTACCCCGGTTAGGGGTGGGGCATCAGCAGCGGTTGTTGTGAAGTCCATGGCTCGCTGTTGAATAACATTCTTGTAGGAGGGGTCGTCATGCGCGACACCTACAACAATGGCTTTGGGAAGTTCTTTTGTTGGGGCGAGCAGCCGCACAGTGTCAACCACAGTGCCGTAGGTCCACATAGCGTCAAAACACAGATACAGGGGGTGCGCTTCATCAGATACGGGGTCGTAAGTGGGTGGGAGATCAACCCAGAGAACATATTTCCTGTCGACGTCAGGACGATCCAAATGATGTGTCGTCGCGAGCCAAGGAGAGGCCGGTAGTTGGGTGCTCACCGTCGCAAGTTTGGCCGATGATTTCATAACGCGCTTGCTATACGCCGCTGTTTCACATAGGAATCCAAGGTCGAAGGAAGTGTTAAGAGGGAGAAACGGGTGGCCGCACTCCAATCACATATCGATACCAACGCCGATTGGTTCATAAAGAACCGCGAAGACATGCTCGAACAATTAGCGATTATCGATGATCTACATCAAGAAGCTGCTGCGGGCGGAGGGCCTGCCGCCATGGACCGGATGCGCAGTCGGGGAAAAATGCCGGTTCGTGAACGTATCCAAATGGTCTTAGACACCGACTCCCCATTTTTCGAAATCAGCTCCCTCGCCGGTTACTGCTCTAACTACGCAGTTGGGGGCGGATTGGTCATGGGGATCGGTGTGATCGAAGGCGTTGAGTGCCTGATCGAAGGCAACGACCCGACGGTGCTCGGCGGGGCGATGACCCACGTTGCCGGACGCAAGTTGATGCGAGCAATAGAAATAGCTCGCCAGAACCGCATGCCGTACATTCAGTTTGTCGAATCAGCAGGAGGAGACCTGCGAGGAGACGACGACCCAGAAAGGCAAATGCTGGAGCAACGCGATCATTTCGCTGAATCCGGTCGACTGTTCTACGACGTAACAGAGCTATCTAAGCTTCGAATCCCTTCCATTGCCGTGGTGTTTGGCAGCTCAACAGCTGGCGGCGCGTACCAGCCCGGCATGAGCGACTACAACATTTTTGTCCGAAATCAATCGAAAGTATTCCTCGGCGGACCACCACTGGTGAAGATGGCAACCGGGGAAGACAGCGATGACGAGACACTCGGTGGCGCACAAATGCATGCCGAGGTGTCAGGGCTCGCCGATTACCTTGCTGAAGACGAGGCCGAAGCGCTTCGCATTTGTCGAGAAGTAGTCAGTCACCTCAATTGGCGAAAGCTCGGGCCCGAACCCAGCATGGCTGATGATGCCCCAATACATGATCCCGACGAGTTACTGGGAATGATGCCTCGTGATCTTCAGGCTTTGGTCGATTGCCGCGAGGTAATTTCCCGCGTCGTCGACGGCTCGCGATTCGAAGAGTTCAAGTCCAGATACGGAACCACTCTCATCTGTGGTTGGGCCTCAATACACGGATATCCGGTAGGGCTTATCGGTAACAACGGGCCGCTCTTTAGCGAAAGTAGCGAAAAAGCAGCCCAGTTCATTCAACTTTGCAATCAACAAGACATTCCAATCGTTTTTCTCCAAAACATCACGGGATACATGGTCGGCAAGGACTTCGAACACTCGGGAATCGTGAAGAACGGTTCTAAAATGATCAACGCCGTTTCTAATTCAATGGTGCCCCATATCACCGTGATTCTCGGTAACAGCTACGGGGCGGGCAACTACGGCATGTCAGGCCGGGCGTTCAACACGCGTTTCACTTACCTTTGGCCAACCGCCAAGATTGCGATCATGGGCCCTAAGCAAATAGCGGGCGTCATGTCGCTGGTACGCCGCGGTCAAGCTGCACGCAAAGGCATCGAATTTGACGAAGAAGCTGACCGCAAGACCACGGAATCTGTAGAGCATTACCACGAACTCAAATCGCTTGCTCTGTACTCGTCTGGACGCGTAACAGATGACGGCATCATTGATCCTCGCGATACCCGAGATGTCATTGCTTTGTCTTTGTCAGCGTGCTGCAACAACAAGATCGAAGGCGCCGAAGGCTTCGGCGTCTTCCGGATGTAAGGACACTGCGATGACAATCAGACGCCTACTTGTCGCAAATCGGGGTGAGATTGCCCGAAGAGTGTTTCGCACTGCCCGAGAAATGGGCATATTTACCGTCGCGGTATATTCCGATGGTGACTGCGACGCGCCGTTTGTGAAAGACGCCGATCTCGGTGTTGCGTTGGGCGGTACCACCGCTTCAGAGTCGTATCTCGATGCTGAGAAAATACTTCAGGCAGCTATTTCGGTCGGAGCTGACGCTATTCACCCTGGATACGGGTTCCTTTCTGAAAACGCCGCATTCGCTGAAAAAGTTTCTGCTGCCGGCATGACGTGGATCGGTCCGCCTCCGTTGGCAATAGCTGAGATGGGCGACAAGTTAGCTGCGAAAAGAACGATGGCTGATGCTGCAGTGCCGACTTTGCCCTCCGTTGAAGTTACGGAGTCTGTTGACTTAACGACGATCGGTGACGACATCGGTTTTCCTCTGCTCGTCAAGGCGAGTGCTGGAGGCGGCGGCAAGGGTATGCGCGTCGTGGCCAGCCACGACGAATTGAGTGACGCTATCGCGGGAGCGAAACGCGAAGCTTTGGGTGCGTTCGGCGACGACACTGTCTTTCTTGAGCGCTATCTCACAACCCCTCGACACGTTGAAATCCAAGTCTTGGGTGATCAGCATGGAACCGTTCTTCATTGCTTCGAACGGGAGTGTTCGATCCAACGGCGCCACCAAAAGGTTATTGAGGAAGCGCCTTCCCCGGTGTTGTCGGAATCGTTGCGACATCGCATGGGAGCCGCCGCGGTGGCTGCTGTTGAAGCCATCGGGTACGTGTCTGCAGGGACGGTCGAATTTCTTCTTGACGGCGATGGCGACGAGGCACAATTTTTCTTTCTCGAAGTCAACACCCGACTTCAGGTTGAGCATCCCGTTACCGAAGAAATCACCGGACTCGACCTCGTGCGAGAACAAATACGAATCGCGAACGGCGAGGAGCTTGGGTATAACCAAGCAGACCTGTCTATTAATGGCCATTCGATCGAAGCTCGGCTGTACGCCGAGGACCCGGCCAACAACTTCTTGCCGGCGACTGGAAGTGTGGATATTTGGCAGCCGGCAACAAGTCCGATAGTTCGGTATGACTCGGGTATCGAAACTGGCTCAGAGGTCACCGTGGAATTTGATCCGATGTTGGGCAAAGTAATCTCTCATGCGCCGACTCGGACGGAGGCGGCGCTGAAGTTGGCATTAGCACTGGAACGCACGCGTCTGCACGGGCTAACGACTAACAGGGATTTTTTGGTGGCGACACTGCGAAACGACGAGTTTCTCGCAGGTAACACCACTACAGATTTCATTAGTCGGGTTGATATTCCTGGGCAACGCGTACCGACAGAATGCGAGTTAGAAGATGCATCTATCGCTATTGCACTGATGGCTCAACAGTCCAACCGGTCGAAGGCAACCAAGCTCCGGTTTATGTCCTCCGGGTTTCGCAATAGTTCCATGCCCAGTCAACAAATGGTGTTGGTGCACGGAGAAACCGAGATCGTCGTCAATTATCAGCAACTGCGTGACGGATCTTTCGAGGTGCGAATTGGTGAACAAGCCGAGCTTCGATCAGCGACACTGCTGTCTTCTACGTCAGACCGATTTGAGATTCGTCTAGATGGCATTCATGCCAGTGGTTACGCATCAAAATTTGGCAGCCGTTGGTGCGTCGACATTCCAGCGGGAAGCCTAACCCTCGTCGAAAAAAGCCGTTTCCCGGAACCAGACCTTGCCGATGTAGAAGGCGGATTGACCGCACCAATGCCCGGCAAAATCTTGGCTATCGAGGTCGTAGAGGGTGACTCGGTCAGCGCTGGCCAACTACTAGTTCTTATGGAAGCAATGAAGATGGAGCACCAAATTGCTGCCACCTTCGACGGTGCTGTCGCTGAGGTTCGCGTCGCTGTGGGAGATCAGGTCGATAACGGAGAACTCTTGGTGATTATCGTTGCCGAAGAGGCCTAGTTTCTGGGTTAGTGGCCTCCTCTGGAGGAGCTGAGCGATGGCATAGGGCCGCAGAGTCACCCGATATTCGTCGTTCAGGAGCTTTTATGTGTTGCCATCGAATCCGCCCAAGAAGCGAGCCATTTTGTGAGGTTCATCCACGGCTGGCCGAGGGCGGTTAGGCCAATAACCCGATGGGTCGCCGCTCTCGACATGGACAGCACTGTGAGTCCAACTTTCTGCTCCGGGTACCGTGCGCACACTCGCAGCTACGTAGCGCAAAGCAATGCCGCATCTGCGGCGGTTGCTGGAGTTAGCGGGTGACCCATGGAGCAGCAAGTCACTATGTAGAGACACGTCGCCCGCCTGGAGTTCGTTCGAAACAAGAGTTTCGTACGTCTGGTGATCTGCGACGCGTCTGTTGAGAACTACTGAGCCGTCTAGAGGAAGTTCCACGTGTTCGAGGTCACCAACAAGATGGCTGCCAGGAACGAACCGCATTGCTGCGTTCTGCTGATTGGCATCATCGATCGCAAGCCAAATAGTGACGGATTTTGTCGGGGTGAAAGGCCAATAGTTGGCATCTTGATGAAGCGGTACCTCCATGTTGTCTCCAGGTAGCTTGCAGAACATGTGTGTACTCCAGCACACCGCTTCCGGTCCAAGAACGTCTGTGACGTAACTCACGAAAATTGGTGTGTGGATCAAGTCCCAGAGAGGGCCACACACCTGGTGGTACTGATTGATCGAATAGCTGTTTCGACGATCATCGGCAGATACCACCTCGTCGATAAGCCAATCCAGATAATGACGAAGTTCGACTATTTCCTCGTGCCCTAGACCTGGCAAACCTCTGAGATATCCGACGTTATTGAACAGTTCCACCTGTTCCGAGCTCAGAATCTTGAGAGCTTCACTTGTCAATCGATGGAATCCAATTTCGCGATCGGTATCACCAAATCGAAAAACGTCTTCCCCGTCCATGTAACCACCATAGGTTTTTCCTCGATCGTCCGAGTCCTCAAATACTGTCCGTTCGTCGCCTGCGTGCAGTTCTCAGGGGTTCTGAATGGTTCCGAACTGTTGCAGAATCATTGTTGATTGTCTGTAACAGGAAAACTCACTCGAAACACATCCGGCGAGCGATGCGGACTTAGCGTCGTTTGTTCTCCTTTGAGATAGCTCGAGAGTTCACCGGGATAAGCAACAGCAAACAACACGACTTGGCACGAATACATGATCAGTGCAATCCACCACACGATGCGCATATTGCTCAGTGCCTCCGTCGGACCCTCTGGGCGTCCTACAACACCGATAGCAACGGCTACGCCGATGCCGACAGCCAACTGGAAGACCGTGGTCCGGCCAGCGCCAGCCATTCCGAAGCGCGCTGGCTGTACATCACGCATCGAAGCGCCGACCAGCATCGAGAAACTACAACCCGCGGCGACTCCCATTAAGAGATTTGCGAACAACAAACCGCCAAGAAAGCTCGGCGTGGTTCCGGTGAAGACAAGATGTAACACACAGGCAAAAACACCGAAAACGCCCCCTGTCATCAGGATGGGGCGGTGCCCGATACGTCCTGCTAGACGCCCATTCGTCACTGAGAGAGCACTTGAGATCACAGGACCAGGAGCAATCGCGAATCCCGATTTCAATACCGACCAACCCCACACCCGTTGAAGATATTCAGGCAAAACAATTAACCAGCTGAAAAAAGCCACGAGGAAAAAAACTGAACCAATGTTGGCAACGGTGTAGGACCGAACCTTGAACAACTTGAGGTCAAACAACGGCTCAGGATGAACATTGGATCGCACCACGAAAGCCAGCATCAAAGCTAAACCAACTGCACACGCGATAAGGGTTGATGGCGATACCCAACCCCAGTCGCGTCCCTGCACGACAGCCAGAAGCAGCGCCCCAACTCCTAGCGACGCAAGAGGCACACTCAGTAAGTCGACCCGCCGACTCACACCCTCCCCCACACTCTCCTCAATCCACGCCCGCCCTGCCAGAAATGCCCACGCTGCAACAGGAACGTTCACCAAGAACACCGCCCTCCAGCCGAACCCCTGAATTAGCAGCGCTCCAAGCGAGGGAGCTAGAGCAGCTGCAAGGCCTGCGACTGCACCCCAAATACCGATAGCGGCTTGTTGGCGATCCCTAGGAAAAGCGCTGAGCAAAAGCGCTAGCCCGGCCGGATATTGGCAAGCTCCGCCGATGGACTGCAGTATTCGGGCACCGATAAGAAAAGAAGCGGAGGGGGCAAATCCTGACAGCAACGAACCGACAGCAAACCCAACAAGACCGATAAGAAACACCCGCTTGCGTCCGTATCGATCAGCGAGCCATCCAGCCGGCAACAACAGAGAGGCGACGCCAAGGTTGTAGCCAGTGATTACCCAAGAAAGGGTCGCAGCCGTCGCTGACGGGAATGCCCTAGCAAGCTCGTCGCGGGCCACGGAAATGATAGTGATCTCCATCGCGACCATAAAGCCGACAAGGGAAGTCACCAATAGTGTCCGATTGGCCTTCCCTCGAGCGTTCGTGTCCACTGATGAGACGTTTACAAGCCGGCAGCGGCTCGATCGGCGGCGATTGCAGCGTCCATCGAGTTTAAGAGATCTCCTCGCAACGATCGCACCGTTGAGGCGTAGGCCTTTCTATCGAGTTGCTCAGCGAAACCCTGTGCGACTTCTAGCGCTCTCGCCAACACGTTGTCTTGGGGTGTCACTTCATCAAGAAATCCGGCATCAACGGCGCCAGGCCCGTCAACTATTCGGGCATTAGCAACCGACACTTGTAGATGCCTCTTGGAAAGCCGCTCTGTTGCGATAAGTAGCGCCCACCTCGGCAAAGTCAACGCAATCGCGACTTCGTTAAGTCCGATTTTCACGGGACCGTCAACGCCAACTCGGTAGTCACATCCGCAGAGCATCAGGGCACCGGCGGCCACTGCGTGTCCTGTGCAGGCGGCGACGACTGGGACTGAAGCCCCGTACGCCTGTCGGATCAAAGCACCACCGGCAGTACCCATTTCGGTAATTGCTTTGGGGTCACCAGACTTAATGACATCAAGGTCAAAGCCTGCAAAAAAGATTTTCTCGTTGCCTGCTAGAACAACCGCCCCAATATTGGGATCAGACTCAGCTTCAGCTAACTCTTGGCTCAGGGCGAGTAGCAGAGCTGGCGAAAATGCGTTCGCCCGGCCGTCATCAACAGAGATGCACAGCACTTTGTCTATACGTTCGCTGACTAGTGAGCTATTCGACATAGCTTGGACCGTAGCTCCACACCCAACTTTTTGCATGGTGGTGCATGACTATTCGGTACCGAACTGATCGGTTACTAGGCTGAAGCGATGCCGACACTAATCAGCGATGCCGACATTCCGACGATCTCCACCGAACAACCCATCTCAGAAGTTGAACGGCGTGAAAGCCTTCGACAACTAACAGAAGGGCATTGGATTGCTCGAGCCGATCTCGGATACGTGATCACTACCCACGACGACTGTGCGGCGATGTTGCGTGATCGACGCTGGTTCAGCGCCCTCTCATTAATCGCAGAGACCCAAAACTACGACGACCCTGAGTGGTCGAAGCGAGATCGTAAAAGCATTTTGTCCACCGAAGGCGAAGATCATCAAAGAATTCGGCGGATCGTTAGTTCCGCATTCACTCCAAAGTCAGCCGATCGGCTGCGCCCTTTCATGCGCGATGTAGTGAACGAGTTACTGGACCCCATCTGCGAACGCGGTCGCTCCGAATTTGTGGAGGATGTGTGCGAGCCTTACCCGATCCCGATCATCTGCGAGTTACTGGGCGCGCCGCGCGAGGACTGGGAACTTTTCAGCCGACTAGCTGTCGATATTTTCAGGCTGTTCAATGGAAACCTGGCGGAAGACGCTCCAAAAATTATCGCTGCGAGCGAAGAGATGGACGCTTACATGCTCAATCTCATTTCTGAGCGACGTTCTGACCCGCGCGATGACTTGCTCAGCGATCTAATAGCAGCAGAAGAGGAAGGAGATCGGCTCTCTACTGACGAGTTGCTCTCAATGGCCAACGCGCTGCTGTTAGCCGGCACCGATACCACAAGAAACCAGCTGGCCTGCGCGGTGGCTTTGTTCGCTCAACATCCAGATCAGTTCGAACTTCTTCGCGACAATCCGGATTTAACTCCTGGAGCGGTAGAAGAAGTCATGCGCTGCCTGGGTGCTGTTCGAGGAACCGGACGTTTCGCCAGCGAGGACATCGTCTACAAGGATGTGTTGTTCCCCAAAGGAACATTAATCTTCCCGAATTTTGTTGCAGCGAACCATGACAACGAAAAGTTTGCTAATCCAACTGACTTCGACATCACCCGCGAAGCGAGTGCCCCACATTTGACATTCGGTAGCGGGGCCCACTTTTGTTTGGGTGCTTTCCTGGCGCGCGCCGAACTTCAAGAAGCGTTCACAGTGATCGCTCGCAGGCTGCCTGATCTCAGGCTTGACGGCGAAATTTCTTGGAAACCTTTGAAGAACGGTATCTGGGGTCCCGAGAATCTTCCCATTGCCTTCTTAAAGGGGAACTAAAGATCGACATGGGAACCCTCAACGCGCAGGGGCACTAATGGGAGTGGCATCCCCCGCCACAACACGAATCTCGTCCGGTCCACGGTGAAGCGCTGTCGGAGACAGCCTGCGAATTGGTTGCTCCAACTGAAGCAAACGTCGACAACCGACGCTTTGCCCCCGTGTGCCCAGCCGAGCATGTCGCCGAGCGCGCAGATTCAGACATTGGACGACGTTGATCAAAAGTTTCGCCACATATGTGACAGTGGTAGGAGTACATGGGCACGGAGTCGATCGTAGGGTGAAGGGGCGAACAACGCCAAGGTGGTGTTGGACACCGCGGGAGCGCTAAGTGAAGGACACGTCCAATCCCAGCGCCACTTCGCATTTGCTTCGTCGGGGGGCCACGAATTTTCCTTCGGTGTTCGCAGTCGAGCCTGTGACTCAACTGAGGTGGTCCAGGGTTATTTTGGTGACTCTCGCCGGGGTGGTCTCTCACACTTTTGGGCGCAGCACGATGCCGTTGCTGCTTCCCGCTATTGCTGATGACCTTGGACTAAACGCCACCACCTCAGGCGCGACTGGGTCGGTGAATATGGCTGCCTATCTGTGCGGAGTCATAGCGGTCACATATTTAGCGAACCGATTAGCGCCTGCTCTTCTAATGAAGTTCGGTTTGTGGACTGTCTTGGCTGGTTTGTTGTCCCTTGGCACAGCGCAGAACACCTGGCAGGTCATGATCGGCACTGGGTTAGCTGGTTTGGGTGGTGCGGGTATTTGGTTAACGATGCCGGTGATTGCAACAGCAGGGGTACCTGCCGCTAAGCGGGGCATGGTTATGGGTTCTCTCACCGCAACTATGGGAGTGGCCTCAATCATTGTGCCGTTCGCTACATCTGCTCTCCGCAAAGTCGCCAATGATGGCGGTGCCTGGCGTGAGATTTGGCTGGCCGAAATAGTCGCTGCCTCAGCAATTCTTGCTGTGCTGTACATGGTTTTGCGCGATGACATCTCACCAAGGCTTCCATTAGGTGCCGGGATCAAAGCAATTACGCGTCTACAAGGTTGGAAAACAGCTGTCTTTTTCTATATGGCTTTTGCTTTCGTTGCCTCCTCATGGTTTCAGTTCTTTGGTTTATCTCTCGAAAATGATCACAACATGTCGCGTGAATTTACGACTCATATGTGGGCGCTGATGGGCATAGGAGGTGTCATAGGCGCTCTCACATTCGGCCGGCTCAGCGATCATCTTGGGCGACCTCGAACCATGTGCATTGTGACCGCAGCGGGCGCAACTACCTGTCTGTTGGTGCTCGTGGGAGAGCCGTGGGCTGCAGCTTTAGCAGCTGCGATCTACGGCACTTCAGCAATGGCCGTGCCGTCATTGACCGCAACCTTTGTGCGCGACCAGGTTGATGAACATGACTTCACGGCCGTCTTCGGGGCGATGACAATTTTTTATGGACCGGCTTCGGTACTTGGGCCGATTAGCGGCGGGGTGCTAGCTGATATCACCGGCTCGTATCGACTCACTTATGTTCTTCTTGGGGTGACTTTTGCCTTCGCGTCGGTTGCGGCCTGGCGTCTACCCCGAATCGAAAACGACAACTAGATCAGCTACGCGGTCACGCCCTTACTTCGACTGTTCGTAGGATCTACGTTGTGAATTCCAGAGAAGAAGTTGCTCCAAGCTGGCCTGTCAGGACAACACCACCTGCGGGAAGCCCGAACGTCTTGATTGTTCTTTTTGACGATGTGGGGTTTTCGGATTTCGGATGTTACGGCTCGCCTATCTCTACTCCTACCATCGATCGACTTGCAGAGAATGGTCTTCAATACACCGGCTTTCACACCACGGCGATGTGTTCAACTACGCGCGCCGCTCTGCTAACAGGTCGCAATCATCACTCCGTCGGAGTTGGATGCCTCGCCAATTTCGACAGTGGTTACCCGGGTTACAGAGGAAAGATCAGTCCAGATGCTGGGACTCTCGCCGAGATGCTGCGTCCCCATGGCTACAGGAACTACATGGTTGGGAAGTGGCATGTCACGCCTTTAACCGAATCAGGACCTACCGGACCATTTGATGGCTGGCCCTTAGGCAGGGGCTTCGACCGGTTCTACGGCTTTCTCGATGCCGAGACAGACCAATACTCGCCAGAACTGATTCGCGACAACAGCCACGTTGCACCGCCTGGAACTTTTTCCACCGGATATCACCTCACCGAAGATCTTTTCGATCAAGCGATTCAATTTATCGCTTCACATGAGGCGACTATCCCTGACAGCCCGTGGATGACCTTGATAGGGCTCGGCGCGTGTCATGCACCACACCAAGCCCCAAAAGAACTTATTAGTCACTATGACGATATGTTCCGCCGCGGATGGGATATCGAGCGTTCCGAACGGTTGGAACGACAGATCGCATTAGGCATAGTGCCTTCAGGGACGCAGTTACCGCCTCGGAACGACTTTGTTGAAGCTTGGGACGAACTTGATGACATCACTCGTCAGGTAGCTACACGACTCCAAGCTGCATACGCCGCGATGCTTCATCATTCTGATCTACATCTTGCTCGACTTGTCGATCACTTGGAACTTTCGGGCCAACTGGACAACACCGTGATCCTGGTTCTTTCGGACAACGGAGCAAGCCAGGAGGGCGGACCGCTGGGCTTTGTAAATGCTATGGGGCCTTATAACGGTCTCCCTGAGTCCATGGAAGCCAAATTTGACCGAATTGACGATATCGGAGGGCCCGACACCCACAGCAACTTTCCCTGGGGGTGGGCAATGACCGCCAACACACCGCTTCGCCGATACAAACAAAACACTCACGGCGGCGGAGTCAGAGATCCTTTAGTTCTGCACTGGCCGCGCAAGATCACACATCCCGGATTGAGAGACCAGTTCTGCCACGCGTCTGACATTGTTCCCACATTGCTTGACTTCGTAAACGTGGTGGCACCCGAGACAATCAACGGTGTTCAGCAAAAGCCGATCGAAGGCATAAGTTTCGCGTCAACATTGACAGACCGGTACGCACAAACTGGGAAAACAACTCAATATTTCGAAATGTTCGGCCATCGAGGGCTCGTTCACGATGGGTGGAAAGCAGTCGCTTTCCACCCGCCTGGAACTCCCTACGAACATGATCAGTGGGAATTGTTCAATCTTGTGGACGATTTCAACGAAACCAAAGATCTGTCATCGGTTGAAGCGGTTCGACTCAGCGAAATGATTGACCTGTGGTGGGAACAGGCGAAATTGCATCAGGTACTTCCTCTTGACGACCGCTTTGCCGAGCGCTTCGCTGAAAACGCTGACCGTCATTTAGGAGGCCGCACTTTTTTCACATTCTGGAAGGGGATGGGGCATTTGCCTAGCGACGTAGCTCCCGATTTGCGAAGTCGGAGCTATCGCTTGGACGCCCAGGTTGAACCACTCAAAGCCAACGTCTCAGGAGTGTTGATCGCTCATGGCGACGCAACTTCTGGCTACAGCCTTTATCTGGATGATCGCGGCCATCTGGTGCACGATCTGAACATTGGTGGGAGTCATCAGGTACTTCGCTCACCTAAACCGGTTCCTCTCGGAACAACGAACCTAGGGTTCTACATGTCGCGAGACGAACAAAGCCAACACGGATTGGGACAACTAGTTATCGACGGTGCTGCGGTGGCGACGCAAGAAACAGCCAACATATTTTTCCTCATGATTTCCTGGTCCGGTCTAGATATCGGTCTCGATCGAGGAACTGCGGTGTCGAATTATGAAGCGCCAAATCGCTTTACCGGTGATCTCATAAAGGTGACTATCGATTTAGCCGACGATCAGCTTCTCGATGGACATGGTCTGGGCCGAGCAGAAATGATGCGCGAGTAACAACTCAACGGCGAGTGAAGAGCACCTGGAATTCAACAATCCCATGATCTTCGGCCGAAACCACGATGATGGCTGAGGGAACAGTCACGTCATAGTCAGCAAATGTGACTTCCGTGGAGCCCACGACCACGATCGTATTGTCGACCATTTGAGCGTCAAGGACGAGGGGAACATCACGAGCTATGCCATTGATGGTTAGCCGGCCGAGTACTTCGATCGATACGGGCGAATCATCAGTTTCGGGCAGCGGTACTGGTCCAGCAAGCACGAAAGTGGCCATCGGGTTTTCGCTTACGTTCAGCGCGTGACGTGCGGCTCGGTCGCGTCGCGAGTCATTGGTCACAATGGCAGAGAGATCAGCTGAAACCGACACTTGAACGAGTTGACCATCTTCGATCAAAAGCTCGCCTTGAATTTCACCGGTCCGCCCTACCGCTGTAGTAGAGCCGATCCGAGCAAGTTCTTCTTCGACCCGGAATCCAACAAATGATCCTGAGGATTCATCAAAGGTGAAACTCCCAGAATTTGAATCCACGTACCAGACGCCATCATTGGGCGCGTTGACGGTTGTGACTTGAGCGACGTCCTCTTGGAACTGGTCCGAAGTCGCCTCAACCGTCACGGGTTGTGAAGCTCCTTGTTCCTCTAGAGAAGCCACCGCCGCGTCAAGCGACACCTTGTCGGGAGCCCCACTCAAAACTCGCCATGCTCCGTAGGCAACCATGGCGCCAATGACTACAACTAGGACGGAGGTAGTAATGATGACAGCACGTCGGCTACCCAATAGTTCAATCCTTCAGCTCTAACCGGAAGCCCAAAACTTCGACAGGCTGACTCCCACCGATTTGATAACTGATCTCGGGGTAGGGGCTGAATCCGAGCCTACGGTAAAGACGTTGCGCAACCTCCATATAGTCTGTCGTGTTCAACACGAGAGCCACCCGGCCGTCGGTTTTAGCTCTATCGATGCACCACTGGGTAAGTGCTCTACCGATTCCGAGGCCTTGGCAAGAAGGGTCCGTAGCCAATACTCGGAATCCGGCACACCCTTCGGGGTTTCCTGACTTCACTTCTTTGGCATAGTCATGGTGATAAGCGAGACTCCCGACGATTCTCTTATCAAGTTCGGCGACAATGATTTCTGCTCGTTCTGCTCTGCTGGCAACATCACGTAGTTCGGCCCCGTACCAACCAAGGTCGTCGGGCAGGCCAGTTTCAACAAACAACGGCCGATAAGCAGCCATAGTCAGGTCCGCAACTGCGTCGTATTCAGCAAGAAGGGCCTCTCGAATTATCAATGTTGACGGCATGTGGATCTCCCAACTCAACTTTGGTCTCGTCGTAGCTGTCAGCGAACGGTAGCGTCATGTTCCGGTCAGCGAACATTAGGGAGCAGTTGAAATGCCGAGCGAACCCTCAAAAGACCTTGTGGTTCTCGACAATCCACGACCCGGACGCAACTACGAAATCCGTTGCGAAACTCCGGAATTGACTTGCTTGTGTCCGGTGACAGGTCAGCCGGACTTCGCGACGATCGTGATTACCTACGTACCTGACGACCGAATCATTGAGTTGAAGTCCTTGAAGTCGTACCTGTGGAGCTTTCGCAACGAGGGAGTTCACCACGAGGGTATTACGAATCGTATTTTGGATGATCTGGTATTGGCGCTGTCTCCTTCATCGATGACGGTGGTCACTGAGTGGTTGATACGTGGAGGTATTGCCACGACAGTCACGGCAAGTCATCCAGATTGATTCGTTCTGTACGCGAAGCATCACATCTTCTATAAACCGCGAGTTCTCCTCTTCACTCTTGACGTGGGGGTTACCTGGCGCGCTGGGGAAGACCGCTAGCTTTCCCAAATCTGCATCGGCTGCTGTCATGGTTGTTGCTTCGTCCAAGGCTTGCTCGTAGCGAACGGGTCAGCGTTCCTCGCGGCGATAAGCGAAACCCAAGGCAGCTGGGGCAGGAGATGGGCGCTTCCGAGACCGCACCGATATTGCGAGGAGTATCGCGAGCGTCAATAGGTACGGAAGCATTGAAAGAATTATTGGTGAGAAGTCCACACCGAATGTCTGCAATCGGGTTTTGAGTGCCAAGGTTCCTCCAAAGAGGAGGGCTCCCCAGGCCACTCGACCCGGCCGCCAAGCCCCAAAAATTACGAGAGCTACGGCAATCCAGCCCCGTCCCGCAGTTAGCCCTTCAGCCCACTGTGGAGTGATGCTCAAGGTCAGATAAGCACCGGACGCCCCTGCCAGCGCACCTCCAGCAGCTACGGCGGAAAGACGTAGACCAAGGACAGAATGTCCTGCCGAATCCGTTGAGGACGCTGATTCACCTGCTGCTCGAAGGGCTAACCCCAGTCGAGTGTTGGTGAGGACCAGGCTGACTGCCACTCCCATCAAAAGTGCTAGGTAGACAATTGGCGCTTGATTGAAGAAAATTGGACCAACCCATGGAAGGTCAGACAACCCTGACCATTGCACGGGCTTCAATTCCGCGCCTGGTGGCAGCCCGACATAATTTTTACCCAGGTAGGCGGCAAGTCCGACACCTAAAATGGTTAAGGAGAGCCCCGACACAACCTGTTCCGCGCCAAGCGCCACCGTAAAGAAACCGTGCACCGATGCCAACGCGGCACCGCTGACCATCGCTACCGCCAGAGCGGCCCAAGGGTTCTTTAATTCCACACCAGCAATGAACGCGGTGACAGCACCGATGGCCATCATCCCTTCGACCCCGAGGTTCAAAACTCCAGCTTTTTCAGCAAGAAGCTCACCGAGCGCCGCTAAATACAGAAGTGCACCGAAGGAAACGGTAGCGACGAACAGCCCTATTAATGACGCTTCGTTCACTGGTTAGCCTCCTCAGCGACCACAGGCGTTTCGCCATCAAGAAAAATTCGGTATCGGCTAAAGACCCCAGCACCGATAGCTCCGAAGAGAACAAACGCCTGCAGAATGGTCGAAACTGAGGAAGACACACCCAAGGTCTGGATGCTTTGTCCACCAATCTGAACGGCCCCGAAAAGCAAGGCGACAACAGCAACGCCTGATGGCCTCATGAGAGCCAGAGCGGCGACGATGATCCCGGCGAACCCGAAGCCATTTGAGATGGTCTCAGTAAGTCGATCTGCTGTGCCTGTCAACTCGACACCTCCCGCAAGCCCAGCGATTCCCCCACTTATAACTAAGACCGTCAAGATCTTCCGAGAGAGCGATATTCCGCTGTACCGGGCAGTCGCCTCCGAGGAGCCCGCTATTCGAAGTTCATATCCCCATGCGGTGTATCGCACCGCCAGTGAGCAGATGATGATCACGCCCGCAGCTATAAGAAGCCCACAGTGAGCGCGACTAAATAAAGTCGGCAGGCGAGCTTGGTCGGGCAGCATTGGAGCAAGGGGGAAGTTATAAGCGCCAGGATCTTTCCACGGTCCATGGATGAGCCACTGGACTAGCCGTATGGCGACCTCGTTAAGCATCAACGTCGTAATGATTTCGTTGACTCCGAGCCTCGCTCGGGCGATCGCAGGCCCAACTGCGAGTAATCCTCCACCCCCGAGCGCTGCTAACAGCATCGCTACGATGAGTACCAAGCCAGGCCAGTCACCTCCGATTCTGGCAACCCATGAAGCCCCGATTGCTCCCGCCATGATCTGGCCTTCAGCGCCGATATTCCAGAGGCCCATAGAACCTGCAACTGCTACCGCAAGTCCTGCTAGCCCAAGAGGGACTGCTCGATTGAGTGTCACGGCCCAAGCATCAGGACCGCCAAGTGATGCCTCAAACATTCTCGAGTAGATCCGCAGAGGATCATGACCGGCACCGAGAAGGAGCAGAGTCCCAACGAACAGTGCGATGGCCAGTCCGATCGCAAACGCAAGAGGTTGACCACCTTGAAGAGGGGCATCGCGGAGGCCTAACCGAGGACGTTTCATGGCTGAGAAGTGGCGTTAGTGTCGGCGAGCATAGCGAGGCCAACTTCTTGTCTGGAAGCGGTCCGGGGATCGAACTCTCCGCGGATAGTTCCTCCCTCCATAACGAGGAGTCTGTCTGTCAACGTTAAGAGCTCGTCTAAATCTTCGGAAATCATGAGCACTGCGGCTCCGGCGTTGCGTCGCTCAAGTAGTAAATCTTGGATGGCTTTAACGCCCTGAACGTCAAGACCGCGAGTGGGCTGAGCGGCTACGACCACTGAAGGCTGGCTATCAAGTTCCCTACCGACCAAAAGACGTTGTAGGTTGCCTCCGGAAAGTGCCGCAATTGGCCCATTGAGATCACCTGACCGAACCCCGAAACGCTCCACTAGGCCCTTGCAGTATGACAGCGCCTTCTCTGCCACAATGAATGGCCCTCGTCGTTGCCGGCGATACACACGCAGAATCGCGTTGTCGGTTATGGAAAGACGTGGAGCGAGACCAACGCCAAGCCGGTCCTCGGGTATGTAGCAAAGGCCTGACAGAAACCGTTGCTGTGGGCTTGCGGCAGTCACGTCGGCGTCGTTCATAATCAACGAGCCTCTTGTTGACGGTCTTAAGCCTGCAATCACATCTGCCAATTCGCGTTGACCATTCCCTGCTACGCCGGCGATACCAACGATTTCGCCTGAACTGATTTGGAAACTGACGTCTGAAAATGCGTCAACACCGCGATCTCCACGGGCGCTGAGTTCCTTTAGCTCCAGTAACGGAACTCCAGGAGTGGCGGCCTCAGGGCGATCGGAGGTCGTTGGTGAGGCGCCAACCATCAGCCGTGCTAGTTCGGTTGGAGCTGTTGTTGTCATATCCAACGAACTTGCCACTGTCTTGCCCTGTCGCAAGACGGTGGCTTCGTCACAAATTCCTGACACCTCATGCAGTTTGTGGCTTATGAAAATGATGCAGCGGCCATCGTCTGCCATTCGACGCAAGATCTCACCCAGCTCATCCACCTCGCCGGGTGTGAGCACGGTGGTCGGTTCATCAAGAATCAGCACCCGTGCGTCGCGCCATAAAACTTTAAGGATTTCGACTTTTTGGCGTTCGCCCATCGATAGCTGCCACAACGGTTGTGCTGGGTCCACCCTAAGACCGAATTTGTCGCCCATAGCAGCGACTTCAGCCTCTATTTGGCGAGTTTTAATTACGGAAGGTGCCGAGCCGAGAACAACGTTTTCCGCTACCGAGAAAGAGGGTATTAGACGGAACTCTTGATGGACCATGCCAATGCCGGCCAATAACGCGTCAGCTGGATTTCGGAACTGGCGAGAGCGACCCTGAATTTTGAGCTCGCCACTATCTGGTCGGTATACCCCTGCCAGGATGTTCATCAGAGTTGACTTACCCGCGCCATTTTCACCCAAAAGAGCGTGGATTGTCCTCGGACGCACGCTCAGTTCGACCCCAGCGTTGGCAACAACTCCCGGGAATGTTTTCCATACTTGAGATAGTTGAACCGCAAGCTGTGATTCATCGGTCGGGGATGAGGTTTGTGTCATTAACAGAGCAACCTGATTTGTTCGAACGCGTTAGCGGCGCCGACGTGGATGATCCCCGCCGACGCCGCTAAGTACTGTTGCCAGCTGATTGTCTCAGCCAGTGGAACCGATCACACCTTCAACGAAGAACATCATGCCGAGCATGGCTCCGTCGTCCATGACTTCTCCAGCACCAAGGACCTGATTACCATCTTGGTCGTTGATCGGACCGGTGAACGGGTGAAGGTCGCCTGAAATGATCGCTGCCTTCGCTTCCATGACCATGTCAACGACAGACTGGTCAACGTCGCTTGCTATGGGTGCAAGATCGACTATCCCATCCGCCATCGACCCCCAGTAAGCGGTAGGTGAGTAGTTACCAGCCTTAGCGTCCTCAATAATTTCGACGTACCGAGGGCCCCAGTTCCAGACGGGGGCTGTCAGGAATGCGTTTGGTGCAAAAGCCCGCATGTCAGAGTTATATGAAACCCATCTTGCCCCTGCTGCTTCAGCTTTTTCGCCCGCAGCTGTTGAATCCTGGTGCATTGCTATGACGTCCGCTCCCTTGTCAAGCACAGCCTGAGCTGAGTCGCCTTCAACGGCGGGGTCGAACCAAGTGCTAGTCCAAATGACTTCGACCTGAGCACTCGGGTTCGTCTCTTGTACGCCAAGGGTGAATGCATTGATTCCTCTAATGACCTCTGGAATTGGGAAAGCAGCTACGTAACCGATCAGGTTCGACTTCGTCGCCGCTCCAGCGACCATGCCCGAAAGGTAACGAGGCTCGTACATCCTTCCGAAGGTGTTACCGAAGTTGGTGTCGTTATTCTTGTAACCAGAGACATGTTCAAAGACCACGTCCGGGTACTCATCAGCGAGCGCCAACATGTCATCCATGTAGCCAAATGAGGTACCGATGATTACGTTGAATCCTTGGTCAATGAAGTCGCGGACGTAATTGGCAAAATCCGCTGTTCCCTCTGGAACAGCCTCTACGTAAGCCGTCTCAACGCCAGTCTCTTCCGCCGCGTACTGGCGACCTTCATCGTGTGCATAAGTCCAACCAGCATCACCGACTGGTCCGACGTACACAAACGCCGCTTTCGTGTCTGCTCCGTCGTCTGATCCGCATCCTGTGAGTGCAAAACCCAGCCCGACACAGACTGCCACCAACGCTGCAATTCTGCTCCGCATTTCTACCGCCCTATCTATGGTTCAACATCGAACCCTGGCATCATGCCACACCCTGACATCCAAAAGAACCCTTCCTCGCCAGCATCTAACCCGCTCGATACGGGCCGTGTGCAAGTCCACCGACAAGTCGAAGGTATTGAGCTCTACCAAGCCGACTCAAAAATTGACGTGGATCTTTTAGACCGAGTTCATTGGAACACAAAGGCCTCTCTCAATACTGATGAGGAGCCCAATGGTTCCATCTGCTGGTAAGAACGGACGTGTCGCGACAACTTGGACGTTCCAGCTAAACCTCGTTGCAGTTCAGTATCGAGTGGGGCTAGGCGTTCCCATCCCACCCAGCGAACGCATCGATCGTCGCACGCACATCGCCTAGGGGGTACAACACTGGGGAGGTGCAACCATTGGCGATGTAGCCAGCTACCGCTTCACGGGCGTCGGCGGGGGTTCCTGACGCGGTAAGCATTTGGACTATCTCGTCAGGCACCAATTTCGCAGCAGCTTCCACCTGCTCATGAGTAGCTGGCCAAGTCAGAATTTGGCCTACTGCTTCGAGCAGCGATTTCGGGACCCCTGAGGCCTCCATGATGTGGGGTTGCTGTCCCAGGTACTGCGCGACCATATTTCTCGCCATCTCCAAAGCCACCTTCCGATCTTCATGGACCGAACAAACAACCAACTGGGGACGGTCGATCTGATCGACGGAGCGCCCACTTTTCTCTGCTCCTCGTTGCAAGGCTTCCATTGCTCGGGCGTTGTAGTCAGGCGAAACCAAGTAATTTAGTACGACGCCGTCTGCTATCTCACCTGTCAACTCCATCATTTTCATTCCCGTCGCGCCGATGTAGATAGGTACGTTTTTGGGCCGACGTTCTTGATAGACGTAATCCAATTCGACGCCGTCGAGTTGTACGAATTCCCCTGCAAAGGTCACGGTTTCGTTGGCCAAGAGGGCGCGGACTACCTCAACAACCTCACGCATCACCTTTAATGGGCGTTGGCGTGAAATTCCAACCTTGGCGGCCAGAGGATCCCACCAGGCACCCAAACCGCACAAGATCCGGTTCGGGGCTAAATCATCGAGCGTGGCAAACATCGACGCCAACCGGGCTGGGTTACGAGTCCAAACATCAATGACCCCTGACCCAATCTTGATTCGCTTAGTTGTTGCGGCAAACGCAGCCATCGGCACAGACGCCTCACGCACCAACCGGGAGTCGGCCTGCCAAACGGCATCAAATCCGAGATTTTCTGCGTATTGCGCAAATTCGATTGCCTCAGTAATCGGATGGGCATCTTGAAGGTACAGAGCGGGGCGAGTCACGAAATCTCCGACGAGGTAGCGGTCAACGAACACTAACGAAGTATCCGCGTACACGAATAATTAGCCATTTGGTGTCCTAATAAGGTTCAATGAACCTATGGCTTTGCCGCACGGCTCATCGGTTTCGATCAACGGAGCGAGACTCGTTGACAGAATCAATGAACTCGCCGAAATCGGCGCTATCGAGGGAACCCGGGGTTGTTCCCGGCTCGCCTTTAGCGACGCCGACCGTGAAGGCCGCGACCTAGTGGTTACTTGGATGCGCGATCTCGGTCTCACAGTAACAATTGATGCTGTAGGGAATGTTGTTGCATCCACCAGTAGCGACGGTGCCGCTGGCGCAGTGATGACTGGGTCGCACATAGACACGGTAGGAACCGGAGGCCGATACGACGGCAACTTAGGCGTTTTAGCGGGCCTAGAAGTCATCGAAGCGACCCTCGCAGCCGGTATTGATCTGCAACGTCCCCTGGCAGTCGCGTTCTTTTCCAATGAAGAGGGGTCTCGCTACCCACCCGACATGATGGGAAGCCTCGCCTACGTGGGCGGCATGAGCGTCGAATCAGTGCTGGAAGTCGAAGGGGCCGACGGAACTGTGGTCGGCGGAGAACTAGAACGCATCGGTTATCGAGGCCCAGCACCATGCCCCGGGGCAGTACCCCATGCCTACGTGGAGTTGCATATCGAGCAAGGACCAGTATTGGACCGAGCCGACCTGTCAATCGGTGTGGTTGAAAGCGTTCAAGGTATTTCGTGGACTGAATTACTTATTACCGGTCAATCAAACCACGCAGGGACAACACCGATGACGCTTCGTCGCGATCCGATGGCGGTAGCAGCCGCTGTCGCCGTAGCAGCACGCGATCTCGCTCTTGACCTCGGAGGAAGTCAAGTCGCGACTGTGGGGTCACTGACCCTTCATCCAAACCTTGTGAACGTCGTCCCAGCACACGTAACTATGACCATCGACCTACGAAACACCGACGAAGAGACTCTCCAGTTCGCCGAAAGCGATTTGAAGAAACGAACAGCGCAGCTAGCAAAAGCTGAAGGTGTCGAGGTAACGAGCCGCACTCTCGCGCGCTTCGAACCTGTGGAGTTTGACAGCAGAGTCGTGGATCAAATCGAGCAGTTAGCGACAACGCGCGGTCTATCCACAAAGCGCATGCCCTCTGGGGCTGGACATGACGCGCAGATGCTGGCCAGAATCTGCCCAACTGGCATGATTTTTGTTCCGAGCGTTGATGGGGTCAGCCACAATCCAGCTGAATACACCGACGAGCAAGATTTGATAATCGGAACCCAATTGCTGGCAGACAGTTTGCTTGCGTTAACGGAGGTGACTTGGTGAGATCACTGCGGGTTGGGGCAGCACAGCTTGGTCCGATAACAAGAGATGCCAGTCGAGGCGAGGTAATCGACCGACTCGTTACTCTGATGCGGCGGGGTAGCGACGCCGGGGCCCAGTTAATCGTCTTCCCGGAGCTGGCACTCACCACGTTTTTCCCTCGGTGGTATTTAGACGACGTCCCCGAAGAACTCGACTCTTACTACGAAACTGAAATGCCGGGACCTCAAACTCAACGGCTGTTTGATGAGGCAAAGTCCCTCGGGGTTGGCTTTTATCTCGGTTACGCCGAATTGACCCCCGAAGGGAAGCGTTACAACAGTTCAGTTCTGGTTGAGCGAGATGGGTCGATAGTTGGCCGGTACCGCAAGGTTCACCTGCCTGGGCACGAAGAACACGAACCAGATCGACCATTTCAGCATCTGGAACGAAGATATTTCGAAGAGGGCCCAGATGGGTTTGGCGTCTGGGCAGCGTTCGACGGGGTCATGGGAATGGCCCTTTGTAATGACCGCCGTTGGCCCGAAACGTACCGGGTGATGGCCCTCCAACGCGTTGAAATGGTCCTTATTGGCTACAACACCCCATTGCATTACGCACCGGATCCGTCGCAGAATCCTCTGCAGTCATTTCACAACCGTCTCGTCATGCAAGCAGGCGCGTATCAAAACGGAACCTGGGTCGTTGGAGTTGCTAAAGGTGGTCTTGAGGAGGGAGTGGAGTCTTTAGCGCAATCAATGATTATCGCACCATCCGGCCAAATTATTGCCGAAGCTGTAACCACCGACGACGAGCTTCTGGTAGCTGACTGTGATCTCGACTGGTGTAAGCACTACAAAGAGACGCTTTTTGATTTTGATCGTTACCGCCGCCCCGAGATGTACGAACTGATTACGCAACCGAAAAGCGAACAATGACATCTTTTCAGTTAAATGGCCAAGCGGTCACTGTTTCGAACAGCCATGAACATCTGCTCGCCGCGTTACGAGATGAACTTGGTGTCATCTCACCCAAAGATGGTTGCGCTCCCTCAGGACAATGCGGGTGTTGCACGGTACTTGTCGGAGACAAGGCCCGGGTGGCATGCCAAACATCTCTTGAGCGTGTAACAGGTGAAGAAGTGACCACTCTCGAAGGGTTCGACGACGCGGAACTACGACGTTACTGCGAGGCTTTCGCCGTCCATGGAGCATTGCAATGCGGCTTTTGCATTCCGGGGATCGTTGTCAGAGCAAAGGCCCTGATAGACAAGAAAGGTCCGGCCCTGACTCGTGACGAAACAGCGCGTCACCTGGGGGCCCACCTGTGTCGATGCACCGGGTACATAAAAATTCTTGACGCCATTCAAGACTTGGCGACAGGAACGGAGTTCGTACCAAACGCTCCTAAAGGAGTTGGTTCACGAGGGATTAAATACGAGGCGGAGGCCTTAGCTGCTGGCGTCAGGCCGTTTATCGATGACATGAATGTGGATGGGCTGCTTCACGGAGCACTCAAGCTCAGCGACCATGCAAGAGCAGATGTGGTGACAATTGATGCCAGCGCTGCACTGAACGTCGAAGGCGTCGTAGCAGTGTTTACAGCCGCAGATATCCCCGGTGAACTGCGAGTCGGTCTGATTCACAAAGACTGGCCAGTCATGATTCCTGAAGGAGGTCGGACCTCGTATCTCGGAGATGTCCTGGCGGTAGTAGTGGCGCAGGACCGAGTCACGGCCATTCGAGCTGCTGACTTGTTACACGTCGAATATCGAGTCCACAAACCCAAGACCGACCCAATTCGCGTTGTGGTTGACGAGGAAGACGCTGTCTGGGGCCTTACCGGAAATGTTCTATCAACATCCTCGTACCAGAGAGGTGCGGTTGATGCAGCCATCGAAGCTTCGGCACATGTGGTCAAGGAAACGTTTCAGACTCAACGAGTCGAACATGCCTTTCTTGAACCTGAATCAACTCTCGCGGTCCCTACCGATGATGGTCTTTATGTCTACACAGGAGGTCAAGGAATTTGGGACGATCGCAATGACATAGCGCGTGTTCTCGGGGTCGAGCCCCGTGTTATCACCACGGAATTGGTGAGCAATGGCGGGGCTTTCGGCGGAAAAGAAGACATGTCCAACCAAGTTCACACAGCCTTGTCTGCTTGGCTTTTGAGTCGGCCCGTGCAGATCACTCTTTCTCGAGAACAATCGTTGTTAATGCATCCAAAGCGACATCCGATTCGCATGACCTATGAAGCCGGATGCGACTCATATGGCAAGTTGACTGCTGCCCGGGTGCGGATGCTTGGAGACTCGGGGCCATACGCGTCTGTGGGTATGAAGGTCTTGGAACGCGCTGCTGGCCATGCGACAGGGCCCTACGTCCTTGCAGCCTTAGATGTCGAAGCCGTAGCGGTACGAACAAACAACCCGGTGTGCGGAGCATTCCGAGGGTTTGGCGCCAACCAGGCACAGTTCGCGATGGAAGGAATAATGGACCGCCTAGCCGAAAAGGTCGGCATCACCGGATGGGAAATCAGATCTCTCAACGTCGTAAATCCAGGAGATGTTTGGGGTCCAGGCCAAATCATGGATGATGGTTGCCTCGGCGCACGGGCATGTCTCGACGCTGTCAAAGAATCCTATGACGCCGCTGTGCAGTCAGGACTGCCGGTAGGAGTCGGCCTTGGATTGAAGAACTCGGGGCTCGGAAACGGCTTCGACGAGCTTGCTAAGGCGGTAGTGCGATTCCGCGAAGACGGATTTGTCGAAGTTCGGCACTGCTGGACTGAAATGGGTCAAGGTGTCCACAACGTTGCCCTCCAAGTCGCTGTCGAAGAGTTAGGAGTCGGGGCAGAGCAAATCGTAGTTATCGTCGACTCGACCCGAGAATTAGGAGCCGGTCAGACTACGGGAAGCCGAGGAACGCTCATGGGCGCAGGAGCAGTCCAAGACGCGTGTCGTATCGCACTCCTCGATGATTGCCAAGTCGGTATCGATTATGAGGGAAGTTATCGAGTGAATTGGACCAATTCCCTCAGCGAAGATCTCGAACACCCCGTCATTCATTCGACCTTTGGGTATGCCGCTCAACTTGTGATTCTCGATCCAGACAGTGGCGACGTACAGCGAGTCGTCGCAGCTCACGATGTAGGTCGAGCCGTCAACCCGTTGTTGTGCGAAGGGCAGATCGAGGGGGCGGTGCACATGGGTCTGGGGTACGCGCTTCTCGAAGGATTCCCAGCAGACTCCTCAGGTCGTCCGACAAACACAACCCTTCGCAGCCTGAACATCATCCGACCAAAAGACATGCCGCCCGTTGAAGTAATCATTGTTGAATCCCCTCAACCAGGCGCACCATACGGAATCAAGGGAGTCGGCGAAATTGGTCTCGTCCCAACCGCTGGAGCAGTAGCAGCTGCTGTTCGAGCGAACGGAGAACCATGGCCCACAGAACTACCGATCCGGAATCTAGCTAACCGCGAACGAGCTGACGCGTGGACTTGACAAACCGTGAACTCAACGAGACCAGTGGACTCGTCTGCGCTCACCACCACCTTTACAGCGCCCTGGCACGCGGTATGCCAGCACCTCCCCGCACACCACACACATTTCGCGAAATTCTTGAGCTTGTCTGGTGGCGATTAGATCGCGCTCTGGATCTCGAAATGTTGGAATGGTCTGCGAAATTAGGAGCACTCGAGGCGATTGAATCCGGTACCACCGCGATCGTTGATCACCACGAGTCGCCCAACGCTATCGAAGGCTCCTTGGACGTGATTGCAGACGCATGCGCGGAAGTCGGTGTCCGCGTCAACTGTTCCTACGGTGTGACCGATCGACACGGACCAGAGGGAGCTAGGCGCGGGCTGGAAGAAAATTTACGGTTCTTGGCTCAAGGAGGACAAGGCATGGTCGGTATCCATGCAGCCTTCACCTGCGAGCAGGACACGCTTCTAGCTGCTGCAGAATTAGCCAAACAACATGGTGTCGGAGTTCACATTCATGTCGCCGAAGGCGTAGATGACATTGACGCTGTGAATCGTCTCCGAGGGATGAGCCAAGACAGTTGGCTTCTTGTCCATGGCGTGCACCTCCCCGATGACCACGGGTTGTCTGGACATTTAGTCCACAACCCACGCTCCAATATGAATAACTCGGTCGGCTACGCCGCTCCCCAGAGGCTCGGACTTCCTATCGCGTTAGGAACAGATGGCATTGGTGCTGCCATGCTTGACGAATTCCGAGTCGCATACGCGCGGGCACGCGAGTGCGACGTCACGATCACTCCGGACCTGGTTTGGAAATGGTTGGAAGGCGGCTACCAGCTTGTGCCCGAAGCCATCGATGACCGAGTTGTCTGGTCAGATAAGCCAATTGACCCATGGCGCCTCGCGTATCACACCAGTATTCGTCCACTCTCGGTTCGCATTGCCGGAGAAGTTGTTGTTCGTGACGGAGTAGCAACCCGAGTCGACGCTGATGAAATACGTGCCAAAGCCGCCGAACAGGCACAGCGGTTGTTCTCCGCTCTTGAAACCATCTCCTAGTTCGGTTCAGCGATTTGCTGAAGCCAAATGTCCAAGTAGGACTGACGGTGTGAGTGGAAATGTGTCAATCCACACGCCAGTGGCATCGTGGATGGCGGCAGTAATAGCCGGGGCGTAGGTAATAAACGGCATCTCAGCGATTCCCCTCGCCCCCCATGGGCCCACCAGGTCAGGGGCTTCAAGAATCACACAATCTATTTTCGCAGGCACGTCACCAATGCCGGGGATCAGGTATTGAGATAATCGCGGATTTTGAATTCTGCCGTCTTCGACAACTAGCCGCTCACTCAGCACGTACCCATGTGCTTGGGCGATGGCTCCCTCGATTTGACCAATGAGCATCCGCGGATGAATTGCCTTGCCGACGTCATGTACTGAGAGAACCCGATCAACCCGCACATGCCCTGTTCCAATATCGACCGTGAGGTCTACTGCTTGTGCCATATACCCATAGCAAAAGTTTGGTTGGCCGACACCCGTTTGAGGGTCCAATGCTTCAGTCGATGGCGGCTTGTAGCAGAAGTGCCCCATAGCTGGCCGATCACCATCTGCCCACGTTTTTTCGGCCTCTTCGACGGCGCCCAGAATCGAATTGCCAGCCATGAACGTCAGACGCGATGCTGATGCTGATCCTGAATCACCGCCCGTTGCAGTATCGCTGAAAGTCGCTTCGATCTGTTCGCTGTCAACATTTGCGGCATCGGCGACCATTTGGATGAGGGCGGTGTGGACGCCTTGGCCAACCTCCGCGGCGCTATGCAACAGTTCGACTCGAATGGGACGTTCATCCTCCGGCGCACCGTGAAATACGATGTCTGCTTCACAAGCTTCGGGAAACCCAAAACTGAAGCCAACGTTCTTCATCCCAACCGCGTAGCCGCGGCCTTGCCTCAACTCACCCATTTCGGCCGGTAAGGACGCGATGGGGCGAAACGGCGTGCCGGAGGCTGGTTCTTCAGACGTCGGTGCCCGTTCAGCACATGCGTCGATAACACGCACTACCCCTACGCCTTCGGGAAGACCTGCTTGGGTGATTCCGGCAGAGACGTCGGTGAGGGCATTTTGACGGCGCAACTCTAGTGGGTCAATTCCTAGCGCCTCGGCAAGCTTGTTCATTTGCGACTCAGCAACGAAAGCACCCTGCGGACCACCAAACCCCCGAAAAGCTCCACCTGGGACGCTATGGGTGTAGATGGCTTTGCTATCGATACGAGCGTTTGGTACCTCGTATGCGCCAGCTACTGACAGATGAAGATTCCCGAGCACTTTGTTCGAGGTGTAGTTGTATGCGCCTGCGTCAAGCCAAACGTCGGCTTCTACTGCGGTGATAACGCCTTGAGCGGTCGCTCCTAGACGAGCGTGCACTGTTGCCCGATGACGTTTGTGGTGGCCCACAATCGATTCTTCGCGAGACCAACCGCAATGCACGGACCGTGTATTTCCTAATTCCGCGAGTTTGCGGGCCGTTACCGCCATAACGATTTGCAAACTCATGTCTTCCTTGCCACCGAAAGCACCACCAATTGCGGCGTATCGAACACGCACTTCTTCCGGGTCAATATCGAGAGCATGCGCAATTTGCTCTCGGTCTTCGTGGACCCATTGACCTCCCGTCTCAACGGTTACTAGCCCTTCATCATCAACCCAGGCGGTGGCGGCTTCCACTTGCAAATACGCGTGTTCTTGATGTGGGAGTTCGTAATCACCTTCAATAATTACGTCCGCCTCCGATATCCCTTTTTCGATATCTCCCTTGCGAATCTTTAATTCGTGGTACGTGTTACTTGTGGAGCCAGGGTGCACAAGGACTTCATCGGTACGTGCAGCAATAACGTCGGTTGCCATCGGCAGTTGTTGCCACTCAGTTCTGATGAGAGCTGACGCTTGGCGAGCCTCAATGAGACTCTCCGCTACCACCACGACAAGGTGGTCGGCTTCCCAACGGCTTACATTGCAAGGAACCGAGCTACGCCCGGTGTCATCCAATCCAATGAATACCGGCTGATCAAATAGTGTGAGGCCATATTCATTGACTGGAACATCAGCGGCGGTTACCACCGTCACGACACCTGGTGCATCGAGCGTTTCGGTCAGATCGAGGTTCACTAATCGAGCGTGAGGCTGATTTGTGAAAACAACAACAGCGTGCAGAGCGTTTTTTGGAACGCGATCAGCCGGGTATGTTGCCGAACCCGTCACTTTGTCGACAGCGTCAATTCGCGGAGGAATTGCTCCAACTGTCATGAGTAGCTTCCATCGCTAGGCAGCGGCGACGTTAACGCATCAACTATTGAGTAGTAGCCCGTGCAGCGACACAAATTGCCCGCTAGTCCGGCTCTAATATCGTCTTCAGTTGGGGATTTGTTTTCGTCATTGAGCACTTTCGCTGCGACGAGGAAACCTGGGGTACAAAACCCGCATTGGACTGCAAATTCGTCGAGGAATCGCTGCTGGACCGGGTGAAGTTCTTCCTCCGAACTAAGGCCTTCGACAGTAACGATGGAAGCCCCATCGGCCTGCGCTGTTGGAACTAGACAGCTTGTTACCGCCGCGCCGTTAAGTGTGACTGTGCAGGCACCGCACTCACCTTCGGCGCAACCCTCCTTAGTCCCTGTACCTACGTTCGTTCGGAGCCATTCAAGGAGAGTTTGGGTGGCACCCATTGCAGCAGAGACCTTGGATTCGTTGACCGTGCAAGAAACTTCTGTTTGAGACGAAAGATCCAACCGTGGGGGCTCGGAACGGCCAATCACCCAGCCGAGTAGCGGAGTTGTTCGCAATTCGGAAGCGGAGGTGTCAAACAAACTCACTAGTGCTCGGCGCACGGCAGTTTCTGTAACGGAACGGCGATATGCACCAGTACCGCGAATGTCGTCGATCGGTTCTATCTCACTTGCAGCTATCTGAGCTGCAGCGGCCGCGGTCTCCGCGTTCAGCGGCTTACCAATTAGATATTCGCGAAGGGCTTCGGCTACGCCAATCGTTTCGCTAACACTACCGATCGCCACATCAGCTTTGGTGACAGCCGACGTCGCCTCATCAAGCTCAAGTACGAGGCCTGCGTGGACGACCGATATCGCCTGCGCAGACCGGTTTCCGATTTTCAGCCATGTCCCAATTGTGTTCGGACTCCACTTGGGAATTCTGATAGCACGCACTAATTCTGATTGCTGAAGCGCGGTGCTCCGAAAGCCTTTGAAAAACTCCCTAATCGGAACTTCGCGCTCACCGGTCAGGGAATCCATGATGACTACCGCGTCGAGAGCCACCAGAGCTGAGATTGTGTCGTTCGCCGGACTCGCGGTCACGATATTGCCAACCACGGTCGCGCGGTTGCGGAGTTGAGGAGATCCGATTTCCAGGCACGCCAAGCGGAGGAGATCAAGAGCCGAGTCGAGACCCACTGCCTGGATGATTTGGTTGTGTGTCACCCCGCAACCAACGACCACGTCGTTATGCCCGACGTTGATTTGAGAACACTCCGCTAACCCCCAAAGATCTAGGAGGGTGATACCCGAAGTCTCAGCAGATGCTGGCTGTCGCGCTAAATCAAGCATGAGGTCTGTAGCACCCGCTACCGGAATTGCTTCGGGGAACGAGTCACTCAATTCGATCGCTTCCGACCAACTTGCGGGTCGAAGCACTCGATTAATCTGGGTCCCAAGGCGTTGGGATTCGTGGAGCAGCCCAGCCTTAGTGCTCACGGTGGTGCTTCCATTCCGCTAGCCACTAAGGCATCAGCAACATGTTCGCATCTGCCTCGATGTTCGACGTAACCGTGACGGATAGAAACAAGTGCTCTTAGCGTTGCACTGAGGGACCAGAGCCCGGCATCCATATTTTCGTCCTGAGCGGGAACTTGAGACTCGTCAAGACTGCTCATCGCGTCACCTCGTTTTGGCGGTCGACACCCGTGAACAAAACCCCTACAACCGCTCCAGCCTCAGGGGGGGCCGATACCAGGCCAGCCAGCCCCGCTGACCCGGTAGGAGAAACATTTAATCCGGTAACGCTAGTGGCAACGCGGTGGGTTTCAATAAGTGTCGTCTCCGAGACGACCACAGGCTCTCCTCCACTGCTAAGAGTTGCCTCCATCAATGGCAACCAATCGTAGGTGATGTCATCAAGAAGACCGGAAGCAGCGCTGGCCGGTTTGTCCCAGGGCCACATAAATTTTTCGGGCGATGAATGGGCTTTTTCCATATTGAAATCGGGTGCAAGAAGGTCCCATGCACGCTTGAAAGGGGCGCAACCCTCCACTTGGACTGGGTAGACAGCGATACCCGATAGTGCCCTTGCCGTAGCAGTACCAAGAGCGCCACCACCGACCTGGACAAAAACAGTATCGAGGTTCTCCGTTTGATCTTGCAATTCCCAGCCTAGGGTTCGACCCCCGTCGAAAGTTGTGCTCGTGTTGATCCCTTGAACTCCGAACGGGCGGGATCCCTTATTCACTGCTTCGATGAAGCGGGCGTAGCACGGGTCACCCTTTTCGTTAACTTTGGGTTCACAGATCTGGAGTTTTGCTCCGAGGTCTTCCAGCTGTTCGAGTACTGGCTCTTCAGCCCAAGTAGGCACAAATACCTCGATCGGGTGATCGATTGCTTTGGCGACAATCGCCGCTGCGATGGCGGCGTTGCCACAACTGGAGATCACCAACGGACGATTCGTAGAACCGCTTGCTGTCTCTTCGATAGCTAAATGAAGCGCGACCCCGAAAAGGTGTCTGGCTTTGTGAGATCCCCCGACTGAATCGATTTCGACTTTCACTTTCAGATCAATGTCAAGACCGAGCGCCATTGCGAGGGGGCCCCCGTCGAGGGTTGGTGTTATCGAAAATTCGCGGCCGTCGACCTGTCGTATTTGATCGTTCAGGCGGGACACTAAGTCGACAAATTGTTGGTCACTCCAACCTGCAGCTAGCGCTCGACTGTATGAGTCAAGCCGCTCTCGGTAGAAGATGAAGGGGTTAGTCTCGGTCACGTCACTGACGGTGCTTTGCTCCAGTGGCCTCATTGAACTCCGCGATCCGATCGTCCCAGTTGTCAATGAGGGGTCGTAACCCATCCCACCACGTTTGGTCGCGGCGCCGTTCGAAGTCTTCGATTGCAATTCCTTGCTGTTCCACCCAAGTGAAATAGCCGAGGTTAAAGATTCGATTTCGGTTTGTTTCATCCATATCAAGAACGTGTTGCGTGGTGACGTCGGTTATGTGGGTTGTCAACGCGTTCTCGGCTTCTAAATCATCAAATCCTCCTGGGAAGTCTCGGCGCAGGACTTTTTCTCGCTCGGAGTTATATAACTCTGAACCATCAGTGGCGACTGTGACGATCATGTCGTTGTTGTCAAGTTTCCAGTGTTTCGCCGTTTTAATCGCAGCCAATATGTTGCAGATTGAGGAATAACCCAAATTGGTGAGTGATGCTGCAAGTTCGGGGTTGACACCCTGGCGATCTAGTGCGCGAAGCCCGGCCGGTGTGTTGAACGCAACGTCAAGCTGGTCAGTCGCCTTGTCGGAAATTCCGACAACAAGGTCGGTATTGGTCACATTGTGAATGAGGGGCACATGTTTGTCACCAATGCCCTGAATGTTGTGATCACCGAACCCGTTATAAAGCATCGTCGGCACCTCAAGGGCTTCAACAGCCACGATTCGCGAACCAAAGGTATCTTTGAGGTAATCGCCAGCCCCAAGAGTGCCAGCAGACCCCGAAGCTGAAACAAAAGCGGCAAGTCGTGCCTGCCGGCTGGATGTTGTGTGCCGGAAAACTGATTCGAGGGCCGGTCCAGTTACTGCATAATGTCCGAGGTGGTTCGAAAATTCACTGAATTGGTTAAGAATTACGTTCGATTCATCTGCTTCTAGGCGGTTGCATTCGTCGTAGATTTCCTTAACGTTGGCCTCAGTGCCAGGTGTGCGGATGACGTCATCAGGGTGCTCAATCCAGCGATCCAACCACTCAAACCGTTCCCGACTCATCCCTTCGGGCAAAACAGCAACACCGCGGCACCCCATGATCTTGGAGATAGCCACCCCTCCCCGCGCATAGTTGCCCGTAGATGGCCAGACGGCACGATTGATGGTCGGATCGAACCGCCCCGTGATCAACCGGGCCACTAAACAGGCGTACGCGGCCAGTACCTTGTGCGCGCCAATCATTGGGAATCGATTCCCTAGGGCGACAACTATGCGGGCCTCGGTGCCCGTGAGTTCTGTGGGGAGTTCTATATGGTCCGGCACAGAGGTAGGCAAGGATTGCCCCGGCGTGTTGAACCAGTGAACACGAAATAAGTTGACCGGGTCAGCCTCATGAGCGGCGACGCGATCCAAAGCTTCAATAAGGCCAGGGGACAATGCAGACGGGTCCCTCAATTCGTTGAACTGAGGTAACACGATGTTTCTCTCGCGGAAACGCGTGATCGCGTTGGTGAAGGACTGTGTACCAGCAGGATCGAAATCTTCGAAAACTGCGAGAGACCGAGGCATTCTCCCAAGATAGACGTATGAGTCTCTAATGAGTCAACACACAGGGCTGACAACAATGTCAGACTGTCATCGATGGTTAAGCCTGTTGACCTCCTTATTGAGGACGCCTGGCTGGTCGCCACGATGGATGACGACCGACGTGAGTTAGCGGGAGGCTGGGTCGCGATCGACAATGGTTACGTTGTCGCTGTCGGCTCGGGATCCGATCCAACTCCGGCCGCTCATAGACGGATTGATGCGACCGCTTGTCTGGTAACACCCGGTCTTGTTAACACCCATCACCACATGTTCCAGAATCTGACCCGCGCATACCGACCCATGACTTCGGCTCCCTTGTTTGGTTGGCTGCAATCGTTGTACCCACTCTGGACCGCCTCTATTGATGAAGAGTCCATGTATCTAGCGGCGTGGGTAGGTCTAGCTGAACTGGCGATGTCGGGGTGCACCACAACGAGCGATCACCACTATTTGCATCCGATGAGAGCTGGCGACTTACTTGCTGCTGAAATCCGGGCGGCAGTCGAACTTTCGATGAGATTCCATCCGACTTATGGCTCGATGAGCCTGTCTGTCAAAGACGGGGGATTGCCGCCCGACAATGCGGTTCGCGACGAGGACGACATTCTCGCGGAAAGTGAACGCCACGTGGCTCGCTGGCACGATGCAAAGTTCGGGGCGATGGTCCGAATCGCTCTTGCGCCCTGTTCACCATTTACTGTCACCGCAGATCTGATGCACCGAACCGCTGAGTTAGCTGAACGACTAGACGTCAGACTTCACACCCATTTGGCCGAAAATTCCGAAGATGACGAGTTTTCTTTGGCTCAGTTTGGTCGGCGCCCTGTTGAACTGTACGAAGACGTGGGCTGGCTTACTGATCGCAGTTGGGGAGCGCACGTTGTTCGTCCCAACGATGCCGAGATTGCTCGGTTAGGTGCAGCAGGCGTCGGCGTTGCCCATTGTCCCAGCTCCAACATGATCCTTTCCTCGGGCATCGCGCCGGTGGTCGCCATGAGAGACGCAGGTTGCCCTGTGGGCTTGGGGTGCGATGGCTCTTCGTCTGCCGATTCCGCATCATTGTGGCAAGAAGCACGTTTGGCGATGCTTCAAGCCAAACTCATCTCAGGTGCGGATCGTATGGATGCGCGAGCGGCGCTAGAAATCGCTACTCGGGGTGGGGCGGCGTGTCTCGGGCGCCTCGGTGAAATAGGCGAATTGTCGATCGGATCCGTGGGCGATGTAGCGGTATGGAGAATGGATGGCCCTCAATTTGCGGGCGTACTTGATGATCCTATTGAGGGATGGTTGCGGTGTGGTCCGTTAGCCGCCACGCACGTGTTCGTTCATGGGAAAGAAATCGTGAGCGAAGGAGTTCTCACAAACCCACGCTTAGAAGATGTTCTCAGTAGACATCGCGTGGCATCTCGACGCTTTCAACCTCAACCGTAAGCAGCCGATAGCGAAGCTGGTAGTCGTCGAAGCGGTAACGACGATTGCGCCGAACCGTTTTTAACCAAAGACTTCTCACGCCCAATGGATTCGCGCTACTGGAAAGCAGGAGTTACTTCTAGATCTCTACGCGTCAAGCACTGTGTCGCCATCGCTGGGCTCAACAAGCGGGGCCTGCGTCGACCAAGGAAAGTTGATCCACCTATCGGTATATTTCCAAACGTATTCACAGTCCACGACGGAACGAGATTTTTCGTATAGGACCGCTGTCCTTACCTCAGCCACCTCACTCAGGCAGTGGTCACGAACCAGGGCGAGAGTGTGGCCGGTGTCCGCAACGTCGTCAGCGATCAACACTTTGGTGTCACGTAAGTCAACTATGTCAACGTATGGCGGGAGCATGACTGGAACGTCTAGACGCTCGTCTACTCCTGTGTAGTACTCAACGTTCATGACGTAGAGATTCTTTACCGATAACGCGTAGCCCAAAGATCCAGCCACGAAAAGCCCACCTCGAGCTATGGCAAGAATGATGTCGGGACGGTATCCGTCATCGGCGACAAGGGTTGCGAGAGCACGAGACGCGATGCCGTAGTTGCTCCAATCCAGGACTTCGCGGGGCTGATCGTTCACTTGGGGGAAGTTACACCCATCAGCGTCTCAATCGTTGCGGTTAGCTCGACGATGTAACTCTTGCTGCCGACGCCACTAGCTTGTCCTAATGCCGTTGCTGGCCCCGCAACACAAGCTAGTGCTGCGACATTTGCTGTCGCGGGGGGGCACCGCTTTGCCTAGCGAGCTGTCGATTGACATAGATCTCGCAACCGAAGATGTTCTGAACGCGCTCGATTATCTTCATCGAACCGATTTAGCAACGCCGATGCCTCCCACTCCCGGACTAGCAGAAGGTCGCTGGTCGCTGACTGCACACGGCCGTCAAGTGGGACCCTCGTTAGTAAAAGGTGAGTCAATAGGCGCTTCCAACGACGACTCCATGGATCCTGCCGAAGGATGGGGTTTCCCTTGGCGGCCTGTGAAGAAAGACCCTCCTGTTTACGCGAGGAACTTGCCACGTCCAAAACGACAGGGTCGAAAAGCACTGCGGCAGCCTCGATTCGCTTTGCATGTGCCCGATCGGCCACCTGAAAGGCGACGCTGGGGCTTATTGGCTCTCGCTTCATTGATGACAGTCACTGGGGCAGTGTTGCTATTAATGACCATCCGAAGTGTTGACATTGAGATTGCTGGAATCGAAGACGGTGTCGCATTGCAACCAAGTTCCATTGAGGGAATTCAGATTTCTTTCACGATTAACGGAGCAAACGCGCGGTCTGCGAACCTCCTGCTGGACGACTTTCCTGTAAGCGGCGTTCAACGTTACGGGAATCGAATTGTGTGGGTAGTTCCTCCCTTAACTGAAGGACCACATTCCTTGGAATTAGTGGTGCAACGACGGCTATACGGGCAAGTGTCTAGTTCGCTTGCCTTCAGTGTGGATGGCACGCCTCCGCTGATCGGTCTGCCGAATGTTTTAGAGCCAGTACCAATGAATGAGCCCGTCACTATCGCGGGGACCTCCGAACCCGGAGCGACCGTAGTGGTGGGCGGCATACCGATTGAGACCCGTGATGGTTCATTCATTCTCGAACTCGATGCGCCTCCGGCTGGACCGGTGTCGGTGTTAGCAATCGACCGGGCAGGCAACACAAGCACTTTCAACATGATTATTCCTATTGCCTACCCTCGGACGCAGGGCGTACACGTGAGCGCTGCCGCGTGGGCGCATAACGGTTTGAAAAACTCGGTGCTTGACTTAATCGAAGCGGGAAAGGTCACCGCTGTTGAAATAAGTCTCAAAAACGAAAGCGGTGTTGTTGGTTACGAGAGCGATGTGCCGTTGGCGCGCGAAATTGGGGCATCCACTGGCCTGTTCAACCTTCGTTCCGCTATTGAGGAACTGCATGCGTTAGATGTCAGAGTGATTGGCCGCATAGTTGCTTTCCGCGACCCGATTCTCTCGAAGTATGCCTGGGCACAAGGCAACCAAGACTGGGTGATCCAAACTTCTGATGGACGACCCCTCAGCAAATACGGGGGTTTCACGAACTTCCAAAATGTCAACGTTCAGAACTACAACCTCGACATCGCCAGAGAGGCTGCTGAGGCTGGAATCGACGACATCCTTTGGGATTACATGAGACGTCCGGAGGGGCGGTTGGACAACATGTTCATACCGGGAGTCGGTTTGGATGACCCTTCGCCAATCATCGTAGATTTTTTGAGCAAATCTCAAACCTTGCTTCGCGAATATGGGGTATTCCAAGGTGTTTCCGTTTTCGGAATTTCGGCGACGAGGGGCGAGGCCATCGCACAAGACGTTTCGGGCATGGCTCATTACGTCGACTATGTAGCGCCCATGATCTACCCCTCTCATTGGTCTCGAGGCGAGTACGGAGTTGCGCACCCCGAAGCACAGCCTTACGACATCACTCGCGCTTCGCTAGCCGACTTTCAGCGGGTACTGGATGGCACGAACACTGCTTTAGTTCCCTGGCTTCAAGATTTTTCGATGAGAGTCCCTTACGGACCGGCTGAGGTTAAAGCTCAGATCGATGCTGCAGCCTCGTTGGGTATATACGACTGGTTGATTTGGGATCCCACGGTCACCTATACAGCCGAGGGGATTGTCGCTGCACCGAGTTAGGGAGCGACAGTGTTCCAGCGCTATTCATCCAAGAGGCTTTGACGCAACTTGTATTTCTGAACTTTTCCACTTGGAGTCATTGGAAAGTCCTCAACGAGCACAAGGTCCTCAGGCCAAAATTGTGGTGTCACTTCGTGTGTTTGAAGGAATTCAGTGAGATTCGCCAGTGTCGGCGGATCTCCCGAAGGCAGCACGAAGACACACCCGATTTCTCCGAGTCGTTCATCTGGTTTACCAACAATTGCCACTCCCGATACAAGGGGGTGACGTAACAAGATGTCCTCTATTTCCTTTACCGGAACATTTTCGCCGCCTCGAATAACGATGTCTTTTGATCGTCCGGTGATTTGGATGTATCCGTCATCGTTCATGACGGCACGGTCACCAGTGTCAAACCACGTGCCCTGCCAAGACGCTTCACTCAAAGCGCGTCCCTGTACGTATCCCACGAAAAGCTCTGAGCCGCGACATTGGAGGTGGCCTTCAGTTCCTACAACTGATTCCCCGTCATCATCTATGACGCGAACATCATTACCGGGAAGAGGGCAGCCGTCGGTGAGTCGCAGCGTGAGAGAGTCAGAAGGACGGCCCACCGTAAGCAAAGCACATTCAGTCATCCCCCAACCTGGAAGAACGACACAGGGGAGCGTCGCATCGGCGTGTTCAAGCACCGATTCGGGGACTGCGGCACCGGCACACACGAATCGCTTCCAGCTCGATAAATCGCGTTCCTTGACTTGGTCCACTGCGAGTACGTCAGCAAGAAACGGTGTTGCCCCCATCGATATCTGAATCTTGTGACGTTCGATCAAATCAACAAACTCTTCAGGATCCCATACGTCTTGCAGGACGACATGTCCGCCCAAGGTAAGTGGGGCTCGAATGCCATAGAGATAACCGGTTTGGTGAGCAAGGGTTGATGCCATATGAAACGTGTAGCCCGGGCCGATGTCGGCGCCGATGGGTGACGAGATACCTTCACAGACGGCTTCAACCCATAGATCCACGGCCACATTGAGCGTGTTCTGGGTATGCATCACTCCTTTCGGCTGTCCTGTAGTGCCGGAGGTGAACATCACTTCACATACATCGTGAGTTCCTGGCCTAAGCAGGTCAACAGCCGCTCGGTCGTAGGAGGAGAATCGACCTTGTTCGAGGAGGTCTTCCCAGCTCAGCGCGTCGGCTATCGAACCTTCGCCGACGGTCACTATCTCTTTCACCCACGGACAACGTTCTCTTAGGTCTGCGTGCATGGCTCCCAACTCGAACCCTCGAAATTCGTTAGCGGTCACCACCACAGCCGGTCGAGCAAGTTCGCTCATGACCAGAACTTCGTTCGTTCTAAATATTGGTGCTACAGGATTAATTACGCCGCCGATCCGCTCAACTGCAGCGACCGTGACTAAGAAGTGGCGCCAATTCGGTAGTTGAACCTGCACCACGACACCAGGGCGAACGCCGAGTTCAAGTAAACCGCGACTTATTTCATCTACTTGAACCGCAAATTCTGACCAAGTCATAGACCCGAAGCGATCTGTCACAACCACCTGTTCACCTCGCTCCGAGGCCCAATGATCAATGAGCGGATCAAAAAATCTTTCCGGCCAATCGCCAGCTTCGATGGTTGTCAAAATTCGCGACTGACTCAACGTGGTTTCAAAGAATCCCTTCGATGTGGGCATCAGCAGTCTCCTTTAGCAATGTTGATTCATTGTTCGGGTCGAAAACGAGGAAGAACTTCCTGCGCCATGAAACGCTCAGCCTCTTCTACATAGTGCATTGGGGATGCGGCGCTAAGAATGATCGTTCGGGCCCCGGAATCAACGTACTCGCCTAGCCGTTCCGCGCATCGGTCCGGGTCACCAGCAATCGCATATTTGTCAATCATCTTGCTGAAATCTTGGTTGTATTGCTTTGAAAGACGCTGGTTCGCGTAGTCGATGGCAGTGGCGTTGTCCTCATGGCAGCAGAAAAAAATAAAAAGCCCAGGGTCAACCGGAGAGTCGTTGCCTTCATCCGCTCGATAGTCCGCAATTCTAAGGTTGGATTCGACAAGCATGTCTGGTGTGTACATATACGGAAGCCAACCGGTGCCATAGCGAGCGGCGCGACGCCACGCCGCTTCCTTTCGACCTGAAATCCAGATCGGTGGCGATGGTTGTTGGACGGGTTTAGGTTCTAACGTCACACCCGAAAGTTGGTTGAACTGGCCTTGAAAGTGAACCTCATCTTCTGTGAAGAGCCGTTTCATAATTTCAAGGGCTTCATTGGTTCGAGCACCGCGTTCCGAAACAGGGACTCCAGAGGCCTCGAACTCCAGTGGAAGCTCGCCTCCCACACCAATTCCCATATGGAAACGTCCACCGGAAGCTACGTCTAAAGCTGCTGCTTGTTTCGCCGCAAGCACCGCTGGGTATAAGGGAAGAAGAGTAATGGTGGACATCAGCTTCAGTTTTGTCGTCGCCCCAGCTGCCACCGCTAGAGAAATAAACGCGTTCGAACAGGGGACGTGGAAGAAGACGTGCTCCCCCGTGGTGGCGTAGTCATACCCAAGTTCTTCTATCGCTCGCGCTTGTTCAGCTATCTGGTCGGCACGTCGCATCGACAAACCGAATTGAATTTTCGACTGTGTTTGCTGATCACTACCCACAGGTCACCTCTTTGTTGTGGAATTGACCGTAGTCGCGGCGCCAGCTGCTAACGGAAAATCGAAGGACCGGACACCCATTCCGGGCGCCCGGTCCATCGCTGTCCGTGCGTTGGGGTAGATCGGTAGCTGGCTGCCGAAGCAGTTCAGCTTCCCCCCTTTGCTGTCGGCGCCTCCCCCGTGGAAAGTGGCACCAACAATCACGCCTGGTTCGGTTTTCGGGCCGCACCTGGTTGGCCCAAAACCCGCCCCAGACGATGGATGGAGCCTATGCTTTTCACTTACTGAACGCAAATTTAGTAACTTCGGACGCCTGCCCAGAACGGCTTTTATGGGCGCAGAAGGGTGGTCAGTGCTAGGCCAGAGGGATGAGCACACACGAAATCGACGCGCAACGGGTGACGGAACTAATTACGCGTTGCCGTAAAGAGGTCGATGAAGGCCTCCTGCCCAGTTGCCAAATCGCAATAGGTTTCGAGGGTGAAATCGTCGTTGATGAAACCATTGGTGATGCAGTTCCAGAAACTAGATACTGCTTTTTTTCGGCGACAAAACCGTTTGTCGCAGCGGCTATGTGGCAATTATTAAGCGAAGATTTGGTTCAACTAAAGGCACCAGTTTCTTCATATCTTCCAGAGTTCGCGGAAAACGGCAAGCAAGAAATCACTGTCGAACAGGTGATGTTGCACACTTCGGGTTTCCCTCACGCTCCAATGGGTCCCAACGTGTGGGCAACAGCTAAAAGTCGTCGCCAACGTATGGCCGACTGGCGGCTCAATTGGGAACCAGGAACACGTTACGAATATCACCCAACAAGCGCCCATTGGGTACTTGCTGAAATTATCAACGAGGTCACCGGAGAGCACTACGCAGACGAAATTCACCGCAGAGTAACAACGCCTCTTGGGCTCTCTCGCATTCTTGGGATCGATCCAGAGGACCAGGAGGGCATTGCTGACCTCACCTTATGTGAGGGAGAAGCCACTCCAGATGAACTCGAGGCCGTATTCGGTGTTCGGTCCATGCCGCCCAGTGAAGTCAACGATGAAACGATTATCCGGTTCAACGATCCCGATACAAGAGCAGTGGGAGTGCCTGGCGGCGGCGGCTACGGCCGTGCGGCTGACCTCGCCGGATTTTACCAAGCCCTGCTTCACAACCCTGGGGATGTGTGGGACTCCACGATGCTCGACAACGCTGTTGGACAGGTCCATAACAATCTGCCAGACCCAATGGGGGTTCCGGCTAATCGAGGTCTTGGGGTAATTCTCGCCGGCGACGACGGCATGACCAACCGTCGCGGTTTAGGACGCACGGTGTCGCCGCGTGCCTTTGGACACAACGGTGTCGGTGGCCAAATTGCTTTCTGTGATCCTGATACGGGACTGTCATTCGCCTACGCAACTAACGGCTTAGACCGTCACCAGGTGCGGCAGCCTCGCCGAGGGACATCAATCGCTAGCCTCGCTGCAAACTGTGCTGTTTGAAAGAAGGCGTTAATGCGGTTCGGATTCACACTTCCCAACAACTTTGGTGTCGAGGACCCTCACAACGTCGTGGGGTTGGGAGTTCAAGCTGAACAACTAGGTTTCGATTCAGTGTGGGTCAACCACCATGTCATCAACGTTGGCTACGTCCATGACCGCTTAGGGCAAGCTCCGTATCACGATGCTCTGGTTATTTTGACCTGGCTCGCAGCCAACACAAGCAACGTCACTCTCGGAACTAGCGTTTTAGTGATGCCCTATTTGCATCCCATGATTTTGGCGAAGGAAATTTCGACGCTGGATCACCTCAGTGGGGGACGAATAACACTTGGACTTGGAGTAGGCAGCCTCCCCGAAGAAAATAAGATCCTGGGCTCCGATTACAACAACCGCGGGCAGTACAGCAACGAGTTTGTCGAAGTGCTCCTGCGCCTATGGACTCGTGACGAGGCGAGCTTTGAGGGACAGCATTGGCAATTTGAAGGAGTAGTCACCTCCCCCAAGCCGTTACAGAAGCCCCATCCGCCGATCGTGATTGGAGGCAATCGCGCGCCCGCGTTGCGACGAGTGGCCCAGTTGGCCGATGGATGGCACCCCTTGGGAATCTCCCCGTCAGGAGTGACTGAACGGCTCAGCATCATCCGTAGGGAAGCCGAGATTGCCGGCCGTACTGATACGAAATTTCTGGTTCAGATACGACGCGACTTCGACGGGGTAGACGCTGAGTTAATCGAAGCGTACGAAAATGCTGGAGTGACCGACTTGGTGTTGTCCTGCAACACTGGCGACGTTGGCATCATCTCCGACACCCTTACTGCCTTTGCTGCACATCACATTCGGCCGTGACCGCACTTCGGGGCGTTAAGGTCCTCGACCTCACCGGCGACCCAGGACGCTTCGCTACCAAGCTATTGACCGAATTTGGTGCGGACGTAGTTCGGGTAAACCCTTTTGGCTCTCCTGGATATTCAATGAGCCAGGTCGAAGGCGGGGTACTCGATTGGTGGTTTGATGGGGGAAAGCAATGCCACCCTGTTGATCTAGATACAGTCGCAGGTCGCGACACATATCGCCTTTTGGCGTCCAGCGCTGATGTCATCGTTGAGACCGAAACACCTGGGAGGCTGGCTGACCTTGGATTAGATCATTCGGACCTAGTTGCAGATAACCCTCATCTGGTGCAGGTCTCCATCACGCCTTTTGGGCGAACCGGTCCTCGCTCACATTGGGTGGGTTCCGACCTCACTGCCGCGGCGATGGGTGGATTCTTGTCAGTGGGTGGGGTGCCTGACAGACCACTCAACGTGTGGGGCCGTCAGACCCACAACTACGCGGGTTTTATGGGTGCATTGTGTGCTCTTTCGGGGTTGTGGGCTGTCCGACGCGACGGACACGGTCGTCACGTAGACATTTCTATCCACGAAACGGTGAGCGGGTCCGTGGAGAACATCTTGATGCAGTGGCTGTTCGACGACATTCTTCCGCTCCCCAAGGTGGCTGAACGGCAAGGAGCACTTCATTGGCTTCGAGCGTATGACCTTGCCGAATGTCGGGATGGTCACATGATGATCACCCTTACGCCAACACCAGACAATGCCTTCAAGATGATGCTTGACGACGGGTTTGAAGAAGGACGCAGATGGTTAGGTTACGAAGTAGAAGAATTGTTGCTGCGGATCGATGAGCCAATGGACACGATGAGGCGTTGGGTTCGTGAGCACGACGCCATGGACTTGTGGGAAGACGCTCAGCAACGTCACGTAGCGGTCGGCGCGGTCCACAATATTGAACAGGCATGTGCGAGTCCGCAGTTCGAACACCGAAAATTCTTTAACTCAGCTGGTGACTCAAAAGTAGTGATGCCTAGTCGCTTGGTTCGATTCTCAGAAACGCCGGCTAGTGCTCTTCGACCGCCAGCTTTCGAAGACACTCCCGTTGACGAAATCGTGAAGCGATGGTCGGCGATAGATCCTGCTACCAGTGTTCAAGCCTCACAAAGGTCTGCAGGTGACCTACCGCTCGACGGCATTCGCGTGCTCGACTTGACGTGGGTGTTGGCTGGTCCATTTGCTACCCGAATGCTGGCCGATCTGGGAGCGGATGTGATCCGAGTCCAAAATGAGGAGCACAGCACTCTGGTGAACCGACCGGATTACCCGTATTACTTCATTTGGGGCCGAGGGAAACGCAGCGCCACCATCAATATGAAGCATTCTCAATCTTTAGCGGTAATCCGCAAACTGATCGAGAACTGTGACGTCTTGATTGAGAACTACAGTGCTGGGGTTCTAGACAGATGGGGTCTTGATTGGGAAACCGTCAGTGAGTGGAACCCACGTTTGGTCTATGTGACCATGTCGGGCTGCGGGCACGACGGCCCGTGGAGCCACGTCATCTCTTACGCGCCAACAGTTCACGCGATTTGTGGCATAACGCACCTTACGAACTTTGCTGACCGCGGTGATGTGGGACCAGGGTTTTCTCTCAACGATCATCTTGCTGGCTTCGCTGCCGCTTCATCGACGATGGCTGCGTTGTTAGCTCGTGATGTGGTTGGTAGGGGTCAACACATCGACATGGCACAACTAGAGATCGGAACCTATTGCATTGGCTCAGCGGCTCTCGATTGGCTATCAAATGGCACCGTGGCACAACCGCACGGCAATCAAGATGGCTTGCATGACCACGTACCCAACGAGGTCTATCCCTGCGCGGATGGCTTCGTTGCTGTAACCGCCACCAACGACGAGCAATGGTCACACCTCGCGGCTTTATTAGCGAACCCAGAGTTAATGGGTCTTGCGACTGAGGCCGAACGCAGAACGGAACGCGACAAAATCAACCGGATCTTCAGCCAATGGGTAGCTGATCGGGACACAAATTCTGTGGTTGAGCTTCTTCAATCCGTTGGCGTTCCTGTAGGAAAGGTGCAAGACGCAAACGATCTAATTAATGACGACCCGCAACTGGCCGCACGAGGTTTCTGGCGAGACGCGACACACGACGTGTTTGGTGATCGCACGATCGACACGTTTCCAGCTCTGTGGAATGGTCACCGCCTGCCCGCAAGCGTTTTGTCGCCTTCGTATTTAGGCGAACACAATTTTGAGGTCTGGACGCAACTCGCTGGTCTCGATTTCGAAGAGGTCGCCGAGGGGGTGGGGAACGGCCTTTTTAATTAAGGTCAGCGTCCTTATTCTTCCAGATCGACCCAACCAACCACTCGCTGAACGAGCACATCGACCAAGTCTGGTTGTCCGTCCTCCATCCCTGTGTCAAGCAGATCGTCACCAGCGACCATTCTGTGCGCAAGGACTGCCTTGGTGATGGTCACGTCATCAACGAGATCTTCATAGGAATAATCCTGCACCCCTTCACCAATTAAGACTTGGTGATACCTGCGCAGCAACATTTGTTCCTCATCTCGGTGGTGAGGTTCCAAAGCTGTGGTGATGAAATAGGCAACCTCCCAGCCAGCGCGTCCCCATCCCAAACCCTGCCAATCAAGAACGACAGTCTCACCGTCGGGACGAAACATAAGATTGTCTAGCCGGTAGTCGCCGTGACACAGAGTCCAAGGGCACTGCTCCATCTGGGAAGCAAGCAACGGAAGCCGTTCTTGGACTTCATCCATCTTCGCAACCATTGCTTCACCGATTAACGAACCGAATCGATGAACAAAGGCATCACGGTTTCGGCGATAACTAGCCTGAAGGACCTTAGGGGTACGACCAACACCCCATATGATCGGATTTGCATCTCGCCGATCTTGATCCATCCAGTTATGTGCATGAAACCGAGCCAAAAGGTCAAGGCCAACCAATGCATCGTTGATCGACCCACCCGCGACTTGGCTCGGAGGCCGAGCGTCCGCGATGTCCTCCATGACCAACAGATATCTACGGGGACTCTTTGCGCCTAGCGACAACAACCGGTCGAGAACCCAACTCACACCGCCAATGGGAAGTTTTTCGAAGAGGAAAACGAAGAGTGTTTCGAGCCACGGGACGGGGTTGGGGTCAAGCTCGGCGTGAATGAACTCAGGCATCAGAATTCCGAGTTCGCCTCTCATTTCGCTGTAAACCCAGATCTCTCTTTCGTAGACGGCGAGGCCCTCACCTAAAGAGCGGTTCTTCGCGACTTTGGAAGGAAGTTTCGCTATGACCGATCGTGGGGCCGCATCGCCTCCTTCCCACGTCAATTTACAACGATGGAGTTCCCCCATGAATCCGACGCCTTCACCGATCACCTCTGTCTCGACTTCAATGACCACTCCGCCATATTTGGCTCCAACCGCCGAAGTGAACCACTCCGCGTTCAGTTCAGCCGCGGTCTGTGGGATGTGTCGGGTTTCGCGTCGCGCCATGCAGAGATTCTGGCCCAGAGTTAGCTACTCAGCGACCTTTGCTGCAGTCGCGATAGCTCGAAGTACGGCGTCGGACACGATCCGGTCTTCAGCGGCCCGATCATTCATGCCCTTTTCCAGCGCCACATGAGACGACACAACCCCTTGGAGGGCCGCCACTGCGATAAAAGCGCGATTATCACCGCTTCGTTGACGATCTGTGACCAACGCAGCCGTACACGCAACTCCAGCTATTTGTATGTCCGCGCCCGCTAGCTGCTTCGCACGCTCAAGGCATGCTGTCGCCATCGCTTCCGCAGTATCGCTGGCCACCGTTTGTGAAGGGAGATACCCAATGAGATCGGATAACGCCGTCCCCGCATACGGAACGCTGGCCTCCAGGACGGTTCGCGATGCTCCTGGAACGGAGAGTAGGTCCGATATCGAAGCAACTCCCCCACCTGTAACAGCCAGCACGATCATCAACGGGGCGTCATGAATGAGGCCTACAAGAGTCAAACGATCTGTAGCCACCATCGGAGCTAATGAAGACACCTACGAAGACACCTCGCTCAACATCGTGGTCGCGACCTCTAACCCGCCGGTGCCGATCGGCACTCGACATGCCCGAAGTGAAGCTTCCACCGCTCCCAACGCCCCGAGCAACATCGGAACGTTGAGATCTCCAAGATGTCCGATGCGAAAGGCAGACCCCGCTAGTGGGCCAATTCCAGATCCCATGCTCAAATTAAACCGTTGTCGCGCCACCGCTACGACTTTGTCAGCATCATAATTCTCAGCAAGTCGCACACATGTCACACTGTCAGAACGCTCTTTTGCTTTGGTGGCATTGAACTTGAGGGCTCCGGCTTCGCTCCAAACTTCAACGGCGGCTCGCACTGCGTCGGCTAGTCGGCGATGTCGGTTAGTGACTGCGTCAATCCCGCCTTCTTCTGCGATCATGCATAGAGCTTCGTCAAGTCCGAAAAGGTGATGTATGGGTGGGGTACCACAAAACATGCGATACCCCTCAGCCTCTAGTCGGCGTCTCCAATCCCAATAAAATCTGCCTCTTTTATTTGCATACGCGGCCGCAACAGCTCGATCGCTGATCCCGGTGAATGCGAGCCCGATCGGCATCATCAAACCCTTTTGGCTGACCGCGAGACAAGCATCTACTCCTAGTGCGTCAACCTCAAGAGGTGTGCAACCAAAGGACGCGATCGAGTCGACAACTAGCAACGCTGGGTGCTCTAGGTCATCGAGAACTGTTCGTATTGCCGCAAGGTCGGAAGTTACCCCAGTTGAGGTTTCTGTGTGGGCTACTAAAACCCCTTCTACCCGCCGACCTGCATCGGTCGCGAGCACGTCACGAAGCGCATCGGAGTCAACCCCTTGTTGCCATCCGGTCTCAAACCAAGAGACGTCTAAACCATGGGCTTCGCACATCTCGCCCCATCGGTGACTGAAATGGCCGCTGTCGCAAAGGAGTACCCGTGCTCCGGTGTCGAACAGATTAGTGACGGTTGCTTCCCAAGCTCCGTGGCCTGTACTGGTGTACCCGATTAGAGGCCCAGAGTTCCTCATATGGTTGTTTAGTCTCATGAGACAAGAATCAAGCAATACCGAAAACTCGGTGGTGCCGAAATCGATGGCTGGTCTGGCCATTGCGCGAAGGACCCGGTCAGGAATGTTGGTAGGTCCTGGATTCTGGATGAAAGTCCGACCGCTCACCATTTCGAAGGTATCCCTATTTATCGCCCCAGGGGTGGCGCGCCTCCACCCATTACATAGAGCTGTAAGGCGTCCCTGCCGAATTTCGAACTCAGCGATGCACTAGGTGCGGTTTGTACTTCTTTATCGTCCCTGGAAGTCAGGTTCGCGTTTATCGACAAAGGCCTGCGCAGCTTCTTTGTGGTCGCGCGTTTGTCCGCAATGTATGTGGTGTGCGGCTTCCATATCTAGGCATTCTCCCATTTCACCGTGAACTGCTCTGTTCAGGTTCTCCTTCATATAGCGGTACGCGACGGTGGGTCCCTGCGCTAAACGTCGGCCGATCGCCATCACTTCGTCTTGCAGCGAATCTTCAGAAAAGACTCCATTCACGAGACCGAGTCGTTCTGCTTCTCCCATGTCAACTTTCTCCGACAAGAAATACAATTCGCGAGCTTTTGCTGAACCGATTAGTCGGCTCATGAAATAAGTGCCTCCGTAATCTCCGCTAAAGCCCACGCGCGCGAATGCTGTAGTGAGGATGGCGTTGGGCGATGCATACCGAAGGTCGCATGACAACGCGATCGACAGACCCGCTCCGGCGGCCGGGCCGGGTAGCGCCGCGATCGTCGGCTTTGGTAACTCATAGAGTTTGCCAGCCGTATCTCGTTGGTTGCGGCGCTGTAAATGGACACGAGCGTCGTACTGCACGGCACTGTCCCCGCCCTCGCCTCCAGCTTCTGCCATTCCTTTGACGTCTCCGCCGGCACAAAAGGCTCCTCCTGCGCCAGTAATGACAACCGCTCCTACATCAGTTGCCACCTCAGCATCACCAAGCGAAGCGACGAGTCCTTGCAACATGCCATCAGACATGGCATTGCGTCGTTCAGGACGATTGAGAGTAATTCTCATTACTCCATCAATCACTTCGGTATTGATGTCGTCGGTCCCGGTATCGAAAATACGATCAGACATATTGTCTCCAGCTAGTCACATAGACGTCGTTCAACGGGAGAAGTATCGCGAACAATGAGGAGGCGCGCCGAACGGTTGCCCATTTCTCGTGTGCAGTAGCGTCAGCCGCCAGCACCTTCGGTGAAGCCCAATTCAACTCGGACGTTGCGAATTGAGCCGTCGTTACTTACGACAACGACTTTGACGGTCCGCCCAATCTCGCTTTCCTTTACTGCGTCAACAAGATCGTCGACTGTCTCGATTTCGACGCCGTCAAACTTCGTGACGACTTCGCCGACCCTTAATCCTGCAGCGTTCGCTGCTCCGTCCTCGACGAGAGCGACGATGACCACACCAGTTTCGACACCTTCATAGATGTCGTACTGACGCCGAGAGGTCTCGTCGAGCATTTCAACACCGATGATGTTGACGCCTAATAGAGGGCGCTTGGGTACTTCACCCGTCTGCAAGGTCTCAATGACTGGTCGCGCATGGTCAATCGAGATGGCAAATCCGATACCTTCCGCGTTGCCGGCAATGGCGGTGTTAACTCCAATGACCTCGCCGTTCGCGTTGACTAACGGACCGCCCGAATTACCTGGGTTAATCGCTGCGTCGGTCTGAATAAGACGAGTGAGCCTATTTCCTGCAAGCTGAAGTTGCCGATCAAGCGCTGAGACGATGCCCGTGGTGACAGTTGGGGTGTCCCCCAACCCGAGCGCGTTGCCAATAGCAAGAACTTCATCTCCTACTTCCACTTCAGCGGAATTGCCAAGTCTCGCCGACGGAAGATTGTCGCCCTGGATCTTTAGAACCGCTAAATCCCTCGTCGGGTCTTTTTGGACAAGCTCAGCGGGTTTGACAGTCCCATCGGACAACATCACTTTGATCGTGACAGCATTTTCGACCACGTGGGCGTTGGTCACGACTTGCCCATCGGGACTAATGATGAACCCAGTCCCCTGACCTCCACCCCCAAAGACTGCATCCTCAGTTTGAATTTCAATTTGTACAACCGACGGAGCGACTGCCGCCAAAACAGCTTTTACGTCGAGACGCCCAGCGTCAGTCATTTGCACGCGAGGGGTGAGGACCTCGTCAGAGTCCGTAACAGTTTCGACGTCCAACGCCACCGTGGTGGCAGTAGCGCGTTCAGCAACGACGGCACCTGCGGCTAAGGCAACTTCTTGGGTGTCATCAATTTTTTCGGTGACATAAATACGTTGGGCGTCGCCAAGGCTCACCACAATTAGACCGGCAACTAACGCGCCGACGACTGCGCCAACAACGGCGCCGCCAAGAAAACGGCCAGTTTTCGAACTGGTTTCATCACTCACGTTATTGAGGCTATCTGGGCTCCCACGCTCGTCCCTAGCACCTCCCAACTAGGGTGCCCCGATGACCGCGACCAGTGTTTCTTCCGTCATTCCCGTAACCAACATGGCGGCTGCTGTTGAGCGCTGGGAACAACTTTTAGGTCTCCCTCCAACGTTTGTGGATGGAGATCGATGGGCGCAGTTCGATGTAGGGGGGACGAGGGTTTCTTTGGCGGGCACCGACCGGACCACCGAAATTGCCGGGTTGATGGTCAAGACCGAACATTTAGAAACGGTTCGCGAATTACTCAAGGAATCGGGATTAATCGTGAGCGAACTCGTTGACGGGAGTCACGAAAGACGATTTACCGTTGATGGGCTTGAAGTTCCGGTGACCATTTATTCCAGTCACCAGTCGACTTAGTTCTCCGCTAATACTCGACTACTTCTAGCGCGGTAGCTGCGAGCGTCTCTACTTGTTCTTTAAAAACGTTGGTATCAACGTCGTCCTGATCTCCCATTGCTCCATTCAGGTAGCGGTTCAAAACGCCTTCTACGATTGCAGCTAACCGCCAATAGGAAAAAGCCCGGTAATAGGCGACGCCGGATACATCCCTACCCGAAGCGTTTTGATACCACTCCAACAAATCGTCTCGGGAGGCAAACCCCCCAGCCAGGGTGGGGGCGCTAGAACCCGCTGGAGCCTCATCAGGGTCGACCCAGTTATTTAACAGATAACCGACGTCAGCTAGGGGGTCTCCTAAGGTGCATAACTCCCAATCGAGAACGGCCAGAATTCTGGTGGAATCGGTCAACATATTTCCGAGCCGGTAGTCGCCGTGCACGATCGTGGACCCAACCTGGTTAGGTTTTTTCCGTTCGAGAAGACCGTGGACATGCTCCATGGTTGCCAGTTCTCGCGTTTTGGATTGCTCCCACTGGCGACTCCACCTTCGGAGTTGCCGCCCTAAATAATCTTCTCGCTTCGCTAAGTCACCTAATCCAATATTGTCGGGTTCAACCGAATGCAGTTCGGCAAGGACTTCGGCTACTTGCCGGCTCAATGTCATGCGATCCGGCAGGGGAACAAGTTGGGCTTCGATATCACTGTGTAAAACTTCGCCGGCGACGTACTCCATAACGTAAAAAGGTGCTTCGTTGATTTCTACGTCTTCGCAAACTCCCAGAGTTAGCGGCACTGGTACATCCGTTGTACCTACCGCTGTAATAATCCGGTGTTCTCTCGCCATGTCGTGGGCTGTTGCCAAGACATGCCCTAAGGGCGGTCGGCGCAGCACGAATGCGTTTCCTACCTGGTCAACCACTTTGTAGGTGAGGTTTGAATGGCCCCCAGCAATCAGCTCAAATGTGAACGGAGGAGTCGAACTCGGCACGTGAACGGAAAACCAAGAAGTGACTTTGGTGTGATCAATTCCTTCAACGACAGCACCATTCATGAATTTCTCTCCTTTACGGATCGAGGAGAGCGTACATCTAGGGAGTTATCCGTAACGGTAGAAGCCGCGACCACTCTTACGGCCCAGTAGACCCGCGTCGCACATGCGATTCAAAAGCGGCGGTGGGGCATATAGCTGTTCCTTGAACTCTTCGTATAGCGATTCCGCCACAGCCATGGTCGTGTCTAAACCGATTAAGTCACACAAGGCCAATGGTCCCATCGGGTGGTTGCACCCCAACACCATGCCAGCGTCGATATCTTCGGCACTGGCGAAACCGGACTCCATCATGCGAATCGCCGACAGTATGTAGGGAACGAGAAGCGCGTTCACGACGAAGCCCGCTCGGTCTTGGCTACTGACTACGCGCTTGCCTAGTTGGTCTGAGGCAAATTCTTGACACATAACGGCCGTTTTGTCGCCCGTGAGTAAAGAAGAAATGATCTCTACCAGCCCCATCACTGGGACGGGGTTGAAAAAGTGAACTCCGATCACCTGCTGTGGTCGATTGGTAGCCATCGCAAGTTTCATGATCGGGATCGACGAGGTGTTGCTGGCCAGGATCGCTTCAGGGTCATCGACTACGTCGTTCAAACGCCGGAAAACCTCAAGCTTTGCCTCTTCTTGCTCAATCACTGCCTCAACCACGAACTCCCTATCGGCGAGACTTGGAAGCTTGGTAGAGAAAGAAATGCTTCCCATCACTTCTTCCCGATGCGCCTCAGTCATTTTCTGTGCCCGGACCGCACGGTTGAGACTTTTTTCAATACGTTCCATGCCGGCGTGAAGAGCACCTTCGTTCGCTTCTACGACTTTCACATCGCAGCCACTTAACGCGGCTACTTCCGCGATGCCTGACCCCATGAGCCCGCAACCGACAACTCCAAATCGTTCAATGATCACGTATTAGATGCTACAAGAGCGTCAATAAGTTGTCCCTAGAGGTCAGCTAACACGCGACTCTTCAATAGCGCCACGAACAGCTTCCACAACTTCTTCGGCAGTAGCGCCTGGAGTCAGCACTCGTGCAACACCCGCGTCGTACATGGTCTGGAAATCATCTTCCGGGACGATGCCTCCGAGAATCACAGGGATATCGGCACCGGCGTCTGAAAGAGCCCCAGTAACCATTGGGAGTATCGCTCCATGGGCTCCCGACAACATGGAGACTCCGATCGCAGAAACATCTTCATCGATAGCGGCGGCAACAACGGTCTCAGGGGTTTGAAACAATCCGGTGTAGATCACTTCGTAACCTGCGTCGCGCAAAATGCGCGCCACGATTTTGATACCTCGATCGTGGCCGTCAAGTCCTAACTTCGTCACCAGCACGCGTTCCGCCATCAACTTTGACCCTAGCCCTCTCGCTTCACGGGAGCGAATATAGGGCCTTGAGTCCAATATCTGAGCTGTCAATCGTTTTCGCTCCGCGAAGATATAGCCCGATTGCTTTCTCAAACCCGCTCGGTGCGCGTGGACCGGAAGTTCTCATCATAAAATTATTTTCGGGCAAACCATACGTACAAGGTCGCCCATAGAGTTGCCGATATGAACACCACCACGCTGGCTGCCCGAACGGTAGACGCAAGCAAAATTTATGGTTCAGGCGACACCGAAGTTCGTGCCCTCGACGGACTATCTATCGATCTCACAAGTGGAGAATTCACTGCGATTATGGGTCCGTCGGGTTCGGGTAAATCGACCCTGATGCACTGCCTTGCTGGACTAGATGAACTGACTTCTGGTCAGGTGTTCATTGGAGACACTGACATCAGTCAATTGTCCAATCGTGCTCTCACTCTGCTTCGTCGTGACCGCATCGGGTTTATTTTTCAAGCTTTCAACCTCATCCCGACACTGTCCGCTGAGGAGAACATCGTTTTACCCCAACAACTTGGAGGCACCACACCGGACTCTTCGTGGCTTCGTCAGGTAATAGAAGCGGTGGGGCTAGCAGATCGCCTTAAGCATCGACCCAGTGAACTTTCCGGTGGTCAACAGCAAAGGGTTGCGGTCGCCAGAGCCCTGGGAGGGCAACCTGAAATCATTTTCGCGGACGAACCTACCGGCAATCTAGATAGCAAAACAGGCGACGAAATTCTCGAATTCATGCGAAACGCTGTGCGAGATCTTGGCCAGACCATCGTCATGGTGACCCATGATCCCTCGGCGGCAGCTCACGCAGACCGCGTCGTGTTCCTCGCGGATGGGGTCATCGTGCATGAAATCAAGACTCCGTCGGCAGCTTCCGTGTTGGACACGATGAAACAACTCGGCGACTGAGGTGCTCAAGCTCACCCTCAATTCACTGTTAGCCAGAAAGATTCGTCTGGCTTTAACCACGTTTGCGGTAGTCCTCGGCGTTTCTTTCGTATCCGGATCTTTCATCCTCGCCGACAGCCTTCGCGCAGTTTTCGATAAAATCGCTGTCGAGATCGCTGGCCCAAACTGGTTGCAGGTTCGTGGCGTTGAAACTATTGACGGAGACCCCTTCAGTCGGCCTACGGTCCCTCAGTCAATTGTTGATCAACTTCAATCGACGCCAGGTGTTGTCGCTGCCGAGGGAGTGATTCAAGGGTTCCCGAGGATTTCGTTTGGCGAAACTCTTATCGAGCCACCCGGTGGAGCACCAACGCTTGCCTTCAATTTCGACGAAGGTAATGAACTCACCGCTTTCGAAACTCTCGATGGTCGAGCCCCTCGCGAGGGTGAGGCGATGGTAGATACTGACACTGCTGAGCGTTACGGAATTTCTCTTGACGACACCATCACCATTCGTTCACTAGGCCCAGCTGAGGATTTTCGGGTGAGCGGCATTACCCGCTGGGGTCTTGACAACGGTGGCGGAGCTGTCTTCGTTTTAATTGATACTGCCACCGCGCAACGGCTGTTCAATTATCCCGATTCCTATCTAGCAGTGACAGTTGGTGCCGAAACAGGGATCGACGAAGAACAATTCGCCGCGAGTCTGACAAGTGAACTTCCGTCAGGTTTCGAAGCCGTGACCAGCAATGTCGTTGCGAGCGAGTTCAGCGAACAATTCGACACGTTCATCACGATTTTCCAGAACGCCTTGCTCGTGTTTGCCGGCGTAGCACTCGTGGTTAGTTCGTTCATCATCAACAACACGTTCGCGATTGTTCTCGGTCAACGCGTCCGCGAGTTCGGTTTGCTACGCGCAGTAGGGGCAACGGGACGGCAAATCCGGGCTTCAGTTCTGACTGAAGCGTTAATCATCGGCATCATTGCGTCGATCGTGGGGATATTCGCTGGATTGGGCGTCGTATGGGCAATCAAAGCACTCATAGCGCAAGCCGGTGGAGGTTCGGGGCTGCCCGACGGTCCAACGGTGATCGCGGCGCGCACCTGGGTCGCCGCAGCAATAGTGGGCATCGGGGTCACTCTGTTAGCGGCTATAACTCCAGCTCGTCGCGCATCTCGCATACCGCCAATAGCCGCATTGCGTGAAGATTTGAGTCTTTGGAGCGGCAACAACAAACGGCGAACCTTCGTTGGGGTTCTCCTGGGAATGTTTGGGCTTCTTGCAACGCTGCTCGGGGCAACAACAAATAGCGGGGCGGCGCGACAGCTCGGGTTGCTTGCAGCCGGAGCCTTACTGCTCTTCGTTTCGGTCTCTCTATTAAGCACGCTCGTCGCCCGACCGGCTGCGCGTGCGTTAGGTCTCCCAATCAGTCGATTCGGTCGAGCGGCGGGCAACTTAGCGCGCGAAAACGCAAGCAGAAACCCGCGACGAACCGCAGCTACGGCATCCGCCCTGATGGTGGGGCTGGCACTTGTAGCCATGGTTTTGGTGGTCGGTACAAGTTTCAAAAAGACGTTCTCATCAGCGCTCGAATCATCTCTTGGCGCTGATTTCTTTATCGACACTGAAGGAAGAAGTTCGTGGGGTTTCAGCCCACAACTCGTCGAGGAACTCAAACTGGTCGACGGCGTCGAGGTCGCTGCCGGGTATAGGGGAGGACCTGGAACTGCGCGTATGACAGTCAACGGCATGCCCAAAGACGTGATCGGAACTCAACAAGAAGGTCTGGGAACGGTACTCGATATCAGTCTGATCGAAGGTGGCTACTCGGGGCTTTCCGACAGCGGCGTGTTGGTACACAAAGACCCAGCATCCGATCTTGAGCTATCAGTTGGAGATTCTCTCGAGGCCGTTTTCCCTGTGGGGGGCGCTGTCACTCTAAAGGTTGTTGGAATTTTTGATGATGGCTCCATATTGGGTAATTGGGTCATCGACATGGCGACCTACGAGCGAGGTTTTGACCCAGCTCGACAATCAGATCTTTTTGCTGCCGTCGAACTCCGTGAGGGCGTCAAAGTAGAACAGGTAAGACCTGCCATAGAAGCGATCACGGATAAGTATCCAGAGGCAAATCTGCAGGATCGAGACGAATATAAACAGAACATCGAGGGACGGATCGACCAACTGTTACTCACCGTTAACGCCTTAGTGGGCTTCGCTGTCATCATCGCCATTTTGGGGATTGTGAACACTTTGATGTTGTCAGTTTTTGAACGCACTCGTGAAATAGGGCTTCTGCGCGCCGTCGGAATGACGAGATCACAAACTAGACGGATGATCCGGTGGGAGGCGGTAATAATCGCCGTGTTCGGAGGAGTCATGGGGGTCGCACTAGGCACGTTGCTAGGTTTCATTGCCGTCAACGCGATGCCGGAGTCTTTTATTACTGATTTCGGAATTCCATTCGCAAACTTCGCTTTGATCGTCGTAATGTGCGTCGTGGCTGGCGTCTTTGCAGCAATTCTCCCTGCAAGAAAAGCAGCTCGGCTTGATGTCCTAGATGCGATTGCGCACTCATAATGTCGTTAGATCCTTTGAACCCCACAAAAGCCGTAAGCGCTTTCTTAACCGAACGCCACCTGGCTTCGCTTACTTTGATTCGCTCCGACGGCAGCCCTCACGTCTCAGCCGTGGGATTCACCTGGGATTTCGAAGCTCAGTTAGTCCGAGTAATCACTTGGGCCGACTCGATGAAAAGCCGGATTTTGGTCGAGTCACCTGGCACTCGGGCTGTTGTGTGTCAGATTGACGGAGGCCGTTGGTTGAGCCTCGAAGGAACAGGGTCGGTAACTGCTGACCCTGATCGATGCCTCGAAGGAACGCAACGCTACGCCCAACGATACCGAGTACCAAAAGAGCGGTCTGACCGTACCGTCATTGAAATTTCGGTGGACAAGATCCTCGGGTACGCCTAGACCTCTCGAAGGTAGAGGGTTCTCCTATGGGTCTTCAACGAACCCAGCTCACCGAGGGTGGGTTTAGTCGACAAGTACTCGAGGCAGTGGACGCGCGTGCACAATAGCTAAACGCTTGGTGGAACGAGTAAGAGCTACGAACAGCGCTCGCAGACCCTGTGGTTCTTCATCAAGAATGCTTGCCGGTTCAATAACCACAGTGCCATCTAGCTCAAGGCCTTTTACGAGTTGCACCGGCACCAAAGCAATTTTGGGGTGGAGCGGGCCACTCACGTTTCGACTTGCTGTCGTCGCCCGACCGTAATCAACGCCTTTTACCCGAAGAGATTCATCGACCATCTCGATCAGACTTGCGGGGGCGATAACGGCGACCGAACCACCCCCAAGCGCCTCCGACTCTTCTAAAACCATCGATACCGCCTTCTCTACAAGCGATTGCGCCGAAGCCACTGGTTGACCTGCTACTTCAACCACGCGCGGTGGGCTACCGACCGAACGCACCGCTTTAGGCGGAGCAAGCTCAGGTGCAGCGACAGCAAGAACCTTGTTGGCCAGTTCGAGATTGGGTGCTGGAATACGATAACTAAGCGTCAGTTCGCGAACACGGTGCTCACTTGCCCCGTCCGGCATGTAGTTCAACACCTCATCCCAATTCGCTGCAGCCCCAGGAGCTGTTGCCTGCGCAATGTCTCCCACGAGGGTCATGGACCCATTCAAGGAACGACGGCAAATCATGCGCAACGCCATCGGTGTGTGATCTTGAGTTTCGTCGACAACGATATGCCCGAACGTACGAACTTCAGGGTCCCGGGCCTTGCGCTGCCTATCTAAACGCGGCCCAAGACCCGAATAGGCCTCGTCCAATAACGCCACGTCAGCATCGCTCCACCGGTAATCGGATAGCGACTCACCCCTCGTTCGAAACAGCGTCAGCGATTCTTCTTCAGAGAAGTACTTCCCTGCAGCCGAAGCAATGAGCGCCTCAGAGCCGAATAAATCCCTGAGTAACTGAGCCGGAGTCAGCACCGGCCACATGCGTTCCAGGGCTTCAAGAACTCTGGGGTCACGTCGCAACCTATGACGCACATTGTCAACGTCAGGTTGAGAATGATGTGAAGCCGCAAGCGCTGCAAAAAACTCACGTTCAACGTACCGACGCCCAGCGTTGTGTCGTCGATATCTTCGACGCGCCTCACGAACAATGCCACGACTTTGAGACACTGAAATACGCAACCTGGTAAGACCGAACCCCACTACAAGGTCGTCTCTCAAAGCTCGTTCCCGATCTCGAATAGCATCTGCGATCACTGAGACCATCCGCTCATTTCCTTTGACGGCGGCTGAGTCAGACGAATCGGGAAGCGTGACGCGCACATCATCAAAAATGTCACCAAGTAAGTCCGCTAAGACCGTCAAATAAACGCCGGCTTCGCCGAGACTCGGAAGAACTTGTTCGATATAACGCAAGAACAACCGGTTGGGCCCCACTACAAGGACACCCTGACCTTCGAGCGGAAAACGATGTGTGTAAAGGAGGTAGGCAGCGCGATGAAGTGCTACCACGGTCTTTCCAGTCCCTGGCCCACCTTGAACAATGAGCATTCCCTTAAGGGGATCGCGAATAATTTCGTCTTGTTCACCTTGGATCGTGGCAACAATGTCGCGTAGTTGCCCATCACGATTCTGGTCTAATGCCGCTAACAAAGCACCGTGCCCCTGAAAGCCCTCGTCTAATTGATCGAGGTCGAATAACTCATCTTCAATGTCCAGCAACTCCCGACCGCGACTGACAAAGTGTCGACGACGGACAAGTCCCATCGGGTCTCGACCGGTCGCCCGGTAGAAGGGTTCAGCTACAGGGGCACGCCAATCCACCACCACCGGCTCTTGCTGCTCGTCTGCTACGGCAAGTCGTCCGATATGAAAGAGATCATCGCTATCTAAATCGATTCGGCCAAAAATCAGAGATGCTGAACCTAATTGGAGTTGACCGAGCCGGTTTTGGATGCTTCCTTCGATCACGTCGCGTTCATAACGAGCTTGGGTCGTTCCCCCTCGACTCACTTCAACCATTCCGCGTAGCTTGCGCGCTCGGTCACGCGCCTGCTCAAGCAGGAGATGCGCACGATCAATATGCGACTGTTCAGCTTCAATTTCGGGGTGAGTCACACGTAAAACACCAGTTCAAAGAACTAACCAGCATAGCCTTCCCAGAAGTTTTGGGTCAGTCCAACAACCCCAAAGCGCAAGAAAGCGAACCGGCACCGGTACTCCAGTAGGGCTCGAGGCGTAAACCGACGGTAGCGTCGGAGTTGAGATGTCTCTTCCGCCCGACCATCCGAGCCGCTCGTTTACCGAGAATTCCTATTTACGAGCCTGCCGTCTTCAGCCAGTTGACCGCGTCCCGGTATGGTTTCAGCGTCAAGCGGGCCGGTCGCTACCCGAGTACAGGCAACTCCGAGGTGATGGAAGCATTCTTCGCTCTATAGAAGATGCTTCGCTCACTGCTGAAATCACCATGCAACCCGTTCACCGATACGGTGTCGACGCGGCAATTTTGTTTTCGGACATAGTCGTCCCGGTCAATGCAGTGGGATTCAAGATTGATGTAGTTCCTGGCGTAGGGCCAACCGCAGAACAACCGTTTCGAAATAAAGAAGACCTAAACCGTTTACGTCCTCTTGAACCAGATATCGATACTCCATATGTTTTGGATGCCGTCAGACTTCTGGTCGAACAACTCGATGTTCCACTCATTGGTTTTGCCGGAGCCCCTTTCACAGTTGCTAGCTATTTGATCGAAGGTCAACCTTCACGCAATCACGTTCGAACCAAGTCGTTGATGCATTCAGACCCGAATCTTTGGCACGAATTAATGACACGTTTGTCAGATATTTCGATCTCTTCCATGCGATCCCAAGTACTCGCCGGAGCGAGCGCAGTGCAACTATTTGATTCCTGGGCGGGGGCACTGCAGCCCGTTGACTACGAGCAACATGTTCTGCCTCATAGCAAGCGAGTGTTTGAGGAATTAGCTGACCTTGAGGTCCCCCGTGCCCATTTCGGGGTGGGGACTGGGGAAATTTTATCCCTGATGAGTCAAGCAGGGGCAGATGTTGTTGGCGCCGACTGGCGGGTTCCAATAGACGAAGTCCGACGTCGCGTTGGGCCAAAAACTGCCGTCCAAGGCAACCTTGACCCCGCAGTCTGCCTAGCGGATTGGCCTGTGGTCGCCGAACAGACTCGTCGAGTACTCAAGGCAGCCGGCGGAAAGCCAGGTCACATCTTTAATCTGGGGCACGGAGTCCTCCCAGAGACAAACCCCGCGATACTCGAGCAGGTAGTGGAGTTGGTTCACACCGAAGGCCTTAACCCTGACCTATCGGCGACATGACCAAACGTGCTGTAGTCATCGGTGGAGGCATCGCAGGCCTCACAACGCTTCACCGCATCCGGCAGCAGTCTCCAGATATCGACACCATTCTTCTCGAAGCTTCTCCTCGTCTCGGCGGAAAGATTCTAACAACCAGTTTTTTGGGGAAACCTATCGACGAGGCAGCTGACGCCTTCATCAGCAGAGTCCCTTGGGCACTGGAACTGTGCAAAGAACTCGGCGTGGACAATTTTCTTGTTAGCCCAGCGACGACAGGCGCTTATGTCTTAGCTGACGGCGAACTACGAAAACTTCCTGAAGGTCTCCTTCTCGGGGTGCCAACGAAACTGCTTCCGTTATTAAGAAGTCGAATCGTTAGTCCCCTTGCTGTCCTTCGCGCTGGCTTAGACCGAATCCGACCCGACGACTGGCCAGGCGACGACGAATCTGTCGGTGGGCTCATCAGACGCAGAATGGGCGATCAAATCGCTGACCGACTAGTGGACCCTCTAATTGGAAGTATCAACGCGGGCGACACTGACCATCTTGACGTGGCGTTGGCCGCCCCTCAGCTAGAGACTGCTTCACGACGGCACCGCAGTTTGATCACCGGGCTTAAAGAACAGACGAAGATTTCTTCCGAGAATACGCGACCGCTCTTCCTCAGCTTTGAGAACGGAATGGGTCACCTAGTCAAAGTGCTAGTAAACGCGCTAGGCGACGCAGACATTCGAACGAATACGCGAGTGACCAGCATTGCTAACAGCGATGGGCATCTGAACATCACCACTAACGGCGCGACCATCGAAAGTGACGTAGTCGTTGTCGCAACACCTGCTCATCAAGCAGCAAACCTTTTATCCAGTTGCTCATCAGCCGCCAGTCGCTTGTCTTCTATCGAGCATGCGTCGGTTGCATTAGTCACTATGGGCTTTCGCCGGTCCGACATAGGCCACCCTCTTGATCGTTCAGGTGTCCTTGTGCCTCACACCGAGGGGCTACTCACGACAGCCATAAGTTGGGGTAGCTCCAAATGGCCACATTGGGTTGACGATGAACATGCCGTTTTTCGGATCTCTGCTGGTCGAGCCGGAGATACAAGGGCGTTGGCTCTAGACGACGACGATCTTGTTGAAGCCTTACTCACCGAAATTGCTCAAATTTTAGATATTAAGGGGAACCTCATCGAGTGGCGAGTATCGCGATGGATCGATGCGTTTCCCCAATACGCGCCGGGTCACGATCGATTGGTGAGCGCAATCGAACGTGATTTGCGGACAGAAATGCCTGGCGTTTTTTTGACTGGAGCTGCTTACAGAGGCTTAGGGATTCCGGCTTGCATCAGACAGGGTGGCGAATGTGCAGATGCTGTTCTTGACTACCTCGAAGCAAAATGAGGCTGCTGGCGCCTTTCGGGCGATTCCTTCTCGGGGCAGTGATTGCATTATCTCTTCCGCCGTATGGAATGTGGGCGCTGGCCCCCATCGGGTTGGGCATTTTTCTTAGAACTGCGCGAAGTTCAAGCCGCAAGCGTCGTTTGTTCGACGCATGGAGCCTGTGGATGGGGTACTACGCAGCAGCTCTGACGTGGATGATCGATCTAACCGTTCCTGGTTGGGTCATAGCAACTCCTATTCAGGCCTTGATTATGGCGTTGCCGATGGCATTCATTCCTGCCAACGGGATTGGGCGTTCAATCTCTGTCCCTTCGGCCTTGGTAGTGGGCGAAGCCCTGCGGTGGGTAGTCCCTTTCGGGGGCGTGCCAATGTCAAACCTCGCTCTGGGTCCAATCGATACCTATCTGGTCGATGTCGTTCGTGTTGGAGGGGCTCTCCTCCTTGTCGGTTCGATCGGCATTGTTGCCGTTGGCGTCGAAGCAGCTTTATCGGCTCAGATGCGAACCACTTTGGGGTCGTTAGCCGCAATCGTGCTGTTAGTCGCCGTCGCCCAGGTCAGCCCCACAGGACGTATAGACGGTGTCATCAACGCCAGCGTTGTCCAGGCGGGTGGTGCGTTAGGCACAAGAGCGGCGACGAGCAACCAGCTAGCAGTGTTCGACCGGCACCTAGAAGCTATAGCTCGACAACCCGTCGACACGGATCTGATGGTCTGGTCCGAAAGTAGCGTGACGACTGACGCGCCGTTGGAAACGAGCGACGAGTTGGCGATTATTACCCAATTGGCAACCGATCTCGATGCGGTCATCGTCGCGAATTTTTCCGAAACGGACGGAGATTATTTTCGCAACGCCTCTGTTTCCGTCAATCCCGATAGCGGAATTGCCGGACGGTACGACAAGGTCCACCTTGTTCCGTTCGGCGAATACATACCTCTTCGCAGTTTTGTAGAGAATTTTGCTGACCTGTCTTTGATCCCGCGAGAAGCCTTAGCGGGCAACGGGCCTGGATTACTCGAGTCAGGTCTTGGGCCAATAGGAAACGCAATTTCTTTTGAGGTGTACTTCCCTGAGCGAGTTCGCAGCGGAATAAAAGCTGGAGCTCGCATCCTCACTAATCCCACTCTGGCCTCGTCATACACCACGTCGCTAGTTCCAGAGCAATCGCTTGCAAGTGCAAGGCTCAGGGCAATCGAAACCGACCGGTGGGTACTACAGGCCTCTACCACGGGTTACTCGGCCATTGTTTCTCCGAGTGGAGATGTGGTGCTCAAAAGTGACCTTCGAGAGCAGACAGTGCTCACAACCTCCGTCGAGCTGCGCAGCGGAAACACGTGGGCAACCGAATTGGGCAAGTTCCCTATTTCTTTAATTGCGATGCTTTTGTTGGCAGGGACGGCGTTATTTGAATTCAGACGTCGATTGTCAGGGTGACCGGTCCGTCGTTATGAATTTCAACTTCCATGTGCTTTTGGAACTGTCCAGTGGAGACGTTGGCGCCTAGGTCGGCCAACGCCTCACAGAGGCATCGAATCAGGGGTTCGGCTGTTTCTGGTCTAGCCGCCTGAACAAATGATGGGCGCCGGCCTTTTTTTGTGTCTCCGTAAAGGGTGAATTGACTAATTACCAAGACTTCGCCGGTGTGTTCGCCTAAGGCATGGTTCATCAATCCCTGTTTGTCTTCAAAAACCCGCAAGTTCCAGATCTTCTCAGCCAACTTCGTCGCGGTGGTTGCATCATCAGCATGGGTAACGCCAACAAAGACGCATAACCCATTGCCGATAGCTCCAACAATGTGCTGGTCAACCGAAACTGAAGCTCGGCTGACTCTCTGTATTAATGCCCGCACACGTACTCGCTCTCAGCAACTCCAAGAGCTCATAAGCACCTGGGCTTCTGAGCCTACGGCGCGAGCTTTAGGGCAATGAGTTACCGACCGGTAGCATTGTTAGTCACGTTTCGCCCGAGCAAGCTGGGAAAGGGTCTCATGTCCAGCGAGCGTCCACTTCGCATCGCCTTTTTGACGTATAGAGGTCACCCCTACACCGGGGGTCAGGGTGTCTATACGCGTCACATGGCACGCGAACTCACAGCCCTCGGGCACCACGTCGAGGTCATGTCGGGTCCGCCCTATCCCCACACCGATAAAGATATCGCCCTGACCAAGTTGCCTAGCCTTGACCTGTACCGGATGCCTGATCCCTTCCGCATTCCGCGCCTCAGCGAATTCAAAGATCGTTTCGATGTACTGGAATATTTAGTCACAGCAGGAGCGACATTTGCCGAACCTCTTACATTCAGTCTTCGAGCCCACCGAGAGTTGATGGGTCGCCTGGACGAGTTCGATCTGGTACACGACAACCAGTGTCTAGGGTCCGGTATTTGGAAAATTCACGAGGCGGGGCTGCCCGTACTTGAAACTATTCATCATCCCATAACAGTGGACCGTCGACTTGAGACACAACACGCTCCAACTCCATGGAAACGTTTCACCAAGAACCGTTTTTACGCCTTTACGGGAATGCAGACCAAGGTCGCCCGGCGGCTACCTCGCATCCTTACGGTTTCCTCAAATAGTTTCGACGACATCGTCACCGATTACGGAGTTGACCCAGACCGGTTGCACATAGTGCATGTCGGCGTCGATCCAGCGCAGTTTCATCCCATGGAGCAGATCGATGTAGTCCCAGCAAGACTCATGACCACCGCCAGCGCAGATGTTGCCATGAAAGGCCTGGCATTCTTGCTTGAAGCATTGGCAAAGCTCCGGACCGATGATCCCCGAGTTCATCTCGTTGTTATTGGCAAACCCAAATACGACTCGAGGGCTACTGCTCTTATCAAAGAACTTGACCTTTCCGACAGTGTCGAATTTGTGAGCGGTGTGTCTGACCAACGCATCGTTGAGTTATATAACGAAGCTGAAGTCGCTGTGGTGCCATCCCTTTATGAAGGTTTCTCTTTGCCCGCTATTGAGGCAATGTCTTGTGGGGTGCCCCTCGTCGCGACTACTGGGGGGGCATTGCCCGAAGTAGTGGGTGATGACGGCGTGACCGCGCTTCAGGTGGCGCCAGGTGACAGCGAAGCCCTAGCAGCAAAAATTCGATGGGCCCTAGCAGAAAAGAATTTACGGGCCACTGTTGGCAGTGCGGGCAGGAAAAGGGTGGAACAAAATTTCTCGTGGCGGATTACTGCCGAACAAACGGTTGAGCACTATTACGCGTTATTGGATGAAATGGCTCGCTAATGCTCACAGTTGACTACGACCGGTTGGGAGCAAAGCAGGGGGACCTGGTTCTCGATATGGGGTGTGGCGCAGGACGTCACGCATTCGAAACCGTACGGCGCGGTTGCCGAATTGTGGCGCTTGACCAGAGTCTTGAAGAGCTAGTTGACGTCAGAAACACCTTCGCTGCGATGATTGAAGCCGGTGAACTGCACGACCACGTCCAAGGTCAGCCAGTCAGCGCCGACGCCCTCGAACTACCTTTCGCAGACGAAACATTCGATCGAATTATCTGCTCAGAAGTACTCGAGCACATCCCTGACGACCAAACCGCAATCAGGGAGCTTGCGAGGGTGTTACGACCAGGGGGCAGCATCGCTGTAACCGTGCCTGCTTGGGTAGCCGAAAAGATTTGCTGGAAGCTAAACGACGAATATTACGCCCCTAAAGCAGTCGGGGGACACGTCAGAATTTACCGGCGGTCGCAGTTACGATCGAAAATTCGCGAAGTTGGTCTACTACCTTGTGGCTGGGACCGGGCTCACGCTTTGCACTCTCCTTATTGGTGGTTGAAATGTGCTGTAGGTCCGTCCAATGACAAGCACCGTCTGGTGAGGGCCTACCACCGGATGCTGGTATGGGACATCGTTCAGAATCCCTGGATAACTCGCACTGTGGACCGTTTACTGAATCCAATTATTGGCAAATCGATAGTGCTGTACGCGATTAAACCCACCGTGGAGGAAGTGAATGCAGCCTGAATTCACAAGAGTGTTGACCGAAGATCAAATCACGGCGACAGCATCAACAATTCTTGATCAGCAATCCAAAGAAGGAATGATTCTTTGGTTCCCCGACGGACACGCCGATACTTGGAATCACACCGAAGCAGCCATGGCTTTGTCGGCTGCTGGCTTTATTGATGCTGCAGATCGCGCGTACGAATGGTTAGCGAAGACCCAACGGGCAGACGGAAGTTGGCATCACTATTACCTTTTTGATCGCGTTGAAGACGCGAAGGTCGACACGAATTGTTGCGCGTACGTAGCGACTGGGGTTTGGCACCACTACTTGACAACGGAAGATCTCACTTTCCTAAAAGACATGTGGCCGATTGTGAGACGTTCGTTAGATTTCGTCGTTGACCATCAAAGCGCCGCGGGTCACATCCCGTGGGCTGTGCACACCAACGGGACGCCTTGGTCGTATTCGCTAATTACCGGAAGTTCTTCGATTTATCATTCTTTGCGTTGCGGGATCGCTATCGCTCACCGGTTAGACGAAGACCGGCCCGAATGGGAGTTCGCTGCGGTTCGTCTAGCTGACCTTCTTCAATATCATGAACCCGAGTTTGAGCCGAAACGGCGTTGGGCTATGGACTGGTATTACCCAGTGCTTGCCGGAGCAATCATCGACGAGTCCGCTGCTCAGCGGCTCGCCGAAAGATCTGGGGATTTCATTCTCGAAGACCACGGAGTGCGCTGCGTTTCGGATCAACCGTGGGTGACCGCAGCTGAAACCTGTGAATGCGCTATGGCGTATCTCGCTGTTGGCGACGAACACCGCGCTCGGAGCTTGTTCGAAAGCGTGCAACCGCTACGAGATGATGATGGTGCATATTTCACGGGGATGGTATTTCCCGAACACATCACCTTTCCAGACAACGAACGTTCGACTTATTCCAGCGCTGCCGTGGTATTAGCCGCCGACGCGCTTGACCGCAGATCTCCAGGCTCCCGTTTGATTATTGGGGAAGGTTTGCCCTTACTTCGCTAACTCAGTGAACGGCTTCTCAACGCGATCTGCGCAACACGCGGAGACTCCCAACAGCCACATGCTCTGTGAAGCCATCTTCGTCTATCGCTCGACGAAAAATTTCGTAGGGAGGACGGCCGCCATCCGCTGGGTCCTGAAAAACGTCGTGGATCGCCAAGAATCCGCTAGGAGCTATTTTGGAAGCCCAATCGTCGTAATCGGCGTGGGCTGGGATGGGGCCATGACCGCCATCAATAAACACCATCGAAACCGGGGTTGCCCAGTGCGACGCAACGATTCGGGAATCTCCGACAATGGGCACAACCGACGCCTCGAGACCGGTTTCTTCCAGATTGCGACGTAAAACGGGCAGCGAATCGATTCTTCCTGTATCTCTGTTTACGACTTCCCGGTCATAATGCTCCCAGCCTTCTTGCATCTCCTCCGACCCGCGGTGGTGATCAATGGTGAACACCACCGAACCAGTCTCAGCCGCCGCCGCGCCTATGTAAATGGTGGACTTTCCGCAGTAAGAACCCAGTTCCACGATCGGCCCAGGAACCGTGATGTCGTGCACTGTTTGGTAAAGACACAGACCTTCGTCGTGGGGCATAAACCCTCGCGCTGCACGCGCTGCCGTTTCCAGATCACTTCTCATCATCACGGTGAGGCCTTCTAAAGAGGATCTTCTCTAACAAAAAAAATTTACTCACCCAGAGCAGACCGTACGCAGCTAAGTTCGCCAACATCACGATGGGCGTCGAACTTGACCATCGATCGGCGATACCAACAAGAACCGACGAAATAGCGAGTCCAACGAGGCTGTATAGCCAGAACGGCAAGATTTCGTCACGCAGCGAATGGCTGTCAGTTCGACGCCAGACCCATGACCGATTCAAAAGATACGCCGGTATCGCGCCGATCGACACTGCGAAGGTGTTAGCGCCGATGGCAGGCCAGTCGAGAATCACCAATCCAACCCACAACGAGGTTTGGGTCACAGCTATTGCAACGATCGACACTCCGGAGTATCGAAGTAGTTTGATTCGCAGGTCCCATATTTGGCTAGGCACGTCGCGCAGTGTACGAGGCTACGCGGAGGGCACTTCGTCTGTCTTGGGTCGATAGAAGCAAGCCAGAAGAGCAATAGCGGAACCGATTCCACCTAACACCGTCAACAAAAACCACCCATTCCCGCTCCAGGTCAAACCCAACGCTTCATCGAGCGACCATGATCCGGGTCCAAGCAATGCCAGTGACGCTGCACCTGCGCCAAGCACAAATACGTATTCCCATCCATCTTTGATGATGAAAAATCCGTTCTTTCGATGGCCCACCCAGCCAGCGACGATCATGACTCCCATATATCCAATGCACGCCAGAGGTGTCATGAAACCTGCAGCTATTGCGCAACCAAATATCACTTCGCTGGACGCTGCAAGGTGGGCGTGCAAGATACCCGGTCTTAAGCCCTCACTCTCGAACCATCGGCCAACGCCTTCGATGCCTCCGCGATATTTGGCGACGCCATGAAGTGCGAGCGTCACTCCTAGAACCAATCTCAGAATTAGTAGACCTAAATCGATTGCGTTTTGGTCCATCTTCGATTCCCTCCTAGGAGAACAGATTTTACTGGGCTTGCGGGGGTCGATCCTATTTAATCGGCGGTGTTAACCAGGTGAGTAGCCGCCATTGAGAAATATGCGAGCATTTGCTCTTGTAGATCAGCGTCGATTTGGCTTTCGGATACGGCCTCAGCCATGTGGTGATACCAACGGTCTCGCTCAACGACACCTACACGCAAGTGCGCGTGACGCATTCGTAGTCTTGGGTGCCCTCTGGTGGTTGAGTAATCGCCTGGCCCTCCCCAATATTGCGCGAGGAAAAGCGCGAGCCAGTAGCGAGATGGTTCCAGGTCTTCGGGGTAGAGCGGTCGAAGCACTTCATCGGTCGCTACTCGCTCATAGAAGCGTGAACACAACTCATCGAACCATTGCAATCCGCCGACTCGTTCATAGACGTTTTCATTGGACTGGTCATTCAATGTTCTGGGCCTCGTAGCGGTAGATATTTGTCTCTCGAGTCACGAATCCAAGCCGCTTGTAGAGCCTATTGGCAGCTTCACGTGAGGGGCGGGAGGTGAGGTCGACCGTTTTGGCGCCCGCATTCACCGCTATCTCTAGGGCGCGCCGATTCAGGGCCTCGCCTATGCCGAGACCCCGAGCGCTCTCATCAACCACCACGTCTTCTATCCACGCTCGCATTCCCGTAGGAATCGGGAAAAGAACAAGCGTCATTGAACCGAGGATTGTCTCTGCTTCGGTGGCTAGAAGGATGGTCGACGCCTCATGAGCGACGATGTGGTGCAGCTCCTCGGCGGTAGGGAGAGGTGAAGATCTAGATAGTTGAGGTATGAGCTCAGCAAAGGCCGAGACGACTGCTTCGGTCACTTCTTCACAGATACTGATCTCAATCGTCATGGGTTCGCTCCCGATCGATGCCTTTATGGTACGGATTGCAAGATCCGCAGATAGCCTTTTCGGCGTGGAACACGTCGACTGGAGCGAACATCCTGTCTTGGAAGATGCTGTGCTCCTCTCAGCTTTCACTGGTTGGAACGACGCCGGAGATGCAGCAACCGAGGCCGTGGGTTATCTAACACGTCGTTATGACTGTCGACAAGTAGCCACAATAGACCCTGAGTATTTCTACGACTTCGCGTCGGCGCGACCCAATGTGCGATTAGAGGGCGAGGAGCGTCGTATTGATTGGCCGGTCAATGAGGTTCGTGTGGGAGAACTTGATGATGGTCGTCCGCTCGTAACTGTATTGGGAATTGAGCCAAGGCTTCGTTGGCGCACTTTCTCCGAAGCACTGGTCTCAGTGGCACACCAGTTATCGGCACAAACTGTGGTCACGTTGGGCGCTCTGCTGACCGACACTCATCACCAAGCTCCGGTCGATGTAGTCGGTGCTTCCAGCAATGAGGTCATAAACCTGGAGCTTGGGCTGACTCCTTCTCAGTACGAGGGTCCAACTGGAATTATTGGTGTGCTCAACGAGGCCTTCCACCACGAAGGTTTCGACAGTCTTTCGTTTTGGGCGGCGGTGCCTTCCTACATCGGTCACAATCCCTCCCCTAAAGCCGCACTGGCGTTGGTGCAACGGGTCGTGGAGTTCCTCGATATCCCTCTCGGGGCAACTGACCTTCAGATCGCGGCTGCCAGTTATGATCGCCAGATCAACGAACTAGTCGAAAGTGACCCAAATCTCGCCGAGTACGCACAACAGCTTCTCGACGACACTGCTGACGAGGTCGCTGACATGGCAGATGATCCCGAAGCCATGATTGATGAACTTGAGAAGTTCTTGCGTCAGCAAGATGAGTAAGGCTCGATCTGCCGTTCCTTAGTTTGGTTCCTCTTCCCACGGCAGGGAACGTGGTGGATCAAACTCAACTGGTTTTATTTGTCCTTCGATTGCATCGAAGGCGTTGTTGACCCATCTTTCGAGACCTGCCAACGGATGAGGCAATGAATCACGCGAGAACCATCCGACGTCGCTGGTTTCCAGCGGATGGGCCTGGAGTTCACCGCCTGTCGCTCTGCAATGAAAAACCATTGAGTAGAGCGGTATCCGAGTGAAGCCTTGTCGCATCCCATCCACGATCGAAATGAGTGATAGAGGCTCACAGTGGATGCCCGTTTCTTCGTATACCTCTTTGATGGCCACTTCAACAGGTGAGTAACCGATATCTGCCCAGCCAGTCGGGTACAGCCATACCCCACTGTCAGCGCGTTGGACTAGCAGAATCTCATTTTTTTCGTTACTGACTACAGCACCGACAGCAGATTTGGGGGTGACGTAACCGGCTACTCCTGTTCCCACCATTTGCATCCATTCGTCGACCACCGCATTTATATCTGGGTCCGAGGTGGCAGCACCGCGGATGTGTGCGGCGACTTTCAGAATCTCTTCGTAACGTTCCTTTTCGTACAGGCTTTCTGTGAAACCCATGCCGGTTCGGGCAATTCCGGACAGCGTCTCCGCCCAACCAAGTAGGTCCTGTCCGGTTACTCGTTCTGGCATTTGCGAGAGGTTACTCGCCGTCGTTAACGACTTGAGTCACTCGACAAGCATCAGCGCGTGTCGGAGAGCAACATCGACCTCTCTGCGGTGGAGTTCCTCCAGTGTCGGACCATTTGAGCCCGTCACATAAAATGTGTCGACGACTTCATTGGAAATAGTTTGAATTTTCGCTGAGCGAATATCTAGCCCCATTTCAGCGAGAGTTCGCGTCAAGTGGTACAGCACACCGATGTGATCTTCAGTGTGCACCTCAATAATCGTCGCGTCGGTCGCGGATTCAATGTCGAAGGTAACTCGCGTCGGAGCCGATTTTGCCGCTAGCGCTGTTCGACGTCGATACACGCGGGCTCGTTCAGCGATGCGGGCGTCGATAGCGAGATGACCTTGCAGGCATTCGTGAACGTCATCGGTAACTCGATTCCAGTCGACGGGTGCGTCGGGTTCGACAACGCGAAACTGAGACACTGCCATGCCGGCATCACTGGAGTAGGCATCGGCCTGCAGCACGTCCAAGCCTCGCAGGGCTAACGCCCCGGCGGCTCTGCTGAAAACCCCGGCCCGGTCCGGAGCCACAATTGTCACGGTGTCGCCGGAGCCTTCTACGGTTGTTTCTCCGTCAGCCATCAAAGTTTCAATGTGCTCAGTGACAAATGATCGTCGTTTTCTGTGAGTTTCTCCGTCGCTAGATATGAAGTCCGCGGTTCTTTCTGTGAGTGTCTGAACTAGGTGGGCTTTCCAGTCACCCCATGCAGTTGGGCCTGTTGCGATCGAATCTGATTCGGTTAACGCTGCAAGTAATTCTAAAAAGTCAACGGTTTTCACTTTTTCTGCAACGGCTCTCAGCGTCTGAGCGTCCTCTAAGTCCCGTCGCGTCGCGACGTCGGGCAGCAAAAGGTGATGTTCAACAAGGCGAGTTAATACGAGTGAGTCAGCCTCGGAGAACCCGCAACGCAATGCAATCGGCCCCACGAGTCGTATGCCTACCTCTGTGTGATCTCCGGGATAGCCCTTGCCTATGTCATGCAGCAAAGCTGCCATAACCAAAAGGTCAGATCGTTGCACGCGGTGCGTCAGACGTGCAGCTTCGGCGACTGTCTCTAATAGATGTCGGTCCACGGTAAAGCGGTGGTACACGTTTCGTTGAGGACGCGATCGGTTTGGCGTCCATTCGGGGAGAAGGCGGCTCCAGACTTCGAAATAATCGAGGGATTCAATGACAGGAATCGCTCGATGTCCCCCTCTGAGTAACTCAACGAATAAATCTCGGGCTCCTTGGGGCCATGGATCGGGGAAGTCTGGCTGCCGCTGCGCTAGGCGTCCTAACGATTCTCTCGCCAAAGGAAGCCCTGATTCTGAGGCTTGGACTGCAGCGTGGAGCACCAAGAGCGGATCGGTCGAAGGGTCACCAACGATAACGATTTCATTATCGAGGACACGAAGCCCGGCAACGTCCAGGTTTTCCACAGTGAGATCGTGCGGCTCTGAGCCGATATGCCGCCAAGTTTCATCGCTCAGGTAAGCAATTCGTCTCGCTGCCGCTGCGATACGCCCCATCAACAAGTCAGCGTCGGGGTCGGTCAAGGCAGCCGCAACCGAGTCTTGCTCTTCGAGCAATAAGACGTCTCCACGTTTGCCACTTATGCGATGTAACTCCACGCGCGCTTCTAGTAACACGCGGTAAGCAGCGTCAAGCAACTCGCGATCATGAACGGTGACCTCAACTCCTGCTCGCGCTGCCCAATCGATCGCGTGTACGTCGCGTAAACCACCGCGACCTTCCTTCAAGTCAGGCTCAAGTAGGAACGCGACCTCGCCAGCAAGTCGATGTCGACGTGCGACGTTGCGCGCTAGTTCGTCAAGTCGATCTGAAGTGTGATCTGCCCACTGCGTTTCGTTACGAGCCAGCAAATCTTCGACTAACAACGAATCCCCCGTAACGAGTCGAGCGTTCAAGAGGCTTGTGGCAGTTTCAAGGTCTGTCGCGGCCAGTCGCAAAGTTTGGTCCACTGACCTTACTGAGTGACCTAATTTGAATCCTTCATCCCAAAGTGGGTACCAGATTCGATCGGCTAGCGAATCAATATCTTCCCGCTCGTCGTGGACCAGCATTAAATCTATGTCGCTCGACGGGCATAGCTCAGATCTTCCATAGCCGCCCAACGCGACAAGAGCGACGCCACTGTCAGCTTGAATTTCGCGAGCATAAAGTCCGGTCAAAAATTCATCGGTGACATCGGACAACGCTTGGGGGATTTCCCACGCAGGCAGTTCTGTCTCGTCAATCACCTTTCGCCGAAGTTCGGTAAGAGTCACTTCAGTCATCTTGACGTCCGATAAGCGCTGGAAGTCGCTTGAAGAAAACTGACCGGGGCAGGGCTTCAGCGCACCCTCCCGCTTTCGCGGCCTGCAAGGTTTCCGTATCAACATGTGGGGCGAAACCGATAACACGTGACCCGGAAGGAAGGTGGCTCAGAACTTCTCCGCGGGACAGGTCTATGAGGATCAAGTCCGCCTTTACTGCCGCCAGATCCGAAGGTTCCTGCACGAACTGGACCGTGTCTCCGAAGCGGCTTCGGTCCATCAGGTTTGGGACATAGGCGACGATCTGCTTCATCGACTCTGGGCCTCTCGGCGCCTCAAAAAGTGGGTGTGAGCTTTGGCCGCTCCCCACGCTATTCCTAATTCATGTGCGGTCTGACCAAAGTCAGAGAAGGCAGCTGGCGTCAAGCCATAAACATCGTCGGGGAAGGTGTCCTCGGAGAAATCGTCCCTTTCGATCGGTGGAACGTCATAATTTTTTAGAACTTGCGTCGGATAGTTGGTGGCACTTCGAAGAATCGACATCGGATTTGTATCTTGTTGTTCAATGCCGGATTCCAAAAGCTCGCGCAGCTGAAGGCCAACCTCCGTTGCGCATTTCTTTCCGGCTTCTTGAGTGTCGTTTGCTATTTCTTCACTCCAGTCGAGCTTCCATGCCTGACAGATGAACCGCACGCGCGCTTCGACCCATACGGGTAGCGCAATTTCCAGCTCTTGAGCTAGTTCTCGGCCAAGTTTGGTCAAGGCGGTCATCGAATTGAATGATTCAGGTTGCCGGAGCGAAAGCCTTCTAGGTCTAACGTCGCGTAGCGGTAACCAACCGCTACGACGGCCTCAACAATGTCGGTTCTCCGCTCGAACACCAGTGGAAATTGATCAAGTTCAAATTCAAGTCGTGCGACGTCACCGTAATCTCGGACCCGGACTTGCTGAAACCCCAAAGCCTTTAACGCTGCCTCTGCGCGGTCAAGTCTTCGTAGCAGCGGCACGGTGACCTCAGTGCCGTAAGGGACACGAGATGCAAGACAGGCAGCAGCTGGTTTGCTCCAAATTCGGAGCCCTAATGTTTTGCTGTGCTGTCGGATATCAACTTTAGAAAAACCTGCATCAACCAGGGGAAAACGCGCCTCGCGTTCTTGAGCGGCAGCTTGGCCTGGTCGGTGATCCCCGAGATCATCGAGGTTCACGCCAAGAACGACGATCGCGTTGTCAGGATCAGCGAGTGGTCCAGCCACGTCCATAAGCGCGGATTTACAGTGGTAACACCGGTCGCTGTCGTTTATTCGGTACGCCGCGTTCTCCATCTCTGATGTTTGAACCGCGGACCAATTCAGGCCCCATTCTTGGGCGAGCGCTGAGCAGTCTTCCAGTTCACTCTCGGCGAGGCTTGGTGAAACGGCAGTGAAACAGTGAACGGCGTCGGGGCCCAGAGTGTCGTTCGCGACCCATGCAAGAAAAGCAGAGTCGACTCCCCCGCTGAACGCAACCACAACGCGTTCCATGCTTTGAAGATTGTCGCGAAGTGCTTGCAAATCAGCGGTCATTACATTCGTTCATTGGGGATCGCAAAGAACAAGTCAGCTCCTTGAGTTATGGTCGGAACCAGCCCGCCGGCTGTCGGGAGGATCTGTTCCCCGTAGAACAATGATGTGGCGATTTTGTCGTTTAGGAAGTCGGCGTCGCCGTCGCCTGCGTCGAGGAGTTGTTGGGCAACTTGTGCCGAACGAGCAAGGTAGTACCCACCAATTACGATGCCCGCTAGGCGCAGGAATGGCGCAGCGCCTGCGGCAGCGTCATTGGGTTGCGTTCCTAGACGTCCTCCCAACCAGAGTGCCGCTTCTCGCATTTGCGCCACTCCGTTGGCAAGAGCCTCACCCAATGAACTGAGACGATTATTGCCTGTCAATTGCGATGCCAGGTTCGACATTTCTGATAGGAAATTTTCGATTACTGCCCCTCCACCTAGGGGGAGTTTCCGGAAGACTAAGTCCGCTGCTTGGATTCCATTTGTGCCTTCATATATGGGGGCGATTCGTACGTCTCGCCAGTGTTGCGCCGCGCCGGTTTCTTCCACGTAGCCCATGCCGCCATGGATCTGAACCCCGAGTGATGTCATCTCAACTCCGAGATCGGTACCCCAACCTTTGGAAATGGGCGTTAGTAACGCTGTGATCGCGTCCCAACGCTGTCGCTCCGATTCGTCTGAGCTGCTGTTAGCAAAGTCGATGGCTGCAGCGTTTGCATACATCACGCAACGCATGGCTTCGGTATTTGCTCGCATGGTCATAAGCATCCGACGAACATCGGCGTGGTCAGCTATTGGCGATGACTCTCCAGCATCGAGTTCGGCGCCAATAGCTTTTCCCTGCTTGCGGTCGGTGGAGTATTGACCGGCCTGTTGGTATGACCGGTCAGTGAGCGACAAACCTTGAAGCCCGACCGACAAGCGAGCGTTGTTCATCATGGTGAACATAGCTCGCATCCCAGTATTTTCTTCTCCTACCAACCACCCTGTAGCCCCCCCTTGATCACCGTATGACATGACACACGTAGGGCTCGCGTGGATCCCGATTTTGTGTTCGCTTGAAATCACTCGGAGGTCATTTCGATCGCCGAGGCTGCCATCGTCGTTCACAATGAACTTAGGGACAATAAAAAGACTGATGCCTTTGGTCCCTGGTGGTGCTTGAGGGGTTCGAGCGAGAACTAGGTGGATGATATTTTCGGTTAACTCATGTTCGCCATAGGTAATGAATATTTTGGTTCCTGAAATCAGCCAGGTTCCATCTTCGCCGGGAATAGCTTTCGTGGTTAGAGCGCCAACATCAGATCCGGCGTGTGGTTCGGTCAGGTTCATGGTTCCTGACCATTCGCCACTAACCATTTTGGGTAGATAAATCTCTTGCAACGTTTCGTCAGCGTGATGGCTGATGGCATCGATTGCGCCTTGGGTAAGTAAGGGGCAGAGACTGAAAGCCATGTTTGACGCTGTCATCATCTCTTGCACGGCAAGTCCAACGCACCAGGGCATTCCACCGCCGCCGTGGTTCTCATCCATGGAAATTCCGTTCCATCCGGCTTCTACAAATCTCGTGTATGCGTCGGCGAAACCTTCAGGATGAAATATTTGCCCGTTTTTTACGACAACACCTTCCTCATCACCTTTTCGGTTTAGGGGAACCAATTGCTCTTCCATGAAGCGCGCTGCTTCGGCTAACAGCCCCTCAACTGTGTCTAGATCGGCTTGTTCATAGCCTTCGTGGGTCGCTAGCTGGGTGAGATCGGCAATGTGTTCGAGGACGAACAGCATGTCGGCGGTGGGTGCTCTGTATTCGGACATCGATGCCTCCTTCTGCCAGGTTATTAGGCCAAGAGCGAATGAGGAATAGTGAAATGGAGGTGACAGGATAAATCCATGCAAGCTGCACAATGTCGCAAGTTACTGGTGTCAGGCCGAGCCGCTGTCGGGTGGCTGTCGGTATTGGCGCCCAATCTGGTCGGGCGAGCATGGCGAATACAACCTCCACTTGATAGCAACGTCAAATATGCGATCAGGCTTTTCGGTGCTCGTAACGCACTACTTGCCTATCAGCTTTATCAAGCCGAACGTTCAGACGCTGCTGCGGACGAGCTGGAGGAAGTTCTTCGGCAAGGACTCGCCGTTGATGCATTCGACGTTCTTTTCGGCCTGGCCTATCGACGCGCTACTCCCAACAAATCTTTCGCTACAGCGATTCCCGTTATGGCTTCAATGCTCGGCTTGGTGCTGGGGTTCTTTGGGAGGGAGCAACACGACACTGCTGGGAAAGCTGAATGATGAGGCAACGGGAGGGCCAGCGACGCTGACCGAACTAAGTACCCGAGTTGTGTAAAGGGGTGTGTCGCTGACAGAGGAGAATTAGCGAATAATGTCACTCGGTTTTTGAGGCGTTTTCTGCTCATCACGACCTGGGGTTGCAGCCGCATCGCCCGAATCGCTTGTCTCAGCAGAACTTGGTTGAATAAACCAGTACAGAAGCACCAATCCTCCCAAGGGGATGAGTCCAATCAGTAACCATTTTCCGCTTCGTCCAATGTCATGAAGGCGACGCACGGATAATGCGATAGACACCCAAACATAGGCAATGAAATAAATGATCTCCGGTCCGACTTGGTCGCTGGAGATGTCAAAAATAGCTGCGAATACGCCTCCAAGAGCAAGGAACGCAATTGGGTGGAGAAGAGCTGGCCACCAGTAGGCGGATCGCGAGGACCGTCCCCGAAAATCTCGGTAACGCCGCCAGGACTCGACATAATAATTCAAAGCTTTCATTTTGAACCTCAGAACTCAGTTAATCAGAACTTGTTGGACCACAACCTCAGGTTCGTCCAAGAGTCCAGTGTAAAACGCTCCAAACTCACCGTAAATTGCCGACGCTTCGTCGTAACGCATCGTGTACACAACTTCTTTTAGATCGTCGAGGTGCGTGGCGAAAAGTGTCACTCCCCATTCGAAGTCATCGACGCCTGTCGACCCAGTAACTACCTGCAAGATCCGTCCACGAAAATTTCTTCCGGATTTGCCGTGTTCATACATGAGTTCGCGTCGGGTCTCATAGGGCAGTGTGTACCAATTACCGCCAGATTCGCGACGTTTCGACATCGGGTAAAAACAGAACGCGTTTTTCCCTTCGGGCGGAAGTTCTGGATGCAGTCGAGGAGTTTTCATTTCCTCAGGCAAATCTGGGGCGTATTCCGAGGTCTCCGTCATGGAGATATAGCTGTCGACAACCACTAAACCCGCTTGTTGGATTTGGCTTTGTAAGTTACGGAGCCGCCATAGGTCGGGGCCGAGGGCCATAAACCCGATATCTGCTTTATGTCCAAATACTGCGACGCAAAGAACCTGGTGGTCGCTGTCTTGGATTTCTTTCACTGCAGCGACAACTCGTTGCCCGTCAGTGCGGTCGGTGGCTTTGCAGAACAGATGGAGCACACCCCAGCCAACAGAAGTGGTGACATATTGGGGTTGGGTCATGTCGGTGATCCTATGGGTCTATTTATCAATGTGGCCGGCGTAGACGTTCATCGAGTCACTCCGTGCGAATCCCACCAGGGTCATATTGGCAGTTTTGGCGATGTCGACAGCGAGGGCACTCGGCGCGGATACTGCCACGAGAGTTCCAAACCCTGCAGTCCAAGCCTTTTGAACCATCTCAAAGCTGGCCCGTCCACTAACGAAAAGGCCGAGTTCATTTGAACGCAGTTGTTTGTCTAACACGCGACGACCAATGATCTTGTCAACGGCGTTGTGGCGACCGATATCTTCACGGAGTAGTTCGATTGCGCCAGCGGAGTTAAAAACGGCAGCTGCGTGTAACCCTCCGGTCCGGGTAAACATTTCTTGTTGAGAACCAACTATTTTTAGGACGTCGGTGATGGTCTGGGCCGTGAAGACCGTTGGGTCGTTTATCGGATCGATTTGGGTTGCCAACTCAAGAAGGGTGGCCGATCCGCACAGACCACACGATGAGCTCACGTTACCGAGTCGAGGTCGCGGGACTGGGGCTCGCCCACCGGTGTCGACAGTGACAACGTTGTACTCATACTCCGCTGCGGGACCCTCTCCGCAATACCGAACTTGCATCACAGCGGCGTCTCCTAGAAGGTTTTCTGTTGCGCAGAAACCAACGGCAAGTTCGTAGTCGTGGCCAGGTGTTCGCATCGTCGTGGCAACTAAATTTCCATCGAGTCGAATCTCGAGCGGTTCCTCGACAACGATCTCGTCAGGAAATCGTTCGATTTCGCCGCGGCGGATACGTTCCACAAAATATTTTTCGCTCCGACCGCGTCGCATAACGACAGGGTACTGCCGCCCCGGGAATTCATGGCAAGAGTGGGCGGTCGCGCTTCCTTGTTATTTTATTGGCGTTCGAGGGTCGCAGTGAGGTGGTGCTGTAGAGGCTGACCCATCGCGGCCATAGATACGTCGTACGTAAGAGTGTCACCTTCAATTCTCAACAAGCGATGTACTTGCTCCACTGATTTGGCAGTGGGACTAGTTGCCACATGAATCGATTCGAGGTTAATGACACAAGCGGACTCGTTCGAAGCGTAAGACCCTTGGTGGATTTCAACGATGCCTGAAGGCTGAGCGATCACTAGTTCTAACCCTGTCTCGCTTGTAGCACGCAAAAAGCCTTGCTCGGAATGAAGCGGTTCGCCGTTTACAGCGTTTTTAGTTTTCTGCCCGTATGTAAGGAATGGTTTTCCACTGTGACCGAAGATGACTTCTTCTGTGTACTCAAAGTCGTCAATCGTCGGATAATGGCCTCTTCCTGCTCCACGCCATTCGCCAAGGATGATCGATAACGACTCGCACGCTTCGTGAAGTAGTAACTGCACTGAGACCCCGCTGAGAAACAGCTTTCAGATTAGGCCACAAAGCGGCAGAGGTTCATCTAGCGACGTCCCCCGTTCGACTTTGGTGATAGGAAATCAGTTTGTCTAGAAGTCCATATCAGGCATCGCAGGCATTCCGCCTCCGCCGTCCTCGTTGGGCTTTTCGCAGACAACGGCTTCAGTTGTCAAGAAAAGCGCCGCTATCGAGGCGGCATTCTGCAGCGCTGAGAGCGTTACTTTGGCGGCGTCGATGACGCCGGCGTCAACAAGGTCCTCATACTCGCCACTGGCCGCATTCAGACCCTCAGAACCGGTCAGGGCCCTCACGCGACTTACGACAACGCCACCTTCAAGGCCTGCATTTTCGGCGATTTGCTTGAGGGGACCTTCTAGCGAGCGACTAACGAGCCTGGCTCCTGTCGCAACGTCTCCTTCAAGGCTGCTTGCTAACGCATCGACTGCAGCTTGTGCTCGTAGCAAAGTAACTCCGCCGCCGGCAACAACCCCTGACTCGATAGCAGCCTTGGTTGTACTTACCGCGTCTTCGATGCGATGTTTCTTTTCTTTGAGTTCGACTTCGGTAGCGGCACCGACTTTCAGCACCGCAACTCCACCGGCGAGCTTCGCTAGACGCTCTTGAAGCTTTTCACGGTCGTAGTCCGAATCGGTGTTATCGATTTCGTTCTTAATTTGCTCAATGCGACCCGCGACGTCTGCTTCGTCACCAGCGCCTTCGATGATGGTGGTTTCGTCCTTCGTCACGATGATCCGGCGTGCTGTGCCAAGAAGGTCAAGGGTGGTGTTCTCAAGTTTGAGTCCGACGTCTTCGCTGATCACTTGACCGCCCGTCAAGATCGCCATGTCCTGAAGCATTGCCTTTCGGCGGTCGCCAAAGCCGGGAGCTTTAACTGCGACCGATTTGAAAGTGCCGCGAATCTTGTTGACAACAATTGTCGCAAGAGCTTCGCCTTCTACATCTTCCGCGATAATGGCCATCGGTTTCCCTGCCTGCATAACCTTTTCAAGGACGGGAACGACGTCTCGTACGGCAGTGATCTTGCCTTGGACAAATAGGAGATAGGGCTCGTCTATGACTGTTTCTTGTCGGTCTGGGTCTGTGACGAAGTATGGCGATATGTATCCCTTGTCGAAGCGCATACCTTCAACGAGGTCCATTTCGAGCCCAAAGGTCTGACTTTCTTCGACCGTAATGACCCCATCTTTGCCAACCTTTTCGATGGCTTCGCTGATGTGATCTCCAATTTCGCGATCAGCAGCAGAGATAGCCGCAACCTGAGCGATTTGCTCTTTGGATTCAGTCACGCTGATTGCCATGCCTTCTATGGCTTCAACGGCTGCGACGACTCCAGCCTCAATGCCTTTCTTTAACGACATTGGGTTTGCGCCAGCTGTGACGTTGCGCATTCCCTCACGCACCATTGACCACGCGAGGACCGTCGCTGTGGTGGTGCCGTCGCCGGCGACGTCGTCAGTCTTTTTTGCGACTTCTTTCACCAATTCCGCGCCGATTCGTTCAATCGGATCTTCGAGTTCTACCTCTTTGGCGATTGATACTCCATCGTTGGTGATGGTGGGTGCGCCCCATTTTTTGTCCAGAACGACGTTGCGTCCTTTAGGACCGAGCGTTACTCGAACTGCGTCCGCAAGCTGGTTCATTCCTGCTTCGAGAGACCGTCGGGCTTCGTCGTCGAAAGAGATCATCTTTGCCATCTGGATCTGACTCCGTTGGTATGTTGGTCGGTTACCTAAAACCGGAACTAGCTGGTAGCTAGGTCTTCGTTGAGGCTTTTGGTATTAGCACTCTCCTAGTGAGAGTGCTAATAGCCAATCAGCGAACACCCTCCATTTGCAACCTGAGGACCAGGATTCTCGGTCAAATTTGGTGGTTTACCGAGATTTTTTGATTTCTCGATTGTCACGTTAAGAGCTGGGACGCAACTTGTGTAAGACATCTTTGGGTGTCGCTAAAAGCTAGATCTTGGTCGAAAAGCTCTGTGAGCGAGTAGATCTCCAAGTTTTTGGGAATAGTGGTGCCCGGAGTAGTTGACCCCACCACAGCGACGACGGGAACTTGGTAACGGTCAGCCATCAGTGCAACTCCGCCCACAACTTTGCCGTTGAATGACTCTGCGTCCAGGCGGCCTTCGCCAGTTATGACGAGGTCTGCTTCTGCTATTGCGTCAGCCAGCTGAATTTCGTCGGCGATTAGATCGAACCCGTTGACCAGTTGCGCTCCAACCGCGGCGAGTCCTCCACCTAAGCCACCTGCAGCACCTGCGCGCGGTAAGTCGCGAACTTCAACACCAAATTCGTTGAGGTAGATCTCCGCTAGACGTGAGAGTCGGCGACGCAATAGCTCAATTTGAGCAGACGTCGCTCCTTTTTGAGGTCCAAAAACTGGTGCGGCGTCAAGAAATTCGGTTTGGACGTCGCACGCGACGATGAGCTCGACTCCGGAGAAACGCACCAGTGGCTCCATAGCGCGAATTGCGCCTAACCCGCCGTCAGTCGATGCTGATCCTCCAACTCCAATAACTATGCGCCGAGCCCCTGATGCTCTTGCTTCGGCAATTAACTCACCTGTCCCGGTGCTACTTGCAAAAAGAGGGTCGTTGCCTTCGCTACCGCCTGCGAGAAGCAGCCCGCTTGCTTGGGCCATTTCGATGACTGCCTGACCTGAGGAGAGCCTCCATTTAGCTTCTACGCGGTCTCCCAGGGGGCCTGTCACCTGGCTACTTCGGTTGGCTCCGCCTAAGGCTTCGAGAGTGCCCTCACCACCGTCGGCTAGGGGCATAAAGATGACTTCCAGGTCAGGCGCCACGAGACCAGCTCCTAGGGCGTGAGCTGCCTCAGATGCACTCGCGGTGCCGCGGAACTTGTCAGGGCATATGACTATGTGCACAGGCAAATAACCGATGTTGGTTGCTAATCCGCGCTGGCCTTATCAATGCCTAACGCAATGAGGACGTGGGGCTCGTCATACCCGTCGTAGGCACTCAAGTCGGTGGGCATTTTATATACGTCGTTTTGATCGTCGAGTCCCAACAAAAGGGCAATATTTTGGGCTTCGATAATTGACCCGGGTTGATGGTGAACTCGTGTGCGGTCGAGCGCCGTGCCCTTCATATTTATTGGGGTCTTGATAATGAAGCCTTTGGTTTTGAGAAAGTCTGTTTTTTGTCCAGCTGCCCCACGTACTGTGGTTGAGTTCGCAACCTGAACTGAAACCTCTTCATTTGGCCGGCCTTCAAAGCCCACCATCGTTCCAGCATCAGAGTCATCAGGAGCAGCTCCGTTTTCTGGAGCTGACGTAGCTACGACGATTCCGGGAAGGGTGGTCTCGGTCGAAGCAACTGTTTCTTCTTGTTCAGTAGCTGCTTCCTCTTGCGCTGACGCTACTGATGTTGGGGTTGACGCTGTGTCGAGAGTGGGCGTGTCCGTCCCTCTCAACAAATAAACCCCGACTGCAACAGCAACGATGACCAACAACAACCCTCGTATCGTGGCAGCGTTGTTTGGTCTGGACATGGGACCGTTCATCGGGCGACCTCCTGGTCGGCGGTACGGCGGGCGATGTGTTCTTGACGTCGACGGTCGCGCAGGCGTCGGAGTCGTCGAATGAGTAGCGGTTCTGCTAGCAGGGCAGTTTCGGAAGCTATGAGTTGGTTCAACACGTCTGCGTACTCCGACTCGGTGAGTTGGAACTGTTCCCGCACAGCTTGATCTCGCGGGGTGGCCGACTCCCACCACGACTGTTCAAAGTCGAGGATGGCTCGGTCTCGCTGACTAAGTTGTTGATGAGGCGCTTCTTCCACGTCGATTGGTTTCCTTCCGGTTTCGCGGAGCCCGAGGTGGGAATCGAACCCACAACCCCCGCTTTACAAGAACGGTGCTCTAGCCGTTGAGCTACTCGGGCAGTGCATGCCCAGCGTAAACCCCAATGGGTCACTATTGATGTCGTTCACTGATCCATTTCTCTGATGCGTCGAACTTCGTAAATTGTTATCGCCGCAGCGTTGGACACATTGAGTGATTCAAGCTGCCCGTTTTGGGGGATCGAAATAAGCTGGTCGCATCTTTGGGCCACCAAATGTGAGAGGCCTCGACCTTCAGCACCGAACACAATTACTAGGGATTCATTGGCTACTCGTAATTGATAAATCGAATTTTTTGAGGTTCCGTCAAGGCCTATCACCCATAGTCCTTCATCGGACATTCGTCGAAGCGCGGTGGGTAAGCCACCCACCAGTGCTATCGGCAGATATTCCACCGCGCCCGCGGCAGCCTTTACTGCTGCCGGGGTGAGTCGAACCGCTCTATGGCGAGGCAGAACCACTCCGGTTACTCCAGCTACTTCCGCTGTTCTGAGAATCGCGCCGAGGTTGCCAGGGTCGGTGACACCATCGAGTGCGACTACCAGGGCAGGTTCGTCTTGTTGGGTCGATAGCAACATGTCGAGGTCTACCGGTTGAATCGGTTCCGCTGTAGCGATTACTCCTTGATGAGATTCAGTGAGGGCATGTTCGTCGAGTTTTCGTCGAGTGAGTTGTCGAAGGGGAACTCTGCGTTCCTCTGAAAGATCGGCGATCTCAGCCAAGATCGCCGTGTCGTGCACCTCTTCGCTAATAAGAACCTGCTCAACTCGGCGTCGTCCAGCTCGTAATAGTTCTCGAACTGCTTGGCGGCCTTCGATGTGATCACCACCCAGTTCACTGGATCGCGGGCGAGGTTTACCTTGAGCGTCATTTTTGTTGGATCTGTTTTGGCGAGTAGACGAACCGCCTCGGTTGCGGTGCCCGCGATGGTTATTACCAGCGGGTTTTCGATTGTCTGGTTTGGCCCCCCGACTTGGTCCCTTTGAGCGTCCTCGAGAACCGCTCATTTTTGCTCTAACAGTGCAACCGCAATCGCAACGATGCCTTCGCCTCTGCCCAGAGCGCCGATGCCTTCCGTTCGTTTCCCACACACTGTGACTGGTCCTCCCGCCGCTTTGGATAGTTTCATTTCCATCTCATCCTTGGCAGGGGCGATATGCGGTTCGTCAGTGATGACGGTGCAGTCGGCGTTTACTATCCCCCAGCCGGCGGTTTGGACGAGCTGGGCGGCTTGTTCAAGTAATTTGATGCTATTGACACGATCGAGTGCCTGGTTGTCGTCGGGAAAGTTTTGGCCGATGTCTCCCAGACCAGCAGCGCCAAGCACAGCGTCGATGACTGCGTGGGTAACAACGTCAGCGTCGCTGTGACCATCCAAGCCGCGATGTCCTGGGAAGTGAACTCCACCAATCACTAACGGGCGGTCGTCGTTGGCCCATCGATGAGCGTCGTATCCCTGTCCAATTCGCATCATGGGTTAAGTCCCATCAGTTGGGCGATGATGAGGATGTCACTAGGACGTGTGATTTTAGTTGCCGCTGGATCACCGGGAACCACCATGACGGTGCCACCAATCGCTTCGACTAAACCGGCATCGTCAGTCGCCTGTCCTCCGCCCGCATGTGCTTTCTTTAACATTCTTTTGCTGAAAGCTTGCGGGGTCTGAATGGCCATAAGAGTGTCGCGATCCACCGTAGCCGCCACTTTCTTTCCGACAGGAGCGTCAACAACTCGTTTAAGTGTGTCCGTTACTGGCAGTCCAGGAACAGCCGCGTCTGCTCCGCCAAGCACAGCGTCGATAACCGCTAGGTACATCGGGATTGGGGCACCTGGCCGAGCGGCGTCGTGGATAACAACAATTTCCGCTGATTCTGGCAGCACCTCTAACCCGCTGCGTACCGATTCACTCCGGGTGGGACCACCAGCGACGACGATGTCCACTTGCGGCAACTCCAGTTCCCCAATCATTTCAGCGTTCACAACGAGGACAACTCCTTCACAGCACGATCGTGCTCGGGTGACGCTCCAGTCGACTACTCGCTGGTCTCCGAGTTGCGCGAGTTGCTTGTTTCCACCAAATCGGGATCCCGATCCAGCCGCTAAGACAATCGACCATGCGCCTTCCACATGACCACTCTGGCACTAGTCGAGTCCAATTCCTGCCTTAGATAGCGCGATTCGACAAAAAGGGGGTTCGCTAGGGCATCTCACGGTGAACACTTCAATAGCGACACGCCGTTAAATCGGTCACTCTGAGGTTGCGGCGTCCTCAAGCTCGACGGGTCCCGGTTCGAATCCGTCAATTGATCGGAACACGATTTCGTCGGTGTCTTCGTCGGTGTCAACAACGATAATCTGGCCGGCGTCGAACTCTTTGTACAAGATCCGCTCAGAAAGGGCATCTTCGACGTGTCGTTGAATGGCTCGTCGGAGCGGACGTGCACCCATAGTCGGGTCGTAGCCTTTTCGAGCAAGCCATGCTTTTGCGGCGTCTGTGAGTTCTAAACCGAGGCCTTGGGCTCGCAACTGGTCTGCTGTTCTCGAGATCATCAGGTCAACAATCTCGGTGACTTCATCCCTGGAGAGTTCGTGGAACACGATGGTGTCGTCTACACGATTGAGGAACTCCGGTCGGAAGTGAGCTTTGAGAGCATCGTTAACGGTGTCTTTCATGCGTTCGTAGCTGACTGCCTCGTCGGCTTTAGTGAATCCGACGTTGGCTCTTCGAAGGTCGGCCGTGCCGAGGTTCGAGGTCATGATCAAAACGGTGTTACGGAAATCAACGGAGCGGCCTTGGGCGTCGGTGAGTCGACCTTCCTCAAGAATTTGCAACAATGTGTTGAATACATCGGGGTGGGCTTTTTCAACTTCGTCGAACAAAACCACCGAGAATGGGCGCCGTCGAACTGCCTCAGTTAGCTGACCGCCTTCTTCGTAGCCGACATAACCGGGGGGCGATCCTACGAGGCGACTGACGGTGTGCTTTTCCATGTATTCCGACATATCCAAGCTAATTAACGCGTCTTCGTCTCCGAATAGAAATTCTGCCAGGGTCTTTGCCAGTTCTGTTTTCCCTACACCAGAGGGTCCAAGGAAAATAAATGAGCCTCCTGGGCGTTTGGGGTCTTTCAGGCCAGCACGCGTGCGGCGAATCGCTTGGCTAACTGCGGTGACGGCGTCTTGTTGACCGATCACGCGTTTGTGAAGTTCATCTTCCATCTTGAGGAGCTTCTGGGTCTCTTCCTCAGTGAGTTTGTAGACGGGAATACCTGTCCAAATCGATAGAACTTCTGCTATTGCTTCTTCGTCAACTTCGTCGAAGAGATCTACGCCGTCGGATTTAATCTGCTCCATCATCTCGGTACGCCGGTCCAGCAGATTTTTTTCTTCATCGCGCAACGAACCCGCCAACTCGAAGTCTTGTTCTTCGACGGCCTGCTTTTTCTTATCGACGATTTCGGCGATCTTGTTTTCGATTTCCTTGTAATCGGGTGGCGTCTCCATACGTTTAATTCGCAAACGGGACCCAGCTTCGTCAATCAAATCGATTGCTTTGTCCGGTAAATGGCGATCCGCTATGTAGCGATCAGCCAGATTGGCTGCAGCAACCAGTGCCTGATCGGTGATCGTCACCCGGTGATGAGATTCGTAGCGATCGCGCAGCCCCTTAAGAATTTCAATGGTGTGGCTCAGCGTTGGCTCTTCGACTCGTATCGGTTGAAAGCGACGCTCTAACGCAGCGTCTTTTTCGAGATATTTGCGATATTCCTCAAGCGTCGTGGCGCCAATTGTTTGTAACTCACCACGTGCCAACATCGGCTTTAAAATCGAGGCTGCGTCTATCGCTCCTTCGGCAGCTCCCGCTCCTACCAGCGTATGTAACTCATCGATAAACAAGATGATGTCACCACGCGTTTTGATCTCTTTCAGGACTTTCTTCAGTCGTTCTTCGAAATCGCCGCGATAACGCGACCCTGCTACAAGCGCGCCAAGATCAAGTGTGTACAGCTGTTTTGCGCGCAGTGTTTCCGGGACTTCCCCGGCAACAATTTTTTGAGCCAACCCTTCCACTATTGCTGTCTTGCCTACTCCCGGTTCACCGATAAGCACTGGATTGTTCTTGGTTCGCCGGGAGAGCACCTGCATCACGCGTTCGGTTTCGCGCATCCTGCCGATAACTGGGTCGAGTGCCTTGTCTCGAGCGTTTTGGGTGAGGTTGCGACCAAACTGGTCAAGTACAGCTGATCCGCCTTGTGGGCCGTCTCCGCGATCTGCTGATCCTCCAACAGTTTCTTTTCCAGGTTCGGAACCTTCCCCTTGGCCTGAACCGCTATATCCCGACAACAATTGAATCACTTGCTGTCGAACACGAGATAAATCAGCTCCGAGTTTGACAAGAACTTGGGCCGCCACTCCTTCGCCTTCTCGGATTAGGCCTAACAGGATATGTTCAGTGCCGATGTAGTTGTGGCCTAGCTGAAGGGCTTCACGGAGTGATAATTCAAGAACTTTTTTTGCTCGCGGGGTGAAGGGAATATGGCCGCTCGGTGACGACCCGCCTTGCCCAATTATTTCCTCAACTTGGCTGCGAACCGCTTCTAGCGAAATCCCCAGCGATTCCAGAGCTTTTGCAGCTACACCTTCACCCTCGTGGATAAGCCCCAAAAGGATGTGTTCTGTTCCGATGTAGTTGTGGTTGAGAAGGCGAGCTTCCTCTTGAGCAAGCACAACGACTCGGCGGGCTCGATCGGTAAACCTTTCAAACACTGAATCCTCCAGGAGGCAAGTGTGCCCACAGGTGACGGGCGTTACTGGAGTGTAACCGGGTGAATGCTGTTGTCTTGCAGCAGTTGGCTCTCAAACCGCATGAAACTTTTTTGGCGGCACCCAAATCAAACGTTTCAGGCTAGATCGAGTTGTCGTTTAGCTTTGCAGTTAGGTTTGCATCGTGGTTTCCCTCACTCCCCTTCAACACCGCGCGGATCCCGGCGAGGATCTACAGCGAGTGGAGACAGCGTTGCGAGTTGCCGCGATGACTGATGATGACTTTCTGACGGAAGTCGCATCCCACCTCATACCGGCGGGTGGCAAACGCTTACGGCCCGCGTTTGTAATTGCATCAGCGCTTTCTTTGGACCCTAACGGTGAACGTCCCGAGGCCATGACCGATGCCATGGTGCGGGGCGGGGTAGCGGTTGAACTCGTCCACTTAGGGTCCCTCTATCACGATGATGTGATGGACGAAGCTGAAACGCGTCGCGGCATCGAAGCGGTGAATCATCGTTGGGGGAACCTGACCGCAATTCTCGCTGGTGATTTTCTTTTGGCGAAAGCTTCGGAATTGGCTGCTTCGTTGGGGACCGAGGTCGCTGAGTTACTTGCCGCAACAATTGGGCGGCTCTGTGAGGGGCAGGTTCGTGAGTTGCAACTGATTTACGACGTCACCCGAACAGAAGAACAGTATTTGCAAGCGATTGCCGGAAAAACGGCTGCGCTCTATGCCACCTCGTGTCGTATCGGCGGGCTCGTAGCTGGCGCAGACCGGAAGGTGGTGGACCGATTGACCGAATTTGGTCACGCCTACGGTATGGCATTTCAGGTTGTCGACGACATTCTTGATCTTGTGGCCACCGACGAGGAACTTGGTAAGCCTTCGGGCAACGACTTGCGAGAAGGTGTTTATACCCTGCCTGTGATTCGGATGATTGCGTCGGGCGATCCGGTGGTGGCGTTACTAGGTCAACCGTTGGACGAACAGACGCGGGATAAAGCTCGGCAAGCAGTGGTCGACGGGGCCGAAATTGCAACGTCAAAAGTAACTGCTGAGGGTTTCATCGGTGATGCCGTGAAAGCGCTTGACGCGTTGCCTGACACGCCTGGCGTTTTGGGGATGCGCGACGCGGCGACAAATTTGTTGTCGACGCTTGACCGTTAGCGAAGTCTGCGGAGCTTCTGGTGTGGCCAATCAACCGTAGCTATCAAGCAACGAGTTTCGATCCGGGACGCGGACCGGTTTGGGATTGGGGCCACCGCACGTATGTCATGGGGATCGTCAACGCTACTCATGATTCTTTTTCAGGTGATGGCATTGATGGCCAAATCGAGAAAGCTGTCCTGTTAGCAACCGAGTTTGAGGCTTGTGGTGTTGATGTGATCGATATTGGAGGTGCGTCGTCGCGCCCCGGTGCTGAACCAACACCTGTTGCTGTGGAGAAATCTCGAGTTGTTCCGGTAATTGAGGCGGTGCGCGACGCGGTAAATCTACCTATATCGATCGACACGACCTGGGCGGTCGTCGCGGACGCCGCGCTAGACGCCGGAGCGACGGTGGTTAACGACATCACTGGTTTTCTCCTGGATCCCGATCTTTCGTCGCTCGTGTCTCAGCGCGGAGTGGGTGCCGTGGTGATGCACAACCAGCGAGGTCGAGAGCATCGCGATGTGGTCGATGACATCGTTGCTGGCTTCGATGAAACTCTGGCTGTGTGTGAGTCTGCTCGGATTGAGCTATCAAATTTGATCCTGGACCCAGGGTTCGGGTTCGGGTGGTCAGTTGAACAGAATTTGGAAATATTGCGTCGGCTTCCAGAATTGACCCGATTTGAGTTGCCGCTTCTCATCGGCACGTCGCGAAAGTCATCTATTGGCACGGTGTTAGGCAGCGATATCGGAGAACGATTGTTCGGCACGGCGGCAAGCGTCGCTCAAGCAATTTGTGGGGGCATCGACGTAATCCGGGTTCACGATGGGGTCGAAATGCGTGATGTTGTAATGATGACAGACGCGATTGTGCGATCTAACTGAGTTAATTCGCGACCTGATCAACGGGATGATATTCACCGTCGACGCCAAGATACTCGGCGCCATCGTTGCGGTAGAAGGAAGCGGCCTTTGCTTGCTCGAGAACCGCGAGCATGGATGGCAGTTGGCCACCTTCTTTGTGGATTCGATCGATCACGCGCTTGGGGTTCAGGTGATCCAGCATCTCGAATGGGCCGTGTACCCAGTTGAAACCCCAGCGGATCGCGTTATCGATGTTGACGACGTCATCGGCAATTTCGGGCACTAAACCCGCTGCGTACTTCAGAGTTCCACCAAAAACTTTCCAAGCTAGTTGTCCCGCTGGGGAATCTTCAAAGATCACCTCACCTAGTTCTGGCGCAGCGCCTTCGAGCGTCGCTGGTTGCGCGTCGCGCCATGTTTCGTTGAGGAGGTCGAAGGTTTCTTTCCTACGGGTACCGTCGTCGAGCTTGATCTGTCGAGAGAACCCCCCACCGGCTTTTCGGCCGAGTTGGCCGTTGTCATGCATCCGTTGTTCAGCTGGCGGGAATGCCGTGTAGGCGTGCCCCGCATCCGCTTGAGGCAAGTTGGTCGCGAGGTTTTTCCCTACGAGTTCCATCACGTCTAGACCAATGAGATCAATCAGCCCGTAGAGCCCGGTGGGAGGTAGGCCTACAGGAGTCGAAAGGGTGGCGTCCACGGTCTCTTGATTCATTCCTTCGGCGAGGAAGGGTTTCGCGAGATGTAACCCTGAGAGCATGAAGAAGCAGCCAATACGGTTGCCAATGAAATTGACGGTGTCTTTTGCGTGCACGACACCTTTGCCAAGGCGCTTGTCACCGAATTCGGCGAACGCGGCGATCACTTCGTCATGGGTGTCTTCACCGGGGACAAGTTCAAATAGGTGCATCACTTTCACGGGGTTAAAGAAGTGCGTGATCGCAACATCGGCACGAAATCGAGGAGCCATTCCTTCAGATATCTGGCGGAGCGGAATACCCGAGGTGTTCGACGAAATAACCGAACCGTCTTTTCGGATCAGTTCCAAACGCTCGAAAAGTTCTCGTTTAACAGACAGGTCTTCTACGACAGCCTCGCAAACCCAGTCATAGTCTGAAACTGCCTCTAGATCGGTCTCTACGGTCCCTGTTGTCACTAAATGCTGGGCGTCCGGGTCAACTTGTTGCAGGGCGGCTTCGACAGCATCTGCGTTCATGTCGAGCAGGAGAACGCGGCACCCAGCGGCTGCGCTCGCTGCGGCAATGCCAGCACCCATGGTTCCGGCGCCGACTACGGCAACAGATTCGATTGATCGAGACAAGATGTATTCCTCCGAAAAGTCCGACTCAACGGGCAACAAATTTTGTTCCAGCGTTACCGGCCGGCAATTTGTCGTCCGATGATTTCTTTCATTATTTCCGTCGTGCCGCCATAGATCGTCTGGACTCTCGCATCGGCATATGCGCGAGCGATCGGGTACTCGTTCATGAATCCGTATCCGCCAAACAGCTGCAGGCATCGCGTGATGGTCCGTAACTGCATTTCGGTGCACCACCATTTGGCTTCAGCGGCGTCCTCTGCTGTCAACTCGCCCACGTTGAGGGCCTCGATTTGGCGGTCAATAAAAACCCAGGCCATATCAAGTTCGGTTTTCATCTCGGCAAGTTCGAACCGAGTGTTCTGGAACGATGAAATCTTTTGACCGAATGCCTCGCGATCACTGACGTATTCGACTGTCCAATCGAACGCGGCCTGAGCCGAAGCTGTTCCTGTTATTGCGATCGACAGCCGTTCTTGTGGGAGGTTGTTTACAAGGCTTAAAAAGCCTGCTCCCTCTCCACCTAAAACGTTTTCTTCTGGCACGAAGACGTCATCAAAGAATAACTCTGCAGTGTCTTGGCTCTTCATGCCTAGCTTGTCTAGGTTCCGCCCGCGTTCAAACCCTTCCATTCCTTCTTCAAGAACAAGGAGGGAGATTCCCTTGTGTTTTTCTGAAGGGTCGGTCTTTACCGCCGTGATTACGAGGTCACTGTTGATGCCGTTGGTGATGAAAGTTTTGGAGCCGTTGACGACGTAGCCGGCTCCTTCGCGAATAGCTGTTGTTCCCATTGACGCTAGATCTGAACCAATTGCGGGTTCGGTCATGGCTATTGCGCTCATCAGGTCGCCGTTAACAAGGCCCGGCATCCAGCGATCTGCCTGTTCCTCGTTGCAATAGTTCAGAAAATATGGGAGGCAAACGTCGTTGTGCAACGTGATACACATCCCCGAGCCGACCACAGCTGCTCGTTGAATTTCTTCATTAATGATCGAGTTATACCGAAAGTCTTCGACCTGGCCCCCGCCATATGACTCGGGTGCTGCCATTCCGAGGAAACCAAGCGAACCCGCCTTTCGAAACATTGCTTTGTCGACTTTTCCGTCATGCTCCCATTTCTCGTGGTTGGGGACGATCTCCTTCTCCACAAACGCTCGAACGGAGTCGCGGAACATGTCGTGTTCTTGATCGAAGATGACGCGGCGCATGCTGTGACCGTACTGGGTCACGGTGCCCGCCTGCGAGACGAGTTGGCACGGTAGCGTGCGAGACATGAGCACTTGGGATGCAGTGAGTCGAGCCGCCAGTGCGATGCGCCGCTTAAATCGTGCACTTTCGGGCCGTCAACTTGCTGACGAAACTCTCGATGAGATCACCGGCACTATCCACGATCTCGGGGATCGCTTTAGTGCCGGCACCGATAGAAACAAACTCGACGACATGATGACTCGCCCTCACCTCGCTGCGATTTATGCCGGTCAGTACACACCGCTTGACCTTGAAGTTGGAGAAGAGATCGAATTTGACCCTTTTTCGATTGCGGGCGGTGAGTTTCATCCGGCGTCAATCGGGTTAAAATTCGTTAAGGAATCAGATGAATGTGTTGTCGGCACCGGCGCAATTGATCAGATGTTTGCGGGGCCTCCTGAGCGCGTTCATGGTGGCGTTCAGGCTCTTATTATTGATGAGGTAATGGGCGCTCTCAACCGTATGCGGGGTCGCCAGGCTTACACCGCCTACCTTCATGTGGACTACCTGGGTCCCGCACCTTTAGGCGTGGCTCTGACGTTTCGTGCCTGGGTCGCTCAGACTGACGGTCGGAAAATTTATTTGAAGGGGTCGGGAGATGGTCCCGAAGGCCGCTTCATGGATGCAGAGGGCTTATTCATCCAGCGCGAAGATCAACCCGAGGGGTCGCTACCGAGTTCGTAGCGCGGACTGAGTGGCCCCTAGCTTTCGGGGCGAAGAGTTGGAAACAGCACGACGTCGCGGATGCTGGTCGCACCGGTGAGCAACATCGCTAAACGATCCATGCCGATACCTAAACCTCCCGTAGGGGGAAGTCCGTATTCCAAGGCACGCAAATAATCCTCATCGACCATCATCGCTTCAGCGTCACCTCCGGCATTTTGAGCTGCCTGGTCTTCAAAGCGGGAGCGTTGCTGATCAGGGTCGACGAGCTCGCTAAACGCATTGCAGAGTTCTCGTCCGGCCAGGATCGCCTCAAAACGTTCTGTCATCCCTGGTTTGTTTCGGTGCTCTCTTGATAGAGGCGAAACTTCTGCTGGGTATTCGGTCACGTATACGGGACCCCAAAGGGTGCTTTCGGTCGTTTTCTCGTAGATCTCCAAAATGAGCTTGCCTGGCCCGAACGAATCTTTAAACGGCACTCCGTGCTCCGCTGCAACAGCTCGGAGTTCTTCAGTCGACATATCGAGCGACAAGGTCACCCCAATCGACTCTTCTATTAGTTCAATCATCGTCGCTCGCCGCCAAGGTCGAGCAACGTCGAGTTCCTGGTCACCGACCGTTAATACCGTCGAGCCGGTGAGCTCGAGAGCGAGATGTTCGACGAGTTCCTCCACGAGGTTCATGATGTCGTCGTAATCGGCGTACGCCTGGTACAGCTCAAGCATCGTGAACTCTGGGTTGTGACGAGTCGAGACTCCTTCGTTGCGGAATACTCGACCTATCTCGAAAACTTTGTCGAATCCTGCGACCGTTAGTCGTTTGAGGTACAGCTCTGGTGCGACTCTTAGATACAGATCGAGGTCTAGGGCGTTGTGGTGGGTAGTGAATGGTCGAGCATTTGCTCCTCCTGGTATCGGATGAAAAATGGGGGTTTCTACTTCGATGAAGCCCCGGTGCTCCATAAAAGATCGTGTCAGCGACATCATCCGGCTTCTCATGAGAAAAGTCTGTCTCGCTTCGGGGGTGACCCACAGATCTACGTACCGTTGCCGGTATCGGGTATCTACGTCGGTGATGCCGTGCCATTTGTCCGGGAACGGACGGCGGGCCTCGGCCAGAAGAACCCATGAATCTGCTCTTACGCTGAGTTCTCCACGTCGGGTGGTCATCACAACACCCGTTAGTCCAACCCAGTCACCGAGATTGAGATCGCAGAACTTGTCAAACTCCGGTGTGGTCTTTGCAGGGGCAAAGAGTTGAATTCGGCCAGAACCATCGTCCAGGGTGGCAAAGGCGATTTTGCCTTGAACTCGGCGCAGCATTAGTCGCCCCGCTATGGCAACCACATGGTCAGTTTCTTGACCCGGTTCAAGGTCAGCATGGTTTGCGATCAGTTCCTCAACTCGGCTGTCAGTGACGAATCGGTAGGGAATTTCGGCCATGTCTCCTCAATGACGCTCAGTTTCGTTGGTTTCGCACTCAACTTCGCGCAATAACCATGCTTCATGGTGCTTCATTAATCGCGCTAGTGGTGCGATCAATTGTTAAATAAGCATCCTTGTCCTAACAGTTTGGCGTTTCCCGGTTGGGTCAAAGTGCGCCTTTTTCGGATAGCGACGTCACCTTCTGTCTCGGATGCTTCGATTTAACAGTAAAGCAGGTCGTCGACTCGCACTATCACCTGGTCTGAAACTGTTTCTCGCCATAGCGGTGGCATTAGCTCGGGGGCTAAGTCGGCGAGTGGGTGGAGAACGAAGGCTCTTTCGTTCATGCGCGGGTGCGGAATCGTTAATTCGGGGTCGTTGAGTGTTAAGTCGCCGTGCAGCAGAACATCAACGTCGAGGGTCCGTGGGCCCCAACGTTCTTTGCGGACACGTCCCGCTGATGTCTCAAGTTGTTGACAAATAGTAAGAAGCTCGTAGGGGCTTACGGAGGTGTGAATTTCAACTACTAAGTTGAGGAACGCTCCTTGGGACGGGCCACCAATTGGCGCTGTTTCGTATAGCCCTGAGACAGCGTGCTTGTCGGGAATGTCTCGCACTGCTCTCGTCAAGATTTCTCTACGGTCACCTAGGTTGGATCCCAGACCTATAAAGCTTCTTACGGTTTGGGGCATTTCGTCCTCATGTTCGGTGACGGGTCACTCGAACGGCGCTGAAATTTAGGTCCGATGGCACCGGTGGCCGGATCTTCTTTACCGTCACTTCCACCGTTGAGACACCATCAAGTTCGAGCAGACGTTCTGCTGCGAGTTGCGCCAGGCGTTCTAGGAGTTGGACCTTCGCTTCGAGGCACATTTCTTCAATTATTTGAGCCACAGATCCATAATCAACCGTGTCGTGTAATTCATCTGAAGTACCGGCTGCCGACAGGTCGGCATAGATATCGATGTCGAGTTCCAACGGCTGCGCTCGCTCGCGTTCTTCTGGCAGTACACCTACGATGCACACGACGCGCAAGCCGCGTAGTTGGATGCAATCACTGTCGCTCGGTCGTGTCACTGCTATGTGGTCTCCTGCTGAGGTTTCATACCGACCGCTATTTCAACTAATTCCCGACCGTGCGGTCCCAATCGTTGCTGGAAGATGCGTTCGGCTATTGCTGTGACTTGCGGTCCGGTTGGAACAAGGCCAGCCCATAGCAAGTAGGCCGCCATCAACCCACACAAACGTTCTCCGACTAGTTCCTTGTGGAGGATAACTTTTTGGCCTGCCGATATAGCGCTGCGGATCTCGATAAAGATGGCCCCCATAAATTGAGCAAGTTGGTCATGTGCAGGCCAGGGTCGATGCCGGAACGGCATGCCAAGTTCTTCGTAATTGTGGAGGTTGTGTGAACCGGAAATGAGTGAATAGAGGACGTCGAATTCGTTTTGGCGAATCCAAATGATTTCTTCTTGACGGCGAACACGTCGGTGGTGTTCCCCGTAGCCCCCGGGGCGCTCGCAGATAGCGAGGGAGTCCTTGATTACCCAGACAAAGTTTCTGGGCTCAATACCTTCTGCCCATTTTGCCTTCACGGTTCCCTATTCCGCATGCGTTAAGAAACGCTGATGCGAAGCAGATGTTACTTGTCAGATATCGGAGGGGCCACTGACACTGCGGCGGCGTTCAGGAGTTAGCTGATCTGTCGTAGGCCCAAATGTCGCGAAGGTTTCGGTAACGCTGGCCTACATCAAGTCCGTAGCCCACGACCCACACCTGGGGAAGTCGAAATCCTGCGTATTTGACGAGATCATCTAGGTCGGCCTGTTGTTCCTCTCGGACCAAAAGCGAGCAGAATTCCAAACTTGCCGGGTTCCTCGCCAAAAGGGTTTTTCTGAGGTATCGCAAAGTTAGGCCGCTATCAACAATGTCTTCCACGATGATCACATCTCGGCCTTCGATGTCTTCGTCAAGGTCCTTGATGATTCGGACCACGCCACTAGTGCGGGTAGAACTCCCGTAGGAGGACACTGCCATGAAGTCGAGTTCGACGGGAAGGTCAATGGCACGGGCGAGGTCAGTGGTAAAGATGGCCCCGCCTTTGAGCACGCCTATCAACAAGGGGATTCGTCCGGCGTAATCGTTCCCGATCTCTTGACCCAGTTGCTGGACCCGAGTGCTGATTTCGGCGTGGGTTACAAGGACTTCGCTGAGGGCGGGGTCGGGGTGTAGGGCGCTCTGATCCGTCACAAGGTCGGAACCTAGCCGCTATCTCGAACTTTTCTACGCCCTTTAGGCAAGGTTTCGATTCTTAGGGTGCCACCGGTTCGTCGTACAGACCGACCACCGGTTACTTCGGTGCCGAGAATCTCTCCCCGAGCGACTTCCAGTACTCGCTCAACGGAGGCGAAGTCTGGGGGATGTTCCTCTCGGAGCCACTTTCGAATTGCGCGGCGGGCCAAGGGAAGGGGTGCTGCGGTTAAGGAAGCGGCGTCAGTGGGGTCAATCTCTTCGGCAAGTTCGTCAAGGAAGTCGCGATCGTTTTGTGCAACTTTTCCGGCGCGTGTCAGCAACGGAACCACGTCTCGTTCGTTGATGTCGTTTAGGAGGGGTATGACCTCGTTGCGAACTCGATTTCGTCGAAATCGGGGATCGGTGTTGGTCGGGTCATTAACGGGTTCCCAACCGAACAGATCGCATATTCGCTCGGTATCTGCGCGTCGAAGAGTGAGAAGTGGGTGGTGTTTTTGCCGCATACCAGCGGACGCATCAAGACCTCCTCCTCGAAGAAGGTGCAGCAAGATCGTTTCCGCTTGGTCGTCAGACGTGTGTCCAGTGAGAACCGTTTGGGGTAGCGCTGCGAATCGTGCTGTGCGGGCGCGAGCTTCGAGGTTAGGTCCATCTTTCAGTTCGAGAGTCAGGGCTTCGAAACCGGCGTTAACTCGGTCGGCAAGCTCTGACACTCGGTCGCGTTCTGCTGAGCCGTTTGGTCGGATCCCGTGGTCAACGTGATACGCGATGACCGGCGATCCGGTCAACGAGGCAAGAATCAAAAGAGCTGAAGAATCTGCGCCACCTGAAACAGCGCAATGGAGTGTGCCGCTAGAGGGGAAGGTGCAATTTTGGAGGAGTGCATTGATCTGATTGAGATCTGCCATGTGAGGACCTCAGTTACCCGGCTGGCACCCGTTGCATCCATGCGGACGGGTCGCGGATCTCCTCCATTGATGGGAGGTGTCCTGCATCGCGCCAGATGACATCCACTGCGCGTCGACCGCGTTGTGACTCAATAGCTGCAATGAAGTCCTCTCCCGCTTGGTATTGCGCCAGCTTGGCTTCTATCCCCATAAATTTTTGCATGATCCGCGCGACGCCTGTTGCCCCATTTCGTCGTTCCTGCATAACTCGGTGAAAGCGCGAGGCGTGGGGTACGTGACCCGCCGCTGCGCGAGACATGGTGACATCACCGTGGCCCTCAACCAGGCTCATCATGCCGCCAACGGAATCCAACAGTTCTCGCTGACGCTCATTTGCGAATAGCTGGGCGACTCCCCCATCAGCCATCGGGTCTTGCCCCGCTCGACGTAACTTTATGAATTCTTGTAATCCTTGTTTAATTCGGTCGGGGTCTGGGTCGACTTCATCAAGCATTTGATTTACCAGTTCTAAGAAACGGGGGCGCAGCCACGGAACTCCTGTGAACTGTGACCGGTGCGTTAACTCGTGCAATGCCAGCCAGAGCCTGAATTGTTTGGGGTCGAAGGCGAATTTTTTTTCGGTCGAGATGATGTTCGGGCCGACGTAGTACACGAGGTCTTGTTCATCTCGATCTTCGTCTTCGGCAAGTAACAGGTCGTACTGGCCCAGCACGCGTCGAGACATCCAACCCAGGACCGTTCCTAGTTCGGCAGCAGCGATTTTGCCGGTGATTTTGCTAGCAGCGTTTGTTTCGCCGGATTCAGCCAAGACTGGACGTAGCAGGCGGCGGAAGGCCCGGATGTTTGCATCGATCCATCCTGCGCGGTCGATCACTTGGGCGCGGGCGGAACCTTCGCTGGAAATCAGGCCAGTTTCCGCCGCTACCAACTCTTCTGCCAACGGAGTGAAATGAGCAAAATCTTCGTGCAATGAATTACCTAAATAGGAACGCGACAAGGGTTCTTCGCCTGCGACGCGAACCGCGATCCGGCGGGCTAATTCCCAGTCGACGGGCCCGTCCGTCATTGTTGAACTCAGCGCTTGGGATATCGGGGGGCCACAACTTTGACGATGTACCCAGCGACGAGTTGGAGGACTCCGAGCACGGTGCCTATAGCGAGGGGCACAGCTAACCAGAAATGCCAGACTTGAGCAGCAAGTGCGTTCATGTGGCCATCGTATCTAACCGTGCCGTAGACACCTTCAATCTGGGTACAGGTTCGTGGTGAATCCCATGAATATGCCGGCCGTGTCAACAAAGTCGGCTGGTAGCGTCAGTGAGTCAGCGCCCGAGTAGCTCAGTGGCAGAGCGGCTCTCTCGTAAAGAGCAGGTCGCGGGTTCAATCCCCGCCTCGGGCTCCATCGTTTATGACACAACAGGGTTGTTCACTAGTTGAGATTCATGAATAGCCTCTGTAGGAGCAATCGTTCGTTTGGGTTGCGGCGTAGATCATTTGCAGCTTGGGTGACCGCAATTAACGATGTTGAAGCACGCGCAGCATCGAGGACGCCTGTTGCGACGTCGTCGCGAAGGGAGATACCTATCGCGGTGATGCCCATTACAAGTTCGTCTGTTCGCAACCTCCGTAATTCTCTTTTGTGACGATCTTCCAAACCTCGACGCCCTAACCCCCGCTCACCGAAACGTTCCGCGCGTTCATCAAGTTCTTTGCGTTCGCGATCTTGTCGCCCTTGTAGGGGAACGGCTGCGTCATCGATCATTGTCAGTAAGCGATCTACCGCGGCCGTAGCTGTGTTCCCACTCCCATCTAGTGTTGTTCGAAGTTGTTGCCATGATGCCCAACGTTCAAGGGCAGCATCATCTGAAGCCAGGAGTAACGCGCGATCAATTGATCCGTTGGAGACTGCGGCGATGACCGATGAATGCTTCTCATCGATTCCAGACTCAAGTAGGAGTTTTTTAAGGTCTTGGGGGCTCACGGCAGCTATGTCGATTTGCGTGCAGCGAGAGGCGATGGTTGCTAACTCGGCGGGGATTTCTTCCGCAGTCAAGATGAAATAGGTTGATGGCGGGGGCTCTTCTAGAACCTTGAGAATCATTGGGGCAGCACCGAAGGCTAGGTGGATGTCTTCAACGAGAATGACTTTTCGTTTCCCTTGAAACGGGCTCGTTGTTGCCGCTCTCACAATCTCCCTGGCTTGGTCCACGGTGAGTGAGGGGCCATTGCGTTCGAACACAACCAAATCAGGATGCTCTTCGAAAACGGCGAGTCTTCGGTGACGTTCCGAATCGTCGGTGTCGTGAGCTAAGAGTTCCGCGGCGAAGCTAGTGGCAATTGTTCGCGCGCCACAGCCTGCTGGTCCAACGAGGAGATAGGAAGGCAACGGGTTCGCAACTGCCGCTCGCAGCATCGATATGGCAGCTGGTTGGCCAACGACTTCGCTGAGAGCATCACTCATTTCACACCGACTGCGTGAGCGACCCTCTCAGATACTTCCGCAATTGATCCGGCACCATCAACGACGATCCACCGATCCGGGTCTGCGTTAGCTAGGGCGGCAAACCCGTCAATTACCCGAGCGGCGAAGTCAGCGTCTTCGCGTTCCATTCGGTCTCGTTCGTCTCCTAGCCTTCCGTTTGCTGTATCGACTGGCACCGTCAGCAAAACAACGAGATCCGGCAGCAGGCCGCCGCTCGCCCATTCGACGAGTCGCATCAGTTCCTCTATGGATTGCCCACGCCCGTGTCCTTGGTAGGCAAGAGTTGATCCATATGAGCGGTCAGTGATGACGTCGTTGCCTTCCGACAATGCCGGCTCGACTACTTCTGCTAGGTGTTGCGCACGATCGGCGGCGAAGAGCAGTGCTTCTGCCCGTTGAGTTGGTTCAGGACCGTTTCCCAGAAGCAAGTCGCGAATGGCTAGTCCCAGATCGGTGCCGCCGGGTTCGCGGGTGAGAACTGCGCCGAGGCGGTCAGCCAGAAGTCGAGCTTGTGTCGATTTGCCGCTGGCTTCCCACCCTTCAAAGGCTATGTATCTTCCGCGGCGACTCACGAGGACTTCTTTTGAGGGGCGCGCAGGGAGACCCACGCAAGTACAGATGCGATGAGCATAAAAAGGCTAGCTAGCCATAACGCGCCCCGAACTCCGGGAAGGGCCATGGCCCATGATCCCACAGCGATTTCGTTATCGAAGAGCACGTCAAAAAGCCAATTGAAGCCATCAGACAGAAATCCTCCAACGGTGATGGATAAGAGCAAACAAAAGCGCACCAGTGTGTACAACGCGCTGAACACTCGCCCTCTGAGTTGGTCCTCCACATGTTCATGGAGCAGGGTGAAACCCAAGACGTATACCGAACCAGCGCAGATGCCCATTGCAAAAACGCCGGACATCGTAGGGACCGTATCGGAACTCGACACCGCGAAAAGAAGGCAAATTCCCGCGCCAAAGACCGATGCCACGAAAGTGTGCTCTTTGTTCAATCGTCGTTGCATCGCTGATAACGCCGAGACTCCAACGGCTACTCCCAAGCCCAAGGTGACCAAAATGGTTCCAAATCCGGCGTTTCCAGCCCCTAGGACCACGTCGTTGAAGACTGCGCCCAGTGGGATCAGCATCCCTCCGCCGATCATGCCGGTCCCCAGACCAACCATGACCGCTCGTACCTGTGGGCTTATTGCGATGAAGGTCCATCCTTCGCGCAGTTCCCGGACTCCTTGGGCTAAATCGATAGAGCCCGATTTTTTTTGCTCTCGCCGTCGTGCTGCTAGGGGCAAGGTTGCTATTAATCCAGCAGCAATCAGGAATGTCAACGCATCGAGGGCCAGCGCCCATTCAACTTGACCAGCACTGCTACCTCCCAAGAATTCAGCGAACTTCGCGAGGCCGATAAAGGCACCGGCCGCTAGCGGGAACGTCCCGTAGGCAGCAACTAAAGACAACGAATTCGCGACTGTTAGCTGTTCTTTGGGCACCAGGTTCGGAACGATTGCTTCTTTAGCTGGTCCCCATAGTGAGGTCGCTAATTCAAGGATCAGAGAGGCCAACACAAGCCCCCAGATCTTCTCAATAAACGGAATGACCAGAAGCACTCCAGCACGGAGAACATCACAAATGATCAATAGCCGCTTTCGATTTACCCGGTCAACGATCACCCCACCAACAGACGCTAAGAAGAAGCCGGGCAGGACCCGGGCAATCATCACTAGGGCAATAGCTGACCCTGGTTGGTCTCCCCCAATCCGTCGAGCGATTTCAATAATCGCGAGAAACCCAATCCAGTCTCCGAACGCGCTAACTACCTGAGCGATCCACAAGCGCAGGAAGCCAGGACTTCCAAAAACCGGGTGCGATCGTCCGATACGACGGTTCGTTCCGTCTGCTGCGTCTGCGTCTAACTCATCCATGTCCGTGATTCAAGATTCTTTGCAGCCTTCTGCCATTTAAAAGGCTAAGAGTCCTTCTGAAAAATCGGTTGTGCCCCTGAGATCAATTTCGGATTGGTACAGGATATTAGATAATTTTTATCTGTTGCTACCTGACCGGTCAGGAATTTCAACCCAATCACTTTCATTAACGTTTATCGGTCCGCGCGATCAGATTCGTTTTTCCGCAAGAAGCTCAACTGCTCGTTCCGCAGAGAGTTCTTCAACGGAATCATGACTTTTCAACGATGCGTTCGTCTTCCCATCGGTGACGTAATGACCAAATTTCCCATCTTTAAGCAAAATCGGGTTGCCACTATTTGGGTCTTTGCCAAGTTCCTTTAGCGGTGGTTTCGCTTTTGCTCGACCGAATTTCTTGGGCATGGCAAGAAGTTGCAAGCACTCTTCAAGAGTGACCGTGAACAGTTGTTCTTCCTTATCTAGGCTGCGGCTTTCTCCGCCCTTCAGCAGGTATGGCCCGTATGGGCCATTTTGAACTGTGATTTCTATGCCATCTGAAGGATCCGTTCCAACGGTGCGAGGCAGGCTAAGGAGTTCAAGTGCGTCTTCAAGAGTGACTCGTTCGATCGTCATCGTGTCAAAAAGTGAGGCGGTTTTGGGTTTTGGTTGAGATTTCAATTCGTCGATTCGGTCCAGTTCCGCAACAAGTTCGACAACGTTGTCGAACTCATTAGCGACCTTTATCAATGAGTTGATATTGGCGAGGCGTTCTTCTTTGTCCTCGGATCGCAACTCTCCCATATAGCCAGATTGCTCTAGGCATGACTGCAGCGCTGTTGGGGCGTCCGAGTCGCGCATATCGGAAATCGAGTTTCTCAATTTAAGAAACGATCGAATGGCCTTAAGCGCAGGAGCTGACGAACCAGCTTTCTTCGCTTGTTCGAAGGCTTCGAGAAGGCTGATTCCGTTTTCCTTCCCATATTCGGCAAGGCGTTTGATGGCAGCTTCACCAATTCCTCGTTTGGGGTTCTTAACTGCCTGACGAACCGAGTCATCATCTGGCTGTTCGGTCATACAGCGCATGTAAGCGAGAGCTACCTTTAGTTCTTTCTTATGGAGGGGAAGATTTAAGAGTTGTCCACCAGGGGACGATGCCATCGGCATTTTGGGGAATCTCCCGAGAGACACGTAAGGGCCGTAGGTACCCACCCTGGCAATGACTTCGAGACCGGTCTCAGCGTCCACCCCAAGAACTCGTTCGTCGGGTGTTTCAAGTAGTTCGATAGCACGTTCAAGGGTGATCTCATCTGGTGCGATACCCGCAGGTAAAGAGCGAATTTCATCGCCTCTTTGTATGTACGGGTTCGTCCTACCAACTTTGGCTACAACAAGTAGGCCGTCTTCGTCGATGCCAACAGGGATGGTGTTGATCTCTACTGCATCAATTTCCTTAAGATGTTCGTCAGACACCAGGGCGCGAAGACCGGGGAGCGCCTTTCCGTCTCCATCGACACGCCCAAAATAGAAATCAGATAGCCATGGGGCAGACTCAAGTTCCCCCGTGGATATTCGGTCGAGGTCGTCTTCCATGCGGGCAGTGAGCGCGTAGTCAACTAGGTGGGGAAAATAATCCACCATGAGACCGACGGTCGCAAAGGCAGTTAACGATGGGACTAAAGCGGAGCCTTTTTTCCATACGTAGCCGCGATTCTGGATCGTGCCGAGGATGCTCGCGTATGTGCTTGGTCGTCCAATGCCAAGTTCCTCTAACCGCCTCACCAGGGTCGCCTCCGTATAACGAGCTGGAGGTTTCGTTTCGTGCTCTGTAGTTTCGACCGATAGAGCGTTGAGTACATCGCCTTCACTCAGATTGGGGAGTTCTCGGTCGTCTTCTTCGTCTGACCGTTGGCCGTATATGAGTCGAAACCCTGGAGAGGTAATCACCGTTCCGCTAGTGCTGAACGAGGCGGTATCCGCCCCACTTCCTGCCCCCTCTAAACGAATGGTGACCGTCTGACCTTCGGCATCATTCATCTGGCTTGCAATAGTGCGATTCCAGATGAGTTCGTACAACCGCGCTTCATCTGTGGGGGCGCCGAAACCGATGTCATTGGGCGCCCTCCACGTATCTCCTGCTGGACGAATTGCTTCGTGGGCCTCTTGAGCGTTCTTGACCTTATTTTTGTATAGGCGAACTTCAACCGGAAGATTCTGATTTCCGAATCGATCTCTAACTACATCTCGGGCAGCACTAAGCGCAGCAGCGGACAACGTGGTGCTATCAGTACGCATATATGTGATGTAGCCCTGGTCATAGAGTCTTTGAGCGGTACTCATTGTTCTGGCCGCTGAGAAACCGAGTCGCCGTCCGCCTTCCTGCTGAAGGGTCGACGTCATAAACGGTGGTGCAGGCCGACGGCGGTAGGGTTTCGATTCCACTGACTGGACCGTGAATTCTGCTCCGCTAAGTGACGACACCAATGTTTCGGCCTCTTTAGCTAACAAAATCTTCCGATCATCTCGGTTGAGTTCACCGTGGGCATCGAAATCGCGACCAGTTGCAATTCGTTCTGCGTTTATAGCGACTAGAGACGCTTCAAAAGGCGAGTCGGAAGACATCTGCGCTTCAACGCTGCAATAGCCGGCCGTCTCAAACGAGATTCGTTCGCGTTCCCGTTCGACGATAAGACGGTTGGCGACACTCTGAACTCTGCCAGCAGAAAGACCGGGTTTAACCTTTTTCCACATGACCGGAGAGACTTCAAAGCCATACAGTCGGTCAAAGATTCTGCGAGCTTCCTGAGCATCGACCATTCGACGATCTAGTTCTCGGGGTGACGCAACTGCTTCATGAATCGCTTTTTCTGTGATTTCGTGGAAAACCATCCGATGCACCGGAATCGTGGGGTTGAGCACCTCCAATAAATGCCAGGCTATGGCTTCACCTTCCCTGTCCTCATCTGTTGCGAGGTACAGCTCGTCTACACCTTTAAGCAGTTTCTTAAGTTTTGATACCTGCTTCACCGAACGGTTCGGTACTACGTAGTAGGCCTTAAAATCATTTTCTACGTCGACACCCAAATTGGCCCACGATTCGCCTTTGTAGACGGCGGGTAGTTCGCTTGCTTTGACTGGAAGGTCGCGTATGTGCCCTACGGAGGACTCGACAACGTAATCAGGACCTAGAAAACGTCCAATAGTTTTGGCCTTTGCAGGTGATTCGACGATAACCAGAGACTTTGGCACGGCGGTGAGTTATTCCCTATCAGTTGGGTAGATGTCTAGTTGTGGCGCACAGAAATAATTCACGCCCTGCTCGCGGAAGTTACCGGTCACGAAGGGGTTTCCAACGCATCATCCTTATCAAAATTTCGGAATCGGCTCGCGATCTGGACTAATCCCACTAAACCCAGAGCTCCCATTGCTGCCGCTATTGACGCTCCAAGTACCTCGTCGATGTGGGGAATTTCAAGTCGTGTGTCTTCGATTCCTCCATCCGTTGTAGGCCACGGCCATAACACTCGCAGGGAGCCTGTCATCAGTCCGAGAAGGCCAGCAATGACATAGTCGCGATAGCGGCTCAAGAGCCAGTGGAGGAAGTGACTGAACAGGCACAATCCAACGGCTGCCCCGAGGGCATATACCGTCAGTACGGCGAAATCTCGGCGTTCTATCACTCCGATGAGGTGGTCGTAGAGACCAATTGTGAGGAGAACGAAAGAGCCGCTGATACCAGGGAGAATCATCGCGCAGATGGCAAGAGCGCCTGCGAACAACACGACGATCGTTGTCGGGTTTTCGATGCTGCCAGATCTGATGCCGAGTAAGCCAAAGGTGAGTGCGGCACTGCCGACGAAGATCAAATATCGAGAGCGACACCACTGACTAATTTCGCGTCGTGTCACTAACGTCGATGCGGCAATGAGGCCAAAAAATACTGAAGAGACAATGACGGGGTGGTCTCTGATTTGGTCGCGAAGCCACGAGACCAACAAGACGACGGCCAGTATTATTCCCACCAGAAGACTGATGAGGAAGGACCAGTTGACCCCTCCGATTCTTCGCCTGAATCCGCGAAAGTCACCGCGTCCCAGTTTGCTGAGGGCCGTAGATATTGCTTTGATTTCTTCGATGAGACGGTCGTAAATACCTAGCAGCAGGGCGATGGTGCCACCTGAGACGCCTGGGACTATATCGGCGGCCCCCATGCAGAAACCTCGAAATATTTGTGTCGTGATGGTTCGCCACACACAGTGGACCGTACCGCGAGCATCCCTGCACTCCATCAGCATGGACCGTTCTTTTTCGGTCTCGTGTCGAGCTACTGAATCAGTTCAAAACAGTCTTGTTACTGCGGTATCAGGTACGACGTGTCGCTCCTTTAGCGTGTCATCCGCTATTAGCCCTATTGGGGCAACCGGATTAGAGAGCAGGTTCATACGATTCGGGAACCGCAATTTATCGAAAGTTCGAGTGCGCGAACTGAGGTAAGCAATGACGGTGATCACTGCTGGTTCTTGTGAACCCGGTGGTCAATGCCGCTCACCAAGAATTCGGTGATGCGTCCCGGCAAAGCAGCGATCGCCATTGTCCCCGAAAGGCGTTTGGGGTGACGAACTTCTCGTTTTCCTTTAAGTACTGCCTGGACTGCGTCAGCAGCGACTTGTTCTGGGCTGACGTCTGCAATCATTCGTAGTTTTCGTAGTCGTTGTTGCGCGGCGTCAAACGCAGGGTTAGCAGTCACTCGTTCCCACATGCCCGTGTCCACAGGACCGAGATGCATGGTGGTGACCTGAACTCCCGTGTTTTTGATTTCCATGCGTACGGTTTCGGCAAAGCGGGTGAGGCCGGCCTTCGACGCGCAGTAGGGGGCGAGGCCCGGTGCCGGTGTTATAGCCGCTAGAGAGGACGTATAGAGGAGATGGCCGCGTCCTCGTTCAATCATGCCGGGCAGGGCTTGGCGAGTGAGGCGTAACGGGGCAAGAAGGTTAGTTGCAACGACCTGGGTGAGACGCTCTTCTGTTATGTCTTCCACAAAATCTTGGGTCTCTATTCCCGCGTTATTCGCCAACACGTCAATTGGCCCTCCCTCGGCCTCAACGCGTTGGATAAATCCATCCAGTTGGTCGGGGTTAGTAACGTCCAAAGGATAGGAAGAACCGCCAAGTTCATCTGCTAACGCATCGATATCTTCGACCGATCGTGCGGCCAGAACTACACGTGCTCCCTGGTCAGCAAAGGCCCGAGCCAATGCCGCTCCGATTCCTCGGCTAGCGCCGGTGATTAATACCTGTGCGTTTCGGAGATTCATTGTTTAAGGCTAGGCCGTAGGCCGTGATGGATAACGCAGCCGCGCCCGAGTGACCTCCTGTTGGGAAAGTAACCCGGGCGCGGGAGTCGTTAATCAAATAAATGCAGGAACAAAGACCAATGAAACAATCGTCATGACTTTGATGAGGATGTTCATGGCCGGGCCTGAAGTGTCTTTGAATGGGTCACCGATGGTGTCTCCAACAACTGCTGCGGAATGCGCGTCGGTGCCCTTACCGCCATGTGCTCCAGCTTCGATGTATTTCTTTGCGTTGTCCCAGGCTCCACCTGAGTTCGCCATGTAGATAGCCATCAAGAAGCCAGTAACAACCGCTCCCGCCAAGAATCCACCAAGAGCGTTGACATCGACAAATCCGATAGCGAGCGGCAAAATAATTGCGAGGCCTCCTGGCAAAAGCATTTCACGCAAGGCTGCTTGAGTAGAAATGTCGACGCAGCGTCGGCTGTCAGGTTTGACGCCTGGTTGCCCTTCTCGCAATCCCGGAATTTCCGCAAATTGTCGCCTTACCTCGACGATCATCGCTTGCGCTGCTCGACCCACCGACGACATTGTCATCGCTGCGAAAACGAACGGAGTCATTGCCCCCAGAAACAGCCCAATGGTCACTGCAGTGTCGTTGATATCAAGGTTCACTTCAGAGCCTGCGGTAAGGCTAAAAGATTTGAATAACGCTAGGGCAGTAACTGCCGCGGATCCCACCGCGAAACCCTTCGCAACAGCTGCGGTGGTATTACCAAGTGCGTCAAGGCTGTCGGTCACTTCACGCACTTCAGACGGAAGTTGCGCCATTTCGGCGATACCACCTGCGTTGTCCGCGATCGGGCCATAAGCGTCGACTGCCACTATGACGCCGGTAACGGCCAACATGCCGATTGCGGCCAGTGACACACCGTAGAGTCCGATGACGTCTCCCGTTTGGCCGAACGCCGCGCCACCAAACCAGTAAGACAGACCAATCATCGTTACGACCACAAGAACCGACGGAAGCGTGGAAAGTTTGCCTTTCGCGATGCCCTCGATTACGACCGTCGCAGCACCGGTTTCTGATTGCGCCGCGATGCCTTTTACCGGCTTGTAATGCTCAGATGTGAAGTATTCAGAAATGAACCCAATCGCCCAGCCGCCAAGCAGGCCAGTGATAATCGTCAAGGAAAGATAAATAGGTGTTTGAACAATGTTGGAACCATCAACTTTGGAGGCTCCGCCGAACAACCATTGAGTGCCAGCAATAGCGAAGATGACTGTGAGGCCCATCGCAACGTACTGGCCGGTGTGGAGTTGTTTTGAAAGGCTCTGGCCTTCTTTGCCTCGAGTAAGTAGAGCACCGACGATCGATGCAATCATTCCTAGTGCTCCGATCAGAATCGGGTACATCAGGAGTGATTCGTAATCCCCGAACACCTGCAGCTTGTCGCCCTCAATAAAAACTCCGGACATGAGAAGTGACACCAGCACGATGGGGGCGACTATCGAACCAGCGTACGATTCGAAAAGGTCGGCGCCCATTCCTGCGACGTCGCCGACGTTGTCGCCAACGGCGTCCGCAATGGTTGCTGGGTTGCGAGGATCATCTTCGGGAATTCCGGCCTCAACTTTTCCAACGAGGTCACCACCAACATCGGCAGCTTTGGTGTAAATACCGCCGCCGATACGAGCGAATAGAGCTATGGAGCTCGCTCCAAGTCCGAATGCCGCTACGACCTGAAAAGCGCTGTCAACCCCAAGCCAGGTGACCCACAGCAGGTAGTTGAATGAAATACCAAGCAAAGCCAGCCCGGCAACGGTGAAACCCATGACTGCACCGCCTTTGAAAGCAAGCGGTAAAGCCTTTGCGGCACCTTCGCGGGCCGCGTTTGCTGTTCTGGTGTTTGCCGCCGTCGCGATTCGCATGCCGATGAAACCAGCAACCGACGAAAGTAAGGCTCCCATCAGATAGGCAAATGAAGCCGAGGGCCTTCCATCGATAGGTACGACCAGCAGCAGCACGAACATGGCGACCACAAAGATCGAAACCCACTGGTATTCGCGCCGAAGGAAAGCCATTGCTCCTTCACGGATGGCTTGACCGATCTCTTTCATCAGATCGGTGCCTTCGTCTGCCTTCATGACGGTCTTGGCAAAGTAGTAAGCAAGAACGAGCGCTAATGCTGAAGCGATCAGCGCAAAATAGGGAATCGCTGTCACGATGTCCTCTCAGTTCGGTCCAATTGGGTAGAAGATGCCGGTTCGGTCCGGGCCGACGGGGGTCCGACGCGGCTAGGTGCGCTTTGACACCAAACGAAAAGCCTACGAAGCCACGGCGCGCGCAGCAACTACCTCTAACGGTCGATTAGTTCTATCCCCAATTCTTTTAGGCGATGAACGAGGCCCTCCCGGTGTTGGAAGTGGTGGCAGATCAGCCCTACGGCTTCCCCACCTGCCACGTTCACTTCTAGGTCGTCGATGAACAGACAACGTGTTGGTGTCACACCAAGTTGAGTCGTTGCAGTTAAGTAGGCACGTGAGTCAGGTTTGGCGATCCCAATACGGTGGGTATTAATCACCACATCGAATCGATCTTCGAGTCCCACACGTCCCAAGTATTTTTCAAATCGGTCGTGATTGTTCGTTAAGAGGCCTAGGGGAAGATGCGGCGGCAATCTTTCAAGGAGTTCCACCATTTCACTGTCAATGCGCCCTTCAAATTCAAAGAACTTGTTCGCAATTGGGCGAATCGATTCTCCGTGGTCATTAACCAGCCTGCGTTCAGTTTCCTTTCGCCACTCACTCCACGTGAGTTTTCCCGTAGTAAGGGGGTCATGGAGGTCCACCGCGAACGCTGTCGCGAATACGGTTCCGCTTTCAACTCCGGCGTCAGCTTCAAAGGTCCAAAGGTCCGGCTCGTCCCATTGTCGGATAACACCATCGAAATCAAAGAGAATCGCGTCGATCATTCGCTAGGAGGTGATGGGTCCCCAAGCCGCAATAGCAACAATGCTGCGATGGCCGCGACCAGGGATGCCACAAGGATCCCGATCTTTGCGAGATCGGTAACAGCGTAACTTTCGAAGGCGAGCCCAGCTACAAAGATCGATACCGTGAACCCGATCCCAGCTGCGAATCCCATCCCGATGAATTGTGGCCATCGAACTCCGTCGGGGAGCGGGAACCCGAAGCGTGTTGCTACCCAGACAAACAGCGCGATGCCTAAGGGTTTGCCTACGACGAGCCCTAACACAATGCCCATGGTGACACTGCTGCTCGCTGCGGCAGAGATTTTGTCTGAACTCAACGATATGCCGGCATTTGCCAAAGCAAAGATCGGGATAATCATGAACGCGGTGAAGGGGTGGAGCATGTTTTCTAGGCGTTCAGTCAAGGGGACTGACTCTTGAGCGAGAAAAGACGCGTGGCGGACTTCAGCCACGTTGGCGTTGCTCGGAAGGGCATCCACTATTTGTTGGGCATCGCGCTGATTGAGAAGCGGCCGTGCTGGGGTCAGTAACCCAAGCGCAACTCCAGCGATCGTTGCGTGAACTCCCGACTCCAAAGTGGCGTACCAAATGAAGATGCCAAGGGCCACGTAGATCGGGATGACCCAAACACGAAGTCGTTGCAACAGCCACACCGCAGCGAGTCCGGCAACCGCTATGAGCAGCCAGTTTGTGCTGAGGTCACTTGTGTAAAAGATGGCGATTACTGCGATTGCGCCGATGTCGTCGACAATCGCCAAGGTGAGGAGGAAGAGTTTAATCTTGGGGGAGACACGTGCCCCGAGGAGCGCCACGATTCCAACGGCGAACGCAATGTCGGTGGCCATCGGTATGCCCCAACCTCGCGAAGCTTCACCTGCGCCATTGAGTGTCAGGTACAGCGCTGCTGGGACGACCATTCCTCCGAGCGCAGCGATAGCGGGCAGAGCCGCAGCACGAAATGAGCTCAGGTCGCCTGTGACAAGTTCACGTTTTATTTCTAACCCAACCACGAAGAAGAACAGTGCCATCAAGGCATCATTGACGAAGTGACCAACACTGAGGTGGGGTAGATGCCATGACCCCACCGCCAACTCGATCTCGGCATGCCAGAAGTTCTGGTACCCGTCAGCCCAGGCCGAATTTGCCCATATCAGCGCCGCGGCTGTCGCGACAAGTAGCAAAATCCCTCCGGCAACTTCGCGATCTATAAAGCGAAGGACGGGGCGGGCTACGAACTTCGCCAGACTGTTGTCGCTACTGGCGAATGTCGGCCGTTTCAGAAATGAGTCGGATCCAGCCATGAACCAACCAGGCTAGAGCCACGGGCTTTGCTTCCCTGTTATTCAGGGTCGGTCATTGTCGAAAGGTGGCAAAGTGTCGGTCCGCTCAAAAAGAGAGCTCGTGCCAGTGGCATCAAAAATTTGATCTATCCGTTCGTTGGTTAGGACCACCAGTCGCCCATCTCTTTGATTGACCTTGCGTCGTAAACCTATGAGTAACCCCAAACAGGCAGAGTCGATTAATTCAACGGTGGTCAGATTGACAGCGATTCGCGGTTGATCATCTCCAAGTTGGATGGCCTGGTTGCCGGCGCTCCGCAGCGCTGGCACAGTGCCCAGGTCAAGTTCACCCGACGCAGTAACAACGACCCATGAACCTCGCCGCTCTGCAGTGACGCTTCCCAACACTTCAGGAGAACCGCGGCATGACATGTTCGGTGATGAGGTCTAAGGATTCGATGATTTGATCGCTGGAGTGAATACCTTGCGGAATCAGAAAAAAGACTTCATCGAATCCAAGTTTTTGGTGGGCCTCCTCAATTTGCCTACTGATGGTGTCGGGACTGCCGACCAGTTTGAGTGGCAAACCTTGACCGAATTGGGTGCCCCACTTTTCCCAGAACCACTCCATGTCCTGAAACTGTTTTTGGGCATCAATGTCGGTGGGGGCGCATACCGCTATTCCTCCCCAAGCAGCTTCGTGACCCACGGGTTTTTCGATGTGATGGCGGGAAGCTTCTTCTCGGTATGTCTTCCAAAGTGCTTCGCAGAAGTCCAACTTGTCGCTAAGGACGATGGGAGTTCCCCCATATTTCGCCCAAAAAAGCGCTGTTTTCATTGACATGGTGAATCCCCCATATAGCGGGGGGTGGGGATGTTGCAGAGGTCGCGGAGCGATGCCTACCTCGTGGATCGTCATATCAGGGTCAACTCCTGCTCCGTAGTCGGAGTAGACGGTCTGGACGTGAGGGTTGAGATTGTCGTTAGGGAATTTCCAAAACTCGCCTTGGTAACTGAAGGTTTGTTTGGTCAACGCAGTGAGCACTACTTCAACGAACTCAGCAAAAAATCGGCGATTGTATTCGTCGGTCTCAGTGTCTTTATTCCAGTGCCCAACTGCTGCGAGGTCGGGTCGGATTTTCAGCTGGTCAACCCATCGGTGCTGGTATCCCCGAACAATGCCAACTCCGAGGCGCCCCCCAGTCATGTGGTCGAGGGTGGAAATTTGTTCTGCCACGCGCAAAGGGTTATGGGTGGTTGAGACAAATCCGCAGGAGATGACTCTGAGGCGTTCGGTTGCGTTGGCAATCCACGATGCCATCAGTCCCAGGTCGTTGGACGCTTCGAAACCTTCGATCTGAAGGTGGTGTTCGGGGTGACCTAATCCGTGCCAGCCGTGCCTGTCGGCGTATTGGGCGATGTCAGCGATTTCGGCGAGCATGCGTTGGTAGTAGTCGTTGTTGAGTCCCGCGAGGCCAGCTTCAAGCTCATTGCGCCGTCCCGTGGTGCAGTACATAAATAGGTTGAACTTCACGCGGGATCCTCCGAGAAGATTGTCTACGCGTTGCTAGCAAGTCCATCGACCATGGTGGTCGCGAACATGCCGGCTACGCCCTCAATATCAAGTTCGCGATCTGGGCGCCACCAACCAACCACAGAGTTCATTGCTGCGATAATCATCCGAGCGATGACTTGCGCCTCCACGTCATCTCGCAACGATCCGTCTCGTTGACCCGACTCGATGAGCCTGACCCATCCATTGGCGAACTCCCTCAATGCAACCGCGAGGTTTTCTCTCGTTGCTTCGGGGGATTCCTCAAAGCATCGAATGTTTGCTTGAGTGAAGTCTGAGTCAATGGTGATAGCTGTGACGTAGGCAACGACGGCAACCGTAAGCCGGTCGTGACCTGAAGCGTCTTTTCCTGCCGCGCTCAAGCCAGCCCGTATGGCGTCGCGCGCGTGGTCGATACCTACGCGCATCACTTCCTCAACGATCGCGTCTTTAGAGTCGAAGTGGTAGTAGAGACTCCCGGCTTGCATTTTGGCCACCGCTGCGATTTCGGTCAGAGTTGCAGCCGCATATCCCTTGCGAGCCAGCACATCAGCTGCTGCGTCCAGTATTCGGGTGCGCGTGCGTTCACCTTTGCGAATCCGATCAGGTGCAAGCTGCGTGGGAGTCATTGAGGCGTAGATAGTAGCTCAGCGAGGAATTTGAAGCCTCGCTGTAGCCACGCGCTATTGGATGTCATCAGAAACGTCCGGTGGCACTGAGCCGTCGTCGATGTTCTAGGAAGTCAACGAGGACATAGTCACCAAGATTGTCAGGACTTGTGAAGAAAGCCCTCCCGCCATTCATGCGGGTCATGGTTTCGACGAATTGGCGGAGGTAGTTATTCGGGTCGAGCATAAAGATATTGATCCGAATGTCTTCTTTGGTGGCTCGGGCGACTTCTTTGAGGGTGGCTTCTACTGTTTCAGGAGCCGGGGGATAGTTGAAATACGGTTGCCCGTTGGGGCCTATATGTGCGGTGGGTTCTCCGTCAGTAATCATGATGATTTGTTTGGTACCGCTTTCGCGTCCCAATAGACGGCGGGCGATCATGAAGCCGTGCTGCATGTTGGTGCCGTAGGCATAATCCCAGGAAACCTCGGGAAGCTGCTGGGCTTTGAATTCGAAAGCTGATTCAGCAAAGCCAACTAAGCCAAGGTAGTCGCGCGGGTATTGAGAACTGATCAAAGAATGGAGGGCCATGGTGACTTTTTTGGCCGGAAGAAAGTTGTCACGCATGGGCATCGATAGGGATAAGTCCAGCATCAATACGGTTGATGCTCGAGTGGTCATCTCTGTCCGCTCAATTTCGAAGTCGTCTGGAGTGAGTTGGACTGGTGAACCGGGGCCTTGTCGACCGATGGCGTTGCGGATGGTCTGTTGGATGTTGAGGTTGAAGTTGTCGCCGAATTCGTACGGTTTGGTTTCGTAGGCTCGTTCGTGGCCGATTCCGGTTCGGGTAGTTCGGTGTGAACCCACCTTGTCATCCATCAATTTTTCAAACAGGTCCCCGAGCGCGTTTTGCCCAATAGCTCTCAATGCTCGCGGAGTCAGCTCTAATCGACCTTCCTTGTTCTCAGCGAGACCGTTCTCTTCGAGCATGCGAGCCATTTCGCTGAGACGTTGCAGAGCTTCAGCGGATTCGCGTCCGAGGAGCTCTTCGACTCGTTCGGGGTCCACCTCGGCAAGCGCTCCGGGATTCGACGCGTTTTGCAGCATTTCTTGAAGCGAATCCAGGTCACCAAGTTGCTGCATCACGTCGGTGGCTTGAGGCATATTTAGTTGCTCTTCGCCTCCGAACTCATAGCTGTTATCCCAGTTCATGTCGGGGAAAGCTTCTTGCAGATGTTGAGCGAGTTGTTGGGTCTGCCATTGCAGATCCATGTCATCCATGAGTTCCGACGCGAGTTCTTGGAGCTGTTGTCGTTGTTCTGGTGTGAGCGAATTCATCATCGCCTGCATGGCCGCCATGCGTTCAGCCATGATTTCGAGGAGTTCATCGAGTGTCTCAGGATTTTCGGGGAAGAAATCGCCGTAACGATCCATGAATCCCTCGAAGTCGGTTTCTTCTCCTTGGTTTCGTTGCTCAATCATTTGATTCAGCTCGGACATCATGTCTTTCATGCGCGACAAATCTTCGGGGCCCATCTCCCCCATCGCACCGGCCATCTGGTCGAATTGACTTTGAGCTACTTCCTTTTTAAGGCGCTCAATGAGTTCTTCGAACTGCTGCCGCGCTTCGTTTGACACGAATTCGTAGTTCTGTAGGCCCCGAACTTTTCCTGCTAGATCCGGCGGCAACATGTCGAGTTGAAGATTCTTGTCTGTCGCCGAGGCTTCAGCAATATCGGCGGCTCGTTGATCACCTGAATCGGCGGCGTCGGCTGCGTGGTCATCGACGGCGTCTCTTTCTTCGGCGACGACGTCATCAAGACTCTCGTTGATTTCGTCGTAAATGCCACCAAGATCGAACTGGTCGAGCATTTCTTGTCTGCGTTCTCGAAGTTGTTCGAGCATGTCGCGTAAACCTTGAAGGCGATTGCCGTCTCGGTCTTCGAAGCCTTGTTGCATGAGACGGCGCATGGCTGCGTTGAGATCTCCGTGGTACACCAGATCGTCGGTGAGCTCTTTCAACAGGTCTTGCGCGTCGTAGTCGAATCCGACCTGCGTGCCGTCCCACGCGGAATAAAGGAACCGTGCGCCTTCTCGCTTTTTGCGTCGTCGTCTGGTCACCATTGGTCGTAATTCCTATGCCATGTTCGGCTTTAGCCTCGACCCCGATAGGTGGCGCGCACCCCGAGGGCTTCCTTATTTAATCGTTTGGACAAATGGAGGCCTTCCAGGATGAGTTCGACGGCACTCGCTAGTTCGGCGGGCTCGGCGGAGTCGGTGAGTTCCGATACGGCTTCGCCGAGCGCGACGTTGCCGGCGAGTAGATCTGCGTATTCGCCGGACCCAATGTCGTCACCTGTGTGAGCAACGACGCCTTCATCAAAACTGTCGACAACAGCTACCAGATCTTCGGGAGAGAACCGGCTTTTGAACACTTCGAGTACTGCTGCTTTCAGCATTTGGTTGACAATTTGTCCGTCGCGTCCTTCTTCAATGGATTCGATTTCAATTTTTCCACTTGATGACGCCATCAGGGCTTCTAGGTCGCTGACTCGGGGTACGACGTAATCCTCGCCGGCTTGTAACGCTCGCCGGGTTGCGTTGGCTACCAGCGTCTCGTAGTTGGTAACAGTCATGCGAACAGACACCCCGGAACGTTGATTGACTTGGGGGCTGGATCGACAGATGTGACTGAAGGTCGCGATGACTTCCGTCATAAATTCGGGGACAGTGATGGCGAGCCCGTCCGCGTTGAGGGGGACCGCCTCTTGTTCGGCGATTTCCATTTCAGTGTCGATTTCGAGTGGATAGTGAGTTCGGATTTGCGCTCCGAACCGGTCCTTTAGAGGGGTGATCAGTCGACCCCTATTGGTGTAATCCTCGGGATTTGCTGACGCGACAAGCAAAACATCCAACGGCAGTTGCACCTTGTATCCACGAATTTGTACGTCGCGTTCCTCGAGAACGTTGAGAAGACCCACCTGTATTCGTTCAGCTAAATCTGGGAGTTCGTTAATGGCGAAGATCCCCCGATTAGTTCGGGGCACCATTCCGTAATGAAGGGTGAGTTCATCTGAGAGGTACCGACCCTCGGCAACTTTTATAGGGTCAACTTCGCCGATGAGGTCAGCGATGGAGGTGTCGGGGGTGGCGAGCTTTTCTCCGTAGCGCACGCTTCGGTGAGCCCAAGCGAGTCGTGTTTTGTCTCCCCGTTTTTTCAGGAGATCTTTGGCATATTTTGACACCGGAGCGTAGGGGTCGTCGAAAATTTCTGAACCCTCGATGTAGGGCATCCATTCATCAAGAAGATTGACGAGCGAGCGGATCATTCGGGTTTTGGCTTGACCGCGTTCTCCTAAGAAGATCACGTCATGGCCCGCCAACACCGCGTTTTCGAGTTGAGGCAACACAGTGTTTTCGTAGCCAATGACTCCATCAAAGAGTGGTTGGGCTTCGGCGATTAGACCGACCGCGTTCTGCCGCATTTCTTCTTTTACTGGTCGGGACACCCATCCCGATTTCCTTAGTTCTCCGACGTTCGTGGGCTGTGTCATGGGCGCACCCTAACCGCCGACGCGCCCGTTCGGGTCGCTCAGACCGCTACGGTCGGCGTGATCGTGAGTGGACTACAAGACACAGAACGGGGAGTCTCCCTGTCGGGTCGCTGGAAGGCTCGACAAGCCGAAGAAGGTGAACGTCATCGCGTAGGTGACGTCAACCTCGATGACAGTGACTGGGTTGAGATCGAAGTTCCGGGCTTGTGGCGCAATGTTGAAGAGTTTCGTGACGCTGACGGGATCTTGTATCGGCACCGCTTTGACCTCAACGGATTAGAGAATCGGCGTCGCCGCTGGCTCGCTATTGATGGCCTCTGTTATCAAGGTGATGTCTGGTTCGACGGGGCATACCTCGGAGACACGGAGGGATATTTCGTTGAACATTGTTTCGAGATCACTGAGGCAACGTCGTTAAGCGGAGAACACCTCTTGGCAATCGAAGCCACCTGCGAAGAACCTACTGATCGCACCGCTAAACGAAACATCACAGGCGTGTTGCAACATTCAGACAGCTTGGATCAGCGCTTAAATCCCGGCGGACTGTGGCGAGACGTTCGCGTAGAGGAAACAGGTCCGATCAGGGTCGACGATTTACGGGTGCTTGTTCTCGAAGCCGACAACGACAGGGCCATTATTCGACTGGGAGCGACACTCGATAGCGCAGTCACTACCACCGCAGACATCGGCACCCTGATCAGTTGTTCTGAAATAACTGAACACCAACAACAGATCGTTGTTGCTCGCGGACGAAATGAAATTGAATGGCATGTCGCAGTCGAAAAGCCGGAACTGTGGTGGCCATTTGCTCTGGGCGACCAACCTCTATACGACGTGCAGGTCGAGGTGAAGTTCGAAGGTGAACGGAGCGACGTTCGTCTCCGTCGAACTGGCTTTCGGACATTCGAGCTTCGCAATTGGATCGCTTCGGTCAACGGCGAACGAATTTTCCTCAAAGGCACCAATCTCGGTCCGTGCGCCAATGATCTGTCATCTGTCTCGCGTGCCGATTACCGACGCGATCTGACTCTCGCCAAGAACGCCGGACTTGATCTGGTTCGTGTACACGGCCACATCGCGCATCCTCATCTGTATGAAGAAGCGGACAAGTTGGGGATTTTGCTCTTTCAAGATTTCCCGCTCCAATGGGGGCACGCGCGCACCATCAAGATGCAGGCAATTCGTCAAGCAACTGCTGCTGTAACCCAACTCGGGCATCACCCTTCGCTCGTTCTGTGGAGCGCACATAACGAACCCTTCCGCTACGACCACGCACCGGGGGTTCGAGCAGATACCAGCAACAACAAAAAATACGGCCCTTTTGCCTCCCACATTCAGCAGATTCCGTCGTGGAATCGAACGATGTTGGACCGCTCAGTGAAACGTTCTTTTGAAAAGGCCGATCCGACTCGACCTGTTATCGCTCATTCGGGTGTACCTCCACACGTCCCTCAACTCGATGGCACCGATTCACATCTCTGGTTCGGATGGCGTCACGGCGAAATCTCAAATCTTCAAGTGTTGGCGTCACGATTGCCACGCATGTTGAGATTCGTTTCAGAATTTGGGGCACAAGCCGTACCCACTGACGATGCGGTAGCAAAGGCATGTCAGTCCGACAAATTCCCTGATGTCGCCACGAGTGTGCTCTCGGAACAATTCGGAGCACAATTGGATTTACTTGAGCGTCACTCACCCCTGCACGGCTCGGAGAACTGGGCTGACTGGGTGCTACGAACACAAGAACGCCAGGCGGAAGTCATTCGTCACACGGTTGAGATTCTCCGAACATTGAAATATCGACCCTCCGGTGGGTTCTGCCAATTTCTTCTCGCCGACGCAATGCCGTACGTAAGTTGCGCAGTGTTGGATCATCGTCGGCAACCCAAAAAGGCATGGGACGCGTTGACGGCCGCTAATCGACCAGTGATAGCCGTGGCTGATCTGCACAGCGAAACAATGCCCGTGGGGGAAAAAACGTGCGCTGTGCATGTCGTGTCAGACTTACGGGACCATATTGGCCCAGCAACACTCACGATCGAGTGGTGTGCTCCGGGCTCCAAACCTCAACGTTGGACCTATAGCGGGCACTTCGAACCTGACAGCGTGACAAAAGTTACAGAACTGATTTTGATGGCAGATCAAATCGGTTACGCCAGTCTTTCCCTGGAATTACGAGGTACCGGCGTCCACGCAATTAACTCTTACGAGATAAAGGTTTGCTGACCAGTTCGGCATTGAGGCTTCTCTGGAGATACGGTTCCCGGAGCACGTTTCTTCTACAGGAGGTTGGTCATGACGGCCCCGGCGACGAACCCAACCGGTTCGACTCCGCTCTTTCAACGAAAATGGCAGTTGCCCTTTCCGCTGAATATTTATCAGTCATCCATTGGACGTAAGTGGGTCATGGCTTTGACCGGCATTGGTTTGCTCGGTTTTGTCATCGTGCACATGGTCGGCAACCTGCATATTTATGAAGGGCCGGTTCAGTTACACGAATACGCCGAATCGCTTCGGAGTCTGGGCGGGGGGCTACTGCCTCGAACCTTTTTGTTATGGATGTTGCGGCTAGGTCTTGCCGGCATGTTTGTGTTGCACATCCACGCCGCTTACTCGTTAAAGGAACGGAGTCGTAAGGCAAGCGACAAAGCAGATTTTGTCGGAGGCGAAAAGAAGTACGGCAGCAAACGTGACTACGTCGCTGCGAACTACGCCAGCCGAACGATGCGATGGACCGGACCCATCATCGCCCTGTACTTGCTTTTCCATCTCGCTGATCTCACGTGGGGCTGGTGGCTGGGGGCCGACTACGTACTCGGAGATCCATACCACAACGTGGTCGCAAGCCTTTCTAACCTGCCAGTCGCAATTATCTATGTAGTGGCAAATGTTGCTTTGGCCGTTCACATTTTCCACGGCACATGGAGTCTTTTTCAGAGTTTGGGTATCAACAACCCGAAATACAACGAGTTGCGTCGAACCTTGGCGAAGCTCGTAGCCGGGGTAATTCTCGTCGGTAACCTCAGCTTCCCCGTGCTGGTCACGGCCGGGTTAATCAATGACGACAACCGAACATGCGACGTTGGTGACGTGGCCTGTCTAGAACACGAGGCGGAAAAACACTGATGACAGTTCTCGACTCAAAGATCCCCGAGGGACCAATCGGAGAGAAGTGGGAAAACCACAAGTTCTCAGTGAAGTTGGTCAACCCCAACAACAAACGTCGTTTCGAAATCATCGTCATCGGGACGGGCTTAGCTGGAGCGTCCGCTGCGGCATCATTGAGCGAGTTGGGATATCGCGTCAAGGTTTTCACCTTTCATGATTCACCGCGGCGTGCACATTCGATCGCCGCTCAGGGTGGCATCAACGCCGCCAAGAACTACACCAACGACGGCGACTCAGTCCACCGTTTGTTTTATGACACTGTCAAGGGCGGCGACTACCGAAGCCGCGAAGCAAACGTTCATCGTCTTGCAGAGGTTTCTGTCAACATCATCGATCAAGCGGCAGCTCAGGGCGTGCCATTTGCACGCGAATACGGTGGCCTGCTCGACAACCGTTCATTTGGAGGGGCGCAAGTAAGCAGAACATTTTACGCCCGCGGGCAGACAGGCCAACAGTTGCTACTGGGCGCGTATCAGGCTTTAGCGAAACAGATCACTGCTGGAAATGTAGAACTTCACACCAGAACCGAGTTGCTTGATGTGGTGCTAAAAGATGGTCGAGCCTGCGGGGTAGTTACTCGAGACTTGGTGAGCGGCGAAGTGCGCAGCCATTCAAGCCACGCAGTCGTGTTAGCAACCGGTGGTTACGGCAACGTCTACTACTTGTCAACAAACGCTATGGCTTGCAACGTCACAGCCGCCTGGCGCGCCCACCGTAAGGGAGCATTTTTTGCGAACGCCTGTTACACACAAATTCATCCGACTTGTATCCCTGCCAGCGACGAGTTTCAGTCCAAGCTGACTTTGATGTCAGAGTCGTTGCGTAACGATGGACGAATTTGGGTGCCTGAAGCGTTCGATGAAGCGCGACCGCCTGACCAAATACCTGAAAGCGACAGGGACTACTACCTCGAACGCAAGTACCCGGCCTTTGGCAATTTAGTTCCGCGCGATGTTGCGTCTCGAAATTCGAAGACGGTAGTGGACCAAGGCAAGGGAGTTGGCCCAATCAAGAACGGCGTGTACCTAGATTTTAGTGCTGTGATCGAACGTGACGGCGAAGATGACGTGCGGTCTAAATACGGCAACTTATTTGACATGTATGAACGCATCACTGGCGAAAACCCCTACAAGGTCCCTATGCGGATTTACCCCGCGACGCATTACACGATGGGTGGCGTCTGGGTCGACTACAACCTCATGACCACCATCCCAGGCTGTTACGCGATTGGTGAGGCGAACTTTTCTGATCATGGAGCCAACCGTTTAGGTGCCTCTGCACTCATGCAAGGGCTCGCCGATGGCTATTTCGTTCTGCCGTACACCATCGGAGATGACCTGGCTGGTCGACTCGGCGAGGCACCCGTCCCTACTGATGATCCGGTCTTCGCCGAAGCGGAAGCGGCAGTGACGAGTCAGGTCGATCGGTTCATGTCAATAGGCGGTACCCGTTCCGTGGATTGGTTCCATAGGGAACTGGGCAAAATCGTCTGGGATTACATCGGTATGGAACGCACCAAAGAAGGTCTGGAAAAGGCGCTCAGTGAAATCCCAGCTTTGGAAGAGGAGTTCTGGAAGGATCTTCGCCTTCCTGGTTCGGCCGCAACACTGAATTCCGGCCTTGAGAAAGCCGGTCGGGTGGCTGACTTCTTTGAGTTGGCGAAACTTATGGCTCGTGATGCTCTTGATCGAGAAGAAAGTTGCGGTGGACATTTCAGAGCTGAACACCAAACCGAGGAGGGGGAAGCTAAGCGAGACGACGAAAATTTCGCGCATGTTGCTGCGTGGGAGTGGAACGGTTCGGATTCGGTGCAGACCCGCCATCAAGAAGAATTGACATTCGAAAATGTTGCGCTAACCCAGAGGAGCTACAAGTGAGTACGGAGCTAAACCTGACGCTCCAAATTTGGCGACAAGACGGCCCTCATGATGACGGCCATTTCGAAACTTATTCCGCTGACGGAATCAGTGAAGATATGTCGTTCTTGGAGATGCTGGACATCGTGAACGAGGGTTTGATTGAAGATGGGAAAGTTCCCATTGAATTTGATCATGATTGCCGGGAAGGCATCTGCGGAACGTGCAGCCTCATGATCAATGGTCAAGCACATGGCCAAGAAAAAGCCACCACTACATGTCAGTTACACATGAGAAAATTCAATGACGGAGAAACGATCGTTGTTGAACCATTCCGAGCACGGGCGTTCCCTGTTGTCCGTGATTTAGTCGTGGACCGCAGCGCGTTCGATCGGATCATTGAAGCTGGGGGCTATATCTCAGTGAACACAGGTGCCGCATCAGATGCGAATCTGACTCCGGTACCTAAAGAAGCTTCGGACACTTCGTTCGACGCCGCGGCCTGCATCGGTTGCGGAGCCTGCGTAGCAGCTTGCCCGAACTCCGCTGCACAGCTCTTCACCTCCGCCAAGCTCGGACATCTCAATCTCATCCCACAAGGGCAATCTCAGCGTTTTGAACGCACCGAGTCCATGGTCGAAACCATGGAAAGCTTCTTTGGTTCGTGCACCAACCATGGCGAATGTCACGAAGCATGCCCCAAGGAAATCAGTCTCGATTTCATCGCTTTTATGAACCGCGACTACGTCAAGGCCAAGGTCAAGAATCGTAAACTTGCCGGTCAAACCTGACGAGTAGGTATCGGGTCGCTTCTCAATTCGAGCGTTCAGCCCACCACGCATCCAAGCGGGCAAGAACTTCGGTTTCACCTAAGTTTCCTTCAACACGTTTCAAGTCGAGCAGGAACTGGAGCGCTTGACCTACGACAGGGCCGGGTTCTATTTCCAAGTGAGCGATGACTCGATCACCACCAATTTCAGGTCGTTCTGCTTTGCGCGCCTCGTCTCGGGCTAATTCCGATATTCGTTCTTCAAGGTCGTCGAGCGCGGTGTGTAGTGCTACCACCCGTCGCGGGTTGCGTGAAGTGCAGTCACTGCGAACTAAGTCGTTGAGATCTCCCAAGAGCGCCCCACCATCTCTCGCGTATCTCCGCACAGCGCTGTCACTCCAACCATCGGCGTAGCCCTTAAACCGACCCGAAAGAAACACCAGTCGGGCAACATCGGTAGTGAGTTCGTCCTCGTACCCCAACTTCGGCATACGTTTGCGGGCCATCCGAGCTCCCACAGCTTCGTGATGTCGGAACGTCACCCCACCATGTTCATAGGATCGTGTACGAGGTTTTCCTACGTCATGGAAAAGCGCTGCGAGACGAACACGGAGGCGGGCCGGGCTTTGGCTGGTCACCGCAATCGTATGACTCAGAACATCTTTGTGACGATGGATAGGGTCCTGTTCAAGACGCAGAGCTGGTAGCTCCGGAAGGAATTCATCAGCCCAACCGGAGTCAACAAGCTCCCACAAACCGTCACGAGGGTCGTCTTCGACGAGAACATCGCTTAAGCGCTCAGATGGATTGGTGACACTCATGTGATTCGTTCGGGCTTCCGTGGGGCTAGATTCCTTCCATGGTGCCATGAGGCACCACCAGAACCACCTGCGAATCGATTTGACCCACCCCACGTGAAACGCTCGTTCGTCCATCTCCACACCCACACAGAGTTCTCCATGCTCGATGGGGCGGCGCGCGTATCCGAAGCTGTCGCAGCGGCAGCGGCAGACGGACAACCAGCGCTAGGGATCACTGACCACGGAAACATGTACGGGGTCCTCGACTTCTATAAAGCCTGCAACGACCAGGGCGTCAAACCGATCATCGGTACCGAGGCCTATATGGCTCTCGAGAGCCGGGAAGAACGTCCAGCGCGTCGAGGGCGGCGTATGGATGATTCCGGAGGCGACACTGATGACGGTGCCAAGCTCTACTACCACCTCACATTGCTCGCCGAAAACAACACTGGCTACCGAAATTTACTCAAACTTTGTAGCCGAGCATTCCTAGAGGGTTATTACTACAAACCTCGAATGGATTGGGAACTGTTCGCACAGCACAGCGAGGGGTTGATCGCTACCACCGGTTGCTTAGGCAGCGTCGTGCAGCAGGCGTTACTTCAGGGCAATTATCAGCGCGCTCTCGAACGAGCGGCTCGACTACAAGACATTTTCGGGCGTGACAATTTGTTCGTGGAACTCCAAGACCACGAGATACCCGAGCAAAAGCAGTGCAACCCTCAATTACTGGAAATCGCGCGAACGATCAAGGCCCCACTTCTCGCCACCAACGATTTGCACTACACCAGCCAACACGACGCAGTAGCTCACGACGCTTTGTTGTGTGTGCAAACCGGATCACAGATGAGCGATCCGGACCGTTTCAAGTTCCACGGCAACCAGCACTACCTCAAATCGGCTCACGAAATGCGGCATCTTTTCGACGAACTACCCGAAAGCTGCGACAACACCTTGTGGATAGCTGAACGCTCTGATGTGAACATCGAGTTCGGGAATGTTTCGCTCCCCCATTTTCCATTACCACCACAATTTGATAACAGCGACGAGTATTTGCAGCACCTTGCCTTCGAGGGCGCAAAAAAACGTTGGGGTAACCAACTTTCTGACGAAATCGTTGACCGTCTTGGTTACGAACTTCGAGTGATCTCGGATATGGAATTCTCGTCGTACTTCTTGATCACTTGGGACTTGATTCGTCACGCGCGCGACAACGGAATCCGCGTTGGACCTGGACGAGGTTCCGCCGCCGGTTGCGCGGTCGCTTTCAGCCTTCAAATCACAGACCTTGACCCGATCAAATATGACTTGTTGTTTGAAAGGTTCCTGAATCCGGGTCGCAAATCCATGCCCGATATCGACATGGATTTCGATGATCGCTACCGGGACGAAATGATTCGTTACACCGCAAAAACCTACGGCCGCGAACATGTCGCACAAATCATCACTTTCTCAACGATCAAAGCCCGTGCCGCGGTCAGAGACGCAGCCCGAGTACTGGGTTACCCCTACGCCGTGGGGGACAAAGTAGCGAAAGCAATGCCTCCACTTGTGATGGGTCGCGACACACCTCTCTACGCGTGTTTCGATCAAGAAGAAAAATATGTTGATGGATATCGGGCGGCGGCAGAACTTCGGCAAATGTACGACACCGATCCTGACGTTAAGCACGTAGTCGACGTGGCCAAAGGCCTCGAAGGTCTGCGACGCCAAGACTCAATTCACGCTGCCGCAGTGGTCATTACCCGTGAACCCCTTACAGAATATTTACCCATACAACGCAAACCAGAATCGGGTGTTAACCCCGAGGACGCGCCTGTCGTAACCCAGTTCGAAATGAACGGCGTGGAGGAACTCGGCCTCCTCAAGATGGATTTCTTGGGGTTACGCACATTGTCGATTATCGATGAAGCTTTACGTCTGATTGAAGATACGACCGATGTAAAGATGGATATTGATCAGGTGCCTCTCGACGACGCAAACACCTTTCAGTTGCTGCAATCAGGTGATTCGCTAGGCGTATTTCAGCTTGAGTCTGCTCCCATGCGAAGCTTGATGCGTAGCCTCGCCCCGACCATATTTGATGACGTTGCTGCACTCGTAGCGCTGTACCGGCCCGGACCGATGGCAGCGAACATGCATAACGACTACGCGGACCGAAAAAACGGCCGCAAACCTATTGACCTGCCTCATTCAGATCTCAGTGAAATCCTCGGCGAGACGTACGGGCTCATGATTTATCAAGAATCAGTGATGCGGGTAGCTCAACGCGTGGCTGGCTACACGCTGGCCGAAGCTGATGATCTCCGCAAAGCGTGCGGAAAAAAGGATCGAGAGCTCATTGCCCAGCACCGGACCAAGTTTGTGGAAGGCACCGTCGCCTCAGGTTACGAAAATGATCTCGGAACACGGCTTTTTGACATTATCGAACCGTTCGCCGACTATGCGTTCAACAAAAGTCACGCTTTCGGGTACGGCCTGATTTCGTATCAAACTGCCTATCTCAAAGCGAATTATCGGGTCGAATTTATGGCTGCGGTCCTCACGGGTGTGAAGCACAACCTTGATAAGGCAGGGCTGTACCTCAACGATTGTCGTCAAGCCGGAATCGTCGTCGAAGTGCCAGACGTCAATCGCAGTGAGGTCGATTTTTCTTCGAAAAATGGGCACATTCCTTTCGGTCTTTCTGCAGTACGAAATGTTGGGGAGGGGATTGTCAGTCCCATCGTGGAGGAACGAAACACGAACGGTGTTTACGAAGATTTTTATGACTTCTGCGAACGGGTTCCAACGTCGGTATTGAACAAACGATCGATTGAGGCACTCATCAAAGCTGGAGCATTTGAGTCGTGTGGTCATTCTCGCCAAGGTTTGTTGCTAGTCGCCGAGCAGGTCATTGATCAGGTAGTGGGTCGCCGACGCGAAGCAGATATGGGCATCCAAACATTATTCGGAGAGTTAGACGACGCCTCTGGCGGTTTCGACGAACGCGTGCAGTTCCCGGCTGACGAAGTCGATGAAAAAACGATGCTGGCTTGGGAGAAGGAAATGCTTGGCCTGTATGTGTCTTCTCATCCCCTTCACGGAGTTGAGGTGTCGCTCCGTCGAGCGACAGATTGTTCGATTGGTGATGCCGCTTCTCAGCAGCCCACTGAAGATGGCCGCGATCCGTTCATCACGGTCGGAGGGGTGATCTCGAATTTGCAGCGCAAATTCACTCGTAATGGAGATGCGATGGCGGTGTTCGACCTTGAAGATTTGCAGTCTTCGATCGAAATCACCGTTTTCCCTCGAACCATGTCTGAACACGGTCACCAACTTGACGACGATGCTGTAGTTCTCGTCAGCGGAAGAGTGGATACCCGCGATGACGAACCAAAGTTCATAGCCAACAAGCTGACCCGTTTTGAGCCGACTGGGGAGCGTCAAGAGCTGCGACTCACGGTCCCAGCTCATCAAATCAGTGACCGCCTAATTTCTGAACTCAAGGCATTGTTGTTAAACCATCCGGGCGACACCGCAGTGTTTTTAAATTTGGGTAAGCAAGTGGTGCGCCTTCCTGACAGCTTTCGAGTTGAGGCCGCCAATGGCCTTGCGGGCGAATTACGAGTTCTGTTGGGACCTGATGCGGTCCTGTCGTCTTAATGGGGTCCACAGAAGGGCGTCGTCCTCTCATCGGGTTGCCCGGTCGCAGAAAAATGGGCGGCCAGATCGAAGGTTTCCCTGAGATTCTCGACGAAATTAGCGTGGACGTCTATGTCGCTGATTACGCGCGCGCGATCACTGCCGCGGGTGGGATACCGGTTCATTTACCTTTTGACGTTGACCCCACAGACATCGGTGCACGTCTTGACGGTTTAGTGCTCACTGGCGGCGCTGATGTTGAACCTGTGCTCTACGGGGCAGTCGCAGAAACCGATGAGATGCCCCCGGAGAAAATCCGAGACGATTTTGAATTCGCCCTCCTTGATGTTGCCGAGGCCCACAACACACCTGTCCTTGGTATCTGTCGAGGTATCCAACTCATCAACGTGTGGGCAGGTGGCGACCTTCACCAAGACGTACCCCAACACGCTGCTTTCGACGATCCACCGGCAACACTTCAGCACGAAGTCAGTTTCACAGAGGGTTCACAATTGCATGATCTCTACGGCGAACATCACATGGTGAACTCGCTGCACCATCAAACCCTAAATAATGTTGGCAAGAGATACCGGGTAACAGGTCGAGCCGCAGACGGCCAGGTGGAGGCCATTGAACACGTCGAGTTACCGATCATCGCTGTCCAGTGGCACCCTACCAATGCTCCCCGAAGCAAGCGAAGATCCACTATTCAGCTGGCTAGTCAACACATCTCATAACTAGCGGTCAATGGACAAACTGTGCCAAATATTGGCTGTCCAGCCAGTGGGGTGGCATGCTGTGGTCTCGCCCCCCTGGAGTATCGATGTCTGACGGTGATACGCGCAAAGTAAACGAAAAGGTTCTCAAGGACCCCGGCGCGCAATGGCGGCCGATGGAGAAGTTCCGTTCTTTCCAACGCTCCGACCAGATATGGGTGTTCATCGGGCTGGGGATACTCATTCTGACCTTAAACATCGTTTTCGGTTTTGGCGGCAATAGCAGCAACGTCAGTTAAGTCCACAAGACTGACGCTTCGAACCCCGTACGATTTGTCGGTATGAGTTCCGATGTAACAATCATCCTTCCCGATGGCAGCGAAAAGGTCATCGGTCCTGACGGCACTGGTGCCGATCTAGCAACACAACTTGGCAGCCGTGCCGCCAAAGATGCGCTGATCGCGGTTGCCAATGGAACCCAGTTGGATCTCAACCAACCACTGCCCGACGGCGCCAGTGTGTCGTTGATCTTTCCGGCATCGGAGGAAGGCCTGGAGGTTCTGCGGCATTCCACCGCTCACGTACTGGCCCAAGCCGTCTTGGCCTTGTACCCGGGGGCAACATTCAGTATCGGACCTCCTATTGAGGATGGCTTCTACTACGACTTCGATCTTCCCGACGGACAAACGTTCAGCGACGATGACCTAGAGAAAATTTCCGCAAAAATGAAAGAAATCGTTGGACGCAAGCAGCCTTTTATTCGAAACGAAATTCAACGCGACGAAGCTGATCAACTCTTCGCTGATCATCCATACAAACTAGAAATTCTCGATGGCGAGGCAGACGACCCCACCTCAGGTCCCCAGGGCGGGGTCATCACTACCTACCGCAACACCGACGAGTTCGTGGACCTGTGCAGGGGTCCTCACGTGCCTGACACCGGCTATTTGGGTCATTTCAAGTTGATGCGTGTTGCTGGCGCGTATTGGAGAGGCGACGAAAAGCGCCAAATGCTGCAACGTATTTATGGCACTGCTTGGTCATCGAAAAAAGAACTCAAAGTGCATCTTGAACGGCTCGAGGAAGCCGCTAAAAGAGACCACCGAAAACTTGCCACAGAACTGGACCTCCTAAGTTTCCCAACGGAGTTGGGTGGCGGACTCGCGGTATGGCATCCCAAGGGAGCCACGGTCCGAAAAATCATGGAGGATTACAGCCGCCAACGTCACGAAGACGGCGGCTACGAATTTGTGTACACGCCGCACCTCGCCAACGAACGACTCTTCCAAACCTCAGGGCATCTCGATTTTTATGCCGATGGCATGTACCCGCCAATGGAGATGGACAACGGGACCTACTACCCCAAACCGATGAATTGTCCAATGCATTGTCTGATTTTCGGTCACGGGCAACGCAGCTATAAAGAACTACCGCTTCGATTGTTTGAGCTGGGCACCGTTTACCGTTATGAGCGTTCTGGGACCCTGCACGGACTCATGCGAATTCGCGGTTTCACCCAGGACGACAGTCATCTTTTCGTTACACCTGATCAACTGGCCGACGAAATTACCTCGTTACTAGATTTTGTTTTATCCGTGTTACGGGCATTCGGCTTTGATGAGTTCACCTTCAATCTTTCTACGAAAGATCCCGAGAAATATGTTGGATCTGACAACATTTGGGAAGAGGCCACTGACGCTCTCAAAGAAGCACTGGATCGTCACGGGCTGGACTACGCAATTAGAGAAGCAGATGCTGCGTTCTATGGTCCAAAGATCGACATTGACGTCAAAGACGCAATTGGGCGGTCGTGGCAACTCTCAACCATTCAATGCGATTTCAATTTGCCCGAACGATTTGATCTTCATTACGTAGCAGCTGATGGTGACCAGCACCGCCCAATCATGTTGCATCGTGCGCTCTTTGGTTCTATTGAACGTTTCTTCGGGGTGCTCATTGAGCATTACGGAGGAGCATTCCCTACCTGGTTATCGCCAATGCAGGTGCTAGTTCTCGGGGTGCGGGCAGACCACGATGCGTTTGCATCTCGAGTAGTTGAACGCCTCAAGGCGCAAGGTTTTCGAGCCGAGATGGTGGAAGCAGACGACCCTCTCGGATCTCGCATTCGCAAAGGAAAACTAGAGAAATTGCCGTACATCTTGGTGGTGGGAGATACCGATGTGGAGAATGACACCGCTGGCGTGAACCCGCGCGGAGGTGAAGTGGAGCGCGATGTTCCCATTAGCGAGTTCATTGAACGAGTCAAATCGGAGGTCGAAGCTAAGGAGACCACTCCACGAGTTGGATAGGCGACGTCCGCGATGACCAAGTTGCCGGTACCATTTTCTGTGGCTCGCGAGTCCACTCCGTCGCGGAAAGTCTGTAGGTCCGTGAAACGTCGCTTTCTCCTTCTCATTCTCCTCACGACCGGTGTCGTAGGGGTCGGTGGGGCATCCGCTGGTGCCGATGACGTACCTCTCATCGCAGACATCGATGTCGATGCGCTTCTTGAGGAAGAATTCGCGAACCTCAACGTCAATGACTTCTATCTCCTAGAGCATCTTGTTGGCATCGATGCGAAGGTCAAGGACCGACAAACCCAAATGGGTGCGGTACGCAATGAAGCAGACCGGATTTTTGCTCGTTTCCAAACCATCGAAAACCAAATTTCGTTAGATCGCGAACAATCTGAAAGGGTTTTGGGGAAAGCTTTCGAAAGGGTTGTTCGCAGCTATACCGTCTCCGAACCGCCACAACAAGAAGCGGCAACTCAACAAGAGACACCGCAAGAAAAGGCAACCCATGACGGTTCCGTTACCTCTGATCTGGAACCGGGGAAGGATGTTCTCCTCGGTGCGGCGACAAGAGGCGATCTGAGCCAAATCGATTTCATCGTCCCAGCCGCGCTAACAAAAAATCCGGGGATCGCGACACCGCAAAATTCCGAAACTGCGAGACCGCAACCCCCCAAGATTGAGACAACACTGCGGCCGGAGTACGAAGGACCGTCGGTGTTGGTGATGCTCCTTGAAGAACTTGAGCGAAGTCAGTCAGCGCAAGCAGAGCTTCGTGAAACACTCCGCGACGAAATAGACGCGTTAGGTACACAGCTTGAGGACATGGAGGAGTTCGACGCCGAGTTGGGCGACGCAATTCGTGGTTTGCGCGCCGAGTTGGTAGCCATCGAAGCACGAGACCTCGAGTGGGACCCAGAAGACATCACACCCGAGACCATCATCCTTCCATCTTCAGCACCAATCACATCAGGATGGGGTCGTCGTTGGCACCCGATTTTGAGAAAAATGCGCATGCACCACGGAACTGACTTTGATGCGGACCGAGGAGCCCCGGTGTGGGCAGCTCACCAGGGTGTCGTGGAGACCGCCACCTACATGAAGGATTTTGGTCGGGTGGTCGTACTCAACCACGGCAACGGATTTAGCACGTTGTACGGTCACCTGAACAAGATTTTGGTCAAATACGGTGACACCGTTTCTCAGGGTCAACGCATTGGCGATGTTGGTTCTTCTGGTTTGTCTACTGGCCCTCATCTGCATTTTGAGATGCGCGTCGATCATGTGTTGCGCAACCCAAAGAAGTACCTTCCGTACTAATGGATGCTCTGCTCTTCCCACGCAAAGAGGCACGCTATGTCGCCGCTATGGCCGCGTCGCGGATTAAGCCCGGAGCGGGGGCTTCGGTAGGTCCACTCAAATTGACGCAACTCGATCCCCCAAGTTTGCCCGGGCCCGGTTGGGAGCACATCACCACTCGCTTGGCTGGGATCTGTGGATCTGACCTTTCCACTATTGATGGTCGCGCTTCGCGTTACTTCGAGGCGTTGGCGTCTTTTCCTTTCGTTCCCGGACATGAAGTAGTCGCAGAACGGGCCGATGGCAGTCGCGTCGTTTTGGAACCGGTGCTTGGGCCCGAAACTCGCGGTGAGGTTCCGGCTTGGCCAGGGGCTGCGCAAGCGGATGGCAACGATTATGGACATTTGACAGCCGGTGTTCTGGAGCCAGGTTTGCAGACGGGTTCGTGTGCCAGCACCGGTGGTGGCTGGTCAGAAATATTTGCGGCCCACGAAAGTCAGCTTCATGTTGTTGCTGAAGAATTAAGTGATGAGTCGGCGGTGATGATCGAACCGACTGCTGCGGGCATACACGCTGTGCTGCGCGGCAATGTCCCCGACGGTGGCACGGTGGCAGTTATTGGGGCGGGAACTATGGGTCTCACTGCTATTGCGGCTCTTCGGCGCTACACAAAAGTGGATGCCATCGTGGTGGCTGCTCGCTACCCCCACCAACACCAAGCGGCACGTTTACTAGGAGCCGACCTGACTGTTGTTCCTGACGAACTTGGGAGGGCGATTCGTCGCGCCGCTGGCACAAGGGTCGTTGGTTCAACGTTGGGTTCAGGGGTGGATGTAACCATTGACGCCGTCGGTTCATCAGGTTCGTTGACTGACGCCATTGGCTTTACCCGTCCCA
>JAAZYR010000060.1 GCA_014239555.1 Acidimicrobiales bacterium
TTCGCGACGACGTCGCGTCGATGACTTCGCGCGTGACAGGCCGTGTCCGCATCGGAATAATCGGCACGACGGGCCGATGGTTACTGCCACCCTTACTCGACGAGTTGAGCCGTGGTTTCCCTGACGTTGTCGCAACGGTGATCGACTCAACTACCACTGCGTTAATTCCACTGCTCGAACATGGGGACCTCGACCTCGCTGTCGTCAATACACCCCTACAACACGACGAACTGTTCACCAGTCCAATGTTCGAAGAACAGCTCGTTGTTATAGCCCCAGAGGGACACGAACTCTCCTCCGAGGGTGACCGACCCATTCACATTGCTGAACTCAAAAAACACAAGCTTCTACTCAGCCCGCCCGGCTCAAATTTACGTATCTTGATCGACGAAGCAGCACGCAACGAAAACATCCATTTGCAAACTGTCGCTGAGCTCGATGGAATTCGACTTGCTGCCACGCTGGCTTTTCAGGGATACGCACCGGCGATCGTGCCAGTAACTGCGATCCCTTCGTGGATCGGTCGCGGAGGATGGACCATCCTTTCACTACAAGAAGTCCCTCCACGACACGTTGGTCTAGCAATCCGTCGCAGAGGAATGCTTTCCGCGCCGGCTTCCGCTACACGCGAT
>JAAZYR010000061.1 GCA_014239555.1 Acidimicrobiales bacterium
CCTCAGGACTTCGCCCCTTCCTGGGACGACGAACATCACACCAACTTGAGGTCGTTCCAACACGTTGTGCAGGGTGTCAAGTCGGCGATTGCCAGGACGGTCAGGAACGGCCAATGTTGTGTCGTCGAGGATTCGAACGAAACCCGGAGGGTCACCCTTGGGTGATAAGTCCATCTTCCCTGCCGCGTCGGCGCTAGAGATAACGACGAACGGGCTCCGCTGAATCCACCGTCGGCAGTGAGGATCAAGAGCTGACAACACCTTGGTTTCCTGAGCCGGGCGGGGAGGTGGCACCATGCGACGGAGATCATTGGCGGTCGTTATTACATGTCGTGGATCGAACATGGGTCCATTGTCGCTTCTACACCAGTGATGTCAATGTCTATTCTTTGGCGGTTGCGGAACGCCCACCAATTTTGGCTCTGATCGTGACGATCGACGAGGTGATGTTTCATTGTGGGAAATCGGTGATCCGATCGAAGTTGTGGTCCCCCGGCGAATGGCCCGACATCGACGGTTTGGCCAGCTACGCGGAATGCCTGGGCGACCAGACGACTTCCGACGAGACAGTGGCCCAGATGGAAGCCAGGTTCGGGTCGTGGCACGACGGGAACGAGCTCTACTA
>JAAZYR010000062.1 GCA_014239555.1 Acidimicrobiales bacterium
TGATGTTTGAAATAGTGTGGCCGACTGAAAATTTACACATCGATCCGGACGTTTCGTATTGGCTTGTCGCCGCTCACGAGTGGTTCCACGTTTACGGGTTGGCGCACACGGCGAATATGGACGCGTCAGTCGAGGGACCAGCGGTAGTGCCATTAGATGGACCAATTTGGCTTCGAGAGGGACTAGCAGACTATGTGGCTGCCCTAATAGCGGACCATGTCAGCAATGCCGACTTTGTGTCGATCTATTCCGAATGGGTTACACAAACCCACAACGAATTTGCGACAGCTATCAACGTGCTGCCATCAGAGGTGTTAGCCAATTGCACTACCCCAGCCAGCCAAGTGTGGGCAGAAGAAATGGGTGGGGCTTGGCAATGTCCCGCGGGACGCGTGGCTGTGTTGCAACTTTTGAGTTTTGCCGGCCCAGATTCGCTGGAGCGTATAAGCGGTTATTTCGAGCAACTGGCAAACGTGGGGTGGGAAGAGTCGTTCCGGTTGAGTTTTGGGCGCTCTTCACGAGTGTTCTACGAAGAGTTCGGAGAATTTCTCCTTCTCCCTCTCAACGAAAAAAGAAATTTAGTTGTTAAGC
>JAAZYR010000063.1 GCA_014239555.1 Acidimicrobiales bacterium
TAGCGACACTAATTGGGGATCAACCACCTGGGGCGGAACCGGCGCCGACCTCGGCTGGTCGGTGGCGGTGGATGGTTCCGGCAACGTCTACACCACTGGACACTTCTCCGAGACGGTGAACTTTGGGGCCGGCAACGTCACCTCCGCGGGGAGCTACGACGTGTTTGTTACGAAACGGAATTCCTCTGGTGCCCATCAATGGACCACCACCTTCGGCGGCACCGCCGCCGACGTTGGCTATTCGGTGGCGGTGGATGGTTCCGGCAACGTCCATGTCACTGGATACTTCGCCGAGACGGTGAACTTTGGGGCCGGCAACGTCACTTCTGCTGGCAGCAACGACGTGTTTGTCACCAAACTCAACTCATCTGGGGCCCATCAATGGACCACCACCTTCGGCGGCACCAGCAGCGACAATAGTTATGGGGTGGCGGTGGATGGTTCCGGCAACGTCCATGTCACCGGATACTTCCAGGGCACGGTGAACTTTGGGGCCGGCAACGTCACCTCCGCGGGCGGCAACGACGTTTTTGTTACGAAACTGAATTCTTCTGGGGCCCATCAATGGAC
>JAAZYR010000064.1:0-233 GCA_014239555.1 Acidimicrobiales bacterium
AGGTCGACGAAGGAAAGACGCTGGGACGAAAGAACTAGCAGACCGCATTCACATCGAATGGCTACACGAATCGAACGTCACTGAATTGAAGCCCCGCAAGCCTGCCGCCAACACAACCAAGGTGGCTCAGGCATCGTGATAGGAGCGTTAGTGAAGAACCTTCACCCCGCCAAATTGTTTGCTCTAGTTGAGGTGGTGATTGCTGCCATCGCAGCATTCCTGCCACTGACTGG
>JAAZYR010000064.1:243-554 GCA_014239555.1 Acidimicrobiales bacterium
AAGAAGACGGCTGCCCCCTGCGAGCATCACAGCTAGCAGAAAGTAATAGTCAGTGACAATGGCCGCTCCTTCGGGGGCGGTCTTTTGTCGTCTATGCGACACTGTTGCACCACGAAAGGTGACACAGATGCAGCAAGTTTGGACCGATACATGGAAAGTCAAGCCCGGGAGAGCGGAAGATTTTTTAGGAGTGATGGAAAGGTTTGACGAAATTTTAACCCGTCTCGATGTCAGGCCGTCGTATCACACTGTTGTTCAGCAATTCGGAGGACCAGTTGGTGGTTTCTTAACGTTTCATCACACGTTCGGCT
>JAAZYR010000065.1 GCA_014239555.1 Acidimicrobiales bacterium
AATTGAGTCTAGTCTTGTTGTTACAAAAAAACAACAATCTTGTTAAATGTGTATGCGAATGTAGCTCAACTGGCAGAGTGTCAGCCTTCCAAGCTGAACGTTGTGGGTTCGAATCCCATCATTCGCTTTAAGACTATTTATGTTACGGGGGTGAACTGGATTCGACTGGGTGTCGAGATAAATTTGTGCAAGGGTGTATAAGCAGACACTAAAAGGCTTAAAATAATAAATGCAAACGATAATGTTGCAATTTCTTTAGCGGCTTAAGCTAAATGGGGTTTTGGTGGTTTTCCTTATAATCCAATAAACCACACTACTCGCTATTTAACCTTGTGTATCACAGTTTATTAAAACATTTAGGACGCGGGTTCGATTCCCGCCACCTCCATTTTTTTTCTTCTTTCCTTAATTTTGCTATCTACTTATGGTAAGATACTCTTATGAACATTGGTGATAAAATTTTCTTGCTCTATACGAACCGGAAAACACAAGAAAAAAGTCGTGAAGGGCCTGCAACTATTGTAGGATTTCAAATTGAGCCATTAAACG
>JAAZYR010000066.1 GCA_014239555.1 Acidimicrobiales bacterium
TCACCGATTCGAGTCCTACAGGACTCCCACCTCAATCCATAAGAAAACCCGGACTCACCTGAAACAAATCAGGGAGATCCGTCCATATGACAAGCATGGGAAACAACACCGCAGCCACCTATCTGTGAAAGAGCACCGAGGACGACGGCAAGTCCGTCGGTGTTGGATTCCTCAGCCATGGCCTCCCCTCTGCGCTTCGCCCGGCCCTCGTCGAGCCGGCCCATATAGAATTAGATTGCGAGAACGCCGACACCCCGGGGGAGTCATGAGCGATGCAACCGCGAGCGATCCAATCCTGTACGGCGTCGACGGTCACGTCGCCACCATCACCACCAACCGCCCGGAGCGCTACAACTCCCTGAACTACGAGGCCTACCGGCTGCTCACGGAGTACTTCGCCCAGGCCGACGCCGACCCGCAGGTGCGGGCCATCATCTGGACGGGCAACGGCCGCGGTTTCTGCACCGGCGACGACGTCAAGGAGCTGCTCGGCGAGGGCGCTGACGAGCTAGCCCGCCGCATCGCCTCGGGCGAACTGGAGTTG
>JAAZYR010000067.1 GCA_014239555.1 Acidimicrobiales bacterium
ACGGAAGTGACGGTCAATGGCGTACTCGACTGCTCGGACTCAGCAGCCGAATCCGAAGCAGAAGAACACGAAACGCCCAACAAGGCTACGACGGAGATCACCCACCCGTATTTCATTACCCACCTCTAAAGAATCGAGAGCATCAGGAAAGAGTATGACAGTGTCACGAGAACTTGGACTCTGGTACCTCTGGATTCAAAAAACAGCGAGGTGAATCAAAGGTTGTCTTTTTGGGTGTGGGCGATACAGGAATCGAACCTATGACCTCTTGCGTGTCATGCATCCCATGGCAGATCGGCTAACCCCATAAACACAGGGCCGCCCCCTTAAACACTCGGTTTCGGGTTCGAGTCGATAATGGTCGTTTTGAGGGGTTATGAGGTCTCTCGCGCCCCGAGCGCGCCCCGAGAACCACCCTGACGAGACCACAACTCTTTCTCGAACCCCGGGATGTGCCGACACTCCCCCACATACATCTACTGATTATCGGTGTGGGTTCGAGTTTGGTTCAGAGGCCTGCTGTTGCGTGTGAAACCGTGAA
>JAAZYR010000068.1 GCA_014239555.1 Acidimicrobiales bacterium
GATTGACAATTATTGAGATGAATCCGAGAGTGTCACGTTCTTCAGCCTTGGCTTCAAAGGCCACTGGCTTTCCAATTGCTAAAGTGGCAGCCAAACTTGCTGTAGGTTATACGCTTGACGAACTTGAGAATGATATAACTGGAGGTAGAACACCCGCCTCATTTGAGCCAACGATTGATTATGTGGTCACGAAAATCCCAAGGTTTGCTTTCGAAAAGTTTCCAAAGGCTGATGATCGCTTAACCACGCAAATGAAGTCAGTCGGAGAAGTAATGGCAATAGGTTCCACTTTTCAGGAATCTCTTCAGAAGGCACTTCGAGGATTGGAGACTGATAAGTTTGGTCTTGACCCAATAATTGACATCTCAGCTGATGACGCTAAAGGTAAGATTCGAAGTGAATTACTATCAGCAGGTGCAGATAGAATTTTTTATATAGCGGATGCTTTTAGAATGGGAATGTCTATAAAAGAGGTTTTTGATCTTTCAAAAATTGACCCTTGGTTTCTAGCACAAGTTGA
>JAAZYR010000006.1 GCA_014239555.1 Acidimicrobiales bacterium
CTCGGGGTTGAATGCCCTAAACAGAGTTACGGCGATTTCTCGTTGTGGTTTTCGGAATGGTTATGTTGCACCTTCGACCAGGACGCCAGACCGCTTGAGTTCTTCGATTTGGTCCGCGTCGTAACCGAGTTTTGTTTCTAAGACCTGACTGTTGTGTTCGCCGAGCATGGGTGCCGTTAATTCCGGCAATTCACTCTGAGTGCTGAACTTCCAAGGAAACCCGGGTATAGGCACGGAACCAAGGATGGGGTCATCGACCCATCTGACCATGTCTCGGGCTTTGAAATGTGGGTGATCAATGGCATCTATCGGACTAAGTACTGGGCTAGCGGGAACTCGATGGTGCTCAAGGTGGTCGAGTAACGCCCGATCGCTTTTGAATGTCGCCATCCATTCTTCGACAACAGGAATTAGCTCTTCGCGTCTTTGCGCTCTGTCCGAACTGTTGGCGTAACGGGGATCATCGAATAGATCCAGTCGGTCCATCGCCTTGCAGACATTTTCCCACTGGAGATCAAGAGCGAGCATGGCTATCCAACTTTCGGGTCCTTGGAATAGCCCAACTGGGAAAATCAGTTCATGATGTTGCCCCATACGTTGGGGTACAAAGTCGCCTTCACTTAAATGCCAGGCCTCAAGCGCGATTTCGTGATGATGGAAAAGGCAGTCGACCATGGCAAGGTCGATGAATTGTCCTTCTCCTGTTTTTTCGCGGTGATACAAGGCATAGCCGAGACCGGCGAAACCATGAACGGCGGCGTTGTTGTCGGCGATGGCGCTCCACACCACCCCTGGGGGTGCACTCGGTGACCCGGTCATATGCATCAACCCGGATGCTGCCTGGGCTATGAAATCGAACCCAGGTTTATTTGCCCATGGTCCGGTTCGACCGAAAGCTGAAACAGAGAGGTAGATCACGCTGGGGTTTAGCGCCCGGATTGACTCGTAATCGAGTCCGCGACGCTTCAAGACGTCTGCAGTGCCAAAATTTTCCAGAACCACATCAGCCTGCACCGCTAGGGCTTTAGCGATCTCTAAAGCCTCGGCGTGTTCCCAATTGAGGGCAACACTTTTTTTGCCGCGGTTGTGTTGAATGAAAAAACCGCTCCTGTCGTCTTTAAGGACGGGTAGGAGTCGGCCCCCATCGCCAATAGGACCGATCTCGACCTTGGTTATGTCGGCGCCCATCTCCGCCAACATGCGGCTGACCCCTGCGCCCGCCAGGTACTGACTGAAATCGACTACGTGGATGTCATCGAGCATCAGTGTTTGTTGTTCCTCAGGCACCCGACCCCCTCGCCGTCAGACTGAGCCACAAACCTAGTTTGATCTGTCCTCTCGACGTTGAGAGTCTTCAATTGTTGGGGTTTCGGGTCGGGTGTCAGACCCCGGAGCTATTCCTACTGGTATGCGAATTCCTGGACCTAATGACCTCACTAACCACGTACAAATCGAACTCTTGCGACGTTCCATCTCAATGGAGAACCCCGGAGCAGAAGTAATTGTTTCTCTTCGAGTTACTCGCGAGGAAGCGCTGCAGATGCTCGATGGGTATTTGCGGCACGCCAACGCGGCTTGAAAGCGCCTACCGTCGACAGATTCCCCTGGGGCAGGTTGGAAAACTTAGTTTTTGTGGTTCTGGAGTGACGGAAGCCGACTGGCCATTACAACCGCTAGGCCGGTGACCAATCCGAGGTACAAGAATGCTGAACGAAACGAGGTCTCGCTGGGAGCATTTCCCAGGATAGTTACCACGACCGAGACGCCGATAGCCCCCGACAACTGGCGGGCTGTTTGGACTATGGCTCCAGCCACGCTGAAGTTTTCAGGATTCACATCAGAAACAGCAGCGGCTGCCAAAATTGGGGGTCCAGAGCCGATTCCCAATCCGAGAAGAACAAACCCGGGGAACACGTCAACAAAAAATGTTGGGTCCTGGCCTGCTCTTTGAGTCAGCCACAAACAGCCGAAAACGAAAAGGCACATCCCGGGCATGGCGACGCGCCGGTATCCGAAACGATCCGCGAGACGTCCTGCGACATTCGAGGTCACGAATGCGGCCGTAGCTAGCACGCTAACTCCGAATCCGGTTTTGACAGTGGAGTAGCCCGCTATTTCGGTGAGGTAGAGGACCATTGTCAGCATCGCGGAGAAAAATCCGAGTCCGAACAGAAAGATGGTGATGTTTGCAACGCGAAAAGAACGAATCGTAAGGAGTGCTTTGGGGAGGATGGGATCGGGATGGGTAGCGATGCGGCGAATTAGGAGCGTTCCGGCAACAATTATTGAGGCCAGAAGTCCGAGAACTGTGAGTGAGAGCCAACCCCACTCTCCGCCTTGGACGATTACTAGAGCGAGACCAGCAGTAGCGGCTGTTATTAAGAACGAACCTGTGAGGTCTGGACGGCTTGCATTTGGGTCGCGAGAGCTTTCTGTCAGAACGCGAGCTCCCCATACCAGGGCCAAAATGCCGATGGGGACATTCAAGGCAAACGCCCAACGCCAAGAGCCGAGTTCTATGGCGAATCCACCAATTATTGGGCCTATTGCAGATGAGAGCGCCAAGGTTGAGCTCCAAATTGCGACGGCAGTTCCTCGACGTTCGGCTGGCCAGGCGGCAACTGCGAGTCCTAGCGATGCTGGAGCTGCCATGGCTGCGCCGATGCCGATGAGTCCCCTTGCCGCGACCAAAGTTGAAACTGTAGGCATCAAAGTGAGGAGCGCCGATCCAAGGACGAAGCACCCAAATCCGATGTTGAGAACTCGAAGGCGCCCAAATCGATCAGCCCAGCGGCCACTTACGATGAGAAAGCCTGCATAGGCCACCATGTAAAAAGTGATTGCCCAAGAGAGATCTGCGGTACTGGCTGAAGGGAAACTTCGTTGAATGTCAGGGATTGCGACGTTGGTCATCGACATGTCGAGGCCGACCGCAAAATTCGTGAGGGAGGTTGCGATCAGTACCTTCCATGCAGTCTTTGTCACACGTGGCAACTCCAACGGAGAGCCACCCTCATTCACTACGCTCATAGAAGTTAGTCTACTGTGTTTGTCGCGGAACCGCCGGGGCGGGTTCCAAGCAAGAAGTAGTGCTAGCGCTGCGGGCTACTGGCCCATTTAGTGCCCCAGTCAAACAACTCATCGAGCACATTTCGAAAATCGTTGGCCGCACTAGTGGCGATGTACTCGAAACGCTCTGGGTGTTCTGAGTATCGCTTGCGTTCGAGTAACCCATTATCGACCAGGGCACTTAAACGGCTACTAAGCACAGCTGGCGCTATCCCTAAGTTGTTTTCGAGATACTGAAAATTTTTGGTACCCCCACACACGACCTCGCGAAGGATGAGCGGCGTCCACCAATCGCCGACGACCTCGAGGGCGCGAGCGATCGGACAATCCATGTCGGCGAAACTTTTTCGCTTCATAATCAATAATTTAGTAGCAGTTAGAGGTGCCCACGGGTTTTTTGCGGTTGAGTCGCTTTGGTATTGCCCTAAATAGCTCTCAATATCGAACGGTCCAACGTTTTTGCCGCCAGGACTTGTGGACGTCCGCCCTAGACGGCTTGACCCATCGGCCTGAGGTGTTTGGTCAATGAGAATCATCGACCCAGGCATATGTGGTCATGTCGGCCGAGCCGAATAGTTGGAACAGGCATACTGGGCGTATGCCCATTCGTCCTAATTCAGCTCGCGTTGAACCTTTGCCTAAAGCCCTAGAAGAAGCCAAAGAAGCCATGAAGAGTTCGGCGGTCAACGCGGCAAACGTCACAGCGACTCTGGCCCACAACGAAATGGTTTCGGTTGGCGTAGGAAGGTTTTCTCGTCAGTTGCTGTTTAAGGGAACGGTGCCTCCTCGGCTACGAGAAATGGTCATCTTGCGCATGGGATGGAATTGTCAATCGGTGTACGAATTTGGCCAACACACCCTCTTTGGGCTCGATGTTGGGCTTACAGAAGATGAAATCTATTGGTTAACCAGACCTGTCACTGAGTATGGCTGGGAGGAAGACGAAGTTGCGTTGCTACAGATGGTTGACGACCTTTACAACGACGACTGTGTAAGCGACGCCACGTGGCTCAAACTCACCCGCCTCTACTCAGTTTCAGAGATGCTCGAGTTCATGGCCGCTGCCCTTCAGTACCGACTAGTGAGTGGACTTTTGAACTCATGTGGAGTGCAGCGAGACGATGGAGTCCCGGGATGGCCCCAAGCACCGACGACTTGACTCAGACGACGACCGCTGTCTCATCGAGATCTGATGGGGCCTCGATGTCTAGAAGGACACGCTCTTAGTCAGGTATCGATGATCCACTGCTGGATTTGATTGAGTCGAGCCCGAACCCACATCGATGAGAAACGTTTTCACGAAGTCAGGCTTCGCATAGTGAAACTAGGCTCCCCACAATGACGAGAGAAGCTGTTAACGGGGTCAGATTCGTTGATATTCCTTGGCAATCGACCAGCTCGTTGTGGGGTGACGAATCCGACCAACCCGCCGCTCTGGATATCACCGAATATGGCTTAGCCCGCGTTTTGTCGAGAGATAGCGCCACAGGAGCGACCTCTCTTCTCATCAAAGAACCGCCGGGTTGGCATACAGCAGCTGCCGAAGCGCACTCCGTCTACCAAGAAGACATCCTCCTGGAAGGTGATTGCTGGTACGGGGAAGAGCACTTTGAAGGTCCCACCTACTTCAGTTTTCCTCCTGGCCATTTCCACGGACCCATGTACACCGAAACAGGAGCCTTATGGCTAGTCACGTTAAGTGGCGCATTCGACGTTTCGTACAGTGACGAGATCACGGTTAAAGACATGTCGTGGTACGAGCGGGCAACACAATGAACGGTGAGCCATCGCGCGATTTCATTGGATATGGGGGAGTAGCACCGACCTGCGACTGGCCCGCAGATGCTCGGTTAGCGATCAACTTTGTGCTCAACATCGAAGAAGGGTCAGAACCATCGATCCCTGATGGCGATGGGTACACCGAAAATCGGCTGACTGACTCGTCGGTGAATCTAGGAGAAACACGTGACCTAGCCGCCGAGGGGCTATTTGAGTACGGCAGTCGCGCTGGCTTTTGGAGAATCCACCGAGAGTTTCAGAACCGAGACCTGCCACTCACGGCATTCGCATGCGCGCTTGCATTAGAACGGAATCCTTCAATTGCGCAAGCGATCGTTGATTCTGGCTATGACGTGTGCAGCCACGGTTACCGATGGATTAATCACCAGGCTCTAAGTGAGAGCGCGGAGCGAGAACAAATTGCTTTCGCCGTCGAAAGTTTCCAACGGTCGCTCGGCTACCAGCCACAAGGCTGGTACTGCCGTTACGGACCGTCGGTGAACACCCGACGGTTGCTAATCGAACACGGCGGTTTTCTGTACGACTCGGACGCGTACAACGACGATATTCCGTATTGGTCCAAAGTAGGCGCTAACGATCACTTAGTGATTCCGTACTCGCTGACCAGCAATGACGCGAAATTACTGACTATGCCCGGCGGTCAGTGGGCTGACTACATAAATGGTGGTATCGACGTTTTATTACGAGAAAATGAGGCTCAGCAGACCATGATTTCAATCGGCCTCCACTCAAGAATTGTTGGCCAACCGACCCGGTTTGCTGGGCTGCTGGGAGTTCTTGACCATGTGGCCCAGTTGCCCGGAGTGTGGCTTTGTTCTCGTCTTGACATCGCAAAACACTGGATAAACAATCATCCTCCGCAAAGAGTGTGAACCCCAGATGACAGTACGAGTCGTACCCGTTACCGCCGAAAACTTCTCGCCATATGGTCAACTCGTCGTCGCCTCTGAGACATATGGCCGTGAATCATTTTCTGCTTCCTTGTCACATGACCATCGACCCGTGGCACTTTCAACAACTCATGTTCGTGCCGTCCAGTTGCCGATAACGATGAAACAGCTCGAACGTCACCCATTCTCAAGTCAGACTTTTGTTCCGATGGAGGTCAGCAGATGGGTGGTTGTCGTATCAGCGAGCCCTGAATTATCTGACATTCGCGGGTTTATGGTTGGCCCGGGTGTGGGCGTCACTATTGGGCGAGGCATCTGGCACTACCAATTGACCGCTCTTGACGCCGACGCGAAATTCGTTGTGCTGATGTGGAAAGACCACTCCACCGACGAGGAGATCGTTTCGATACCGCCCGTCGAACTCGCCGCTCCATCGAATTAACTTTGTTCCCTGTCGAATGTTTCCATAGTCATTGGACCCAACAACGGAAAATAGGTACCGATTCCGTTCGCTCCAAAAATGTGCACCGAAAAGTTGAGATAGGACCTGAACTTGATAGCCCCGAACCCCACTAGCGCCGTTAATCCCAGCCCCGAGACCATCGCTGAGTTGGCAGCGAAACCTGATTCTTCTGCGATTGTCATGTTGAACTTGCTGTCGTTCGCCGATACAGGCGGTCGAGATGCTTACGACCGATACAGCAAAGTCGCGTACGGGACTGTTTCTGCCAGAGGCGGGTCTTTGGCCTATGGGGGTGACGTTTTTGGGAGCACCCAATGGGACAGGGCTTTGCTGGTTCGTTACCCGAGACGAGCCGCCTATTTAGATATGCAATCAGACCCTGCATACGTGGCTGCGATACCCGATCGCACACGGGGACTAAAGGCCCGCTTGTTGTACTGCTTTTGCCCATTTGATGGTGCACCCGATGATTTCGCCATCGACCAGGGTCGCGGGGAAGACGAAATCTTCGTGGTTTCTTTGTTGACCGTTAGTTACGAAGTCGCGGCAAAGCCAACTGATGGCCACGTAGCGTTGCGTCTCAGAGCGGATATGGGTCTCGTCGCCGATCAGGTTTGGACCGAACTGGTCGTCACCCGACACGAGTCCATTGATGGAGCACGGTCAACTCTTTGGACCGATGAATCGAGCCTCTCCCTCATAACCCGACCCTAGAAAACAACAGTAAAACCCGAAGACGATCCGGGGGCTACGGTTTCAATTGGACATTGGCGACCGGGGGAGTCCTATGGATTATCAACAAATCAAAGTTGAGGATCGCGAAGAGGTCCGACTTCTGGTTCTCTCGCGGCCGGAGAGGCTCAATGCCTGGACGGAACGGATGCATACCGAACTGGTTCACGCGATCGAAGAGGGCAACGTTGATAAGTCTGTTGGCGCGTTCGTCATGACGGGTGACGGTCGAGCATTCTGTGCCGGCGCTGATATAGGCGATGTTTTTGGCGCGACGTTGGAGGACGAATCACTTGGCTACGGCGCGCTCACCGAGTCAGTGAACTGGGTAGGGCTTGTGCGCGACTCGAAGCCCATGGTGGCCGCAGTCAATGGTCCAGCGATCGGACTCGGTTTGACCATGTTGCTGTCCATGGATTTCATAGTCGCCCAGTCCGACGCCAAGCTTTCTGCCCGATTTGTGAAGATGGGGGTGGTGCCTGAACTCGCCTCCTCTCACTTCTTGGTGCAACGCTGCGGCTGGGGGATGGCCTCCGACTTAGCTCTGTCGGGTAGGACCATTTCAGGTGACGAGGCGAAAATAATTGGTCTCGTGGATGAAGTCGTGCCTGACGATGTGGTCGACGCCGCGATCACGCGCGCTCGCAGCTACGCCGAAAACGCTCCCTCATCATTGCAACTCACAAAACAATTGCTGACCGAGAACGCGAGCGAAACTGACTTAGATCTCGTCCAGCGCCGAGAGGGACGGGCGAACGAGGAAGCCGGATCAACTCCTGAACATCGTGAAGCTGTCAACGCATTTCTGGAGAAACGCGCCCCAAAGTTTCGTTGAGCGTGGCAGAAACGCCACCCGTGATCTCAATCCGGTGGGTTGAGGGTCCCATCGAAGTTGTCAGTGTGGCTTCCGTCACACATTGGTTTGCTGTTGGACAAACCACATCGACAAAGAGCCACCATGTTGTCGCTCTCCCGCACGATGTTCCCTGCCTGGTCCTTTAGGACACAAGGCCCCTGCACCAGCAATGGTCCATCGTCGCGAATATTCACTGTTACATCAGCCATCTACCACTCCAAGAGTCGACGTTCCTCCTGTCTAGCTCCTAAATGGAGGGTTCGAGTCTTATTTAGCTATCGAACCCACGGGCACCAACAATTTGTTCGAAATCAGACATCTTTCCTGCGTGACCAGGTTTAGACCGTTTTCGTGTTAATTGAGGTGGGCGGGAGTTTGTTGTGAAGAACAATTGAGGGCCACAGAGTTAGTGGACCCGATACCCGCACCTCAGAAAACGTGTCCCCTCATTACCGTGCCTGACTGGGCGAGCTAGCTTTGCCAGGTGGAGCAGTCGACAGAAAATTCGGTAGGTCGATTTCCTGCCATGCGGTCAACGCAGTTTCGGTGGCTCTTCGCTAATGGCTTCTTCAGCACCGGGTCGCGCTGGGCTTTGGTATTGGCGCGAGGGTGGTTGGTGCACGACTTAAGTGGAGGTTCCACCGCAGCGGTGGGTTGGGTCACTTTCGCGAGTTTCATTCCCTTTGTGGTGGTTGGTCCCATTGCAGGTGCTATGGCCGATCGGGTGCAACGCCGCAAAGTGCTGATAGCCGGTGGGACGTTCGGGGTCGTGGGTGCCATAGTTTTAGCTTTCGCCACTGCTTTGGATCTCGCCCAGGTTTGGCACGTGGGTGTGTTGGCGTTTGCTACAGGGTCTGCTCAAGCGATTACGGTTCCGACTCGTCAAGCTCTCGTCGCGACTTCAGTTCCGCGGCCTCACCTAACCAATGCAGTTGCCTTAAGTGGCCTATCTCAGCATGGGTCTCGATTGGCTGGCCCTCTTTTTGGGGCCGCCTTCTTAAGCACGTTGGGGGTCAGTGCTGTTTTTGCGGTGGCAGCAGTTCTTCTAGCTTTTGCTTTATTTTGCGCATTCCGAGTGGGAAGCGAAGCTAACGAAGCTTCGCGCATGGCAGCTGAAACGGTACCTAAGGGAGATCAAGAACCTAAGGGGGCGATTGCTGCTGCGATTACCACGTTGAGCGCAGACCTAAAAGCTGCCCTCCGCTACATAGCAGCTGACCGCCGACTATTAACGGTAATAGGGATGGTTGGTGCTCACTGTTCCTTCACGATGGCCTTTGATTCAATGTTGCCCGCATTATCTGACAAGGTCGGCGGCTCAGAGGGTTTGTACGGCTCGATTCTCATAGCACTCGGCGGAGGTGCCTTGGTAGGAACCCTGGGGGTTTCCCAGCTCCAAAAAGCATCTACGCGAGCTGCCAGTTTCGTTGCTAGTGGCATTGCATCCGGGTTGTCGATTGCATTGTTGGGAGTCGCTACAAGCCCCAGCCTCGTGCTCCCCGCAGCTGTTCTCGCGGGCATCAGCCAAGCGAGTTACATGGCGCTGTCAGCGACGCTTGTACAAGGTGTAGTGGCGGACCGGTTCCGCGCCAGAGTCATGTCGTTCTACATCATGATCGCAGCGGGACACATGGCTATCTTGAATCTTGGTTTTGGACAGTTCGCTGAAGTAGTTGAAGTCAGGGTGCTACTCGTTATTCCGGGGTTGATTTGGGTCGCGCTTTTCTTGGGTTTGGTGCTGGTGCTACCTGAAGCGAGAAGTGTGGCCGTCAGAGGTCGTTTCACTCACGACGACGAGGCTGCGAGCACTCCGGTCTAGGCGTGGCGTTACAGATATATCTGAGATTGGGTCAGAGGGAAACGATTGACCCAATTAGAGCATGTCGGTTGGCCCTGGTTCCCAGCCGATCTCGAGTTTTCCGACCAATTGAGCTGCGCGGTCCCAGTCGTAGACGACGTGGCCCTTGATAGTGACGAGATCACGTTGGATGCGCCCTAAGGGCGAATCTTCGAAGAACACCGAGGCCCCAGATCCCTCCAACACGATGTTGACCGCTTGGACTGACAGTCGAACCGTATGCGCCGCAGCTAGCCGATAACGGCTGCGCGCAACGCGATCGAGTTGACGCCCAGCGTCATAAATGTCGCAAACATCGTCGATCGCGTCCTGCCACACGAGTCGAGCTGCTCGAACTGTTGCGAGTGCTTCGGCTAGTCGGACTTGAGAGGTGGGCTGCGCTGCTTGGCGTTCGCCAGCGGAGTAAGGCAGTAGCCGTTCGCGCATATGTTCACGGAACAAGTCGACGGCGGCTTCTGCGCCACCCAGAGCGGGTGCTGCTGCCACTAGAACCAACACCGGCGTCAGCGGGTAACGGACGAAAGGGTCGGAGCGGACCCCAGCCCCAGGAGGTTCATCGCCTCGAAAATCTGCAGCGGTGATAGTTCGGTGTTCGGGGACAAAGACTTGATCCGCGACAATGTCGTTGCTGCCCGTTCCACGCATGCCCGACGTCCGCCAAACATCATCAACCTCGACGTCGGAGATCGGGGCCGCGCAGAATCGCGACTCGGGTTCACCATCGCGATCTACCAACGTATTAACCATTACCCAGTCGGCATGCTGGACTCCAGTCGCCCACTGCCAACGTCCTGTCATCTTGTAACCGCCGGGAACAGGTATGGCCGTTCCTGTGGGCGCGAGAGGGCACGGCATCATCACATATGGTCGTGTCGCGAAAAGATCGTCTTGGAGAACCTTTGGTCCTCGCGCGACGAACCAGTTATGCAGCATTAGGAATGAAATGGTCCAAGCTGAAGAAACGCAGCCGTGCGCCATCACCCGTGCTATTTCGGTGATGGAGCGTAAACCTAGACCCCAACCTCCAAGATCTGATGGAACCAGAAGGCGAAAAGCACCAGAGGCGGTGACTTCGTCGATTGTGGACTGAGGCAACTCCCTTAGATGTTCTGCCTCAGTTGCTCTCTCAACCAAAGCAGGGACCATTCCTTCAGCCCAAATGACCGCTTCATCATGAGTCATTCTCTGGCGGTCCGGCGGGTCTAGATCTGCTCTTCTCTCAGGTGAGTTCATTGGACAAGACTCTAAAACGTGTCGACGTAGCGAGGTGAATACTTTGGAGAGTGATCCGGGATGCGGCAGTTAGACGAGCTGTTACAAACCTATTGGTGGCCCTGATTCGGGTTAGCACACGCGAATTGATGGGTTGAACGGCAACCGCTGGGTATGGTGGCTGCCATCACTCCGCAATCTGCATCCTTCGAGACGCCCGGTCGGCTCGTGTCTTTAGAGGTGCATCATGTGGAGGCGCTTGAGACGTTCTTGAGTGAATTCGACTCCACACCCGACGAGCTACACGGGTACTTTTGTCATCGAGATGACTCCATTGAACACGCCGTGGCATTGCTGCGAGCTTGGAGTAATGGCGAACGGCTAGCGGAGGGCCGTGTTCCGAACTCAACTTGGTTTTGGGAAGTAGACGGAACCCTTCGAGCCGTCATCAATCTCCGCCATCGGCTTACGCCTTTACTGGAACAAGATGGTGGACATATTGGTTACGCAGTTGCCAGTTCGCATCGTCAACAGGGCATTGCGACCGCAATGCTCGGAAGCGTTCTTGGACAGTGTCGAGGCCTAGGGATTCAACGGACGCTGCTGATTTGCGCGTCCGACAACCTGGCATCTATCCGCACTATCGAAAAGCACGGCGGGGTCCTGGATGGAGAGGGGCAGAGCCAATTCTCGCAGGGGAAACAACGGTGGTACTGGATTGATCTAAGCCGCACTTGACCTCGTGTGTTGTAATACAACGAGCGATCGACTGTCATCCTCGATGCTCTTGTATAGATAGGTAGCCACAGTTGCGGTGACATTGGTTTTGATACTGGGGGGCTAATGGGAATTGTCGATTTTGAGATCCAGAACCGTTACAGCTTCGCGAACGGCGTCTCGTTCGGGAATGTCGGGCGCTATGAGCGGATCGATGCTGTGGCGCACTACGCCGTCGACCCTTCATCCGCCGTCAACCAGCAAATTGTTGATTTGGCTTCAACGACAAGAGGCTCCGATGGTTTGGTTCACTACGACGGTGACGTCACCGTCCTACGACCCGTAGATCCAAACCTGTCCCGTCGAGCTGCCTTGGTGGAGGTGCCCAATAGGGGATACCGAACTGCGGGCAGCCTGTTTAACCGAGCGCCCCGGTTAGTGGAGCCGACAGCTGAGATCGATCCCGGTGACGGGTTCCTGTTTCGGCATGGCTGGACAATGGCTTGGTGCGGCTGGCAGTGGGATGTCCCCCGTAGCGCTGGCCGAATGGGGCTGACCGCCCCCCTTGTCGTTGATGACATGGGCGACGAAATCGACGCTGAAGTACAAGTGCGCCTACAAATCCACCAGCAAACGATGTCGGTTGACCTCACCGATCACCACGTGGGACTTCTCGGCGGTCATCAACCCCTCCCAACGGGTGACCTAAACGACGCGTCGGCTCGTCTGTTGCGCCGTGACGGCATCTGGGGAGAACCCGAGGAGATGTCGCGCAGTTCCTGGAGTTTCGCTCGAGATGACGGGTCGGGCCAGCCAGTTCCCGACCCTGACCACGTCTGGCTCTCAACAGGATTTGAGCCCGGTCGTATTTATGACCTCGTGTACCGCACGCCACAGTGCCCGGTCGTTGGGGTCGGTCTTTTGGCCGTCCGCGACCTCGGTGCTTTCCTGCGTTCAGAGAAGGCGTCGAACCCCTGTTCCGGCGAACTTGACCATCTCATTGCTACAGGTCAGTCCCAATGCGGGCGTTTTCTGCGTACCTCGCTCCACCTTGGCCTAAATCTTGACGAGGACGGAAACGCCGTATACGACGGACTGTTAGTGCACATAGCAGGGGGCCGGCGAGGCGAGTTCAATCATCGAGTAGGACAGCCATCGGTTCAACCCACACCCAGCTTCGGTCATAGACCCCCCTTCGCCGATGACCCCCAACTTGACCCTCACACCGGATCAACGGAGGGCTTGCTCGATCGTCAACGTGAAGTTGGTCACGTGCCCCGAGTTTTTTATACCGATACTGCGTCGGAGTACTGGCGTGGTGACGCTTCACTTGCCCATACATCGATGCTGGATGGTTCAGATATCGAACCGCCTGCCACGACGCGCCGCTATTTGTTCTCCTCCACCCAGCACAGTCCCGGCATGTTGCCGTTGATATCTCAGAGCATCTTTGGAAGCCAAGGCGCCAACTACTTCAACACCGTTGACTACACCCCGCTGATGCGGGCAGCGATTACGAATTTGTTGGCATGGATTGCCGATGATGTCGAACCGCCCCCTAACGCGGTACCCCGCAGTTCAGAAGGCTCAGCGGTGTCTCGAGAAGCCGTCGTGGGTTCACTTGAAGCTGTTGAAGGACTGACTCGGCCAGTACCAAGCGCTCTGTCGACTATTCGTCCAATCGATTTGGGTCCAGGCGAGCCAGAAGGCATAGGTGCATACCCGGCTGAGCCTGTCGGCGCTGCGTATCCATGCCTCGTGTCTGCGGTTGACGAGAGCGGAAATGAGGTTGCGGGCATTCGTCTTCCAGAAATAGCAGTGCCGGTGGCGACAAACACTGGGTGGAACCCACGTCACCCCACGACCGGAGGGGTAGGGCAGATCCTCGATTATGTGGGGTCAACTGTTCCTCTGTCACGAGATAAAGAGGCCCGCACAGCCGCCGGTGACCCCCGACTATCCATCGCCGAACGCTATATCGACGAGGACGACTATCGCTCTCAGTTGCGACAACACGCGGAGCAACTCCTCGCTGACCGCTACCTATTGGCCGAGGACATCGCCACGTGCGAGAGCATCGCCCTTGAGCGGTACCGGGCATTCGCCGAGCCGAAATGAGGACGCTCAGGCCACACAATCACTTTTCTCAGCGGTCAACCGTCGCGCGACGGGGTATCAATGCCGATGTGGGTGCGTCTCAAGCGTAGAACTGGGCATAGAATCTAGGCTAAGCAGAAGGATCTCATGGACGCTACACCTGATACTTGGCGTTGGATCTGGTTGATGATCGCTGCGGTGCTAGTCACTGGTGAGATGTTCGTAGCGGGAACATTTATTCTGATTCCCTTCGGGATCAGCGCGAGCGTGGCGATGGTCATGGCCTTTTTTGGTGCGCCACTCCTAATCGATTGGATTGTCTTCGTGGGCCTTGGCGGCGTTCTCTTCTCGTTTTTTTGGAAAAGAAGCAGACTGTCTATGGCCGCTATGGAATCGCCTCCGGGAGCAGGCCATGACCGATTGATCGGTGTGCTCGGACGAACGTTAGAAGCCATCCCCGCCGATCCAGCTGAATCAGGCCGGGTCAAAGTCGGCGGCGAGGAGTGGAGAGCCATATCTGATGTCGGGCCGATTAGCGCCGGCTCTACCGTTGAGATCATGGAAATACGAGGTACGCGAGTCGTGGTGCGGGCGACTTCTGAGCAGGGAGAGAAATAATGTTCATCTATGTTCTATTAGCCGTCGTTGCCCTAGTTCTTTTTCTTTTTCTTATCGCCGGCGTGAAGATCGTTCGCCCCTACGAACGCGGCATCGTTGAGCGAGTCGGTAAATACAAAGAAACGAAAGAATCTGGGCTTCAAATCATCATTCCTTTCATCGACACAATTAAACGCGTGGACATGCGAGAACAAGTCGTGGATGTGCCACCTCAAGAAGTAATTACTTCTGACAACGTCGTCGTGTCGGTCGACGCTGTGGTTTTTTATGAGCCCACTGACCCTCAGCGTCTCGTGTACAACATCGCCAACTTTGTCTTGGCCATTACCAAATTGGCGCAGACGAATCTGCGAAACCTGGTTGGCGACCTGCAACTTGATGGAGCTCTAACGTCGCGAGACCGTATTAACGCTGCCCTGCGAGAAATACTTGACGAAGCTACAGACAAATGGGGAGTCCGTGTCGTACGCGTAGAGATTCAGCGCATCGACCCGCCACCAGATGTTATGGCGGCTATGCATGAGCAGATGAAAGCGGAACGCACAAGGCGCGCAACGGTGACCGAAGCCGAGGGTTTCCGCGAGTCGGAAATCACTCGAGCCGAGGGCGAAAAACAATCTCAGATTCTCGAAGCAGAAGGACAACGGCAAAGCGCGATTCTCTCCGCTGAGGGTGAAGCTCAAGCACTAAAAACCGTCGCAGAAGCTGAACGCTACCGATTACAAACCGTTGCTGAAGGAGAGGCAGAAGCCACCCGGCAAATATTCCAGGCGATTCATGATGGAGACCCAACGAGTGACCTTTTGGCTGTCCGTTACCTTGACGCTCTGGCTCAAATTGCTGATGGTAGAGCAACCAAGATTGTTGTTCCCACAGAGTTCAGCGGGGTCTTGGGCGCGGTAACAGGAATTGCTGAAGCCATGCGTCCAGTGGTTGATACAGAGACCGAGTCGTCGACAACGACCGTTACGGAAGATCGCAATCTCGAATAACCGCGAATTTCGGTTTCACAATGCCGAAAACCTCGGTTGTTGGTGGTTAACCAACCCATGAGTCATGTCAACGGTGGCGAACGCTCACGATGGCCTTTGGTATTTGAGGTAACTCAAAGTAAATCCAACCCCACATCCGCGATACAAAACGAGAGCAAAACGGCGCGAGGTGCCTGGGTGGCGTTGCTTCTCATCGGGTTGGCCTCGATGGTCGCTCAAGGATTTGGGCGTTTTACGTTTCCGGTGTTACTTACAGCCATCGATCGTGAACTGCTCGGTTCATACACGTTGGCAGGTTTCTTAAGCAACGTCCCTCTCGTCGCGTACCTCATAGGCACCGGATTCACATCACTTCTATCTACGCGTAGTGACCCGACCCACTTAATGAAAATTGGGGTGACGTTATCGGTTCTGGGGCTCGGATCGATGTCGATAAGTCCCAGTGTGTGGATGCTGGCTCTAGCGCTCTTTGTTGCCGGGTTCGGGGCAGCTTTGGTATGGGTTCCTGCTCCAGGCATAGCTGCGTCAATGGTCGGCCCGACCCAAGGTGGCCTGGCCATTGGACTTGTCGGTTCGGGCATCGGTACGGGAGTGATGCTTGCGGGCCCGTTAACTTCAGCAGTTCGCACTGTTTCTGGCAATGAGTTTTCGTGGCGCCCCGTGTACGCCCTGCAAGCCCTTTTTGGTGTCGCCGTATTGCTTGGCCTTTTTCTGGTGTTGCGTCGTGGTGAGAAACCAGGAACTTCGGTCAAAGTTCCCGTATCGGTTCTGACCACAGTCCCTCATTGGCGCCCAATCACGTTCGCTTTTGTCGTTTTTGGTATCACCTACTCGCTATTTTTCTATTTTCTACCGGCCCAACTGGTGGCATCGGGGTGGAGCGGTTCGACAGCGCGTTGGATGTTCGCTCTTCTCGGATTAGCCAGCATTTTTGGCGGGGTTGTCTTTGGCCGAATTTCAGACCGCCTTTCGCGCCCGACCACTATGGGGTTCGGCTTCGTGCTCATGGCAACGGCACCACTGCTGGTGCTCGTCGACAACGGCGTAGTGGTGGTAATCGGCGTCTTCGCGTTTGGGCTATGCATCGCTGGTGTTCCCACGACCATCGGAGCCATGTTGGCTGACGCTCTCGACAGCAGATCGTTCGTAACGGCGTTCGGCACAATTACGTTCGCTTTCGGAACCGCTCAACTCTTTGGGCCGCCATTTGCGGGATGGGTGGGGGAGAGAACCGGATCTTTTCAGATTCCGTTCATAACTGCATCCGCCGTAGCGCTTTTAGGCGCGTTGTTGACCTTCCCCATGAAAGGGACACCCAAAGCGATGAAAACATCGTGACGGGTTTGACGACGCACCGGACGATTCCAAGCCGTCGCGCGAGACGAACCTTGGATGTTCTGGACGCCATTGATTTCTGGCTCCCGTAGTCCCACTCTCGGTACGACGCAATCTTTTCGCCTTGGAGTCGAAACTGTGAGCATCCGCTGCGCATGACCCGCTTGCCAGAGTTGTGCTTCATGGTGGAGGCGTAGGTGAGCGTCAGATGCGCGCAATCGATTGTGCCATCGGATACTGGTTCGTGTATTTCCCATCGAAAGTCGCGCGCTCTCCCGTGAAACCTGACTTCAAACATGTTCCTGATTTGGGCATGGCCAGTGAACACACCGTCAAAAACATCGTCGTAGGTCGCGTCTCCGTGGAAGAGTTCTAAGGAGTGTCTACACCGGCGTCTTCAACTGCTCCGGTGAACAGCGACAACAATTTAGAAAAGGCCATCGACGGTTTTCCTTCGTGGAGTAGCAGGCCGTCGTGAGCGCAGATCTGCGATTCCCTGATTACATCCCAACGCAATATAGAAACACCGGTAGCTCGAGGATGTGGGTGGGACTAAGTGAAGATATCGATGACGTCCGTTCGCTTTGATGGCAGAGCCGGCATCCGACTGACAGACTTTGAGTTATGCCCATCAACTTCGGCCTTACGCTTCCTCAACGAGGTGCATTTATCGGTCTTGGGTCTATCACCGATATTTTGAGCCTCGCTCCACGGGCCGAGGAGAGCGGGTTGTTTTCGTCGGTGTGGGTTGGCGATAGCATCACGGCGAAACCGCGACCAGAAGCAGTTGCCCTATTGGGTTCGCTTGCCGGAATGACGGAGCGACTCCGATTGGGTGTTGGGTGTATGGCGAGCTTCCCGGTTCGTGATCCGGCGCTTTTCGCGTATCAATGGGCCACTTTGGACCTGATTTCTGAAGGAAGAATGGACCTCGCCGCATGCACCGGCATCGTTACCGCAGACGGAGCTTCGCGAGCTGAAGGAAGGCATTTCGGTGGGGTTACCGACATTGATCGCGCAGCTCGCATGGAGGAAAACATTGAGCTTTGCCGTTTGCTGTGGTCGGGTGAAGAGATCGACTTCGAAGGGCGCTTTCATAGCTATTCGGCACTTCGTATCCAGCCGAAACCAGTCCAGGATCCGTGTCCGATCTGGATTGCAGCCAATCCCGCTCCGGGAAAGTATTGGGAACGTTCCTTGCGTCGTGTCGCGAGACTGGCGGACGGATTCCAAACCTGCGCTTTGTTCCCTGGGATCCTTCGTCTGATGGTTGACGACGTGGTGAAGTACCGGCACGAAGAACAAAAGAACTCGCAAGAATTCCCGGTAATGGCGTACCACAATGTCAACATCGGAAAAGAACGAGAACAGTGCCTCGATGAGAGCAAAGAATTCTTAGATGCTTACTACGGACCGGTCTTCTCGCCTCAACAGGTCGAACCTTGGACCGCAGCGGGAACTCCTGATGAAGTTATCTCCGACATCAAAGATTTAATAGATCAGGGCGCTACGGCGGTCACGTTGCGCATGACGTCACCAAATCAAAACGCACAGTTTCGTCTACTCACCGAACACGTGCTACCGGCCTTGGTGTAACAGTGGGAGCTCTTACGGGATACGCAGTGGTGGATTTGTCAATACTTGTGCAGGGTCCGCAAACATCAGCCATGTTGCACGATCTAGGCGCCGACGTCGTAAAGGTGGAACTGCCGGAGGTTGGTGATCTGGGGCGATGGTTGACGGTAGCTGTGGACGACGACCGTTCTCCCTATGTGGAGGCAAACAACCGGGGTAAGCGGTCGGTAGCACTTGACTTGCGGACTCCAGGAGGGAAGCGGGCACTGTTTAAGTTGGTCGAAAAGGCTGACGTTTTGATTCACAACTTCGTGCCTGGCACCGCTGAGGCTTGGGGCATTGACTACGAAGATTTTCTTGAGATCAACCCGCAGTTGGTTTATGCCGCGGGTTCGACGTTCGGCCCAGAGGGGCCGAACTCGCAACGCGAGGGCGCGGACATGGTCGGTCAGGCGGAAGGCGGGATCGTTTCCGTCACTGGCCATGACGACGGCCACCCGACCATCGTCGGATCGGTGATTTCCGACCACCTCGGCGCCCAAAATTTGATTACGGGCATTCTTGCCGCGCTCCTACATCGTGAACGAACAGGAGAGGGGCAACGCGTAGACGTGTCGCTGGTGGGCAGCGCCATTTATGGTCAGTCATCGGAGATGACCTACACAATGCTGAGCGGCAAGGCTCCAGGCCGACCAAACAATAACCACGGAATTCTGCGCGGCCTAGTGCATCGCTGCCATACGAGCGATGGCTACATCTATCTCCTTGGTGTGCAGGAGCATCTCTGGAACGGCTTCGCTCGATGTATAGGCAGAGAGGACCTCGTTGACGACCCACGCTACGCAACCTTGGTACTGGAGCCGGAGAACCTCGAGGTTCTGCGAGGAATTCTCGACGAAATTTTTCCAACCCGAACCACCGATGAGTGGGAAGCTCGAATGCAGGAGTGGGGTCAGCGCTATGGTCGAGTAAAAACCTACGACGAAATAGTCACCGACGAAACCAACCTGGTAAATGGCTATGTGGTGGCGGTTGAACACCCGGAGTATGGTCCAATTAGCGTCGTTGGCAACCCAATTCGAATGAGTGCTACACCCACTGAAATAGCTGTGGTGGCGCCCACACTTGGACAACACACCGAAGAGGTGCTGCTTGAAGCCGGCTTTACCTGGGAAGACATCGAACAGCTTCGGGCTGACGGAGCGTACTGACGTCAAATGAAGGCCTCGTTGTAAGGGCATACCCGGGGCGAATCAATCGGTTAGGTGGCGCTATGTCTGATCAGTCACCCGATCGTCGGATAGCTGCTAACGCCTCACCGAAATCAGGGTGTTTCATAGCTTCCTCTTCGGCGTTCAACGAGAACTCCATGACAAGATCCGCTGCGGCACGCAACATCAAATGAATGGTTGCTTTCGTTCCCTTAACGCCCTGAGGAGGTAAGGCCACCAATGTTCGGGCGAGTTCAAGCGCTGCGTCAAGAGACTCGCCGTGAGCTACAACTTCAGACAACAACCCCAGTGACACAGCGCTTTCAGATGTGATCAGCTCACCCGTCATTAACAGCTTCTTCGCCTTATTCACGCCTACAAGAAGTGGCCAAATCAACGCGCTGCCGTTGCCTGCAGGTAACCCCGCTTGCACATGCGGGTCACCGAACTTCACCCCCGGTACAACAAATGAAACATCGGCGAGTGACGCGATGGTGGCACCGAGTCCAATAGCGTGGCCGTTCACAGCGCAGATGAATGGCACTTCTAGGCCAATGACGCCGTCAATAATCAACCCTGCTTCTTCAATGGGTGACAGACCCGTATACGTGACATAAGGCCGGTCAGGGTTGCTGTCCCCACCGACGCTAAAGACCTGACCAGAACCTGTGAGAACCAGCGCCGTGACCCGCTCGTCGCTTTGAGCAATTTGAAAGAGAGCGCAGATCTCGGAATGCATCCGATCGTCAACAGCGTTGCCTTGATCTGGGCGATCAAGCATCACAACGGCGATCCCGGTTTCCTCATCAATGTCAACTGACAACGTCAGAAACTTTGAAGGGTCGAAGGATTCCAATTGAAGCAAAGGTTCCTCCCCGTCATCACCCATGAGATGACCCTAGACTTCTTTCACTCAAACGGGGAGGGCATTAGATGACCACGTCACTTACCTTCGGTACCTTCCTCGCCCCTTACCACCCGCTCGGCGAGAACCCTCTTTTGAGCATGGAACGCGACCTCGAAATCATCCGTTACTGCGATGAGCTTGGTTTCAACGAAGCCTGGATCGGTGAACATCATTCAGCCGCATGGGAGACCGTAAGCGACCCGGCGGTTTTCCTCGCTGTCGCAGGTGAGCGCACAAATCGCATCAGGCTCGGATCAGGAGTGGTGTCGCTTCCGTACCACCATCCACTCATGGTTGCAGACCGATTTGTTCAACTCGATTACCTGACCCGAGGCCGAGCCATGCTAGGGGTGGGACCCGGAGCCCTTGTTTCCGACGCCTCGATGATGGGGATCGAACCAGTTACTCAACGGGGCCGCATGGAAGAAGCTCTCGGTGTCATTATCCGCCTACTCAATGGGGAAACCGTGACCCACAGCAGCGATTGGTTTGAGTTGCACTCTGCCCAGCTCCAATTGCTTCCATTAAATGGGTCCATGCCTATCGCCGTCGCCAGCACTACATCACCTGCTGGCATGGTCTGCGCCGGTCATCATGGCGTAGGCGTCCTTTCTCTCGGCGCCGGACTTATCGGAGGAAAAAAAGACCTCGCCGCACAGTGGGCTCTAGCAGAAGAAGCAGCACAATCAGAGGGCAAGGTGATGGACCGAGGGGAGTGGCGTCTCGTCATTCGTGCCCATCTTGCACAATCACGACAAGAGGCAATGAACCAAGTACGCGAGGGTCGAGAACGCGAACGAGAGCTGTATTTCAGAAAGGTTGCCGGACTGCGTAACGATCACACCCTTGAACAAGAAATCGAAGACGACGCATCAATCGTGGGAACACCCGAGGATATGATCGACGCTCTCCACCGGCTTCAGGCCTCAACTGGCGGGTTCGGAGGATTCCTAGTTCTCGGAAATGACTGGGCTAACCATCAAGACACTCTGCGAAGCTACGAACTGATCGCCCGCCAAGTTATTCCCCAATTCAACGGAATGCTCGAACCTCTGCAACGCTCCTACGACGCTGTCGTGGACAACAAACGGTCTTATACCGAGCCTGTTATGAAGGCCTTCCGAAAAGCGTACGAAGATGCCGGACAACAGATCCCAGAGAATCTGACGCCTAAGAATCTTCGGTAGTAATCGTCGCCCTTGGAGCGAGCGCTTCAGTTGAGTGGCCGCTGAAGAGCACCCAAATGTTAAGGCGCCGAGTTGACCACGCGCCTACCTGCGGCATCTGCTGGAGCGTGTGAGACATCGTCAGGGGTCATGTCTCGAAGCCAGCAAGCAAACTCCAAAAGAATGCCGTCGGGATCACGAAAATATGCTGAACGAATCCACACACCATCATGCATTCCTTCGCTCACGGTGCTTTCGCTGTCATCGTGATTAATGATCCGTGTGACTTCTACTCCCTTGTCCCGCAACCTCTGCACGGCCGCCTCAAACCTTTCGGGTGACACATCGAAAGCGACGTGATTCATGGAACCATGGGCCGAAACGATGTCTCCGCCGCCCGGCATTTCCGCCGCGGCGGCCACGCCGAGCGCCTGACTAGGAGCATGGGGAAACCAGAAAAACGCTACCTGATCACCGCCCCCGCAGTCGAAAAAGAAATGCTGACCTCCACCAGGAATCTCCAGTGTCTTAGTGAGAGGCATTTCAAGGATGTTGGTATAAAAATCAACAGTCCGAGCCATATCGCTACACACCAGAGCTAAATGATTGATGCCTCTGAATTCGAACTCATCACCAGTGTCACCCATCGTCACCCTCCTCAGACAAGGTTAGCTTTCTGTCAATATGGTATGCACATGACACGCACTCGACAGATTCCTCGCTCCGAAGCCCCCGATTCCGTTCTGCCCGTGTACGAGCGGCTGTTCGGTAGTCGCGACCCGGTTGCCGAACCTGGCACCGCTACGGGCACGCCAGGAAATTGGTGGACTGTGTTCGCTCAGACCCCGCCGTTGCTGGATCATATGGTCTCCGGCTTCGGTCTTTTCAACGATCCTCAAAGAGTTCTGCGTCCCGAACTGAGAGAACTTGCTCTCACGCGAGTGGGATTCGCTGCCGCCAGCCAATTCGTCTTTAGTCAGCACTGTAAAGCAGCGCGAAATGCTGGTCTGAGTGAACAAAAAGTGGCGGCGATACCAGCTTGGTCTGTAGCTGATGTCTACACGCCTGGGGAAAGAGCGGTTCTGGCGTATACCGATGACCTCGTACTAGCTGGCGGACGGGTTCAGGATGACACCTACAAAGCACTCCGAGAAGAACTCAGTGAAACAGCGGTAATTGAACTCACCTACGCCGTGGCCATGTACCAACTTCACGCGACGATGTGTCGAGCGCTTCGCCTCGAATTCGACGACGTAGACGAACGCATCATCGAAGTGGCAGCCCCAACTGACGGTGATCAAGATGTAATGGGCGCCATCAGCATGCAAGATTGACGGAAATTATCGAGTCCGAGTTCTTTCAAATCTCAAGGCTAAATAGATCAGAGAAAGCATGGCCATATTCGTCTGCAGATGAAACCAACGATCCCATGCCGACAAAGTCTTCATCGCTCATCAACTTCCGGCCGTTAGCGATTTCTTCGCCGCCCCACCCGCACACATAACGCAAACGGTATTCGGAGCTTGTTAGCGCCCCGTAGATAGTTTCCGCTACTGACTCCGCTTGTACCGATGCCGCTATACCTGCAGTGTAAAACTGAAACATTCTGTCGTAGTGGTCTTGGTAAGCGGTCGGTTGAGGGTTTCCTTCGTTTTTGGGCAAAATTGCTGTGCGCGTTACTCCGGGTTCGACAATGTGTACTCGAATTCCGAAACCGATGAGTTCCTGAGCCAGCGCTTCACTCATGCCTTCCAAAGCGAATTTGGACCCCACGTAAACGGTTTGCCCAATGTGACCTATAAGTCCGGCGATGGAAGAAACCTGAAAAACGTGACCGCTACCTCGCTCCCGCATACCTGGAACAAAAGCTTTCACACACCGAACGGGACCCCAGACATTGACATCCATGACCTCTTTGGCTTTTTGGATGTCGATATCTTCGGTAACGGAATTTAAAGCGACACCCGCATTATTGACGAGAACATCAACACGATCGCCATGTTCGTCAATCTCTTTTGCGCATGCAAGAACAGAATCATCATCGCTGACGTCTATCTCAACAGCGGAGAGGTCGTAGTCCTTGGCCAGTTCTAATAGTTTCGAGCCTTTTTGAAGGTCGCGCATTCCGGCATAAACCTTGTGGCCTTTTTGCGCGAGTAATAGGGCGGTTGCTCGTCCGAGGCCAGAATTTGCGCCAGTAACTAATGTCACAGTCATGGTTGGAGACTAGTGCCCACCAAAATGTTGGTTGCTGGAAGACGACTTTTCGCCAGCCTTGATTGCCGATTCGTCCCCCTATGGATCAATCAGTACACCAGGGTTGAGAATGCCGTTGGGGTCAAGGTGTTTTTTTACCGCTCTTAAAGATTGAGCGAACAACTCGGGACGTTGAACGTCGTAGGCCTTAGGTCGATGCATTCTGCCGACGGCGTGGTGATGCGTCGATGTTCCCCCAGCGGCGACTAATGCCTCATTCGCCGCATCTTTGATTGTTTGCCATTGCTTGATCTCGGCTCCCTGGGAACCCATCCCCGACCAGCTGTAATACGGAGCGGGCCCATCGGGGTATACGTGGGTGAAGCGACAGGACAGTGAGTGGTGTTCACCAAATGTCGCCTTCAGAGCGTCACCAACTGCCGTTCTGACGGCATGATCGAATTCCGGCCAGCGATCCCAAGTGATGGCCGTCTCAAAGGTATCTGCAACGACTCCTAGCGAGGTCTCCACGCCGTTCCCAACGCCGATAAAAGCATCTCGCCAGGCGCCAACCGCTCCCGCTCGGCCGGTTGGGTTTCCAGTTCCGTCATCGATTTGAATTTCGTCGTCGGCTATTAGTCCACCAGCGTCACGCGCGATTTCGACGGCTTGTGCGATGTTGTGGCGCTGACTGAGTTCCGCGCTTTCGAAAGCCACGATCACCAACGAACTAATTCCGTCAAGACCTGCCGCTCTTTGAGCTTCCGCCGGATCGAGGATACGTAGGTTCGCTGGCCACAACTTGGCCTGGACAATGTTCCTAACCGCCTCGTACCCGGCTTCCCAGGAGGGGAACAAAATCCCTGCTGTCGCTCTAAAGGACGGCCGTTTTTGAATGCGCATCCATGCTTCTGTGATGATGCCGAGAATCCCCTCCGAACCGATGACCATACGATCCGGGCTTGGGCCCGCACCTGACCCAGGTAGACGCCGCGATTCCCACCATCCGGCAGGGGTGATCATCCTTGTCGATTCGACAAATTCATCAATGTGGGTGTGATTCGTTGCGTAGTGGCCACCCGAGCGAGTTGCGATCCATCCCCCCAACGTTGAAAAGCGAAATGATTGAGGGAAGTGACGCAAGGTGTACCCGTGGGGCCGTAACTGGTCTTCGAGGTGTGGTCCGAACACTCCGGCCTGAATGCGCGCAGCGCGCGACACTTCGTCAACTTCAAGGACTTGATCGAGTTCACCCAGAGATATCACCACTGTTGGGCCGCGGTCTTCAGGAGGGTTTAAACCCCACACGACGGAAGACCCTCCTCCATAAGGGACCGCCACGTACTGATTTTCGTTACACCAATCCAATGTCGCGACGACTTCGTCTTCGTTGCGTGGGTGCGCCACAACGTCGGGGGGGTTGGGAAATTCCAGGTTGAAGGCTCGGACTCGTTCAGTGAAATGGGCCCCATATGAGTAAGCGACACGTTCCTGAGCTGAGCTGGAACACCAGGCGCTTACGGCATCGGGGACCGTGATTCGTGATGCCCGTAACTCAGCGTCCGCGGCTTTGGGAACAGGACGCGCTGTAATAGCGGTTCCGTATTTTTCGGAGAGCTCTTGTGCGAGTCGGGTTCTCTCAGCATCAGTCGGCTCTTCGGACTCCATGCACCACGCCCAGAACGATTTGCGATCCGTCATTACCAGTCCCTTTACCTAAGCTCCGAATTGACCCTAGTGGAGGTCTCGAGTCGGAGTCTTGGTGCAGCTGCTCTTTGGGGTTTAGCGCAACAAATACCCAGGTTGATCGCCGTTAAGCATTTCGTTGTAGTCGAGTTCTAAGTGTTGTTGGAGTAGTTCGTGGAAGTGGCGGAGTTTGGTTTCTTGATAGTCAGCTAGGCGAACTCGCTGACTGGCAAGGTTTTTCAGTCCCTGCTGAACCTTATTGAGATTGTGGAAATCCTGGTTGAAGACCTTAGCCAGAAGACCTAATTGTGGAGCTTCTGTCCAATCTTCATCTGCTTCTAACCAGTGAATGGGCGCGGGGGCTGGTCTGTCTTCTCCGTTGGGTGATGGCAAGAACAACATGCATTCAAAGATGCACTGATCTGGGTTGTCTCCCTGGGGTCTGAAACGGTACTGAATGGGATTGACGCAGCCCCACGGGTGCCAGTTGGGGAAGACGGAAAAGAAAATCGAATCAATCATTTCTGCGTCGCAGATTGCGTCTACGTCCACAACTTCCGCTTGTTCACCTAGGAGACGCCGAAATTCTGATCGTTTCCGTTCAGCGAGTTGAGTTCGCCGCTCAGCGAGATTGGCGCGAGAAGTAAGTGGGGTGGGTACTTCTGTCGCATCGGGTAACTGTTTGCCGCCCACCCACAGGCAGAGATGCGGATCGGCGTGAGTTAAATCACCCTCTATCCAGCGGCCGTCCGAATGGAATTTGCTTTCATTGCCGGCTTCATCAAGTACTCGCACGAGGTCTTCGTCGATGCGCTCGTAGATGTGTCCGCTAAGTGGATGACGAAATCTCGTATAAAGGCGTCCATCTGGGTCGGGTTCCCAATCCACGACGTCAGCAAGATGTGGGCTTGGTATCTCTGATGGCGAAATCGCGCGGGAGAAGTTGCCGTAGACGTCATAACGGCTGTTCGCATCGCCTATTGATTCCAACAGAGTCGGATGGGTTGCTATGACGTGATAGGACTCCATGAAAGCCTCTTGGCATACCTTCCAGTTGCATTCAATGACTTTTGCGACGTGGACAGCCTTGTATCGCCGGTGGAGTGGGAGAGTTGTTTGGTGGTTGGGAAAATCACCCAAGTAATCGCTCAACGGTTCGCTTGAGGGATCCGGGTTGATAAAGACAAAACCGCCGTACCTCTCGAGCCGAGCTTCAGGGAGATTTAGATTTTGTGTATCTAGGTGAGGAAAGTCCCACTGGCTGGGGATTTCTTTTATAGAACCATCAAGGTTCCAGCACCATCCGTGGAATGAACATCGAAGGTTTGGGAAGCATTTTCCGTTGGCTTCTCGAAGTTTCCGTCCTCGGTGGAGGCACGAGTTCCGATAGGCGCGAAGGTCGTCGGGATCAGTGCCTGTTCGTACAAGCAGGAAGGACAGATGAGCGATGTCATACACGACATGATCACCGACGTCTTGCAACTCGTCTTCGTGGCAGGCGAGTTGCCACACCCTGGACCACAGTTTTTCGACCTCAAGGTCATGGAAGGTTTTCGAATAGTAAACCCACGCCGGAATCTCCGAGGGACCGGGCAGCATTGGTGACTCTTCGCTCAAGAAGCTCGGTACGGGTCGAGAGTCCAAGCCAAGAAGTTCGGTGTAACTGATTCCATTAGATCGGCTTGTTCCCGTCACGGTCTCAACCACGACCCACCACCTCCTTGGGGGTAACAGTCACGTCTAAGCGCTCAAGTCCCCGGACTACGAAGCTCGGTTGATAACGAAGGTGTTCAGCATTCGTGACTTCGATAGTTTGAAGTTTGCGACTCATCTCTTCAGCCACAATTCGCGTTTCGAGTCTCGCGAGCCCAGCACCGACACAAAAGTGCGGACCACGACCAAAGCTGAGGTGGGCCGCCTTGTTTACACGGCCGGGTTCGAAGGCATCAGGGTTTGTCCACACATCCGGATCGCGATTGGCCGCCGCGTACATCAGTACCATCCGCGAACCCGCTGGAATGAACTTCGATCCCATAGTCATGTCCTCAGTAGCAATACGGAACATGCCTTGTGTCGGTGCAGCAAGACGCAGTGCCTCTTCGGCGACGTCGCCGCCGCGCTCCGGATGAGATCTTAGGGATTCCCATTCGTTTGGGTTTTCGGCAAGCAGGCGAAACATTTCTCCGAGTAAGTGAGTTGTTGTCTGATTACCAGCGACAAGTATCTGTTGGATGATGCTCAACATTTCGCTGACGTTGAGAGGCACTCCTTCAAATTGGCTATCGACGCCGGAGGTATCTTTTTCAACGGTGGCGTTCACCAATGCTGTCAAGATGTCATCTTGTGGTTCGGACCGTCGTTCTTCGAGTTGATCCGCGAAATACTTCTGAAATTCGATCACCTCTCGCTGAGCCCCCAATCGTTCTTCGATCGAGATATTTGTGCCGATCCCAGCTACGGACGCATCGCTCCATCTCTTGAAGTCCCCTAACCGGTCGTCAGGAACGTTGAGTGCTTTTGCGATCGCTCGAACCGGTAGGGGTATAGCGAAAGCTTCGACGAAATCGACCGAAACGCCATCTGATGTTATTTCGATGAGGTTGTCCATCAACTCTGAAGCGAGTTCGCGAACCACTGGCTCCATGTTGGCGATCGCCCTCGGCGTGAAGGCTTGAGCTACCAAGCGGCGATAGCGCGTATGGACAGGCGGGTCGACAGTGAGCATTGTTCCTACTGGCTCATACCCGCCCTCGTCCTCATAAAGCTTCTTGAGGCGCCGCGAGTATTCGGAGTCCCCATCCATAGACCCGATGTCAAATCGCGATGAAAAGTGCGCGTGGTTGAGGGCGGCTTCGGCAACATCTTCTTGCCGCGTGATTAAAAAGAGCGAGCCGCCCATCGCCCGGGTTTCATAGGCGGCTGTTTCTTCTCGCATTAGGGCGTAATACATGTGAGGGCATTGCTGCACTTCAGGGTCAAAAATATTAAAGGCATCAAGATGAATGCCCTCAGAGCTACCGGAATCAGCCATAGTTGAACCCGCCGCCCCAGAAGACTCGCATTCGAAGGGCGATTCCCAACTTTTCATTTGGTGCCCACGTAGGGGAGTCGCTCATAAAGCGATCCTAATTTGTGTTTGGAAGGTGTCCTAGGAGTATTTGCCCTGCATCCGAAACTGAGCAACTCCTCCAAGAGCCCAAAACAACATTCACAGAGATGCGCGAAATAAAAAAATTAGAAAAGAGCGCTCCTGAGCAAGGACGAAGTCGCCACTTAGGTGTGCCGTTTATGGGATGAAATTTCGGCCTACAGTCGGGTCTGACAGAAAGTACTGCTCTTCGGTCTGTCAAATGAAGTGAGGCAATGATGGCGGCTAAACGGACCTTGAAGCGCCTTGGCAAAATCGCGGCAACAATCCTTACTGCTGGACTGATTCTCGGTTTGCGGGATCTCTTTGGCGATAGGAGAAAGAAAAGTACCCCCCCTCCCGGGCGCTGAGGGAAATCTCAAATAGCTGCGGTGTTGTTGAACCGCGGCCCATCGCGACTGCGCGCCAGTCGCCAGTTGAGATTGTCTGGTTCGTATCGTGTTAGGAATGCCGCGCTTAATATGATCTGTTAGGGCGAGGATTCTGTCGCCCCTACAGGATGCTGCGAAGAGGCATCCCCGGCGATGGGTTCTCATGCGTAAACACCAAAGGAGAACTTGACTGGTTATGACCGAAATTGTCGGCGCCCATCTGGTGGGTAGCGCACCTGTCGCTAACCCAAACCAATTATTCCGGCTTGTCCATGACCACCTGAGTGATCATCTCCGACGGGTGCCTGACGGAGAAATCGGAGAACGCGACGCATGGATCCGTTGGCAGCACGCCAAACTCGCCCAATGTCCACAGGTCGTGGCGCAAACACCTGACTCGAGTTACCTCGGGCGCGAACTTCAACAGTTTGTGATATCCGACGATGCGCAGTCTGTTGACCTGGTCGATCTTGGGTACGCGGATGCTGCGTTGGTTTCGTGGGAGCTATTCAAACGAGCACGCGAGGAAGGGACCCTGGCCCCCCATCAGCGGTTCATGGTGGGCCTGCCCTCGCCACTCAGCGTCACCACGATGTACGTCGCTCCAGCTTCCCGGCCAGTTGTTTTGAAAGCTTGGACAGTTGCGATGGAGAAGGAGGTTTCCCGCATCATTGACAACATCCCGAATGGTTCGTTGGCGATCCAGTGGGAAGTGGTTGTTGAATTTGGGATCCTTGAGGGCATATGGAGCTACCTCGACTCGGGGGAGAGCGGCATCGCCACTCGTTCTGAGATCGCCCAGCATGTGTTGCACCTAGGAGGTCTGATCCCCAATTCGGTAGAGCTCGGCTACCACTTTTGTTACGGGGACGCTGGTCACCAGCACTTTACGGAGCCTTCCGACGCTAGCCATCTTGCGTGGGCCGCAGGCACCGTGTTCGAAAGTCTTGACCGCCCGGTGGAGTGGATCCATCTGCCAGTACCGCGCACTCGCGACGACATCGAATACTTTCAACCGTTAGCGGACCTCAATGTTCCCGACACCACCGAACTCTATCTGGGCCTTGTTCACGAGACCGACGGAGAGGAAGGTACCCGTCGCCGTATCGACGCCGCCTCTCAGGTTTTGACGCGATTCGGTGTGGCCACCGAGTGCGGCCTTGGGCGTCGACCGCTCGAGAGCCTCGGTCCGTTGCTGGACCAGCACGCCGCCGTTAGTTCCCCGCTTACCTAACTCACCTGTACCGAACGACTTAAGCCCGTGGACCAGCTTCGATCGACCGAAAAATCACTTCAGGCGACCGTCTTTGCGATTACCCCGACCCCCGGGCCGCTACCAGATGCTGATATGTCCGAACGATCAACGACCCGGGCCTGGTTGGGGCTGCTCGTCGCGTCGATGTGTTATGTCCTGGTCCTCGATGCCCTTGCTGTCGCTGTCGCATTTCCGGAAATAGAAGAAGCATTTCCCTCCAGCGCTCGGACCACGCTGGCCTGGATCACGACTGGTTTCACCATCGCTATTGCTGCTGTCATGTTGCTCGTAGGTCAACTCGCGGATCGAATCGGCTGGAGACGTACGTTCATGACCGGGATGGCAGCCTTCGCCTGTTTCGCTCTCATCGGTGCGAGCGCGCCAAACATAAGTGTGTTGATCGCGGCACGTGTAGCGCAGGGCGTCTGCGCCGCTTTGTTCACGGTCACCGCGTTTCCACTCGCTCTGCCCGCCTTCCCGCTTGATCGTCGTGGAATAGCGATGGGGTGGGTGGGAGTCGGCGGAGCCACGGCAGCGCTCCTGGGGCCTGTAGTCGGGGGCTCACTTGTCACCCTTACTAGTTGGCGAGCTGGGTTACTGCTCCCGATCCCACTTTGTGTACTAGCGGCAGTATTTGCCCCCAAAGTATTTGACGAACGCAAAGGTGAAAAACGCCCCATCGATTTCCTCGGTTTCCTGCTCGGCGGCTCGGGAGCATCTGCGTTGGCGTTAGTGATTCTCCAGCGTTGGTGGGTTGTAACTCCAGTGGCATTGGTGTTGTTACTTTTGTTCGGTGTTCGAGTAACGCGACATCGGTATCCGCTGATTCGGCCAGAACTGTTCGCCGATCGCCGGTACGTGTGGGCGTTGATCAGCCAAACTGCAACCCAGACGGCCATTTTTGCGTGGTTTTTCACGATGCCACTCTTTCTTGCCAATGTCTGGGGATGGTCGACCATCGAAAGTGGCTTAGCGATGGCTGTTCCCATGCTTCTCTCATTTAATTCGGTGCTAGCCGGCCGTTACGCGGACCGTCACGGCTACCGAATGGTGCTCAGCACAGGTGGATTAATCGCAGCGGCCGGAATCGGTTGGTGGATGATCACTCTTGACAACGAGCCCTCGTTCCTAGCTTTAGCGGTTGGTCTTGTCGTCTTCGGTTGGGGAGGTGGCCAGGTCGGAGTTATTGGCATGGGTGCCGCTCTGAACTCCTTAAGCGATGATCTTCTTGCAGAAGGCAATGCCGCATTACAGACCAACCGCCGACTCGTGCAAGGCCTCGGAGCGGCCACAGCTCTCGCCATCCTTGGTAACCGAGACGCATCCAGCGTCACAGCATTTCGGTGGGCGTGGGCCTTCGCCGCGGGGGCCTATTTGATCTCAGCGATCGTCATGTGGTGGTATCCAGCCGATGAAAGGCAACGTGCGTCGAAGTAAAATCAACCAAAAAACGGCAGTATGCGCCGCCGTTTAACTGACGCCGAAACTTTGCCCGTCATGCAAAGGGCCGGACTCACCCCTCTTGAACCGTACCCAGGCGCCGATACCCCATGGAAATGCAAATGTGAAAGTTGCGGCCATGAAGTTACGCCGCTCTACACGTCTGTGAAGAGCGGAAGTGGATGCCGCTTCTGTGGCGTTGAACAAAGGTCATCGTCTCGCCGCTTCACTGACGTTGAAACGGTGCCGGTGATGCGAGCAGTTGGGCTCCGCCCGCTGGAACCTTATCCAGGAGCTAAGGCCGCGTGGCTGTGTCAATGCACGATCTGTGGAACCAGGTCTTCGCCATCGCTCCACAATGTCAAAAGTAACGGTGGCGGATGTCGAACTTGCGCCAACAAGAAACGTTCGGTGTCTCGAAAGGTCAACGAAACGGACGCGAGAAAGTTAATGGCCGCCGCTGGCGTGACACCCTTAGAGCCCTATCCAGGGTCAAAGATCCCGTGGCGATGTAGATGTGATGCCTGTGGACGCGACGTAACACCGCGACATTCGTCGATCAAACAAGGGCGAGGCGGATGCATCTATTGCGCAGGTAGGAGCGTGAAATGTTGAAAGTTAACTCTTTGAAATGAACGAAATACCGAAACGATTCGATGAGATACGGGTATTTGTTACCGATGGCGGTTATACAGCGATCCGAACCCCACAGCACGACAAGCTTGAATCTGACCATCGCGCAGGGATTAGCAACGATATAAGACGCTATTGGTCACTGATCTCCACTGGGGTTTCGCCTGAATCTAGCGAGTAGCGGAAGTCGCAGTGGTCGGCTCCTCCCATGATGGTTTGACTCCGTTCGAATTTAATATCGGGATTAAATCCTTGGACCATTGTTCCGTCGCGATTACACGAAAGCAGAGCTCCGAGCTCAGCGATGTCTAGTTCGCGGTACATGTCGGCGTAACGACATCCGACTACATCGAACGCGAACGTCGTTTCGGTTTGCTCACGCACCTCAATCTCAAGGGCGCCGCCTTTAGTCCAATTAGTCATGGAATTCGCGAATTCTGCGAGCCCGTTGCCACCCATCGCTTCGGCTAAGACAGCGCCTTGATCTCGTGCGACATCAATTACGGTTTGTCTTGCGATTTCTGTGACTCGTTCTTCTCCAAATTCTTGACCGAAACGTTCGATGAGCGGCGCCACAATTCGCGCCTCGACTTCGCGTCGTTTCAGCACACCGATGTCGTTGAGGGTGTCTGGCTTTGGGTCATCAGGTGAATTGTTCATTGCCAATAGAGTATTCCGTTCCGGGTTCCTCTTGTTCACCGGTTGAGGTGCCAGGTTGATGTCCGCTATCTACACCGTGATTTCACAGGGGTTCGCTGAGCGCATGGGACCACATAGGAGCGACCACACCGTGTACAGGCTTTTGGGGTACGGGCCGTTGGGGTTAGTGCCACCTCATCAGTCCGGTGAAATTCAATTTCTGCCAAGGAGTTCAACCCCCATTCTCAGACCCAGGGAACTGACGTTCGCATGCCCACAAGCTGTCTGGGTTGCCCCTTTTGATAACGCACAACAGTGGTTCGAGTTACGCGACTGAGCCTTCTTGACGCAAATTCTCAATTTCTTTTGGGCTGTAGCCAAGCTCGGCAAGGACGACGTCGGTATGTTCCCCGAAAATTGGTGCTCCCTCATTGAGGACCTCGGGGGTGCCACCAAGACGCCAAGCAGGGCGGGCGCTGCGGATCCTGCCGATGACAGGATCTTGGTGCTCCGGAATTGAGTCGCGTGCGACGGCCTGGGGATGTCGGTGAACCTCAGACCGCGAAACGACTGGACCGGCAGCGACGTCGTGCCTACCGAAGACGGCCAGGGCTTCCTCAGTGGTCCAATGACCGATTCGTTCGGCGATTAGGTCTTGAAATTGGTGCAAGTTCTCGGACCCTAAGACAGCAAAACGAGGATCTGTCGCAAGTTCAGGGCTGCCGATCGCTGCACAGATACCGTCTAGCGGTCCCATGAGCGGCATCATCACTATTGCTCCGTCGCTAGTGGGATACACCCGGTAGTAATCACCGGGATAGACGGCAGGCGCGTCAGGTTCTTCGATCAGACTGTGCTGCATCATCGAGTCGGGCCAGATGAAGGCCAGATTGGCCTCATGCATGCTGACCTCGACATGTTGACCACGGCGTTGAGGATCGCGTTCCCGGGCGAACAAAGCAGCAAGAATTGCTTCGAAGGTGGCGTGCGAGGTGACCTTGTCCGCTACGAAGTGTCGCGTGAGTTCAGTAAGGCCAGTCGTTGGATCGCGTTGCACGTCGACCATGCCGGTAACAGCTTGAATCACGTAGTCATACACCGGTTCTGAAGCGCTGGGGCCGTCGCTGCCGTAACCACTGATCGAGGCGTAGATCAATGACTGGTTGCGAAGTAGACACTCATTGGGGTCAAGTCCAATACCGGCAGCCTTTCCTGGGCGCATGTTCTGCACCACAACATCAGCTCGATCTGCGAGCGCTTGCAAGATTCGTTGACCCGCCGGCCGCCGCCCATCGACAGCGATTGCTCTTTTCCCGCGATTGGTGTTGTAAAAGTAAGCGGTCATCGCGTTGTGGGCGTCACCGGTGCTTCGAGTGAAGTCTGGGGCCGCTGGCGGTTCTACTTTGATGACTTCGGCACCCAAGTCAGCGAGCAACATCGACGCCAATGGCCCTGACAACACGCTAGAAACGTCGAGTACGCGAATCCCTGCTAGCGGCGCCAACTCACTCATGCGTCACCGTTGAACGCGGCTTCACTCACGGTGGCGGAAGCGAGAAGGTCACCATCTCCCCAAGACCGCCCTGTCAACTGGACACCCAGGGGCAGTCCGGTCGGACCCATCCCTAGTGGAAGGTGAATAGCAGGCACCCCGAGTGCTGTCCAAACTCTGTTAAACACCGAATCACCCGTGGTCTTTATGGGGGGAGCTTCACCAGGTGTGCTTGGTGTCAAAAGGGCATCAAAACCGTTGTAAGCCATGAACTTGTCGTGCTCGCGTCTCGCCTCGATAAGTGTCAAATGAGCCTCGATATATTGCTTGTGAGTCACTTCTTTGGCTCTGACTAACATCTTGCGTGCAAGATCGCTGATCAGTTCGTAATGGTGGGTTTGTTCCCAGGCGAATACCCTGACGATCTCATAATGAAGAATTGTGTTCGCCGCATCGAAAACTGATTCGAGGTGTGCGAGAGGGTCAAGGTCGACTATTTCCACATCGCGCTCGATCAGGGCCTCACTTGCTGAATCCATCACCTCGACCGTTTCAGATGCCGCAGCATCCCATTGGTGTGAGCGGTAGCGGCCAATCCTCAGCGACTGCCTGGCCGCCGATATTTCGGTGCCAGTAAGGGCCGAAAACATTGTGGTGCAATCATCCACACCTTGGGTGAACCACCCGACGGTGTCGAATGCGTGAGACAAAGTCGCAACGCCAGTCAGTGGTACCAACTGATGCGTGGGTTTGAAACCCACCACGCCGCAATAGGCCGCCGGTCGAACCACCGATCCCACTGTCTGGGTCCCAAATGCCGCACGGACTTGTCCGTCGGCTACTGCCGCGGCTGATCCGCTTGAACTGCCTCCCGGAGTGCGTTCGGGATTGTGGGGATTCGTCGTGACGTTGGGTGTGAATAGGGCGAACTCGGTGGTCACTGTCTTACCAATGACAATCGCACCAGCCTCACGGGCTACGGCTACACAGGCAGCATCATTCGAAGTGGTGCGACCGGCGTAGATGGGAGAGCCGCGTTCAGTGGGGAGATCGAAAGTATCGATGACATCTTTCACTCCGAGGGTCCAGCCTGAGAGTGGCCCCGGTGGAGCGGTTGCTAGCGCACCCAATATCGCCTCGTCTTCATGACGATGAACCCAAGCCTTTACGATCCCGTCTCGTTCGGTTATACGATCTAGCTGCTGTTTTGTGTGACGGTGAGTGCTCACCCGCTCATCATGGCTCACTCTGACGTGTTGCTGCTTATTAACGAACGAGGGCGGTCTCGTGTTGACCTGATCAACTGAAGTTCGTGCCGCCATTGACTTGAAGGGTCTGGCCGGTGATGTGGCGGGAAAGATCGCAGCTAAGAAATACAGCGACGTCGGCGATCTCATCTGGGGTGGCCATGGCGCCGAGGGGCACAAGAGCACTCGCACTGGCAATTTGTTGCTCGGTCATCCCATCACGAGGTTGGGCGGTGTCCACGATCCCTGGAGCGATAGCGTTTACTCGAATTCCATGTGCCGCGAGTTCAGTGGATACTGCTCGGGTAAATCCGATAATTGCTCCTTTGCTCGCTGCGTAGTGAGCACCTCGGGCAGAATTCCGAAAAAAGGCGACAGACGAAAGGTTCACAGCCGTTCCCTGGCGCCCGTCTGTGATTAGCTCACGTGCCATTAACTGCAAACAACGAAATCCCCCCACGACGTTCACGTTCTGAACGTTGTTCCAATCATCATCGGTCATATCTACGAACGAGCGGCGTGGGAAGATTCCAGCATTGTTTACGAGCAAATTGACGCCGCCCAGTTCTCTTCCAGCACGCAGGGCAGCTTCGCAGTCCCCTCGGACCCCCACATCGCCTTGTACAACGACGGCGTCCGGCCCGTGAGTACGAACTAGAGCAGCGACTTCGTTAGCAGCGTCGATGTCGTCGAAGTACTGCACTACCACCGACGCACCTTCGCGCCCCATCGCTTCGGCAACGGCCTTGCCGATTCCTTGCTGTGCACCCGTTACCAACGCGACTCGTCCCTCAAGCATCATCATGTCGCCAGATTAGTTACGACTAGGACCTGAACTGTCTTGAATGATGTCCACGCTGATTCATCGTCGGCTGATAGTGGATAATGGACTACATGGATTTAGTCATCAAACACGGCACTGTCGCAACATCGAGTGGCGCTTCTGTCACAGATATAGGAATCGATGGTGGTCGCATCGTGCAACTCGGTGGGATTATGTCTGGTGAGCGAGAGATCGACGCCGAAGGAATGTTTGTCGTGCCAGGTGGGGTCGATGCCCATGTCCATCTTTCGCCACCCCGAACAGGCCCAGGCATCAACAGTTGGACTGACGATTTTGAGATCGGTAGCCGCGCCGCGTTGGCCGGTGGTGTAACGACAGTGGGGAATATGTCCTTTCCCCGTAAGGGCGAACAAATGGTTGAAGGCCTGCGCCGTGATATTGACGACGCACAAGCCAACTCCTTAGCGGACTTTTTCCAACACCCCGTTCTGTTGGACCCTGACGAAACGGCAATGGCTCAGATTCCCGAGTTAGCAGAATCCGGGCATCCCAGCATCAAAATTTTTCTCTCTTTTAAACGTTTCGATCGCAACGTTGAAGAATTCCTTAGGGCGATGCGCGTAGCTGCAGCAGTGGGATCAGTAGTGCTCTTACATTGCGAGGACGCGGCTCTCATGGGTTGTTGCGGTGAATTAGTGCGCGAAGCGGGCCTAACGGAACATCGGCATTATCCCGAGACGCGGCCAGTTGTCGCGGAACGAATCGCAACTGAACGGGCGGTCGGATTTTGTGAAATCAGTGGCGCAGCCACCTACATCGTTCACCTATCAAGCCAAGCAGCGCTCGATACCTGCCGAGGCGCCCGGGCACGGGGACTTCCCCTCTATGTTGAAACACGACCGATTTATCTCCACCTTGAACGGTCTCGTTTCGATGAGCCTGACGGCGCGAAATACGCAGGCGCACCACCACTGAGAGAAGAACAAGACCGGGATGCTTTGTGGGCAGGAGTTGCCGACGGGACGGTAAGCACGGTCGCTACTGATCACGCCCCATGGACCTTGGAGCAAAAGCTCGATCCGAACCTAGGTCCCTCAGAATTGCGTCAGGGTATGGCTGAACTCGAAACCAGCATGCCGATGCTCTGGTCTTTGGGCGTGGCGCGCAATCGGATTTCGCTAGCCAGATTCGTGGAAGTGACTAGCAGCAACCCAGCCAAGCTGTTTGGCATGTACCCACAAAAAGGGTGCATAGCACCCGGCTCCGACGCAGATGTGGTCGTTTTGGACCCCACCGAGACACGGGTCATCGACGGGTCCAACATGCATTCAGCTTCGGGTTACTCCCCATACGACGGGTGGGAAATTACAGGTTGGCCCAAATTCACCATCAGCAGGGGAGAAGTTGTTGCTGAAGGATCATCGGTGGAAGGTACCCCGGGGCGCGGACTCTTAGTTCCTAGACGACCATTCGAAAGGCCCTGATCGGTTTTGCTCGCCCCGATTGTCAGGTTGGGGGTTCCACTATTGGCTCTTGCCGCGATTGCACGGTCACGACGTCGCCCACCGTAAGACTCGCGCCGACGGGACCAATCCGACAGCCCATACCGAACACGCCGTTACCTTCCATCATTGAACGCACGTTTCCCTCAAGGGTTGGTGCTTCCTTACACCAGCGATAAGCGCGAAGCGCCACAGCAGGTTCGCGCTGCCGCTCGCCGGAGTCTTGGTCGATCTGAGGAATAGCGCAACGCGGCCACGGAAGTTCAGCGGTCATGGTGGCTGAGCCGATGCTCATATCACGCCAGGTGTCTTCGACCCATGGCTCACCTGCATCAACAATTACATTGGCACGGAACCGGTCCATGCCGAACGGTTCGACCGCTCGATCCTGCAGCCAACGAAGCGATGCAGTGTTGGCTAGAAGGACAGGCGCAAGGTCAACGAAGGTCAGTGGTTGCTCAAATAGGTCAATTGAAGAAGGCGCGTGGTGGTTTGAATCATCGGTAACAGCAGCGAAACGGAATTGATCGCCGAGAAAATCTGAGATCCATGCCGCAGCTTCGTCCCCCGCATCGACGCCATTGACGGGTCGCCTTCCTACCAGCGGTTGCACCGTTACTGGTGACGCTCCATCCCGACTCAAGGTCGTTGAATCGCGCCCTGATGCCGACAAAATGACGCTGTCACCATCCAAAGCGGTCTCAATTGTTGCCAGGGATGGGTATTTGCGCTGAGTCACGCAGGCGCCCTCGGCATCAACTACCTGCCACTCACGATCGTGAGCTAACCCAGTCGCCAAGATTTCGATTTCGTTCACCTCGATGCGACGGCAGGACTTCACTGGGTGAATGTGAATTTCCTCGACTCGTATTTCACTCATGGCCAGACGGTAGCAAGCCAACGACATCGCTAGTGGCTGAACCCTTCTTGATTGCAAGTGGAACGGCATTGTCATCACAGTTAAACGTGACGGCCGTTTGCTCCGATGCTTGTCGATTCAGCCCCAACTGGTAACACGAACGCAGTCAGAGACCTAAGATTTGTCTTCGGTGAAAGACTGGAGCCGGCCGGAGGCCTGGGCAAACATTCGCGAAGATGTGGCCAATTCGACCACGTTGCCTCCAGAGGCGTACACGGACCCCGATTACCACGCGCAAGAACGAGCTGCGATCTTCGGTAAGGGTTGGTGCGGTGTGGCTATGGCCGACGAGGTTCCACTAGGGCGCGTTCTTGTTCGCGAAATCGCCGGCACCTCGATCATCATTACACGCAACGACGAAGGTGAACTTCGCGCCTACTTCAATTCCTGCTCACATAGAGGGACTGAACTCGTCGAGCAGGACGGAGAGATCGGAACCGTTTTACGATGCCCGTATCACCGTTGGGCGTTTGATCTCGAGGGCAGTCTTATTGCCACCCCACTTTTCGAGAAAGAGCTGGTGGAGAACTTCGAATTCGATGATTTTGGTCTTCGTTCGGTGTGTGTTGGCGAGTTCGTAAACGTCGTTTGGGTCAGCCTGAACTCTGACGTCCCTGATCTCACGAGTTGGTTTGGGGACCTAGAAGAGCGACTTGCCGGCTATGCACTTGAACGATACGCAGTTCGTAAAACCGCCGCGTACACGGTAAACGCAGATTGGAAACTGCTTACAGAAAATTTTCAGGAGTACTACCACCTAGCGTGGGTGCATCCTGAGCTGGCTAAGGTCAGCCGGGTCGACGACCATTATCGATTTCAGGGACCGGGCCGATACTGCGGCCAAACTACAACCCCGGTTTCGGCGGGTGAAAACGGTGAGTGGACGACATTACCCAACGCGACTGGACTGTCAGCCTCTGATGCCGAGAGCGGCCGTCACATTGCCCTATTCCCCAACGTAATGCTGACGGTTCTACCAAATCACACATGCACATTTCTGCTTGAGCCTCTCGGAGTAGGCAGGAGTCGCGAACACATAAGTTGGTCAACCCCTCACGATCCGAGCCCCCTAGATCTAGATCGATTGATCGACTTTTGGGTTTTAGTGAACGATCAGGACATTGAGATCTGTCAGAAAGCCCAAAGGGGAATTGACCGGGGTCGATTTGGTGGTGGGCGTCTATCTCCGCGTTATGAGAGACCTTTGCATCGCTTCTACAACATGTTGGCGGATCGTTTCGAAGGCCTCGACCGTTGCCCTGATGGTGACTCGAATTAACGCGTCCAACGATCGTTACCGTTTGGCAGTAGCTTCGAGGGTCGATGATTTCCGGACCACTGGCTGATGCCTGGATTAACTGGAAACGACACCCGATCAGCGACCTGGACTATAGAAATCAGGCAATGGCGGAGTTCAATAACTCTGGCGCTTTAGTTCTCCGAGGGTTTTTCAGTTCCGATTTCATAAGTCGTGTCGTTGCTGAATCTGTGGCTCGACAAGGGGAAGCTTTCTATGCGAACTCGACGCATAACGTCTATCTCACACCCCAAGACTCACAATTTTCCGATGATCATGCGTTTAATCGCCAGCTCGTGAGCAGCAAGGGCCTTATCGCTGATGATCAAATATCTGTGGACTCTCCCTTACGCGATGTGTATGAAGATGATCGATTTCGAACATTCCTCTGCGCTGTGCTTGCTGTGGAAGCGGTGTATCCCTACGCAGATAGTTTTTCATCTATCAACGTTCACTACGCGCCTCGAGGACGCGAACTTGGATGGCATTTCGACAACTCGTCATTCGCGGTGACTACCTTGCTTCAACAGCCTAAAAGCGGCGGAATTTTTGAGTACGTACCAGAAGTCCGTGACTCAGATACAGGAGAAATGGCTTTCGACCGAGTCGACGCTGTTCTTAACGGTGCCGAAAATATCTCCCAACTCAACTTTGATCCGGGTGACCTAGTGCTGTTTAGAGGCCGAAATGCCTTGCATCGCGTGACCCCGACGGAAGGATCAGTCACCCGTGTCCTGGCAGTGTTTGCCTACAACGACGAGCCTGGTGTCGGGCTATCGAGGTCGGCACTTAAAACCTTCTATGGAAGAACGAACTAACACCCAATCTGAGCACTTGCCATTAGGCGTCTCACAGATCAGTTTCGGCAAAGCGTCTCAGCTACCCGCTCGCCGCACATTTGCATTAAAATATCGTTACATCAAGGTGCTCTTGGGGAGCCCAGCACTAGGGGACTTATGACGACAGTTGAGGGTGAAGTCGAAGCGACTGATCCCAGCGACCTAGAGGTCGTAACAAACGCCATTAAACAAGTTGGGATAACAGCGGGCGCAACGCTCGTCGGTGTCGCTGCCGCAGATGCGTTTAACGAGTATGTCCCGGTAGGTCACAGGCCGGAGGATTTTCTTCCAGGTGCCCAGAGCGTAGTTGTGTCAGCGTCCCTCGGCCCAACAAATGCGGCCTGGCAAAGCCCTAATCGGCGTCTGATGGAAATCACTGGCTACGACTTTCGCGAAAACGTCGCATCCATCGTTATTGCTGAACATATAGAACGAACTCACGGCTATTTAGCCATGCATGCCCCAGCCTTGCCTACTTCTGGCCAACAACCCCCGCTCAGTATGATGCTCTCAGCTGTGTTAGCCGGGCTCGGCACCAGGTCCATAGCCGCAAACATCATTCTTAACCCGACCTACGGGATCATGTTTTTTGCGGCTGCTATCACCACTATGCGGCTAACACCGGATCACCAACTCGAAGAGAATGTGTGCCCTGCCCGGTCATGTGTGCGCATGTATGAGATGGAAGGGAAGACACCTTGCATGGCGGTGTGTCCGGCCGACGAAGGTGGCTGCCTTGACGCCACGATTGAAAACGGTGAGATCACGAGCAGTTTCTTCGACCGAGAACGTTGCTCTACCCGTGCCATGAACTTCGGAATACGGGGGCACATCAAGCAGGTCGATATCTTGACCGGAATCGATGACGCTGACGAACGACGAGAACTGATCTACTCGGACGATTTTCGAAGAAACATGTCATCGATCGGCAGGTACAAAGAGAGCGTCTCTCAGTGCTTTGAATGTATGCGCGTCTGTCCCGTAGGTCGTTACCGACGAAAGTTGAAATGATGGATGAACTGGATTGGGTATCGATCAAGTCTGGAATACTTGAAATGGCCCGCAAAAGGGGTGCCGAAGTCGCACGAGTAGGCGACCCAGCTCTCCTCGAAGACGCTGAACCCGGTCTTCGTCCATCAGACCTATTGACAGGCGTTAAGTCGATGATCGTGCTTGGAGGAGCTGCCCCTCGCGCCGCCGAATGGCAAAGCCCTCGGGTTGAAGTCATGGAAACCGTCGGCACAGCGGACCGCATGGTCGCCTTGGGTAGTTCTGTCGCCCGACACATCGAGGAAAGCTACGGGTACTACGCGCTTAATGTTCCGACGGCTACAGATCAGGACGATAAGGCGTTCCTTGATTTTAAAGCCGCAGCCGTCGCCGCAGGGGCAGGCAGTCCAAGTTTGGCTGGGCCGGTTCTTGACCCTACCTATGGGTTTCTCTACTTAACTGTGATTTTGACCACGCTTCCCCTTCCAGTCGACGGACCACTACAAGAGGCTGCTTGTCCTGCACCTCAGTGCGTGGAGATGTGGGATGAGAAAGGAACGACTCCGTGCATGGCGGTTTGCCCAATCGACGATGGTGGCTGCTTGGGAGGTGAAATCCAAGAAGGGCTGGTGATCAAGCGACGCTATGACGAAGATAAATGCCGAGACCGGGTTTATCACTACTGGACTCCCGGCTATCAGGCCGCTCTGGAACGAGCTCTGGACGAGCCCGACGCCAGAAAACGGAAGATGATCTTGTATGGCAGTTTCTTTACTCGGACGATGTGGTCGATCACATACTCAGGAGTCAGCCAAGGACAGTGCTTTGAATGTATTCGTGCGTGCCCTGTGGGCACCGAACAGCGGGAACTTATATGAGCGGCCCGATGGAGCGAGGAGAACTCAACGGTTTTCACGTCGTCGATCCGGACCTGTACGACCGCTACAGAGCAGAGGTGTTGGCTCTTACTAATTCTTACCAAGTAGATATCAACGAGTTTTTACCAAACGACGGCACCAGAAAACGCGGTTTGTCGGACGCTGAAATAGCGGACCGTTTAGGGCTTGACATCCGGGACGTAACCGAGATCAGAGTGGTGGCCGAACATGACGAATATCCCATAGAGGAATACGAGGCATCGGCTCGTTTCAAGGATGCTGCAGCAGCGTCTTACCAAGAGGGTGGAGTGAAGAATCTCTACAAGGGCGATCCGCCACCAACTAGACGATGACGCTCGGTCCGAACCCAGGACGAATTTCGAGGACCCACTCATGATGCCAACGCTGGGCGAAGCGATGGCCCGTGTCGGACGTCACTTTGGTAAGCGACCAGCCATGCGCGACAGTCAAGGCGAAACCAATTGGCGAGATTTCAGTGAGCGAATCACCGTTGCTGCGGGCTTGCTTCATGGCCTGGGAATTAAATCTGGTGAGCGTGTAGCCATCTATGCCCGCAACTCAAGTCGTTTTGATGAACTGAAATGGGGAGCCTTTCATGCAGGTATCGTCGCCGTTCCTGTTAACTGGCGGCTAGCCCCGATAGAGATTGCGCACATTCTCAAGGACTCAGCTTGTGAACTGGTCTTCGTTGAAGCTGATTTTCTGCCGATTTTCGACGCGACTGAGTTAGCGCCGTGGCGCGACAAATTGGTCTGTCTTGCCGGTGAAGGTGCCGCTGACATATCAGACTACGAGAAGTTGTTTGCAACGGCCCCGGGGGTCGGCCCTGCTGACGTAGCACCTGATGATGACGCTCTCATTCTTTATACCGGCGGCACTACTGGACGCAGCAAAGGCGTCCGTTTAAGTCACACCAACATTCTGTCGTGCGCCGCAGCCTTCACACTGGCGACGCGCGGCGAGCCTGATGACACCTACTTGCATTTGGCACCAATGTTCCACTCCGCTGACCTGTTAGGAACCGGTTGGATGCTGATGGGGGCGACACATGTCTATGTACCAGCATTTTCACCAGCAGCTTTTCTGGATGCAGTGTCGGAACATCACGTCACTATGACAATCGCAGTGCCAACGATGCTGATGATGACCCTCACCGACCCAGTATTGGAGTCTGCGAACACAAGGTCGCTCAGACTCATGGGCTTTGGGGCATCTCCCATGGATCCAGCGTGGATTAGGCGCACAGCCCAAGGTTTCCCGCACACGCAACTTTTCAACTGTTACGGCCTCACCGAAACCTCACCCGACTTAACAGTGTTCGATCCCAACGAATTCCGACGAGCTATCGAAAACGATTCACCTACGCTTTCCTCAGTTGGCAAACCAAATTGCCTTGTCGATCTCAAGGTGACCAATTCCGAAGGAGACGACTTGGCGCCAGGGGAGACAGGTGTCCTCCATGCGCGCGGCCCCAACATCACGAAGGGCTACCTCAACATGCCTGATGAAACAGCAGCAGCGTTGAGCAACGGTTGGCTACGTACCGGAGACATCGCTCGGATAGACGACGAGGGATACGTCTATCTCATCGACCGAGAAAAGGATCTGATTATTAGTGGGGGCGAAAATGTCTACTCCTCCGAAGTTGAGACAGCGCTCTACCAACATCCAGACATTCATGAATGCGCAGTTATCGGAACAGATGACGAACGCCTCGGCCAAGTAGTTACAGCGGTGATCGTGGCCAAACCCGAAACATCATTGAATAGCAAGGCGATCATCGACCACTGTCGAAAGCTAATCGGGGGATACAAGATCCCTCGACGCATCGAGTTCGTCGAGGCGATGCCCAAAAACGAACTAGGCAAAATCCTCAAGAATCGTTTACGTGACACTTACGCGGAGTGAATGTTGCCGCTTTTGTGGTTGCCCGGGAAAGCTAGGCCGCATCCAGGGTTAATGTCGGTTGTATGTCACAGACCATGACCTCAAACACCGGATTGAAGTTTGTTCGCACTCCGGAAGAACGATTCGCGGCGCTGGCTGACTTCGAGTACGAGCCGCACTACGTTGAAGTTGACGGACTTCGGATGGCCTATGTAGACGTTGGATCTGATGCCGGCATGCCCATTTTGCTGCTCCACGGGGAGCCAACCTGGGGATATTTGTATCGGAGGATGATCCCCCCACTTACAGAAGCAGGATTCCGTTGTGTGGTTCCCGATCTGATCGGCTTTGGTCGCTCTGACAAACCAACCGATCGATCTGCTTATTCGTATGCGCAACACGTGGCTTGGTTAAAGGAATTCCTGAACGTGATCGGCCTCCGTGAATCAGTCCTGTTCGCACAAGACTGGGGGGGTTTGATCGGCTTACGAGTGGCAGCGGAAGAACAAGATCGATTCGGACGGATCGCTATCGGCAATACAGGACTTCCGATCGGAGAATCGCTTGGCGCTGGCTTCGACAAATGGCTCCAGCAGTCGCAGAGTATGCAGTTCATGGACGCTGGAGCGATGCTCCAACATGCAACCGCTGCGCGAGAGCTCACTGAAGAGGAGATGAACGGGTACCGTGCTCCGTTTCCTGACGAGTCGCACATGGCTGGGGCTCGCCAGTTCCCAACCTTGGTGCCAATCACCCCCAGCCATGGCGGCGTGAACGAAAACCTCGCTGCTTGGGAAGTACTTGACCGATGGGAAAAGCCATTTTTGACCTTGTGGTGCCCCGATGACCGCGTCCTAGGTCACCTTCATAAAGAATTCGTTGATCGAGTGCCCGGAGCCGGCGGACAACCGCACCAGGAGTTTCGGCCAGGTGGCCATTTCCTACAAGACGATCGCGGTGAAGACGTTGTTGCCGCCCTTATCGAGTGGCTGACCTAAAACATCAGGTCGCAGTGGCTGCGTTGAAGTTCCCCTAGCCAACGCCGCCCAGCCGCACGATGTTGAGTTTCATAGTCCATTGGGTAAAACTTTAAAGAATCCCGAAGGCTGATCTGAAAATGAGAGAAGTTGTGGGGGGACAGCCTTTGAGACGGAGTTGGCGATGAGAGACATTGAAGTTCTATTGGCGGAGATCAGCTCTCGTCACGGCGAACTCGATGGGAGTGCCGAAGAGGCCGAACTGCTCAACACGGCGCCGCCCGCTCTTGTGGACGTGATGAGAGAACTTCGGGTGCCTCTAGTGAAGGTGCCATCAGAAATAGGTGGCGATGAATTGCCGATGGCGTCGCAACTTCGCTACTTCGAGGCTCTTAGCTACTCAAACCCCACTGCGGGATGGACAGGCTTTAATCACGCCGGCGCCGCAGGTATCTGCGGAGCAAAGCTAAACGACGCAGGAATCGACGCCGTCTTTGGATCTGGCGCCGTGCCATTTCTCGGCGCAGTTGCTGCTCCTTCTGGCACATTCACTGTCGTTGACGGGGGCATTGAGCTGAGCGGACACTACCGATACGCCAGCGGCGCAGCCCACGCTGAATGGTTTTTTCTTGCTGCGGTTGAGAACACGGAGCGCCCCGCAGCGCGCCTTGCGGCCGTCAGCGCTAATGACGTGTCCCTCAGTGACAACTGGGATGTGATGGCTCTCAAGGGAACAGGCAGTGTGGACGTAACCCTTGACAAGGTTTTCGTTCCAGACCACCTATTAGCCGATCCCTTTGACAGGCCGCTTCGAGGCGGCCCTATGTACACGCTTGGCTATCAGGCATATGTTGCGGCTGAAAATCTCGGGTTTTCACTCGGAGTTTGTCAGCGCCTGATCGACGAGACCGCCAGATATGCAACTACTAAATCCCGAGGCAACGATGGCCGCTTAGCGGACAGGGGTGCTTTTCAATATGAGTTGGGTAAAACGCAGCTTGAGGTAGAAGCGGCCAAGGCATTTGGTTTGAGAGAACTAACCGCTGCCGATGACCAATGTGCGAGAAACAACGGGTTGAGTTCTTCAGAAGAACAGAAGGTCGTTGCGATGCTTGCTTTTTGCACGGAGAGTTCCGTCAACGCTGTAAGCCGGCTGTACCACTTCGCCGGAGCTGCAGCGATCTTTAATAGCAGCGTCCTTCAACGCTGTTTCCGAGACGCTCATGGCTCAGCCATGCATCATGTGGCCTCAAATGTCGCCTACGACACCTACGGCCAAGAGCTACTGGCACGTCAAGATCCGGCTGAGTGAAGTTGTGCTGTCTTTGAATGAACTACTGCGCTGGAGGTCTGAACTGCACCCTGACGCTGTGGCGCTAGTTGATGAGTATGGAGATCAACTCACCTACGCGGAGCTGCAACACCAGATCGAACGCTGTGCGTTGAGGTGGAACGCTGTTGGGGTTACTCGAGGCGACGTAGTGGGCGTTCTAGACACCAATTCGACATCGTTTGTAGTCCACGTATTCGGCCTCGCTCGGATACAAGCTATTCCCGCTTTGTTGAACTGGCGACTCACGCCGGCTGAACATGGGCCTTTATTCGACCTTATCCAACCAGTGGCCATCGTTTCGGGTCAGAAACTAATTGATCAACTCCCGCCAAACCTCCCTCCGATTCGCATCGCTCTACACCCGGACCAGGAGTGCCCGCCGACTTGGGTGCCGGATGCAATGGAACCCGTTGATGGCAACCTCCCACCCCCTCCTCAACCCAATGACGTGTTCGCTATCGGGTTTTCTAGCGGCACTACGGGCCGAGCCAAAGGCATTCCCCTTAGACACGAGGCTCTCGCGCGGTCGGCATTGATCGATAGCGCGGAAAACGTCGGAATGTTCGTCGGTGCTCGCCACATTATGGCGGCACCCATGTTTCACCTCGCTGGGTTATCAAACAGTCTGATGGGCCTTGCAAACGGTGCCGAACTTCATCTTCGAGCTGGATTTAATGCACAATCGATTCTCGAAGATATTGAACAGGTGGGAGCGGTGTACCTGACTGCGGTCCCGGCGATGTTTCATGCCATGGTTGAAGCTGTCCGAACCCGAGTTGACGCACCCGATCTGTCGTCGATACGCGAGATGTCCTACGGAGCATCACCTATCGCACCGGAGCTCTTACGAGAAGTCGAAGCTCTCTTTCCTGGGGTCCGACTTCGACAGTTTTACGGGATGACTGAAGTAGCAGGTGCGCTTACCACCCTCGCGCCGGTCGATCATGAGCCCTCTAGCCCTCACCGTCAATCCGCGGGGCGTGTGAACCCTGGATTCGAAGTCCGTTTAGTTGATCGGAAAGGGAAAGATGTAGTCGATGGTCAGCCGGGTGAAATTCTCGCCAAAGGACCATCGGTTTTGCATCACTATTGGAAAGACTCCGAGGCGACCAAAGAGGCCATAGTCGACGGGTGGTTTCAGACCGGTGACATAGCGGTGCGGTCTGAGGGTTACCTGACGATCATGGACCGCGCTAAAGACATGGTGGTGACGGGTGGCGAGAACGTTTACCCCGCTGAGGTCGAAGCGTTGCTGTACGAGGTCCCTGGAGTTACAGATGTTGCGGTGATTGGAGTTCCTGACGAACAGTTTGGCGAAAGGGTGCACGCGGTAGTGGTCGCACAGCCTGACGCGACGGTGAACCTGGAGATGATCATCGAGTTCTGTCGAGGCCGCCTTGCCGGTTACAAGCTGCCGCGATCGATGGAAGTTGTAGCTGAACTGCCTCGAAACCCCACCGGTAAGATTCTTAAGAGACAGCTACGGTCACGTCATTGGGCAGGGCACATCAAGCAGGTGTAGGTGCTGCATCGATGCTGGTTTCGTGCACGAATAGCCAGCATCGAATCTCGCAAGCGGCTTTTCGTCAAGGTCTTCGAATCACTCAAATTCGCTACAACTTCAACTAGAAATGCAGACCTACCTAGATGTTGAAAGAATGCGCAGCTTCAGGATTCCTCAGTTGCGAGTTTTGAACGGTTTTTAAACGCCATCACTGACTGCTGGAGAAGAAACCCTGCGATGACAATTGTGGCGAGCTGAGCGAAAAGAGCCCAACCTGTGCTGCTGCGACTAATGAGTGAACCGAGGCTACCCAGTACGGCTAAAAGTGCGATGGCTGCCAGGGCATGCATGAGGTGATGATTGAGATCAGGTTTGGCGCGCGCTAACAGTCCCAGAATTAGAAACACTGCCCCGATAAACGCGGGAATTAGCGAAGTCACACTCTGCGAGTCGGACACGATTGTGACGATCACGCCGATAGCAATTAGTACACCGCCGCTGGTTGCTGCTTTTTTGGGCATTTTTGTCCTGTCAGTCAATGGAGGAACAACTATTGATCATAATTAGCAAATCACTCAACCCGACAATCTGGACTTGATCCATATTTGCGACGAGTCCACTGCCTTTGATGCAGGGTGCTGTAAGACATAGGTGATGAGACGGGAATACGTTTTTGTGCTGCTGGCAGCGCTGGCTTCAGGTTGTGTCGCTGCCGACAGTTCAAGCCCAACGACTTCTGAGGAGGTAGTCGGCGAAGTTGAAATCGGTGAAGAGGACCCACCAGCAACCACAGTGGATGCCCCAGTCGAGATTCGCTCACCGAATTGGCAAAGCGGATTATCTGATTATCTCTACGATCAAGAATTACTCCATACCTTTGAACTCACCATTTCCGACGAGGCTTTCGCTGAGATCAACGACGACCCCAGTGAAGAAGAATACGTGGAAGGAAGCCTGACCTTTGAAGGCGAAACCATTAGTCCCGTTGGAATCCGATATAAGGGATCAGTCGGGGCTTGGGTTGGATGCCTTGCTGGTGGAAGTCTTTTCGAACCTGATGGAGCAAAGACCTGCACCAAACTTTCAATGAAGGTCAAGATCAACTGGGAAGACAGCTCGCGAACTTTCTGGGGAGTGAAAAAGCTTCAATTTCATTCCATGAACCTTGATCCGACTCAGATGCATGACCGACTCGGATATTGGCTTTTCAGAAAAATGGGAGTTCCGGCACCGCGAGCAACTCACGCTCGCCTAGTGATCAACGGTAATTATGTCGGTCTGTATTCGTTTGTTGAGCAGATCGATGGAAGGTTCGTGGATCGGCAATTTGATGATGGAGACGGGAATCTATACAAAGAGGTGTGGCCTCTGAATCACAAGGGTTCTGCCCGCAAACGATCTGAGTTCAGGGATGCCTTGAAGACAAATGAAGAGGACGAGGTGACAGTCGATTACATCCTTGCCTTCTCTGAAGAACTGGCCGCGGCAGAGAAGAACGAATTGCCCGAAATAGTTGCAAAGTGGATGGACGTCGAAGAAATAATTCGGTGGGCCGTTGTCGATAGAGCTATCCGAAATGATGACGGCCCGTTACATTGGTATTGCTTCGATGGCTGCAACAACCACAACTTCTACTGGTACGAAGAGCCCACTACGGGCCGCCTTCATCTGATTCCTTGGGACCTGGACAGCGCCTTCGCCAATATCGTGTCGGACGCTAACCCCGTCACCCCAATCGCCGATAAGTGGGGCGAAATTACGAATGACTGTCGGCCGTTCCCATACGGTCAATGGAATATTCCTCAATGGTCCGCCACGTGTGATCGTTTGATCGGCACGTGGACCACGTTTGTAGACGAAAGCGAGGCAATTCGGTCCGCGTTTCTGGAAGGTCCTTTCTCGGCAGAAAGCACCGAATCTGTTCTTAAGCAATGGGCGGACCAGATTTACGACGCGACAGCGGAAGCAGCAGTAACACACCAAGACGCCTTGGAATTAGAAAAGTGGACAGCGGCGTTATCGAAGTTGAGTTCATCCCTTGATTTCGCGAGAGCTAATGGCTGATTTTCCATAACCATGATCTGTGGGTCGGAGCGTTTAAGGTGAACAACGATTTGACAGCGCAAGCCAAGAGGATTGTCCGATGAATCGAGCACTGTTGGTTGGCATAGATCTGGCGGCAGTGCTTGTCTTGGTCTTTTGCCTGTATTTCCCGCGCAATCGAAGACGGGACATGGTCGTTGCCCTTTTAGGAGTCAACGTCGGTGTGATGGCTATAGCCACCGCGTTCACGCATGTAGAAGTCAATCTTGGGCTTGGGCTAGGGCTCTTTGGAGTGCTGTCCATCATCCGGTTGCGGTCCTCAGAGTTAGGTCAACAAGAGATTGCCTATTACTTCTGCTCTCTAGCGTTAGGTCTCCTAGGCGGGGTTCAGTTTGAGCCAACGTACGTGTCCCCGCTTCTGATGGCAGCCGTTCTGGTGACGCTCTGGCTTGGTGACCATCAAGCGCTACTTCGACGGCATTTTCACCAAAATATGATTCTCGATAGGGCGTACACGGACAACGGCGAGTTGATTCGAGTTCTAGAGGAGTTGTTGGGCGGAACTGATCAGGTTTCAGTGCGTCGCGTGAGAATTCGACGGGTTGACCTGGTTAACGACAGCACCAGTGTCGATGTCCATTACCGAATGAAGTCATGACATTTTGGTTTGAGTCGTTAGTGGAACGGTTCCCTGCCATTGATGTCGAAGGTATGGACAGCCTCGCTGCTCTCGAACAGCGCTTCGATCGGAAATACATCGTCAGCGAAGAAGAAGCGAACAATTTTTTCTCAATGATGCCCGGTTCCCTGACTGCATTGGAAATAGACGGGAAACGGTCGTTCGCATATGAATCTTGGTATTTCGATACCGCGAATCTGGAGTCATTTCGCGCCACGGCTCACCGCCGCAGAAGGCGTTGGAAGGTGCGGACCCGAACGTATCTGGATGCCAAGAAATCTATGGTGGAAGTGAAGCTTCGCGACCAGCGTGGACAAAGTGTGAAACGTCGTCTCCCAGAAGATTTTTCGTTGGCCCCGAACTTGACGATGAAAGGTGCGCAGTTCGTAAACGAGGTCTTGGGTAGAGAAGGCTTGGCCGCGACGCTGACATCGACTCTGCAGACCTCCTACGAACGCATATCGGTTGTTGATGTTGAGAACGGGGCGCGTTTAACCGCAGATTTGGGAGTGAAATGTCAATCGGTCGTCGGGAAAGAAGCGTTGATAAAAGGCGTGGTGATTGAAACGAAATCTTTGCGCGGCCCTGGCCCCATAGATCGTGCGTTGTGGCGACGTGGTCATCGGCCAGTCCGACTCAGCAAATATGCGACAGGCATGGCTGCAGTTCATAACGAGCTGTCGCGTAATAAGTGGCATCAAACCATCAACCAACACTTCAGGAGTTGAGCCGTCCCGACCTGCTGGTTAGGGGTATTGACGGAGTCGTATGCAGCGGCGCATCTCGTTCCGAAGTTTCACACGACGGCTCTGGGTGGAACGTGGAACTTTGGCCCAATCTAACTGGGGTTTAGTGGCCCCAAGCAAGGAGGCGCGTCATCGCATTTGTCACTATCGTTACCGTAGTAAATTTGGACGAATTGCCTGCTGACGCAAGGGAAGAGGATCGAAATATGGTTGAGACCGCCGGTACAACGAGTATTGATATCAAGGTGAGTCCGGAAGCGGTTTACGCGATTTTGACGGACTTGACGCGCATCAGCGAACTCAGTCCAGAGTGCTACAAAGCTGAATGGGAGGGCGACTCGGCGGGACCTGCGGTGGGCGCTACATTTCGGGGCTACAACCAAAACGGAGACCAGAAGTGGGACATGGGTTGTGTCGTTGTGACGGCCGACCCGGGCAAAGAATGGGCGTTCGAGGTCCCTGCTGACGATGGTCGCGGATCAACTTGGCGATACGAAATCGAGTCAACCGATAACGGCTGTCGGGTCACCGAGAGCTTCGACTCTCCAATTCTTGATGGAGAGTTTTTCCAAAAAATGAATCGACACAAGTTGCTGTTGGAGAACATCGATCGGACGTTGTTGAACCTCAAAGCCGTCGCAGAGGCCTAGGTCGCTGGGATAGGCCCTGTACACGTTGCGATTGACAGTTAAATGAGATCCTGTGTCGCTAACCCGTTTTGTTTTGAGTCCAGCTGTTTCCGGACTGAACGTCGATGTCGTGAGGCAACCCCAAAACTCGCTCGGCGACAATGTTGCGTTGAACTTCGCTGGTTCCCCCTCCAATGGTGAGTGCTGGCGAAAATAAAAATCCGCCGTGCCAACTCTGCCAACCCTCGACTGCGGATTGTGTACGCGGAAATTCGGCGGGCTGTCCAAGGGGCCCCGTGTTAGTCAGCATGCCTTGGGTTCCCATGAGGTCCTTAGCGAGGCGCATTACGTTTTGGCCGTGTTCGTCGGCGAGCGCTTTACGAACTGAGGCTTCAGGGCCTGGCTGTCGTCCTTGGAGTTGAGAGGTGAGCGTGCGAAGGCGAATGAGTTTCAGCACCTCACTTTCAATGTGTAGACGTGCCGCCCGGTCGCGTAACACCGGATCTTTTACCCCTCCGGCGCTGCGCACCACATCTAATAGGTCAGTTGCGCTCGGACCACTTCCCCAGAGCGCGCCCTCACCCGACAAAGAGACTCTCTCGTTGCCTAACGTGACTTTGGCCAGTCGCCATCCGTCGTTCTCTTCGCCAATGCGGTTATCAACCGGTAATTCCATATCAGTGAAGAAGGTCTGGTTGAAAGAATATGCAGTGGTCATGTCGACAATGGGTCGAAGCTCAAGTCCTGGCGCATCCATCGGGCATATGAAATATGAAACGCCTCGATGCTTTGGCACGTCGGGGTCTGTGCGGGCAATGAGAATGCCGAACTTGCTTCGATGAGCGCCTGACGACCAGATCTTTGAACCGTTCACGATGTAACGATCGCCATCTCGAACAGCTCGTGTTGCAAGATTCGCCAAATCTGAGCCGCTATCGGGCTCGCTGAAGAGCTGACACCAGACCTCTTCTCCGGTCAGAATCGGCCACAGGTAACGTTCTTGCTGTTCGGATGTTCCGCCGAACAGAATCGTCGGGCCAGCCCAGCCGAGCCCTATTCCGCCGGCGGCTCTTCGCACTCCAGCGTTCGAAAGTTCCTCGTCGATAACGAGTTGGTGAATTGGGTCGGCCGCTAACCCGTATGGTTTGGGCCAGTGTGGAGCGACATAGCCTGCCGCAGCTAACGCTTCTTGTGTGGGATCTCCGTCGTGTCGACGTAACCAGTCGCGTATTTCTAGGCGCCGAGGGTCGTCGTCCGCCGGCCAATCAAAGTCCATCGTTTGAGAATAGGTGGCCTTCGGTTCGAAATGGAAGGAGTTGGGTCGCGAAAAGTACAAGCCAGATCTGTGGCATTTTGATCCAGACGAGGATTGAATGAGTTGTGGGTCTAGTTCGGCGGACGTTCTTCTATTAGTTCTGGCGTCAAACTGGGCCATAACTGCGTAATGTGAACTCAGTTTGCAACAGCCCAGAGGAGAAGCAGCCGTGGAGGATTACAGCGCCGAAGCAGCAAATTTTCGAGCTGATATCAAAAAATTCCTTGGAGAGAACCTCCCAGAAGCCTGGAGCGGCATGGGTAGCTTCTCTCCCGATGAACGCTCAACATTCGTGGCTAATTGGCGACGCACGTTATCGGAACATCAACTCCTCGCTGTTGCTTGGCCCCTTGAATACGGGGGAGCGGGCCTGAGCCAGATGGAACGGACCGTTCTGGCGGAGGAATTAGTTGAGGCAGGAGTCCCAAGTGGCTCCGACAACGATATTTTTTCTATCGGAATGATCGGCCACACCATTATCGAATGGGGGTCTGACGAACAGAAAAATCATTACCTTCCCCGAATACTTGACGGAACTGACGTGTGGTGTCAGGGGTATAGCGAACCGAACTCGGGCTCAGATTTAGCTTCTTTAGCGACTCGCGCTGAACTTGACGGAGATGAGTGGGTGATCAACGGGCAGAAGATCTGGACCTCGCAAGGTCACAACGCGAACTGGATTTTCGTGCTGTGCCGCACGGACCCTTCGACGGTGAAGCATGCAGGGATTTCGTTTCTTCTCTGCCCAATCAATCAACCCGGGGTAGAGGTTCGCGCCATCGTCAATGCTTCCGGCCACCATGACTTCAATGAAGTGTTCTTTAGCGACGCTCGTGCCCCTCGAGAGAATGTGCTTGGGGGAGTCAACAATGGTTGGGCTGTCGCGAACACCTTGTTGGCGTATGAACGCGGCGACGATGCCACAACTAATGGCATTCGATACGGCGAAGAATGGCAGCGACTAGTCGATGTGGCCAAAGAATACGGAAAGCTCAGCGATGCTCTCATGCGACAAAGATTCGTGAAGGCATACACGACAACCCAAATAATGAAATTCATGGGTCTGCAAACCGTCGCCCGCTCACTTCGCGGATACAGCCAAGGACCTGAATCGTCTCTTAATAAACTTCTCTGGTCGGAGCATCACAAGCGGTTCACTGAACTGGCGATGGATGTGATCGGGATGGATGCAACGGCCCCCTCCGGCCGAGATTCTGCTACGGGAGTCGGCGTGGATGATGTGGGCGCACCGTATTCGTCGCAGGCATGGGTGACCACTTTCGTGGGTGCGCGCCCTGGGTCGATTTACTCCGGCAGCAATGAAATTCAACGAAACATTGTTGGTGAACGGGTCCTAGGGCTGCCCAAAGAACCCCGAGCCGATGTTGGACCCTGGAACGAGACCAAACGTTCTTAAAAACTGCCCCGTAGGGGGAATCTTCAAATGCAAATACCTGTGCCAAACAGATGGCTTGACTGGGGTCGGAGCAACTAATGGGATTTTCCGAAGCATCGGGACCCGACAGGGCGCTTTCATCGGATGAGCGGCCATTCGACCACACCCCAATCTCGCTTAACGACCTCCCAGAAACGCCGACGCGAGATCGGAACATAGCTGCAACGGCCTGGGACCAGGCGCCTGGCGTGTTGCTGACACTAGGAGAGGATTTGAGTGGAAAACCTGAAGCGGCGTTCAAAAGACGAATCTTTGGGTGGTTGCTTTGGCGTGCAGGACCAACACGCGGTCCCTGTCGTTATTTGGCGTTGGATCCGGCCGATTTGACAGATTTTTATGTATTTGAGTTGGGAGATGAGCAAGCCGCAGGCGGTAAAGGTCCCGACGGTGAATGGCATTGCCGTTTTCGAGCCTGGAAAGAGGCCCTGCGTGACGCTCCTCGCGTCTAATCGTCGGATTCGCCAACCGGGAGGGAATGATATCGTTAAAACAGATCATAACATTCTTTAAATACTATTAAAGTGATGACCAATGGGTAACTTAGAGCAGGTAGAATGTGGGCGTCCCCTAACATCGGAGCAACGCCATGAAACTCTTTCGGCGTCCACCCAAATTAAAACCCGGATCTTTCTGGGATGATCAAGTCGAGCGTCGGCTCGCAAACGTGTGGCTACAGACCTTCGTTCGGTAGTCCCGCCTTCGAATCATAATTCCTGAAACTTGCTGAGCCGCTCCCGAATGGGGCGGCTCAAGCGGTTTTCGTGGGCTAAGTCTTTGAAAGCGAACTCACCAAGATCATTCTCCTACGTTCGGGTGCAAACGGGGGCTAACGTCCTGAGCGAACTTTGTGAGGGAGTCGTTCATAACTGAAGGAGCCAGTCCCGGAGGACCGCCCCAAGTCACCAAATCCGTTATGCCGTTACTAGTAATAAGTTCTTGTAGCTCGGCGACACAATGATCTGCGTTACCCACCGTCCACACAAGAGGATTTAATGGGATTGGTGCTCTTGCCGCTTTTGGGACCGATCGGCTCGCCACCTCCGATTTGTGATCTTGGCTTGCCTTTATCAATCCGACGTACACATCACGTCGATACTGCTCTGCAGCGGCTACGGGCTCCCACTCTTTGTCCGGATCGTCGGTGACGAAGACCCCTCTGATTAACCCGACCCGGCGATCACTGATATCTCCCACCGCTTCCTTCCATGGATCAATGGTCAATGACTTCGGCCCCTGGGGAAGTAGATGGGTTCCGAATGCGGCTGCCCGTCTGGCTCCGGCGGGACTGGTAGCGGCGAGCCATAGTGGCGGCCCGCCTTGTTGAACTGGATCTGGGGTGACTCGAAGGTCTGAGAATCGATACCTTTTGCCTTCAAAATTGAATGCCTCGCCGCTCCAGGCCAACTTAAGAACCTGGAGGGTTTCTTCGGTCAGCGAAACCCGGCGACTAATGGGGATGTCGAATCCTTGGAATTCGTGCGAGGCGTATCCCATGCCTGCGCCTAGCTCCATTCGACCGTTGGAGATGTTGTCGAGAATTGCAAGGTCTTCGGCGAGGCGAATGGGATGCCTAAACGGCAAAAGACAGATATCGGTCGAAAACTTCATGTGGGTCGTTCTTGATGCCGCCGCCGCCGCAACTGGAACGAAGTTAGGTAAATAGCCGTCAGGAATGAAGTGATGCTCGGTGAACCAACAGAGATCTAACCCAAGTTGTTCAGCATGTTCGATCTGTTCGAAAGTCTCGCCGTATACCTGGGGCATCGTTATCTCACTTCCCTGAGGACAACGAAAGTCATGGACGATGCCGAAGCGCAACGATGGAGTCATAAAAGCAAGCTAACTGGGTCCAGGTACGCCGTGCAGGCGAATGCCCTAACTCGTATCACGGCATTGGGTAACGAACCGTGGTCCACTCAGATCCTGTCTCGGGGGACTAGCTAACGTCCGGAGCGAGACCGCGCACGACAAAGTCTGCTTCCTCCTCAAGGAACCGGATCGTCGCGAGAACGTCTTCGTCAGCAAAGCCATTGTCGCGATATTGCTCAAGCAACTGTTGAGTGCGCCGTCCCATCGGCACAGGGACTTCGAATTCTTCGGCTAGGTCCACTGCCAATCCGATGTCTTTGCAGGCTAAAGAGTTGGTAAAAGAGGGAGCTAAACGGTCGCGCAGAATTGCTCTGGTGCCACTGTTCCAAACGAAACTCGCGCCGCTGCTTGCTTCGACAACTTCGCGCAAGATTCTGGGATCTACGCCGGCCTTTGCGCCAAGTAGCAGAGCCTCGGTGGTTCCCATCATTCCAATGAAGGCCAGCATGTTGTTGACTGCCTTGACGACGTTCCCAGCGCCAGCGTCGCCACACCTCACGACCTTCGCCCCAAAAGTCTCCAGCAACGATTGGCATCTGGCAAAGGCTTCCTCAGATCCGCCAACCATTACGGCGAGCGTTCCTTTGCGTGCGCCGTACACGCCTCCAGATACGGGCGCGTCAAGAAAATCAATGCCTCGCTCTTTTCCTTCATCTGCGAGATGACGACTCAAGGATGGAGAGCTAGTGCTCAGATCGACCACGGTGGTCCCAGCGGCCATTACATCGAAAAGACCGCCATCCCCTGAAACGACTTGCTCAACATCGCTAGGCATTGGCAACGACAAAAACACAACTTCGGCGCCCTCCGCAGCGTTCGAAGCTGAAGCTGCCCTCTGAGCGCCTAACTCGACTACCCGTTCCAATGATTGCTCATTGAGGTCGAAGGCTCGTAATTCGTGTTTGGCTGCCACTAAATGGGTGGCTATTGGGCCGCCCATATTGCCCACACCAATAAATCCGACACGCATGTTCATCCCCTCGCCAATGGTCACCAGTATTAACGATTTTTGCGAGCAACGAGCGCAAGCCTTGCGTCATCGCCCAAGAGGCGCAGAACTGGAGTTATTCCAGAACCTCAAGCGCGGCGAGGTCGGCGATTTGGTTCGCGTCGTATGCGAGGAAATCAGACAACACCTCAAAGGTATGTTCGCCAAGAAAAGGAGCTCGCGCTGTAGGCCCGACTTTGCTTCGCGACAAACTAAATCTCGTGTTCTCTACCACGCACTGCCGATCCGGATGCTCTGTCCAAATAAAATTCTGCCGATGAGCTAACTGCGTATCGGCGAGACATCCGGTGCTGCTTTGCACGCTATGTGCTGCTATCTCGTTGTTAATCAAAACAGACATGATCTCTGCCGCAGATCGGGTGAGGGTCCACTTTGTAATCTCCTCCTCAATCCGTGCTTGTGCAGAACGGCGACCCACCAACGACGCTAAAGAAACATCGTTCTCTAGGTCACTGCGACCCATTACCTGACACAGCCGTTGCCACTCGTCATCATCCCTGACCGCGATCGCCACCCAATTATCGTCACCTGCGCAGGGGAATCCGCCATGTGGAACCATCTCAGGATCGTCATTACCGGCCCGTTGAGCTACGCGCCCGGTGGCCGAAACATCTAACAATGCCGGTGAAATGAAATGAAGAGCAGCCTCGGTTTGTGCGATATCGATATATTCACCGACCCCGGAACGTCGTTGATGATCCAGGGCAGCGAGCACGGTGGCAAGCATGAAGTGAGTCGAGGTGTAATCGGTGTAAGCGCCGAAGGGACCCGTAGGCGCGCGATCTGGCCAACCAGCAAGCCCATAGAAACCTGAGAGCGCTGCCCCCAGATTTCCGTAACCGGCAAACGTTGAGGTGGGACCGAATTGCCCGGTCAAACATGTCGACAACATCACTAAACGGGGGTTGAGTTCGGTCAGTGCCTCGTAGTGCAGACCCCAAGATCGCATTGTCCCCGGCGAAAATGATTCACATAGAAGGTCGGCCCACCCCACAAGATCACGAACTACGTCGATGGCTTCCGGCGAGCGCATGTCCAAGGCCAACGACAGCTTGCCCGCGTTCGCTGTGTCAAAAAGAGCTGACTGTTCTAGTCCAGGTTGGTTGTCCCAGATTGGGAGAAACCCTCGAGCCGCATCGGGCTTATGGATGGACTCGATTTTCACTACCGTGGCACCGAGATCAGACAGTGCGCGGCTCGCAAAGGGACCAGCTAAAGACCACATAAAGTCGACAACCTTTACCCCCTCGAGCGGTGCAAGGGGAGCTGGGTTGGACGTCTTGGGAAGGTCAAGGTGGCGAGGATTAGAAAAAACTTCGTTGCTATCTGATCCGAGTGGCGCCACCTTCGCAGCGGCCCCCAATGGGTTGTGTCTACATACGGCAAAAGGCCCGGGCGCGGCGACATCCGTTCCGTTGACGTCAATTTGGCGGAAATAGTCTCGACTTGCTAACTGTTCGCTACTGAGGACATCGGCCACATCGGCAATAGGTGCCATCAATAACTGCCGATCCATCGCTATCGACAACAACTCAGATTTGGTTTTCGAAGCAGTACATCGCGCCACGGCAGCCTTAGCGTCTTCCCATTGTTTGACACTCACTTGGCCAGATTCGATAAGAGTGGCGAGATTGACCCAATCCAAGCTCGCTAAGTCCGCGGAAACGAAACCCTCCTCCAACACCCAGTCCATTAAACGCCCGGTCATTGGGCCGATCGCGTCACCGAACACATGGGTAATAGACACGAATCCGTCTCGTGCCGGGTAAACGAGTCGCAGATCGATCGGGCCGATTGAGAGGCCACCGCCTGTTCGAGTGGGGGTTGGAAAGTTGCAAGCAGCGGCAAGAACACCCGCCTGTGTAGCCATAGGTATGACTTGTTGAGCAGCAACGTCGACAATTTGGCCGAGACCCGAGCGTCCGCGCTCATATAACGCTGCTACGACACCCCCAGTCAAGACCGCTGCCCCAAAATGAAACGCCTGGGGGAGTGCTACCCGAACTGGGGAGCGATCAGAGTCACCGGTAAAGGCCATCGTGCAGGCCGACGCCATCAAGGTCAGATCGGTAGCCGGCCATTGCGCCTTAGGGCCGGTGTGCCCAAAGGCGGTCAAAGTCCCTATTACCAGAGACGGGTTGTTGCGTTGAAGAGTTTCATGACCGAGACCAACTGCCTCAAGTGCGCCGACACCCATTGATTCGATGACGCAGTCAGCTCCTTTGGTTAGGTCGAGAAGAGCATCTCGCCCTGATAGCGACTCGAGGTCTACGACGACTGATTTTTTGCCGCGGTCATAGGCAGCGTGGGTCAGCGAAGTTCCAGAAGCATCGAAGGGACCAATTCGACGCGTTCTTACACCATTCGGCGGTTCTATTTTGATGACCTCCGCACCTAACATGGCCAGCATTAACCCAGCCAGGTGTCCTCTTTCATCTGTCAGATCCAGCACGCGATAAGTCGACAACATCGTTGCTTGACCCCTTTCCCCGCCGACAGCTTGGCGCGACTGCAAGCGTTCCGCCAGATGATGGAGAACAACCGATCTAAGAATGCGATCGACCTATGCGCCAGATGCGGCGAAACCTTTATTCAGATCTTCGATGATGTCGTCGAGAGTTTCGAGCCCCACCGATAAACGAATTAAACCCGGTGAAACACCGGCGTCGTTCTGTTCGGACTCGGTGAGTTGCGAGTGTGTTGTGGAAGCGGGATGAATAGCGAGACTTCGAACGTCGCCGATATTTGCTACATGGCTATGAAGCTCTAAGCCATCAATAAACTTTTGCCCAGCTTCGACTCCGCCTTGAATCGTGAATGCCGGAACCGAGCCGAAGCCACGACCTTCTCCATAAGCCTGAAGGCGAGAGTGCCAGGGGCTGGAAGGTAATCCCGCGTACTGCACTTGTTCAACTTTGGGGTGAGCATCCAGATATTCCGCAACTGCTTGAGCATTTGCAAAATGGCGTTCCATACGCAGACTGAGCGTTTCTAGGCCCTGGAGGAAATAAAACGCGTTCTGGGGAGAGACCGCTGCACCAATATCTCGAAGTAACTGCACTCGTGCTTTTATGATGAAAGAGCCAGCACCTAGAGCGGGCCAGTAGGCCAACCCGTGGTAGCTCGGGTCAGGTTCCGTGAAGTTGGGGAATCGGCCGCTGGCACCGAAGTCGAACGTGCCGCCGTCAATGATTACCCCCCCTACCGAGTTGCCATGTCCTCCAATGAATTTGGTCATGGAGTGCACCACAATGTCTGCCCCGAGGCTCAAAGGGTTGAATAGGTATGGCGTCGCAACAGTGTTGTCAACCACTAGAGGAACCCCGCTGTCATGAGCGATTTGTGAGACCCCTGGGATGTTGAGACAATCGTTCCTCGGGTTGCCAATGGTTTCTCCGTAGAAGAGCTTCGTGTTGGCTTGGACGGCCCCAGCCCACGCGTCTAGATCATCTGGATCTTCGATGAATGTTGTTTCGATACCCATTTTGGGAAGCGTGTAATGCAACAGGTTGTACGTGCCTCCATATAAAGACGCGGACGCAACAATGTGGTCACCTACTTCAGCGAGATTCAAAATCGCAAGAGTCTCTGCGGCTTGACCCGACGCAACCGCTAACGCTCCAGGTATGCCAATAGCTGTTTCAGTTCCACCTTCAAGGGTCTGAAGCCTTGCTTCCAAAACCATTTGAGTTGGATTCATAATCCGGGTGTAGATGTTGCCTACTTCACTCAAAGAGAAAAGATCGGCAGCATGATTGGTATCGCGAAAAACGTATGAGGTGGTTTGATAAATAGGTACTGATCTGCTTCCTGTTGTTGGATCGGGTTGTTGGCCTGCATGAATTTGTTTGGTTTCAAATCCCCAGGTTTCGGTCATGACTGCCTCTCTTAGCGTTGTTGGTTGCTACAGAGGGGTGGACCAAAGGGTGCTTTCGCCATGAGGCAGAGGCCAAGCCGCTATCTCTAGGACACTTCATTGCGTCGGTCGCTAGACCTCAGCCATATCCCTACACAAGGTAGGCAAGCACCTTGGGTGTCCACCCCAGGTTGCTGGGTGCACCAAAGTGCACCGCTCTTGATAACGAGACCATCTGAGCATCTTTTGGCGCATCAGGCAACTCGATTATTGCGAGAGACTCCAGGGCGTAACCGTTGGACACTTTTTTGATTGAAGTGACGATGGTTTCTCGCTCTGGCACACTGAAGCCGTGTCGAGATTCCAACGGGTAACTGAGACTGATGAGGCAGGAGCTACGCGGCTCGTCAGCCTAGAAGTCACGGATGAAGCCGTGTACCGAACATCAAAATCTCAAATGTGGGATGGCCGACTCCCAATAGCGGCCGTAATAGATCTCAACATCAAGCGCGTCGGCTCCTCCGATCTCATAACAGCGAACACCAAGCATGGTTCGATTACGTGGTCGTTGAAAAATGGCCAGCAATTGATTGACGCGATTGAATCCCACTTCGGTTAAAAATTCGCTTGTTTCAAAAGGGCAAGAAGCCCTCCGTCAGGCTGTGCGAGCATCCCAGCGCACCGCCCCGTCGCTAACGCTTAGGCTTCAAGACACAAGACAGGACTCACCATGATCACAGCTATGCCTCGAATAGCAATTGCCGTAAAGGATTTCGAAAGTGCAGTAGCGACTTTCAGGAATCACTTCGGAATGCCCGTCGCTGATTACTCGCCCGAAACAGTGCCCTCATTGGGTGCACACGTTGCTATGTGTCAACCACCGGGAGGAAGCAATATTGAATTGATGGCGCCCTCCAATCCCAACGAACCTCTGAGCCAAGCTCTCCAAAAGTTCCTAGACCGCCGAGGTGAAGGGATATATGCGTTGATGCTTGAAGCGCCGGACCCCAACGCGGAGGCCGAAATACTTCTGGAACGAGGCGTAAAGGTTCTCCCCTTGATGAGAGGTGCGGGCGGCAGAGATATTCACCCCAGTTCGACGCACGGTGTGCTCATCCGCATATACCCAGATGGATCGGTGGTTCAACCTGAAAACGCTGTCACCCAAGCACCCAATTATTCGGGAATCCAAAAAGTCGTAGTGGCGACGCGCGACGCTGGTCTCGCATACGACGTGTATTCGCAAGGTCTGGGCTTGCCAGCCGACCCACCACAAGCAGACCTTGATAGGGGCGTAGTGAGTTCAATAGTCCGACCACCTCAAGGCGGAATTATCGAACTGGCATCACCCATCGACACATCGAAAGCGGCCGGAGCCGAGATTGACGAATTCCTCAACTCCAACGGAGAAGGAATTTGTTGTTTGGTTCTAAGTGCAGACGACGATGTCCCAGAACGAGATATCAGCCTTTTCGGAACTCGTATTCTGATCTCCTGATAATTAGCCGTTTGCGGTTGCTTATGCCCAGATGAAGAGAAGCGCGCGACGGTGAGAGTTTCAGCGCTCGAAGGCCAAAGAGCCGTATCATCGATAGCTACGGTCGAGTCGCGAGGACGTGGACTATGAAAATCGATATTGATCTGGATTACGAGGTCATTGTCGTAGGAGCAGGTGTAGCGGGGATCTATCAGATCAAGCGCCTCAAAGACATGGGCATTACTGCGACGGTGTTGGAAGCTGACCCGGACCTTGGCGGAACCTGGTACAACAATCGATACCCAGGGGCCCGCTTTGATTCTGAGAGCTATACCTATGGCTATTCGTTTTCTCAAGAGCTACTAGATGAGTGGGATTGGAAAGAAATGTTTTCCGCTCAACCAGAAAACCTCGAATATTTGAATTTCGTAGCGGACAAGTTCGATCTGCGCCAACACATGCAGTTCAACTGTCGTGTCCAATCCGCCATCTTCGACGAAGATCGCCAAGTGTGGAAGGTAACCGTCTCCGACGGTCGCGAACTCACGTCCCGCTTTGTAGTGCTTGCTCTGGGGTTGTTGTCTCAGCCCACGATGCCGCGTATGGAAGGTGTTGAAGACTTCACAGGCCGTTCATGGCATACCTACAGTTGGCCACACGAACATGTCGACCTCAGTGATCAACGAGTCGCCGTCATCGGTACAGGAGCGACCGCCATACAGGTAATCGGTGAAATAGCCGACAAAGTAGGGGAACTCACCGTCTTTCAACGTCGACCGAATTGGGTCGCTCCGCTCAATAACAGCGAAATTAGCGCGGAACAAATGACAGAAATCCGTGATCGCTATGACGAAATATTTGAAACCTGTGCCCGAACTCCAGGCGGTTTCGAACACGAACCGGACCGTCGCGGATTTTATGAAGTGACACGCGAAGAACGTTATGAACTCTGGGACCAACTCTACGACGAACCTGGGTTCAGCATTTGGTTGAGAAATTTTCGCGAGATCTTTACTGACGAAGAAGCCAACGCCGAACTTTCCGAGTACGTAGCCGAACGAATCCGTGGTCGCGTTCACGACCCTGTTGTTGCGGAAAAGCTAGTACCCAAAGACCACGGCTTCGGTGTTCAGCGAGTACCCATGGAAACTGGTTACCTCGAGGCCTACAACCGAGAAAACGTTCATTTAGTCGACATCAATGAAACTCCATTAGAGCGCGTGATCGAAACAGGGATCCGCACCACGGAACGAGACTACGACTTCGACATCATCGTGTATGCAACGGGGTTTGACGCCATAACAGGGTCGTTCGATCACATCGATATCCAAGGTCGAGATGGTCTTACCCTTAGAGAAAAGTGGTTCGATAATCCTTCGACGTTCCTCGGAATGTTGGTGTCCGGATTCCCTAACTTGCTGATGCCCTCGGGACCGCAAAGCGGATCGGCTTCGACTAACTACCCGCGCGGGATCGAAAACGGAGTGAACTGGTGCACAGATTTACTTGACTACATGCGGTCTCGCGACCTCCAATACGCCGAAGCGACAGAGGACGCCGAAGAACGCTGGACAGGCCACGTTGTCAAGATGTATTCCGTGATGCTGATGCGCAAAGCTCAATCATGGTTTACCGGCTACAACTCCAACGTTGACGGCCACGAAGCGGGCAAAGTGCGCTACATGGTGTACAACGGCGGGACGCCCAAATATGTGGCTACCATCAACGAGGTCGCCGCAAAAGACTACGAAGGTATCCGGTTTTCGCTGGACTCGAAGATGCCCCAAGATGTCATGGCGGCCGGGTAGTCACATTCCTCACTTCTGAATCGCCCCTCAGGGTTGCGCCGGGCAACTATGTATGCGCGCCGTGAGAAGACAAGCAGCTACTACCTTCGTCTGGGTGACAGGTGACCCTTCGGCTGATCATGTCGAAATAAATCGAGACCTTTGGAACTCGTACGCTCCAGATTATTTAGCCAGTGGCGAACGCGCGTGGGCTAACTCAGAACCACGTTGGGGGATCTACCAGATTGTCGAGTCAGAACTGGGACTGTTGGACACCTTCATGGGTGGCGACGTCATCGAACTTGGATGCGGAACTGGGTACGTTTCGGCTTGGCTAGCTCGTTTGGGGGGCCGCCCAATCGGGATAGACAATTCCCCGTTACAGCTAGCCAACGCTGCGTATTTACAGAACCAATTCGGGACTCATTTTCCCTTGGTCCAAGCCAACGCCGAAAGATTGCCCTTTGTTGACGAGTCGTTTGATTACGCGATTTCTGAATACGGCGCGGCGATCTGGTGCGATCCGCACCGGTGGATTCCTGAAGCTGCCAGAGTGTTGCGGAGCGGTGGACGCCTAGTTTTTTTGGGTAACTCGACGCAACTAATGCTCTGCGTCCCTGATGATGATGGCGCAGCGACAACGGAGTTACTGCGGCCTCAGTTCGGAATGCATCGCTTTGAATGGGCTGACGACCCCGGAGTGGAGTTCTACCTCTCGCATGGCGAGATGATCAAAGTTCTACGAACAAGCGGATTCGAGATTGAGGACTTGATTGAGCTTCGCCCGCCGGCACAAGCCGAGGAAAGTAGATACCCGCTTGTCGACCTGGAGTGGGCTAATCGCTGGCCGGCTGAGGAAGCATGGATTGTGCGTAAGCGTTGAAACTTTAGGAGTCCTCCACAGGTAATGACGAAAGCATGTTCAGATTTCGGGCACAGTCGGGACACAAATAGCGACGATCGGAAACGGTTTCGTTGCGCAGTCGCCCATGGTGATCTGCCCAGATCTCGTTCCAGAACACATAGCCGGACTCTGTGTTGCCCTGCTCGTCTGCTTGCCATGAAAACGCGACGCCGCATAGCTGACACTCAACAAAACCAATTTCCCCCAACAACTCGCTTCGCGTTCGCGATACCGGATCCGAAATCGGGGCTGGCACAACACGATGACACTCCAGATTGCTGTCGATTCGGAGAAGACCGATTCCGAACCGGAGAGCAACTTCTATCTGGTTCTCAGTGAAGCGCTCGTCCGCGGTGAAGCAAGCAAGATAAACCCGGTCAGCCTGCAATCGCTGAGCACTCGTTTCACCTGCGACCGAAATAAACCTTGTTGTCGAAGGGCGAACCAAGGCCGTCACCAGCTCAAAGTCACCGTTCAACTGACCACCGACGTGTGTAATCCCTACCAAATCGGGGCGTGGATCGCGGACTCCCTTGGGAAGCAAGGAAACGACTCTGCAGTTAAGACCCGATGGCATGGAAAGCCATGAACGAACCGAGGCACGAAGTTCGACCTCGTCGACCTTGGTCATCCTTTACCCCTGTCCTTCGCCAAGTTCATGAGACGCTCAATGTGGCAGCGATGAAAGAATGTGGGGGAAGCTTCACTACCGGTTGGGGGCCATCCGACATTTCCTCCGGAACTCGCCGCACAGCATTTGGGGTTTCCCAAGTGTTCTGCGTCGTCGGATCCGAATGATGAAGAAGCTCCACAGAGAGCGTTTCGAGATGCCCCCCGAACAAATTAATTTGAAGGTCAACGCTTTCATCGACCGAACGATTTACCGCATAGATATGCAGTTCCTGATCATCCCTGAGAATGGCTGCACCATCCACCATCGCAACATCTCCAAAATCGGGCGAAGGTACCAGCGGCCCGTCATATCCCATGTGTAGCGAAGTCCCATTTCTTCGGCCAACGAACATCGACAGCGCCTCGAAGATGCTCTGACGAAGCAGATTGTCTCCACTAGTCAGGACAGGAGCTATGACATTCACGATTTGAGCGATGTTGGCAATCTTCACTACATCGGCGTTTCGAATAAAACTCATTAAGAATTGGGCGCACACGAGCGCGTCTTGGAGATCGTAAACCTCCTCCACCAAATGAGCCGGGAAGGTTCCATCGGCCCACATACCGGACCTGTTCCGTGTCCGATACCAAACATTCCATTCATCAAAAGCGATAAATGGTCGCCGAGACGATCGTCGTCGACCGGCAACGTAGCGACACACAGAATCAATTTCTGCAATCTGTCGATCAACCGCAACCCCAGACGTCAAGAATGCGGCGGTGTCATTGGACCAGTTGTCCAAATAACGGTGGGTGGAAAGATAGTCAGCGAACCCGCCCACCGCCTCTAGTGACTCGCGATCCCAGTCCAGATAGGTCGGGTTATCAGGGAGCGAAGTGCCAGAAACAACCAACTCAATCGATGGGTCAACCAACTTCATCATGTGGGCGGCTTGACGGGCCTTACTTCCATATTCGCGTGCAGACATGTGCCCTATTTGCCACGGGCCGTCCATTTCGTTTCCGAGGCACCATAAAGGCACTCTGGGAGCGTTCGATTGACCATCAGCCTCACGCTCTGCGGTGATATCGGTTCCTAATGATCCGTTGGTGTATTCGACCCAATCCGCTGCTTCTTCGGGTGAACCTGTTCCCAGATTGACGGCGAACATTGGGGACCACCCGGTGCGTTGACACAGCCCCAGGAACTCGTTCGTGCCGAAAGTGTTTGGTTCGATCGTCCCCCAGGCCAATTCACGACGAGTGGGTCTCGTATCTACCGGGCCGACCCCATCCCGCCAATGGTAATTAGAAACGAAGTTCCCTCCCGGATATCGCATCACTGTGAAGTCAAGTTCTGCGACGGCCGCTAAAACGTCTGAGCGGCAACCGTATGCATCAGCATGAACCGAAGAGGGATCGAAAACACCCTCATATACGGCGCGTCCCATGTGCTCGAGAAAGCCTCCAAAAATTCTTGGGTCAACTGGCCCCGAGTGGTGGCTGGCGTGAAGATTAAACGTGGCTTTGTTCACTGCAAGAGCGTAGTAAGCAAATCGGATGTAGATATCGAACTGTCGGCGAGTGGAGTGAGTTACATCCAAGGTCAACAGCAGCCCCGAGGTGATGCCGGTCAACCTTTACAAATTTTTTCGGTGAGTCGGTCTGCTGTTGCTAGCCCGATTCCACTTGCCGTGACCGATATCAGGATTATCAAGGTTGACAAGCCAAACAAGATCCCAATAGGGATGTTCCTATTTTCGACCTGGTTCATGCGTGATGTGTCGCGATGAGAGCCCGGTGGTTCTAACCAACGGCCGTGGGTTAGCGACGTTTCGTAGTGACCTATATTTTTGTGATGGACAAGCCGCTCCTCGACCAAGCCGCCCTCCAAGATTTCAACCGATTGGTGAGTGCTCGCCGAAGCGTTCGAAGCTTCGAGCCGGGACAGCCAATTCCCAAAGAAGCGCTCAAGAAAATCGCCGACGCTGGGCGATGGGCCCCATCAGGCGCGAATTCACAACCCTGGGAAATTTGCGTCGTTGAAGAATCTCAACGGGTACGCGACGTTGCATCTTTGATGGCTAACCAAGCTGATCGCCTCAACGAACACTGCAAAGGATTTCCGCACGTTCATAAGAAGCATTGGGTGCATGATTCGGTGGCGCTCATGGTGGTGTTCGTTGACGCCCGCTGGGCTGATACGTACCCCACTGCGTTCGAACCTGAGCTTGATGCCACGGAGTACCAAGAAAACCGTTGGAACATTTTGCTTGTCTCTGTGGGAGCAGCGATCCAAAATATTCAGTTGGCGACCACGGCTGCCGGATTGAGTTCAGCCTGGCTTTCGGGAGGTGGCGAGCCACAAACCGCGCAAGACCTTCGAGAACTACTTGGCTTTCCATCGACCCATACCCCGTATGGAATTGTTCCCATCGGTTGGCCAAGAAGGCGAGCTGAAAGCCGTTGGAGGCGTCCGATCGAAGAAGTCATCCACTGGAATGAGGCAACAACGGACAACCTGCGAAGTCGCGAGGACATTGATCATTACATTGAAAAGGAACGCCGACACTCGATCTATAAAGATGCTCAGTCTCGAGACAGGCACCTCTCTGAAACTACTCCTGTCGACGGAGAAATCGACCTAGTCGACGACGGAAGCTGATAGAGCGCTCACCTCGAACGGCATCTTGACTTCGTAACTCAGCTAATGAGCCACAACCGCAATCGTCAGCCGCGGGGTCGGCGAGATGACGGTGGGGGCACCCCAAGTGGTGATCAAGAAACACCACAAACTCATAGGATTCTCCATTGGGTTCGATTCGCAAATAGCGTTGCGCCCCTCCGGCAAATCGGCGGTCGAATTTCATATTCTGATGCTACCCACCTGATGAGCACCGCTCCTTAAGCGAAATGAGGAGCCTTTTCTCAATTTCTGATGGATACTCAAAAACTCAATGTCATATTCCACAGGCGTTCTCCCTCATTCTGTTACCTCATTTATGTTCACACTTAGCGTCTCGTTGAGCCGTCCCGGTGATTTGAGCTTAAAACCCCGTATCCTTGATATTCGAGAGGTCGAAAACGGCTTCAATTTCATATATGAGGAGGGCCCAGATGGCCCAAGGCAAAGTAAAATTTTTCAACTCACAGAAAGGGTTCGGCTTCATCACTCCTAGCGATGGCGGCGATGACCTTTTCGTGCATTACTCAAACATTGCGGGCGACGGCTATAAGTCGCTTGACGAAGACCAAGACGTTTCTTTCGATATTGGTCAAGGACGCAAGGGTGATGAAGCTCAGAACGTACGACCTCTTTGATCTGAACCAAAACTAACTACGGACACGATCGGTAGCGCTGCATTTACTGTTGGCCTACCGGTCGTTTCGTATGTTTTGTTGCCCATAAAGATTTCAACACCAACAAAGAACTAAACCGATCCGCTCCTTGCGGGCGGTCTTTTGTCGTTTTCACAAGACCTACGATCGTGGCCATGTCCCTTCCGAAGCACTATTCAGTGAACGAACTAGTGAATCAAGATAGCGAACTTCGGACGCATTGGATCTGGGATGAGGATCTCCCTCACGGCAATCAAATCGATGAGAACGGTAAATGCATCGTGTGTGCTTTACCTCACCCAAGCACGCCTCAACTATGGACGATGTGTAAACAGAGCGGCGAATCAAAAATGATCGAAGAACGCCACGAAGGGCACGAATTCGTCTTGAACCAGAACCACGGGTCAGTCTCAAAAAATATTTGAAGAATCACTCACGATGACCGTCCTTTTGGTCCTGGTCTGCTCCCGTGTTGGGGAGAGAGCCTTAAACCCTGCGCTAATAAGTTGATACGCCAACGAGAAACGCGTTAGCAAACATCTCCCACGACAAAGTTGTAGCGACTCTTGGGTGGTTGCTGATTTAGTGTGGCACCCAAGTGCGATGATTTAACCCGCCGCGAAAGACGGTCCCTCACGGGCGCACAAACAGCAACTTGAATGCGGTGCACCTGCATATACCTGGGGGCTAGGAGTGGTTTGATGGTTGATTACGACGAAATATTCGTTCAAGCGGACTGGCTTGAAGAACACCTGGGCGACCCTGGCGTAGCAATTTTGGATGTTCGGACCGGTTTTCGTCCTCGCCCACCGGGAGCCTCAGATTTTTTTTCCATGCGCTCCAACTACGAGGCCGGGCACCTTGACCGCGCTCACTACCTTCATATGGTCGACGATCTCTCCGACCCACACGGCTCATTTCCGTTCACGGCTTTGGATCCGAACCAAGTTCGTGAACTGCTAGGTGCCCTGGGCGTTTCCAACGAGCAGACTTTGGTGCTGTATGGCGGCAATGTGCCCCCTGTCGTGCATCGATGCTGGTGGATTCTCGCCCAGGCTGGAGCGACTGATGTACGTATCCTTGATTGCAGTTATGACACTTGGGTGGATGCTGGTCGTCCGGTGACAAGCGCACCAGTTGTAGTTGACTCCAAAAGATTTGAGGGGTCCGCAAGACCCGAATGGATTGCCAGTAAAGAGATGGTCTTTGCAGCAATAGATGACCCATCTATTGGATTGGTGAATGCCCTGACGAAAGAGCAGTTCGAAGGAAGAGGACAGTTTTATGGCAAGCCAGGGCGCATCCCCCAAAGTATTAGCGTGCCCGCTGTCGACTTGACTGATCCAATATCGGGAGCTTTGCGAAAGCCTGACGAACTTCAAGAAGCCTTTGACAAAGCTGGCGCTAACAATTTTGACCACCTAATCACTTACTGCGGCGGCGGAATAGCAGCCAGCACCGCTTTCCTTGCTTTGAAGCTGATTGGGTGGGATCACATAGCGTTATACGACGGCTCGCTTATGGAATGGAACGATGATCCTGTCGCTCCTATTGAGGTGGGTCCGCTTGTCAATGGTTGAAGCGCCCGATGTCACCCAGCCTCACGATTTGTATGCCGGAGAGCTCTGCGGAGACTCAAAAGGTTAAGCAATGTGTTGGACTGCTACAGCCGATTTAGGCTCGGCTGCTAACTGAGGGAAGGAATGAATGTGATTAGTGTCGTAACTCGATGGGAAGGTAGTCCTCAAGCTATTCATGGTGTTGAGGCTGGATCACGCGCTGCGAGGTCTCAACACATGGAGTGGGGGGCGGCGAACCCTCGTCTGATGCGCCCCGTGACTGGCACCGGAGGTCTGGAAGTCGCTTTGTATGTGTGTGATTTTGACTCCATGGAGGCTTATGGGCGTTTCTGGGATCAAGTTTCCGCTAGCGACTGGTTTGTGCAGCTTCGAAAAGATGTTGCAGCCGCTCACCCGCAACTGCGTATGGCTGACCAACAGATCATGTACGACGCGATCGCCGACTGAAAAGGTTTAGTTGACCTCTTTTTGGTGGCTGGTCGTGGCCCTGTTTTTCTTGTGCTAAAACAACTGTTGGTCGGTTGACCAGGACTTCGGTCCACCATCATTATCAACTCAAGACGAAACTGAACTTGGGAACACGGAAGCGAAAGCGGAAGTGGGAACACGGAAGTAGGAACACCGAAGCGAAAGCGGAAGTGGGAACACGGAAGTAGGAACACCGAAGCGAGAGCGGAAGTGGGAACACGGAAGTAGGAACACCGAAGCGAGAGCGGAAGTGGCGTCGACTCGAAAGGGTTTGGCAGATCAAGGGACGGGAAGACTTGTACTGGCAACGAATGGGGTAAACCGATTCGGAAGCTTCTGGGATAGGCCCCCTTCGGGGGGTCTTTCCGCGTCCAGGCAGATCCCGGTTAGTTCTAGGGCCGAGGACCCCAGGGTGCCGCTTGCATCAACTGAATTTCTTGTTGTTTTACAAGTGGCCGCAGTTGAGCCGCAAAGGCCATGAAATCCTCGTCGCTAAACAAGTTTTTCCAGAACTCGCGACGTTCAGCATCGCTTCCGAACCGCCAAATATGAATCAACTGATGCAACGGACCGGTATCTGATACGAAATAACCCACCAGGAATTTGGAGTGACCGCCCGCCTCGAGCGCAGGCCACCCTTCGTTCGAATACAACTCGAGGACCGTGCCCATTTGACCCACCGTCACGTCGTAGGTTCGTCGTTCGTAAAGTTCTAATTGGCTCACGACGCGACCTTACTTGTGGCATTCGTAGCGCGCTTCGAGGTAGCTGAGGAGTTCGCCTAAATAATTCAAAGCTGCTTGAGTGCTGCGAGTAATCCTCGCGGAGCGTTGCGATAGGAAGCGATTTCGTTGGAGTCCATTACTTGGACCCAACAATTCCCGTCGAATCGAACGATTGCCGGAAGAGAGTCAATCGCCGAAAGTTGTTCAGGGTTCGCCTCATTTTTATGCAGCAGGTCAATCGGGACGCCGAGATCCTTGCGCGCTGTCTTCCACGACGATTTCCCGAAAGGGTTCCAACCGTGGGTCAGGTCACACAAACTGCAAGATGTACTTTTTGTCAATTTTGTGCGTAAATATCGAAGTTCGCCCATGAGCGAACTGTCAGCGTTGTAAACACCAACAAACTTGGGCATCAATTTCCCGACTCCAACCGTTCTTAGACAACAGACTTCTAGCAACCTATGGGTGTTTGAGTACGTAACCCCGTTGTTAGGCGGTATCCAAAAATGACCCAAGGATTCATCCTGAGATCCGGTGCCCGAGCTATGACTATCTCAAGCTCGATCGACTTGTGGCGGCAGACCTTGGTTTAGGGTTCGAGAATGCCTGGTGATATCGATGCGGATGCTGTGAATGAATTCGTAGCGAGTTGCTACCCCCAGCTAGGTGTTCAGTGTCTCGATGTCGGTGAGGACTTCGTGACAGCTGAATACGACCTTTCTGAGATTGAGCGACGCCCAGGGGGCTTTATATCCGGCCCAGACCAATTTCGATTAGCGGACGGCGCTCTATGGTTTTTGACTTTTGCTGCGATTGGGCGTCTAGATGAAATGACCGTAACTAGCGAGTTGTCAATTCGGTTCTTACGACCGGCTGTCGGCGAACGACTCTTTGCACGAGCGGGCCTCGAGGCACGAAACCGGAGGAGCGTCGTGGGTTCAGTTTGGCTTTGGTGCGACGACAAAACTGAGAAAACTGTTTCTACCGCTCAGGGAACGTATTCCTTGCCTAGTAAGTAACGATCAAGGCACGCCGCGTGCGCTACCAAGAATGGGAAACCTGTGGTGGACTGGGCTCGCATCGGAGAGAGGCATATAGGTGCTAGATCGATTTCGCATTCTTGACCTGACCGACGACCGCGGGCACTTCTGCGGAATGATTCTGGCTCAACTCGGAGCTGAAGTTATCGCTATAGAACCTCCCGAGGGGCAGCGATCCAGAAATCACGGACCTTTCGCTAAGGGCGAAGGAGACCCAGAGAAATCCCTCTCCCATTGGGCTTATAACCGGGGCAAACATTCTTTGGTTCTTGATCTCAAAAGCGCCGAGGGATTGATACGCCTTGAAGAATTGGCAGCTACCGCCGATGCCGTGGTGGTGTCGAAGCAAGATGAACTCGATTTAGACAATCTTCGCCTGCGATATCCACATCTCGTGACGGCTTCGATATCGGGATTCGGCGCGAGTGGCCCCAAAGCAACTTGGGCGGCAAGCGACATCGTCAATACAGCGGCGAGCGGAACCATGGGAATAACAGGAGATCGCGATCGTGCACCAATTCGACTCTCCCTCCCTCAAACCTGGCATTTCGCTGCCTCAGATGCTCTTTGCGGCATCTTGTTGGCGCTAAGAGAACGTGACTCGTCGGGACTTGGACAACATATAGATATTGCGGCACAGCACAGCTACATAATTGCCTCGCAATACCAAATGCTTTACCCCTTTGTTGACGCTCCGAGTACGCGCCGCCTGTCTGGCGGAGCAGAAATTGGACCTATCACGCTCAGAATTGTTTACGAAGCAGCCGACGGGTTCGTGTCCATAGCATTTCTTGTCGGTCCAACTGTTGGCCCCTACAACACGCGTCTTTTTGAATGGATGGACGAAGAAAGCATGTGTCCTGACGAATTCCGAGATGTGGATTGGATCGGTTTTGGCAGCCAAATTCTCTCCGATCCCGAAGCGCCAGGTGTGTTGAACCGAGGCGCGGCCGTTATCAACGAATTCACGAAAACAAAATCAAAAGCTGATCTGTTGGCTGGGGCTTTGGAACGCAACTTGTTGCTAGCCCCAATCACGACTACCCGCGAACTCCTCGACATGGACCATGCAGCTGAACGACATTTTTGGAAGCCGATTGGTGGAGTGAGATTTGCTGGACCCATCGCCCGACTATCGGCATCGACGCTGTTAACAGAAAAGGGACCACCCAAGCTCGGTGAGCACAGTTTCTCGGATCGATCAGCACCAGCAACGACACCCACCTCAGATCTGAAACAAAGCGGTGACCCGATGAGGGGCGTCAAGGTCCTAGACATGACGTGGGCGATCGCCGGACCGTATGCATCGCGCATAATGGGTGATTTCGGTGCTGATGTTCTTCGCATCGAATCGGAAACCAAACCATGCATTATGCGCGGCGCAGGCCCCTTTGTCGGCAAAGAAGCGGGAGCTGATAACTCTCTCAGTTATTTGACGATAAATGCATCGAAACGAAGCCTTGCTATCGACCTTAGAGACCCTCGCGCTCTGCCAATTATGGAAGAACTGGTGGAATGGGCTGACGTTTTAATTGAGTCCTATTCGGTCGGTGTTATTAGCCGAATGGGATTGGACTATGAACGCCTTAGCGCAATTAACCCAGGTCTGATCATGGTGTCGACGTCGCTGATGGGGCAGACCGGCCCAATCCGAGAAATTTCAGGCTTTGGAAATATTGGAGCTGCAGTGGCGGGGTTCTATCCATTTGGGGGATGGCCAGATAGGCAACCATGCGGTCCGTTCGGTGCGTACTCCGATTACATATCACCCCGACTCACACTTGCTGTGGTGCTCACCGCTCTCGAGGAACGTGAACACAAAGGACATGGTCAACATATTGATTACTCCCAAATGGAGGCGGCAGCTCAGTTGCTGAGTCCAGCCTTTCTTGATGACGAAATCAATGGGGTGGTAGGCGGGCGCATCGGCAATAAAGACGCGAACTTCGCCCCACATGGCGCATACCCGGTGAAAGGCGAAGACAGATGGATCGCTATTGCCTGCGAGAGCCAACCACAATGGGAATCTTTGAGCCGACTTTTAGGAGCGGACCACTTAACGTCCATGACAATCGAGACGCGTCGAGAGCAACAAGACCTACTTGATTCACTTATCTCGAAATGGACGAGTCATCGCGACGGGCTTGAAGCTGAGGCCAAATTGCAAGGGGCCGGAGTTCCCGCCCATCAAATTCTTTACGCCCCCGATGTGGTTGCCGACCCACAACTTCGGCACCGCAACGCGTTTAGCCAAGTAAGTCACCCTCACCACGGACAGGTCTGGGTGGAAGATTCAGCGATCCACATGTCACGCACCCCGGGATTCGCTCGTTCGGCGGCGCCCCCGGCAGGAGAACACTTATTTGAAGTGCTTACCGAAATTCTTGGACGTAATCCTGACGAAGCAGCCGACCTGATCGCAACAGGGATATTTAGGTGACGTGGTGAGTATGGAGTCAGTTCAGGAGCCACCTATCGCATGTATGGGCGAAGTGGCAGGATCAACGAGCGCGGTGAACGCGGTCTGCCATAACGTGCGACCATGCGACAATCCGCTATAGGGAGGTAAACAGCGTGCTTGCTGAGGAATACAGGAAAGCCTTTGAAGACGCTACGACCCGTATCGCAAATCTCGCATCGGGAGACGGCGCTCGACCCGTCCCACACATTGCCGACTGGACGTTGGCCGACGCTGTGACCCATGTGGGACTCGTATTCTCTTTTGTTGCCAAATCAGTAAGCCAGGGAGGCCCAATCGGCGATGCAGGGGTCGCAGCATGGGCAAATGATCCAGCTAATCGCCCGCACACAGCGCAACTTTCGGAGTGGTTCCAAACAACTGCCAACGAAATGATCGAATCCATATGGCAACACGACTCCAATGATGAAGTCTGGACCTCAAGCCAGAGTACGAACCAGGCACGATATTGGATGCGTCGTATGGCTCAGGAAGCAACTGTGCATCGTTGGGACATAGAAGCCGTGACAGCGAGCAATACCGCGATCAACGCAGCGGTCGCAGTTGATGGCATCAACGAGTTCTACGACTTCTTTGTGAGTGAGCGAATGCCTACGGCGTTCGCAGGTACCGGGACGATACACCTGCATGCCACAGACGCTGACGGTGAGTGGATGATCACCCGACACAAGGACGGAATTAACGTCGAGCGCGCTCACGGAAAAGGAGATGTTGCAGCTCGAGGGTCAGCGGGCGATCTTCTGTTATTGGTATGGAACCGCGTAGACCACTCGATTCTCGAAACCTTTGGTAATACGGACTTGCTGGAAGACCACCAACGCCTCTTGCGAGTTTAAAAGTTAATGGTGTGATCAACTAGAGCACAGGAGGGGAATAATGAAATCGACAGCAATGACGGAATTGTTATGTCAGCAACTCGCCGACGGGGAATTTGGCAAAACAGGACGCCGATCATTTTTCGAGTACCGAGAGACCGGCCTGGGTCAACTTACCGACGGCGAATATCGCGCTCAGGTAATGCGAGCTACTGACGTTATGGAGGCAACAGGCTGGCATTATCACGAATGTGACCTGCAATTCGTATACATCCTGAATGGTTGGGTAGACCTCGAGTTTGAAGGTGGCCGCACTGAACGCGTGTCCGCCGGAGCAGCACTATCCATCCCATCTGGGATGATCCACAACGAGATTGCATGCTCGCAAGACTTCGAAGCATTAGAGGTTGTGGCGCCAGCCGAGATGGTGACAGTGCCTTGCGGACCACCCGAGTGAAAGTGGTTTAAGACAGATTCGCAGCAGTTACATCAATAGCTTTGCGCGCAATAGTTACCATTTGATCAATGTGATCTTCATCAACAACAAACGGTGGCCCGAACATGATTGCATCGTCAAAGACCCCCGAACCCGACGGATAAACCCACACCCCGTCTTCAAGAGCTGCACTTGTCACATTGTCAGCGAATGCCGCCGAACGAGGAAATGGTTCGCCGGTATCACGGTCGGCTACTAGGCCCAGTCCCTGCAACAAGCCGCGCCCCCTGATGTCCTCGACATTGGGATGATCTCGGAATTCTTCGTCCAGTCGATCTCTCAACACGGTTCCCATTTGCGCCGCCCGCTCTACCAGGTTCTCGTCACGGAGGATCTCTAAGACCTTCATTGCCACAGCGCAACTCAGATCGTGACCAGCGAAGGTGTAGAACATCAACGCGAGGTCAGTCGCTCCGATCGGTTCGACTACATCAGCGCGGGTATACACGCCGCCAATCGGTACGTACCCCCCTCCGAGGCCCTTACCTGCCGCAATGATGTCAGGAGTGAAGTCGAGTGCACGGTGCCCCATGACACTGCCGAGTCGACCAAAGCCTGTCATCACCTCATCAGCAATGAGGAGAATGCCATGACGCGCGCAAATCTCGGAGATTTGTGGCCAGTAACCATCGGGCGGAACGTAGGCCCCAGCTGCTGCTCCAATAACTGGTTCCCCTATAAAAGCGCTAATGGTGTGAGGACCTTCAATCTCAATAACCTTTTCTAGTTGTTCTGGGTCATAGTGGCTTGTTTTTGGCATGACAGGCAGAGCTGATTCCAAACCCTTTCGACGCCGGTCATGCGAACCGACAGCTAACGCCCCAATAGTTGCCCCGTGGTATGAAACGTCGCGCCCGATTACTTTGTGGCGTTCTGGACGACCGCACGCGACGTGATGTAACTGCGCCACCCGTATTGCAGCATCAACCGACTCTGATCCGCCGCTGACGAAGACACAACGCCAAGATGGGTCCGGGAGCCAGTTATCAGCAACCTCATTGACCAGTGCCACCCGAGATTCAGTGGCAAATATTGGAACGACATAATCCAGCCGTCTCAACGCGTGGGCGGCGACCTCGGCGATTTCGGGCCGTCCGTGACCAATGTTGGAAACGATCGCGCCGCCTCCCGCATCAAGTATTCGACGCCCACCGGCAGCCTCAAGCCACACGCCCTCGCTACTGGTCACCAACATTGGTTGGGTGCCGGGGACAAGAGGAAAGCGTGATGTATCCATGCACAAAGAGTACGCCTATCCCTGAGTTCAGGGAGGGGTCGTGGTTCACTAAAAGTGTGCGTTACCTAACACGACCTCTAGTTGCTGTGCTTGTGGCCCTGTTCATTCTGGCTAATGGAGGCGGTTGGCCCGAATTAGCTATCGGAGGCGGAATTTTCGTTTTCATTGATCTGGCCTCTCGTCAAGTTCTCAAAAGTCGAAAGAGGTCGTAATGGTGGGAAAACTTAGGGGCATCAATTGACACTTGACGAGATCGCAAACTGGGCTCAAATTGCGGAAGCCGCAATTCTGTCTCTCTCGATCGTGTTTATCGGTGCTGAAGCTCGCCAGACGCTGCAGCACAGTCGTACGCAATTTGGCCATGGCCTTACTGACCGCTTGTACGACAGATATTTTGCGATTTCTCGAGACCCAAGCTTCAGTCAGTTTTTGATCAAGGACTGGTCCGGCGACGACCTTCAGGGCGAAGAGTACTTCCGCGCTCTAAATCTTCTCGGCGCGGACCTAATTGACCTTTTTGACACGTATGACGCTTGGAAAGAAGGTCTAGTTGGCAAGATGCATTTGGAAATGCGGATGCAACTGGTCAAGTTGGGCGCCTTTTTGTCCCCCGTCGGGCGAGCTACATGGGATCACTGGCGAAGTACACGCGATCAGGAATTTCGTGACTGGTTTGAAACTGAGGTGTATGGCGCGCCACTAGACAATGAGACGTCAGAGGACGAAGATCGCCGCGACGACCTCAACCTGGTCCACGATTCGGAAAAAGACTGAGTCCCAGGGAATTATCTAGAAATTAACCTTGCAGATCCTGCAACAAGTTCGAAATAGCGATGCGATCTATCTTCCCGATTGGGTTACGGGGAAGGTCATCAACCACTTCAACTCGTTCAGGCCAGGTGTATCGAGCCGTGTCCAGCTCACGAAAAAATCTTCTCAACTCATCCAGATCGAATGAGGCTTCTGCGTGAAGAGACACGTACGCACACGCCCTTTCACCTAATCGAGAATCAGGATATGGAACAACCGCTACTTCCCTCACGGCTGGATGTTCCTGCAACATATGCTCAATTTCTTCAGCGTAAATATTCAGCCCACCCCGAATAATTGTGTGTTTAGATCGCCCCACCGGATTTAAGTAACCGTCGTTATCCATGAAGGCTAAATCGCCGCTAGCGAACCATCCGTCTGCGTCAATGGCCTGATTCGTAGCTTCATCATTTTTTAAATATCCGGCACAATTCATCGGCCCTCTGATGTGTACTTCTCCTGTCTCTCCCAACGCGAGCGGCAGGCCCGATTGGTCTCGAATCTCAATTTCGGTAGCAGGGGCCAACCGTCCTGAGGAGTACACCTTTTCGGGGGGATCCGTGATTCTCAAAAAGGTGCACCAACCGGTCTCGCTGAGACCGTACCCAGTGGCGGCGAGCGCATTAGGCCATTGTTCGTGAAACCGGTTTATTAGTTCTGCTGTTACAGGAGCCCCCGAAGCCAGAACAACTCTGAGCGACGTGGCGTCCCACTCTTCCTGGCCATGTAGATGAAGCAGGTCTGACACGATCGTTGGTATGCCCATAAAGGTCGTAACTTTTTGGGTTTCGATAATGCTGGCAATCTCGCGCGTATTTCGAGCTTCACCCATCACCAAGCGAGAACCCGATACCAGCGAAGTCATTAATCCGACCATCAACGCACCTCGATGTGTCATGGGAGCGGCTGCAAGCATCACATCTTTCTTCCCAAACGTAAGACCCCGGCAGAGGGCCTTTGCTTCAAAGATTTGAGTTGCTTGTATGTGGATATAAATCTTGGGTTTACCCGTTGTGCCTGAGGTGGTGCCAAGAAGCGCAGTACGCAGAGGATCTTGCGCAACATTATTCGCGCGCCCATCGAGGTCATAAAAATTGGTCCACCCTGGTCTCGTAGTCCCCACGATGACCTTGATCGGGTAACAACTCAACCTGTCGGTGACTTCGTCTAGAAGATTTGCGTGATCGAATTCCACGGAAGAATTCGAACAAATAACCGCCTTAGGGTCCACGGCTTCAATCAACGATTCGCACTCCGCTGCGCGGTACATAGGATTCAACGGTTGGTAAACAGCACCTATGTCCCAAATAGCAAGTACCGATATCGCGAGCTCGATGCAGTTATGTAGCTGAACTGACACTCGGTCCCCGACACCAACCCCCAAGCTAGAAAGACCCCCTGCAACTCGCTCCACCTCGGACAAGTAATCGGACCAACTGATTGACACCTCTCCCTGACCTAATGCTGCGTCATTTGGCCTTGAGGTCGCGTGGACGCGAAGAAATTGACCAAATGTTTCGCCCGTCCAATGGCCTTCCTGCACGTTCTTGTCAATCCATGAGGTCGCGTATTCCACTATTTCCCCCTTCCGATATCAACGCCGTTGCGACCATAGTCTTGTCGGATGGGAGTGGGCGTGTAGGCAGAAAGTTTTGAACGCACCACTGTTTAACTCAGCCTGCACGGCGTAATTGTGGGTGTCTCATCAGTTTTGATGATTCGGACAGCGGGGTTGGTCACACCCCCATTAGGTGACGAACAGGATCCGTTTCTCCAAATGTAGGAAAGAACACCCTGATTGCCCTTCCCTGAACGAACCATGGGTCACAAAATGTGAATTCGTAAGAGAGGTACTCATTGGTGGAGGAGGATAGGACCCCAAGGGTCAGACCGAATTGGGGGACTAGGTTGGTGCCGTGGCACGATCGAGCGAACATAACTCCTGGAATTGGAGCAGAGCTGGTCGGCTGTGGGGATGGTGGCTGGGCGCTTTCGTCCTCATGATGCTTGTGGGTAGAGCTTGTGGTGGTGGCTGATCCACCAAAACGGAAAACCCAGGAAACCCACCTGCACCAAATCATTGCGCAGAAGAAATGAGCGTCGAAGCCCAATTCACCGAACCCATAATTCCTTGTGACCCGATCGTGAGTGGAACGATGCTCGGCGCTCATTCCGACCTTTCGCTGAACTCCGTTACCACTGCAAATTTCGAAATAATTTTGTTGATGGCAGTCACGTGATGAACAAAACTTCGATTTCCGGTTGGGTGATCATCGATGTTCGACATACACAAATAGGCCGCAGCCCTAGGTTTCTTGTTACTGTTTGACACTTCCATACCCTCTCAAGCGTTGATTTCACGCGTTTTGTTCAGGGTTGCTACTTAGGAGCCGGCAAATGCGAGCAGTACTGTGCAAACAATTCGGACCGCCAGAGGACTTGTCGCTCGTCGAACTAGAGGACCCCGTTCCTGGACCGCATGAAATTCTGGTTGACGTTAAGGCTGCGTCTGTCACATTTCCGGACACGTTGATGTTGGAGGATAAATACCAGTTCAAAGCGGATCTGCCGTATGTGCCCGGGGGAGAGGTCGCAGGTGTCGTCGCTGCTTTGGGCGATGAGGTCGACAACGTCGAACTCGGAGCGCGAGTCCTTTGTCCGCTCGGATCGGTGGGAGGATACGCGGAACTTGCAGTTACTCGGGCCTCTGCTGCGCGAGTGCTCCCTGACGCCGTGGAGTTTGCTGATGCCACCGGATTGCTGTACGCGCATGGAACCACCTACTACGGCTTGAAACACAGAGGGGACCTGCAAGAAGGCGAAACTCTTCTCGTTCTTGGCGCAGGAGGACATGTCGGGCTGTCAGCGGTGGAGCTAGGCAAACTAATGGGGGCGCGCGTTATTGCTGCCGCCTCAACTGAAGAAAAGCTTGATCTTTGTCGAGAACGAGGCGCTGATGAAACGATCAACTACGCGAAAGAAAATCTTAAAGATCGAGCCAAAGAACTCACCGATGGAGCTGGTGTAGATGTCGTCTATGACGTCGTTGGCGGCGATTACGCGGAGCAATCGCTTCGAGCAATTGGATGGGGCGGACGCTTCTTAGTCATCGGCTTCACAGCAGGCATACCGTCCATACCATTGAACCTGACGCTATTAAAGAGCTGTCAAATCATCGGTGTTTTCTACGGAGCGATGACCGCCCGACAGCCCGACCTGGCGAATGAAATAGCAGAAGACCTCTTGCGATGGGTTGCTGACGGCCAACTCCGACCACATATTTCTGCGAGGTATGGGCTAGAAGAAGCCTCGGATGCACTTCGAAGCCTGATCGACCGAAAAGCTGTCGGCAAAATCGTCATCGAGCCCTAGCTCGGCTTCGGGGGGCAATAAACCGCTTGGTGTGACCACGCTGTGCTTTCGCTTTATCTGGTCAACAAACGTTGGCTAAGGAGCACCTACGGCCGCCCCAATATAGAAGGCGAACTCGTCACCCACCGACAATGAAGCGCTGGTGAGTTCCCTGGGACACCAAGGTTTCCATGTGGCTTACCTTTACGTTAAAAACCAGTCGCTTACGATCAACCTCGGCTAGCTCAGCATCGATTACGACACTTTCCCCTGACGCGGCAGCCGCTTCGTGGCTAACACACACGTGAATGCCCACTGTGGTTTGTCCTTCGTCGAGGTGAGGTTGGACACCAAATAAACAAGTGCCCTCAATGAGACGGACCATATCGGGGGTCGACAAAACCTTGTTCGGTAGGTGTGGTGGCGACATCTCGTCCGTCACTTCGACGGTGTCGCTGAAAAGCAGGCCGGCTTGGAGTTCACTCATATTTTCGAGGCTAGTACCCACCAAGATTTTGTGATTGGAGAAACCTTCGCGGTGTGTCCACCAACATCGTTTCGATCTGCGATTCTGTGACTCCAGCCGCAAGGAGAGCGGGTATGACGTCTTTGCTGATGTGTAAGTAGTGCCAGTTGGGTAAAGGAGCAAGCGGCACTTCTCCTTCAATCCAATCGATATAGCAGGAAGCGTCGTGACTTAATACCAGTTGATCTGCATGACCTCGCCTGCAGAGCTCGGCAACGACTTCAACTCGTTGCTCCGTGGTCAGGTAGCCGTCGATGCCGAATCTATCCATACCCAGGATGCTTCCAGCGTCAAGAAGCTTTTGCAGGTAAGAAAGGTCTTGAGAGTCTCCGCAGTGTCCGATCACCACGCGACTCAAATCGACACCTTCTTCAGCAAAGATTTGTTGCTGGTCAAGCCCTCGTTCCAATTCTGCGTTTGTGTGGGTCGTGATGGGGCAGCCCGTTTCTCGATGGGCCTGAGCACACGCTCGAAGCACTCGCTCGACGTCAGGGGTGAGACCCGGCTTGTCTGTTGCGCATTTTATGACTCCTGCCTTAACTCCGGTATCGGCGAACCCACTAACGATGTCTTGGACAAAGTGAGCAGTGAGAGCGTCAGTCTTTTCGATGGTGCGCCTTCGGTAGTAATGGGGAAGTTCGTTAAATGTGTAGAGGCCAGTCGCACAGACAATCTTAAGATCGATTCTGTCGGCGACAGCCTGGATTCGTGGGATATAGCGACCGAGACCGATCGCTGTTGGATCGACGATGGTGTCGATGCCACTGCCCTTTAATTCAGTGAGCCGGGCAACAGCGTCATCAATTCGAACCTGTTCTTCGCCCCACTCCTTAGGGTAGTTCTGTTGAATTTCAGTAGATATGACGAAAACATGTTCATGCATCAGTACTCGGCCTAGCTCTGATGCCAAAACGGGTCCCGTAGCGGTTTCAACGGCGGCTTTCATGTACTTAGTGTTTCATCTGCAGCGGTCAACGTGAATGATGAACCGTCAGCGATCAACTCAATCTCTGTCGTGCCGCCGGCGACGTCCCAAGAAGTCAATGTTTCGTCGCTACTTCTAAGAATCCATTCGCCATCGATAGGTAGACGCCGGACGGTCATCGTCGTCCGAGCGCCGTTCGTAGCACCATTGCATGGGTCAGCGGCTAAATGCAGCGACCCTTCATCCCAGTGGGCTTGACTCATAGCGACTCGGGGAAAGTCAACTCCCTCGACGCACGGTTGTGAATGCTTCGAAAGGTCGGGATTTTCGAAAATTTGAGCCCACGCTCCAGGCTGACAAACCCAGCCGGCCATAACTCTGGCGTTGAATTGTCCGCGAGGGTGGAGTTCGTTGAGGCCGAACCCGAAGGTGAACTCGCCGGAGTCTGAGTCCAACGTGGGTTCGAAGAAGGTGTCACATGCTTCCCACAGTTTCTCTTTGACGGCCCCATCGGCAAACTCACCTGTAAACCAGGCCAGCATGACGCCATCGCGAGCGTCAGCCATGCCAACGTCGCTATCTCCCAAGAGACCCATTGCCGTGGCACCGAACTTCCAAGCGGATTCCGCGACTTCTCTTCGTTGAGGAGCGAGATACCAAGTTGGTGCAATTAAACCGACCGGAGTCCGAAGATGTTCGTCAACAACGGGGTCGTAATAAAGGTCCATAGCGACGGCTTTATCTCCGTCCCAAGTTATGTAATTGTCTGCCGCGTACTCCCACCAGTGATCGAACGCATCATGATGGTTTGTGCCTAGAAGTTGATCGTGAAGTCTCAGACCGAGACCGGCGCCGGCCAGTCAGTAAGGCCATATCTTTGTATTTTCGCAATGGCAACCCATTTGACGCCCGTGCCATTGCTCGGCGAGATGGCTCACCACCTCAGAATGAGTCCACGTAAACGTGTGATCGCCGTCGCGAATCATTTCAAACGGGTTGTTCCACTTTGGGTCATTGGATACGTAACGATGTAGGCCAAGAATTAAACCGAAGAAGCCTTTAAAGAAGAGCATTCCATCGGCTGCCACAGGATCCATTTGAACCCCGTAGGGCTCGATTCCGTTCGCTGTCCATCCCGGCACGTCGTAGTCGCCCCACAAAGCTTCTGGGATCAGAGCCCGGTATTTGTCGGGGTAATTGCTGCGTTCAGGGTCAGGGCCGAACTGAGTCATCCAATCTTCCGCCGCCCACCACGAAGTGTGACGTTCGACTACTTCGTCAAGTACACGCGAATAGACCTCACTCCACGCCGGTGTTCGATCACTCATCAACGCCATGGCGTAGGCAGAATCAATGAGATCAAAGCGGTGGAAAGAGGTCATAGGAGGACCAGTTTTGTTGTCCCAATGAGGATGCGGATGACCGTTCCGACTCCAGTCATCTGGCGTCGTGGCTTTCCGATACAAATAGCGGAGCCAACCGAGTGAACGCTGGTCAAGTGGGTCGTGCGTCCTAACCGTCATTGTGCAACCTTTGCGTTATAGAGCTAGCTGTCAACCGTTCTAGGTGATGCCGTTTGATTTCTGGAGTTTGACCTTGTACCAGCAAAAAGAGTGCCTCTCTTGCCAGGCGTTGTGCTTGGTGTTCGACAAATAGAGCCGAACCTCCAGTGCTCGCCACAAGAGCTGAGGTGGCACGCACACAAAGATCTCCTAGACGTGCACGAGCCTCAGGTAATTGATCCGCTGTAGCAGCGTTGATGTGTTGCCTCGCTTCTGACAACTGATCATCCAAGAGACTCGGCCCTAGAAGACGCATAGCGCGTGCTGCGACGCCAAGCGGGTTAGAACCATTGGATCGCAATCCGTGCCGGTATCGCTCTTTCCAGTCTTTCAACTGTTCCACCGAAGTGACGGCCTTCGTTGCCACAGGATGCTTATCGAAACGCAGTTCGACCGTCACAGCCGAATCAATTGCTGTCAGCGAAAGTCTGCGGCTCGTAATAGTTTCACAATCTCGAGCATCAACCATGGCCCAGACAATTGAGTCAGCCCAACGAGCTGCCGTTAGGACGACATCTATGTGACCCCACCCAGTTACAAACGGGGCCGTTCCCGAGAAAAGCCATCCGTCGCTACAGGGGTCAGCTAGAAGCATTGGAGAACCTGGTCGATTCAAATGAGCGAATGCGACTCCGCCTCGCGCTTCGCCGGTGGCAAGAGCTTCGGCCCACTGATCTCGCATCGGCCCCGTGGTTTCGACTGATGCTCGGCTAGGGCCAGCGTGTTGAGCCCAAACAAAACTTGTAGTCAGACATCCACCAGCTAAAGCTTCAAGAACGGCCCACTGAGTTTCAGCCGATGCGCCCAGACCTCCGAACTCGGTTGGTGAAAACAGCCCATGAAAGCCAGCGCCACAGACAAGGTCGAGCGCTGCTACGGGAACTTCTCCTTTCGCATCCACCGCGAGTGCGCCCGGGAAAAGGTTGGCATCGGCGAGTTCAGCGGCCCTCGCAACGATTTCACCGTCGATTTTGCTCATTCGTCGTCAAACAGTTCATAGACGACTGGCGAATAGAAGTGCCCCATGCCTTTATCGACAATTTCAGAGAAACGGTCCCGAATTAAGCGGGCACCTTGGGCGTCCACACCAACTTGGTTTGCAAGGTCCAACGCGTAATCAAGATCTTTAAGGGAGTACGTCGTGGGAAATCGGTCCGTGGGGTACTCGCCGCTTGTCATAAAGGAGCCGTGGCGCCGAAGAGCGAAACTGTCCGCCGATCCTTGACCCAATAAATCGAATACGCGACTGCGCGGCACCCCCGCTCGCGTCGCAATCGCCATCGCCTCCGCCAGAGCGGAAACGTTTTCGAATAAGACCATGTTGTTCATCAGCTTCATCACGGTCCCGGTCCCCACAGGACCACAGTATGCAACGTCGGAGCCCATACAACCGAGCCAAGGTGCTATCCGGTCGAAGATGTTTTCAGAAGCGCCCACTGTGATCGAAAGCGTCCCATCGTGAGCGTTCGGGACGCCGCGAGCGACTGGAGCGTCGGCGAAATGGGCGCCCTTAGCGGCGAGCGCTTCAGAAACGTCTAAGTTCACTTTGACTGTCGCTGTCGTGCAATCAACCACGATCTGCCCAGCCCTCGCATAATCGCAAAGCCCGCCTTTGGCAAGGCTAATCGATCGAGTTTGCTCTTCTCCGGGCACACAGATGAAGATGATGTCAGCACGAGATATGTCAGCTAAACCGTTGGCCGCGATGCTTCCTGAGTTGACCGCTGCCTGAACCGCTTTCGAATCAAGATCGTGTGCGAGTACGGGGACAGGTGATTTGCGCACCAAATTTGCGCACATCGGTCCCCCCATCGCTCCAAGACCCACGAACGCGACGAGCTCGACCGAAGAATCAAACATAAGAGGATTCTGGCTCACAGCGCGTACCCGATGTGGGCATCTAGAGTGAAGAGGGGGGAGCACATGCAGACCGCACAACGGAAATCTGAATGGCGTAACTCTGAATTCAGACAATATTGCGCTGAAGGTAAGAAAAGAGCTCTCGATCTCGGGAATAGAGGACCGATTCGGTTTGCGTCCGATGGTCAGCTTGCCTCCGAGATCTTAGAGGCGTATGAGCGTTGCGGGTTTTACGTGTTCGAGAATGTCGTTGGGGAAGAAGAGTTGACGGAATGTCGCTCTGAAATTGACGAGTTGCTGCAGCGAGCTCCTTGGCCCCGTCGGGACTCGAAGACAGACCGTCAGGGCCGAGAGGCGCTTGGTTTAGACCTCGCTATCAACCCGTGGATCATGACCAGACCGCTCAGTGACCCCGTGGGAGGTACCGCAGAGAACAATGGTCGACACCCAGTAAAAATGTACGAACCTGAGCCCGCTGCGAACAGTCCCATCCATGTTCCCTACTTGGTTGCCGGCTGCCTGCAGTTACTCCCGTCGTTTCTACGGATCTTCGGCCACCCGGGGATCTTGCGAGTTGCTGAAGCCATAAATGGACCAGACTTCACGCCCTTTACGGAAGTGCTCTTTGTTAAGGAACCCGAGCTAGGGCCCTCTGTTTCATGGCATCAAGATGGCCAAATTCATTGGGATAATCCCGACTGGAACCCGAACATTCATGGGTTCAATGTGCAGGTACAGCTTTATGGAAGTACCCCTGCAAATGGAGTTTGGGTACTGCCCGGCACACACAGCGAAGGCAAAGTAGATATCGCGGATCGAATAAGGAAAAATAACGGTTCCGACTGGTTCGAAGACGCTGTCCCTCTTGTCTGCGCTCCGGGAGACGCGTTCATTACCAATCGACAGACAGTCCACGGCTCGTTCCCGAACACCTCAAAAGATCGGCGAATAACGGTCAATTTTGGGTTTCATCGATATTCGTCGGTGATTGGTCAAACCGGAAAGTTAAGCGGTGCCGGAAATGTGTACACCGATGACTACATTCGGCAGCGCTGCCGTTGCATCCCGTTGGCAATAGACGCTCGAATCCAACGTTTTCCTGAAGAAGAGCGGTATAGCTATCAGCCGTTTATGGGGCTGGAAGAAGAACATCGCTACGAACCTGACACCGCACGAGATATCTTGACTAACTACAACCTCCGAGATTTAGGTATTTAAAAATGAACCTGGACCCTGACGAACAGATCTTCGCTGACGCAATCGAAGTAGCGAACATTCCCACGCTTCTCATGGTGATCGTCCAACTCACAGGCGAACTTGAATGGTTGGAGGCGCCGTACACCCCGAAGCGACAACCAGGCCTTGGTGATAACGACAGTGGTGGGCTGGATCCTCGACACCAACGCGAAGTTCGAGAAGCGGCACTTGAGGCTATTTTAGCTTGGCGCGCAGGACGCGCTGTGGCGCTCCCCGAGCCTGACGAAGAACTCATAGTACGCATGCTGAGTGTCTCGATGGCAGAGACCGTTCCATCTGAATACGGACAATTCACCGCGGCTCAATTAGGTCAAGTGAAGTTTTTGGACCACGAACCTGTGAACGCCCCGGCAGATTTCAAAGTTCTAGTCATTGGTGCCGGCGTTTCAGGTTTGTGTGCAGCCATCAACCTCCAAATGCTTGGCATCAACTTCGAAGTAGTGGAACGGAACTCAACTGTTGGCGGCGTCTGGTGGGAAAACCATTACCCCGGAGCTGGCGTAGACACACCCAACCATCTGTACTCGTACTCGTTCGCTCCGTACGATTGGCAAAAATATTTTTGTCTCCGGGATGAACTCCACGCATATCTCGAACACGTATGCGACAACTTTGAGGTACGCAACAACATTCGCTTCGACACTGGTGTGGAGCGCATCGAATACCAAGAGTCGCGTCAGAAATGGTTAGTAACACTTCGCCTACCTGATGGCACATTGGAACAAACCGAAGCCAACGTCGTAATCAGCGCAGCCGGAATCTTTAATCCACCCGTTTTCCCCAACATCGACGGACTGGATGAATGGAAAGGCGAAAAATGGCACACAGCGCGATGGCCTAAAGACGCCGATTTGGCAGGGAAGCGTGTTGCGATCATCGGCAACGGTGCTAGCTGCATGCAGATCGCTCCCGAAATTCAAGATGAAGTCGAATCCCTGACGATCTTCCAAAAGTCGGTTCATTGGGCTGCACCGTTTGAGCAATTTCGAAAAGAAGTCCCCGACCCGATACGCACTCTCTTGCGCGAGGTGCCTTTGTATCGAAACTGGTACCGCGTCCGGTTGGGATGGACTTTCAACGACCGCATCCACTCTGCGTTACAAAAAGACCCGGATTGGGAGCATCCTGAGCGGTCGCTCAACGCGCAGAACGACGCTCACAGGGCATATTTCACTCAATACGTCGTCGATGAATTAGGCGATAAAGCCCCTGAGCTACTTGAACGTGTACTTCCCACGTACCCGCCCTTCGGAAAGCGAATGCTGATGGACAACGGGTGGTACCGCATGCTCCGTAATCCAAAAGTCACGTTGGTAGATAACCACGTCGACCGAATTGAGCATGACCGTCTCCGCACCGAGGAAGGCACTGAATATGAAGCTGACGTGCTTTTGTTGGCGACAGGATTTGACGTGTTGAATTTCATCACGACATACGACGCGGTGGGACGTTCTGGTGCGTCGTTGACGGATCAATGGGAACAGGACAATGCCAAGGCGTATCTCGGTACGGTCGTGCCTGACTTCCCGAACTTATTTACCTTGTATGGGCCAAATCTTCAGCCAGGCCATGGGGGGAGTCTCATCTTCGTCGTAGAGATGCAAGTTAGGTACATCATGGACATGATCCAAAAAATGCTTCAAGACAACATCGGGGCAGTGGAGATCCGCAAAGAAGTGCACGATGCGTACAACGACAAGGTCGACCTAGCGCATGAGCAAATGGTGTGGGCGCACCCGGGAATGACCTCTTATTACCGCAACGAGCGCGGGCGAATCGTCGTGAACTCGCCATGGAGAAATGTGGATTTCTATCAGATGACGCGAGAAGCCAATCTAGAAGAATATGTAGCTGAACCGGTGGGCGAACTAATTGCCGATTAGTCGTTCAATTCGCTGCTAACAGCAGCGAGCACGCTTTTAACATCAGCTTCGCTCACGTCTAAGTGCACAACCATTCGGCTGTGATTACCCGACCAGCGTGTTTGCACTCCTCGACGCAAGAGTCCTTGTTCCAGTTCGGGCATCCTCTCGGGGGTACGAACAAAAACCATGTTGGTGTTCTGAGCCTCAAGTTCAATGCCATCGATCTGAGCTAAACCTTCCGCCAGTAGTTGCGCATTCTCGTGGTCTTCAGCGAGACGCTCGATGTGGTTGTCAATTGCGTGGCGCCCAGCAGCGGCCAGTAGTCCCACTTGACGCATCGCGCCCCCGAGCATCTTGCGCCACTTTCTGGCCTCATTTATAAGCGAAGCCGAGCCCACTAACACCGAACCAACAGGCGCACCGAGTCCTTTAGAAAGGCAAACAGAAACACTATCGAAGGGTGCCGCAATAACTGCGGGCGGTACTTCCAAAGCCACTGATGCGTTCCAAAGTCTCGCTCCGTCAAGGTGGTAACCGAGGTTATGTCGGTCGGCTAGTTCTCGACCAGCTTTGAGATCCTCCAACGTAATGACTTTTCCGTCGGTGGTGTTTTCAAGGCAAAGAAGACGAGTGCGTGCAAAATGTGCATCGTCAGGTTTGATCGCTGCCTCAGCGGATTGGAGATCAAGCATGCCGGAATCAAGCATCGGAACGGTCTGAGGTTGAATGCTGCCGAGCACTGCAGCCCCACCTCCCTCAAACATGTATGTATGCGCGTGATCACCAACCAGGTATTCGTCACCCCGCTGGCAATGGGCCATTAGGGCACACAGATTTGATTGGGTTCCCGACGAAACAAACACGGCAGCTTCTTTGTCAAGGAGTCCGGCGGTATGGCTCTCGAGGTCGCGTACTGTCGGGTCATCCCCAAATACGTCATCGCCCACTTCAGCTGTCGCCATCGCGCGACGCATCGCTGGAGTTGGTCTGGAAACGGTGTCAGATCTTAAGTCGATCACCCTCTTAATCTGCCACGTAAATGAACATAGACCTAGTCTGAATTTATGAGTGCCATATCAGTCGGGGACAAAGCGCCGCGCTGCTTGAATGCCTTTGCCGACATATGGAGAACCCGAATTTCCATTTTTGGCTTCATTGGACGGCCCACTGGTTAGTTATGTGGGATAACCACTGCGTGCAACATTTGGCGACCTGGGATTATTTTCCTGCACCCATCAGAGTTTCAGAGTGACTTAGAGCAGGGTGAAGCCGGTCTAGGGGCGAACAGCACGTTTAGGACGATTAGCTAATTCTGCAAGCTTGGGTTGAGCTAACTTCACGAACCGGCACGCTAAAGCGCGCGTTTCACGTGGATCAATGAGATCGACTACATCTCCCTTGTGTGCGGCCTTAAAGGGAGACCGAAGCCGGAGAAGTCTCTCCTCGATCGCTTCGCGATGAGCAGCTGGGTCTTCAGCTGCTTCGATTTCTCGACGATACGCGGCGGCGACGCCACCCTCGATGGGAATGCCGCCCCACTCACCCGATGGCCAACCGAAACGCAAGTTGATCCCACTGGGTAAGCCAATGGAATTAGGAGCGTCAGCCGCGACGCCGTAGCTCTTGCGAACCATGAACTCAATCTTTGGTACCTGACACTCAGCGGATGCAATGAGCGCGCGGGCGCCACGTCGCATGGTGGCTATGCGTTCGGCATGTGAACCCAACATAAAGCCGGGCATATCAAGGAAGATCAGTAGGGGCAGGTTAAAACTGTCGCAAAGATCCAAGAAATGGGTGTACTTGTCTGCAGCGTTTCCATCCATCGCACCCGCTTTACTCATGGGATCGCTGCCAATCACCCCAACAGACCAACCATCCATTCGCGCAAAACCAGTGATGATTCCACTGGCGTAGAGCTTCCGCATCTCGAAGAAATCGCCGTTATCTACAACGTGGCGAATCAAAGCACGGGCATCGTATCCCTGTCGCCGATTCGTAGGAATTATCTCTAATAACTCTTGCGGTCGACGTTCGGGGTCGTCGCCAGTATCGACCCGCTGAGCGACCTCTCCCACTGTGTTTGGAAGGTAGGAAATGAAGTCGCGGATCTGCTGGAAAGCATCATCTTCGTCCTCGGCCACGTTGTCGATCTGGCCGCTCTGCACAACGTGCATGTCCCAACCGCCAAGCTCTTCTTTGGAAAGTTTCTCACCGATGGCGCGCTCAACTACTGGCGGTCCGGAGGGGAAGATTTGAGATCTTCCCTTGACCATCACCGTGAAATGAGACAGCAGCGCTGCTGCCGCTGGCCACCCGGCAACTGACCCCAAGATTGCTGCAGCTACTGGAACCTTGCCAAGAAGTTCTACCCCTTGATGCCACAGATCACCTTGGGGAAGACCCATATGCCCATCTTCCTCATCCTGCTTGGATGAATGCCCTACACCTTCGCGAAGTTGCACGTAGGGGATCCCATATTGCAGCGCGAGCGGTTGAGCAAAATGATGCGGCAATTTGTGAACGTCGTGCGGGCTTCCCCCAGAGATAGTGAAGTCATCACCACCGACGGACACAGGGCGACCGGAAATTTCTCCTAGGCCCATGACGTAGCCCCCCGGAGAAAACTCAACCAAGTTCCCCTCGGCGTCATAATCGGCAGCGCCTATTAAATGGCCCATTTCTAGAAATGAACCCGGATCGCAGAACTTTTCCATCCGTTCGCGAACCGTGTAACGGCCGCCGTCGTGCTGTCGCTTGACCCGATCTGTTCCGCCCATTTCGTCGGCAAGGCCTTTGACGTACTCGACGTCGTCAATGGCTTTTAACCAACCCATGCCGGGCTTCCAAAATTCTCGATTGTGGTCTACGGGCACTACTTATGCCTTGCCGTGGCGCAGCAATTTACCGGGAAGCGCCGAGTCCGCGGTCACAGCGTCTTCCTCGTTCTCCCTAATGACGGTCCCGTTCACTACGACTGCATCGATGCCCTTGGCATCCGAAACCAACCGGTCAGCTCCCGCCGGGAGGTCGTACACACGTCGTTTACCTTCGTGGCCCACGTTCTCCATATCGAACACCACAACGTCGGCCCATCCACCATCTTTTAAGGTGCCGCGATCTTCAATCCCAAATACTTGGGCAGGTCGCTGCGTAAGCATGTGAACCGCTTGTTCGAGATCAAAGCTTTCTCTCTCACGAACAAATGTTGAGAGAAACTCTGTGGAATATTTGGCGTCACAAAGCTGACTTGCGTGAGCACCCGCGTCAGAAAGACCAATGACTGTGGTTGGATCATGCAAAAGTTCATCGATCTCGTTCCGGTCATGATTGACCACATCTTGGACTATGCGCATGTCCAAATCTGCGTCTAGGGCCATGTCAAGCATCACATCGACAGGGTCCTGACCTAATTCGTCCGCTAACTCTTGAACGTTCTTACCTTCCATCGCTGGATCTGGTGGGAACCAAGTAATCTCGGTTCGCGCCCAGCGGTCACCAATTTTTCCGCCGTTACCGGCTTTTTCTTTGAACTGTTCGCGCCAGTCGCGATCAGCGTAGTAAGCCTTTCGCCCGTCGATGTCGCTTTTTGCTACGGGCTGAAACACCCGCATCCCCTCGTAGATGAACGGTGCCTTCCAACTCATTTCAAACTGGACTGGTTGGACTGCGACCTGAGGGAATACCGGAAGGCCACGCTCAGCTAGCGCGTGGGCTTTCTCGACATCTTTAAGGTGGCTTCCTGGACCAACAGTGCTTGCCAGTAACGCAGTCCAGCTCACATTTGCGCCAGTGGTTTCAGCAACGCGAGCAAATTCGTCGTGACTTAAGCCGCGACCTTGGGTCGCTTGCATGATTCCGCCAGCGTCGCCGAGGGCTTGAGCTATCTCAATTATTTCTTCAGAGGTAGCGAGACGACTAGGAACCGGTCGCCCCTCGTATCCAACATGGGTGTTGGCCCTGCTCGTGGCGAACCCTAAGGCACCTGCCTCTAGAGCTTCGGTAACCAGTTCGCGTTGTCGGGCGATTTCCTCTTCAGTTGCTTCGCGCTCGGTTGCTTCTTCGCCCAGTACGTACATGCGAAGAGCGGTGTGTCCGATCATTGCTGCCATATTGACTGCGCACCCGTTGGCATCCAGAGCGTCGAGGTACTCAGGAAAAGTTTCAAAGCCCCAGTCCCCTAATCCGGCCCGTAAGGCGTCAACACTCATCCCTTCAACGTTCTCCAATGTTCGCATGATCAAATCCCGATGTTCGGGGCGGGTGGGTGCAACAGAGAAACCACAGTTACCCATGACGATTGTCGTGACTCCGTGCCATGGAGAACAACTGACTAATGGGTCCCAAAGCACTTGTGCGTCGTAGTGGGTGTGAATATCAACGAAACCAGGCGCAACGATGCGTCCTGTAGCGTCGATGGTTCGTTGAGCCTCTGCCGGCGCACTGCCCATTGCGACAATACGACCATCCTTGATTCCCAAGTCGCCTAAATATCGGGCGGCTCCTGTGCCATCAACGATTGTGCCGCCTGTAATTTTCAGGTCGTAAGACATTTAGGTCCCCTTGTACGGCTGACAAATCCCTAACTCATGCCAGCAACACAAGTTTATCTCAGCACCCGAGTTTCAGCCGTTTTGCTACTTCGAAGTGATTCCCGTGTCCTCTCGACTCCTGTATTCGATGATCGCGACCGGGGGCCGTTGCGGTTCATACGGAGCGCTCCACGCGAACCAGTTTGAGACTCCTTGCGCTCTACAACGATGGCGATGGACTCGACTATCGGGTGGATAAGGTTTGATGGCACGAGAAAATGAGGACGCATGGATTTCGAGTTCACGACTAGCAAGCCCGTTAGCGAAGTTGCGGCACTACTCGAAGCGGAGAAGATGGGCTTGCATGGTTTGGCGATCGATCTTGAAATACCTGAGGACGAAGAACTGCACTGGCATGAATTCGGTGCCACGTTGTGGCTGATCGAGGGTGCAGCGAGTTTGGCTGACGAACACGGCACCATCTATGAAGCGAAACCCGGCTGTCGGATAACCGCGCCTGCCGGCTGGTTACACCGTGCCCTTGCCAGTCCAACCCACCGCCTCGTAGTCGGAGCTGACATCCCTTTTGAGGATTGGACTGCGCCACTCAACAAACCTCCGGCTGATCTTCTCGGCTGACTTCGCCTTCACACCGGGGGTCGTGTCAGCTAAAGATTTCATTCACCCATGCTTACTTGAGCGTTGGTTTCCCGCACTTTGCTCAAGAAATTAAGCAGTGGGGTTTTTGTCACCGGTAGAACTTTTTTAAAATTTTCGCTAGGAGTTACCGTGCTCATTTATCAGCCACACCGGCCTCTCCGGTAGGATGGGTGGTCAGCTAGCGAAGGGAAAATAGTTTGCCGAAACAGAAGGACGACGCCATCCTGCTCGAAGGTAAGACGGTTGAAGCGCTTAAAGGCGGCCACTTCCGCATCGAGTTGGACAATGGACACGAAGTTCTCGGCCATCTGAGCGGCAAAATGCGTAAGCATCACATCCGTATTCTTCCCGGAGACCGCGTTCAGGTCGAGGTTTCTGCTTACGACCTGACCCGAGGGCGAATCACCTACCGCTACAAATAGGCCCACATTTGATTTGCCGTGGGTTTAACCAATTGTCGGTTCCGCTGACCATTGACAAGGCGTGAGTACCTGAAGCCAGGCGTAGCTTTCCAACGAAACCTCAAAAGTTTTCTTTTCTAATTCAGATTTGACCGGTCGAATGGTCCGCTGCAAGAAATTGCTCCCGACCTCTTTAATGGACACTCCTGGAGTATTCGTACAATCGGATCCCAGTTCGAAGATCCACGTGATTGTCCCCTCGTTGCATGGAGGGTGGCAGGCGTTGTAAATCCTGAGGTCACCGATACCTTGTGCGGCCGGACTTTCCTCAGAGCCGACAAAGGTGAGACCTTGCGAGGAAAAAAGCATTAAATCTTCAGCCTGGGGCGTGTTACCTGCATCTATTTGCTGATTCCACAAGAAAGCATCAGGAAGGAGATCGATTTCCCAGCCAGCAGTAGCTGTGACGACTATGTCTTGGACACCTTCTGTAATTTCAGTGAGGAAACGCAGACCTTCGATGGGGGAGTCGCGATCTGAATACCCGAATGAGAAAACCGGGACGGGGTCATCGCCCACCAGTTCGATAAGTAGTTCCGACCCTGGGCCATCACTTCTGTAGATGACTGTTCGATAATTTGACCACTCATCGCTTGCGTCCACGACCTTGGTTCCGTACCCGCTGATTCTTACGGCCCCTTCACCAATAGAGGTGATCGAAATTGGTGGGTCATACATGCTGGTTTGAGGGCTGGACGAAGGAGCCGGTGTGATGGTGGTTGAAGGAGCTGGTGTGATGGTGGTTGAAGGAGCGCTAGTCGGTGGGAGCGAGATAGGTGCAATGTCAGAATCTGTTGCCGCTGTTTCATGAGACGAAGGGAATGACGCCGTTTCAGGATCGACAGGGTCTGGCGAGTTGTTGCCGCCAATTGCCTGAATGATGGCGGCAACGCCTAACAAGATGCCGACGGTTATGACAAGTAGCCTCGAACGGTTGGGCGCCACTTCCTCCAGAGTAAAGATAACCATCCCCAAAGAGTGGAATGCCGAGGCCTCGTGCAAGGTTTCGTTACATCGCCGGTGGCTTGGGATCTACGCTCCAAAGGTGGACGAAACTCAACAAGGACATCAACCCGGAGTCACCCCGTACCTAGAAGGCGTCACGGTTCTCGACTTCACCCAATATCTTGCGGGACCTTCCTGTACGAGACTCCTGGTGGAGATGGGAGCCGATGTAATCAAGGTTGAGTACCCACCCTATGGCGACCCAGTTCGGCCAAGCCCGCCGAGACGAAATGGAAGATCCGCATACCATGTGCAGCAAAATCGTGGGAAACGAAGCCTGTCTGTCGATTTGACCAGATCGGAGGGCGTATCCCTTATTGAGGACCTCATCCCTAAGGTCGACATCGTTGTAGAAAATTACAGCCCCGGAGTTATGGAACGCCGCGGCCTCGGTTACTCAAGGCTAAGAGAACTAAACCCTCAAATCATCATGGCGTCCATCTCCGGGTTTGGGCAGTCTGGCCCGCTCTCAGAAAAGACTGCATTCGACTTCATAGCGCAGGCTTACTCAGGTTTGATGCACATGACCGGTGAGCCCGATGGCCCGCCAATGCTGATCGGCGCAGGAATTGCTGACACGTCCACAGGTGTGCACGCATTTGCTGCTCTCGGCTATGCGCTTTACCGCCGCGATAGAACCGGCGAGGGGTCTCATCTGGATATCGCAATGGTCGACGTGATGTATCACATGCAGGAATCAGCGGTCTCGGGCCCGTCCCTGTCACCAGACGAAGCTGTCGGTATGCGAACCGGCCGCCACTACGCCCCAGCAAGCCCAGCCGGCATTTTCAAAGGCCCCGAAGAATGGATCGTGGTTTTTGCTTTAGAGAACCAGATATCCAACCTGTGGACCGCCTTGGGTCAGCCAGAGTTGGCTGATGACCCCCGGTTCACGAACAATCGAACTCGACTCGAGAATCGCGATGCGTTAACAAAAATCATTGAAGACTGGATGGCCAAGTTCGACAATGACAAAGAAGTAGTGGCGACACTCGAAGAACACCGAGTTCCATGCGGCCCTGTCGTTGAGCCGGTCAAACTGGCCGAGACCCATCCGCATTTCCTTGAGCGCGGCACCGTCAGAGAAGTCACGGACCCCCTCGCAGGATCCATGCTGATACCGGGATTTCCCTTACGTTTCTCTGATGCCCCGGACCTGCCAGACCTTGTGGCAGCAGAGGTTGGGGAACACAACCAGTCTGTGCTTGAAGATTTACTTGCAATGGATGCGCGATCCGTAGCGGCTCTAGAGCAAGACGGGATCCTCTATAGACGACCCCCCCGAACTTGACCTAGCTTTTCGCTATGACTATTTCCAGCATGCCTAATGGAGTTGTTCACTTCGCTCTCGAAGATGGGGTCGGGACCATTACTTTGGACCGCCCTGAATCGCTCAACTCGATGAACGACGAACTCATGCAAGACCTCAGCAGCGCCTTATCGGTAGTGGAAGAAGATGAGAATGTCCGGGTAATTGTGATCACTGGCAACGGACGTGGGTTCTGTTCGGGTGCTGACCTCAATAATGCGGCGGACCCAGACCAGACGATGACGAATGTCACCCCAGCATTTTCTCCGGGTGACTTCTTTAATCCCGCGCTGAAGGCGCTACACCACTGCCCTGTGCCGACCATCGCTCGCATAAACGGAGTTGCTGCTGGGGGTGGACTGGGAATTGCTCTGGCTTGCGACATAACCATCGCGGTGAGATCCACCTTCTTCGTTGCGACCTTTGGGCCCCGTCTGGGAATTGTCCCTGACATGGGCTCAACCTGGAGTCTCCCAAGACGCACCGGGCGCGCTCGAGCTATGGGAATGGCAATGCTCGGTGACCGAATCTCTGCAGAGCAGGCTGCACAGTGGGGCCTAATCTGGAAATGCGTAGACGACGAAGAACTGGATGCAGAAGTCGAAGCGGCGACCGAAACCCTCAAAAGAACTAGCCCAGATGCCATGGTTCGTATTCGTCAGTCAATAGACGGCGCCTCCACAGCGGGGTTTGTTGACCAGCTAGGGGTTGAGATGGAGCATCAAGCAGTTCTGATTCCGCGAAACATGGCTGAGGGAGCTCAAGCCTTCCTAGAAAAGCGTGACCCAGAGTTTGACGGCACCAGAAACTAGATAACACAGGCTTTTGTGACCAACCCCTGTCTTGGGCTTGTACTTAGGGTGCTTCGTTGGCAAGACTGTCGATATGTCTGAAACAGCCAACACAGCTAGCACGACAGAAGAGGCTCGCGTTGCAGCCGCTCTAGACGCGTTGTTAGGTGACAACGACCCGAAACAGATGAGCTATGAAGATTTCCGTGGTGCCCAATTTGATCATGGGCTCGCTTGGGTTTATTTCGATGAAGGTTATGGAGGTCTGGATGTAAGTCCGGTTCTACAAAAACAGGTCGAAGTACGTTTACGCGAAGCGGGTGCATCACCGATGAAGCCCGTGATGTTCTTTATGCATTTGGCTGGCCCAACGATCCACACTCATGGCAGCGCGGAATCAAAGAGCCGGTTTTTGAGGCCGATGTTCACCGGAGAGGAGCGGTGGTGTCAGCTGTTTAGCGAACCTGGGGCAGGTAGCGACTTTGCTGGACTGGGAACGCGTGCCGTGCGCGACGGCGATTCCTGGATTGTTAACGGCCAAAAAGTCTGGAACACCTTGGCTCATCTCGGCGACAGGGGGATGCTCGTCACTCGAACCGATCCCGAAATGCCGAAGCATCGCGGAATGACCTACTTCGCTGTTGACATGAAGAGTCCGGGAGTAGACGTTCAACCCTTACGACAAATCACGGGTGAAGCTGAATTCAATGAAGTCTTCTTAACTGATGTCGAAATTCCTGAGGCCGATCGAATTGGCGACATAGGAGACGGTTGGAGAGTTTCTTTGACAACGCTCATGAATGAGCGAAACGCCATCGGTGCCGGGACCGGCGGTGGTCCGCCAAAAGCAGGATCGGGACCGGTATCGATTCTCACCAACATGTGGCGTGACACGCCGGAAGGTCTTCGCAGTGGCGTGACTCGTGATCGAATGATGCAGCTGTACGTTCGCTCCGAAACGCAACGCCTCACGAACATCCGGGCAGGTGAGAACCGCAGAAAAGGAAATCCAGGACCAGAGATGTCCATAGCGAAACTGGCTTTTGCCGAACTCAATCAGGATTTACTAACAGCAGCTGTGGACATGATGGGAATGGCTGGACAAGTTGACTGTGACTACACGTTTCGCAGACCTGAGGATTTGTCGGTAGACGGATCTGTGAACGGAGTGCAGCATGGCTTCTTGAGAGTCCGAGCAAACTCCATTGAAGGTGGGACATCGGAAATCATGCGCAACATTTTGGGTGAGCAGGTCTTGGGGCTCCCTGGCGAACCCCGCGTCGATAAAGATATTCCCTGGATTGAAGTTCCTCGCGGCTGAAAACTTGCTCGCAGCGCCCTCTCGACTCAAATTTTGAGTAGACGGCGAATCGTCGGAGCCCAAGTCAAGGTGCCCGGTCTGTTGTGAGTGATAGCCCCTCCCAGTGTCTTCGCAGCTGGGTGGCCGCCTGAAACGATCGCTACTTGTTGGGTGCATCTAGGGCTTCCGTGGTTGCCCCGAGCTAATGGTTCGCCGCGACCGAACATGCGATTTGGTTCTGTCCAGGCGAGCAGGACGTTATGGTCAGCAAGTATCACGTCTTCAACCCCGTCTAGCCGCCTAATTTCCGATTTCACTAGAGCAAACTCTTCGCCAGTGACGTCAGGCAAAGCGACCACAATCGCTCCTGTGCCGTCGTGTCTTACTTGCACAGGCCAACCGGCACTCTCGGCGTGACGTTTGAGGTCAACACATTCGGGATGTTCAGTTGGTTCTTGGCAATGATCACTTACGGTGATCAGAACGGTGTCCTGCCACTGGGGACGCAGCAGATCCACCAGTAGTCCGTATGACTCGTCGCTCTTTCGGTATTGAGACATGGCGGCTTCCGATTCGGGTCCATACATATGCATGGTGGTATCTGGTTCATTCAGGTGGAAGAGAAGAAAATCGGCGTTTAGGTCCATGTTCGATGCTGCTTCGATAACGGCTTGATCTTCGGGGTAACCGTAAGCATCGAGCGAAGTTCCGTCGGGAGGGGTGCCGGCGGGAGGCCAAGAGTCGTCAGCGTCTAATGCCCCCATGGTTCCAAGCAGCTTGTGATCGCCAACGGCTGCGATGCATCGGCGCCCGGCCTCCATGCAATCATCGAAGACAGTTCGGCCTTGGGGACCACTGTCATAGGTGCGGACGAACTCTCCGTCGATCCAAGCCCAATTTCCCCAATGTCCTGTTTCGCTCGGCGATAAACCTGTCGAGAAAGCTGCGTGATTTGAATAGGTGACAGAAAGCATTAGCGATTCGCCTCCGCGTGAAGCCATCGCCCCCTCGGCAGCTTGCGCCCACAAATTCGGGGTATCGCTTTCTCGAATAGCCGAATGAGGAAACGCATCAAGAACCGTGAGGACTACCCGCATATCTTCACCGTATGCGACACGGTGAAGCTGCTGGGTCTACCGTGATGATATGAGCGAACTTTTGACCCTTGAACAGCACGGGCAAGTCAGTGTTCTCACACTCAATAACGGTGAGAACAGATGGACAACCACCATGGTGCGTGAACTTGAAAAAGCGCTAGATGAGGTCCAAGCCACCGAAGGACCCCATGCGCTTGTAACAGCATCGTCAGATCAAAAGTTCTTTTCGAACGGGCTTGACCTTGATTGGATTACTAGCAAAGGCGAGCACCCCGGCGGCGATCGACGCGTCTTCGGAGATGAAGCAATGAAAGTGTTTTCCCGACTGATTACCTTTCCCATGCCCACTATCGCGGCAGTCAACGGGCACGCCTTCGGCGCCGGATTCATGTGGGCCCTATGTCATGACCAGAGAGTCATGCGGCGCGACCGAGGAATGATGTGTGCGAATGAGATCGAAATCGGAGTACCCATCCCCGAGCCAGAGTTAGCTCTGTTTCATCACAAGCTTCCACGGCACGCGTTTTATGAGACCGTTCAGTTTGCGAAACGTTGGACGGGTGAGGAGGCATTCGCCTCGGGTTTCGTTCAAGAACTCGCCGACGTGGACGAGGTAACCGAACGGGCCATGAACCGTGCTGGGGAGGTGGCAGGTTTGGGGGCCAACCGGAAGCTTTTCGGTTGGCAAAAAGAACACATCTGGGGGGCAGAAGCGGCTATCAACCGCTCAGACGGACCCGCTCACATGCTCGCAAACAATGCCGATTATCCCCATCCCCCTCGAAATTCCTAAACGCAGTTCTTAGCGACGGCCGTACCGTTATTGCGCCGCATCTAATCGGTATCCGTCTCCGTCGGGATGCATTGTTCCGGCAGTCGGAGTGCCGAAATGGGTTCCAATAATTAGTGTTTCGCCATCGGCCCATCTAGCGAATGCCTCGAAGCGAGTAGCGCGAGCCATATCGGGATCTGAATCGAAGCTAGAACTCAAATTGGGTTCGGCAATTTGGATGGGGCTGTGAGCCATGTCGCCGGTGATTATTGCTCGATCGCTGTGCGACTCAATCAATACGCTGATGTGTCCGGGGGTGTGTCCGGGGGTGGATTCAAACGACACGCAGTTTCCGATTGAGTGATTCGATGTGACCAGATTGGCTAGCCCTGCTTGATGGATAGGTGCAACAGAATCGTCGAAAACCGGGTCTCCGAAGAGATCTTCAGTAGCAGACCAATGTTCGAATTCAACAGCCACAAAGACGTATTCCGCGTTAGGAAATGTTGGCACCCATTGACCATCGACAAATTGTGTGTTCCACCCAACATGATCAACGTGAAGATGGGTGCAGACAACATGTGTAATCGAGTCCGGTGGATAACCCGCCTCCGTCAGTAGCTCCAGGAAAGGGCCTTGTTGCTCGTGCCAGAGAGGATTCCCACGTTGCTTGTCATTGCCAACACACGTGTCGACGGCGATGCGCTCTTCGCCGGTGTCAATAATGCAGCAATGAATCTTTTGAAGAAGGTGACCCTTTTCTCCAACGAAAGGTCCGAGCCAAGGTGACGTTCTTTGTAGCTCAAGGACACCCTCCTTATCGATCGAAGAAAACATGAACTTCGGTGAAGTGGGATCCGAAGATTCAGGGATCGACGTGATCTTCACATCTCCGATTTGCCAGCTGAGGATGTCATTGCTCATAACCCGACGATAGTGCCCGAGATGTGATGCTTTCTGGGAAAACGTTCCCAGAGCTAGCGCACCTACTCTCCGATAACTCGTCGTTGGCTGCGTCGGTGCCCTTATTTGAATCAGATGATTTAGTGACACGAGATCCCTGAAGAGTGCTGCATTTCGCAGCACATCACCACAAAGAAGAACAACGTTGGTTCTCCTCCGTAGATCTCAGACGCCCAAGCTAATTTTATTAGTGACCGGTCCAAGCCATGGCATCTCTATAAGGGTTCGCGTCAAACCCGAAACTCCCATATCTCGCTTCGACGGCATCAATTTTCTCTGTTGTCCAATAACTATGACCGGGCGCGGGAAAGCCGAGAACGGCTCGTTGATCAACACTTGAAGCGGCAATGATGCGTTCCATGCGTTGGTCTTGTTTGTACATGGCCCATGCCCAACCGGGGTGGAGTGTGCTGATCCAGTCAGCTGTTATTTTCCGAAAGGTTAGGTTGTGAGCGAGTCGCATCCGTCCGGCTTGCAAAGGGGTTCCACGATGCCAGGTGTCGTGGCGATAAAAGAGCACGGAACCCTCGGTGAAATCGGTGTACACCTCCCGCTGGTAAAGACGGGACCGAAATTTGGCCGTGTCGGGTTGATGCTCACGAAACCACGCCTCGGCTCTGGCACGGTCATTAATCCACGGAATATCTCCGATACCAGGTGCCTCCATAATCGGCCACCGGTATGCAGTGTCACTGCGCCCCTCGCGCGGAACCACCGCCGTTGCACCACCGACGTCAGCTTGGTCGCACAAGTAGATAACGATCTCAACAGCTTCGGGGTCGTTCCAGGGCGCAGGGTGCGTCAACGTGTGGTTCGGATAGTCAACGTGAATTCGTTGGTCCTGGTTGTCGTACTCTCCGCGATCGCCCTCAAGTCGACCGTATTTGGGCCAAAGATCTGATTGGGTGAGACGCAGTTCGTGAACAGGCACGCCTAGAAGTTGCGACGCGGCTTCTAATAAACGGGGATGCAAGGTGAGTTCGTTGAAGGTGGAGTCTTGATCGGGAAATGTTATGCCCCCTCCGAAATCGTTAAGGCCGCGAGCGTCACCCGAATCAGAGGTGGGAAACCTGGTTTGTGCAATTTCAATGAGGCTTCGAACAAGAGTGCGAGGTAGGAGATCATCAACGAGAGCGAAGCCTTGGTCACTCCAATTTTGAACGTGCGTTGTCGTTAAGGGAGAATTCGCAGGGAGGGCGGAAGTTGGTTTGACGAAGCGGTGATTCGGCGAAACATTCGCCGGAGCAATCAACTGGGATCTCGCCCAATCATGGCGAGGAAACGTTGCGCAGCGTCGGCGCCTTCAGGAGCTTCGACCGCATCGGCGAGCAGTCCCCAACCTGCAAGCGTGTCACGCATTTGTCCTATGACCTCGTGGCTAATTCCTGCGAGATCATGAGGAATATGAGCCTCAACTCCGGTCGCTTTGGCTATATCCCAAGCATGAGCGATTGAGTCCCACTGAACGGCCTGAATCCACTGGTCGACTGACATTGGGCCGAACCAAAATTTCCCTTCCCGTTCAAGAATTCCCGGAGTGTCAAGCGCCTCGAGGGCGGTATCTCGAGTTTGCGTCCAAACCATTGCTGGATCGTCTGCCGATTCAATTGATACAGGCGGAACAGTTTCGCCACTCTCGAGAGTTGCAGCCAAAGCTGTTAAGACTCCGCAATGGTGTCGTAACACGTCTCTGGCGGTCCACTCATCGCACGGGGATTGGTTGTCCCATTTCCCATCAGGTACTCGATGAACGACCGCATCAAAGGTGTACACGGCTTTAGTGAAGTTACGGAGGTTAAGGCTCACAGGAAATCGCTCCTCTTCGTTTGCTTTGTCTAATTAAATCGTAATTAGTCTCTCAGGTAGACCCTGAGGCCGCCGAGAAGTACAAGGTCGTCGTTCACGCCACAATTTCTTTGTTGGGCACCAGCAAGTACAGCATCGCGGTCGACGCACACCACATCGATACCCCCGAGTCCGTCACCCCGTCCGTCAACGGCTTCCACGAACCGAATTGACGCGTTCTCAAACTGAATCGATGGAATCCCATTTCCGTCTTCGCCCACCTCTAGTTGGGCTATTTGGGCCCAGCGCGCGGCCAGTCGGTCAGGGTCAACGGCCTGGAGTTCTGCAGCGGAGATCCCACTCACGCGTTCGGTTCGACAAAAGTCAGACCACTGAGATCCAGCGGGCCACCAGGGACCATCGGGAACCTCGCTACCTTCGACTTTCATCTGATCCATTTCAAAGAAACTTCCTCCGGTGTCGGCAGGATGCAACTGGAGACCCTCGAACCCACCTTTGTCATATTCCATGTGGTTTGCCACCCGTACCCCCAACTCTTGTACGTGAGCTAGACGCGCAGCGACATCGTCGACCTGGTTGATGACCATGTACCCGGAGTCACCACCTCTTCGCTTGATGTAGCGGCCTCCGGCGGTGTCTTCGGTCACCGGTGTCACACACTCCAGGAACTGGCTACCAATCGGCCAAAGGGTGTTCTTGAGCCCGAAAGCTCCCACCCCGGGATCGATGTGACATGCCTCAACACCTAAAACTGTTTGAATATCAAGAGCTGTTTTGAGCAGGTCTGAGGTAACTACGGCGATTTGACGAAGGCGAATCCACATAGTTCCACACTATGGGGATAGGGAACCACCTTGCAGCTTTGTTGCTGACAAGAGAGCAATCGTATGGTCAGAGTCGTCATCAACTTCCGACCCCAATGAACGCGTATTCACCATCGAACCCCAGTAATTGACTGGCGGTGAAACGGAGCCGTCATGAGATGCCCGCCGAGACGTAGCCTTGAGCCATGGCCCTTCACCCAAACGGCGTCAACCACCTTGCTATAGCGACTAACGACATGAAAACTCAACTGAGCTTTTTCGCGGAGGTACTCGGTTGTCCGACGAAGGCCCTGTACTGGATGCATGGAGTAAAAGGCTGCTTCCACGGTTTCGCTGAACTTTCCGAAAGTTCCTATGTGGCCTTTGTTCAGCACCCAGAAAATGCTGATGAAGTGCAGTGGGGCATCACACATGCAGGCAATGGGGGTGAACCCGTCACCAAAGGCACCATGCAACATGTCGCGTTCAACGTTGACGACCTTGAAGAACTTCTGGCGCTTCGAGATCGGATCAGATCTCAGGGCATCCAAGTACTGGGCCCAATTGATCATGGTTTCATCCAATCGATGTATTTTGCGGGCCCAGAAGGGCTGAGCCTCGAAGTGTGCGCCGGAAGCAACATTGATGCGCAGGCTTGGGTCGATCCGGAAGTTCGCGACCTTTGCGGCATTGACGCACAGGAGATGGAAGCGCTCAAGAGTCCTACTGAATTCGACGCATCGAGCGAACCGCTGCCCAATCCGCCGTTCGATGTGAATAAACCTCACATGCATTACCCACCTGGAGCACTTGAGAAAGTGATGGCAATACCTGACGAAGCGGTTTGGAAGAAGTTCAGCGAGACCACCCCACCAGTTGACATCAACTGATCGTCGAGCGAACTGCACGTGGTAGGCGAGGAGCGTCGCCCTAAAGTTTTTGTCGTTCGGCGAGAAGAGTCAGCCGACTTAGGCACTGATCTGAGTCAGCCGTTACTAACACCCCATTTTCTGGTGTTATGCGTCTCGTCGCTGTTTTCTGCTCTGGGCTTTTCATCAGTGATACCAACGGTTGCGAGATTCGTCGCGAATGACCTCAACGGAGGTGATCTGGAGGTTGGTGTCGCCCTCGGAGTCTTTTCCTTCTCAGCGATCCTTGCCCGACCATGGATAGGACGCCTCGGAGATCGCAGAGGACGACGTGTGCTGATCGCAGGCGGTTCGTTTGTGACTGCCGCAGTTCTGGCCTGTCATGTTTTCGCTGACAGTTACGGTTGGTTACTGGTTGCTCGCTTAGCCATGGGTGCCGTTCAAGGAGCGTTTTTCGTTGGCACGGTGACCTTAACTACCGACTTAGCGCCTGATCACAGAAGAGGTGAAGCTGCAAGCTATTTTTCGGTAGCGATCTATGGAGGAATGGCGTTCGGTCCGTGGCTAGGAGAGTGGGTTGTTGCTCGTTGGGGCTTCGACGGCGGATTCCTTGTGGGCGCTCTTTGTATGGCTATAGCCGCCGTGGTGGCGTGCTGGCTTCCTGACTTTGTTGGCTCAAACGGGCCGAACATTACTTCCGCCTCGGACGCTGAACGTCGTCGAGTTCTCTTGTACCGGACCGCGATTTGGCCCGGAATTGTCATGGCGCTTGGAATCATGATTTTCCCAGCGCTGCATGGCTTTATGCCTAAGTTGATGGACGAAAGGGCGTTGGGTGATGCGGGCCCCATTTACGCTCTCTATGGCCTTCTTGTCTTGGCGCTGAGGCTTGCGTGTAGCCGCTTGCCGGACACTCTAGGAACCACCAAAACGGCAGCTCTTGCGTTGACGGGCTCAGCAATCGGGATGCTTGTTATGGGCAGCTTCGTCAGCCGGCCTGGGATGTTTGTAGGGGCAGCGATTCTCGCCATCGGAGGATCGTTGCTTTACCCCGCTCTAATGGTCGCTGCGGTAGAGGGCGTACCAGCGAACGAACGAGCTCAAGCGATGAGCACCTTCACCATGTTTTTTGAATTATCAGGAGGGGTAGGCGGCCCAGTATTGGGTTTAGTTGCGTGGATGTCAGGCACCACGGTCGCAGCCTTCTTCGGTGCTTCACTGATTGCGGCAGCGGGACTACCTGTTCTCTTGGTGTGGAAGAGAAGGAACCCTGCGATCACGTAGCTATGGGTACCAGGGACGCTGGTGGTCGGTAATGATGCATGCGTGACCAACGTCTTATTTTTCATTACTGACCAACAGCGCGCCGACCACGTCGGATTTACAGGGAACGAAATACTTCGTACTCCGAACCTTGATGCGATTGCCGAACGTGGCATGGTTTTTGATGAGGGATGGGTGGCGAATCCCATCTGTATGCCGAACCGATCCAGCATCATGACCGGTCGACTTCCGAGCGCGCATGGATGCATCTTCAACGACCGTTCCTTGGACTGGAACGCCAACACTTTCGTTAGACGTTTTCGCGCCGCGGGCTACCGCACTGGTTTGGTAGGTAAATCACATCTTCAGCACGGACCTAGTCGTAACTCGGTTGCCCAGGTCCGTTCGAGTGGCATGTTGGCAACACCTCACCACCTCCAAGGATGGGACCAACTAGAAAATTTCGAGAATTACCTTGATGGAAACGAACCAGATATCGAAGACTTTTATGGCTTTGACCATGTCGAGTTTGCTCTAGAGCATGGTTCGTCGGTCTTAGGGCATCACTTGAACTGGGCTCTTAACCGAGGAGGCCGAATCGAAGATCTAGTGGTTCCGATGACCGAGGCAGCACCCGGCCTCGACAGGTCAGAACGTTGGTGGCAGATCTATCGAGCTCCCTACGAACCGGAATTTCACTCGACGACGTTTGTCGCCGAGCGCACCATCGCGTTTATTGAGGAGGCCGTAGGTCAAGAGAAACCATTTTTGGCTTGGGCATCGTTCCCGGACCCGCATCACCCGATGACCCCACCAGGTGCATGGTTTGATCGACACAACCCCGACGACATGCCGGTACCTGATTCCATTGATGACCCGTCTGACTACATGCCTCACCATCTCAAAGAGGCGCATCGGCGACACCCAAGAGATCAGCGTTTCTGGGTTCAGCCATGCGGCGTCGGGGGCGACCATGCTGTTGTCAGAGAAGCAATATCGGCGACCTATGGAATGATCGAGATGATTGACGACGCAATCGGACGTGTTGTGTCAACGCTAGATCGGCTTGGGCAGATCGAGGACACCATCATCGTTTTCACGTCTGATCATGGTGACATGATGGGCGAGCATGGACTCATGCTGAAGGGTTATATGCCGTTTCGAGGAACCCAACAAATTCCTCTGCTGATCTCGGCTCCGAAGTGCCTGCCGGGCCGCACCGACTCCCTGGCTTCGAGCATGGATCTGGGACCGACGCTCATGGACCTCTGTGGAATCGACGCTTACGACGGGATACAGGGCGTAAGTTTGGCTCCGATCCTGGATGATCCATCCGCCAGTGTTCGAGATCACGTCTTGATCGAGGAAGATTTCCCCGATTTTTTGGCTTCTGTGACGTCAACGCCGTCAAAGACCAGAACCTTGGTAACCAGAGACACTCGATACACCCGCAACAGCGATGGACACGAAATGATGTTCGACACAATCGCTGATCGCGATGAGCGTCACGAGATAGCGTCTTCGGATCAGCCGCGCCGTAACGAAATTTTAGAACGTTTAACAGATGCGTTGATCGCTAGCGCTGACGCTGCTCGCGGCACTCCTACCGACCCGAGTTATGCCTAACGAACCTAACTGCCAGTCGGGTGGTGTCGGCCCAGGAATTCTGCAACCGCTTCGGTAAAGGCATCGTTGTCGTCTCCTGCCACCATGTGCCCCGTGCCAGCAACATCTACAAACTCCGCTTCGGGCACTAGCTCTCGAAAACCACGCACAGCTTCGGGAGTCACCAGATCAGACTGCCCCCCTCGCACTAGCAGCATCGGCACGCTGACGGCTTGCGCCCCTTCGCTCATGATCCGGCTCGTTCGTTCCATATGAGAGGCCATGTTGCTCTCGTTGTCAGAGTCAAACCCAGGCTTCGACGTGACATAAGCAGGATCCCACCGCCACATCCAGCGCCCATCGGGGCGTTGCCGCAGAACGCGCGTTAACCCCGAAGAATCAGCAGGGCGGGGCCGGTGAGGGTTGTACGCCGCGATGGCGTCTGCAGCTTCATCAAGATCGGTAAAGCCATCAGGATTACCAGACATAAAAGAGATAATTCTCCTGGCGCCTTCCAGATCGAAGTGAGGAGTGATGTCAACTAAAATTACGGCGTTATACAACTGGCTAGCGGCGGTTCTTTGCGCGGCCAAACTTGCCATTCCACCCATCGACGCCCCAACTATCGCCGGCGGCCGGTCGAACCTTTGAAGAAGAGCAACTATGTCACGGCCGATGTCTTCGGAGTCATAGCGTGCGTCGGTGGACCAGTCGCTGTCACCATGTCCTCTTGCATCTACCGTTGTAACGAACCAGCCGCTGCTAGCGAGCGCGTCGGCGGTGTTTTTCCACGCATGTCGATTTTGTCCAGCTCCATGACACATAAGAACAGGGGGCCCCGAAGGGTTACCCCACTCGTCAGCGGTGAGTTGAAGGCCCTCGGTTGCAACAATTTTTACCGTACGCACGACGAGCGAGCCTAGGCCGTGCGCGGGCCTCATGTCGTGCTACCAAGGGTGAGTCGATCCATCCCAACGCAGGAACGACCCGCTGTGTTCAAGGCCAAGTTGTTCCAGTGTGGACAAGATCCCTACTGCAGATTCTTCGGTACTGATATCTGCTTGCGAACCACCCATATCGGTACGAACCCAACCAGGATGAAAAGCCACGACCGTGATTTCTTTGTCGCGCAGTTGCGAAGCAAGCTGCACCGTCACCATGTTCATCACCGCTTTAGAGGTTGAGTACGGCAGATCGTCGAATCGGGCACCTACGATCATCGAACCAATTTGGCTGGTGATGTTTACGACTTGACTCCCGTTACCCAAATGATCAAGAAGGCTTCGCGTCATGCTTGCAGCACTCAACCCGTTGATTCGTATGAGATCGAGCGTCAGATCGACCGGAGCGTTAAGAACCCCAGCTGAACCGCGTTCTAAACCCAAGTTGGTTGCGCTTGTTCCGGCATTGTTGATGAGGATGTCCACATGATCGTCGATCGAAGCAGCAAATTGCTCGATTGACTCCTCATGACCTACGTCGAGGCTGAGAATTTTAGCGGGACCTAAAGCTGTGAGATCCTTCGCCTCAGCGGGGTTCCGACAGCCTGCAATTACATTGTCGCCCCGATCTAAACACTGACGAACAAATTCGAGGCCTAGGCCTCTGTTGGCTCCTGTAACGACTGTGGTTGTCATGTTCGCTCCGATGTTGAAGTCATTGCCACGGTAGATCGCCGTCTAGCCTCAATGCATGACCCTTGACCCTAAAGAGATCGTTCGTTCTGACAACACCGCAGCCGCTGATGTCGTCGTTGATTTGTCTCATGCGGTGTGGGACACCCCAGAGGTTGCCTTCGAAGAGTACAAAACCGCTGAGATGACATCGCGAGTGTTAGCCGATGCCGGCTTCGAAGTTGAAACTGAGATTGCAGACCTTCCCACTGCGTGGAGCGCCACCTACGGAAATGGCGAATTGACGGTCACTATTTGCGCAGAACTCGATGCTCTGCCCGATATCGGCCATGCCTGTGGCCACAACGTAATCGCAGCAGCAGGAGTCGGAGTTGGCCTAGCACTGCAAAACGTGGCCGATGACCTTGGCATCACCATTCGTGTGCTGGGAACACCCGCAGAAGAACAGGGCGGTGGAAAGATTTTGATGCTCGAGAGGGGCGCTTTCGACGGCACCCATATGGCGATGATGGTCCACCCTTCACCGAATGAAGGTGATCGATTCCCAACGCTCGCAATCTCTCAATGTGACTTCCACTTTCATGGCCGAACAGCGCACGCTTCTGTAACGCCGCACATGGGTGTTAATGCAGCAGACGCCATAACGGTCGCTCAGGTCGGGTTGGGATTATTACGACAACACCTTGATCCCGAAGATCAAGTTCACGGAATTGTCACCAAAGGGGGAGAAGCAGCGAACATTGTCCCAGGCAACGCGACAGCGCGGTATTTCTACCGAGCCCCGGACCTTGAAGCGCTCTCTCGGCTTGAACCTCGAATAAGGGCATGCTTCGAAGCAGGGGCACTGGCAACCGGCGCTACTTTAGAAATCCAACCGTTGGGGCCTCCGTACTCAGAGTTCGCGCATGATCTAGACCTGGTTGCGAAATACCGGAACAACGCCGAAGCCTTGGGGAGAACCTTCGACTCAACGCCTCGGCGAGGCGCGGGATCTACGGACATGGCCAACGTTTCGCTTCTTATGCCAACTATTCACCCGATGCTCGGTCTGGACTCCGGGTCCGCCGTAAATCACCAGCCCGAATTCGCCGCGTACTGTCGAACACCAGTAGCGGATAAGGCGGCGGTGGAAGGGGCATTGGCAATGGCCCTTACTGCGGTTGACGCGGCAACAGACGAGAGCACTAGGGCCCGCCTATTGAGCCACGAAACTTCTTATAGCGGAGCCGAAGCGTATCCTTGGAGTTTCTAGCTACTCAGCGGTCAAATCACTGCAAGAACCACATTAGTTACGGCGTAAATAGCTAGGAGTAGCAGCGCGTCAACGCGACTGATGCACGATTTTCGAACACCTAGACAATAGGCCAACACAACGACGACCAACATTGATCCGATCCCAAATCCGGTAAGGGACGGGTCATTGATCTGTCCAGCTCCGACCAGTCCCATAGCACCCGCGACAGCCAGGGAGTTGAAAACGTTGGAGCCGAAGAGGTTCCCAATTATTAAACCGGTTTCCTCTTTGCGCGCCGCCACTATCACGGTAACTAGTTCAGGAAGCGAGGTTCCCACGGCTACCAGTGAGAATCCGATGAAACCACCGCTCAATCCCCACTTTTCGGCCAGAGTCGTCGCACCTGTTACAGCGAATTGCGCTCCAGCTAGGACCCCAACGAGACCAGTGGTCGCGACAAACAAACTTCTACGAACGCTGAGTTCTCCCTCGACGGATTCTTCAACGCTGCCAGAAGGCGACCGAACGAGGTAGATAATCGTGGCAATTAGTAGTGCGCTCAAGATGACGCCATCGGTTCGCGTCAACCTCCCGTCCATAACGAATAACGCGAACACTGCAACTGACGCGATTGATAAAGGGGCCTGGCGACGAATGACCGAGGGCGGCAGCTTTACTGCCGTGATAAGGCCCGCGCAGCCCAAAATAAGACTCAGATTGGCGACGTTGGAGCCCACGATGTTTCCGACGCCAAGGGCAGGGTTGCCTCTCCATGCAGCGATTGTCGACACCACTAGCTCTGGGGCAGAGGTACCGAAACCTAAAACCACGGCCCCGATCACTACCGAACTCAAGTTGAGAGACCGGGCCAAAGACGCGGAACCGTCTACGAGCCAATTTCCGGACTTGAACAAAAGAGCTAAGCCGATGATTAGAAAAATTGCTGCGAGCACGCGACCTCTAATGGTTGTTCCGTGGTGGACCGAATCTGCGAGCGGTGTCCTGATATTTCACCGCTGGTTTGAGCACCATTCCTTCGTCGAACTGCGCGACCATGCTTCGTTGTATCTCCTGCCATGGAGTATGGCTTTCAGGAAACGCAAAGCCCCCTCTTTCTTCGAGATCTCGTCGCCTGGAGTTGAGCTCCTCCTCAGAAATCAGCATGTCGGCGGTACCGAGCCTCAAGTCAATCCTGATTTGATCCCCGGTGCGGAGAATCGCTAAGCCGCCTCCGGCTGCCGCTTCGGGTGCAGCATTGAGAATCGATGGCGATCCGGAAGTACCTGACTGCCGGCCATCGCCAATGCAGGGTAAAGAGTGAACTCCACGGATCAACAATGCCGAAGGAGGTTGCATGTTTACGACTTCAGCGCCACCGGGGTATCCGATAGGTCCTGTTCCGCGAACAATGAGCATCGAGTATTCGTCGATTTCGAGCGATGGATCATCTATTCGGTCGTGGTAGTCCTCTGGCCCCTCAAAAACAATAGCTCTGCCTTCAAAGGCGTCAGGGTCATCAGGGTTAGATAAATAGCGGCCTCGGAATTCCTCTCCAATAACACTCGTTTTCATGATTGCGCTGTCGAACAAATTTCCGGAGAGGTGAACAAATCCAGCGTCTGGAACGAGCGGAGCTTCCACGGGCCATATCACCTTGGAATCGAGAACTTCGGCAGTTGCGCAGTTCTCTCCAATCGTGGAGCCATTGACTGTCATCGCATCTGAGTGAGGTAACAAACCAGAATCCATTAGTTGTTTGACGACCGCTGGGACTCCGCCAGCGTGAAAGTAGTCCTCACCCAGGTATTCGCCCGCCGGTTGCATGTTGACGAGAAGGGGAATGTGTAAACCGAGTTCTTGCCAGTCATTGTTGCTGAGAGGAACATCGAGATGTCGCGCAATTGCATTGAGGTGGATAGGGGCGTTAGTCGATCCGCCAATAGCCGAATTGACCACAATCGCGTTTTCGAACGCCTCTCGGGTCATGACATCGGAGGGCCGCACATCGTCATGGACCATTTCAACGATACGAAGACCAGTTTTGTACGCGACTTGGGCCCGTTCGCGATACGGCGCAGGTATTGCGGCGGAGCCAGGTAACTGCATACCAAGAACTTCGGCGAGAGAGTTCATGGTCGTTGCGGTTCCCATAGTCGAGCAGTAACCCGTTGATGTTGCAGAGGAGGCAACCAGGTCGGCGAATTCTCCGTCATCGATTTGACCGGCCGCGTGTAACTCGCGTGCTTTCCACACGATGGTTCCTGACCCCGTCCGTTCTCCTTGATGCCAACCGTTGAGCATTGGGCCGACTGATAGAGCGATCGCCGGAATGTTCACTGTTGCTGCGGCCATAAGGCAGGCAGGAGTCGTCTTGTCGCAGCCGATAGTGAGCACAACGCCGTCGATTGGGTATCCCTGAAGGATCTCAACCAACCCGAGATAAGCCAAATTTCGGTCAAGAGCGGCTGTTGGTCGTTTCCCTGTTTCCTGAATCGGATGGACCGGGAATTCAAAACAGATTCCGCCGGCCTCTCTGATTCCTTCTCGGACACGTTTCGCGAGTTCCAGGTGATGTCGATTACAGGGGGAGATATCTGAACCTGTCTGAGCTATGCCAATGATCGGCTTACCCGACTGCAGTTCGTCTCGCGTTAAACCGAAATTGACGTAACGCTCTAAATAGAGCGCAGTCATCAACGGATCACCGGGAATGTCGAACCAAGCTGCTGATCTTAATTTCAATTCGTCGTTGTTCTGCACGACATCCTCCGCTGCGTTGGCTTGAATTGGTTCTAGCAGTCGCGAGGTCACTCCTTGGCGCTGAATCATAAAAGCGTTTCATAGATCAAGCAGAATCAACCGCTAAGTTGCCTGGATTTGAGCGACTAACAAGCTTGTGATGTGGTTTCGGCTATTAAACATTGCCTTATGGACTATGAATGCAGGGGAGGCGATCCCTACAGAACGGGTCTTCGCCCCTATGCGTCCCCTTGGTATTTGGCCCTCCAGGATCGACGACAAATTGAGAGCGACGACGGTTTAGGAGGTCGATTATGAGCAACGAAAGCGTGGAGATTTTTACTGCAAAGAGAATTATCACCATGAGCCCTGCATTGCCCTTCGCTCAGGCAATCGCTGTACGAGGTGACCGAATTCTTGGTGTGGGAACAGTCGACGACCTCTCACAATGGGGCGACTATGAACTTAACGAACAGTTCAAAGATCACATTTTGCTGCCAGGTTTTGTTGAAGCCCATAGCCATGTCATGGCGGGCGCTGTTTGGGAGTTCCCCTACGTGGGATTTTATGACCGCGCCGACCCGGCAGGTCGCACTTGGTTGGGCTGTCAAACTATCGCGGCGGTAGTTGATCGACTAGCGGAGTGTGAACGCGACCTCACCGACCCAGACCAAACATTGCTCGCTTGGGGGCTTGACCCCATCTTTCTCGAAGGTGAGCGACTCGTTGCAAAACACTTGGATCAAATTTCGACCACGCGCCCGATCTTCGTGTTCCACGCGAGCGGGCATCTAGCGACCGTCAATTCAGAGATGATGCGCCGATCTGGCATCGATCGTCACACCCCGACGCCGGGTGTAGCTAAAGATGTTGACGGGGAACCGAACGGAGAACTCCAGGAACCTGCGGCCATGTCGCTAGCGCAGGGGGGTCTCTCTGCGATCGGGATTGCAATGATGTCACCCAACGCAAAATGGAACTATGCGCGTGAGGCACGCAACTGCGGGGTTACAACCATCGCCGATCTTGGCACCACCCGTTTGGCGTTGGACGGCCAGCTTGAGGCCTGGCGTCAAGCGACCGATGACGCCAATTACCCCGCACGAGTAGTGGTGGCTTTTGGACACTTCGACATCAGTTTAGAAAACAAAGACTCCAACCCAATGGTGTCACTCGCAGTGCGGCTGCGTGACGAGGAAGAAACGGCCAAGCTTCGGTTTGGAATAGTGAAATTGGTGCTTGACGGATCTATTCAAGGTTTTACGGCACGGATTTCATGGCCTCATTACGTAAATCCGCCCCCGGGCCACCCAGGAAATGGATTGTGGCTGATTCCACCCGAACAAATGGCAGATATTGTGAGCTCGTACCACGAAGCTGGTCTCACAGTTCATTGCCACTGCAACGGTGATGAGGCGGCACAAGTTTTCATTGACGCTGTTGAGACAGCACTTCAACGACACCCGCGGTGGGACCACCGCCATACGGTTCAACACTGCCAACTCACGACAACAGCCCAATACAAACAAATGGCCGCGCTCGGAATGAATGCAAATATTTTCAGCAACCACATCTTCCATTGGGGTGACCAACATGCCTCCACCACCGTTGGCGAAGAGCGTGCGGCGGGGATGGACGCATGCGCGACTGCTGAGCGAGAAGGAGTAAAATTTTCTGTCCATAGCGACGCGCCCATCACCCCAATGGGCCACCTGCACACAGCATGGTGCGCTGTGAATCGCCTTACTGCTTCTGGAAGAGTGCTAGGCCCGGAAGAGCGAATAAGCGTCGCCAAAGCGCTCGAGGCCTGCACCATTGACGCGGCGCATCAGCTTAAGTTGGACCATGACATTGGGTCTCTAGAAGCAGGCAAACTCGCTGACTTTGCTGTGCTGGAGGAAGACCCTTTTGAAGTGAGCCCTGAAGAACTGAAAGACATCCCCGTGTGGGGCACCGTAGTGGGAGGTATCTCGCACGTTGCTGGCTCGAAGTAAGGCAAAAAATGGAGCCCTCTGAAGGCTTAATGGAGGTATCTGTCATCGGCGGGTACCTCGGGGCCGGAAAAACGACACTCGTTAATCACATTTTGCGTCAAGCCTCGGAACGCGTGGCCGTAATGGTGAACGACTTCGGAGAAATCAACATCGACCAAGCCTTGATTGATTCGAGAAGTGAGAACACCATCAGCTTGACTAATGGATGTATCTGTTGTTCGCTCGTTGACGGCTTCGTCTCGGCACTGGAATCGGTAACGTCTTTTCGTCCGAGACCCACCCGTTTGGTCATTGAAGCGAGCGGTGTAGCTGATCCAGGAGCCGTAGCCGCGTACGGGCATGGTCCTGGCCTAGCGCTCGACGCTGTTGTTGTCGTAACCGATGCAACCAGGTTGTCTGAACAGATCGCTGATCCGCTCATTGGGCAAACAGTCGCCAGCCAAATAGTTTCAGCGGACGTAATTGTGGTCAACAAAATCGACCTGGTTGACAATTTGGCAGTCGCGAAAAGCGAGTTGGGTAAATTGAATCCTGACGCACTCTTGGCTTATGCGAGCCATGGGGAGGTGAACCTCGACCTTTTCTTTGGTCGAGAAATAGCAAGGACAGACCGCCCTACGGGTCATGTGGGAATGTTCGAGTCACGCACTCATGAATCAACTAAACCGATATCGAGAGAAGCATTTGAAGTTCTGGTTGAGAACTTGCCTCAAGAGATTCAGCGCGTAAAAGGTATCGTCCGACTAACTGAGGCCCCTCACGTTGCAATGGTGTTTCAGCTAGTTGGACGAAACTGGGAACTGCGAGCGCTAGCAGACCGACAGAACTCACCTCATGGCAACCGGCTCGTAGTGATCGGACCGAAAGGATCCATACCAATGGAGTGGGATAATGCTCTCAGATCAGGGAACTAGATGATTGCGCTAAGCAGATCAGCATCAGTGTCCGCCATCGCTTGCCATCTCCATGATTTGAGCTAAGCGCTGCACCCCTTCTCGAATCGACTCTGCAGAAGGATTACCAAAGCAGAGACGCATCTTGTTGGCACCCCAATGAGGATCGACCGACCACCCAGCGCCAGCGTTGAATTCAACCCCGCTCGCGGCAGCCTCGGTTGAAAACGCGGCGGTATCGACTCCTTCAGCGAACGTGAGCCACATAAAAATCCCGCCTTGAGGCATTTCAAAATCAACCGAGTCTCCAAAGTGTCGTTCTAACGCTTCAGCCATAACTTCAGCTTTAGCCTTCAATACAGATGTCAAACGGTCCGCGTGTTTGTCAAAATGCGCACTCGCATACTCTGCGACGACCATCTGCTCAAGCGCCCCGGACCCGGCATCAGTTTTCAGGGAAAGGATCTGCTGAAGTACAGGTGACTCGGCGACGATGTACCCAACTCGCAAGGCGGGGGCAATAGATTTCGAAAAAGAACCGCAGTAAATGACGCGGCGATTCGGAGCATCTAATTCCCAAAGAGTGGGAGGCCGATCGCAACCCCACAGCAAATCGGCGTAACAATCATCCTCAAAAATGGCCGTTTGTTGTCCCTCCATTGCCTCCAAAATTTCGACTCGCCGTTCCAGAGGCATGCAAGAACCGGTCGGGTTTTGGACCGTTGGAATCGTGTAAAGGTATTTAGCTGGACGTCCTTGCGAGGAACACCTTTCGAGAAGCTCAACAAGGTGATCCGGTCGCACACCGCTCTGGTCAAGACTCACGCCGTGCACCACGGCACCTAAACGCGTTAACCGACTGATCATCCCGCCATAAGTTGCCTCTTCAACAATCACGTTGTCGCCAGGAACCAGCAACAAATTGTTGACAAGGTCTAAAGCTTGCAGCGACCCTGAAGTAATAAGAACTTCGTCGAGGTCGACGCTGGTGGAAGCTCGCACACCGAGCTTCTGACATATAAAGCTGCGCAGGTCTTCGTGTCCTAGGGGACTGCCTCCTAGGTTGTACACCGCCAGCTTCCGTCCCTCGCGTTGAAGTACCCGTGTGACAGCTTCGGTAAGGCCCGCGACAGGTACGTTTTCTTCATCGTTGTTGCCGCCGACGAAGCTAAACGCTGGAATGCCGCCCCACTGGGACTCAGCGGGAGGCAGATCTGTTCGATACAACTCGCTAATTTCGAAACTCATTGGTTCCCCTCGACCAAATTATGATCCGCATCGTAGGGCCGAAAAGGCTGACCAGCGCCACTAGCGTGTTTTTTGAGCCTTAGGTGGCTGAACAGAGAGGGCCCGGTGACTAACTACGAGGTTCACGCAATCAAGTACGCCGAGCGCGACGCCGTTCGTGCCGAACATTTCATCGGGGGAGACCCACATGACGATGCGCCGATGCCTATGGACTATTTTGTTTGGTTGATTCGCAGCAGCAGTGGACAAGAATGGGTTGTCGACACCGGCTTTGAACAAGATGATGCTCAGGCTCGAAACCGAACACTGCTGCGAACAGCAGCAGAAGGGGTCGCGTTGTTAGGTGTGAACTCCGAAACGGTGTCGGATGTGATCATTACTCACTTCCACTATGACCATGCTGGGGGCGTAAACCAGTTCCCCAAAGCGACATTTCACGTTCAGGACGACGAGATGTCCTTCGCTACTGGACGCGACATGACCCACAAGGCTTATCGGCATGCCTTCAACGTCCGTCACGTCAAAGACCTCGTGGAGCGGGTCTTCTCCGAAAGAGTTACTTTCCACGCAGGTGACGCAGAACTTTCACCTGGGCTGACGCTGCACCACATCGGCGGCCACACCCGAGGTCTCCAAGTAGTTCGCATTGACACGGGCAGCAGCGTGGTAGTTCTCGCCTCAGACGCAAGCCATTACTGGGCGAACATGGACGAGGGCCGCCCGTTTCCTATCGTCGATGACCTATCGAAAATGATCCAAGGGTGGCAAACCCTCCGGCACCTCGCGGGCTCCGGTGGCGTAATTGTTCCCGGACACGACCCTCTGGTGTTTGAACGGTTCCCACCATCGTCTCCACAACTCGAAGGGGTAGCCGTTCGCTTGAATTAAGCCAACGGCAGTGGCCTATCGCAGCGCTAGAACGCTGGATCCCCAGCTTCGAGGCCGAGCAGCACTCTGCCGGCCGTGTCGATTTGGTAGGAACCCACCATGAAATGTCCGGCGACTGCTCTAGCGTCGTCAAGTAAACCCATTAGCCCTGAAGCTTCAAAATTGGCGGTGCTTCCTGCTGCATCCACCAAATGCTGGATAGCACTGATTGAGTTCTGCACCGACCAAGAACATGCCAAACGGACCCGAGCGTGAAGGTCGGCGTCAACGGGCTCATCGTTTTTTGCTGCTTCCCATATCGAGTCGAGTTGTTCATGCACCCATGATTGTCCTGCTCCAGCCAGCGCCTCGGCCTTTGCGATAGCGGAGGCGGCATCAGGCCGCTCATGCAGAGGACGCTTTGAATTAAGCGGCTGCTTTGCCCCTGCCAATAGCTTGAAATCGGTTATTGCTCTGCGGGCCAGGCCGGATGCAACTCCTGTTTTGGGAAAGGGAAATCTCAACGCAGACGGCAACCGGTAGAACGGTAAATCGGGAAGCGGCAACGAATTGTTTGGGACGACTCCGCACCAAGCTTCATCCACGAAGAAGTCTTCGAGCACAACATCATTGGAGCCGGTTCCTCTCAGACCGACGGTGTGCCACGTGTCCTCGATGAACTGGGGATCAGCATCCATTACAACAAAGCAAAGTTCAATCGGTGAACTCCCTTTGACCACGTTGTTCAGCACCCACTTGTTTGCTGCTGTGCAGCCACTAACGAAATTCCATCGACCGCTGACACGCCATCCACCGGGGGCCTGAACAGCGCGTCCTCGAGGCACCCCCGATCCAGCGATTACCAGCTCAGGGTTGTCACGCCAAATCTGACGACACGTATCGGGAGGCAGGTAAGCCGAAACCAGCTCGGCCTCCTCGTTGCAGGTCATCGCTACCCATGCGGTGGATCCATGTATCTGAGCTACTTGTGCTGTGAATTCGATGAGATCAGCAGGGTGCACTTCGTGGCCGCCGTACTCCCGTGGGACCAAAAGTTTCATCAAGTCGGCTTTTGCCAGAGCCGCAATTACTTCTGGATCCGGCCGCCGCTTTTCATCGCACTGCTGAGCGCGGTCAGAAATCAGATTTCCGATATCAGCGGGGAGCTGCTCGAACATCAAGGAGGCCTTTGCCATAAAGGCAAACTATCGTCTGGAGTCGCTAGTGAAGGAGGGGCTCATTGAATTCAACCAATTCCGGCACCACCAACGCAAGCGCCGAAAGGTTGACTGCTACGCGACCTCTTGCGGGTATTCGAGTGATCGACCTTACTGACCACCGCGGCGACGTCGGCCCGTGGATGTTGGCCGAATTAGGGGCAGATGTCATCAAAGTTGAGCCCCCAAACGGCTGTTCAACTAGAGCGCTGCAACCCATTCGTGACGACGACACCTCCGATCTGCGCAGCCTCCACTTTTCGGCATATGCGTCAAATAAGCGGTCCATTCAACTGGACTTAGATGATCTAAGCGATCGAGAATCTTTTTTGAGGCTTGTCGAAACAGCCGACTTTCTATACGAGTCTGGTTTGCCCTGCCGGACTTCTGATGCTGGTCTTGACCGTTCTCAAATCAGTGAACGCAGCCCGAGAATCGTTCATGTAGTGGTCACTCCTTTTGGTGCCGACGGGCCTCGAGCCAAAGATTCCAATAGTGAATTGTCGATTGCATCACTTGGCGGTTCCACTAACTTGCAAGGAGTACCGCAGAGGCCCCCGGTCAAGGCATCGATTCCTCAAGTTTGGCGACACGCAGGAGCCGAATCAGCGGTAGCGGGACTAGTAGCGCATTCTCGAATGTTGACAACTGGCGAAGGACAGTACGTCGTTGTTTCAGCGCAGGCATGCATGACTTGGACTTTGTTGAACGCTATGGAGGCTCACGAAATCCAGGGCGCTGATATTCACAGATCAGGAACCCAGATTCGACTTACCGAGATACCGCTACAGATTCGAATTGAAGCGTCGGATGGATGGCTCATAGCGTTGAGCAGAGGAGATACAGCCAAGGCTCTTGGCCCCTGGTTGATCGAAGAGCGCATAGTTGACCCAAGTTGGTTGGAGGAAGACTGGGACACGCTGGATCACCGGGTCCTCAGCGGCGAGGACACCGGTCACACATTTTCAGACATCTTCGATGCGGTGAGCACCTTGTGTTTGCGATATCCGCGCGATGTGCTCATGCGTCGAGGTCTCAAGCTAGGCGTGACCTTGGCGCCTATCAACGATGTCGAAGATCTGCTCAATTTTGACCATCTGGAGCTTCGGAAGTTTTGGCGAACAGCTGCAGATAACAGAGGTTTTTCAGATGAACGAATTCCAGGTGGTTTCTTATCTTTCGATGGACAACGGTTAGCTGGGCCCCGACAGCCACCGCACTTGGACGAACACCACGAAGAGATCCGCAATGAACTGAAAAGCGATCGAAAGAAGGGGAACAGAGCGGCCGCCCTTCCCTCAGAATTGCCGTTACAGGGACTTAAAGTCGCAGATTTTAGTTGGGTGGGAGTAGGGCCGATCACTGCAAAAGCGTTAGCCGATCACGGGGCAACGGTGGTGCGGGTCGAGTCCGGCGGGCGCCTAGACCCTCTCCGAGTTAATGCTCCGTTTAAAGATGGCATATTTGGCGAGAACCGGTCGCATTTTTATGGCACGTTCAATACTTCGAAGATGAGCATTGATATCGATCTAAAGAATCCGAGTGGGATTGAAATTGCCCAAAAATTGATTGCATGGGCCGACGTCGTCATCGAGTCTTGGAGCCCCGGGGCTTTTTCTCGAGCGGGCTTAAGCGATGAGGTCATCAATTCGTTGAACCCGTCCGCGATCGTGGTCCACACTTCGTTGCTTGCTAGCGGCGGTCCGCTCTCACCCTTGGCTGGGTACGGCTATCACGCCGCGGCAATTGCTGGTTACTACGAGGTAGTTGGCTGGCCAGACCTTCCGCCCGACGGGCCATACCTGGCATACACCGACACGATTTCCCCGCGTTTCATTACCCCAGCGCTTTTGGCAGCAATCGACCGGCGAAGACAAACCGGGACCGGCTGTGTAATCGAAGCAGCTCAGCTCGAATGCGGATTGCAGTTGATGGCACCCGAAGTACTGGATTTTCAGATAAATAATTACAAAGCGACCCGAAGAGGGAATCGAGACCTCGCCATGGGGCCACAAGGTGTTTATCCAGTTCAGGGAGATGACCGGTGGATAGCGATCACGGTGCAAAGCGACGAAAATTGGTTGTCACTCCAAATGCTCATGGGAGCGCCGCAATGGGCTGCGGACAAACGATTCGAGACGACGTCGGGACGGATTGACGGTCATGACCTTCTCGATAGAGGAATCAGCGAATGGACTGCCGAACTCGACGGCCGTGATCTTGAAACCAAACTTTTAGCGGAAGGAGTCCCAGCAGGTTTGGTGGCACGGAGCAGCGACTTATTCGCAGACGCGCAATACCAGCACTTGGGATTTTATCGGTGGCATGACCACCCAGCGATGGGCCGAGTCCCTTACGCAGGCCACCAGTATTCCATCGAAGGGTACGATCACGGTCCCCGAGCAGCCTCACCGCTTTTAGGTGAACACACCTTTGAGGTTCTAACTGATTTCCTCGACTTCGATGCTGACGCGATCGCTCGGCTGGCAATTGACGGAGGGTTGGGATGAAGCCGATCACATTTGGAGACTTAATCAACGCCGCGAAGGAACTCGCGGAGGTGTTGCGGGCACAGCAAGAATCGATTGCGGTTTCGGAATCAGCGGCGGGGGGACTAATCAATGCCGCACTCGTCGCCGTCCCGGGCGCTAGCGATTTCTACAGAGGCGGAATGATCGTCTACACCAGTGCTGGAAGAAATCTTCTAGCGACGAACGAGCCGTTACCTTCGAACCTTCGCGGAGCCACTGAAGCTTTCGCTGTAGTCCAAGCGAGTCGAGCGAAACAGATGTACGACGCTGACTGGGGCATAGGTGAGACTGGTGCCACTGGGCCTTCAGCAAACCCATACGGCGACCCAGCGGGCTTCGGGTGGGTGGCGTGCAACGGAACGTTGGAAACAACTCTTCGTTTGCAGACCGAAATCGACGACCGAGTAGCCAATATGCACACTTTTGCGTTGGCGGCATTACAACTCGCTGTCGAGACTATTAAGGCGTAGATTTTAGTGGTGGAGTCCATACCGTTATCGGTTCTCGATCTAGCGACTGTTGCCAGTGACGCTACGAGTTCACAGGCGCTGACCGAAGCAACTCTCGTCGCTAAACGGGCAGAAGAACTGGGGTATTTTCGATTTTGGGTGGCTGAGCATCACAACATGGACACCGTGGCGAGCACCTCGCCAGCGGTACTTATCGCCCACGTCGCGGCATCAACAAAACGAATCAAAGTGGGCTCAGGTGGCGTGATGTTGCCCAACCACGCACCACTAGTTATTGCGGAACAATTCGCCCTCCTTGAGGCGCTGCATCCTGGTCGTATCGACTTAGGCATAGGCAGGGCACCTGGTAGCGACCGTCAAACCATGGCGGTGATTCGAGGATCTGCAACGGCACTGTCGGTTGAAGATTTTCCACGCGATCTCATTGATTTAATGGGCCTGCTAGGTGATGTGCGAACTGACCACGGATTGTGGAACAAGTTCTCTGCGACTCCAGTGGCCACCTCGTCTCCCGACGTTATTCTTCTTGGCTCAAGTGGATTTAGCGCCCAATTGTCAGGAGTGTTAGGTCTCCCCTTCACGTTTGCAAACCACTTCGACACTGGAGGCACCTTCGAAGCTGTTCAGATGTACCGCGAAGCCTTCCGACCCTCACCGATTCTGGATGAGCCTTACACCATTGTCTCGGCATCGGTAATTGCAGCCGGCACCAGGGAGGAGGCAGAAAAACTTGCTGCCCCAAGTCGGCTGAGGAAATACGGCATGCGAACCGGACGGTTTCTGCCCCTGTGTGCGCCTGAAGAAGCGATCTCGCATCCCGAATGGGAACGAGCGGCAGCGATGCCGAGTAACGCGATTAACGGAACCGCCGACGAAGTTGTGGCGGGCCTCAGCCAACTTGTCGAACAAACCGAAGCGAATGAACTCTTCGTTTATGGCGCCACCTACGGGATTGAAGAGCGCATCATGAGTCTCGAATTGATCGCGAAAAGGTGGGGACTGAAATCCCGCGCAATGGATGTGGGAGGCAAAGCTTCTCAATGAGTGATACTAAGACCACGGCGTTGGGGACACATTTCGGTCCCTATCGAGTTGAGACCCGAGGAAACAAGATCGTTGCGGTAAGGGGCCACGAATTTGACCCGCACCCTTCTCCGATCGGGCAGGCGTTCCTCCACGGCAATGAGCTTCGTATTATGCGGCCCGCTGTTCGCCGCTCATGGCTTGAAGAGGGCCCTGGGTCACGCAATGAGCTCCGCGGAAGCGAAGCCTTCGTTGAAGTCGAGTGGGATGAAGCAATTGGCCTCGCCTCAAGCGAGTTGAAGCGGGTGCATGCCGATTACGGACCAGAGTCACTGTTTGCTGGGTCCTACGGTTGGGGCTCCGCTGGCCGAGTTCACGCTCCAAGCGCATTGCTATTTAGATTGTTGCGCATGTGCGGCGGCTACACCGACGTGTGGGGTACGTATTCTTCTTCGGCTGCTGAAGCGATCGTGCCATATTTCTTGGGAATGAGATACCACGCTGCAATTGGCAAGGGCACCAGTTGGTCAGTAGTAGCCGAGCACACCGATTTGTTCGTGTCGTTTGGTGGGCTTCGACTTTCCAACACCGACGTTACCTATGGGGGGCAAGGTACCCATCACACGCAAGACTGGATGAGGAAAGCGCACCGAAACGGGACAGAGTTTCTCAACGTCGGACCGCTGCGTGACGACCTGCATTCTGGGGTCAATCCACGTTGGCAACCCATTCGGCCAGGCACCGACGTGGCATTGATGCTGGGTTTAATCCACACACTCATTTCCGGGGGTCTAATAGATAGAGGTTTTGTTGACACTTATGTTCATGGATGGGACCGCTTTGCTGATTACGTGATTGGGCAGACCGACGGAATACCGAAATCAGCAGGGTGGGCCTCAAAAATCACAGGAGTCGAAGAAAAGGCAATACAAGAATTAGCGAACCAAATGTCGAGTCGACGTACCTTGATAAACGTCGGTTTGTCGGTGCAACGGGCCGACCATGGTGAACAGTCCTATTGGGCCGCAGCTGCCCTGGCTTGTGCCTTAGGTCAGGTGGGACTTCCGGGTGGCGGTCTCGCCTTTCCCTTTGGTGCTCAAGGCAACGTTGGGTCCGGCCAAGTTCGCAAACGAGTCCCGGGTATGCCAATACCTCCGAGACCCAAGGGCTCTCAAGTGATCTCCGTGTCGAGATTCAGGGAATTGTTGGATAAGCCTGGCGAACGGTATGACTTCAATGGTGAAACGGGTGAGTTCCCTGACATCAAAATGGTTTGGTGGGCCGGCGGAAATCCGTTCCATCACCATCAGAACCTGAGCGAGCTATCCAGAGCGTGGCAGCGACCTCAAACGATCGTGGTTCAAGAACCATTCTGGACTCCGACAGCCAAACGAGCCGACATTGTGTTTCCTTCGTCGACGCCACTTGAACGCAACGACATCGGCGGTGCAGAAAATATGCTCATCGCACATGGTCGAGCGGTTGACCCACCCGGAGACGCGCGTGACGACTACGAAATCCTCGCGATGGTGGCTGATCAATTAGGAGTCGAAGCCCAATTCACAGAGGGCCGTACCGGAGATGAATGGGTTGAGGTTCTGTACGAATTGTTCCGAGTAGAAAACGACTGGGCACCCGATTATCAAGAATTTTGCGAAATCGGACATCTTCGTCATCCCGATATGGGCGAGATGGGAGAAAATGAACAAATTCTTCTGTCCGATTTTCGAGATGACCCAACGAAGTTTCCATTGGGTACCCCAAGCGGACGCATTGAACTTTGGTCAGAAACCATCGAAGAGTACGGGTACGACGATTGTCCGCCGCACCCGGCTTGGATGGAACCCTATGAACGGTTAGGAGGCGCAGGGTCAGAACGGTGGCCCTTGCATCTGATATCCAACCAGCCCACCGTGCGCCTGCACAGCCAATACGACCACACCGAACCCAGCGCTGGGTCGAAAATAGCCGGCCGAGAACCTGTTCGCATTCATCCGGATCTTGCCCGAGAACGAGGAATCGTCGATGGCGACGTCGTCCGAGTTTTCAACGAGCGCGGTGCCTGCCTCGCTGGTGCCGTCTTAGATGACGCGCTAATGCCGGAGGTTGTTCAACTCTCGACAGGCGCCTGGTATGACCCAGATTCTGACGGAATGTGTCGAGCTGGAAATCCCAATGTCCTCACACGAGACAAGGGCACATCCAAGCTGGCGCAAGGTCCTTCAGCACACACGTGCCTCGTAGATATAGAACGCTTTGACGAAGCTGCGCCGCGGGTCGAAGCCTACGACCTTCCCCAACTTATCCAGCGACCCCAAAGCGAAAATGATGTCTGAGACAAATTCCTCCGCGCGAGACTGGCTCGACGGTTTCGCCCATGAACTCGGTTTTGATGCCCCCGACGAGGAGGCCATCAACACACTTCTGGACCTCGCTGGTGTTGCCGCACACGACTCCGAGCGAATCGCCGCTCCTATTGCTTGCTGGATGATCGGAGTAGCAGGAATTGAACCTTCCGACGCGCTGGCACTCGCCGAAAAGTACGTAAGCGAACGCACCGCCTAGCGCTTTATCTACACTCATTTGTTGTGAACGATCGCAACTGGGGATTTAGAACACGGGCATTGCACGCTGGAGGCAGACCCGACGCAGCAACGGGATCTCGTGCTGTGCCGATCTACCAGTCCACAAGTTTCGTTTTCGAAGACACAGCAGACGCGGCAGACAAGTTCGCTCTGCAGAAGTACGGCACGATTTACACGCGTATTTCCAACCCCACTATTAATGCGTTTGAAGAGCGAATGGCCAGTCTTGAATGCGGAATCGGTTCCGTGGCCACAGCGTCTGGTATGGCAGCGGAGTTCTTGACTGCAGCAGCATTAGCTGAGAGTGGCGATAATTTCGTGACCTCTTCGGCACTTTACGGGGGCACGCACACGCTTTTTGATGTCACGCTCCGACGCTTTGGCTTAGAAGCCCGGTTCGTTGATGGGGATGACCCTGACGCCTACGCCGCGGCCATAGACGAAAACACGAAATTTTTGTACACGGAGATCGTTGGCAATCCCTCAGGGTCGATTCCGGACGTTTCCGCCATTGCCGGAGTTGCTCATTCAAGCGACATTCCACTTGTTGTAGATGGAACATTCGCGACCCCGTACCTATGTCAGCCACTCAACCATGGTGCCGACATTGTTTTGCACTCGGCTACAAAATTCATCGGAGGTCATGGAAACTCGATAGGAGGAGTAATCACCGAATCTGGCCGGTTCGACTGGGGGAGTGGGCGGTTCCCTCGAATGACCGAACCCGTCGAAAGTTACAACGGATTAAAGTTTTGGGAAAACTTCGGTGAGTACGCATTTTGTACCAAGTTGCGCGCCGAGCAGTTACGCGATGTCGGTGCAGCTATGTCTCCAATGAATGCCTTTCTGCTTCTTCAGGGCATAGAGACCCTTCCTTTCAGAATGGACGCACACGTAGCAAATGCACAGGCTGTCGCCGAACATCTCGACCAGCACGATGCAGTCAGCTGGGTGAACTATGCGGGCCTAGCGGCGTCTCCTTACAACGATCTGGCAAAGACTTATCTACCTAAGGGTCCCGGCGCGATCTTTACTTTTGGAGTCAAGGGCGGAAGAGCCGCTGGTGCCAAATTCATTGAGTCTTTGCAGGTCATCAGTCACCTAGCGAATGTGGGAGATGCCCGCACACTTGTGATTCATCCGGCCTCCACCACGCACCAGCAGCTCTCCGACGAGGCATTACGAGTAAGTGGCGTTACGGACGACATGGTTCGACTATCGGTAGGACTAGAAGATTTAGAGGACATCGTCTGGGACCTTGAACAAGCTTTATCGAAAGCGAGCGAATGATGACTGTGACCCATGAACCGGTCCCCGGTTGGACTGAACCAACTGCTACCAGGCGACTTGAACTACTGAAACAAACCCGCAGCATCGCCATGGTTGGAGTATCAGCTAATCCAGCGCGACCAAGCAACTTCGTTGCAACTTATCTTTTGAGCTCCAGTGCCGACTTCGATATCTATTTTGTCAACCCAATGGCGGACGAAATTTCGGGCCAGCCTTGCTACCCAACGCTTCAGGACCTGCCGATAGCGCCCGATATGGTCAATGTCTTTCGTCGATCTGGTGACTTACCCGGAGTAGCGGAGGAAGCCGTTGCCGTCGGCGCTGCCTCATTCTGGGCTCAACTAGGACTGTGGAGCGTCGAAGCCGCGAACATAGCAATCGAGAATGAACTCGACGTAGTCATGGACCGTTGCCTCAAGATTGAGCACGCTCGATTTCATGGCGGCCTTCATCTCGCCGGATTCGACACCGGTGTAATTGATTCTCGCCTGACTGGTTAACGTCAGGTTTTTAAAGAGTTGACGTGCACACTGGGTAGGTGATGTCTCGCCGGATCGTCGCCGTTGCCTTCTTGGCGGCGGGTGTATTGGTCGCTTCTTGCGGCTCGGCGCCCCCCGTAGTTGGTAGTGACGCTGCCCAAAGCTCGGCGGTTGACTCAACGTCGTCTACCGTCACCTCCGCTGACCAAAAAACGATTGGCGATTTTGAGTTCACCTATGAAGGAGAAGTCGCTGCCCCTGACGTGCCTAATGGTCTCGACTGGTTCAACGTTGCGAGGCCGCTGTCACTAGCCGCCGATCTGCGTGGCAAAATCATTATTCTCGATTTCTGGACTCAAGGATGCATCAATTGCTTACACGTCATTCCTGACCTGCACAGGCTCGAAGAAGAGTTCCCCAATTCGCTTGCCGTAGTCGGCGTTCATTGGGCCAAATTTGATCACGAACGCACAAGTGAAGCCGTCGCGAAGGCCGTCCAACGGCTAGGCATTAAGCACCCAGTGGTCAACGATGATTACGAATATCTACGGAGGTCTTACCGGGTGAAGGCGTGGCCGACTCTGGTGCTAATAGACCCTCTTGGTCGAGTCGTGGGAGTCCACGCAGGGGAAGGTATCTACCCGCTTTTCGAACCGGTTATCAACCGAATGACGCGAGAGTATGCCGCGGCAGGTCTGATCGACACACGCCCAGTGGATCTAATCGCAAAGAGCCCGGGTCCGATCCCTACAGTGCTGAGCTTTCCGGGGAAAGTACTCGCTGACCCTCAGAGCCGGCGACTGTTTATCGCCGACTCCGGCCATCACCGCATTGTCATAACCGGACTTGACGGAAAAATTTTGGACGTTGTGGGCGGCGGATCGTCGGGCTTGGTGAACGGAACGTGGGTTGACTCGCGTTTCAATCAACCCCAAGGCCTATCTCTTTCGGAGAATGGCAGGTTCTTGTACGTCGCAGATCGAGGAAACCATGCGATACGCGTCATTGATCTCTCTAAGCGAACTGTTGGGACGTTTGCTGGAACGGGTGAACCGACTCACAGAGTTGTGCCAGGACCGCCCCTCTCAACACCAATTGCCTCGCCTTGGGATGTAGAACGAATCGAGAACCAACTCTTTGTAGCTGGAGCCGGACGCCATCAACTCTGGATCATCGACACATCAGAACAAGGACGACGGGCGGATTGGATTGATATTTTCGCTGGCACGGGCGCCGAAGGATTAGAGGACGGGCCGCGTTTAACAGCAACGCTTTCCCAGCCTTCGGGTCTTTCAACTGATGGTTCCACTTTGTGGTTCACGGATCCCGAAGCAAGCGCTATTCGATCTGTGGAACTAACCGATGGTGGCGAATTAAAAACCCTCGTGGGTACTGGGCTCTTCTCCTGGGGCGACTCTGTTGGGGTCGTTGGAGCTACAGAGTTGCAACATGCCATAGGCATCGAACTTGTGGGCGACAGACTTTACGTAGCTGATACATACAACCACCGGATCAAAGCAATCGATATTAAGACGGGGACTTCCGTTTTAGTCGCAGGCAATGGGAGCCCTGGATTGAAGGACGGGTACGGTCAAGCAGGCCAACTCGCTGAACCCAGTGGGCTTAGTTTCGCCAACGATGTCCTGTATATCGCCGACACAAACAATCACCGCATCCGTACCTTGAACATTCGGACTGGAAAAATTTCGACTCTCAAATTAACCAATTTGCAAGCAGCGCCACTGATTACGCGCGGAGCGGCAGATGAAACCGTCGTCTTCGCTCAAAAACTTGTTGCGCCTGGAATAGTCAATTTATCGCTGGAGTTGCTGCTCCCGGCGGGATATGAATTCAACGAAGACGGCACGTTTGCTCTCGATGTCACTATCGAGAACGCGGATAAATCGCGCGTGGTCGGCGATAACTCGTACCGAGCCCAGGGGCCTCGAATGCCCCAAAACTTCGACTTGTCAATAGGAGAAGAAGAGAGTCTCAGAATCAATGCCGATGTGACGGTCTTCTACTGCCCAGCTAAGGACGCAACGTTCTGTCTGCTCCGGCACCTTGATCTAGAACTCCCTATCAAAGTCAACAGTGCAGGAACCACAAAAATTTCGCTAACACACCAACTCCCTTCCGCAGAAGAAATTGATCGAAGTGTCGAGAGCGGCAATGGCTAGTCACGCCGCTCAACGGACGAATGAGCGGCGTGTCCCGCTTGTTGTCGTCATAACCATCGCATTGGTGATTTCGGTCACGAACCTCGGACTATCGAAGGCAAGCGCGGAAGAAACCTCGGTCACCGTGGCGCCTGACCCAACGGTCGTGGCGGTCGTCGATGGGCCAGGAGGCATCGGGTATTGGGTCGTTGCAGTTGACGGATCGATTGAAGTAGTAGGTACCAGCATCGTTCCGCCGCTCGGAGAGCGAGACCCAATCACCGATCGAGTACGAACGGCGTATGCCGGCGCACCAGGCGCGTTAGGGATATGGCTCGAACTCGCCGATGGGACGAAGCTGGCCGTCGGCGACCCCGGGCCTAGAATTTTCACTGGGCATGACCGCCCGCCAGGATGGCTATCGGGCCTTGCAGTTAAACAACTCATGGCGGGTAGGTGGATTGACGAAATTGATCGAGGTTGTGTAACGGAACTCCCCAGGGCAGTTCGAATCGGACAACTTCTCCTGCCGGCAATGACAGAAAGTCAATTTGGCGCTGCAATCGAAGAGTCACGCGACCACCAAATAGCAGGAATACTGCTTTCGGGGGGTGCCACCCCCTGGATCGGCCGCAGAATCACCGAACTGCAGGATTTCGCAGGACGAATCCCCCTACTCATGGCAGTTGACGAAGAAGGCGGCCGGGTACAACGTCTTAGCGGTGTTTTGCCCAACCTTCCAAGTGCAGCGCGCCAAGTAAATGAACGACTCGAATTAGTTTCTCAACGCGCGAAACGCCACGCAGGCCAGATGCTTGAACTCGGATTCGGCGTCAACTTTGCCCCTGTCCTCGACGTTGGATCCGGACCGGGGATCGGTGACAGATCATTTTCCAACGACCCATCGCTTGTCGCCGACTACGGAATGGCGACGATCGAAGGGTTAAGCGACGGCGGGGTTCTGCCCGTGGTCAAACACTTCCCCGGCCATGGATCAGCAGATTCTGATTCACACTTGGGGCGTTCTATCGGACCACCGTTGGCGGAGTTACGCGAAAATGACCTCGTCCCCTTTATCGAAGCCATTGCCTTTCGAAAAGCCGCGATCATGGTGGGGCATATCGTGGTGCCGGGTTTAACAGACGACCTGCCAGCTTCGTTGTCTAAGGCAGCCATAGATGGTCTTTTGCGAAGCGACTTAAATTTCGACGGGCTGGTGGTAACTGACTCACTCAACATGCGCTCGATATCTGACCATTGGACCGTCGATGAAGCGGCTGTCATGTCGCTGGCGGCAGGTGCCGACTTACTGGTATTGGGAAACCTCGCAGATGTCGGTCCTGCCTTTGACGCAATTGACCGTGCAGTTCACGAGGGCCTAATACCAGTCGATAGAGTCGACGACGCAGCCAACAGGGTGCTCAGAGCAAAAAACATCAACGCTTGCACGCTGGTAGGACGGGTACGTGGTGTCCTGAACACCGTTTATGACTGGTAGCGATTACGTCCTGCTGTGTCCCTCAGTCGAACATGACCACGGATCTAGTAACTGATCCGGCTTTCATCGCCTCAAAACCTTGGTTGATTTCGTTCAAGGTGATCCGAGCCGACACCATTTCGTCAAGCATCAGTCTTCCATCCAGATACATGTCGATTAGCCGAGGCATGTCTGTGCGGAACTGGTTTGAACCCATGTTTGACCCCTGAATTTTCTTCTCAAACAAGAAGTCAACGCCATGAAGTTCCACATTGGTGCCAATAGGAATCATTCCAATCACGGTCGCAGTGCCACCGTTGCGTAAGCTTTGGAAAGATTGTTCCGTGGTTTGTTTGAGACCTACCGCCTCAAACGATTTGTGAACACCGCCGCTAGTCATCTCATGAATCGCCGCAACGGCGTCAGTGTCGGCAGCATTCACGGTGTCAGTCGCACCCATTTGTCGGGCGACTTCAAGCTTGTTGTCGATCATATCGACGGCGATAATCCTGCCAGCGCCGGCAATTCGCGCTCCCTGAATAGCGCCAAGACCAATACCGCCCGCACCAAACACTGCAACCGTCTCTCCGGGCTCCACCCGAGCCGTTCGAAACACCGCCCCGACACCCGTCATAACTCCACAGCCAATGAGCGAAGCGCGATCGAGAGGCATGTCCTCTCGGATCTTCACTATGGCGTGCTCATGGACCAACATCTGCTCTGCGAATGATGAGAGATGGAGAAATTGCCAAGCAGGAGCGCCATCGATCGTTAGACGAGGAGTTTCGTCAGGGCCCCGGTTGCACTCTAAATCTTTGTTCGAGCACAGAGACAAACGACCCTCGATGCAGTACGAGCAGTGACCACAAAACACTGAAAGGCAAGTGATGACGTGATCCCCGGGCTGCACATAAGTCACATCAGATCCGACTGCCTCCACGACGCCAGCCGATTCGTGCCCGAGCACCGCTGGTGTCATATATGGGTACTTGCCCTCCATGAAGTGAAGATCGCTGTGGCAAAGGCCGGCCGCGGCGGTTTGAATAAGAACTTCACGAGGTCCCGGTTTGTCTATTCCGACCTCGGTTATCTCAAGTTCACCTGGAATTTCATTCAGAACTGCTGCTTTCACTTCAAACCCCCTCGGTCTTGAGGCCCATTTCGTCGCTGGGCCTCAACCTCACTGAGAGAGGAGGCTAGCCCTAGTGCCCTCAATGAGCGAAATGGATGCGCAATATGTCTGCCTAAGAAGTGCCGATGGATAACAAGTTATCTACCGGACGGTATAGCTCCTCTAGGTGACCAATCTCTTGAGGTGAAAGCTCGATGCTGCAAGCTTCGACGAGTTGTTGTAACTGTTCAACCCGCGACACACCCACAACCGGGGAGGTAACCCCTGGTTTAGATAAGAGCCATGCAATAGCTATCTGAGCCGGCCGACAGCCGCGTTCGTCTGCAAGTGCAATAACCCGATCAGCAATTTCAAAATCCATTTCGCCTCGGTACAGCGATTCGGTACGCGTGCGATCTTGACCTGTTGAACGGTCCGTGGTCCCACCGTCGAGGCTGCCCCGATATGCCCCCGCCAAGATCCCGCGCGCCAACGGAGACCAGGGTTGCAACGCAACCCCGCTGCCAAGACAATAAGGATTCATTTCGCGTTCTTCCTCGCGATAAATGAGGTTGTAATGGTTCTGCATGCTGACGAACTCTGTCCACCCATTGATACGAGCAGTCAATTGCAATTCAGCGAATTGCCAGGCGAACATCGAAGAAGCACCGATATGGAGCGCCTTGCCTGCTTTGACGACGTCGTTAAGCGCTTCAAGGGTTTCCTCGATTGGGGTGGAGGCTGCTCCTCTAATGCCGTGCGGGTGGCGATGGATGATGAGTTGGTCTACGTAGTCAAGTCCGAGACGACGAAGCGAATTATCAACGCCTTCCATAATGTGTTTTCTGGAAAGCCCCCCCTGGTTGGCCCCGCGACCCATCGGCATAGCGACCTTGGTATTGATGACGTATTCGTCGCGCTGCAATAACTCGCCTAGTAACTGTCCCACCACTTCCTCGCAAGCTCCGACACCATAAATATCAGCGGTGTCGAAGTAAAAAAGCCCAGATTCAATAGCAGCTTCAAAAATCGGCCGGGCGTCGTCGACGCCCAAAGTCCAATCCCCTTGGTGACCTCTACCTGGTTCGCCGAAGTTCATGGTGCCGAGACATAGTCGAGGTACGCGGAGCCCTGTTTTCGCCCCGAGAGTAACGGTGTCAAGCATGGCCGGTCCTTCCTGCAAGATCGATGGCCGAGTCAGATGAATCTGAACGGGTGTTGCCTATAGACAGCGGCCACTACTCTACGGCAACTGCGATCTATGGCCGGAGGCTGATCCGTTGGCTGAATCAGTGTTGTATGAAGAACGTGACGGCGTGGCGCTCATCACAATCAATCGACCGGAGCGGTTGAACACGCTCACTGTTGAGGTCATTCACGGAGTTGCAGATGGTGTCGAACAAGCCACGTCTACCAGCGACGTCGCGGCGATTGTCCTAAGAGGCGCTGGAAGCAACATCTCCGCCGGGTACGACCTTGATGAATTCATAGCCAATGCTGCTAGCGAAGAAGGCGAAGTCTGGGATCCCGTAGCCGACTACCAATCAATGGCAGAAAATGTGCGTCGTTTCATGAAGCTCTGGGAGTGTCCTAAACCGGTTATCGGTGAAATCTCAGGGTGGGCTCTTGGAGGAGCCACCGATCTCATACTGTGTGCGGACCTTCTCTTCATGGCTAGCAATGCACAGATCGGTTACGCACCTAGTCGCATATATGGAACACCGACGACCATGATGTGGGTGCACCGCATCGGCCTCGAACATGCGAAACAATTTTTGCTAACAGGACGTCCGATTGACGCTGACACAGCATTTCGCATCGGTTTAGTCTCACGTGTCTGCGATCCAGAGGATTTGTCGCACGCAGCAGAAACCGAAGCGCGTCGTTTTACCAACATCCCGGCTAATCAACTTGCCCTCAATAAGCTTCTCATTAACCAGGCTTTCGAGAACATGGGGCTCCGCACTTCCCAGATGTTGGGGACGTTCTTTGACGGCATTGCTCGCCACACGCCTGAAGCACAAAAATGGGTATCGCAAATTCACGGAGGAAATGTTCGCGATGCTGTCGCCGATAGAGACCGCCCGTGGCATGACTACGGTCAGACAGCTGAGAACCAAAAATAAGTTCGCCTTGATGCGGAGATCACTCCGCGGGCAAAGTCACCTCAACAACTGGTGGTAACGGCTCCTCGCCGCTTGCCACGGAATCCACGATTTGTTTCCAGGTCATCAACCACACTTCCCAGAGCGGCCCAATCCGCCATTCATCAATAGGGATAGCGGTCACATCTACACCGAACCGCCGCCAAGCGTCCGTGCGAACGATGTCAGTTCTTGTGGGGCGGCTCCCGTAGCGATCAGGAACTCCGTACTGGAAGAGGGGTTCGATAAGGGTGTCAACGAGCCGTCCAGCGTTTCTTCGATCAGGAGTGTTGCTAACCACTCCTGCGTAGTTGACAATCTTTATGCACCCGTTATCAATAACGGCGACGTCTACGTCATCTGGAAGTTCAGGAAGAAATCGGACACTAACGGCGGGCATACCCGAAGAGCCCCAAGTTAATGAACGGGTGTCGGTATTCTCCGAACCAGCTGAAGGTTGAAAACGGCTAAACCAAGCCTCTTCCCAACTCGGAGCGATTTCGACTCCCCAGCGGAGCATCTCATCGACGACTTTTGGCCAGGGAGTGACACCTTCTACGTTTTCGGGATGAAGGCGTTCGACCGCTACCAAAAAATAAAGACCCAGCCGGCTCGACAACGGATCTGGGATTACAGCGGTTGCAGCATGTCGAGGATCTGCAAGGTCATCGATCTTTTCGGGGGCTAGCAGCGGAATGTCACCCGGTTCAGGTAATTGATCCACTCGACGTGGAGCGGTGTCGTATCGAGATTTCGATCGATTCAAACAGGCTGCTAACTGACTGATCGGAGTCAGCATCTCATCTTGGAGTAATAACGAAGGATCAAGGCGATCTATCGCGATCGGACGATAGGGCTCGACCAGTCTGTTCTCTGTGACTCGTCGACGTTCAAGACTATCGATCCCCAGAACGACGTCTGCAACGGGACTCGCAGCCGTTCTTTCAAGTAAATCGACCATGGAAGTTGTGTCTTTTTCCGTGAATACGAGCACCTCAATCCCAGTGCGGGTTGTGAAGTCGTCAATTGCCTCCTGAGGCAAGTGAAACTCTTCATGAGTTAACAGGCGTATCGTGGTGGCGGTTTTGGCGGTAGTTGCACAACCCCCACCCAAAAGGGCGACGAAACCTACGGCGCAAACAGTTATGCCGAATCGGAGAAATGATTTATCCATCGCGGGAAGTGACCACTACCAAAAGGATGCCTTGGTGCACCGTGATTACTGGGGTATTGAGCACTTCGTTACTGAGCCCCAGACTGCTGAACGGCGAGATTTTATCGGTGGCAGCGAGATTCCAACGCAACCCGCTGGTGGATGCTCTGGAGTCGCTGTCTAACGCGAGGAGAGTCAACCACGAACCCACTGCAACTTCTAGATCGAAAGGTTTGCCTGGTTGCAACGCCACAGCGCGACTAGGCCCACAGTGAGTGACAATGCGTTGGCCGATATTTTCCTCGTTGGCTATGAGCATTAATCCGATAAGTAAATGATCGAGCCTTCCTTCTCCTCCAGTGAGAACGTCAACACTTGTTGCCCCCGCGGTCCGAGCGAATCGCAGGGCGAGAGCAAGATCGCTCGCGTCCTTGTCCTGAGGGTGCCGCTCGATTAGCAAGCCATCGTCGGTTTCTTGGAGCTCGTCCAGGGGAAGCGAATCGAAATCTCCGACGACAACATCTACCGATAATCCCAGAGCCCTAGCGTGCTGGTAGCCGACGTCGGCGGCGATGACCAGAGATGGCAACGCCTCAGCAGGGAGCGATGGTATCCGGGGACCTCCATCAATCACCCAAGTTCGGGTTGGATCTAAAGAAGCAGCGTCACTCAGCGACCTAAACACAACTCCATGATTGCTTACAAATGGGTGTAAATGACAACGGGGATTTCGTGAGCGACGCTTTCTGCGGCTTGGTGGCCGGTACCTTCGGGGGATGGTGCGCTCCTTTCGACGCCTTCTCCGTCTCCCTGTTCTTCTTATGATGGTGATCGCATTCGCCGTTTTGTTAACGACCGTTGGTCTTGCAATCGCACCGCACAGTAAAGAAGCGTTGTTCGCGGTGGAACGAGAACGAGTTGATGTTGCCCTAAATCTTTCCCCCGGGGCCCAGCGAACCGAGGTCTATGGAAGCGATGGCAATGAAATAGGAATCTTGCGCTACGACATCGACCGGGAGTTGGTGAAAATAGGGCAAGTTCCAGAAAACGTGCTCGCCACATTGTTAGCTGTGGAAGACAACAAATTCTGGTTACACAACGGGGTAGATATTCGCGCCATTTCTCGAGCGATGATTCAAAACGTCACTAGTGGTGGGATCACCCAAGGCGGTTCGACGATCACACAACAAATTGTGAAATTACGGATCGTTGGCAACGAAAGCTCTTTTAGTCGCAAAATTCGTGAAGCTGTGTTGGCAGCGCGCCTCGAGGAAGAATTCACCAAGCAAGAAATTCTCGAGTTCTATCTCAATGAGATTTATTTCGGCAACGGCGCTTACGGCCTTCAGGCCGCAGCTGAAACGTATTTCGGGAAGGACGTTGACGAACTTGACGTCGGTGACGCGGCGTTGCTAGCTGGCCTTATCAGAAGTCCCGGAATCTTTGATGGTTTCGACGACACAGAGGTTGTCGGTAAACGTCGGAGCATGTCGCTGCAGAGCGCCGAGGATGCAGGCGTCATTGATGCTGAGGAACGCAAGCGGTTTGAGGAGCGTGGTCTTCCTGACCGAAACAGAAGTCCACAACGAACCGACGAAACCCTCCGACGAGATTATTTCCTTGACGAAGTAACTGAAGCACTCCTAAAGCACCCGGCGTTAGGAGAGACATACCAAGAAAGATTCGCAAAGGTTTACAACGGCGGTCTTCGAGTGTGGACCACATTCGACGCGACTCTCCAACGACAGATGGAAGCAGCGGTGCGAGAGGTGCTGCCTGAAGGCACGGGCGACTTTGAGGTTGCGATGGCTTCGGTCGACCCTTCCAGCGGTGCGGTACGAGCGTTTATCGGCGGCCCAGAATTTGCTGAGTTCCAATTCAACCTTGTCACGCAAGGAAGACGACAGCCTGGCTCCTCTTTTAAGACCTACGTCCTGGCAGCGGCGGTCGAAAAAGCTGGATTATTTCCTTTTGACACCGTCAGCGGGAAAGGGCCCTGCACATTTCCTAATCCACCCAACGTTGACTATGAGGTAGACAACTTCAACGAGAGCGACGGAGTAGTGGGCACTGTTCAATTCGCCGTGTTGAAAAGTTCTAACTGCGGATTCGTGCGTCTGGGACTACGAACAGGGCTAGAAAACGTCGTAGAGGTAGCAAACAGACTCTTGGGGCGTAACGCTGAAAATTCCTTCCGCCCATACCTTTCTTTGTCACTTGGGGCGCAAGAAGTCACGCCACTTGAACAAGCGGTGGCCTATGCCGCAATAGCCAACGGTGGTCTCAGAATGGAGCCGTACTACATAAGCAAGATTGAAGATGCGTCGGGATCGGTGCTGTATCAGCACGTGCCGAGAGGCCGCCGAGCGATCAAATCAACCACTGCGGCATGGGTGACAGAAGCCCTTGAGCAAAATGTCATTGCTGGGACAGGGCGAAGAGCGCAGCTGGAGAGTGGTCAACTGTCTGCCGGCAAAACTGGCACGTCTCAGGATTTTAGTGATGCTTGGTACGTGGGTTTCACACCCCACCTGAGCACTTCGGTTTGGATGGGGCATCCTGAAGAAAAAGTGTCTATGACTGACATCCAAGGTCGAGATGGGACAGGTGGATGGGTTCCTGCACGCATTTGGGGGGCATACATGACACGCGTTCTAGAGGGCCAAGAAGTTCTGCCGTTCACTGAACCACCTCCACCCCAAAGAAACTCGCAGCTTCTGTACTTGTCAGACGAGATGTGTGCAGTGGACATCCAGCTAGATCGGGATCGCGACGCAATGCAGTTTGACTTGCCATGTTCGATGGTGGAAGTGGACCTTAACTCGGGCAGCTTTGTGGCACATCCCGAGGCGAACTGCCGAATTACCGAACTATCCAACGTTGGCGTTCATAGAGATCAATACCTCAATTGTGGCCTTGTGTCCGGCCGCAACCCGGTAACTACCACTACTGTGCCCTCGGAAGAAAAAGAGAATGGGACCTGATAGCTGCCGTGCGTGATAGAACCGGAACACGTTGAGGGTCAAGATTTGATGTCTTTAAGGAGGCAACATTGAGCGAGCTTGAGGTGTTAGTGGAACTTCAGGAGCTAGACACCCGGCTCGCACAGCTTTCTCATCGTTTCGCGACGCTACCGGAACACAAAAAAATATCGGAGGTCCGAGGTGAAGAAGAAAAGCTAGAAGAACAACTCGACGAAATAATGATTGAGTTGAAAGTCCTCAGACAAAGCCAGATAGATCGCGAAGCGGAGGTTCAGGGCCTAGAAGACAAAATTGCGAAATCGACTAGTGCACTTTATGGAGGAGCGATCACCTCACCGAAAGACGCGACTGCCATGCAGAGCGAAATTGAGTCCATCTCGCGTCGACAGGCAATCCTTGAAGACCAAATCATTGAACTAATGGAACAAATAGAACCATTCGCTCTTGAGGAAGCTGAAATAGAAGCGCAACGTAGAGTGGGTGGCGAAAAGCTGCATCATCTCGAAGAGCAGTTGGCCGTGGCTCAAGCCGAAATCGAGGTCGAACAACTAGCAGCCAGCACAGAAAGAGCCCAAATTGAAGAACGCGCTGGAAACGATTTGGTAGCGCTTTACGAGCGCAACCGCACCAGGATGGGGGACCATACCGCGGTTGGTCGACTCGTTGGCACATCCTGTGGGGCCTGCTTTTTGGGGATCTCAGCCGTTGAAATTGATCGAATCCGAAGGTTGCCAAGTAACGAGCCCTCGGAATGTCCAGAGTGCGGCGCACTTCTTATTCGGTAACGGCCTCCCTCATGTTTTTGTGGTTTGCAGGCACAGCGCTCGTAGCGATGTGGTTCACCTTCCGAGATCCTGCCATAGATCATCGCCTCGTCATCTTTGGCTCCCTGTTACCTGATCTAGTCGTGGGTTTGTCTGGCAGCGCGTGGGCGCTGCACACACTTTTAGCCCCAATTATGTTGATGTCGATTTTTATGCTGGTCACTATCGGACGGCGACACCGGCGCCGACTGGTCCTAGCGCTTCCGGTAGGTATGTTCTGGCACCTGGTGTTCGACGGGGCATGGATGAACACTCAAACCTTCTGGTGGCCGATTACTGGCCTGTCTTTTGCAGACGCTTCGATACCGGCAAGCGGCCGCTCACTTAATCTCGTTCTGTTACTGGAGTGTCTCGGTTTCGTTGCTCTTTGTTGGGCTTGGCGACGGATGGGCTTAGGCAACTCTGTTCGGCGTCGATTGTTTATTCGAACCGGTCGCCTTGACAGGGAAATAACCGACCCACAAACCAAGAGTCACTAATGCTGTTCATCGTTCGACATGGAAGAACTGTGGCGAACGCTGCTGGGTTATTACAGGGACGAGTCGACAACCCGCTTGACGACCAAGGACTAGAACAAGCTGGATTGATAGCCAAAGTATTAGGTCCTGTGGACCGGGTGGTTTCTTCACCGCTCCAGAGGGCTCTCCAAACAGCTGAACCATTGGGGCAAACTCCACGTATAGATGAGCGCTGGATTGAGCTCGACTACGGCGAATGGGACTCGCGCCCGGTGGCGGATATCACTCCTGACGAATGGGCTGCTTGGAGAGAGGACCCTTCCTTTTCTCCCCCTGGCGGAGAATCGCTCATCGAGTTAGACCGACGAGTTGCTGCAGCATGCGAGGAATTAATCTCCGAAGCCGAAGATCTCAGGGTGGCTGTATTCACGCACGTTTCGCCGATCAAATCGACAATTGCATGGGCGTTAGGTGTATCTGAACAAATTTCTTGGCGCCTGAACGTGGCGCAGGCACAAATAACGAGAATAGCGATACGAAATGGCCGACCCGTTATAACCACGTTCAATGAGACAGCTCATTTAAAAAAAGGAGATCTCATCTGAGGTCAACAGGATCGGAACTTCCCGTCCGGCATTTGCGTCACACGCCCATCTCTGACCATTCGATCCAAGTGGATCTGAGCGGAACGAAGTTCGACGTGATCCACAAAAGTCATTTCGACCTGGGGGCGATACACAAACCTATGAGCAGCACACTCGTCCAGCGATCGAGGTTCTTCTAAGAACTCAAGCATGGAGAACTCGCGTCTAACGATCACATTTGCGAAATCATCCAACATGGCAAGGAATTGTTCGCGACCGGAAATCACCCATTTGTGGTGAAAAGTCACGAAATGATCGGCATCAAGTGACCGACACCGTTCTATGGATTGTTCAAATTCAGCAAGAGATGACCATTCGTCGAAGTAGTAGGGCCCGAATCCTGACAACTCAATATCGCCAAGGTAAGCGGTTCGAGCTTGAGGAATCACGAAGACGCAATGCCCTCTGGTATGTCCGGGAGTATGAACCACTTCAATTTCGACTCCGCCGAGATCGAAGACTTTGGCGTCGGAAAACGTCGAGAAGTCACGTGGCGGCGCATAGTAAAAGTCGTTGAGGATTTCTTGACGAAACTCCGTCTCGATGTCGGCGGGCATTCCATACATGGTCATCAAGCCGTCTAGTGAAGTAAGTCCAATCGCATCCGCCTCGTGGCAGTGGACAGGCACCCCTGGCAATCGGCTCAGACCAGGCAAATGATCCTCATGGACGTGGGACAAAAGAACGTGATCTACGGGGAAAGATAGTCCTCGCTCCGCCACCGTTAAAGAAGGGTCGATAAGGACGTTGTGGTGTATTCCCTGTACCAATACGGAATTGCCGTGCGGATATTTACCTCGATCAGCTCCCGTGAGAACAGTTACGGCGCCAAGATCAAGAGCTTCGAGCCAATCGACGCCCGGAAAATTGTTACTCACACCGGTTGAGGGTACTTGGGGTCCCAGCCTCAACTACGAAGAGCCTGGTTGTTCGTGGCGGTGAGTCGGCCTGTAGGCGGGATTCTGTCCAGTGACGAAAGCCACGTGGGTGACCATCCATCTCAGCGGTCTACCCGGAATCGTGAGGCGGGCCACCTGATTCCTGCTTGACCTTGCTCCGGGTGGGGTTTACAAGCCGCGCAAGTCACCTTGCACGCTGGTGCGCTCTTACCGCACCGTTTCAGCCTTGCCTGTGACTAGCGGAACTAGTCCATCGGCGGTTTATTTTCTGCTGCACTTTCCGTCGTCTCGCGACGCCTGGTTATCTGCCAGCGCCCTGCCCTGCGGAGTCCCGACCTTCCTCAATTTGCCTCATCTCTGAAGGCGAGACGAACTGCGGTCACCCAGCCAACTCACCGCCAGTCTCACTGTATCGCCGCCTATGGGGCCTGACGCGGAAAGCAGGTGTTTACTCAAACAATGATCCGCGCCGGGGAGCCCAGCGGCCGCCGAGGACTCCGCCGAGAGTGGCGAGAGAGACCGCCAGCAAACAGACGAATATCAAACTCAGCCAAGTCACCGAACGTACTCCGCGCGCCAATCTGATGCATTGGGCTACAACTGCGAGTATCAACGCTGGACTAGCGGTGAGCACGCCGTGAGCAATGTGTGCTCGCGGTGCTCGCCACGCGGCGATGAAACCGCCGAGTATCAAGCCAACGGAAAGCGCTGCTGTTACCAAAAGCGAACTTTCGCTGTTTTCGTCTACGAAGCTCCCAACAAGTAGCCCAATAATTAGTACCGCACAAAGTGAGAAAAAAGCTCCTAACAGCCACGAACTGTGGTTTATTCGCTGTCCGAAGAACAAAAAATCTCTCTGCAAAGCCTTTTTCTTTCTATTAAGTAACCGAACGCTTAATTAGCCTGGACAACCCCAGGGTGGATGGGAAAGAATCCTGATTGAGATGAGCATCAGCGAACCAGCCCCTACCCCAGTCTTGCATTTGAATCGCACCCCCGCGATCGGCGAGGTCCGCCAGAGTCCACTTTCGTTTGTTCCAGGATCGAAGGGTTGGCAGCAAGTAGCCGCATGTCGCGGAATTGACGCCGCGGTTTTTTTCCCCGAAGACGAAAATGATGACGCTGACATAGCGAAGAAAATTTGCGGGCACTGTCCCGTGGCGCAACCATGCCTGGAGTATGCGATAACAGTGCGAGAAAAAGATGGTGTCTGGGGCGGAGCAACCCAACGCGAACGACGGAGCATTATCCGCAGGCGCAGGCGCGCTGCGGCCCGGCAGCGTTCCGAACGTGAACTCGGTTCGCGAAACTGAAGAATCTCCTGGACGATAGAGTCCGAACGGTGACCAAGGACAATAACGCTGTAAAGGTTGACGAGACGTTAGAAGCGCACGGCGGTTGGCCCGGTGTTCTCAGCGACTTAGTCGCTGGAGTCGACCTGACGCCGGCCGCCGCTCGCGCCGCCCTTGGTTCGATACTTCGAGGTGAAGCTTCTGATGCGCAGGTAGCAGGTTTTATCGTTGCACTTGGGATGAAAGGGGGATCGGTCTTAGAACTCACCGGTCTCGTCGAAGCGATGATGGACGCTGCTGCACCCTTGAATCTGCCTGCGGGAACAATCGACATTGTGGGAAGTGGGGGAGCCCCATCTCGCCGAAAACACGCGTTGAGTGTTTCGACGATGGCATGTTTTGTCGCTTCAGCGGCTGGAGCTGTCGTGTGTAAACACGGCTCGGTGGCGGCATCATCGAGTAGCGGATCATTCGATACGTTGGCCGCATTGGGTCTTGCTATTGAGCTCGACGGAGAAGGCGTCGCTCGTTGCGTCGAACAAGTCGACCTTGGTTTCGCTTTCGCCAAGACATTTCATCCAGCTATGAGATTCGTGGGTCCTGTCCGCTCTGAACTTGGGGTTCCAACGACATTCAACTTCCTCGGTCCGCTCTCACACCCGGGAGGCGTACGCAGACAAGTCGTAGGAGTTAGCGACCCTACGATGGCGCCGAGAGTTGCGGGAGTCCTCGCTGCGCGAGGCAGCGAACACGCATTAGTCGTACATGGGGGTGATCGTCTCGATGAAATCACCACTACCGACTTGACACGTATCTATGAGGTTCGTGACGGCGAAGTGATGGGAGACACCCTGTTTGACCCCGAATCGGTCGGGATTCGTCGCGTTAACAGAGCAGAAATTCAGGGAGGAGGCCCTGAAGAAAATGTGCGCATCATGGACGAACTCTTTTCAGGCAGCGACACTGGGCCACGTGCAGATATCGTCGCCGTCAACGCAGCGGCAGGCCTCCTTGTAGCTGGAGTTGTCGATGATTTCGCATCCGGTGTCGACGCGGCCAAAGAAGCAATGAACAACGGACGTGCAGCGGCGCAAATCACCGCTGTGGTCGACTTAAGTAACGAGATTGCTGGTTAATTATGGTTATAGGGCAATCTCTACCCTTTGGGGTCGGGGACGTTGTCCGTTTAGTCGCCACATCGGATGAGAGTCGCCAACATTTAGTAGGCGAAACTGGCACGGTCGTGGCCATCCAACCGGGAAATCGGTTTGTGATGGCTGCAGTAAAATTTGAGGGCAACGATCGGCGTTGGACCATGGTTTATGAGGTTGACGAGCTCGAGCTCATCGAGAGGTACGGACACGGTGTGAAGTTTCTCGGTCGTCGCCCGAACACTTGACGACTCAGGAAGCTCGCTTTGTCGGTTGATTATTGCGCGCTCGAAAGTCATCAAGGTAGGGATATCGAGACGACAATGGCTGGTCACAATGCACAAGACGCAACTTCTCCGCCTGCGTGTTCAGCCAGTTCGCGACGCACCACAATTCGTCGACCTCGTCTTTGTGAGCGACGTCTATTAGGCGATCATGGGAGATATCGCTTGCCTCGTGTTCGCTCCAATGTTCCGCGAGGCGACCCCGTTCGACAATGGTGACTCCGACTCCAGGAAGTTCGACAACTAAACGCCCAGTGGACCGAATGCTGTCAAGCAGATATTTGCGCCGAAGCGCAGTTGACAAAGCCGATGCGCGCCGGCGTATGTCTGCGGCTTCCTCGAAACGCTGCTGACTAGCAAGGTCAACCATTCGATCTCTGAGAGGCCCAAGGATTCGTTCGGGGTGGCTGTTTAGAGCAGCTAGAACACTTTCGACAATCGCGCTGTAAGACTCCTCACTCACCTCCCCAGAGCATGGACAAACACTCGTCCCGATTTGCGCAGCAACGCAGGGCCCTGCGACATTTCGGCGAGTAACACGCTGAGTGCAGCGCCGCAAAGGCATCACGCTTTCTATGGCGTCGACGATATCTCGCGCTATTCGGCGTGATGAGACCGGACCAAGGTAGAACGCCCCGTCGTCACGGCAATCGCTGACAATAGAAAGCCGAGGGAAACGCTCTCCCAGCGTGAGTTTCACATAAGCGTATTTCGGCCAATTCTTTGACCGCCGATTAAAGCGCGGTCGAAGCTGATGGATGAGACGAACTTCCAGTACTTCGGCTTGTAGCGGAGCGCTACACAACGTGTAGTCAATTCGCTGAGTTTCACGAAGTAGCTGGTCGACTTTGCGTCGCCGGTCACTAGAAAAGTAAGACCGAACGCGCGCTCGCAGATTCGTTGCTTTGCCGACATACAGCACCTCGCCTCGCCTGTCGATGAAGCGGTACACCCCTGGAGAACGTGGAAGGTCTTCAGTTAGACGGAGCTTCGTTGCCTGAGGGTGGCGTTGAATTTTTGGAAGTTCCTGAAGGTCGTCAAGCCCTAACACTCCCAACGCGGATGCCCGCTCTAGGAGAAGGTGGAGCAGATCAGCTGTTGCTTGTGCATCGTCAAGGGCGCGATGGCTTGGTTGGTGAGCTAGCCGAAAATATTTCGCCAAGGTGCCGAGTTTGTGGTTGGGAGCTTCATCTCGAATCAAACGACGAGCTAGCGAGAGAGTATCTACGTGCGAGCCTCCCCAACGATCTCTGCCTGAGTGTTGCAGAGCGGCATTTAAAAACGCTAAATCAAATCCGACGTTATGTCCGACAATGACTGAATTTCCAATGAACTCCAAAAGGGTTGGAAGGACGTGTTCGATTTTTGGGGCACGATAAACCATCGCACTGGTTATTCCGGTCAGGATCGTGATTTGAGGCGGTATGGCTTTTCCCGGGTCCACAAGCGTCTGGAATGTCCCTAGTTGTTCGCCGCACCTGTATTTGACGGCCCCAACTTCGGTGATCATGTCGCTATCGCGACGGCCGCCTGTTGTTTCGAAATCAAGCACGCAAAACGTGACCTCGTGAAGGGGAGTTCCGAGATCATCTAGCGATTGCTGAAACACCTACACGAATATAGCGAACAAGTGTTCGATGACGGTGTTCTATCCTCAGCACCGCTTCGGGGCTCAAGATCGGCCGGCTATTCGCCGCAGAAGTCCACGCTTCCGGGTGCTAGGCACCGGCATTTCTATGGTTGCCAACGCAGCCGCAAAATCTGCTCCGCTCTGAAAGCGGTCCTCAGGGTCCTTCGACATTGCTCGCACGACGATCTGGGCTAAATCGTCTGCTACGCCGGCATCGCGCGGGTGAGGTGGAGGGAGCTTCACATGTGCGTGCAGAAGTTCGTTGCGTTCGCCGTAGAAGGGCGCAGCTCCCACTACCAGCCGGTAGAGCGTGACTCCCAGGCTGTAAAGGTCGGTTCGACCGTCGACCGAATTCCCGAGTGCCTGTTCTGGAGCAAGAAACATTGGAGATCCGAAAACCCGCCCCTCAGGTGGACCCGGCCCGTCTAAATCGTGGGCTAGGCCAAAATCGAAAAGGACGGCTCGGCTTTGTTTCTCGTCCAACATAATGTTCGATGGCTTGACATCGCGGTGCACGATGCGATGTTCGTGTACATGATCAAGCGCAGAACACATTTGCTGGATTATCGAGATTGCGTCGCCCAAATCAATTGCCTTTTGAGACTGAACGTGGTCCCAAACAGTCTCACCATCGATGGGCTCAATCTCTATGTAGTGAGTACCAGCGATGACACCTGCCTGCATCACCTTCAACACATTGGGATGTTCTATTCGTGCCATCAGTTCGTACTCTTGCTCGAACAAGCCGCGAATTTCTCCTCGAGCCTCAGCAAAGGGGGTTAGAACCTTGAGAGCGACTTCGCTCCCATCGCGCAATTGAGCGCGGTACACGTGGGCGACGGTTCCACGACCCAAGAGTTCGGTGATGCTGTAGGGGCCATATTGTCGACCCACCCAAATGTCTGCGTTGTCGCCGAACATTTTTAACCTCAAAGTGAAGAGTACCTGTCGCGTCGCAGTCGTTAGGCCCTATGAGCGGTAGCTGTCCCTCCCCTGTTTTACCTTGCCTCAGTGACGAGAGACAGGGCATAGCGAATGATTAACGATGGCATTACCGGCGACTTCCAAACGAGCGTGTCTGCTACCTCAGACTCAATGCTCATCGATTGTGATCTGTGCGAATTAAGCGCCACTGATGTATGCAACGACTGCTTGGTCACCTATTTGTGCAGGTCTGACGATAACTCGGTGGTCGTCGAATTGTCCGAGGTCAGAGCCTTACGCGCACTTGGTGAGGCCGGTCTGGTGCCGAGCTTGAAGCTGCGCAAGTCTGTCGAATGGGAATCTGGACGGTAACTTTTCCAAGACGTAGTTCTAAATAGCGTCAGCGATGCGGTGATGGATTTATGTCTGAAGATCTTGTGGCATGGGGCCCCAGTCTTGAAGAGTTGCAAAAGATCGGCAGGAACGCTGGCTTAGATGACTTGGCAGTCACCGGTGTCGAACCAATTGTTGAAGCTCGCCAAGCTATCGAAGACAGAAAAGCCCGGGGGCTTCACGCCGGTATGACCTTTACCTACGGGAATGCAGATCGAGCTACGGACCCTTCGCAGTTGTTCGAAGGAGCGCAGAGCGTTCTCGTAGGTATCCGTCGTTACCAACCTCCATCAGCGATGAACCATCAAATGCGTCAAGCCGCAGACAAGCAAAAAGCACGCGCCGCTGGTTCTGTAGCCGCATATGTGTCATCCGACGAATACGGCTTACTGAGAGAAGGTTTGGAGGCAATCGCCGCGCATCTCGAAGCTTTTGGAGCACAAGCTGAGGTGGTGATGGATGACAACAGGCTCGCGGACCGAGCGGTTGCCAGCAGGTCTGGCCTTGGATGGTTAGGACGTAACACCATGCTCATACACCCAGAACTCGGCTCTTGGACAGTCATAGGCTCTGTTGTCACAGACGCGTTGATTCAAGAAGATTCACTTAGAGTTGAGGACGAGTGCGGCGCTTGTAGTCGCTGCAGCGTCGAATGTCCCACTGGTGCCATCGACAACTTCGGAGTACTAGACGCGAACCAATGTTTAGCTTGGCTTCTTCAAGCCAAAGGAGTCTTCCCTCGACATCACCGAGTAGCACTTGGGAACCGTATTTATGGTTGCGACGAATGTCAGATGGTATGTCCGAAAAATGGAGAGCCTCAACCGGTTGCTATAACAGCGCCACAAAGAGAATCGGAGGTTGATCTCGTCGACCTACTCGATAGTTCTGATGAAAAACTGATGGCAACATATGGGCATTGGTATATCCCGAGGCGTCGTCCCGAATACCTGCGCCGAAATGCGCTTGTGGTGTTGGGCAACGTCGGAAACCCAAGTGACCCAGATGTCGATCGCGTTATAAAAGTCTCTCTTGATTCGTCCTCGCCGTTGGTTCGAAGTCATGCGATATGGGCTGCGTGTCGGTTAGGCAAAACGGATCTCGTTGAAAACAAATCGAATGACTCCCTACTGCGAGACGACCCTGACGGATGGGTTGCCTCGGAATTGGCGGCTTGGAACATTTCACCTGCACCGGATATTCGATGAAGCGTCACCTACTGGTCACCAATGATTATCCGCCCAAAGTGGGTGGGATTCAGAATTATCTCTGGGAGTTGTGGCGTCGTCTTCCGGGCGACAGGGTCACGGTTCTCACGCCTAAATATCCGTCATCTACGTCTTTTGACTCGGAGCAACATCACCGAATTATCCGTGACCGAAGCAAAGTGCTACTCCCAACTCGAGCATTAGCTTCCCGGATCCGAAACCTTGCCCGAGAGATAGACGCTGAACTGGTGATATTGGACCCAGCTTTGCCTCTAGGTCATCTAGGTCCGTCGCTAGGGGTGCCCTACGCTGTGGTCGTTCACGGAGCAGAAGTCACTGTTCCGAGACGTTTACCACTAGCTCGCAATTTGTTGGGCCGCGTTCTTCGTGGGGCAGAATTCATTATTTCTGCCGGCGGCTATGCAGCTCTTGAGGCTTCTAAGTCCGCTGGTCGAGCTATAAAAACAATTGAGGTACCCCCAGGTGTCGACGCAGTCCGATTCTCTCCTCTAGATACCGACGAAAAACGAACGCATCGCCTTCGGTTCGGCTTGGATCAAGGTCCCCTCGTCCTCTGCCTTAGTCGGCTTGTACCTCGAAAGGGATTTGACCGCACCATCGAAGCGGTCGCCAGTCTTCGAGAAGAGTTCCCCGGCATTCAACTTGCCATCGCAGGCTCGGGGCGTGACGCAAAGCGACTCGACCGTATCGCTCGGAAGTTGGAGTTCCCAGTCAACTTTCTTGGGCGTGTCAACGAGTCCGACCTTTCAGCGGTTTTCGGGATGGCAGACGTTTTCTCAATGCCGTGCAGGAATCGTTGGGGCGGCCTTGAGCAAGAAGGTTTTGGCATCGTGTTTCTAGAAGCAGCTGCATGTGGAGTACCCCAAGTAGCGGGACTCTCCGGTGGTGCCCACGAGGCAGTTACCGATGGGTCAAGCGGTCTTGTGGTTGAGCAACCGAATAACTCTGACTACGTGGCCGAAGCCCTCCGCTCGATCCTGGGAAACCCGGATGTCGCCGATCGGATGTCGAAAGAGAGTCGGAGTCGTGTGACGAGCGAGTTGTCTTATGACCTTTTGGCGCAACGCCTAGAGAGGGCGTTGTCGTGAACGAAGATGGGCCAGCACCAGGTGTCGTCAAGGGTAAGCGCCTGATCGCTGCCGCTTGGCAATCGACGGCTTTCTTTCTCCTGGTTCTTTTGGCAGGAGTCATTCGGCTGGACCTCTTTGGCGTAGTTGTGGTTATCGTCTCCGTCGTAATGTTCAGTCTTGGAGTATTACTTCTCGCTCTCGCTTTCGCCTTAGGAATAAGACGGAGCCGGGCCGAAGAGGTAAGTGTCAGCGGACTATTTCTTCTCCAAGGATCCTCACCGTCGGTTGTGCGCAAAGTTCTCATTGGCTCTGTTGTTACTCAGTTAACAGCCGCACTTGTTGCATCCGGTTTGCGGATTTATACGGAGATGGCATTTGCCATTTTGGCGCCTACGTTCGTTTTTGGACTGGCCAGCGTATGGGCGGGTCGATACGGGTCATTCCCACCTCGCACCTCCGACTCCGTCTGAGAGCTTCAGCGTGGCAGAATAAAGGAAGTGCGAAGATGGGAGGCCACTGATGATCGACAAGCTGAGCGTCTCTCGTGTCATCAATGCTGAACTTAAAGACTGTCATGCACTCGTGTCTGACATCGAAGGCTATGAAACTTGGGTAAGCGACCTCAAAGAGGTAGATATAAAAAATCGAGATGACGAGGGCCGGGTTACGGAGGCTACGTTTCGAGTGGCAGCCATGGGTAGGAGCGCTAGCTATTCGCTTGCATACGACCACTCTGACGCTCCCTCAGCTATTCGCTGGGAACTGGTGACCGGCGATATTGTCAAACGCCTTGATGGCAGCTACAGCTTTGAGAGTGTGCTCGATGACCCCAAGCAAACCGAAGTCCTCTTCGAACTCGCTCTTGAACTTGCTATTCCGCTCCCAGGTTTTGTGAAACGTCGTGCCGAAGGAAGAATCGCTCACGCCGCTCTTGACGATCTGCAGGCGCAGCTAGAGCATTAGCCGATTTCTCGGCCGCGAACTCGAGTACGCGTGATTTGTTCCACGATTTTGATCGGTAGATAGTGGATATTTTTGAGTGAGGTGCTCCGATTAACGCCCTAGCTCTCGGTACTCTCAAGCCTCGTGGAGTTCAGACGCATAAGTAACTTGCCGCCGTATGTCTTTACGATTATCGATTCCCTAAAAATCGAGAGAAGGCGCGCCGGGGTCGACGTTATCGATCTGGGATTTGGAAATCCCGACATACCTTCTCCGCGAGCTGCGGTTGAGAAACTGGGTGAAGCGGCCAAGAATGACCGCAACCATCGGTATTCGGCTAGTCGAGGAATTCCCAAGCTGCGCCAAGCAGTAGCAGACCTGTACGCCCGTCAATGGGACGTCTCGCTAGACCCAGATACCGAAATCATTAATACGATCGGAGCAAAGGAAGGTTTTTCTCACTTGATGTGGACGTTGCTCGCGCCAGGCGACGCATGCTTGGTTCCAGCGCCTTCTTACCCCATCCACATATTCGGACCGCTGTTTACCGGAGCAAATGTCCGCGAAGTGCCCTTGGCGACAGGCGAAGACTTCTTCGAGTCGCTAGTGGAACGATTCGAGTACTCCTGGCCTCGCCCACGAGTTATCGTCCTTTCTTTTCCCCACAACCCGACCACAACATGTGTCGACTTGGCCTTTATGCAACGACTGGTCGATTTTGCGCGAGAGCGCGATGTTGTCCTAGTGCATGATTTTGCATATGCGGACTTAGGTTTCGACGGGTATCAACCTCCGTCGATCCTGCAAGCGGAAGGGGCGAAAGAGGTCGCGGTTGAGTTTTATAGCTTGACTAAATCGTTCTCAATGGCGGGATGGAGGGTTGCCTTTTGTCTCGGAAATAGCGAAGTTGTTGGTGCCCTTGCAAAATTGAAGAGCTATCTCGACTACGGCACCTTTCAACCGATCCAAATTGCAGCAACGGTCGTCATGAACGAAGAGTCTGACTATCCGGCTGAAGTAAATCAGATCTACCAATCGCGTCGCGACAGTCTCATCAGAGGACTTGAACGAATCGGATGGGATGTGGAACCGCCCAAGGGGACAATGTTCGTTTGGGCCCCTATCCCCGATGCGTACAGGGAGATGGGTTCGGTCGGGTTCTGTACTCACCTGGTGGAGACGACAAATGTCGCGCTTTCGCCCGGAATCGGCTTTGGCCCTGGGGGTGAGGGCTATGTCCGATTCGCTCTTGTCGAAAATGAGCAACGCATCCGCCAGGCGATAACGCAACTCGGCACGGGTCTGCAACGGCTCAGTTGACGGGAAAACCGATTCAACCAATTGCTAAATCGCCCAATTTCGCGACCGGGTAACTGCTCGCAACCAATCCTGATGTACGGCATCAGATTCACTTCGGTTGTCACGCGGTTCGAAGGCCTGATCAAGTTGCCAAGTAGCACTAATTTCTTGTGTATCAGCCCAAATTCCCTCGGCGAGACCCGCGAGCATCGCTGCTCCCTGGGCGGTTGTTTCAGTGATAATCGGTCTCGCAACGCGCACACCAAGTTGATCCGCCTGGATCTGTAGGAGCAAGTCCATGACCGCTGCTCCGCCGTCGACGCGCATTTCGCTTACTGGCATTCCACCAGCTTGCGTCATGGCCTCAACCACATCGCGCGTTTGGAATGCCATTGCCTCAACGACCGCGAGGGCCAATTCCGCTCGCCCCGTGCCTCCCGTTATTCCAATAATCGTTCCTCGAGCGCGCGGATCCCACCAGGGACTTCCCAGACCAGCAAAAGCTGGGACGAAAAAAACGCCACCGGTATTGTCGACTGACCGCGCCAGATCACTTATTTCAGAGGCATCGCCGATCACTCCTAGACCGTCTCGGAGCCATTGGATAGCAGCGCCTGTCACAAAGACTGATCCTTCGAGCGCAAAAACTGGCCCGGCACCGAGATCCCACGCAACTGTTGTGAGTAAACCTTCGACCGGATCAGGACACGTTGTGCCTACGTTCATTAATACAAAGGACCCAGTCCCGTAGGTATTTTTAGTCATGCCAGGCTCTAAGCATGCCTGACCAAAGAGCGCTGACTGCTGGTCTCCGGCAACGCCGCTGATAGGCACTCCAGCACCCAACGCGGTGGTATCGGCGGTCATGGCGAAGCGCCCTGAGGAAGGTCGAATCTCAGGCAAACTAGACGCGGGTACTCCGAATAGCTCACACAGCTCCTGAGACCAACATGCCTGATTGATGTCATAAAGGAGTGTTCTCGATGCATTCGTCACATCTGTGGCGTGCGTTGAGCCTCCACTCAACTTCCATATAAGCCAACTGTCTATTGTCCCGAACGCCAGATCTGGGCTCACCTCTACAGAGTGGTTCTTTATTAACCATTCGATCTTTGTTCCGCTGAAATACGGGTTAATGACAAGCCCGGTGGTTTGGCGGATTTGATCTAACCATCCGGCATCTAAAAGTTGGTCACATTGATCAGATGTCCGAAGGTCCTGCCAGACAATAGCGTTACATAAGGGCTCATTCGAAGTACGACTCCATGCCACTATGGTCTCTCTCTGATTGGTTATACCCACCGCCGCCACTGGTTCGTCGAGAACGCTCATAAGCTCTAAGAGAGTGCTTTGAACGGACGCCCAAATTTCAGCTGCGTCGTGTTCCACCCAACCGGGCCTGGGGTAATACTGGCGGAATTCTTTGTAAGAGAGGGCCACCTGTTCGCCGTTCTCGTTGAGAGCAAACGCCCTAACACCTGTCGTGCCTGCGTCGATCGAGACCACTACTGCCATTCAAATAAGTTACCGTCTCGACTCAGTGAGCTAATTAGCTAGCCCCTGTATGTTCTCAGCGCCGAACTAGGGCGGTACCGTTGGCACCGTGAGAATCCTGGTGGTCGGTGCCGGAGAGGTGGGTAGCTACGTGGCGGCGCGGCTGTCACGTGAGGGGAACGATGTAGTCGTCATAGATGAGTTGCGGGCTCCCCTGACGCGACTCGAACGAGACAACGACATTCTCACCGTCATGGGAGATGCGACTAACCCCAGCACTTTGATCGAAGCGGAGGTAGACAAGGCTGAAGTCCTGGTCGCCGTAACCCAAAGTCACAAGACAAATTTGCTCGTCTGTCTTCAGGTGAGACAAGCGCGTGGGCAAGAAGCACTGTCGACCGTCGCTCGCATCGATGACCCCGAACTACGAGGACCTGCCGGTCGCAAAATTCGCGATGCAATGGGCGTCGACCTCGTTCTGGACCCCGACGAACAGACCGCCGGAGCGATACAGGAACTGTTGCTCTACCGAGGTGCGAGCAATTTGCACGAAATGGCTGGGGGGGAAGTTCTATTGGTTGGAGCGCGTTTAGCCGACGATGCTCCTGTTGTGGGTCGCTCCATAGCTGAGATTGGCTCCTCTTACGATCCGGAATGGGATTTCATTTTCGGTGAAATTGTTCGGGACGGAGAAAGTCACGTTGTTCGTGAGGAGACCGTTCTGCAATCACACGACTTGCTCCGAGTCGTGTCCCTTCGTAGGGGTCGACGCGAGTTAATGGGTTTACTTGGCTTGCAGCGAACTGAAGTCAAACGAGTGATGCTTTTAGGTGGCGGCCGAACAGCGGAGCTTCTAGCGAAGCGACTGATTGACACGGGAGTCGAGGTCGTCATTATTGAGATACGAAGGGAACGCTGTGAGCGGCTGGCAGAGAATTTGCCAGGCTGTTTAGTTTTCGAAGGGGATATAACAGACACTGACCTTCTTTCTTCGGAACGAGTGGGCGATTTCGACACTGTGGTTGCGTCAACAGGGGAAGACGATGCAAATGTTCTCGCCTGCTTGTATGCGAAATCGATGGGAGTCCCGGAAACGATTGCCGTGGTACACAGACTCAGTCTGCTGCCTTTACTAGAGCAAGCCGGGATTGACGCGGCGCTGTCACCGCGAACTGCAAGCGCCAACAGTGTTCTGCGTTACGTTCGAGGCGATGTAGCAGACGTAGCGACCTTCCTAGACGGCGACGTTGAGGTCGTAGAGTTTGAGGTGGCACCCGAAGCGACAGCTGACGGCGCAGTCGTTCGAGATCTCGGTCTCTCCAACAACGTGCTCCTTGCCGCCATCGTGCGTGACGGCAATGCACATATAGCTCGGGGTCGAAGCGTGTTACGCGCCCGAGACCATGTGATCGTATTTGCAAAACCCCATCTTGTGGATGAGGTGAAGCAGGCCTTCGGGTGACGCCCAGACCTCCCGTTAGAGCTCGGACTTCGCGATTCCTCCAGAGGTTTACCGGAAGATTTTTGGCTTGGATCGGCTCGGTTATTCAAACGCTCTCAAAAGGAAAGATTGAATCAGCTGTTGGAGTGACAGTGGGCGCAGTATGGGTTTTGAGCGCACCGGTATTTTTGGTTTGCTCTCTAGCCGACTTGCTAGACGGAGGATCTGACTTTCTAGCTTTGTTGTTAACTGGTGCAGCTGTCGAAATCGCCGGACTGTTGGTAGTCCGTCTCTCCAGCTTCCCTTCAACTCTTCCGATTTCTCGACTGTTCACGGCAGTTGTTTGCGGCGCTCTTGCAGCTCTAATAGCTGTGACGGCCGCTCACCTGGCGACAGGCGTCGCGCATAATTTAGATGTCGCACTAGTAGAGGCTGCAGCGACCATTACCGGCACTAACGCATCAACCGTGAATCCTGAATTGCTCTCCCTCGGTATGTTGTTGTTTCGCGCTCTGGGCCAATGGCTCGCAGCTGCAGCAATCATCATCGTGCTAGTGCGGGTACTTCCCCACCTGGGAGTCGGGGGCCTCGACGCTGATGGAGGAGTCGCAACCCGTTCAGCGCGACGGCTCGCTCCCCGAAGTGGCTCAACGATGGCGCGTCTAGTCACCCTATATGTGGCGTTGACGGGCCTTCTGGGGTTTGCCTTTTTGCTGGCAGGAATGCCGTTCACAGACAGCATCGTGCACGCCTTGACGACTATTTCTTCGGGCGGCTTCTCCAGCCGGTTGGGTTCGATAGGTTCATTCGACTCGGCACCCATCGAATGGGTAGCGATCTTCGGCATGTTCGTGGCAGGCACCAGTCTGCCCTTGATATTTAGAGCAATGCGTCGAGGTGATCTCCATCGCTTCGTTCGTAGCGTTGAGTTCCGTGTCTATGTCGGATTAATAGCTACCGTTACCTTCGCCTTACTTGCCTGGTCTGACGGTCTTCCCAGTGCAGCCAGCATCCGGCACGCCATTTTCCATGCCGTCTCTTCTATCTCGACGACGGGTCACATGGCGGGAGATTTCAACGACATTTCTTTTGGTGGCGAAGCGTTGCTACTGGTTTTGATGGTCGTGGGTGGGATGTCAGCGTCAGTGGCCGGTGGCTTCAAAGTGATGCGGTTCATGGTCCTGGGTCGGTACATCGGAAGAGAGCTACGTCGGAGCGTTCATCCAACAGTCGTGGAGAAAATTCATCTAGGCCGATCTTCCATTGGAGAAACTGCGTTAGCACGAATTATTGGCGAACTTTTTTTGGCAACCATGCTCTTAGTTCCGACTGTCTTAGTGCTCAGCGCTGATGGCTTGGACATCGAAGGAGCCTTCACGTTTGCCATTTCAATAATGTCGAACGTAGGAGTGGGATTTGGGGAATTCGGTCCGCTCAAGCACCTAGGTGCATTAGGTGCATTTGGGCACTTGACGGCAGCGCTTCTGATGGTAATCGGAAGAATCTCGATCACCCCTGTTCTTGTAGCTCTGGGCGGGATAGGCGAACCAGCTCAAATCGCGATGCGACGTTTGCGGACGGCTAAGCGCGAGGTGGTCATTCGATGAGACGAATTGCTGTCACTCCCGTTCGGGTCGCAGGCGCTGCTTTAATCGTTGTTGCGTCAGCAATGGCCATCTCAGCTGTCGTCGCTCTCCTAGACGGCGGCGGCGGCGCCGAAGGACTTTTTTGGTCGGCTGTGATTACGGTGTCTGTCGGCACTGGACTGTTCTTCGGCTCGAACGTGTCCCCCTCGACTGACTCCGCTCTAGCGTTTGCTTCGGTCGCATGGAGTTGGCTTGCTGTTTCATTGGCGGGCGCATTGCCCTTTTTGCTGACAGGGGTAATCCCATGGGTTCGGTTGGATGACGCGTTGTTTGAGTCTGTTTCAGGCTTCACATGCAGCGGTTCCACAATTTTGTCCGACTTCGGCTCAGTGACTCAAGGCCTTCTTTTCTTTCGCAGCATGACCCAATGGCTTGGAGGTATGGGACTAGTCGTGTTGGCAGTAGCAGTGCTTCCAGCCTTGGGTATTGGTGGATTGGAGCTTATTGCCAGCGAAGCTCCGGGCCCCACAGCTGACCGCCTCTCTCTACGGGTGCGGGACACAGCCAGGCGCCTGTGGCTGCTTTATGGCGCCGCCACCTGCATTGTTGCGCTGGTTCTGTTTTCGGTTGGAATGTCGGTCTTCGATGCGATTACCCATGCCTTTACGACGGTATCCACCGGCGGCTACTCACCTCATGCGGAATCCATTGCACACTTTGACTCTTTTCCGATTGAGTTAGTCCTCATCGTTGGAATGCTCTTCTCCGGAGCCAGTTTTTCGCTTCATTGGCATGCACTTACCCAGGGCATAGGTGCTTATCGGCGCGTTTCCGAAATCCGTTGGTACTTCTGTCTGATCGCAGGTGCTTTCGGAATGCTCTTGTGGGTAAATCATGGAGAGATCGCATGGTTCCAGAATCTTAGAGAATCTCTCTTTTATGCCGTTTCATTAGGTTCAAGTACAGGTTTTGGAAACTCGGATTACATTCTGTGGATGCCGGCGGCTCATGTGACGCTTTTGGTTTTGATGTTGGTAGGAGGTATGAGCGGTTCCACGGCAGGCGGGATGAAAGTACTGCGTTTACAAGTGATCTTTCGGTACTCGTTTAGGGAGCTGCTTCGAGCCCGTCACCCGAACGCCGTTATTCCTATCCGCATGGGTAGTACAACAATTGAAGAGCAAGTTGCAGCGAAAGTCGTCGGGTTCGTTTTGCTTTATTTAGGTCTTATCATCGCTGGCGGTATCGCCCTAGCAGGCCTGGGCGTTGACCCGGTAACAGCCTTTAGTGGATCCGTGTCTGCAATAGGAAACGTTGGTCCTGCGCTCGGCGAGGCTGGCCCGACAAATAATTACCTCGTGTTCCCAAGGGCTGGGCGCGTGGTTTTGATGGCGTTGATGGCGCTGGGCCGGCTGGAAGTGTTCCCGGCGATGCTCATGTTGGTAGCCAGCACGAGGGGAATAGCCCAACTTCGACGACGCCGGCGACTAACCCACTCAACTTTCAGCCACTAACTATCTGCCGAAGAGAACTGGAGTTAGGGTCGAATAATCTTTGACGGTTAACGGTGCCGGTAGGCGACCTTCTGGAACCTCTTCTATTGACCCTTCTCCATCAGGAAGCTGAACGGGATCTCCTTCTAAATAGAAGACCACACCCTGAGTGTCATTGATCAGAGCCGACGCGGTGAATACCAGTTGGGCAGTAGCGCGAATTCTTTGTGCACCTTCAATTTCGAAAAATGTTTGGTTGAGATGAATGGAAATGGTGTTGTTTCTCATCAGTGCAACGTCTACCACTTCGGTGCCGGCAGGTATCGCTGATACGAATCCCTTCTCGGCCTCTGTTTCCGTCGGGCCCTCAAGCAAGTTGTTCAATGGCGCGTCAAGGAAAACAGGCGGAGGTAAGGGCCGTTGGATTTCAACCAATGCGTCGTCGCGCAGAAAATACACTGGGTGAAGCGTTGCGTTGGGAATCAATGGAGATGCGTTTGTCTCGGCTACCTCTGACGGAAACACATCCTTGGGAACCGAAAGAGAGGTTGGCGCGCTATCAGAACCAAGGCCACAACCAACGAGAGTCGCCAAGAGCATTGTTAGGGCAGCGAACGTAAGGCACCTCGAATTCGCGGTCATCGTCTGCCTGCTCTAGGAAGCGTGATAACGAAACGTGCCCCGGGCTCGCCGTCTGATTTGCCCTCAACGCGTGCACTGCCACCGTGTCGACGAGCATGCTCGTCAACGAGAGCTAAGCCGAGTCCGGCACCATCACCTGCCCCCCGCTTCCTAGCGGCCGCGCCTCGAGTGAACCTTTCAAAGACTAAAGATCGTTCAGATGGCGCCACTCCCGGCCCCGAATCCTCAACAGCGATCTCAATTTTTCCTCCGTTTGGTGCAACGGTTATGCGAGTGACACCACCCCCATATTTTTGAGCGTTCCGCAAAAGGTTGTCCAGCACTTGAGCTAGCCGTCTTTTGTCACCCATCACGAGTGCGCCTCGCGCCGTCCCGATTACCTCAAGCGAAGCATCGTTCTCGGTAAGTTCCAAAGTCGCTTTCACTAACTCTTCGATGTTGACGAGATCGTTTTCCATTGGTCCTGAGTCTGATCTTGAAAGATCAAGAAGGTCTTGAACCAGATGTTCGAATCGAGCAACCTCATCATTTAACAAGTCAAGCGCTTGTTTTGTTCGATCGGAAAGTTCTTCGCGACGGTGTTCCATCACGTCAATTGAGGCACGAAGTGTCATCAACGGAGAACGAAGTTCGTGGCTGACGTCAGAAGCGAAACGAGCATCGCGAGTAATGCGATTTTCCATCGCAGCGGCCATTTCGTTGAAGGAGTTCACTAAGGCTGCGAGATCTGGATCGCGCACCTCCTCAAGCCGCGTGTCGAAGCGCCCTTGAGCGATCGAGGTAGCGGCATAAGAAATTTCAGTGAGAGGTCTAAGAAGCCCACCGCTCGCCCAAAACCCTATCCCCACTCCCACAAGCACTGTAAGAGCACCACCAACCAACAAAATCAGAGCCAAACTCTCTAGAGTATTTTCCACCTCCACGAGTGGAACCAACTCAAAATAAGCGACTTCGTCCAGAGTTGATGCCCCTCCTGGACGAAGTTGCAGACCGAACGCCAATACTGGCTGATCATCGAGTCGATACCTTAAAGAACGAGCATCGCGTGCCTCAACGACGGCGATAACTAACTCGGACGGTAAATCATTTGGAGTGAGGGACAGCGACGTCCAGGTCTCATCGCCGGTGCGAATAATTGACCGGCTTCCGCTAAGGCTTGGCAATGACTCCAGTAACTGCGTGAAATCAGGGTCCTCAGCTCGCAGTGAACTCTGCACCTGCCGAGCATTCGCAAAGAACTGGCGCTCCGATGACTCCTCGCGTTGGCGGAGCATCGATTGTCGAGATAAGCCGTAGGTGATAATAACGAGCACCAAAGCAGCCACCGCAGCGCCGAGAGTGAAGGCCCCGATTACGCGGGCGCGAAGCGGCAAACGGCGCCATGGCAGGCCGCGATATCTTGGCACTACGGTTGCAGCTTGTAGCCCATGCCTCGCACAGTAACTACATGGCGAGGGCGAGCGGGGTCAGTTTCGATTTTGGTTCGCAGACGACGAACGTGGACGTCGACCAACCGACCATCACCGAAATAGTCGTAGCCCCAAACTTGTTCCAGTAAATGCTCGCGGCTGAGAACTTTCCCTAGATGATCGGAAAGTTCGCACAACAGATGAAATTCGGTCTTAGTGAGATGGATTTCATCACCGCTCTTACGAACGACGCCCTCGTCAGGAATAATGTCCAGATCGCCGATGCTTCTTGGAGCGGCGGCTTTGTCCTCAGACCGGACTCGTCGTAAAAGTGCGCGAATGCGAGCTGACAATTCCTTAGGAGCGATTGGTTTGGTTACGTAATCATCCGCCCCAGCTTCTAAGCCTGCGACCACATCACTAGTGCCATCCCGGGCCGTAACCATAATTATCGGTACATCGCTGCTTCGCCTGAGAGCGCGACAAACCTCAAAGCCGTCTATGCCTGGCAGGCCAATATCGACGAGAACCACATCAGGAATAGTGGAATTAAAATATTCCAGCGCCTGCTCTCCAGTTTCTGCCTCTAGGACGCTCCAGCCTTCATCTTCAAGTGCGAACCGAACGGCGGTACGGATTCGCTGGTCGTCCTCAATAGTTAGGATTCTGATGCTCACACCCTAAATATTGGCCGATGGGGGAGCCGTTGGGGAGCCAGCAGCCATTTCTGCCTCTTTTACGGTGCTACAGAGTTGTTCCCAGAGAAGCGGCCCGGAGGCTATAACCCGCTTGTGGAGCGGTTCGTAGAGGGCAATACCGCCCGCTGATCGCACGATCGCCACACCGGCCGCGACATCCCACCACTGCACCCCGGTTTCATAAAACCCGTCAAGGCGTCCACTAGCAACGGAACAAAGATCAATAGCGCAAGAACCCGCCCGCCGAATATCGCGCACTTGCGGTAGTAACTCGGCAAGAATCACTGCTTGTTGCTTACGGACATCTGGGTCATAACCAAACCCGGTTCCGAGTAACGCGGTGGATAAGTCTCGGCATGAAGTCACATGGATGTAGCCACCGTTGTTCGTCGCGGCGCCACCAATTTGCGCCACGTACATTTCATCATGTGCCGTGTCATAGACAACTCCGATGATCGGCACACCATCGAGTTCCACTGCGATCGACACTGAGTAGCTGGGAAAGCCGTATAAGTAATTGACAGTGCCATCAAGCGGGTCGATCACCCATCGAAACCCTGAATTGCCTTGCGTGTCGGTTCCCTCTTCCCCAAGTATTCCGTCGTCGGGCCGGGCGCGACCTATACCGCCAGTAATTATCTGCTCGGCGTCGCGATCGACTTGGCTAACAGGGTCAGTGATGGTTGATTTGGAATCGACGTGACCCGTGTCTCTTCGAAAATGCACTTTGCCCGCTTGACTCGAAAGATCTACAGCAAGATCAAGAAGCTCTTTTAATTCCTCAGACGACGGCAGTGGGTTATTCAACGTCGCCGTGCTTTCACCGAGGCGACATCAGCCCATTCCGACATCGCCCGAAGTACTAGTACGCACACCACAGCAACACCCACGGCAGCAAGCGCGGATCCAGCGGCTCCAGCAACAAAAATCCATCCACTTAGACTTTCGCCCCATTGCAGGCGCCCCAAAGCGAACCCCATCAGGCCGCCACAAACACTCGCGATTATCACCGCTGAGAAGGCAAGAACCCTTGCCAACACAGAAGGCAAAGCCGTGTGCGTTTGGGCGTCGTCATGCCCAGAAGGTTCTCTTAGGAAAGGTTCTCGTCCGTGGGCCACCAAAGCATCGTATTCGTATGTCGCCGCGACGCAGGTATGAATGGCAAACTGCGGAGGTGCGAAACTGGGCTGTCGGTGGTGGGATAGTTTGCGACGCGGACCGGATCCTGATGGTGCACAATCAGCGGCGCGGCGGTCGCACTGACTGGAGCACTCCAGGAGGTGTCATCGATGAAGGCGAAACAGTGCTGGAAGGACTCACGCGAGAAGTCAAAGAAGAAACCGGACTAATCGTTGATGACTGGACTGGGCCGGTTTACACCGTTTGCGCGGAGGCTCACGACATGAACTGGTTGTTGCGGGTCGAAGTCCATTTAGCAACCGAGTACGCCGGCGTAATCAAAATTGAAGACCCAGACGGGATCGTTACAGCCGCCGAATGGACACCCAGAACCCAATTGGCGGAGCTGTTGGCGGGTCAACAGCTGTGGCTCAGAGAACCGTTGCTTGACTATCTACATGGCGAAGTCGAAGAAGGTTACGAATTCAGGTACCAGATTGACGGGGTTGACATAGATGATCTTCGAGTTCAACGTGTCTAAATGACCGAGTCTGTTTTCTCCCCGACGTTCTTCTCCTATTTTGGTTAGTTGGGTTTATGGGTGACTTACCGATTCTTCACGTTGATATGGACGCCTTCTATGTCGAAGTGGAACGCCAAACTGACCCCTCGCTAATCGGTAAAGCCGTCATTGTTGGGGGAGAATCCGAGCGAGGAGTTGTTGCCTCGGCGAGCTACGAAGCGCGTTCAATGGGAGTCAGGTCAGCGATGTCTAGCGTGTTAGCAAGGAAACTATGCCCAGACGCCGTGTTTGTCCGCTCAAACTTCTCGCGATATCGAGAAGTTTCGAAGCAGGTTCACGAAATTTTTGATTCCGTTACCCCGCACATAGAACCAATTGCTCTAGACGAAGCCTTTCTCGATATCAGTGGAGCTCACAAACTGTTCGGCAGTTCCGAAACGATCGCCTGGCAGCTTCGAAACGACGTCCATGTGGGAGTAGGACTGGATTGCTCGGTCGGTGTCGCTAGGTCCAAATTGTTAGCAAAACTAGCTTCGGAAGCCGCAAAGCCCAAAGCCAGCCGCCGAGGAGTCCAGCCTGGCCAGGGAGTGTTCCTCGTGCACCCTAAAGAAGAGACCTCATTTTTGCAGGCACACCCGGTGGAAGCGCTGTGGGGTGTCGGATCTGTGACGTTCGCGAGGTTGAAGGCTCTAGGCATCTCTACAGTTGGGGATCTGGCATCGGTGCCAGAAGACGTCTTAGTCGAAACTCTCGGAACATCTCACGGAATACATTTGTCAGAACTCAGTCGAGGTATCGACGATCGACGAGTTCATTCCGAAAGAAAAAGCAAGTCAGTTAGCCATGAGGAGACATTCGCACAGGACGTTTTCGACCGGAGTCACCTAGTAAGCGAAATTGTTCGACTTTCAGATGCGGTTTCCGCTCGCGCTAGGAGAAAAGGATTAGCCGGACGAACGGTCCACTTAAAAATCCGGCGCCCTGACATGCGATACCTCACAAGATCGGCGACTCTCAGCGAAGCTGTCGACACCCTCTCAGTTATTTCAGAAACGGCTATTGAGATGTTGGACCAGATCGACCTCGCAGAAGGCGTCCGATTGCTAGGAGTGGGTTTGAGCAGACTTGGGGCACCGGGCCCCCAGCAACTGACCCTTATCGGCGAAGAATTAACTGACCCGGCTTGGGGACAGCTTTCTGCGGCGATGGACCGCATACGAGAACGGTACGGTGAGGCCGCAATCGGGCCCGGTCTTCCGCGAAAAAATGAGGGAATGCACGGTTGATGACAGTGATGATGTCAATCTGGAGCAAGGCTCGTCCTAGACTGGAAGAACCGACGAACGGAAGATCTCGTGCCGCTCTCTGACGACGAACAGCGCATCCTTCATCAGATAGAGAAGGAGTTTTATGACTCCGACCCCGAGTTTGCTCGAGAAGTCAGCGAAACGACCCTTTATCGTCACGCACTTCGCAACATCAAATGGGCAGTAATAGTTGGCATTCTTGGTTTGGTTGGGGTTGTAGCTGCCCTGCAGGTTCATTTCGGCTTAGCTTTCTTGGCCTTCCTAGCGATCTTTGCTTGCGCCGTTATTATCGAACGCAATCTACGAAAAATGGGTAAAGCAGGCTTTCAAAAAGTCACTGGTCAAGTTCGGAGTGGTCAGATCCGAGCCAATATGGGTGGATTGTCCGAACGAATGCGAAATCGGATGCGACGGGATGACCTCTGATCGAGGCCATCCACTCCAATGTCGCTCTCGCACTTGATGTTGGGGGCACGAAGTTTGCCGCGGGCCTAGTCACCGACGATGGCAGCGTCGTGGCCATGAAGCAGGTTCCGACCCCTCAGACTTCCCAAAGCGACGAATTGTTTGCGACGTTGTTGGGGTTGGCCAACGACGTTCTGGGTAGCAATAACGAAGTAGCCGTGTGCGGGGTGGGGTGCGGTGGTCCCATGACCCGAAACGGTGAGGCGGTATCTCCACTGAATATCCCGGCATGGCGGGAATTTCCGCTTCGCGACCAGCTGCGTGAAGGTTTAGGGATGGATGTGTGTATCGACAATGATGCAAAAGCATTGACGTTAGGAGAAGCTTGGTTTGGGGCGGGGAAAGATCTTTCAAATTTTCTGGCGATGGTGGTCTCGACCGGTATAGGTGGAGGTCTATTTATCGATGGGCGCCTGTTGGATGGCAGCGCCGGGAACGCAGGCCATATTGGTCATGTAATCGTGGAGCCAGAGGGGGCCGATTGCGCCTGCGGCTCGCGTGGATGTCTGGAGGCTGAAGCTTCTGGACCGTCTATCGGTCGCAGGCTCGGCGCGGATCCCAGCACGGCAGACGCATATGAAAAGAGACGGGCGGGAATGTTGGTGGGACGAGCAGTTGCTTCCGTTGTGAATTTGCTTGATTTGGAACGTGTGCTTATCGGCGGGTCAGTTGCGCTTGGCTTTGGAGACGAATTTTTTGCTGCCGCGAATATGGAACTTCTTGAGCGTTGCCATCTGGACTTTTCTCGAGGGGTCAGGATTTCACCGGTCGGCCTGGGAACCGAAGCTCCACTAGTGGGCGCCGCTGTAGTCGGTTTTCGGAGTCTTGGTATTGATGCCCGAGCGAGATTGATCTGATTAGGATTGCCGTCGTGGCCGAAAAGTCGGGTGCCCTTCGATTGTTTTTCGCTGCAACGAGCGCCGTTGCAGTGCGCCCTAAGTTGTGGGTGGTTGCTCTTTCAACGTTCTGTCGGATGAGTCGCTCACGTTGGTGGCGCCAAGGGCCGTTCCTGCCGCTTCCCGCCGAAGATTTCCTCCATTTCCGTATGGTCACTATGTATGGATCCGATGGTTCCATGGAGAAAGATCGGCAGACGAAAGACATAGTCGCTTGGCTGGAATGGTGTCGAATGTGGAGGTCTGTGAAGTTATGAGCGAAGACCGAGGATCGGTCCTTGCTGAACGGACGTTGGTTCTAGATGTTGGATATCGGCCCCTGTCAATTGTTTCCGTACGAAGAGCCCTTCTTTTGGTGTTAGCCGATAAGGCAGAAGTCATTCACGCAACTCAACGGGTGCTGCGCTCCGAAAAGCTTGAAATCTTCGCCCCATCGGTAGCTCGCCTGCAATATCAGGTTGGCGCTCCTTATCGGCGGCGTGCTTCGCTGCACCGCAAGGCAGTATTCGCGCGTGACCACTATCTTTGCCAATACTGCGGGCGAAGGGCGGAGTGCATTGACCATGTGCACCCGCGAAGCAAAGGTGGGGAACACACCTGGGAGAACGTCGTGGCTTGTTGTCGAAGCTGCAACGTCGCAAAGGGTGACACCTTGCCGGAGCATTCACAATTTCGCTTGCGGCGTGTCCCACACGCTCCCGAACCAATGGCCGTAGCCGCAGCGTTACGAACAGGTGTCCCACCAGAATGGGATACTTACCTTCCAAATCGTTTGTCGCTCTCAGCGTGAACTCAACCCGAGAATGGGTTGTGGAGAGATGGAGCGCTGGGGTCCAAGCCCTTCACCATCGTCCCATCGCCGTTGATGGTCGAAGGAGAATTTCTATTCTTGAGTTCGACGAACCGGCCCTCGTGTTGGGATCAAGAGGGCGCGATCCGCAGATCGGCGAAACAACCACCCGGCGCCAGAGCGGGGGAGGCATCGTTTGGCTCGATCCATGTGAGTCAACTTGGATCGATATCACGTTGCCCCGTAACGACCCCTTATGGTTAGACGACTTGAGTCGATCCTTTCACTGGATAGGTGAGAGCATCGCGTCGGCTTTCGTGGAACTAGGTCTCAACGCAGGAATCCATAAGGCCAATCTCGTAGGCACCGGAAACTGGTGCTTCGATGGAATCGGCCCGGGAGAAGTTACTTTGTCCGGCCGTAAATTAGTTGGTATCGCGCAACGTAGAACTAGACGCTCAGCCCGGTTCCAATGCGTCTGGTATCGACGCTTCCAGCGACCCCAAGGGCTGGCCGACGTGAACTCCAAAGGAATTGGATGGGCCGATGCTGGTCTCGACTGTTCGATGATAGAGGTGCGAAACTTGGTCGTTTCGAAGCTTCTTGCCGTCTGACGCACGGCGAAACGAAATCGCGAAACTACCTTAAGTGAGCAAAAAGCGCTCTGAGTGATTAAAAGCGTAACTTTGTGTGGTTAATTACACGTATGTGATTCGAAATCTTTAACGCAAAGTGGTGAAAGTGTGCCCAAATGGCTGGACTCGCGTGCGGAAGAGTCATAAAGTGTCACGAAGTGGAGCAATAGGGAATAAAGTGGGTTAATAGCCGCGAAATCTCCCAGCCACACAAGATGGCACTAAGTCGCGAGGGCAACAGTGGAAGAGCTATTCGTCGGTCAGTTTGAGCATGCGCTTGATGCCAAAGGACGAATTGTGCTGCCCGCTTCCTTTCGACCTTCTTTCGACCAAAGTGGTTTCTTGATTAAAGGAAGTGAGGGTTGTTTGGCGCTGCTTACCCCTGAACGCTTTCGGGATATAGCGCAAACAATGGCAGCTCGTTCCGAAGAAGGTGACGTTCGTCACCGGTCGGCGAAGCGGTCATTTGGTGCAGGTGCAGCGCATATCCTGCCCGATAAACAGGGTCGAATTGCGGTTCCAGAAGACCTCCGTTCCTTCGCTCATTTGGAACGCGAATGCGTCATCGTCGGCGTAATAGACGAGGTCGAGATTTGGGATAGGTCTCGCTGGCAAGAAATCACCGAAGTGGGAGATTCCTTGTTGGAGTCACCTGATGAGTTCACTGAACCCACCGGCGGCGACTAACAGTGATTTCTTCCCCTGGTGACTCCTCCCTGAACTCAACAGAACACGTCCCCGGTGACGCAAAATTCGACCACCTGCCTGTCATGTTGGCCGAAGTTCTCGAGGTTTTCGAAGAAGTAGACGACGGGCTAATTGTCGATGCCACTATCGGGGGAGCGGGTCACGCTCGAGCGCTGCTACAACAAGCACCGACACGTCAGCTATTAGGGATCGATAGAGACCCCTCAGCGGTGAAAGTTTCCAGAGACCGCCTCGCTGAATTTGGGCAGAGGGCTCAAGTAGTGCACGGACGATTCGACCAAATTGGTCAGATTCTTGACCTCGATGGCAGACAATTAACTGGCGCGCTTTTTGACCTTGGAGTGAGTAGTCACCAACTGGACACGCCCGACCGTGGTTTCTCACACCGTTACGCAGCGCCCCTCGACATGAGGATGAATCCTGATGATGGTCTTGAGGCAGCCACCATCGTCAACAACTACGGCGAACAAGAACTCACTGATTTGTTACGCACAAATTCTGACGAGCGATTTGCCTACCGGATCGCCAAATCAATCATGTCGGCTCGCCCGATTGAATCAACGCAACAACTCGCCGACATCGTCAGAAGCGCAGTTCCTGCTGCTGCGCGGAGAAAAGGGCGACACCCGGCAATGCGAACTTTTCAAGCACTTCGCATAGCCGTCAACAATGAACTTGATCTCATAGAGCCTGCTTTAACTCAGACAATTGAGCGACTTAGACCTGGGGGTCGACTGGTCGTTCTTTCTTATCACTCTGGAGAGGACAGAATAGTGAAACACGTTCTACGCGAGGCAGCCGATGGTGTTTGTGTTTGCCCATCGAGCCTGCCCTGTATATGTGGGTCCGAACCTAACGTCAGACTTCTTCGACGCAAAGTAGTCCGCCCAACAGAAGCAGAAATCGAACGAAACCCAAGGGCGGCAAGCGCTCGTTTCCGGGCCGCGGAACGACTCTTCGTAGGAGAGGCCTAGATCTGGTGACCGCTGCGATTGGCACAGACCTAGCCGTAAGCCCTGATGTGATCGAAATAGCCGACGGGTCGCGGCTCATGACGAAAAAACGTTATTCGTCGTTAGGGAATCGACTCGTAGGTGCAACAACTCTTTTTGGGGTCGCGGCACTGTTTGTTCTGCTCGGGCACGTCGTCTTTCATTCGCTGATCAACCACCGTCATGTAGAGCTCGTGCGTTTAGACAACGTGATAACGCAGGAAAGCGTGTCAGTTCGCGAGCTTCGAATCGAGCTTGAAAACCAACGGGCGCCAAAACAAATCGAAAAATTGGCGAGCGGAGTGTTGGGGATGCTTCCGGCAGAATCAGCGACACAGATTCAGGTTCGGCGAGAACATCTGAACTCTGGACGTCAAGCCGAACTCATACTTACCCGTGCAGGTGACACTGGCGACTGGCTGTCAGTCGATCGGCTACTCACGGAAGCATTAGCTATCGCCGCTTCCAACAGCGGCCGATAAGGAACAGGCCGGAACTCCAGTGGCACCGTCTGTTGGAACCCGGGCAAGGCCCCGTTCGGACTCGCCGACAGAGCCTCAGGTTTCTCGTTCCTCAATTTCGACGAAGCGGCTATCTAGCCCTCAAGGCCAAGTGGGTTATCGCGGAAGACGAATTGGCCTTCTGATTCTGGGCACGTCGTTACTTTTCGGGTTGATCACAGCCCGGTTGGTAGATATTCAAATATTGAATCGCGAGCAGTACATAGGCGGAATTAATAATCACAGTGTGATGTCTTCGATCAGTGGTTCACGCGGTGCGATCCTTGACAGAAATGGCTCCGTTCTTGCCATTAGTGACACGTTGCCCACGATCGGAGCCAACCCGCGATTTGTAACCCACCCCTATGCGTTCGCCGCGCAGATAGCGCCAATAATTGGTGAATCACAAGAAACCATCATTAACCGACTAAGAAGCGGCAAGGAGTACGTCTATCTGAAACGACAGGTATCGCCTGACACCGCTGACGAAATCCGAAAGCTCGGATTGGCCGGTATCGAAATTCGAGACGAACCAGCGCGGCATTACCCCAATGGTGATGAGTTTGCTCGCAACGTCATTGGCAATGTTGATCGGGATCAAAATCCGTTAAGCGGACTTGAATTGCAGTTTGCGAAGCTTCTCTCTGGTCAAGCAGGGGTCCGAACAAATTTCGTGTCTGCAACTGGCGCCGTAAGACTGCCAGGAGATGACATCGTCTTTGAAGCAGCTCAACCGGGGGAAAGTCTGGTTACGACGCTTCATGCCCCAACTCAATTGTTCGTTGAAAGTGTTCTTCAAGAAGAGGTGGCGAGAAGTGGTTCTAATTGGGGAACTGCAATCGTGCTGGAGGTCGCAACAGGCGAAGTACTCGCGCTAGTTGACGTCGCTAGTTCAAACACGGCCCATCAAGCGCGTGTTACGGGTAGTAGCGGCGCCTTCATAAACTCGTTCGAACCGGGATCGGCCACCAAGCCCTTCACAATCGCGGCAGCCTTGGAAGAAGGCAGGATCGCGCCCGACCAAATTATTAACGTTCCGCATAAGTACAAGTACTCAGACAAAGAGTTCAACGAGCCATATGTGCACGAAGACAGGGACTTATCAATATCGGAGATACTTGCCAAATCATCCAATATCGGGACCATCCGCATCGCAGAACAACTGGGTAAAGACCACCTTTACCAATACCTGAAGAAATTCGGATTCGGACAATTCACGAGCGGCCAAACTGACCTACGAGCATGGCCCGGCGAGACGAGAGGAAAGCTCCGGCAGCCCACAGAATGGGAGGGAACTGGGCTAGCGACCATAGCGTTCGGTCAAGGCGTTTCTGTGTCAGGGATGCAATTAGCAGCTGCATTCAACACCATCGCGAACGGTGGCGAATACATTGCACCCGCGTTAATCCGTGGAGTAGCTGGTCCAGATGGGGTGATGCATCCAATTGCCTCTGGCACGCGACGACAAGTACTGAGCGCGACCACTGCGGCGACAATGCGCGACATGCTTGCTGGTGTGGTTACGCAAGGAACAGGAACACGAGCGCAAGTTGACGGGTATTCGGTCGCTGGAAAAACAGGAACCGCGCAAAAAGCCTTGGTGGAGCGCTCCGGATACAGCGATGACTACACGGCCACCTTTGCGGGTTTCGTTCCAGCGGAAAATCCGAAGCTCACGATCGTGGTGATTCTCGATGAGCCAGATGAACATTTGGCAGGTCTCACGGCGGCCCCAGTGTTCTCCAAGATAGCGACTGGCGCTTTACGGGCGCTTGGCGTGCCGCAAACGAAGTAGCTACTGATGACTAAAGTTTCTCTCGCAGAAATCGTCGCGCGAAGCGGTGGTCAGTTGTTGACACAGGCGCCCTCAGAAATCGACGAAGTGCGGCTGTCGGGCGTTAGTCATGACAGTCGCGTCGCTAAAAACGGTGATCTGTTCGCCTGCATTTCGGGGGAACAGCACGACGGGCATCTCTATGCGACCGAGGCGCTCCTAGCCGGCGCCTCAGCACTTTTGGTTGAGCGTGAACTAGATGATGCCGCGCCACAAGTAGTGGTGCCTAACGTCCGAAAAGCCTTAGGTCCAGTTGCTGCTGCAATCTACGGAGAACCCTCCAAACACCTCAAGGTGGTGGGAGTGACAGGGACAGCAGGAAAGACCACGACGACACAGGCCTTAGCTGAGATGCTCCACCACTGTGGTGAGAGCAGTAGCTCGATGGGCACTCTTGACGGGCAGCGCACCACTCCTGAAGCACCCGAGTTGCAGCGATCGTTTTCGCGGTTGCTCGAGAGTGGTACGGATTGGGCGTGTATGGAAGTGTCTTCTCACGGTCTCGAGTTGGGTCGCGTTGACGGCACTCATTTCGCTGCTGCGCTTTTCACCAACTTAAGTCCCGAACACCTCGATTTTCACGGAAACATGGAAGCGTACTTTCGGACCAAGTGCAGACTTTTTGACGAAAGAACCGAAACCGCAATCGTGTCAGTCGGCGACGAGTGGGGCAGACGCTTAGCACGCGAGCTCAGTGCATCACGCGAAGTGGTCGAGGTCGATCCCAATCTGATTCAAGACCCGAGGGTTACAGCGAATGGCGCCACCTTCATGTGGCGCGACCACCAGATAGAAACCACACTCGTCGGATACTTCAACATCATCAATTTGTTGATGGCAGCTGAAACGCTGAACGCTTTAAGGTTCGATCGCACGGACATCGCGCGTGGATTACGACTAGTCAAACCGGTTCGAGGAAGGATGGAACCAGTTTCCATCGCTAGATCCGACGTCCGTGTTCTAGTGGATTATGCCCATAAACCGGACGCGCTGTCGGAAGCTCTGAAAGCTGCTCGAAGTATTACGGCGAGAAAGGTATGGGTGGTGTTCGGCGCCGGAGGTAACCGCGATCAGCGAAAACGCTCTGTAATGGGGGAAATAGCCGCCGGTTTAGCCGACGAAGTGGTCGTGACTTCAGACAACCCCCGGTCAGAGGATCCATTGGTCATAGCTAACCAAATAATCGTCGGAACTCAACGCGGAAAGGCGCGTTCGCAAATCATTCTCGATCGGGCAGACGCAATCCATTTCGCGATCGGCGAAGCGGTCGCAGGAGACCTAATTCTTGTAGCTGGAAAGGGCCACGAGACGTATCAGACTATTGGTGATGAACAACGACCTTTCGACGATGTTGCTGTTTGCGAGCAAGCTCTGGCGACCCGATTGGAAGGTGGGGTCTGATGATCGCGCTCCTGATCGCCGCAGGCGTCGCCATGGGCGTAAGCCTTGTCGGCACGCGCGTTCTAGTGCCATGGTTGCGAGCCCGTGGTGTCGGCCAACCTATCCGTTTAGACGGCCCAGAGGGTCACCTCACCAAGGCAGGGACTCCCACTATGGGTGGGGTAGCGATAGTTGTCGGAGCGGTAGCCGGTTACCTCGTGAGTCATCTTCGATCGGAAACGATTGTTACTCGATCGGGCGTCGTTCTCGTTATGGCGATCGTAGCGGCAAGTGCTGTTGGCTTAATCGACGACTGGATTAAGGTCAGTAGAGAGCGCAACTTGGGCCTTAACAAGTCGGCCAAAATTATTGGTTTACTCGGAGTGGCGATCGGATTTTCCACTCTCGCTATGTATTGGGCTCAAACCAGTCCAGTAATTGCACTGACCAGGGCCGAATTACCCGGTATCACCCTCGGGAAGGTTCTGTGGGTGGTTTGGGCCTCGATTCTGGTGATAGCTACCGCCAACGCTGTGAATCTCACCGACGGGCTTGACGGATTAGCTAGTGGATCAGCGGCGATCGGGTTTTCTGCATTTGTGGTGATCGGTTACTGGATCTTTAGACACCCGGAGAACTACGACGTTAGTCACGCATTGGATCTAGCGATCGTTGCCGCCGCGATGACCGGAGCTTGCATCGGCTTCCTGTGGTGGAACGCTCCACCGGCACGAATTTTCATGGGGGACACTGGATCGCTAGCGATAGGTACTGCTTTCGCTGGACTGGCCTTACTCCTCGAAACTCATTTGCTGTTGCCAGTAATTGGTGCCCTTTATGTCCTAGAGACACTCTCAGTGATTCTGCAGGTAGGTAGCTACCGGATCTTTGGCCGGCGCGTTTTTCGAATGGCGCCTATCCACCACCATTTTGAACTAGTTGGTTGGCCAGAAACAACGGTCCTTATTCGCATGTGGATCATCAATGGAATCTGTGTCGCGTTCGCGTTGGGTGTGTTCTACGCCGACTTCATCGGGCTTGATTCGGCTGCCGTAATACAGTCAAAAGCTTTGCGGTGTTTGCTGTGAACATTCCTGACCTTTCGCGCGTGCTCGTAGCCGGATTGGGAGTAACGGGCACGGCTGTGGTGCAAGCCTTAACGGCGCGTAACTACGAAGTACTTGCGGTTGATGATCAACCGACGGTGCTCGCTGCGGTGGCTGAGAAATTAAGAGTTGAACTCCTTGATTCGAGTTCGGCGACAGAATTAGAACGAGCATTGTCCGGAGTTACATCGGTGGTGCCAAGCCCGGGAATTCCATGCCACCATCTTCTCTACCGACTAGCAGATGCTTCGGGCGTCGAGATTTTGAGCGAGCTTGATCTGGCGGCTCTCTGGAATGATCGTCCATGCGCTGCAGTTACTGGCACTAATGGGAAAACCACGGTCACTGAATTAACAACTCAGATGCTGTTGGGTTCAGGCATGCAGGCCGCCGCTGTTGGCAATACGGACATACCTTTCGTCTCCGCGATCGATGACGAAGAAATCAGACACGAAGTATTTGTTGTCGAAGCTTCATCTTTTAGTCTCGACAGGGTCTGTCGGTTTCGCGCCAAAGCGGCGGCTTGGCTCAACCTTGCCCCAGATCACTTGGATTGGCACGAAAACTTTCAGGCATACGCCACCGCGAAATCCAAGATATGGGAAACGCAACAGGAAGGGGATATTGCGGTGGCGCCCCACGATGATGTAGCAGTTGGCCCCTGGACGAACAACATCGCCTCCCAGCTACTGACCTTCGGACTTGGACAAGGCGATGTGCATTGCACCGACAGTGAACTTATTGCTCACGGTGAACGGATAGTCAAGATCTCTGACCTTCGTAGATCGCGACCACACGACCAACTCAATGCATGCGCAGCCACCGCTCTGGCGCTATCCATGGGTGCCTCGGTGCAGTCGGTTGCTGAAGTACTAGCAAATTTTGACGGGTTAGCTCATCGTCTCGAGTTCGTCGCGACAGTCGATGGGGTCCGATTTTTCGATGACAGCAAGGCCACCACTCCTCACGCCACAGTTGCGGGCATGGCGGGCTTCGATCAAGCGGTGCTAATTGCCGGAGGACGTAACAAGGGTCTTGATCTTGTGGAACTCAAAGAGCTCGCTCCAAGGCTCGCTGGCGTAGTAGCGATCGGCGAATCAGCGGAAACCCTGACTCACGTTTTCGATGGGGCGGTTGCGACGACCCTTGCGGACTCCATGGAGGAGGCTGTGAAGGTCGCGACATCACTAGCACAAAGCTCAGGCGGTGATGTGGTGCTCTCGCCAGCGTGCGCTTCGTTCGATTGGTATCGCAATTACAACGAACGAGGCGATGACTTCCAACGGCTTGTCAGACTGCTCGAACAGGGACAGATTCAACCATGACGGTGTTGCAGAACTACCGATCGGCCCAGGCCGATCCACATAATGATTCCCCGGGTCCTTCAATGCGCTACTTGGCCATGCTTGGGTCGATCCTGTTGCTGATGCTAACGGGCGTTGTCATGGCGCTTGCGGCATCAAACCCAGCCTCGGTCGGGCAAGACGGCAGCGCTTTCTCGGAATTTGGCAAACACGCGACGCATGTCACATTGGGGATAATTGCTTTGCTCTTCACGGTAGGTCGCGATTATCGATTATGGCGACGCATCGCCCCTTTACTCCTAGCCGCTGCGTGCCTCGGATTAGTTCTCGTGCTCCTCTTCGGTTACTCGAGCGGAGGTAGTCGCCGCTGGCTTGATTTGGGTTTGTTTGGCCTGCAACCATCGGAAATTACGAAATTGGCCTTGGTCGTGTCGCTGGCGTCGTTCCTTGATCAGCGCCGCTATTTCCTGGATCGCATAGATCGCGTCACGCTCCCAGTTCTAGCGAGCATCGCTGTTCCATGTGTCTTAATCGCCCACCAGCAGCGAGACCTTGGCACTGCGGCCATAATCGGCTCAATCGCTCTCGGAATGATGTGGGCAGCGGGGGTTCCTTTTAGGCATTTGGGATTGTTGCTAGTACCGAGTTTGGGCGCGGGCTTATTTTTTGCCTTAGCTGAGCCGTTTCGAAGAGGCAGAATCATCGGGTTTTTCTCTCCTGCGGAAAACAGCTTGGGTGATGGCTACCAGGTGACGCAGGGCTTAGCGAGTCTCTCTAACGGCGGTTTCAGGGGGACAGGACTGTCGGCGGGTCACGCTCAATGGGGGTGGGTACCTGAGGCTGACACGGATTTTGTCTTCGCCGTTGTAGGAGAACAGTTGGGCTTCGTTGGTGCCGTAGCTGTGCTGATATTGCTTGCGACCATCGTCCTCACGGGATTTCGCACCGCGCAGATCGCCCCAGATGTTTTTGGATCACTGCTTGCCGCTGGCATATCTGTGTGGTTTTTCCTGCAAATCTTTGTGAATCTGGGGGGCGTGGTGGGCCGGCTTCCGATCACCGGCGTAACGCTGCCCTTCGTTTCGTCTGGTGGCACTTCGTTAATAGTGAACGCTGCGGCTGCTGGATTGCTACTCAATATCGCCCGGCAGTCAAAATGAAATCGAAAAAAGTTGGTTTCGTTGACGCTTCTCAGGGTGGAATCATCGTCGCTGGCGGAGGCACAGCGGGTCATCTTCTTCCCGGGTTAGCAGTCGCTGACGAACTTGTTAAAAGGGGATGGCCACGTGAAGCGGTGCTTTTCGTGGGGAGTTCGCGAGGAGTGGAACTAGAGATGGTCCCTGCAGCTGGCTACGGGCTCGTTGCCCTTAGCGGACGAGGACTTAACGGACGTCGGGTCTCGCCTCGCAACCTTCTCAATCTAGTGGCGATCATCTGGGCGATATTTCGAGGAAGTTGGATAGTTAAGCGCCGCCGCCCCGGTGTTGTGTTGTCACTCGGAGGGTACGCGGCGTTACCAGCCGGAATTGGAGCCATCGTTTTCAGGGTGCCATTGGTGTTGGCGGAACAAAACACAGCGGCATCCGCGGCCAACCGACTCATGACAAAGTTTGCAAAGGCGGCAGCAGTGCCGTGTGCTGGTACAGGTTTAAAAAACGAAGTCATTACAGGGAACCCGGTTCGACAAGCTGTACTACGGGCGGATCGGGAAGGCCGATCACTGCGAAATGAACTTGGCTGGCCAACAGACAAGCCGGCTGTTGTTGTTTTTGGTGGCTCGCTCGGCTCCCGACGCATCAATCAAGCGGTTTGGGAAGCAGTGAAAGTTGGCGATTTGCCATTTATTCATCACGTCGTGGGTCGACGTGATTGGCAGGCGCTTCCTAAGAGCCTCCCTAGCAACGTGATGGCCTACGCATACGATGACGATCTACCGAACGCGATGGCGGCGTCAGATTTAGTCGTTTGCCGGCCAGGCGGTTCTAGCGTCGCTGAGATCGCGCTCCTAGGGCTACCAGCTGTGTTGGTCCCGCTGCCTAACGCTCCAAATGACCACCAGAGCCGTAACGCCCAATATTTGGTCGATTCAGGATTAGCCGTTTCGGTACCGGATGAAGAGTTCGATGGACAACGTTTTCGTGATGAAATCGAACGGATGTTGACGAGATTTCAGAGTGAATCCGACCCAGACTTAGCTCGTCGAGGACGGAGCGTCGGATATCGCGATGCAGCGGAGAGAGTTGCCGATCTGGTGATGAAGCATTGTTTGGCACCGTATGGGCAGTCAGACCGGAAAGGTGAGGCGCTTTGAAATTGATCAAGTCGCCACCGACGCCGATAAAAGATGACGCATCTATTCACGTGGTGGGTGCCGGCGGAGCTGGCATGAACGCTATTGGCGCCGTACTGATGTCTATGGGACACCCAGTGAGTGGCAGCGACCTTCGTGACTCAGCTGGAGTAAATCGGCTGCGTTCTTTAGGCGCGCGAATAGAAATTGGACATAATGCCGACAATTTGAGTGACTGCGAAGTTATCTGTAGATCCACGGCCGTGCCGGATGACAACGTCGAGATTGTCGCAGCGCTTCGGAGCGGTCGTCCTGTGTTGAGTCGGGCCCAAATACTTGCTCAAATTTGCGAAAAGAAACGCACCGTGGGGGTGGCAGGTACACACGGGAAAACCACGACGTCGTCCATGTTGGCATTGGCATTGATGGGCTGTGACTTCCACCCCTCTTTCATCGTGGGTGGAGATTTAAACGAGATCGGGTCTGGCGCTGTTTGGGATCGCGAAGGTGAACTTTTCGTTGTAGAGGCTGACGAATCTGACGGTACGTTCTTAGAGATCGCAGCTGAAGCTGTCGTAGTGACCAACATCGAAGCCGACCATCTGGACTATTTCGGTTCCTTTGAGACATTAGTAGCAGCTTTTGAAACCTTCCTTTCTTCGGCAAAAGGACCTCGTGTTGTGTGTGCCGACGATAAATACGCGGCGAGCGTCGCTAAAACAGTCGGAGGGTGCGTCACCTACGGCACTTCGGAAAACGCGGACTATCGAATCGTCAATGTTGAGGGCCGCCGTTACTCCTCGCAATTCACATTGCGGAGAGGCAGCATCGACCTGGGTGAATGCGAGCTCCCCATCCCTGGCATCCATAACGTTCGCAACGCGGCGGCCGCTTTAACCATCGCGATTGAACTGGGAGGGGAGCCTCAGGCGGCGATCTCAGCGCTGGGAAGATTTGCTGGCGTCGCGCGAAGGTTTGAGTTCCGTGGCGAACAAAGCGGAGTTGTGTACGTAGACGATTACGCGCATCTTCCCACCGAGGTTTCCGCAGTGTTGAGCGCGACGAAGGCGGGTGAGTGGGGACGAGTGGTTGCCGTCTTTCAGCCACACAGGTTCAGCCGCACGGCTGAACTTTGGAAAGATTTTGAACATTCCTTCATCGACGCGGACCACATAGTGCTCACCGGTGTTTATGGGGCGGGTGAACCGGCCCGTCCCGGTATCACCGGAGAACTAATACTCCGCGCTGTCCTAGATGCCCATCCTTACGCCTCCGTCACCTACCTACCAGGTCGAGAACAAGTACCCGAATACTTAAGTTCGATTCTTCGCCCAGGAGATTTGTGTCTGACCATGGGCGCTGGTGATCTGACATCAGTCGCAGATGAAGTTCAGCAACTGCGCGGATCATCGCCGGCATGAACTCCGACAAAGCACACCACACTGCGGTGGAGGACGCCAAACGCCTCTTGGGTTCGTTGGCGCAAACAGAGAAAAATTTAGGAGTGATGACCACCTATCGCGTGGGTGGAAACGCCGCGTTGTACGTCGAGGCGCAGAGCAAGGAAGAATTGTCTCAAGTAGCCGTGGCGCATCAGACCAGTGGGCTTCCTGTTCTGGTTGTCGGAAAAGGGTCGAATCTACTCGTTGCTCAAGCGGGCTTTCCCGGAATTGCTGTAAGCCTGGGAGGGGATTTCGTAGTCAGCGAAATTGATACTGAACGTGCTGTCGTTCGCGCTGGCGGGCCAGTTGCTTTACCAGCCCTTGCACGAAGGTGCGCTAGCGCAGGACTAACGGGATTTGAATGGGCAGTAGGCGTACCTGGGTCCGTGGGCGGGGCGGTCCGAATGAACGCAGGTGGGCATGGAAGTGATATGGAGGCATCGATAGTTGAGGCGAGCATCTTCGACTTGGCAACTTCTTCAACTCAACTCTGGGACAAGCGACAGCTGCGGTTTGGGTACAGACGAAGCGCTATAGGAGCAACACAAATTGTTTTAGAGGCAACTCTCCAACTAGCACCCGACCAGGATGGTGATGCGCCGGGCATGCTTGGAGACATAGTTCAATGGCGTCGCGACAACCAACCTGGTGGCCAAAACGCAGGTTCAGTGTTCGTGAACCCCGAAACCGAAACCGCTGGCGAGCTTCTTGACCGCCTGGGGTTCAAGGGTTTTCGCGTCGGTTCTGCCCAGATTTCCGAAAAGCACGCGAATTTCGTCCAAGCCGACCCGGGGGGTTCGTCGGATGATGTGGATGAGGTCATCCGAACAGTCGCGGCGCGAGTGTTCGAGGAAGCGAATATTGAGCTTCGCACTGAAATCCGGCGGGTGGGGTTTGTGACCGAGCCATGAGCGGAGACACGGCTCAAAGCCGCCGTTTATCTAAGTCCCGTCGAATTTTAACGTGGCTGGTGATAGCTATCGCAGTCGTAGCAGCGAGCTATGTTCTGTTAGGAAAATCGGCGCTGCTTGACGTCGAGCGGGTGGAGATTTATGGGCTTCATCGAGTGGCCCTAGCCGAGGTAGAAGAACGACTTGGCTTCCATAGCGGAGACCCACTCCTTTCCGTGAACTCGGAAGAAGAAGCACGGAAGCTGGAAGTTCTCCCGTGGGTGCAAGTTGTTGATATCGAACGCAAGTGGGACGGCCTTATAACCGTAGACATCACAGAACGTCGGGCGGTAGCACTGGCTATGGTCGCTCCTAAGCAGTGGGCGCTCATTGACTCCTTTGGGCGTGTGCTGACTGGGGGGCTTTCCAACCCCCCCGATCTTCCCCGCCTTAGCGGCGTGCATGCAGCAGGGGTACCGGGTAGCTACATGATGGAGGACAGTAAAGCGTTACTTTCCGTGCTCGGCGCCTTCCCAAGTGACTTAGTTCTGCGTGTTCGTAGTCTTCGAAGAGACGCGGACGGTGAAATTGTGGGAAGCCTTACGAGTGGCGAAGAAGTCGTATTTGGAGACGAAGACCGACTTGCTGCGAAAGTCGTGGCCCTGGTAACCGTGCTGAGTCACTTAGGAGACCAAAACCGAAACGACAAATATATTGACGTGTCTACTCCCACGGAGGTTGTCGTCCGAGGCGAGGATAAGAGAACTGCCTCCCCCTAGTCTGATGCGACTCCGGGCAGGGCGGACTTGTATCAGATCAAACTTGCGCTACCGTCAGGGTTGCCTGCTCTGCGCTTGAAGTGGCAGATGTTTACGAGACACCCAGGAGGCCCAGTGGCCAGCCCTCAGAACTATCAGGCCGTGATTAAAGTTGTCGGCGTTGGCGGCGGCGGCTGCAACGCGGTGAACAGAATGATCGAATCGGGTCTGAAAGGCGTCGAATTCGTAGCGGTGAATACGGATGCCCAGGCGCTATTGATGAGTGACGCGGATATCAAGCTCGATATCGGGCGCGAATTGACTCGCGGGTTAGGTGCGGGTAGCGACCCTGACATCGGGCGCCAGGCCGCAGTGGAACACGCGGACGAAATCGCGCAAACCCTCGAAGGCTCTGACATGGTTTTTATTACTGCGGGTGAAGGTGGAGGCACAGGGACGGGCGCCGCTCCTATCGTTGCCGACATTGCGAAGGAATGCGGAGCATTGACCATAGGTGTCGTCACTCGGCCATTCTTGTTTGAAGGCCGACGTCGGGCTGTTCAGGCGGATGCTGGGATTCAAGACCTCAAAGAAAGAGTTGATACCCAAATCGTTATTCCAAATGACCGGCTTTTGAGCGTTGCGAATGAAAACACCACAATGGTCGACGCGTTCCAAATGGCAGATGATGTTCTTCGAGAAGGGGTGCAGGGAATTACGACGTTGATAACTACCCCTGGCCTTATAAACACTGATTTTGCTGACGTAAAAATGATCATGTCGAATGCGGGATCGGCTCTTATGGGAATCGGGCGGGCACACGGAGATAATCGTGCTGAAAACGCTGCACGACAAGCGGTATCGAGTCCCTTGTTGGAAGCATCGATCGAAGGCGCGCGCGGAATTCTGCTTAATGTGACGGCGTCGACGGAACTCGGACTTCACGAAGTTCGCGACGCCGCTGATGTCATTCACGACGTCGCGCACCCTGACGCCAATATCATCTTCGGAACCGTTATCGACGAGGCGATGGAAGATGAGATTCGTATCACCGTGATTGCGGCGGGTTTTGACCGATGGGATGAGGGGGCGGCAGGCTCAACGAGGTCTTCCACATCGCCATCACCGGGCGAAATTGCAGATATTTTCGACGGAGCAGATGGTGAAGAGATCCATTTCGACACTGATGATGACGACGATGACGAATTCGACGTGCCGTCTTTTTTGAAGTGATCCAAAGCAGGGTTGCTTCTTATTCTGAAAGATCGTCATATGTTGACTTTTTCTCGCCGCATCAGTGACGAATATTCGGTGCGGGTCCGGTTCTCTGATCGCAGCGACGGAGATGCATCTCAACCAACGTTTCTGAGCGGCGAACGGTCAGATCTGACGGTTCCATCTCAAGCACATGGGGCCGAGGTGTTCACAGTGGGGCGGCCTGGCGAGGGAAACGGCGCTGCATGTGACGCGTTGTTGACGACGTGTCCAGGTGCCTTGCTCGGGGTGCGTACAGCAGATTGTGTCCCGATTGCCATATATGGGGTGTCGTTTCAGAACACTCCAATTGTGGGTGTCATTCATGCCGGATGGCGTGGTATTCGCGCTGGCGTGATTGACAATGCCATGAGACAAGTTCGTGGTCATGGAGCAGAGCACGTGCGAGCAATCATTGGTCCGCACATAAGCACAGACCAGTACGAATTTGGAGCGGTTGACCTTGGGGAAGTGGTTGCCGTGGTCGGCGACAAGGCTGAGGGTCACACGAAAAGTGGGAAGCCGGCCTTAGATCTTGGGGCGGCTGTTCGGGAGCAACTGAGACGAAACTCTGTGGTAGTTGATCATCACATTTGTCGTTGCACGGCGACTGACGGACGATACTGGTCTCACAGGGCAGACCGAGACACTGAACGCAGTGCTCTCATCGTAGATATTAAAAGGTCGCTATGAGCCCTGAGTCTGAACTGAGCTCCGAACAGGTGATTGATCGTGCTGGTGTTCTCCGCGACCGCGTTCGCTCGTTGGGTGGCGATGATATTGAAATTGTCGCGGTCACTAAAGGGTTTGGCCCATGGGCGCTACGTGCCGCATCAAAGAGTGGTTTCGAGATGGTCGGGGAAAGTTACGCGCAAGAGTTGGAGTCAAAATGGTTGCAGCTAAAAAACGAGGAACGTGATCGTCTGGACGTGCATTTCATCGGCGGAATGCAAACCAACAAAGTTCGCAGAGTTGCTTCGGTCGTTGCGGTCTGGCAGACCTTGGATCGCCAGTCTTTGGTCGACGAGATAGCTAAACGAGCTCCCGGATCATCGGTGATGATTCAAATTAATTTGACGAAAAGTGAAACCCAGGGTGGCTGTCAGATCTCAGAGGCTGGCGACATCGTTGCTATGGCCCGTTTAAAGGGTCTAAAAGTGATTGGTGCTATGGGAATCGGACCACAAGGAGACGACCAAATAATTAGAGCGGCCTATCGCAGTTTGGTTTTATTTGCTGACGACAACGCGCTGCCACATCGGTCTATAGGAATGACTAACGACCTTGAGATTGCAATCGAATCCGGAAGCACAATGGTTCGAATTGGAACTGCTTTGTTTGGTGAACGTCCACCACGCTGACATCGCGGTACCCTCAGCGACGAGGAGGAGGCGTATGGCTTCGATGTGGCGACAGGCGATGCTGTACCTCGGGTTAGGACCCGATGAAGGATACGACGAACTCGACGAGCTTCAGCATCCTGGTACTTCAACACAACCTTCCCCCGGACCTGGTGATCCGGTAACCGTTGTGACTAGCCCGACCTCACCGGCGACTATGCCCGACAGTTCGGTGGCTGCGCCTGTTGGGACTTCGGGCGTAGTTCCCACGGGTTCGGTGAGAACTATCCCTATTACCAGTGCCAAACCTCACGTGGTTGCTCCCCGAACGTTCAATGAGGCTCAACAACTCGCAGATCGTTTCAAGGCGGACCAACCAGTGATCGTCAACCTCCAGACTGCTAATCGGGATCTAGCAAGAAGGATCATCGATTTTGTGAGCGGTCTCTGTTATGCCCTTGGAGGCAAAATGGAGAAGGTCGCCGATCATGTTTATTTGCTCGCCCCATCTCACGTGAACCTTGCCGAGGAGGAGCGACAACGCCTCCAAGAGCGTGGTTTGCATTATTAATTCGAGGCCTGTCCGTGACCCAAATTCTGTGCACCCTTTGTGACATCTATGTATTAGCTATTTTTGGACGAATTATTTTTAGCTGGATTCCCATTGCGCAGGACAGCCCAGTAGCGATTGTCCGAACGTTCCTTGTCCGGGTCACTGAGCCGCTCATGGGTCCTCTGAGGAGGGCGCTGCCGCCTCTTCGTCTAGGCGGTTTTGGGTTAGATCTTTCGCCCATATTGGTGTTGATTCTGATCCAATGGGTCCTGGCAGGTGTGATCCTTAATTGCAGCTGAGTTGTATTCAATCGCTTTCCAGTTTCGGCGTGGCTGCCTTGTTGTTAGTGTCAGCGCATGAAGTTGACGCCCGTGTTGCTTGAAACGCAGCAATTTCCCGAGCGATTTAGGGGATATGACCCTGACTCAGTTGATGACTTTCTTGAACGCGTCGCCGCCGGGCTGAGTGAACTCCAGGAGCGTCTAGACGAATTAGCCGACCGCCTTATCGAGGCAGAAGGGCGGGCTTCGGATACTGGTTTGGACGGCGAGATTGAAGTCATTGATGGTCGAATGGATGCAATCGAGAGCATTAGAGATGCATTAGCAACCGCCCCGCGTTTTGAGTCCAACGAGCCGAGCGCAACGAACATAGAAATTGCGATCGATGCGGTAGAGGCAGTAGAGGCAGTAGAGGCAGTAGAGGCGCCAAATCTCCCGGAACATCAATCAGTCGCCGTCGGCGCCAACAAAATCGAGATCGAACGAATAGCGGAGCTCATTGCCTTGGCACGAGACACCGCCGATGATGTGATTGAGGACGCCGTTGCCTCCGCACGCGAGCAAGTTGGTGACCTACTGGCAGACGTCCTCGTAGCATCGTCAGCAGATCTAGCGGCCAGCGGCGCACTAGAACGCAAAGCTGAATTAGAAGTGGAGTTGCTGGATCTCGATGCTCGAGTGAATGCTCGCCGTAATGATGCGAATCAACTAGCAGACTTAATCGAAACTCGGAGAAGAGCTTTAGGAGAGATAGCACGCGACCTCGGTGGTCGTCCCGATGGTCCGGAGATAGATCACCCAGCTTCTTCCGGTGAAATTGCTGGATGGGCCACAATCGATGGTTCTGTTGGCGAGCAAGACCTTTTGGATGCCCCTGGTGTTCCAGTCACGGAGACCCGCTCAGGTACGGAAATCGATGATCCATTTTTTTCCGCGCTACAGAAGCGGGAGTCGCTAGAGGGGGAGTAAGAACCGATTCAAACCGGAGTTAGCTCCACCTGAGGTTCTTCACCACCCGCTAGCCATACAATTCTCGAAGCCAAAACTGCCGCTGCGACGGTAGGTTCGTGTCCTTTAATCGAATCTAAGTTTGCGGGCGACCAGGCCACCTCGACTTCGATTCGTTGAGTGACTTCAAGATCTGCGTCTTTTCTCGCCTGCTGGATAGTTCTGATTAGGTCTCTGGCGTGGCCTTCGGCCTCGAGTTCAGGAGTGACGTTGGTGTCAAGGACCACTACAGCGTCATTCGATCGCAATGCGGCGGTGCTGCGCGGGTCGGCTGGATCAAGCGCCAGATCATATTCTTCGAGTCCCAGGGTGTGCCCCGCGACACTGATTTGGTGTTCCTCGGTTAGAGACCATTCACCGCTTTTGGCAGCAGCGAAAACCTTCTGAACGTCAGCGCCTAATCGGGGACCGAGTAGGTTGCCATTTGGTCGCAGGCTGAGAGTGGCGAAGTCGCCTATGTCGGCTGTCAAAATAACTTGATGTACGTTAATTTCCTCTGCCAAAAGATCTACGACCTCGCGAAGGTCCTCAGCGTTTTTTCCGGCCACGATGACTTTTGATAGCGGTAACCTCACTCGGAGCCCAGCATCTTCTCGCAGACGCAGAGCTGTCGATGATGCCTCTCTGACTTGGTCCATTCTTGCAACCAACTCGGCATCGGCGGGGAGTTCGTCGGGGTGTGGCCAGGCGGCAAGATGAACGCTTTCTCCGCCAGTCAGGCCACCGTGAATTTCCTCCATGATCATTGGAAGAAATGGCGCAGCGATTCGGGTAAAAGTGGTCAGAACGGTGTACAACGTGTCGTAGGCATCTGGGTCGCCCTGCCCGCCGCCTTCGGGTCCCCAAAAACGGTCTCTAGAGCGACGGATGTACCAGTTATTGAGGGCGTCAATGAAACTTTGGATTTCTGAAGCCGCCCCTGGGAGGTCATAAGCGTCTAGGGCGAGAGTTGTGGATTCGACTAGCGATCTCGTCTTGGCGAGAAGGTAGCGGTCGAGTAAGTGTTGGGAGTCTGTTCGCTTGACTGCCCTATGGTCATCAACGTTGGCATAAAGGGTAAAGAAGGAATACGCGTTCCATATAGGGATAAGCACTTGGCGCGTTACATCGTCGATTCCTGCATCAGATATGCGGGTATCGCCCCCACGCACAATGTTTGTGGACATCAGATACCAACGGAGTGCATCTGAACCCTGAGCATCAAAAATCTCAGATGGTTCTGTGTAATTACGCAGCCGCTTTGAAAGTTTGTTGCCATCTTCGGCTAACAGAATGCCGTGACAAATAACGTTCTGGAATGCAGGACGATCGAACAAAGCTCCTGCCAGTACGTGCAACGTGTAAAACCAGCCGCGCGTTTGATTTATGTATTCCACGATGAAGTCGGCCGGGAAATGTTCTTCGAACCAATCTTTGTTTTCGAACGGGTAATGAACTTGGGCGAAGGGCATCGACCCGGATTCAAACCAACAATCAAGTACTTCAGGTACTCGCCTCATAGTGCTTTTCCCAGAGGGATCGTCTGGGTTGGGTCGAGTCAACTCGTCGATATAGGGGCGATGTAGATCTGTTGGACGAACTCCGAAGTCAGCCTCGAGTTCGTCCAGACTTCCATAGACATCAGTTCGCGGATAATTCGGGTCGTCGCTAACCCAAATGGGTATTGGGGAGCCCCAGAATCGGTTTCTACTTATTGACCAATCGCGAGCCCCAGCTAGCCATTGGCCAAATCGACCATCTTGAACGTGATCGGGAACCCAGTTGATCTCTTGGTTGATCTCTTGGAGCCGCGAGCGAATCTTGGTTACTTCGACGTACCAAGACGAAATAGCCCGATAGATAACCGGAGTGTCAGTTCTCCAGCAGTGCGGATAGTTATGTTCATACGTCTCGTGCCGGAGAATCCTGCCCTCACCTTTGAGGTGTTGGATGATCCCAGGATTGGCCTCAAAGACGTTTTCACCAGCCCAGCCGGACACGTCTGCCGTGAATCGCCCTTGTTCGTCAACTGGTACGGCATCACCAATTTCGATCCCATTTGATTCGCAAATAATCTGGTCATCTTCCCCGAAACCAGGTGCCATGTGAACGACCCCAGTTCCTTCGCTCGTGTCCACAAAATCGGCTTCTAAAACGCGGAATGCGTCTGAGCGGTCTTCGAAGTAGTCGAATAGCGGTTTATAGGTGCGGCCAACGAGGTCTGAACCCCGGACGGATCCAAGTATTACGTGACCCTCGAGTTCTTCTGAGTACTTGTCTAGACATTCAGCGCCGAGAATCCATTTGGCGCCCTTCGCATCTAGGACCAAATATTCGATATTTGGTCCTACTGCCACGGCAAGATTAGAAGGCAGCGTCCAAGGGGTTGTCGTCCACGTCAGTAACCGAACGGATTCATCGTCGCCAAGTCCCGGCAATCCGGTACTTTCCAGCTCAAACCAAACAGTGATGGCTGGATCTTGACGAGGCCGAGTCGCGTCATCCAAACGAATCTCAAAGTTAGATAGTGGAGTCTCTGCTCCCCACGAATAAGGCATCACCCGGAAGGCTTGGTAGATGAGCCCACGCTCCCACAACTGCTTGAAAGCCCACATCACGGATTCCATATAGGACAGATCCATGGTCTTGTAGTCGTTATCGAAATCAACCCAGCGAGCTTGCCTAGTTACCGTCTCTTGCCACTCAGAGGTGTATCGGAGCACAGACTCTTTGCAACTAGCGTTAAAATTCTCGATTCCGTACTCGGTGATTGCGGCGCGTCCACTTACGCCCAGCTCCTGTTCGGTTTCCATTTCAGCAGGTAAGCCGTGGCAGTCCCAACCAAACCGGCGGTCCACGCGCTTGCCACGCATTGTTTGATACCGAGGGACGACGTCCTTGACGTATCCGGTGAGTAGGTGCCCGTGGTGTGGCAGTCCGTTGGCGAAAGGCGGTCCGTCGTAAAAGACAAACTCGTTGTCTTTTGGCCGCGATTCGATTGAATCTTCAAATGTTTTCTGCGCTACCCAACGTTGGAGGACGTTGCGCTCAATCGCAGGAAAATCTGGCCGGTTCGGCACTTTAGGGTAATGACTGTCGTTTGAAGCGGTCATTGTTCGTCGTGAGAGGGCATGCGACCATGCACGTTATCGCTTCCAGTTCAGAAGGCCTTTCTTTAAAGTCTGTTGCTTTAGTACGTGGAGACGAGGAATCACGGAGCTATGATGCGGCACCTTTTCGAACCCGAGTTGTCGGGAGGGGAGTTATGGCCACAAAGAAGCCCGTTGGTAGGAAAAGCCCTGTGAAGAAGAAAGCGGTGGCAAAGAAAAGCCCTGTGAAGAAGAAAGCGGTGGCAAAGAAAAGCCCTGTGAAGAAGACATCTGCAAAAAAGGTGTCGGCAAAAGCTCGATTCAAAGCACCCTGGTTAAAAAAACAGCGGGAGGCGCTCCTAGCGGAACGCGGTCGATACACCCAACATGCAGAATTTCTCGAAGCCGAGGCTGATCAGCTCGCACGAGACCGCGAGCCCGGTGATGTCCAGTTCGACGAAGAGTCCGGTGAAGGAGATTCGATAGCGGTAGAACGCGATCGAGATCTCCAGTTGTCTGCACAAGCGAGGGCGGCTATCCAAGATATTGACCGTGCGCTTGAGCGAATCAAAAATGATACATACGGCATTTGCGTCGCTTCGGGGCTTCCGATTCCCAAGGAACGCCTAGAAGCGCTTCCACATGCCGACATGCGTGTTGAGGAGAAAGCCACCGGCATGTCGTGGCGCTGAGCTTGTGCCGATGTTTACCAAAGCGCTTAGCGCCCGTTCGATAGCACTTACAGGCTTCGCAACATTCGCTTTTGATCAAATTACTAAGGCTTGGGCTGCTTCCGCGCTTGACAGCGAGTCCATTGAGATCGTGTGGAAGCTGCGCTTGCATTTGACAACGAACACGGGATTCGCGTTCAGCGCCGGTAAGGGTCTAGGACCGTTGCTCGGGCTTTTGGCAGCAGGCGTAGTTGTTGTGCTTTGGAGGATGCGAACGAAATTCTCGTCACGTCTAGGTACTTTTGCACTGGGCTTGGTACTTGGAGGCGCATGCGGCAATTTAGCTGACCGGCTTTTTCGGGTTCCGCGATGGGGACGCGGCGCAGTGGTGGATTTTATTGACTTTCGATTTTGGCCGGTCTTTAACCTCGCGGATGTAGCAATTGTTTCCGGGGTAGTGATGTTGAGTGCGAGCATGTGGGCTGAACAACGCAGGGAACAACGTAATGCGTGAGCAGATTCCGGCTGCTTTAGACGCCGAACGCGTGGATCGCGTCGCCTCCTTAATGACCGGGCTAAGCCGAAGCATGGTGACGTCGCTGATCGCTGAAGGGAAATTGACCCGCAATGATGAAGTGGTTGTCGTTGGGTCGCAACGCGTCGTCGAAGGAGATTGGATCGAAGTCGAGGTCCCCGCGCGAGAATCTGTCGATAAACGCCTTGTCCCGGACCCTGAAGTGGATTTTGAAGTGGTTTACGTCGATGACTCGGTGGCCGTAATCAATAAACCGGTGGGTTTAGTTGTTCATCCCGGGGCGGGCACTACATCATCGACTTTGGCTCACGGATTGTTAGCGCGATTTCCAGAAATGGTGGATGTAGGTCCGCCAGAACGTCCGGGGATAGTTCACCGCTTGGATCGCGACACGAGCGGCTTATTGGTCTGCGCGCGCACAAATGAAGCGCTTTCTTACTTGAGTGAAGAATTAGCCAAAAGGTCTATGCACCGCAGCTATTTGACCATTGTCGCCGGCTGCCCCGAAGCGGCTACCGGCACTGTTGATGCACCGATTGGTAGGAGTCGCCGGTCGAGAACAAAAATGACAGTTACTGAGGATGGCCGCGAGGCCCGCACGCATTATGAAGTTCAGGAAACCTGGCATCAACCGATGCTTGCGTCGCTTCTCCGATGCACACTGGACACCGGTCGAACCCATCAGATCAGGGTCCATTTGAAGGCAATTGGGTTGCCCGTACTGGGCGACCGCACTTATGGGAAGCCCGACCCATTCGACATAGGGCGCCCATTACTTCACGCTGCTGAAGTGTCTTTTCTTCATCCGGCGACGGGTGACCTTATGGAGCTTTCCTCGGAGCCCCCAAGTGATTTTGCAGGTGCGGTCGAGGTATTTCGGCGATCCAATTAATTGGGTTAACGGTATTCGGCGCTCAACTGGCACCGAGAACCCTCAAGTTTGTGGGATTCCTCGGCAATTTTCGATGGCGGTAAGTGCATGTAGATACCGGGCCCTAAGGTGCCACTGTGGGCACAAATTCCGAGATGATCATTCCCTCCCATTCGGGATCAACCATTTCGTCAATTGTGCCAGCGATCGTTATGGGACACGCTAACGAATTAGTCCCAGATGAAGTGTTCGACTCGGGTCGTGTCGTGTTACTTGTTATAGATGGCTTGGGATGGAGCCAATTTGAACGCAACAGGGATATCGTTCCGTGCCTTAATGCAGCGCTCTCTGCGGCCATCACGACGGTGGCTCCCAGCACCACAGCTACAGCTTTGACTTCGCTTACTACCGGGGTCGCCCCCGGAGAGCACGGAGTCGTTGGGTACAAGGTTCGAACACCACCTGGCCTACTCAACTGCTTACGTTGGACCATTGGTTCTAAGACAGCCACATTCGACATTTCGCCGATTGATTTTCAGCCAGTTGAACCTTTTCTCGGTGCCCGGCCTCCGGTGGTGACGAGAGCAGAGTTCCAGGTCACCGGGTTTACTCAAGCACATCTACGAAATGGCAAATTTTGCGGGTGGTGGTCACCAGCAACCCTGGTGACCGAAATTGTTGAACAGGTAGATCAGGGCGCTCCTTTTGTCTACGCCTACTACGACGGTCTTGACAAAATTGCTCATGTCCACGGACTCCAACGACATTATTTGGATGAACTGCGTTTCATCGACGCCATGGTGGCCCGCATAATCGATGAACTCCCAGATGATGTGACATTGATGGTTACGGCTGACCATGGAATGGTGGAGGTCGGAAATAATCTCATTGACCTTGATGTCGATTTGGTAAACAGAACCGCTAGCACCTCGGGCGAAGCTAGGTTCCTGTGGCTTCATGCAAAAGACGGATCGACTCAAGGACTTATCGAAGCTTCCCAAGTTCATTCAGATGTTGCATGGGTTGCGGGCATCGAACAGGTTCTTGATGAGCGATGGTTTGGTCCGCTTGTTACTCCTGAAGCCAGAGCAAGATTAGGTGACGTCGCTTTGGTGGCGAGAGAGCCAGTAGCTCTCCTTGACCCTCGACTTCCTGATTCTCCGACGTTAATCGGGCGGCATGGGTCATTAACCCAAGAAGAAATGTTTGTACCGTTTTTGAGGTTCTCTCCCTGATTTCAGGATGCGACGCGAGGCCCCGCCGGTAGAATCGCTTCATGGTTGAGCAGGACCCGGTCTCGCCCCTCGAATCTCCGCACGAGGCGCTTGATGACGATGTTGAGTTAATTGAACCAAGTTCCGCCTCTCCAGGCGATGAAGAACAGCCCGCCATTTCGGAACCAGCCAAAGTCATGCGTATTGGTTCGATGATCAGGACATTGCTTGATGAGGTGCGCGAAGTCGAGCTTGATGAAGCAAGTCGCGATCGTATGAGAGAAATCTACGAACAATCGGTAGCTGAGTTGTCGGAATCTCTTGCGCCTGAGCTTCGAGACGAACTAGCACGATTAGCGCTGCCTTTCAGTTCCGAGGCTCCTTCTGAAGCCGAACTACGCGTAGCTCAGGCGCAACTAGTCGGATGGCTAGAAGGATTATTTCATGGCATTCAAGCAGCCGTAGCAGCCCAACAAATGATGGCTCAGCGTCAACTGATGGAGATGCGACAAGGCGCGTTGCCTCCGGGAGTGGGCAGCGGAGGTAGCTCAGATATCGGTGAGAAAGACTCACGACCAGGCGGTGTTTACCTATGAAGAACACCTTCGTTTTGCGCAATTCCCGTTCATCGGCTGGACTAATGCGTCGACGACGCGCACTGATGGAGGGAACTCCCTGATGGCTCTGACGGTCGAGACCAAAGACTGCACGGCATTGAGCGATGCCGAAATTGAAGAGATGGCGGATCTTATTGATGATGAACCCGTCATCTTTGACGTGGGGGAGTTATCTAAGCAGCGTGACGCTTGGGTGCTAGTGACCCAAGTGCGAGACGGAAGCAGACTCGCCGCTTACGGGTTTTGCACCCTTGAGCGCGTCGGTGGCGATCCAACAGTGCTAATTGGTCTCGCCGCGGTACGACGCACAAGTCGTCGCGAGAGCGCATTAAAAGGAATGATCACCGATCAGATGCGACGCGCAGTGCTCGCGTTTCCAGACGAGGACGTCCTGGTAGCGGCACAAATCGCCGACCCCGCAGCTTTCGACGCTTACAAACCACTCAGTCGCGTTGTGCCTCGTCCGGGCTATGAAGCCAATGGTGAAGATCGAGCGTGGGGACGCCGGCTGG
>JAAZYR010000007.1 GCA_014239555.1 Acidimicrobiales bacterium
CTGCGTTCGAACCAGGCTGAAAGGTTTATTCCATGAGATCTTCGACTTATGGGGTTCGTTCACGCGGCCGGTTGGTTACCGATGATGCGTGCCGGATCGACTAGCACGGCAGTCCGGCCATCTTTGATCATCTGTCTGTCATACTCATCGAAATCATCGTGTTTGCCGCCGGCAGCCTCATAAATTTCACGAAGGAGCAACCTGAGAGCTTCGGCATCAATGCCAGATGCAGGGTCGGATGGTCCGATGAGGTCTGCCTTGCCAGTTACCGCGAGCCAAATCCACCCACGACGCACAGCGATGGTCACCTCCGAGCCGCGCCGGACATGATCAAGTCGCGCTGCTCTTCCGGTAGAAACCAGAGCAACGCAATCAGCGCCTGTAAGTGGATTTTGGACGACACCGCAATTAGCGATGCTGGAAAGTACTCGACCATCCATTTGGGTGGTACTGATTGTGGCTAATCCCGTTTCGCTAGCCAGAAATTGCGTCACATCTTCAAGTCCGAGCATGGGTTATGTCCAAATCTCTAGGTTAAGTGGATTCCATCCTGATATTGAAGCTACTTGCCTCAAAGGATGAGTTCTCGATGGTTCGCCAAAGCAGACGAAATCTGCGTCCGTTTCGAAGCCGTCGACATAACGCCGTTGTTACCGTGGGTGTTGAGGCGGTTGTAACCTTGCTGAGGCTCGACCTAAAGCTGCAGGGCGAGACAGGGGAGATATGGAACCACGCACCGGAACGGACCGCCTCTTGTACGAACGGTCTCTTGTCGAACCGTACGTAGGGTCAATCGGTTGGCGCAGTATTTTCAACATCACCTGGTGCGTGCTGGGTTGGACCTCAATCGTGGTATTGCGCGCTGCCGGACTCATTCCGCTGTGGGCTGCTATTCCCCTAGCGGTGGTGTGTTTGCAAGCTTGTTACATGCCTATGCACGAATCGGTGCACAAGACGCTGTCTGCAGGCCGTCCAGGTTTAAGGTGGGTTGACCGATCGGTCGGAGCCCTAGCAGGGTGGCTGCTGTGTGAGTCGTTTAGCGCACACAGGATCACCCACCTCAAGCACCATACGCAGACCAATGGCGAAACAGATCCCGATCTGCTTAATTCCAAAGGCTCACCTAGAGACTTAGTTTTTCGAGTAATCGTCGGGCTCATCTTGTATCCGCTTGGTCCAGTAATGGCTGCGGTACCCGCGCTACGTCGCCTTCTACCCAGAGGCTTAGCCTCGAGGCTCGCTCAAATGGCACAACTTCGGGGTCCTGAAGCGGGAACGGCAGCGAAACCTGTGGTGCTCAGCCACCTTGCGGTCTTGATTGTTGGTTCTGCACTGGGGTACGCGGAAACAGTTTGGTTGCTTTGGTACCTTCCGGCGTGGATAGGTCGCTTCTGGCTGTCGCTCGTGTTTGGGTGGCTCCCGCATCACCCACACAGCGAGACGGGCCGATATCGCGACACGCGCATATTTACCTTCATCGGTTCGACATTTCTGATTCGCGGGCACGATCACCATTTGTTGCACCACCTGTTTCCTGTGGTGCCTCATTACCGGCTTCGAGCCCTATGGGTTGACATGAGCCATCACTTAGCAGAACAGGGAGCTCGGATCGAAGGTCGTGCTGCTACCACGCTCAGAACCACACGGACATCTCCATAACGGATGGTCGGCATTCAGACACGACGAGTTGCTTCCATTTTTCGCGACAAGACAGGACGCAGTTCATGGAAAACTGGTGGCAATAAGGGACTATTTGCGTCAGCACGCAGTCGCGGTGTCACGCGAAGCGTCAAGAACAATTTTTGACCTGAAGACTTGGTTGTACCGTCAACGCCTGCGTCAGCGACCAACATGTGCTTTGGAACAGCAGCACGGAAAGTACCTTTAATTTATGGAAGTCATCCTTACTGGCACCGGATCACCCTTACCGGATGCAAATCGTGCAGGCCCATCGACGCTTGTGAAAGCCAATGACACCCACATTCTTGTTGATGCCGGTAGGGGAGTGGTGATGAGGATGGCGGGAGCCGAGACGCTCCCGTTGTTCCTGCGTGCGGTGCTTATCACTCATCTACACAGTGATCATATTTGCGACCTCGGCGACGTGATCACGAGTCACTGGATCATGAGTCGAGGAAATGCGCCACTCGCTATCTACGGACCGCCTGGGATAAAGGAATTTGTAACTCGACAAATACACGCGTTTGAGGCTGATATTGGTTACCGAATTGAACATCATGACGCACTTACGCGCGGCCCAAACGTAAACGTGGTTGAGCTTGAGCCAGGCGAAAGTTTCGAACTCGACGATGTCTTCGTGAGCACAGCCGCAACGGTGCATGCTCCAGTGCGACCGACTCTCGGGTACCGAATCGAACATGAGTCCGCGTCTGTTGCCCTGGTTGGCGACACCATCCCCTGCGAAGGAGTAGATGATCTGGCGGCATCGGCAGACGCATACGTCCAAACTGTTATCCGCAGAGATCTTGTCGAACTCAGCCCCAACCCCATGCTCCAGGACATACTTGACTACCACTCCGACGTTGAACAGGCGGCACAAACAGCGGCTCGTGTAGGCGTTAAAAAACTTGTGTTAACTCACATGGTGCCGGCCCCATCAAAAGACCAGTACCCCGAATGGGTAGCGCTAGCACGTAAGCATTTCGACGGCGACGTAATTCTCGGCGACGACTTGACCGCCTTTTCAACGTAAAGGAAGAACCGTGACGCCCGATCCCCTCCCGACGTTCAAAGGTCGTATAGGTCGAACTCTTGACGAGTCCGAACCGCACTTCCCGGTTCGACCACACCCAGGTGACGATGCACCCAATGTGGTTCTAGTTTTGATGGACGATACGGGATTCTCTCAGCTCGGCTGTTACGGATCCGACATTGACACACCCAATATCGACGCTCTTGCCAACAACGGGCTGCAGTTCACCAATTTTCACGTCACACCATTGTGTTCACCGACGAGGGCCTCTCTTCTCACCGGTAGATCCCAACACCGCGTTGGTATGCGGTCCGTGTCCAATCACGAAACCGGCTTTCCGCATCAACTTGGACACATTTCCAACCACGCCGCGACGATGGCAGAAGTACTCAAAGCTCAGGGGTATGCGACTTTCTGTGCCGGAAAGTGGCACCTGGCCCCAACCAATGACATCTCGTCAGCCGGTCCTTTCGATCAATGGCCCCTTGCAAGAGGATTCGATCGGTTTTATGGGTTTCTTGAAGGAGAGACCGACCAGTTCTATCCCGAGTTAGTGGTGGACAACCACCACATCGAACCACCAGCTACTCCGGCTGACGGATATCACCTCAGCGAAGACCTCGTCCAGCAGTTGCTGCGAATGATCAATGACAGCAAAGGGGTGCGTCCGGATCGTCCCTTCTTCGCCTATCTGCCGTTCGGAGCGACGCACGCCCCCCATCAGGCGCCCGAGTATTACCTCAGGAAGTATCGAGGTCGATACGACGAAGGATGGGATGTCGTTCGACAACGTTGGTACGAACGACAACTTGAACTTGGGGTCACCTCGCCAAGCACGCAACTTGCACCCAGGAACCCCGGGGTCGAACCTTGGGAAGAGCTACCGTCCGCTCACCGTGAATTTGCCTGCCGACTCCAAGAAGCTTTCGCCGCATTTCTTGACCACACTGACGACCAAATAGGTGTCTTTGTTGACGGACTCCGCTCAATGGGTCAATTAGATAACACGATTTTTGTCTTCCTCGCCGATAACGGAGCTTCACAAGAAGGCGGCCCGTTCGGTGTAATGCACGAAATGAAATTCTTCAACGGTGTTTTCGACTCTCCTGAAGACCTCATCGACCAGGTTGAAGAAATCGGTGGACCTCACAGCCATACCAACTACCCATGGGGTTGGGCCCAGTGCGGCAATGCCCCATTCAAGTGGTACAAGCAAAATACTCACGAAGGTGGCGTACACGTTCCACTGATCTTTCATTGGCCTGCCGGCATCGATCACGAACAAGACGGGACATTGCGTAAGCAATTCGTGAACGTCTCAGATATAACACCAACTATTTACGAACTTCTAGGGATCGCCGCACCCGATACTTACAACGGGTTCGAACAACTGCCCATCACCGGCTCGTCGTTCGCTTCAATCCTCAACGCTGCTGATGCTCCAGCAACCAACACGCTTCAGTACTTCGAACAATTCGGTTCTCGAGCCCTCATCGCGCAAGAGAACGGGACATGGTGGAAGGCAGTAACGCGGCACATCAAAGGACAGCCATTCGAGGACGACCGTTGGGAGTTATACAACCTCTCTGAAGACCAATCTGAATGTAATGACCTCGCAGACACAGAACCAGACCAGCTCGAATCATTAATCAACCGCTGGTGGGGAGAAGCAGAAATCCATGGAGTACTTCCACTAGACGACCGCACGATCGAACTCTTTGGTTCACGTCTTGATGATCACTCACCACACCCCACTCATCGGCGCTACCGCTATCAGCCACCGATGTCTCCGATACCATCTCAGGCCGCACCATCGCCTTCGGGCCGACTATGGGACATGACTGCGCGGATCAACTGTGGAGAAAACGACGAAGGTGTGATCTACGCGACAGGTAATGAAAACTCGGGGTTAACGGTGTTTGTTCAAAACTCTCGTTTGGTAGTCGACTACAACGCTTTCAACGACCACTCGATTGTTGAATCGGAAATCACGGTGCCGCCGGGTGAAAGTGTGTTGTCCGTCAAGGTTGCGCGTACGAGTTCCACGACTGGACGAATCGACCTTGCCGTGAATGAAACCGTCTGTGGGACGATCGAATTGCCGTTCATGATGAGAATGATTAGCTCGATTGGAGCGAGCGTCGGCCGAGACCATGGTTCAGCTGTCTCAGCGAGATACACAGCGCCATATGAATTCACGGGCGAGCTACATGAACTCGTTATTGAACTAGGTAAAAGAACGGCCACCGAGACGCAGACAACCGCTAAGGCCGAAATGTCTCGTCAATGAACGAACCGAAACCGGTGTTACTTGGTGTGAAGGGGCAAGACCGTTGTTCTTAGACGGACCGACAACGAGATACGAAAATGAGGAGTGATGATGGAAGTCACTAATGAAGTACTGCCAACTAGCGCAGAACGCATACAGGAGATGATGCAACCCGGCCCTGAAGGACCGATCTACATGGTGAATTTGCTGAAATTTAAGGATCGTGCGCAATACGAAGATGACCGGCGAAGCGAACTCTCCGGACGGGAGGCCTATCAACTGTACGGGCGAGCTGTCTCAAAGTTGATAGGCGAATTTGGAGGGGAAATAGTTTTTCACGCCGATGTCACTTTCTTGGCCCTTGGGCAAGTAGAAGAACTATGGGACGAAGTCGCAATAGCAAAATATCCGAATCGGGCGGCACTGCTCGCCATGAGCTCATCTCAGGAGTGGAGAGACGCAGCGGTGCATCGCAGTGCGGGACTTGCCGGGCAACTCAACATAGAATCGGTTTCTCCACACTGGTAGTCCGACGGCGTCGGGGGGCGTGATGACTCGACCCGACCGCAGACGGCGGGGACGCACAGCAGCAGAAACAAGGCGCGAAACGTCGCCGAACCCGGTTCCTCCAGGCCTCACGGGGGGCCGCTATCAGCCCCTTACCATGCAACAGGTCACCGAAATAGTTGAGGGAACCTACACCCTGTTGGAAACGGTGGGTGTGAGCGAAGCACCCGATTTTGTAAATGACCTTGTCGTCGAGGCTGGCGGACAGGTGGTCAACGGGAGGCTGCTGTACCCGCGCGAACTGGTCCAATCTTTGGTCGAGCAGGCGCCATCAGGTTTCGTCCTTTGCGGTAGAGACCCCAAGTACGACTTAGATCTCTCCGCACACCGTGTCCATCTAGGAACGGGAGGTGCGGCACCGATGATTATCGACATTGACAACGGCCAGTACCGTCCCTCAACCCTTCGAGATCTTTACGATGTAGCCAGGCTCGTTGAAGGTTTGCAACATATCCACTTTCTGAGCCGACCTCTTGTCGCAGGAGACATGCCCGATGAGGAAACACTTGACATAAATACTGCCTACGCATGCCTAGCGGCAACGAGGAAACATGTCGCCACTAGCGCCACAAACGGCGCGACAGCAGCAGAGGTCGCGGAACTGTGTTTCGAGATAGCGGGATCTCAAGAAATGTTTCTTCAACGCCCATTTCTCTCATTTAACGTCAACCACGTCACACCGCCCTTGCGGATGAGTGAACATGCAATGGAGGTGCTCCGCGTTGCAGCGCAATTGGGAATACCCGCGCATGCAAATGTGTTTGGCCAAGTCGGCGCTTCGTCTCCAGCTGGAATTGCTGCTGCGATCAGCCAGGCCATGGCAGAAGCATTGGCGGGAATGGTCTTCAGTTGGCTTGTAAATCCTTCAGCCAAGGTAATTTGTGGACCTGAGCCGATGATCGTCGACTTACGTACCGGAGGTATGAGTGGCGGCGGTGGCGAACAAGCATTGGCGATGGCAGCGGCGACACAAGTTGCTCGATCGCTGGGCCTGCCCAATAGGTCGATTGCTGGGGCCAGCGACGCTAAAACCTCCGATGTCCAAAGTGGAGCAGAGAAGGCTTTAACCGTAACGTTGGCCGCCCAGGCGGGAAGCAATCTGGTCACACAAGCTTGCGGGATGCAGGCCGCACTTATGGCTGCCTCATTCGAAAGCTACGTCGTTGACAACGACATGCTCGGTGCCGTCATGAGCTCCTTGCGTCCCGTGAAGACTCAAGAAATCGATTCGTTAATGATTCAGGAAGTCGTTGCAGGGGCCGGACATTTCCTAGGTGAATCCGACACACTCAAGAGGATGACCACGGACTTCGTCTATCCGAGCGTGGCTGATCGAACAGACTTCAAACTCTGGGAGCAAGCTGGGCGTCCCACGCAACTAGACGCGGCTCGCAGCGAAGTGGAACGGATTCTAGAGGAACACCCGGGTTGTTTCTTTGAAGACGGGCTTGACCAACGAATTCGTTCGCGGTTCGACATTCGACTTAATTGGTAAAGGGCCACGACGAAGGGACTCGATGAGATCGACCGAATTGACCAAGGAATGTGCCGGGTCGCAACTGGTGGTCAAAGGTATCTCTTAGGAGAAATAGCAAATGGCGCTCCTCGAGCGTCAGGCCGTGAAGGCACGGTCATTTTGTACCGGTTTCGGCCATTGATTGAGGCTTCACGGAGTTATGAACCGCTGTCGCATCGCCGGAAAGTGATTCGGAGCCAGGTCACGCTTGTGGCCTTACCTGCTACGGACATCTAACATCGCAGAGCGCAACGAGGCCGAAAGGTAGGTAGCGGCACCGTGCAGAATTCATCACTTTCCCCACAGCGCCGTAGCTATCTGGACTCGCTTGAATCGGAAGCTATTCATGTGTTCAGAGAAGTTGTTAGCCAATTTCGACGACCGGTCATGCTGTATTCGATTGGTAAAGACTCATCGGTGCTTTTGCACTTAGCGCGAAAAGCCTTCCACCCCGGATCGATTCCTTTCCCGCTACTGCATATCGATACGACATGGAAGTTCAAAGAGATGATTGAATTTCGCGATCGAATCTGCGCCGAACTCGGTTTGGACCTACTAGTACACACCAACCTTGAAGGTCTGGCGGCTCAGATCAATCCGTTCGATCACGGATCTCAAACATATACCGACATCATGAAAACCGACGCGCTGAAACAGGCATTGACTCGTGGGAACCACGACGCAGCCTTCGGCGGTGCACGCAGAGACGAGGAGCGCTCAAGGGCGAAGGAACGAATCTTTAGTTTTCGAGATTCGAACCACCGTTGGGATCCCAAGAATCAGAGACCCGAGCTATGGAATCTCTACAACGGAAAGGTTTCAGACGGAGAAAGTATCCGTGTTTTTCCCATAAGTAATTGGACCGAACTCGACGTTTGGCACTACATCCATCTTGAAAACATTGAGATAGTTCCGCTCTATCTCGCTGCACCCCGACCAATTGTGGAGCGTGAACAGAACTTAATCATGGTCGACGACGCTCGATTCCCGCTAAGACCAAAAGAACAACCGCGCACGCGATCGGTGCGGTTTCGGACCTTAGGGTGTTACCCGCTATCAGGAGCTATCGAATCCATCGCTTCAACCGTTCCAGAAGTTATTCAGGAAATGCTCTTAGATAGGCACTCCGAGCGTCAAGGCAGAATTATTGATCATGACCAACTCGCGTCGATGGAAGAAAAAAAACGTGAAGGGTATTTCTGATGTTTGAGAGCGACCCGCTCATCGAGTCAGACATCGACGCGTACCTGGATCAACGAGTTCGTAAGGACCTGGTGCGGTTTATCACCTGCGGTAGCGTTGATGACGGAAAATCCACGCTTATAGGACGTTTACTACACGATTCACAACTCATCGCAGACGACCATTTGGAGACCTTGAAAACCGATTCTCAGCGCAGAACTGGAACCGACGACATTGATTTGTCTCTCGTCACCGACGGATTAAAGGCGGAACGAGAACAAGGAATCACAATTGATGTCGCGTACCAGTATTTCTCGACACGGCATCGTAATTTCATCATCGCGGATACACCGGGTCACGAGCAATACACCCGAAATATGGCGACTGGAGCATCGACAGCAGACCTGGCTGTGATTCTGATAGATGCTCGAAAAGGAGTGGTGCAACAGACACGGCGACATTCCTACTTAGCCGCGCTTCTCGGCGTGAAACACATAGTCATCGCGGTCAACAAAATGGATCTTGTTGACTATTCCGAACAGAGATATCTGGAGATCGTTGCCGAATACACCGAATATTCAGCGAACCTAAACATCGAATCGCTTGAGTACATTCCCCTCTCAGCGCTTCACGGCGACAACGTTGTCGAATCCAGTGAGGTGATGCCATGGTTTGTCGGGCCGACCTTGATTGATTACCTCAACGCAGTAGAGGTAGCCGTACCCATTAGCACCAATGAGTTTCGCCTTCCTGTGCAACTAGTCCTTCGCTCCGGCGCCGATTTCAGAGGGTATGCGGGGAGTATCACTTCGGGGCAAATTCACCGCGGTGATCGAGTCACGGTCCTCCCTTCCGGTGTTTCTTCCACTGTGCAACGCATAGTGACGTTTGATGGTGATTTGGATATGGCATCTGCGGGGGACGCTATTGCGGTGACGCTTGGAGACGAGATTGACATGAGTCGAGGAGACCTCCTCGTCAAAGAGGGCGAGAACGTCGAACTTGACACATCAATTGCAGCGACAATTATTTGGATGGCAGATAAACCGCTTGATCTTGGTGAACAGCTAATTCTGCAATCACATAATGGGACCGCGAACGTGAGGGTTGACACGGTTCGATACCTATTAGACGTGAACACTGGCCAAAAAGCGAAAGCAACTGCCCTTCAACTTAACGAGATAGCCGAATGCTCGATAAGTGCTGATCGCAAATTGCTCTTTGAGTCTTATGAAAGCAATCGCGCCGGAGGTTCCTTTATTCTGATCAACCGAATTAGCAACTCGACTGTTGCAGCCGGGATGATTGCAGGTCCACTTTCCCCATGGGATCAGGCGCCAAAAGATTCACTCGAAGTGCAGGATTCAGAAATCGGGGCACTGGAACGGCAGCTGCGCTATCGGCAGCGTCCGTGCACTGTCCTATTAACCGGGCTCACCGGGGCCGGGAAAAGCAGCATTGCGACTGCGCTCGAACGTTGTTTATTTGACCGAGGGAACTCAACTGTGAGGTTGGACGGGGAAAATGTTCGCCTCGGAATTAGCAAAGATCTTGGATTTACGGCTGTGGATCGCTCCGAAAATCTCCGCCGTGTCGCGGAGATCGCTCACTTGATGAACAGTCAGGGATTGATTGCGATAGCGGCCCTGCTGGCACCACAGGCCGAGGCAAGGGCACGGGCTCGCCAGTTAGTGGGAGCTGACCAATGGGTCGAGGTGTTTCTCGACACGCCACTTTCAGTTTGTCGCAGCAGGGACACCACCGGTCTGTATGAAGCTGCTGACCGGGGTGACATCGAAGAATTTCCGGGAGTTTCAGCTACCTATGAGGCACCGGAAGACGCGGATTTGCGTTTAGATACTTCTGACATGACGGTGGACCGGTGCGTGGAAGTCATTGTCACGTTGCTCAAAGAGAAGGGCTTTATCCATGAGTGAAGGCCCGACTTCGAACAACATCACCCGATCAGAGGGGTTGATCGATACCAGAGCCCGGAATCTGCGATTCGGACATGGATCCTGCACCGTTTGGTTTACCGGTCTTTCGGGATCCGGAAAATCTACCCTTGCTCTTGCTTTAGAGGCAGAACTGCATTCTCGCGAGGTCGGAAGTTACGTCTTATACGGTGACAACATTCGGTTCGGTCTGAACAGCGATTTGGGCTTTTCTCCTTCGGAAAGAACCGAGAACATTCGCAGAGTTGGGGAAGTTGCGCGTCTCTTTTGTGACGCTGGACTGGTTGTTCTCACTGCTTTCATATCGCCATACCTTCGCGATCGAGAGCTTGTACGAAACCTCCACGCTCCTTCAACGTTTATTGAGGTGTACCTCAATACCCCTCTTGAAGAGTGCGAGCGACGCGACGAAAAAGGTTTGTACCGTAAAGCTCGCAACGGAGAAATCAAAGAATTCACGGGGATTTCCGCCCCGTATGAACCGCCGGTGAACCCGGAACTAGTTGTAGATACGCGAAGACCGCTGGAAGAATGCGTCAACGAACTGTTGGCGATGTTGGCAAGCCACGGCGCTATTTAAGGAAGAAGGAATCGCAATGTCGAGTGGTTCATGGATGAGCTCCGAACAGCACCGAGAACTTTTTGAATCTGTAAAGAATTGGGGTCGATGGGGGCCTGAAGATGAAGCAGGAGCCTTGAACCTAATTACTCCAGAGCTGCGAGCCGCCGCTGCGGCCGAGGTGGTTCACGGTCAAGCTGTTAGCTGCGCTCGAGAATTGCCCGTCGAACCCAATGCCGAGAATCGTCACCCTGCACTCCACATGATGGTGCGCGGTGGCGACGATTGTGTTTCCCCGAGCATCAATATGGAATCGACTGGTGATTTCGTTGGTGTCGCGTTCCATGGAATGGCAACCTCGCACATAGACGCCTTGTGTCACGTCTTTGTTGACAAACGCATGTACAACGACTTCGGTGCTGAGACGGTGAGGAGCACTGGGGCGACTCGTTGCAGCATCATGGCCGCTTCGGACGGTGTCGTAGGGCGAGGCGTGTTGTTAGATGTTCCCAGACTGCAAGGGGTCGACTGGCTTGAACCTGGATACGCCATCAGTTCTGAAGAACTGGAGGCTTGTGAAAAGGCCCAAAACGTTTCGGTAGGGAGTGGCGACATCTTGCTGGTGGCAACCGGCCGCGATGCTCGAAGGGCTGAACTCGGTCCCTGGCATCCTTTTCAGGTGGGGATGGCTGGTTTGCACCCGGATTGCATTTCATGGCTAAGAGAGCGTGACGTTTCCGTTTTGGGTTGTGACGGGGTAAGCGACGTCTTGCCTGGGAATCACCCAGACGACTGGGTGATGCCGATTCATCAGACGGTCATCGTGGCCATGGGAGTGCACCTTCTCGACAACTTACGCTTGGACCGTCTCGCTTCCGCGTGTCAGATGCACTCCAAATGGAGCTTCCTGTTTACCGTGGCGCCTTTAAGAGTCGAGGGGGGTACCGGATCACCGGCAAACCCCATTGCTCTGCTTTGACAGACTGCTCTTCCCTTAGCTGACGGCTGCCCCATCCAAGCGTCCGTCTTCTCTCCAGTCATGCAGTATGCGATGAAACCGAAGGGGACCGGCACCGTAGCTAGTGGTGAAAAAGCCGTCAGGATTGCCAGTTTTTCCTTCGTTGTTGTAATAACCGGGGGTGCATTCAGCGCGGAAACGTTCCCCGAGTTTTGATTTGTCCTCGATTTCATCGACCCAGAGTTGCTCACCTTCAGCAGTCGCTTCAATGGTGGTTCCTTCCTGATCGCGAACTTGCGAAATTAGGTAGGAAATGTGCATCGCTTGCTCGTTGAGAGCTTGCGGAACGTTCACGGTGACAGCTGTGTGAGTGAAGCCGAGAAAAAAACAGTTCGGGAAATCTGTGGTCTGCATTCCATGCAACGTACGGGGACCATTTTCCCATTTCTGACTCAGAGTTAGGCCGGCTCTGCCGACTACCTCGTAACCAGCTCGGCGGGTGTAGCCGGTACCAACTTCGAACCCGGTGGCGAAAACAATGCAATCAACTTCGTATTCCACGCCGTTTGCGACAAGGCCAGTCGGGGTGATGCGCTCCACGCCTTTGCCATCGGTATCAACCAGGGTCACATTTGGCAGGTTGAAAGTAGGTAGATACTCATCGTGGAAACAGGGTCGTTTGCAAAACTGCCGGTACCAGGGTTTCAGAGCCTCAGCAGTTGCGGCGTCCTCGACGATTGCATCGACTCGTTGTCGAACCGTGTTCATCTTCTGGTAGTCGGCCATCTTCATGAGGTGGCCTTTTTCGCGACCCGTGATCCGGCGACCGAGCTTTCGGCCAGCCAACTTGGCTGCTGTTCCAGTTAGGTTCCGAAAAATGTCGGTCCAACCGTCAGATACCAGATCTTCATCTTGGTCACCACCGCTGACGAGCGTATTGAAGTTCTCCATTCGGCGGTATTGCCAGCCTGGTTCCAGCGATTCCGCCCATTCGGGGTCGGTCTCACGGTTGTTTCTCACGTCAACGGACGACGGAGTTCGTTGGAAAACGTACAAATGTTCGGAAGATTCGCCAAGGTGAGGGATGCACTGGATTGCTGTAGCGCCGGTGCCAATAATTGCAACTTTTTTGTCGGCTAAACCGCTCAAGTTTCCTGTGTTGTCGCCTCCCGTGTAGTCATAATCCCACCGGCTCGTGTGGAAGGTGTGTCCTTCGAAAGTGTCGATGCCGGCAATGCCGGGAAGCTTGGGACGGTTAAGGGGACCATTCGCCATCGCGACGAACTGAGCGTGCATCCGGTCACCGCGGTCAGTTTCGATAATCCACCTTGAGATGTCCTCATCCCAACGCAGGTTCGTAACTGAAGTGCTGAAGCAAGCGTTTTTGTACAGGTCGTAGTGGCGACCAATATTTTGGGTGTGGTCCATAATTTCTGGAGCGAAGGAATATTTGTGTTTGGGTATGTAGTCGAGTTCTTCCAGCATTGGGAGGTAGCAGTAACTTTCGACATCGCACATTGCTCCGGGGTAGCGGTTCCAGTACCAAGTGCCGCCGAAATCTCCGCCGCGTTCAATGACCCTAATATCTTCAAAACCGGCTTCTCGTAGACGCCCACCCATTAGTAACCCGCCAAAGCCACCGCCAATAATGGCGATTTCGACATCATCGAAGAGCGGCGCTCTGTCAGCTACTTTCTCGTAAGGGTCATCGAGGTATTTGGCGAATTCGCCGCTGACTTCCACGTACTGCTCATTGTGGTCGTCGCGAAGGCGTCTATCGCGCTCTGAGAGGTATTTCGCGTGTAATTCCTGAGGGTCGAAATCGATCTCACCTAGGACCGCGGTAACGGCGTCGTGCATGTCGTCCATGCCACGACACTACCCGGAACCTAACATCAGTTAGTTAATTGGCCCAAGAATTCATTCCCAAGAGATCCTTGCCCACGTAAGCGTCGAACAATAGTAGACATCCCGTTCGTCCCCAGCGGAGAGAAACATACCGTTTGCAATGCGCGACCCAGTAGGAACCCGTGCCAGTAATTCACCGGTTGGGATGTCAATCACGACGACATCATCGGACTGGTCGTCGGTGAAGTCGTTTATGACGAGTTCACCAGAATCTGGAAAGACGACTGGTTGCATGGTTGGTTTAATGTCTAAATGCCAGAGTGGCTCCAAACTACCGGCGGTCGAAATGCCCGCGAGTCCCCCGTTTATTGAGTCCCAAGCCACGGCAACCCCGTGTTCGGGAACGTTGACAGGGGGAGCAAATATGCCTCCGCCTGGAATCCCAAATGGTTCGATGCTGTCCATGTGACCGTTTAACTGATCGATACGAAGGAGCCGCTGAGCGCCCGTCCACGGAGCCGGGTTCTGCCATGACACGCGTTTGCCCGGCGGTTGATCGAAACGTCCGTTTGGGAGGGTGCGATGGATACTCTGGACGGCTTCGATGTCGCCGCAATCCATCAGCCAGAGGTGACCGTCGGAGATACAAGAGTCCCACGCGAGCCCCCATTCTGAACCTGAGTGGCGATATCTGCAGTTCCAATCAGCGACAGCGGGGGAGCCATCAATCATGTCAATTCGCCAGACGTGCTCAGTGCCTGGGACATAAACAGAGTCAATGCCGTCGTGCTGGTCGGCAGCAATTCGACCCATTGAGCCCTCCGGCAAGACCAAAGTGTCAAGGACTTGCAAGCCTTGCGGTTCTATAAAGGTGAGGGTGGTCCCACCTTGACCTTCAAGGCGTAGGTCTTTAGTCACCAGCGTGCCGTCGGAAAGAGCCAAAAGCCCGTTGTGGGCGCGGCTGACGGGCAGTTCCCTTTCACAAACAACTGACAGATCGTGAGGGTCAAGGCTGTGTAGGTAGGAACCATTGACTGACATGATTAACCCGTTCACATGAACAAGGATTGCGCCGCACCACACATGATCGCCACAAGGTAAAGGAGGTGATTCAGCCAACGTTTCCAGAGAAGTCGGGTGATATCGGGTGACCCATCCGAATGGAGGAGGCCCGATAAAGGCGGGCATTGTTCCCCCGAGATACCACTCGCCGGGATCACGCCTAACGGTCATGACGTTCCAACGATCGTTCCTAATCGAGGTCACATTGACTTTGCCGCCGATCGCGTCAAGGCGGCCGCTCTGCGCTTTCTGTCGACGGTTACCCCCGCATTCCACAGGCCAAGTGGAATTCCAATAGCCAGAATGGACTTCGGTGCGATCGAGAGGTGCGTTAGTCATCGGGTATCCCACTAATCTTCTGATAAGGAATTGCGGATCCAGCTAGTTCGGGGTTGATGGAGACTTCATGCAGCGTAGCGAGCAGATAGCGCAGGTAAAGGTGCTACTAGCGAGCCTCGATTCGGGGGTGAACGTAGATGCAGGCGGGATCCGCCTCAACCCCACCGACAGTTACATCAATACGGAGACCGCTCAGAGGGAACGCTCCCTCTTTTTCCAGAGTCACCCACAAGTATTGGGTCTAAGTGGTGATCTACCCGAGCCTGGATCGTTCATCACAATCAATGATTTAGACACTCGCATCCTCGCGACTCGCGACGAAAAAGGAGAATTCCGAGCCTTTGTTAATGCATGCAGACACAGAGGAGTCGCTGTTGAAGAACGAGAGAACGGAAGGGCTCGGCGTTTCGTGTGCCCGTTCCATAGTTGGTCCTATGACCCTCAAGGAGCGCTAGTTGGGTTACCCAAAGAGGACCATTTCGGTTCCATCGACAAGAAAAGCTTCGGTCTTATCGAATTGGCCGCTGAGGAGAAATACGGGTTCCTTTTCGCAAACCCAGATCCGTTGGCCTCCCTCGATGTCGACGCATTACTTGGGCCTGAGCTCAGCGAAGAACTAGATGCATGGGACTTTGGTTCGCTGGTGCGCCTCGGCGGTGACCGCTACGAAGTGGACTGCAACTGGAAACTTGCGATGGACACATTCGGCGAGACGTACCACTTCAATTCCCTCCATAAGGATTCACTAGCAACGTTCTTCGAGGGCAACGTCCAGTGCTATGACACATTTGGGCAGCATCACCGAATGATCCTCTGTCGCAAGGCCATTCATGCCATGCGAGAGCTACCAGAAGATCAGTGGGATATCACCATCGCCGGGCTGCCCGTGTATTGGCTTTTCCCGAACACCATTTTGCTTCCCAATGATTTCGGTATGTATCTGGTACGCGCTTACCCAGATTCGGAGTCCCCTGGACGTCATACGAGTGTGATTACCTTTTACACCCACTCAAGTGAGGACCGGGATGGAACTAATGGCAAGATTGGGGCAGAACGTAAGGCTCAGATCCAATCCGCGCCGATTGAAGCGTTGAAAGAAATTGCGCAGGGCTTTGCCGACATCATTCGCGATGAGGATTATGTGGCTAGCGCAAGCCAGCAACGATCCGCAGCGAGTGGGGCATTACCCCATGTGGTGTTCGGTCGCAACGAACCTGCTCTCCACCACTACCACAACACCTATCGTGACGCGTTAGGCGAAGCTCCCCTACCACTACTCGAGGCCTAGCCGTCGGCTAACTAAAAGTTTCGGCCGGCGAATTGGATTTTGTGACCAGACGCCAAAGCGTCTGCGGCCCATTGCGGGAACCCTTTAGCGACGACAGTGCCTACAGGTCAGTACTCGGTGCCCAGGTCGAATGAGTACCGCTTGAGATTCGTTCAGGAAGCCGAATCTTACACACGGGTCCTTCCATCATTTGTGACGCGTCGAAGACCAATGCTTCGGAAAAGTCGTTGTTGATATCAGATGAGAAGGTGACTAAGTATCCGTCATCTTCAGCGGTGGACTGATCCCTAGGGGCCATCACCGTTTCGCTAACAAAAACCCCAGGTTCGAACTCGTATAGCTCCTCGGTTCCGCTGTCGAGGTCGTGTTTGATCAGTCCATCAAACGCGAAGAGTCCCGGCGAACACCGAGCGTTATAGGAATACCTGTGCCTCCTACCGGCATGACGACCATTGATCATCGGAAATTCGGCACAAGTGTCGCTGGTTTGTTCTTCGCGGCATTCGCCAGTCCGGACGTTGAACTTCCAACGATGCGCGCGAGCTTGTAAAACATTCATATCCAAGGTTTCAAAACCCTTCAATGGGCCTGTCTGCCGCTCTACCCCTCGGGCAGTGGGGTTGTGTTGGAAGAAACCATCCAAGATGACCCAATCACCATCCTCGTATGCGTTCGTCCAATGAAGCACGAAAGTGGGATCGGACTCGAACCAAAGAATGTCCTCGGTTGCACCGTGGCGAGGAATGAGAGCAAATCGGCTCGGGAGGTCGCGGTCAAAGATATTCGAGTAGTAGCCGTCAGCGAGGGCTTCCGGGCTCCAGAAAAGAGGGAGATCGTTCAGAATCGACCAGTTTTCGGTAAAGGCCATGTCATGGGGGAGTCGCGGGCCAGGTAACGGGACATCTACGTGATCGGTGAGTTCACCGGCACGATTAACCACGCCATAGCGAAGATACGGGGCCTCAGTGAAATAGCTGAAGAACAGCAAATCGCCAGTGTGTTCATCAACTTTGGCATGAGCCGAGACCCCTTCAGTGGGAAAGAAGCCATCCCAACTGGTTTTGCCCAAATTCTCCAAGGTTCTGGGATCTAGCCGATACAACTCACCGCATTGATAAAAACTTGCTAAAGCGACCCCTCCATGAACGGTGACATCGGTAGACGCGTTGTCTTTCATCAAAGTTCTGGCGCCCCACCCCTCATCGGCGATCGAATTAGAAGGATGCTCGGATATTCCGGCCCAGAGGCTGCTCTTCGATTCTTGTTCAGCGAGAAATCCGTCGGTTTGGACGAAACGGTTCGCATAACGAGCTTCACCGTTTTCGAAGGAGATGGCGTGCATCATGCTGTCGCCGTCGAACGGGTGATATCGCTTTATCGGCTCAAATAACGGGTTCTCAGTGTTCCTTAGGTAAACACCGTTTAAATCGTCGGGTATTTCACCCACGACATCCATGTCCCAAGCGTTGTACTCGCGGTGTTGGGGTTGCCATATTCCTGACCGATATGGATGGTCATCGTCAGGAGGTAGTCCTGCCTCGAAGGTTCGATTTAGCGCGATAGTCATCATGTCTCCCAAGTGGGAGCGTAGCAATGACTTGAACCGATGAGGAGCTTAAGACTCTCCTCGTCGGATGGGGCAGACTACGACAAGTTGAACACCACAGAAAGACCAGCAATGATCGCACCTACGTCAGAAGAGATTTATCGGCTTTGTGCCAATGACTCGGAATTTCGAATGGCGGCCCGATATTGGACCGGTGGAATTCGCTTTGAGATGGGTTCGGTCCTGACCGGCGTCACCGTGGAAGACGGTGTTGTTCGGGTAGGCGTTCCAGATGAGGGGCAAGGTGTCGTTGTTATCGCTGGACCCGACGATCTTTGGGAAAAAGTCCGAGCCGCCACGCCTCCACGTTTTTTCAACGACATCAATGTTGCCACTGGTCGAGGAGGCTTATCGTGGAACGGTGATCGCCTCACATGGTGGCAGTACCTGCCTGCTATTCAACGAATCACTGAGCTTTTGAGATATTCAGAAATAGTCATTCCCGACAGCGTGAAGGAAGGCGGAGGAGCGGGATCGTTTGATGCGCCCAGCGGTCGTTATGTCCGGGTGGAGTTGCAAGGGTTAGAGCACCGTATTTACTTTGAAGAGGCCGGATCTGGCATTCCGCTGTTGCTCCAGCACACAGCTGGCTCACACGGAGTGCAATGGCGACATCTGTTCGAAAGTTCCGCTATTACAGAAAATTTTAGATTAATTGCCTACGATTTGCCGTTCCACGGCAAATCTATTCCTCCCGTTGATCGACGCTGGTGGGCGGAGGAATATCGGCTCGAAGGGGAGTTCCTGCGCTCAGTTCCGTTAGCGCTGACGGAAGTACTTCAACTGAATCAGCCGGTCTTTATGGGATGCTCGGTTGGCGGTCTTCTAGCACTCGATTTGGCGCACAAACATCCTGATGTGTTTCGTGCTGTGATCTCGTTGGAAGGAGCGTTGCATATTGGTGGTGATATTGAGGCGTTAGAAGGTTTTTGGCATCCAAAGGTTTCCGGCGAAACGAAGGCTCGGATGATGGAGGGTCTAACTGCACCCACTTCTCCCGAGCCGTACCGGAAAGAAACCGTACAAACCTACGCTTCGGGATGGCCGCCTGTGTTTGTAGGGGACCTTTGGTATTACATCTCTGAGTATGACCTTCGCGAGGTGGCGTCCAGCATTGACACCTCGTCGGTCGGCGTACACATCTTCTCGGGGGAGTACGACTACAGCGGAACGATAGAAAAAGGACTCGAAGCTCATGCCGCAATCAGTGGGTCAACGTTTTGTGAAATGAGGGGAATGGGTCACTTCCCAATGTCGGAGAATCCTCGCGCATTTATCGAGTATTTGTTACCGGTCCTTGAGACGATAAAGGCGATGTCGTTATAAGTCTTCAACGGGTGGAAAGTCCGAAGGTGGCATGATGTCGACTGTCGCCGATCGCTGTTGAGCCAACATCCCCCCGTCAACTTTGATGACGTCGCCTGTGACGTAGCCCGCGTCATTCGATGCGAGAAACAAGGCCGGGCCGGTCATGTCGAAGGGTTCGCCGATGCGACCCATGGGGACGTTCTCGCCTCGTAAAATTCGTTGGTCGGCGTCTAGGCCACTTGTGTCTATTGAGCCTGGCATAAGAGCGTTGACTCGTATTCCGTAAGGTCCTAGATCAAGTGCGAGTGCTCGCGTGAACGCCTCGATGCCGCCCTTTGTGGCGTCGTAGGCGGTAAAGGACCTATGTGCCCGTGTTGCACCGCCTGATGACATGTTGATGATGATTCCTTCGCCTGCTCGAGCCATAGGCCGTGCTGCTCGATGAGAGCAAAGGAAGTGCCCAGTCAAGTTCACATCGATAATGCGCCGCCACCACTCTTCGTTCGCTTCGAAGAAATGCAGCATGGGTCCGACGAGGCCGGCGTTGTTTACCAGAACCTCAACATGGCCCCATTCGGATTCCACTTGATCAAACATGACACCGACCTGCTCACCGCTAGCTACATCGCATGGAACGGACATAGCTGCGCCGCCAACATCGCTAATTTGGGCGCATGTCCTTGACGCAGCCTCAATATCGACGTCGTTTACCGCGACTCGGGCTCCTTGATCTGCGAAGCGATTCGCTAAAGCTTGGCCGATGCCACTGCCGGCTCCAGTAACCAAAACGACCTTGTTGGCTAAGTCTGGATAATGGGACATGTGTCCTCCGGGTTCCGCCTCAAAGGCTCAGGTTTATGTGAAAAATTTGGGCGTATGCCCAAGGTCGGGACGTGCGGATCCGTCGACGTCGCGGTCCGAGACTATGTAGCGGCATATACGTTGACCGTGATCGGAAAGCGTCTGGTAGACGGAAGTCGGCATGGACAACGCCATTGGTTCTCGAAACCAAGGTGCGTAGTACTCAATGTTGGGGATGGCCCTGAGTTCGTTGGATAAATTGGGGGTGCCCCCGTGCCAAGCTCTCGGGTCTCTGATAAGGACACTCCCAGCCGGAGCAGGGCAAACCGTGCTGAATTTCATCCAGTCGGGTTCTTCGTCAAGTCCCGGGATCTGTTGCCGGGAGTGTTGGGTACCTGGAATTTGTCTAGTTGGACCGTTTTGGCTCGTGAAATCGGTCATCAAAAAATTGCAACAGACGTAGGGACACGGGAGGTCCCTAATCGTCATGAGCCCTCGCGGATCCCAAAAAGCGCCAGATGTTTTGCTATCGCTGCTGTCTGCCGCAGCGGCGTGATCGGCTATTTCGCGTCGGTCACCGACATCACTATGAAGGGGTTGATAATCAACGGCACCCGGCAAGCAAAAGTCCCCGCCTCCGCCACGACAGATGTAATCAGGGGATTCGAAGATTGCCTCGAGTATGGGAGTAACGGTGGGTAGATCGATGAGCATCGCCCACTCCGGTTGGTGGACCTGATGGCCGCTTTTGCTGGCAGATCCCAAGCTATAACGATGTGAGCCACGGTTGCCTTGCCGCTCGGTATCGATATTCATAATTTCCGCAATGACGCGATCGCATCCGTTGCGCACTGTGAGGAGCTGTGTGTCTGTTAATACGTCACTCACCACCACAAAGCCATCCCGATAGAAAATTCGTTTGGCGTCTTGAACCTGGTCGGGTGTGACGATTTCGAGCCCGGTTATTCCGTTCTTGTGGGCGAAGAGATCCCTCTGTTGTTGCAGCTCTGAGGATTGAGAGTCGCGACCCACCCACCCGTAACGCAATCCGAGGCTTAGCGGGTCACTCACCGCCGGCCGCTTTCACGAGATTTCGTAATAAGCGGATCGCCTCATCATGTGGAACGCGCCCACATCCACAAGACGTTGATAACAACAGTCTGTCTTCGTCCACAACCTCGAGGAGGGCCGCGATTCGATCACTGAGTTCGGACACAGATTGTGGTTCGCGTTTTACGTCCGCAATTCCAGCAACAATCTCAATAGATGGTGGTATTTCAGCGAGGAGGGCACGATCAGACCACTGCCCGGCGTGGCTGCATTCAATGTGTGCTCGGTCGATAAAGCCGTCTAGGGCTTGGAAAAGTGGAATTAGCGAAACCAGATTTTGGACTTCGGTCCCGGGCTTTCTCGAAATGTCGCCCAAACAAAAATGGATGGTCCGAGTAATTCCCTCGAGGCCGCTAAATGGTGAAATTAAGGAATCGACGAGGTCAGTGGCTTGACGGGTGCCGTTAGCCAAAGCCATCGCTTCTGCAGGAGCATCTAGCTGGATTTCATTTGCGCCAGCTTTCACCATGTCATCGACTTCGGCTTTAACAATCTTGACGTAGTTCGGCAGTTGTTCTTCGATCCGCGGGTCAGCGTCTAATCCGAGGGTCATTGTTCGAGGGCTCGGCACCGCACCCTTGTCCAGCCGAGGTTCAATTTTGTGTTCACGTCGAAATCCCAACGCGTGCCCCGTGCCTATAGGGGCAGACACATCACCAATGATTTGATATTGACCGATGCCTTGGTAACCCTTAGACGTATCTCGGCGTTGCAGGGTTTCGAGGCCCAAGAGCCGTGGAGGCACGTGATGGACGAAATCTGGTCCCCACACCTCGCCGCCCGTGATTTGGTCAACTCCGCATGCGATCATTTCGTCCATGGTGATGCGCGCGGCACGACTGAGAAGTTCTTCAGCTTCGGTGTCGGTCAATGTTCCGGCGTAATAGCTTTTGAGAGCAGGACGCAAACCAAAGGGGATCGGCCATGATCCGACGCATGTTGTTCGGATAGTCATGCGTTCATACCTTTTCGAGGCCTCCGCTGAGGAGTTCTTTCCAGAGCGAGCGATAGTTAGGCCACGTTATTTCTGGTGTGATGTAACCCTCCTCTTCGAGGATTTCGGTCAGTTTGGGTAAATTCCGGAACGGAATTCCACTGTCAACATGATGAGCGAGATGGTGACCGACACAATGTGGCACAAGAATTATTCGAGCAATCAGGCCCTGCTCAACATGGTGAGCAGTGTTTCGACGATCCAAAGACCTAGTCATTCCTCCATGCTCGGCGATTGCTCTGAGTCGGTTAAGGACTTGGTATGCCGTTGCAAACGGGAGCACCCACAAGAAGAGATACGCCCATGGGTGTCCAAAAAGGGCAAAGAGTGCAAAAATAATTACCTGTCCGAGGTAAAAGCGAAAACTGTTAGCCCAGTAACGCCGTTGGAATAAACCGGTGAGTCGCGGACGCAACGCCCTATATGCAGAAACGCCAGTGCTATCTCGACGGAGCTTTCGCCGCATCGACGCCCGCGTTATTGGGTAGAGGGCATACAGGAGAAAGTCGGGCTCCTTGGGCCCGAATTCATCGCGGTGGTGATGGGTGTGTGCCCGACGATAGGCGTGAGTTCCGGTCCCGAACGACAACCAACCGAAGATTGTCACTCCAATGAGATCGTTTAACCGTCGATTGGAAAATAAAAGACGGTGAGCTCCTTCGTGATGAAGAACAAACATTCGATTTTGAACGATCCCCATGATGGGAACGGCCACAAGAATGGCTGCCCAATGGTCGAAGTAAAATACTGCGGCGAGAACGGCAATCGGCAGGGCTAGCGAAGATAAGCAAGCCCACAAGTTCCGCAGGTCACTTATCGTGCGGAGCTCTGCTCGTAGTCCTGGCGAAGGCTTGCCATCGGGTCGACAAATGTCGCTACCAGCAAAGGTTGCTGGTGACGGCACCATGCCACCGGTCATTGTCTCGACAAGAGCTTCGTGACTCGGAGCAGTGCTCATAGCGCAACGGTACTGGTTTCTGGCATTTGGTTTGCTATTACACCCCCAGTAGGTGAAAGGCTGTCTGTTCGTGCAACGCATAATCGCATTAGATATGGAAGGTGTCGTCACTCCTGAGATTTGGATTGCTGTGGCCTCGCGTACTGGGATTTCTGAGCTGCGGCTTACTACACGCGATGAACCTGACTATCAAAAACTGATGGATAGGCGAATTGCCATCCTTGATGAACACAAAATCCCGTTGTCACTCATCACCGATGTCATCTCAGAGTTGGATGTTTTGGAAGGATCACGGGCTTTCCTAGATGGTTTACGGCGAAAATACCCTGTAGTTCTGTTGTCCGACACGTTCGCTCAATTCGCGAATCATTTCATGACACAGCTGGGGTATCCGCATCTGTTGTGTCACCGGCTGGTTATTGAAGCGGACCAGATCACACGCTTTGTTCCAAGGGTTGAGGACGCTAAACGGCGAGCGGTCCTTGGCTACCAAGAATTGGGCTATCACGTGACGACAGTTGGTGATTCTCATAACGACATCAGCATGTTGCAACAAGCAGAAGCTGGATGCCTGTTCCGCGCTGCGCCGGGCCTCCCAGAGAAATATCCGAACTTGGTCTCCTTAGAGGCCTACGATGAACTCATCGAATGGATTGACATCTCCGCAGGCAGCTAGCGACATAGGAGAACAGCGTGACTAAACCCGCCAAGCTCGCACATTTTGTTTTGCGCACAAGCGACATTGATCGTCTAGCCGACTGGTACTGCTCAGTGCTCGAAGCAAGGGTCGTCCATCGCAACAAAATGATCTCCTTCGCCACATTCGATGATGAACATCATCGGATCGCTTTTATAGATCGAGGGTTTAAAAGCGGCCCCGACCTTGAGAGCAACGGTGTTGATCACGTGGCTTTCACTTATGAAACCCTCGAAGACTTACTGTCGAACTACGTGCGTCTACGCGATCAAGGAATCGTGCCCGAGCGCACAATCAATCACGGACCGACAACTTCGATGTACTACCGAGACCCTGATGGGAATCGCATTGAACTGCAGGTCGAGAACTTTGCAGACTCACAAGACGCGATTGACTTCATGAACGGTCCGGTATTTGAGGCAAACCCTATTGGGGTGCTGTTCGATGCCGATGAATTAGTGGATCGATTTGACGCAGGTGTGCCTGAAGAAGAACTGGTTCGCCAAGGGGATGGTTGAGTAGCAGCAGGGCTAGCTCAAGGTTTCTTGCTGATGAAGTAGTTGTTGCCGCGATCATCCCGTATTCCCGCAATCTCTATGTCGACGAATCCAGCATTGGTCAAATACTCGGTCGCGAGTTGATGGCCCCAAGCGGCGCCTAGGCCTTCTCCTCCATAGGCCAAAGACACCGTCATGCAGTGCATTGTGGAAATGGTGTACATGTACGGTGCCATTGGATCTGGAATGTTGTCTTCCAAACGACTTGATGCCTTTGGTTCCACGCACAGATATGTGCCGCCAGGCCGAAGCATCGCGAAAATGTTCGAAAGCACTGTTGTCGGATGAGCTTGATCGTGGATGGCGTCAAAGGTGGTTACGAGATCGAACCGCTCGTGTTGGTCCAGTCCTGCCGCGTCCGCGACCTCGTAAGAAACATTCGTTTGTTCACGCGCCACTTCAGACGCGTGTGCGATCCCATCTTGAGACATGTCAAAGCCGACAAATTGACTATTGGGGAATTCCTTGCCCAAGAGGTAACTAGCTAAGCCGCTGCCGCACCCTACGTCAGCTACATCAATGCCTGAGGTGAAGGCGTCATCCATATCGAGCAAGGGGACTACCTGATTGACCAGACCACTATGAAAACGTCGTTCGCTACTTTCTGCCGTCAAAGCTTGAAATCGCGGGAATTTGTCGTAGGGAACACCGCCACCATTTTGGAAGGCGTCGACGAGATCATCCTCAACTTCTCCCAGGAGAGAGATGTGTTGCATTGGCACCGTTAGGTTCAGAGGCCCAGCGCGTCGCGTTACTAGCCCAGAATGTTCCGCAGGTAGTTGAAAGGTTTCATTGTCTGCGTCATAGTCAACGATCCCGCCGCAAGCCATCGCTGCTAGCCACTCGCGCACGTAGCGTTCGTCGAGACCAGCATTCGCAGCTATTTCGGACGAGCTTCTGGCCGCAGTTCCGTCCATCGCGTCGAAAAGACCAGCCTTGTGGCCGACACTCATCATGAGGGACAGAGCACCGTCGTTCAGGATGTCGAGCATTCGTTTTGTGAAGGCACGAGCCCTGTCTTTGTCAAAGGATGTTGCGGTTTCGGTCATGCGATAATTATCTCATCATCAAGTTGACGTTTGCTCGGGAAGTTGCGCCCGTGGATACAAAAACCACATAAGTGGCGCAACGAGCAGCATGAGTAGCCCGAGTACGAGCCACATGAGGTCATATCTCGCAATTGTGTGGGTCCCGTTTAATACAGTGATGGCTATAGCGACACCCATTCCTCCCACTGCGTACCGCAGGCTTTGATGAATACCGTTCGCTGTAGCAATGGACCGTTCGGGAATATCGCGTAGTGCTGCGCTGTTGAGTTGACTCGCGAGAATTCCCATACCCAACCCAAACAAAACTGAAGCTGGGAAGAAAGCGAGCCAGTACTCAACCTCCTCATCGAGAAGGAAGTACAGCCAAAAGAAGCCCACAGTTGCAGTCAACGAGGCAAGTGTCATTATTCCTCGGAACCCGTGCTTGTCCGCCCAACGCCCGCCCATGACAGCCACGCACGCAGAAATTACTGGAGATGGAGTAAAAGCCAACCCAACTTTAGTTTTGCTGTAACCCCAAATCTCTGTGAGGAAAAGGGGCCATAAGAACCAACTTGTGAAGGCGCCGACCATGGCGAAAGTCACCGCGATGTTGGAAATGGTGAAGGAGCGAATACGAAACAAAGCCGGATCAAACAAGGGCTCTGGATGGTTCGAAGATCGGCGGATGAAGATTGGGAGTAGCAGCGCTGCACCCACAAAGCAGGCCAAGGTGTACGGAGAGGCCCAACCCCAAGCCCTTCCCTGGAGGGTTCCGAGGACAAGCAAAAACACGGATCCGCTGCCCATCAAGACACCAAGGAGATCCAGCGACTGCTTTGTTGACGGCTCAGCGGTTTCCCTCAAGAAGAACTTGGCTCCCAGCAGACCTAAGCCGATGATGGGAACGAGTACCAGATACACCCAACGCCAAGAGCTGATTTCCAAGACGAACGCCGCGAAACCTGGTGACAATCCGGAAGCAAACATTCCAGCCGCGGCCCAAAGCCCGATCACGCTGGCTTGTTTTGCCTGCGGAAATTGTGGAAGTACTAGAGCGAGAGACGAAGGCACCGTTAATGCCCCGAACATGCCCTGAAGAGCCCTTGCCAAAACGAGGATTAGAGGGTTAGGGGCGAGGCCAGCACCTAATGCACCAAGGAGTAAGCCGAACAATCCGATACGAAATATTGTCAACCGCCCGTAACGGTCGGCGAGGCGACCTCCTGCCAACATGGTGGTGGCAAACGCCAATGAGTAGCCCGCAATAATCCAGCCAGTCATGCCGGTGCTGACTCCAGGAAACGACCTCACTATCTCGGGAAACGCAACGTTAGAGACTGTCACGTTGACCGTGCCGAGGACGAAGGCAAGGGATCCGGTTGCTAGCGCGAAATAAGGTCGCCCCGCCCGCTGCTTTCCGATATCGGGTGCGTGTTCACCGCGTTGCACAGCGAACACCATTGGGGTTCGCTGATCTAGCCGGGCGTCATCCACCGGCTTGAGGGTACGCTGCGCCCGCCTCTAAAAGTGCTTCAACGAACGCTAGTGAGAACAATATGGAAACTGATCTTGTTGACACCAAGACAAAGGGCCACATAACGATCATTACGCTGCATCGTCGCGACAAACGAAACGCTTTCGACCCAAACCTGACTTTTGCTCTCAATCAGGCGCTGGATTCGTTTGAAGACGACCCTGACCAGTGGGTAGCCGTACTAACGGGCGGGACCGACATGTTTTCCGCCGGGAGTGACCTCAAAGAGGGAAGCGGTAAGTCTGACCGGGGGGGCGAGTACGGCATAATTCGCCGGCGCCGGGTCAAACCACTGGTGGCGGCAGCGGAAGGGATGGCCCTTGGGGGCGGACTGGAAATACTGTTTTGCTGTGACCTAATTGTCGCTTCAACGGATCTCCGCTTGGGTTTACCCGAAGTTAAGCGTGGGGTGTTGCCCACCAGCGGCGGGCTTTTTCGAGCCCTCCGGTCGCTTCCACTGCACGTAGCGAAAGAAGTTGTCTTAACGGGTGAAGAGCTATCAGCGGAACGGGCGTTGCAGTATGGCCTAATCAATCGACTTGTGGGGCCGGGGCAAGCCTTAGAAGTCGCTGTTGCATTGGCCGAACAAATCGCGTCGAATTCTCCTACCTCGACACGGCACTCTGTGCAGGCAATGGAACGGATCCTCGCTAGCGGAGACGAACTTGGCTGGTCTGTGACTGACTACGCTCGATCAGAGGTTTTTGCGAGCGAAGACCGCAAAGAGGGCATCAAAGCGTTTTTTGAACGGCGTGACCCAGAATGGAAAGGTCGCTAATGCGATTATCGATTCCTGACGAGAGCCAACTTTCCACATCGCAGCGCAAGCTTCGAGACGCAGTTGTGGGCAGCAGGAAAGGCCTGGGCCCCGAAATTTGGGGACGTGGCCCGTTTGGCGTGTGGCAGAACGCTCCTAACGTGGGCCAGCCTGCATTGGATTTAGGCGGGGCTGTTCGCTTCAGTACCGAGATCCCCGCCGATGTTCGTGAGGTAGCTATTTGCACCGTTGGGGTCCATTATCGAGCGAAATTCGAATTCGCGGCGCACAAAGCAATCGGTATCGCCGCGGGCCTTGAAACGGATGCGCTCGATCGTCTGGCTGAAGGAGAAAGTCCAGGATGGGTCGGGGCCTTAGAGCTAACGCACCGATATACGAAAACGCTTCTGGAGGAACACCGTGTGGCTCAAGGGTTGCATGATGAACTCACAGCCGAATTTGGTGAACAAGGTGCTGTGGAAATTGTGACAACCATCGGCTACTACTGCCTGATCTGTCTCACGCTCAACGCCTTCGAGGTTCCGCTGTCGACTCAAATGAATGATCCGTGGCCTGAAGATAGTTGAATGCCCTAGGGACCGCAGGCCTCCACAATGAATGTTTGTATTGAATTTCTCGTGAAATGTCGGGTTAGTGGTGGCCTCCGCGAGACCGAGGTCAAAGTCGCCCCCAAAAGATAGGGAGACAGCCCGAAGTAGCGGTCGGCCCAGGGTTGAGTGGTAAACGTCACGGTTTGCTCGTGATCTACGCTAAGGGACATGTCTTCCGAAGCTGTGCAGATAACCGTTTGGTCCGATTACCTCTGACCTTGGTGTTGGGTTGGGGCCGTGCGTCTCGACGAGTTGGCTGAACAAGAGGGGGACGGTATTGCGATCGAGTGGAAATCGTTCTTGTTGCGGCCTGAACCCGAGCAGAGGACGCTCGCGGAATTTACTGAATATACGAAAAGTTGGGAACGTCCAGCTGGGCTTGAACCTCTAGCTGAGTTCAACACCCCGTGGTCTGGTGCTAGCCCACCGCCATCACATTCTTTACCTGCGGCCATAGCCGGCAAAACTGCCGCCACATTCGGCCAAGAGGCCTGGCGCCGCTACCACCAAAAGTTGTTGCGTGCCTATTTTATTGAGAACCGGGATATTTCGAGTTCTCATGTTCTTTTAGAAGTTGCTCGCGAAGCTGACATCGATGCGAATGTTTTCGAAGAGACCCGAATAGCCAACGGTAAAGACTTTGAGACAGAGGTGTTCGCGGAGTACAACGAGGCCTTAACGAGTGGCGTTAATGGGGTGCCAGCTGTAGTGATTGATCACCGGTACTTAGTTTCTGGTGCCGTTGAAGTTGAGCATTACCAAAAAGCTCTGGCCCACTACAGAGAAATTCGAGACGAAGAAAATAGCCGCTAATAGTGCTCTGGGGTGCGTCGCCAGAGTTGATCTAGGCCTTACGGACTTATCACTAAGGAAATTAGTCGCCGCTGAGTTCCGAGAGGTTCCGAACTGACTCTTCTATGTGACTTGCCACAGTGCTTGTCGTCACTGTTCTAGATGTAGGGAACGACGCTGGTCAGCGCTAGACCGAACCAGCGCTAGTTTCGTGCCGGTCGGAGATATAGGGAGAATCGCGAATGCTGTCGCCGTATCGAGTACTTGATCTCACTGATGAACGAGGCCAACTGGCGGGTGCCACTCTTGCCGACCTTGGGGCAGAGGTTATTTTGGTGGAGCCTCCGGACGGTTCACGTTCGCGCCGACTTCCGCCGTTTGTTGTGGGACGAGAGGGTGACCCTGAAGCATCTCTGTGGTTTTGGTCATATAACCGCGGGAAGCGAAGTATCTCCATGGATCTTGAGCATCCGGCCGATCGCGAACGTTTTCTAGAGTTAGTCGCAGGTGCAGACATTGTTCTTGAGTCGGACCGGCCAGGGGCTATGGCTGAACGTGGACTCGGCTACGACGATCTCGCGGCGGTGAATCCTGAAATCGTGGTGACATCGATTTCTCCGTTTGGTCAGAGCGGACCCAAAGCCGACTGGGCCGCGACGGACCTCACTGTGGCTGCGGCAGCGATGGTGCCCAAGATGACCGGCGACGAAGACCGCGCACCTTTGCGTGTGCCTCTAGCACAGTCATTTCTACATGCTTCAGCCGAAGCTGCAGGAGCGTCCCTCATCGCTTTACATGAACGTAACCGTTCCGGTAAGGGGCAACACGTTGACGTCAGTGCTCAGCAATCTTTTATGCAAGCCACCCAATCGATGGTTCTGTGTCACTTGTACAACTCACCCGAGACGACTCGGATGAGTGGCGGAGCGGCCGTGGGTCCATTCCGAATTCGTCTCCGTTCCCCGGCTGCCGACGGATTCGTCTCCACCACAATCCTTTTTGGCGAAGCGATCGCCCCCTTTAGTTCCCGCCTTTTTGAATGGATCCATGAGGAGGGCATGTGTGAAGCTAGTGATCTCGAGATTGACTGGCTCAACTTCGTTGAAGGAGTGACAACCGGCCGCATTGGGCTGGGGGAATACGACAGAATCCAAGAAGTCGCTGCCCAATTCTCTGCGACAAAGACCAAAGCTGAACTGCTCTCGACAGCTCTTGAGAAGCGTCTGCTGATCGTGCCGATTTGCAACGTCCAGGAAGTTTCGGAACTTGACCAGTACCAGGACCGTGACTTCTGGCGTGAAATCGAATGCCCTGATTTCGGGCCAGTTCAATTTCCGGGCCCTATGGCTAAATTCTCGGCGACGCCGCTTGATATATCCGTGCCCCCGCCTGCCATCGGTCAGGACAACGGTGAGATCAAAACCCGGGTTGCCGAACCCACCAACGAACTTGAGGCGAGGCCAGTAGCACCACTCTCTGATATCAAGATCCTTGACCTGATGTGGGTGATGGCGGGGCCGGCCGCAACTCGAGTATTCACCGATTGGGGGGCGACGGTGGTGAGGGTTGAGTCCTCACACAAAATTGAAGGAGCGCGTACGTTTCAGCCGTTGCTCAACAATGAAGGAGGTGCAGAAAACAGCGGGCTGTTCCAAAACCTCAACGCGGGCAAACTCGGCCTTACCGTCGCGATGGACACCCCTGAAGCGAGAGAGCTGATCCTCGACCTTGTGCGCTGGGCGGATGTGGTCTGTGAGTCGTTCTCACCCAAAGCCATGGCCGGATGGAACCTGACGTATGAGGATTTAAAGGAAGTGAATCCTGACGTCATCATGACAAGTAGTTGCTTGTTCGGACAAGACGGCCCGATGTCGCATCTAGCGGGTTTCGGAACCATGGGGGCCTCAATGTCGGGTTTCTATGAAATGACTGGTTGGCCTGACCGCGACCCAGCAGGAGTAGCTGGGGCGTACACCGACTATGTCTCTCCCCGCTATCTCGAGGTTGCAATTCTTGCCGCCCTTGACCATCGGCGCCGAACTGGCGAGGGTCAATACATCGATCTGTCCCAAGCTGAGTCGTCGATGAACTTTTTAACCCCGCATCTACTTAACTGGACGGTTAATGGGCAGCTAGCCCCGAAGATCGGGAACGCTGACCCGTCGATGTTGCCCCACGGCATCCACCCCTGTTCGGGAGACGATGAGTGGGTAGCGGTCTCGTGTGAAAACGATGAACAGTGGCGCAGCTTGTGCGAGCTTCTGGGCTTTTCCACCGAGTGGGGCGAAACCGACATTGCTGGTCGACGGCTCCTTGGGCCGCAGATCGAATCCGCAATTGAGGCGTGGACATCGGTTCGAAGGGGGGCCGAGGTTCACTCCAGTTTGCAAGCCGTCGGAGTACCCGCCCATGTTGTGCAGGACTCGATCGTGGTGGCTAGTGACCCACAACTGGAACACCGCAACCACTTCCGGCAAGCGTCCCACGACGAACATGGTTCGATGTGGATAGAAGGACCCAGATTCTCGATGTCCCGTAGCACCGATGTGATTAGCAACGCAGCACCAACTCTTGGCCAGCACACTTTCGATGTACTTGAGGGAATCCTGGGCTACGACGCCGACCACATAGCGGAACTGGCCGTGGCAGGGGTCCTTGAGTGATCTGAGCCTTGCCCGTGTCCCAACAGCAGGTTCCTTGAGGATGGATCTCTTCAATAGTGCCGATATTTACCTAATGGAAGCTCATTGGAACTGAGGACCAATCGAAGTTGGAGAGTTATTTCGTCGCGCGAATAACGGATGCCCCTAGGGTGTCGAGATGACATTTGATGGAGAGTATGGTCCGAGTACCTGGGACTGGGTGGCGGAACAAGCCGAGGAATACGAGGCGTCCAACGGCCAGAAGGCGAGCACGCTTCGAGACACCGGTTTGCCGATCATTGTTATGACAACTATTGGGCATCGAACAGGGTTGGTTCGCAAAGTACCGCTTATGAAAGTTGAGCACGAAGGCCAATATGCCATCGTTGCCTCTAAAGGCGGGGCAAAAGAACATCCGGGTTGGTACCACAACCTTATGGCGGATCCTAAAGTCTTGGTCCAGGACGGACCCGCGCCGTTCGAAACAACAGTCCGCCTTTTGAGTGGGGAAGAACGAACTGCGTGGTGGGAACGATCAGTTGAAGCCTTTTCCCCGTACGCGGAGTATCAAGAAAAGACTGACCGAGAAATCCCGTTGTTTATCACCGAGCCTCAAGTTTGATTTTGAGTTGAATGACTGATGCGCCTTCAAGAAGTGCGCACATACGCAACGGTGCCCCCCACCGGGGTCGGGGGTTCGTTCTGGGTGTTCGTAGAAGTCGAAACTGACGATGGGATTACCGGTGTAGGGGAGTGTTACGGAGTCCCCTTTTCGGCAGACATCGCGTCTTCGATGGTCGCGGATGTATTCGAACGTTACGTTCTGGGAGTAGATCCCCATCACCTGGAAACTCTTTTCCGACGGGTCTATTCGGCGGGATTTACTCAACGCCCCGATCTTTCCACTATGGGGGTTTTCAGCGGTATCGAGATGGCAATTTGGGACATCCTTGGCAAGGCCCATGGAGTACCGGTGTACGAACTGTTGGGAGGAAGATTTCACGACCGGCTTCGCACCTACTCCTACCTATATCCATTGGAAACAGATGCTTCCGGTAACGCACTCCCAGATCAAGCTGACGTTTACCATGACGGGGACGCTGCCGCCGAAAGCGCGTTGCGGTACCTCGATATGGGTTTCACCGCCGTTAAGCAAGACCCGACCGGGCCGTATTCGTTTCAAGGGGGCCGGGAACTATCACTATCTGAGTTAAGTCGAGCGGAATATTCGATCCGTCGCATCAGAGAAGCCGTCGGAGATCGGGCCGACATTTTGTTCGGGACCCACGGGCAGATGACCGCAGGTTCAGCAATTCGTCTTGCGCAACGTCTAGAGCCTTATGACCCGCTCTGGTTCGAAGAGCCCTGCCCTCCTGATCAGGTGGAAGCGATCGGCGCTGTTGCCGCGGCGACCACCATTCCTGTCGCCGCAGGTGAACGAGTCACCACTCGCAAGGAGTTTCATGACTTGCTCAAAGCGGGAGTAAAAATTCTTCAACCGAACGTAGGTCGGAGCGGGGGGTTGTGGGAAACCAAGAAAATTGCTGCCCTGGCAGAATTGTTTAACGCTCAGATCGCCCCTCACATCTATTGCGGGCCAATTGCGCATGCCGCGGCGACTCACCTGGGATTCACCCTTCCAAATTTTCTGATCCTGGAAACTATCCTCAGCGATTTTCACGACGCTGTCGTAAGAGAACCTTTGGAGTGGGATGCCGGTTGGATGATGCCTCCAACTGGGCCGGGGTTAGGTGTTGAATTGAATCACGACATTGTCTTAGCGAATCCGTACACGACAGGTGGGCGCCTTCACCTCGAGATGACACAAACGCCACTTGATTCAAACAACAGCCGCTTAGCTCAAGAGTTGGATTGAAGTCCGCGAGTCGACCGCTGGAGGACTTCAAAGCAAAATGGTTCGTGGTGAATTGTTGAGAGTTTCGATGGCAAATCCAGCTGCCGCTTTGTATCGAGCCATGTAGTCCTCAATCTCTGCGCGCGGTATTACGTCTTCAATGTCGTCAAACACGCCACCGCATCTTTCTTCGACTAATCCAAGAATGCCGATGGGGCCGGCACCTCGATTTCGTAATACGAGCTCATTCAAATCTCGAAGCATGGCGTCTTCGAATGACTTCAACGCTGCGATGCCCACGCCCAGACGTTGCATTTCAGCGCCCAGGACGCGAGCGTCGACGATGGCTTGGCTAGCGCCGTTAGAGCCGACCGGGTACATCACATGTGCAGCATCGCCGATAAGGACGCAGCGGCCATCGACCCAACTCTCGATTGGGTCTCTATCAACCATGGGGTACTCATAGACGTTGGAGGCGCTTCGGATTAGCTCAGGAATATCTAGCCAATCGAATGCCCAGTCTTCGAATTCACCAAGAAATTTGTCTATGGACACCTCTCGGTTCCAGTCACTGTCGCCCCAATCTTGGGAGGTGTCATAGGTCAGTTCCGCGATCCAATTTATTGTCGCCAACCCGGTAGCTGGGTCGGGACGGCTTATTGGGTAGCAGACGAACCGTTGGTCGAGTTTTCCCACTAGCACGAAGGATCCACCTGTTCTGATAGGAACGGCTTCAGAGGTGCCTCGCCACATGACGGGACCTCCCCAAACTGGAGGTCCCTCTGTGGGGCACATTTGTCGGCGGGCGGCACTATGTAAGCCGTCTGCGCCTATGAGTACGCTGCCCTCGATTGTGGTGACCTGACCCGAGGCGGAACGAAACGAAGCTTGGACCTTGTCATCCTGAGACTCATAGCTCATAAGTCGGCTCCCTGTGATGACTGCGCCGGCGCCAAGGCGGCTCAAGACTTCTTCATACAGCAATATTTGCAACCGCCCGCGATGAACGGAAAATTGCGGCCACAAGTAACCGGCGTCGAGGCCGCGCGGTTCTGCCCACACATCATTTCCGTTGCGTCCGACCAGAGCCCATTCTTTTGCCGGCACTCCGATTGCGTTGAGTTGCGTTTCTAAACCCAGGTCATATAGCTCCCGGACAGCGTTGGGTTGGAGGTTGATTCCAACACCCAAGGGTTCCAGTTGGCTTACTGATTCATGGACTATCACTGGAAGTCCCAACTCATGGCAAGTGAGCGCCATGGTCATTCCTGCGATCCCGCCTCCTGCCACAATCACCGTCATGGCAAAAGACTAGAGCGAGTACGTGTAACACTCCTGACGTGTCTCTCATAAATAGCTCAAGAATTGCAGACCCAGAACTTGCACCCGAAGGGCATCGTTCAATCGAATGGGCGCGCCGCCACTCACCATTAGTGGATGGATTTCTTCGAGACCGTCTAAAAGATGGTGCTCTAGAAGGTCGCCGCGTCGCTGTCGTGGTTCACCTGGAAGCGAAAACGGCGCTTTTGGCGACGGTATTGGCTGATGCTGGTGCTCAGGTGGTCGCCGCTGGTTCGAATCCTCATTCAACCCGAGATGAAATCGCTGCAGCTCTGGTCGACCGCGGCGTGGAGGTCCACTCAACTCGCGATAGTGGATACGACGCCTGGGAAAAAGACCTAATGGCAGTCGCGGACACCGGCCCGGAACTAATTATTGATGATGGCGCTGAACTGACGATCCGAATGGCGAGCCAGCGACCCGCTGCGTTTCAGGAACTGAAGGGGGTGACAGAACAAACAACCACAGGAGTTGCACGGTTAGTCGAATTGGAATCTCGCGGCCGTTTGCCGTTCCCTGTTCTGGCAGCTAACGATGCTGCCTGTAAACATCTCTTTGACAACAAATATGGAACAGGTCAGAGCACTGTTCAGGCCATCTTGAATCTGACCAACATGTTGATGGCTGGCAAAGACGTCGCAATCCTTGGTTATGGGTGGGTGGGGCGCGGAATAGCAGCTCACGTGCGTGCGTTGGGAGGCACCGCATGGGTCATTGAGATAGATCCCGTGAAGGCTCTGGAAGGGTTTATGGACGGGCACCGCGTTGGCAGCCTAAGCGACGTTTTGCCTCGGGCAGATTTCATTTTGACGGCGACCGGGGGGCGCCGCGCAGTGGCGCGTCACCATTTTTCCATGATGAAGGATGGCGCAATCTTGGCCAATGCCGGCCACCATGATCTGGAAATCGACGTCGAAGCGCTGGCCGATGAAGCATCTGACTTCAGGACGGTACGCCCAGGCATTGATGAGTACAAAATCAACAACAACCAGTCGGTCTTGGTGTTGGCGAATGGAGCCCTGGTCAACATTGCAGGTGGCCTTGGGCACCCGATCGAAATCATGGATCTTTCGTTCGCCGTGCAAGGTGTGGGATGTCACGAACTGGCCCGAGGAACGGTACCTCAAGGAGTGAACGTCATAGATCCCTTATTAGATTCAGAAATAGCCCGGGCGAAACTCTCATCCCATGGGATTCTTCTCGACGTAAAAGAACCTGGCCAAGCTGACATAATTGACGATTTACTCGGACCGGAAGCCTGAAATGTCGACTCCCCACATAGATGCCGAAATGGGTGATTTCGCACCAGTTGTCCTAATGCCGGGAGACCCGTTACGCGCAACTCATATAGCGGAACGCCACCTTGAAGATGCCCGCTTAGTTACGAACATTCGCAACGCGAGCGGATACACCGGCACGTACGAAGGTGTGGCTGTTTCTGTGATGACCTCCGGGATGGGTATGCCATCAGCAGCTATATACATGACTGAGCTTTACCGGTTTTACGGCGTGGAGACGATCATTCGCGTTGGGACAGCTGGAGTGTTTGATCCGAGTCTGAATCTGCGTCGCATCGTGGCAGCAACAGAGTGCATCACCAACAGCTCGATACCGGGCCACCTCCTACCCGACGAAAATTTGATGCTGGCACCGACACAAGAATTAGTGACCAAGGCTGTGCGCATTGCCCTCCAAGAGGGTCTTGATCTGGTGACTGGCAAGATATTCACTACAGATCTTTTCTATGAACCCGACCAAAACCTAACGGCGAATATGGCAGCCGATGGGGTTTTGTGCGTGGAGATGGAAACTGCGGGTCTCTACGCCTTGGCGAAATCTGAAGGACGGCAGGCCTTGAGTCTGCTGACAATGTCTGATCACCTAACGACGGGAGAAAGCCTTTCGTCAGCTGAACGACAGGTGACGTTGGATGAGATGATTGAATTCGCGTTAAAAGTCGCCGTGGCTGACTCAGAAGCTATTGCCTGAGCCAGGTGCGGTAAATGTCTACCGCTCGGTCTAATTCCGCAATATCGACCCATTCAACTGCCTGATGGGCTTGGTCGATTGACCCCGGCCCAAAGACGACCAGCTGATTTGCTACCTCGCCGTACCTCAGGGCGTTCGAACCGTACTCGGCTGTGGTCGGTACTAGATCAGCAAGTTGAGCCAGCGTCTTCACGAGATCGCTCCCCGGGTCTTGGTAGAACGCGGGACTGCCGTCGCCATAGAGCGATTCAATAGTGGTGGACAATGGCGCAGCGCTGGTTTCGATCAGATCACAAAGAAATGCGCGGACTTCGTCTACGTCTTCCCCGGGGGCGGTACGGCGTCCTACGTACAAATTGCAGTGATCGGGGATGATGTTGCGGGCCAATCCGCCCGCAAGTTCCGTCACGGAAACAGTGCCCTTGCCGACGGGCGTCGTCGCTTCAAGCGCTGCAAGTCGTTCTTGTTCAGCATCGACGGCAATGACAATTCGGGCGGCGCCGCTCAAAGCATTCGCCCCCAGGTGCGGCTTTGATGAATGTGCTGCATGTCCGTGAACGGTGACATCAAGACCGACGCCACCTTTGTGTCCGTGCACTGGAGCGCACATCGTTGGCTCCGCTACGACCACTTGTTCTATCCGTTGACCTCGCTCGAGAAGCCAATCGCGGTAACGGGTAGCGCCGAGGAGTCCGCCGCCTTCCTCCGAGATCGTGCCGACGAGGTTCACGGTCGGCACGGGACGCTGACCGTCGGCTTTCATCTCCTCGATGACCTGCAACACAACTGCCAAGGTCGCCTTCGTGTCTACAGAACCGCGGCCATACACTCGACCGTCTTCGATGCGACCATCGAAGGGGTTATCGGGCATGTGTTCCACACCAACGGTGTCAAGGTGGACGTCAATAGTCACGGCCCGATCAGAGGTTCCCTCAAATCGCGCGTACACGTTGCAACGACCATCGAGCACCTCGTCAACCACGACCTCGGCTCCGAGTGCATCGGAATGGTCGGCCAACCAACTCGCGATCGCTCGTTCGCCGTCATCGCCTGACTTGGGACCCGCGTGAAGCGGATTCACACTTGGAATTTGGACTAGTTCTGCAACTCGCTCGGATATATGACCCACGACTACCCCCTCCAACATGGATCCTAAACGGTGCGAACCGAAACTGGTGCAAGGTAACGGCCCTCTGATGCCGTACCGTGGTTTTCCTATGTCGAAAGTGCTGATGTCTCTCCCTGAGGGGGAGCGAGTCGGGATCGCATTCTCAGGTGGCTTAGACACCTCCGCCGCGGTTGCATGGATGCGTGAACGGGGAGCGATCCCGTACGCCTACACGGCCGATCTTGGCCAGTATGACGAACCCGATCTTGCCGGTGTTCCTGGCCGTGCATTGCAATATGGGGCGGAAGCTGCTCGCATCGTTGATTGCCGAACTGAATTGGTGCGCGAAGGGCTTATGGCGCTCCAGTGCGGTGCGTTCCATATCTCAACCGCCGGGAAGACCTACTTCAACACCACCCCGCTTGGCCGGGCGGTCACCGGGACAATGCTGGTATCGGCCATGAAGGAAGACGACGTCGATATTTGGGGTGATGGCTCAACCTATAAGGGCAACGACATTGAGCGGTTCTACCGTTACGGGTTGTTAGTTAATCCGAGCCTAAGGATCTACAAACCGTGGTTGGACCAGACATTCGTTGATGAATTGGGTGGGCGCACGGGAATGAGTGAATTTCTCACAGCGCGGGGTTTGCCATACCGTGACTCTGTGGAAAAAGCGTATTCCACCGACGCAAATATCTGGGGGGCAACTCACGAGGCCAAAGCTCTCGAAGAGCTCAACCGGGGAATGGAAATCGTTTCTCCAATTATGGGGCAACGTCATTGGGATCCTGCTGTGGAGATCGCCGAAGAGGATGTAACGGTCACATTCGAAGAAGGTTGGCCGGTTGCACTTAATGGTGCAACCTTCGATGATCACGTCGCGTTGGTAATTGAAGCGAATGCAATAGGTGGTCGTCATGGCCTTGGGATGAGTGACCAAATAGAGAATCGGATCATTGAAGCCAAATCCCGTGGCGTCTATGAGGGCCCAGCGCTAGCCCTTCTACATATCGCGTACGAGCGTTTATTGACTGGGATTCACAACGAAAACACCATCGAGAATTATCGGACAATGGGAAGACGTCTAGGTCGCCTTCTGTATGAGGGACGATGGTTTGATCCCCAGAGTTTGATGCTAAGGGAACCCTTATTGAGATGGGTTGGGTCTGCGATTTCTGGTGAAGTGACTTTGCGGCTCAGGCGAGGAGACGACTACTCGATTCTTGATACCGCGGGTGAAGCTCTTACCTATGAACCAGATCGATTGTCTATGGAACGAGTGGACGATCAAGCCTTCGGTCCTCTGGATCGGATTGGCCAGCTCACTATGCGTAACCTTGATATTGATGACAGCAGAGCCAAATTAGACGTCTACCGACAGTCCGGGACTCTCGACCAGTCAAGCATCCTGGGTCTTGAAGCTGACGATAACGGGGCCTGATTAGAGAGCAGAAGAGCGAATAGCCACTCGCTGTTGAAACCAATCTCCGAGCATGTTGAGCGATACGACAGTCAGAGTCAAGAATAATCCAGGCCAAAAAATCGGCAAGATGGTTTGTCGGATGTCTCGCCTACCTTCGTTGATCATGTTGCCCCAGGTTGGTTCCGGAATTTGAACGCTCAGACCAAGGTAAGAAAGGGTGCCCTCGACCACGATTACGAATCCAGCGTTAATCAGCGCATATGCGAAGAGCGACGGAAGAATATTAGGGATGATTTCCCGAAAAAGAATCCAAAACCTTTTTGTCCCAATTGCTTCAGCTGCTTGCACAAATTCGCGACTTGCTACTCCCAATGTGCTTGCTCTGGCGATCCGCACATATGTGGGAATGCTCAGGATTCCAAAGACCAACGCGATGATAGGAAGACTTCGTACCTTGTAGATAGCGACCAATGCGAGGAGTAGAACGAGCGGAGGAAACGCCAGGACAACATCCATGATGCCCATGACGAGGGTTTCCCAACGCCCCCTCGCGTACCCGACGAATGCACCGAGTAAACCGCCAAAAACAATGCCGAACGAAACGACGGTGATAGCTACGACGAGTGATACCCATGCTCCGTGCAGGAGCCTGGAGAGGTTGTCTCGCGAGAGAATGTCGGTGCCGAGTACATGGTCGAGAGATGGTCCCTCGGTAGGAGAAGCACCACCAAAAAGAAACCCTTGATAAAAAGGATCCTGCAGCGGTAGCGCTTGACCAAAGAGCCGATCAAGTCGTGTGTAAATTGCAGCGGAAACGATAAACACCAACCAAAACAAAGCGCATTTAACGAAAAACGGCATTTCTTTGACTGCGGACAAGCGACCATTGCCTTTCAACTTGGCATCCGGTGAGCCTGTGATGTTTTTAGATTTGGACATCATTGCCTCCGGATCCTCGGGTCGAGTAGCAAATAGAGCAAATCAACAAACAAATTGACGACCACGTAGACGGTGGCAATGAAAAGAGTGATGCCTTGGATCATCATGACGTCACGTTGATAAATACCGCTTATGAGGCGGGTACCTAACCCGGGTAGCGCGAAAACTGTTTCGATGACAACAGTGCCGCCGATGAGACCTCCGAATTGGAGGCCGAAGACAGTGATCGCGGTCAGAGAGCTTGGCCGCAGGGCATGTCGCATAAGGATGTATCTGCTCCGTAGGCCCTTTGCGCGGGCTGACAGTATGTAATCCTCTTTGAGGGTTCCGATCATGTCCGCTCGGATGAGTCGAGCGTTAATGGCAAGCGCGGCCAGGGAAAGTGCCCCAGCGGGCAATATCGCGGTTTTGAGATTCGCGACGATGCCCTTGTCAGTAATACGGTTCCAGCCCGAGGAGGGGAGCCAGTTGAACTTGAGGGTAAATAGCCAGATGAAGAAAATTCCGGCTAGGAACGCAGGGATTGATAGCGCGGTTGTAGTGAAAGCTGACGCGATTCTGTCGAAACGCCCACCCTCGTGGTAGGCGGAGAAAGCGCCGATGGGTATTGCAGCCAACGCGGCGATAAGAGTAGCGAGGAAAGCCAGTTCAATTGTGACGGGTATTCTGTCTTTTATTGCGTCAGAAACGGGCTGATCGGTGATGTAGGACTTACCCAAGTCACCTTGCATAGCGTTTCCAACCCAGCGCCCGTATCTGGTTAGGACTGGATCATCGAGGCGTAACTCGGAGCGTATCCGTTCGATGTTTTCGAGGTCATCGAGCGCTTCAGGCGGAAGAATCGCCAAAATCGGATCTCCAGGTAGTTGCTCAACCATTAGGAAGGTCAACAGCGAAACGGCGAATAGGGTGGCAACGAGCCGTGCTATTCGGGCTGCTATGACTTTGCTTAACAATTGAGTTCCTACCTGGAGATCGCGATTAGAGGCGTATTAAGCCTTAGTCAGTTATGAATGCTTGGTTCAGGTTTGGTACTGCCCAACCTTGGCCACCAAATGTCCCATCAGGGAGCACCCAGCCGTTGATACCGCTGATGTTGGTATCAAGGGCAAGCAGCGTAGCGGTGTGACCAGAGAAATAGATCGGTACGTCGCGTGCGAGACGCATCATCACCATTTCATAAAGTGCGTAACGTTCCTCAAACACATCGGTACCGATAGCCGCTATTAGCCAGCCAAAGATTTCGATATCGAAGTAGTTCGGGAAGTTGGTCGGTGTGAAGATGCCGTCAAGCCCATATGCCGCAGCTACTCCCAAAGTATGTGGAGCGAGCTGGCGGTTTAACTCAGTTGACGGATCGTTTTGACTTGACCAACGCCAGCAATGCACACCATGTGACCCCTGGAAGTCCGGAGGAGCACCTAACGCATAACCGATGTGAGTTTGCTGGTCGTAGTTCGTGAGGTTGACATCAACCATCCCAGATGCACTCCACAACTGCTCAACGACCTGGATCGCCGCGATAAGTGTTGGGTCGGGTGGGCAAGAAAGTTCAACTTCAATCTTGTCGCCAACTGCTCGACCATCGGACCTGTCCGGATCGTTCACGTACTCCTCGATGAGCGCCTTTCCAGCGTCGAAGTCGAAGCTTGGGAAAGCAGCAGCAACCTTTTCGGAATACCACGGGCTGTCTGGGCTGTACCACTGGGTACCAGGAAGCGAAATTCCTGTACCGCCAAGAGCCTCGATGACGGCATCTTGGTTGTTCATGTGGGTCAAGCCGCGACGAACGCGAACATCATCCAATGGAGGATTGTTCAAGTTGTACATGCCGCCACCGACGTTGTTTCCTTGGAATTCAAGAAGCGTGATGTCGGCCCCATCTTCCTTAGCGGAGCGGGCATCGCGAATGGTGCCCTGACGTAGTGTTTGCATGGCATTAGTGGTGCCCGAAAGCAACGAATCCAATCGGGTTCCTTCATCAGGAATCGGACGGAATGTCACTGAGTCAAGATATGGCAACTGGTTGCCGTCTCGATCGTTCATCCAATAGTTCGGGTTTCGCACAACGATGGTCTCGTTATCCAGATCGCGTTTGTCCATCGTAAATGGACCGGTTCCGATTGGATTCATGGAGTAGCCATCAAAGTCGTCGTTAGCGGCGTACGGCTCAAACACTGCGCCGAGAGGCGTTTGCACTAAGAACGACGGGAACGCTGAGTGGGCTGCTCCTAGAACATATTTAACGGTGTAGTCATCTACTGCGATTACCTCTTGGAGGTTGGCCGCGGTGACAATTCCGGCCGCTGAAGCGCCGACTTTTTGGAGCTCAAACATTTCGACAAGGGTCTGCGCTTTGAACGAGTACCCGTTGTGGAATGTGACGCCTTCGTTAAGCGAGAATGTCCACTCGGTGAAGCCGTCGTTTGCCTCCCATGATGTTGCTAGCCATGGACCAATGGTTCCATCGGCGCGCTGTACTACCAAAGTGTCATGTATGGCGAGGACCATGGTGAGACACGGGGATGAGCATGCGTCTTCCCACGGGCGAAGCCCGGTCGCTTCTGCTTCAAGGCCAATGGTCAAGTTGCCGCCGTAGTTGACTTCGTCGACTATCTCCTCGACCTCAGTGTCGACATCGCCTTCGGCTTCAGTGCCGGCCTCGATGACTTCCTCAGCCTTTTCAGTAGTTTCGGTTTCTTCTTCGGTTTCTGCTTCGGTTTCTGTGCTGCTCGCGGCATCCGAGCTACTGCTCGACCCCGAGTCGCTGTCGCTACCTCCACAGGCAGCGGCGATCAACGCAATCGTAAACAACGATGCGAGGATCTTTAGCCAGCTTTTATTCATGTGAACCCTCCCTGAGTTCTTGCTGAAATACGTGATTTTGCGGAGGACGAATGCCCAACCGCTAGAGCTTCTGCCGGGCAGAAGCAATGCTTAATCAAACGCTCACCCCCGCCGAGTTGGCGACAGAGGCGAGCGGGTGATGACACGCGACGTAGTGGTCATCAGAAATCTTTTGCATTTGAGGTTCTTCAGCCACACATCGATCGGAGGCATAAGCGCATCGAGTGTGAAAACGGCAGCCGGTCGGCGGATCGATTGGAGAGGGCACATCCCCCTGTTCAACCAAATCCGTGTCCAGCGTCACGTCAGGATCTGGTATCGGACTCGAATTCAACAACAATTCCGTGTACGGATGCGCCGGGCTGTTGTATAGCGCGTTGGACTCAGATACTTCGCAAAGTTTGCCGAGGTACATCACGGCTACTCGGTCAGAAATATTTTTCACCACTGCGAGGTCATGTGCGATAAACACCAATGTCAATCCGTATTCGGCTTTGAGATCCCCAAGCATATTGAGGATTTGAGCCTGGACTGACACATCGAGTGCTGAGACCGGTTCGTCACAGATAATGACCTGGGGGTTAAGGACCAAAGCTCGGGCAATCGAAATTCGCTGACATTGACCTCCGGAAAACTCGTGAGGTCGTTTATCGCGCGCCTCGTCAGGGTTTATGCCGACGGTTTCGAGCATCGCGTTTACTTTCTCGACTTGCGATGCGGCGTCGCTCGGACCCCAAACCTTTAGAGGTTCGGCAACCACATCTCCGATTCTGCGACGTGGATTGAGAGAAGAAATTGGGTCTTGAAAGATGATTTGCAGGTCGGTGCGTGCTTGACGAAGGCGCTCTCCGTCAAGCTTCGTTAGATCTTCGCCTTTGTAATGTACGGTTCCTGAATCAGGCGGCGGTAGCTGAATTAATGCTTTAGCCGTTGTCGATTTTCCACACCCGGATTCGCCTACAAGGCCTAGCGTCTCTCCTTCTTTTACGTCGAGACTGATCCCGCTCACTGCCTTGACAACACGGCCGCGTGATGCTGGAAACTCCACCACCACATCTTGAGCAGAAATGAGAACTTCCTCGCTTGGGCGAAGGTGAGCCTTGCCGCCACCTGCCATCAGGAAGTTCCCGACGGTAACTGCACCGATACGTCATCAACGATTTGACCGTTTGCGATTGCAAGTGTGGAAGGCCGCCCGGCTGAAAGGTTCTTTTCCCAGGCTGCCTGGTTTTCGGGCGTTCCTACTGGGTACCAGCAGGCTGACAAGTGGTCTGTTGCTAGAGCTTCCAACTGTGGGTCTTCTTCAAAGCAGCGTTCCTGAGCATAAGGGCATCGGGGGCTGAAAGAACAGCCTTGGAGCGAGTCAGCGAGGTCCGGAGGGCGGCCCGCTATAGCGGCGAGGCGTGTGTGGCTTGGTTGATCGATTTTGGGAATAGATCGCAGTAACGCTTCGGTGTAAGGGTGAGAAGTGCGGTGAAAGATCTCTGAGGTATTGGCCTGTTCAACAATTTTTCCGGCGTACATGACAATAATTTCATCGGTGCGGCCGGCTACCACTCCTAAATCATGAGTGACCAACACCATCGCCATGTCTCGTTCTTGTTGCTGCATGCCAAGTAGGTTCAGGATCTGATGTTGGACCGTTACGTCTAGCGCTGTTGTGGGTTCATCGGCGAACAGCAGCTTTGGGTTGCAAGCAAGAGCGATGGCGATCGAAACTCTTTGGCGCATTCCACCTGATAGCTCGTGAGGAAAGCTTTCAAAGCGAGCTTCCGCTTCAGGAATGCGCACACTTTGCAGTAGTTCGATCGCTAGGTTTCGCGCTTCGGCCTTCGATATCCCAAAATGTTTGCGGACGTGTTCCGTGACTTGTCGACCAATCTTCACAACGGGATTCAATGACGTCATCGGATCTTGGAACACCATCGCGATTTCTCGTCCCCAAATTCGTGTCATATCGGAGATGGGCACATCAAGCAGGTCTTTTTCCAAAAACCGTACGTGCCCGGAAGTCCGAACGTTTCCCCCAAGATTCAAACGCATAATTGTTCGAGCCAGCACGGTTTTCCCTGAACCGCTTTCGCCAACAATGCCAAGAGTCTGACCCGGATAAAGCTTAAAGCTCACGCCATCAACGGCGCGAACGAGCCCGGCATCGATAGCGAAATGCGTCGCTAGGTCCTCGACTACCAGAAGTGGGGCGTCACCAAGATGGGTTGTCGCGTCTGCCACAGTCGTTTTGGTCCCTTCCTGAGCCCCCGCCAAACATCAGACGCATCGTGGTGAGCCTAACGGTCGTTCAGTCGCAAAAAACTAAAGCACGGTGCGTCGGGATAGCAAGCACAAAGCAAGACAATTTCGAAACAATTTCGGGGACCGGCACCAGGCCAAACCTTCAGTTACCACGTGTCGATCGTGTGTTTCTTCTTTCGATGGCTTGAACGGCGCTCGACCGAGGTGGGCAAGTGCTTCAGGAGTCGGGACAAACCGAGCCGAGTTTCTACAGGTTCAATGATGTCGTCAAAGGAGTTAAAACTTCTAGTGGCGGTGAACGGATCGTGACTTCCAAGGTGTGCCGTAGGCCAGGCGACCTGCCACAAGGGGACCGTATGCCCGGTGGGAGAGCCCGCCATGAGGTGCCCGCTAAAGCCCCCTGCTTGCCTTAGCTGAATTGAGGCGATTGGTACCGTACGGCGTTGTTGGGTTTGCAGCACTCGAGTGTGCCAACGGCTAAGTCCGGGTTGCAGACCTGTCTGGGTTTCAATAGCGGTGTAGGGACTATCGATAAGAGAAACGACTGGGTACTCATAGGAGTCACATAATTCTACGAAGCGTCCGATCTTGGTGGCCGTTGCTTCGCTGATTATCCCGGCGTCGACCGCGGGATTGCTGGCGAGTATCCCAACTGTTCTTCCGTCAACGCGTGCAAGCGCGGTGACGACGCTCCGTCCAAAATTAGGCCGCAATTCCAAAATGGGTTCGTTGTCCACTATGGCTTGGATGACTGGATGTACGTCGTAGGGACCAGACTCCGGCACCAGATCGGCGATTCCCTCGGACGATGCGTTTGGCTGTCCATTGGGTTGATCCCATAGAAAGTTGAGATACCTCTTTGCTGACTGAATTGCTGTGGGTTCATCGTCGACGAGGAGATCAATTCCGCCGGTTCGGTCATGCATCTCCACTCCCGCTAATTCTTGAGGAGAGAGAGTTAATCCGAGCGCAGCTTCAACCATCGGTGGACCGCCCATGCCGATGGCTGATCCGCGAGTTGCAATGACGATGTCGGAAAAGCCGGCGAGGCTGGCGTGCCCTGCGAACGAGGGGCCGGACACGATAGCCACGGTGGGAACCCATCCGGACAATTCGGCCATTCCATCGAACAAAGTGAACCGGCCGATCTGGCCGCTCAGTTCTAAGTGACCGAGGCCTGCTCTCGGATGTCGGGCGCGACTTCCACCCCCGTCAACAAAGAACGCAACCGGCCATCGATGTTCGTGGGCAAGCGATATCAGGTGCTCAAGTCGCGCTGCACCGTATCCACCACCACGATCGGTGTAGTCGGTTGAGGAGGTGATGATCGGGTGGCCATTGATGGTCCCAACAAAATCAACTCCGCCACTTTCGGGTACCCACCCACCATCGTTATCTCTCGCCGCTATCGAACCAAATTCGACCTCTGACCCGGGATCGAGGAGGGTGGCTGTGCGCTCACGAGCCGTGAGGTGGTGCATGGAGCGGACTTTTTCCACGGCTAAGGGGCGCGAAGCGTCAAGCCGAAGTGCTTTAGCGTCTCGAAGTTTTTTGAGTAGGTAGTCGCGCATTTTTAATTACCTGGTGTCGATGTCGTGGACTTTTTCAGACGGTAGGGCGCGTTTTGAACGACGGAGCATTGATGCGATTAGTGGTCGCGTCTCCTCGGGCAAGATCACATCATCAAATGAGAAAGTGCGCCCCGCTCGAACCCCTGAAGCAACGTCGCGCATTTCTTCTGCATACTGATCTCGGATGTTTCTGGCCTTTATGGGGTCCTCTGCATCTCGAATTTCTTTTCGTTTGACCAAGTACGCGGCCCCCTCAAGGCTCATACCTCCGCTTTCAACTGTTGGCCACGCGACACGTAACTCCGGCATTTTCCGGCTTGTTCCATAGCCAGACATTGCAAACGGACCCAACCCGTAGGCCTTTCGGATTTGGATCGTGTACAGCGGGACCGTTCGATGGTGAATTGCGGAGAGAGGCCGGGCATGGTGACGAGCTATGCCTTCTTGCTCTGCGTCGGGGCCGACCATGTAGCCCGGATTGTCGACGAAAGAGACGAGTGGCAGACCATACGCGTCGCACCATTCAACGAATCTGCTCGCTTTATCGGCAGCGGCACTATCTATTGCCCCGGCGCGCGGTGACGATGGTTGGTTAGCGAAGATCCCTATGGATTTTCCCTCTAAACGAGCGAACACAGTGATCAACGACTGCGCCCACTCGGCCCCAACTTCGTAAACGCTGGCTTTGTCGGCGAACGCCTCAATCACTTCGCGCATGTCATACGCTCTTCGACGGTTGCTCGGAACAATTTGCCCGATCGTCGATGCGGAGGCTGCAGCCGAGAATTCTGGAGAGTCGTCATACCAGTACTCCAGGAACCGCTGGGTGGCGTTCACTGCCTCATTGACATCTTCAACGATGAGGTCAACGTCGCCGCGAGCGGCAGCGGTTTCGGAAGACATCTGCGTCGTTGGATCGATCAGGCTCCCAAAATCAGAGTTAGTCGTGGCGATAACTAGGTCGCAGAGGAAGGCAAGAGCGCTGTGGCTGTCACGGGCCGGTCCGGTGACAACGGCAATGGTTGGAGCCCATCCAGACATTTGTGTCAATCCTTCCAGGGCATCCCAACGAGCCCTGGTGTAGTTCACAATTGGCGGTGCAGGACGGGGATCTGAAGGGCGGGAGCCATCACCCTCGATGAACAGGACCAGTGGCCATCGGTTGGACACTGCGATGGTTGTAAGTTTTGCCAGTTTGCGCATGTTGCGATCGCTGTGGGTGCCAGCTTCGACTGACCTGTCATGTGCCGCGACGACGACCGGTCGCCCATCAATATCGCACACTCCGCCGACTATCCCGTCAGAGGAACCGTCATCATCGACCGATGTTGTTCGCCCAGCGAGCAACCCGTATTCGGTAAAGGATCCGGTGTCGGCTAACAGATCGATGGCTTTGCGGGCAGTGGGACACCCCGTAAGAGCACGAGCTCTGGCGGCGATGATTTGTTGCCGCGGGTCGATATCCGATGCGTCAGTCACCGCAGTTAAGAAGCGAATTGATCGATGATTGAGTTAAAAGTCGCGCTGGGACGCATGGCCTGCGAAGCCATCGCAGAATCAGGGAAGTAGTAACCGCCTATATCCATGGGCACCCCTTGACAGTCAATAAGGTCCTGAATGATGGTCCCTTCGGCGTTGGCTAGGGCAGTCGCCAGCGGCGTAAAGAGGGTTGCGAGTTCGTTATCTTCGCTCTGATTGGCCATCGCTTCGGCCCACCACAAAGCGATGTAGAAATGGCTTCCACGGTTGTCCAGCTCGTTGACTTTTCGGCTGGGTGATTTGCCTTCGTCGAGAAGGCGACTAGTCGCGTGATCAAGAGCGTTTCCCAACAAGGAAGCCGTGGGATTATCTGTTGAAGAACCCAGGTGTTCGAATGAGACAGCCAACGCAAGGAATTCCCCGAGGCTGTCCCACCGCAAATGATTTTCGGCTTCGAACTGTTGAACGTGTTTGGGGGCGGACCCGCCGGCACCCGTCTCGAAAAGTCCGCCACCGTTCATGAGAGGAACAATGGAAAGCATTTTGGCGGAAGTTCCGACCTCAAGGATTGGGAAAAGGTCGGTGTTGTAATCGCGTAACACGTTCCCTGTGACGGAAATTGTGTCGTGGCCTTGCCTGATGCGTTCTAGCGAAAGTCGTGTGGCTGCCACGGGCGACAGAATCTTGATATCAAGGCCATCTGTATCGTGATCGCCTAAATATTGTTCAACTTTTTTAATCAGTTGCGCATCGTGGGCTCGATCGCGGTCAAGCCAAAAGACCACGGTTACTCCAGTGGCGTGCCCTCGGGCAACTGCAAGTTTCACCCAGTCTCTGATTGGTTCGTCTTTGACTGAGCACATACGCCAAATATCGCCGGCTTCAACCCGGTGCTCTAAGAGCACGGTGCCGTCTGGTTGGGATACGCGCATGGTTCCTGTTTCGGCCAATTCAAAAGTTTTGTCGTGGCTTCCGTATTCCTCCGCTTTTTGAGCCATAAGGCCAACATTCGGTACTGAGCCCATCGTCGTGGGATCGTATGCGCCATTCTCAATGCAGTCTTCGATCACCGCCTGGTAGACGCCGGCATAACTGGAATCTGGAATAACTGCTTTCGTGTCTTGTTGGGTACCTGCCGAGTTCCACATTTGCCCCGAAGTGCGGATCATCGCCGGCATTGACGCATCCACAATGACGTCGCTAGGTACGTGAAGATTGGTTATGCCTTTGTCTGAGTCCACCATTGCGAGCGCCGGCCCAGACTCGTAGGCGGCTGCGATGTCAGCCTCGATCCTTGCGCGATCTGCCAGTGGAAGTTCCTGTATTGCCTCCAGCACGTCACCCAATCCGTTATTGACATTTGCGCCAACGCTTTCAAGGACGTCGCCATGGGTTTCGAAGACGTCAGCAAAATAGGCACGTACGCCGTGGCCGAAGATAATCGGATCAGAAACCTTCATCATTGTGGCTTTGAGGTGGAGGGAGAACAACACTTCACGCTCTTTGCTGTCCTTAATTTGCTCGTCCAGGAAGGCGCTCAAATGCTTGGCCGACATGAATGTCGTGTCAACGACCTCACCAGCGAGGACCGTCACCTCTTTGAGGGTAGTGAGTAGGCCCGATTCGTTTTCGTGTTCGATTCGAAGAACTGAGTCAGACTGAATAGTGGTTGACAACTCGTTCGACCGAAAGTCGTGTTTGCCCATCGTCGCCACATGTGTTGCCGAATCAGGCGACCAAACGCCCATTGGGTGCGGAAACTTCCGAGCGAAGTCTTTGACTGCCCGAGGTGCGCGTCGGTCGGAGTTACCTTCGCGTAACACCGGGTTCACCGCCGAACCCTTGATTACGTCATAACGAAGGCGTGTCTCTTCTTCCTCAGGTGTAGAGGGGCTCGTCGGATAGTCGGGAACGCCGTAGCCAGCAGCTTGTAACTCAAGGATTGTTGCCTGGAGTTGGGGCAACGATGCAGAGATGTTGGGAAGTTTGATGATGTTCGCGTCTGCTAGGTGGGTCATTGCCCCTAGCTCAGCCAACGCATCACCGACGCGTTGCTGTTCGTCAAGAAGCTCGGGGAACGATGCAATCACCCGCCCAGCAAGAGAAATGTCTCGAGTTTCAACAGCTACACCTGCTGCTCTCGCGAACGCCTGGATGATCGGCAAGAAAGAATAAGTTGCCAACGCTGGCGCCTCGTCGGTATGGGTATAAATGATCTTGGACATTCCACTCCACTGGGCGCGTTAACGGACGGTCTAACGGTACATCCTCGCGGTGGGTGCACATCGGGTCGCCTGGCGGTTCTTAGTGGCTATCGTTTCCTCACAGTTCGTTGTCCCCAAAAAATGAGGTTCTGGTTCCATGTCGTCAATTTCTTCCATCGGAGACATAGCTCGAGTGCATGCCGCTAATAATGCGGACAAGGTTGCGCTGATCTATCAGGAACGCCAGTGGACCTACGGTCAGCTTGACAAGGAATCGAACAGAGTCGCTAATGCACTACTCGCAGCCGGCGTGAACCCTCAGGATCGCGTGGCTCATCTCGATAAGAACGGGCCCGAATATTTCACTTATCTCATAGGAGCCAGCAAAGTTAATGCTGTCAGCATGTCCGTCAACTGGAGGTTGGCTGCTCCAGAAATGGAGTACGTGTTGAACCATGCTGAAGCCAAGGTTCTCCTGATCGGCGAAGAGTTCCTGGGACATTTTGAACAAATGAATGTCGAGTCTGTGACGACCGTGGTGGTCGTGGGCGATGGTGGCCAATACGTTTCTTACGACAGCTGGATTGCTGGATCCGAGGAGACCGATCCCGAAGTCGATGTCGGGTGGACCGATACCTGTTACCAGCTGTACACGTCGGGTACTACGGGCCTTCCCAAAGGGGTGGAATTAACAAACCGGAACTTTTTTTCGTTCCTCCCCGTTGCCAGCGAGGAATGGTATTTCGATTCTGACAGCGTAAATCTCGTTGCCATGCCGCTTTTCCACATTGCGGGTAGCGGTTGGGGAGTGGTCGGACTTTTTAATGGGGGTACCAATGTTTTGCTCCGTGAGGCCGACCTGGTGGAGTTACTTCAACTTGTTGAGACTTACCAAGTCACCAATGCGTTGTTAGTGCCTGCAATTCTGCAGTTCCTGTTAATTACGCCCGAAGCACAGGAAACAGACTTTTCCAGTTTGCGATGCATGATTTACGGTGCATCGCCCATTACGGAAGAAGTTTTGTCAGCGAGCATGGAACTCATGGGATGCGACTTTGTAGGCGCATATGGCTTAACCGAGACCACCGGTGGCGGAACCCTTTTGCGGGCCGAACATCATGATCCGGGCGGTCCTCGGGCACATTTACTGCGGTCTGCTGGGCAGCCATGGGCTGATATCGAACTCCGCATAGTTGACCCGGAAACATTTGTAGATCTCGGAGACGGCGAAGTCGGCGAAATATGGATCAAATCGGTGGTGACCCTAAAGAGTTATTGGAAAGACGCTGACGCGACCGACGAGGCATATCCCGAAGGTAGAGACGCTGAAGGGCTCGGTTGGTTCCGGACAGGCGACGCTGGGTATATGTCCGAAGGCTTCCTGTTCATTCATGATCGAGTGAAGGACATGATTATTTCCGGAGCTGAAAATATTTATCCCGCAGAAGTCGAAAACGCGTTGATGAGTCACAGTGATGTCGCTGATGTAGCTGTCATCGGAGTCCCCGACGCGAAATGGGGTGAAACGGTTAAAGCGATTATCACTCCAGCCGAGGGGGCGGACCCCAGCGAAGCCGATCTCATTGAACACTGCCGAGAACGCCTCGCTCACTACAAATGTCCGACCTCCGTGGATCGCTTATCAATGATTCCTCGGAATCCATCAGGAAAGATTCTCAAAACCGAATTACGGAAGCCGTACTGGGAAGGTGAACAGCGTCGGGTTAACTAGTCCCGTGTGCTCCGGCGCTTTTGCCCGCCAGTCTCCCGAATACCGCACCAGCCATTAGACCGGTGCCTCCCGGATAATTACCGTAGAACAAACCCCCAACGAGTTCGCCCGCCGCGTACAGTCCCGAAATGGCGTCGAGTCCGGTATCCAACACCTGGCCTTGTTGGTTGATTCTCAGCCCGCCGAAAGTGAAGGTCAGCCCACAAGTAACGTTGAAGGCCTGAAACGGCGCCTCGTCAACCGTGTTCGCCCAGTTTGATTTGTTAATTTCAAGGCCAGTAGTTGAGCGACCGTCTTTGATGTTGGGATCGAAATCGATAGCCCTGTCAACGGCTTCGTTGTAGGCCCTGATGGTCGCAACTGCTGCATTTGTATCAACGCCTTCCATGCGGGCGCACAGTTCCTCGATTGAATCCGCCTGAACTTTCGTTACTTGTTTGATCCGATACTCATCTCTGAGCAGGTGGTCTACCTTTGAATCAAAGATTTGCCATGCAGAGTGCTCAGGTTGGGCCAGGATTTCGCGGCCATATTTTGCGTACGTGTAATTTCTGAAATCAGCACCTTCGTCAATGAATCGCTGGCCTTTGTTGTTGAGCACAATTCCAAACGGGTAGCTATGTTTTTGAAAGGCATCGCCGACCGCTAGGTCGCCAAACTCCGGAGCGTTGTATTCCCAAGCCACAGCATGGGCACCACTCCAGTTCCCATAGGGCATCGCTCCAATGTCGAGAGCCATGCGTATACCGTCGCCGGTATTGAATCGTGTTCCGCGGACTTTTGCTAGGTCCCAACCCGGACCCAAGTATCTTGTGCGCCACTCGGCGTTGGCCTGGAAACCACCGGCCGCCAGTACGACACATTTCGCAGGAATGTCAACTGTGTCTCCCGCTTTGCGGGCATGTATGCCAGTAACGGAATTTCCATCGAAGAGTAAATGTTTGGCTGTTGTGTCGTGCCAGAGTTCCACGCCGCTGTTTTCTAAAGCGCTGTGCAGGGAATCGACGAGGCCTTCGCCGCCTCCCCAAGCTTCAACAGTCAATCCGCCCCAGAATTTGAATTGTCCATCGACTTGAAAAGCTTGCCGACCCCAGATAGGAGCGAATCGAACTCCGTGGTCGCGCATCCACATAACGGTTGGCTTGCTCTCGGAAACAAGAAAGCTTGCGAGTTCAGGGTCCGTTCGGTAATCGGTGACCCGACCCATATCGTCATAAAACTGTTCCTCGGTATAAGTCCCAAAGTCAGTGCGGGTTAGTTCGCTTTGAGTCAAGTCAGGCATTAACGCTACTAAGTCATCGACGCCTTCGTAAGCGAAGCGAATAGCTCCGGCGGTAAAGCGACTATTGCCGCCAGATTCGTGGCGAGGGGCTCGCTCTAGTACAAGAACGCGAGCTCCTTCTTCCGCCGCTGCTAAAGCGGCACAGCAGGCAGCATTGCCGGCACCGACTACCACGACGTCAAAGTCGTTCAACAGACACTCCTTGTTGGTAGTCACTCATCCGACGACTGTGGGGTCACTCACCCTGGAACGGACGAGCCATTGAAACACGTGCCAGCCGTGGTTCTCGGCTCCAACTGAAGGGTGTACTGCGTCAGCGGCCTCTGAGCTAATTTCTCGCCCGTGTGGAACCTTTACGCAAACCTCCGCGGCCCTTTCTGCGTTCAAATAAAAGCCAATTGCCGAGGCGACTGTTGTACCTACAGTTAACAAACCATGATTGGCCAAGATCACGAGTCTCCCGAGGCCGAGTGCGTCGGCGATTCGTTGCCCGGTCTCTAAATCGCTGACGCCGACTTCCTCTCCAGTGAAGACACCTTGGCGACCGTGGAAAGCGACAGCTTCTTGGCTGGTCATCGGCAGAGGGACGGCTAAGGCAGAGAATGGTGTGCCATAGGGGGTGTGAGTATGGATTGCCCCAATGACGTCGTCTCGACTCGCGTGGATGGGCGCATGGATATAGAAAGCCGCCGGATTGATGTCATACGAGCCTTCAATGACGTGACCGGTGTCATCGACAAGGACTAAGTCATCAATGGTTGCTTCGCCAAACGCAACTCCGTATCCCAATGACCAAAAACAGTCAAGACGTTCCGGGTCTCTCGCCGTGATGTGGCCTGAGCCATCGGCTCCCCATCCCCAGGAATCCATGATCCGATAACCGAGGGCTACTTCTCGCTTGCGTAGGAGACGATCGGTATGGGGGTCAGAGGGGGTTAAGGGCTGCGAACTGAGGGTGAATCCACGGTGCTTTCGGTTATCGGTAACAGTCATTGACGGCTCCAGGGTCCAACTCAGGGGTCCTTTATAGCCCAAGAGCGTTGTGCTCTATATCGCTCATCACGCGACCGGCTAATTCCATGACGGGTTCGGCGACCATCATGTGCTGTGACGCGACATGAATATCTCGAAAGTGGCGTTGCAATGGCGACTCTTCGTAGACGGATGTGCCGCCTACAGCTGTGTACATGCGATCGACGACATCGATTGAAGTTGAGACCGCGTGGACAGTCGATGTTCGCAACAGCCGTCGAGTTTCGAGTCCACCGATCTGTCGCTGCGCCTCGTCCCACGCGTGTTGAATATCGGCGTAGAAAACGGATCTAGCGGCACGAAGGGAGGCATCAGCGACTGCTATTTCTCGATGAAAGGCGGGTCGTGCTGCGAGGGTTCGTCCAGACCCTGTTGGTGTCTTGCTGGTTGCTACTACAAGGGCTTCATCGATGGAGGCTCGGGCCATACCTAAGGCGATGGCGCCGATCGGCAATGCGAGATACCCGAAACGGGGAAAGCGGTAGATAGGTAAGTCGGCCAGGGGTGAGGACCGTAGGGCTTCTACCGTCGCCACTCGGTAGTCCTCTAACTCGACGTCTTGGGCGGTGTAGGAATTCGAGCCAGATCCGCGGAGGCCACTTGTGTGCCAGTTGTCGACGATGTTGATCTCATCTGGCCGGAAGAAAGCGCGAGCCTCGGTTGGTCGGTCATGCCGATCGCGAATTGGGGCGCCTTCGGGGTCGCACAGAATCACACCACCAGAGATCCATTCAGCGTTTCGGCAACCGGAGCCCCAATCCCAACGGCCGTTGATTTTCCAAGTAGGTGATGTGTCTAGAGCAAGCTGAGTGGCAGTCCCGGAGTAGGCAAACACGCCACTCGTGATGACGTTGGGGTTGTCTAGCAATTGTTGAAGTAACTGCGAAGACGCTGCCGGGAACATGTATTGCGACGTCGCTCCGATGAAAACACACCAGGCCGTTGATCCGTTACCCATAGCCAGAATTTCACATACCTCGGCAAGAAGTCGCGGTGGAGCGCCGATACCGCCGAGTTCTGTCGGAGTGCACAGCCGATAAAATCCGTCTCCAGCGAGACGGTCGGCTATGTCTTGAGGCAGAGCTCGATGGGTGTCGATCTCAACCCCGCGGGTGCGCAACTCAGTGAGATACCCGCTGGCTACTTCACAAAAATCGATACCCATGGCGTTTGTCAGTTCGTGTACGTGCTTAGAGATCCGCCGTCTGAGGCCAGACGTTGAATTAATGGAGAAATCTCCCAATGGTCGCCGCCGAGGGTAGACGCGTAATTCTGGATCCGTTGAGCTACTTCTTGAATGCCAATCGTGTCCGCCCAAAACATTGGGCCACCGGTATACATCGGCCATCCATAACCGTTGATCCAAACGACGTCGACATCGCTTCCGCGAATCGCTATGCCTTCATCCAAAATTTTTGCGCCTTCGTTGACCATTGGGTATAGGCACCTTTCCAGTATCTCTTGGTCTGATATCTCGCGTTGGCTGACACCTTGGCGTTCAGCGAAGGCTTGAATTATTTCTTCAACTTCGTTATCCGGTGTTGCTGCACGCGTCTGTGGGTCGTATTTGTAATAGCCATTGCCGTTCTTTTGGCCACGTCGCCCGCTTTCACATAGCAGTTCGCGGACGGTTGAGCCAGAGGATGTGGCTTCGTCCCACCCGATGTCGAGTCCTGCAAGATCGCTCATAGCGAATGGTCCCATCGGAAATCCGAAATCAAACAGGATCTGATCTACTCGCGATGGCGAAGCGCCTTCAAGAATCATTTTCTCCGCCTCTATACCTCGCATGAACAGCATGCGGTTACCCACGAAACCATGGCACACTCCGCACAGCACAGGTGTTTTGCCAATCGATCGACCAACTCCCATCGCGGTGGCTATAGCGGTGTTAGAAGTGGCATCGCCACGTACGACCTCAAGCATCTTCATCACATTTGCAGGGGAAAAGAAATGCATTCCGATCACGCTGTCCGGTCGTTGTGTTGCCGACGCGATTTCATTGATATCGAGGGCGGAAGTGTTTGAGGCCAGCACAGCCCCGTCTCGGCAGATGCCATCTAGCTGTTCGAAGATTTGTTTCTTTAAAGCCATGTTTTCGAACACAGCTTCGATGACGAGATCGCAATCGGCAAAATCTCCCATATCGGTCGAACCTGAAATTAAACCCATGCGAGTTTCAACATCATCGCTTGAGATGCCACCCCGAGCAGCTGTTCGTTCATAGTTGGAACGAACCACTCCGAGACCACGTTGTAGCGCCTCGTCGTCTCTTTCGACGATCGTGACAGGTATCCCCGAGTTAGCAAAGTTCATTGCAATGCCACCACCCATGGTGCCGGCTCCCAGTACGCCGCAGCGGCTCACTTCGACCGTAGCCGTGTCCTTTGGTAACCCAGGAATCTTTAGAGCAGCTCGTTCCGCGAAGAAATAATACTGTTGGGCTTTGGATTGCGTCCCTTTCATAAGGTCGCGAAACAGTTCCTGCTCTCGTTCGAGCCCTGCTTCGAAATCGAGTGCCACTGCTGCCTCTATGCAACGAATGTTGTATTCGGGAGCTAGGAAGCCGCGGGTGCGCCGAGCGATACTCGCGCGAAAATCGTCGAACAAAGAATCTGGCGTGTTGGCGACTTTGTCGTTTTTGTCTCGAATGCGGAGAAGGGGCATTTGTTCAGCTACCGCCCGGCGGGCGAAAGCCACGGCACCGCTCTGTAGGTCATCGACCAGTTCATCGATAAGTCCGCATTGCAAGGCCTCCTGGGCGTCGATGGGATCACCGCTCGTCATCATGTCCAGGGCTTTGGCGGCACCCGTAACTCTGGGCAATCGCTGAGTACCTCCCGCGCCTGGCAGCAGACCTAGCTTCACTTCGGGCAAGCCGTACTTGCTTCCCGCAATTCCGACTCTGTAATGAGCGCAGAGCGCTACTTCAAGACCACCACCGAGTGCAGTGCCATGTACTGCTGCGATGATTGGCTTTGAACAGTTTTCCATGGCGTCTTGTACCGACTGCAGTCCCGGAGGCTGAGCTGGTCCCGAAAACTCGGTGATGTCAGCTCCGGCAATGAAGGTCCGCCCATCACAGATGATGACGATGGATTCGGCGTCGCTGGACTCGGCTTGAGTGACTCCATCAAGTAACCCTTGGCGCACATGCTGGCTGAGGGCATTGACTGGGGGATTGTCGATTCGGATCAGAGCGACGTCGTCGTCGAATTCCAGGCTGACTGATTGCGTGAGTTGCGTCATACGCACAAAGTAGGTGACGGAACGACCTAAAGTCCCGCTGGGATGAATAGTCGCGTCGCAATCTATTCGGCAGCGGCACGCGTTGGAGTAGAGTCTCGCCTTCGAAGGGAGTTGTCGTGAGTGAGAAACCCGACCCGATGACGGTCCCATTTGGAACCGTTTTCTGTGACTGGATGACGACCGCGCTGAGTCAAGATGGCGTCTATGAATATTCGGGGAAGGTGGAAGAGTACGGAGATTTCTCCTTGAGCCCAGCCGCCCATGCACTCCATTATGGGAGCACAGTCTTCGAAGGGTTAAAAGCTCACTGGCAGGCTGATAGCTCTCTGGCGATCTTTCGGTTGGATGATCACGTGGCGCGAATGTGTCAAAGCGCTGCACAGCTTCGCTTGCCGATCCCAGAGTCATCGACATTGAGACAGATGATTGTCGACGCCGTGGAGGCAAATGTTGCAGAAGTTCCAGCGGCCCCTGGATCGCTTTACATTCGCCCCACCATTATTGGTACCGAACCCAACATTGGCGCCGCAGCTACACCCAGCTGTGAGGGGTTGCTCTTTGTCGTCAATTGCCCTGTTGGGGACTATTTCAAGGGTGGGGTGCGGCCGTTAACGTTGCTCGTTGAGGAAACAATTCCCCGAACCACCCCACAATTTGGCATGGTGAAATCTGGTGCTAACTACGCGATGGCTTTAGCTCCGACCTTGGATGCGATGGATCGGAACTCCGCTGTCGACCAAATTCTCTTTGCAACCGGTGGAGACATTACAGAGACGGGCGCGGCGAACTTTTTCTTAGCTGACAATGATCGGGTGGTCACCCGACAGCTCGACAGTTCTTTTCTGCATGGTGTCACTCGGGCATCAGTAATAGCTCTTGCCCACGATCTTGGCTACCAAGTGGAGGAACGGCCCATTGAGCTCGACGAATTAAGCGAGTGGGCGAACCGGGGTGAAGCGTTTCTGTCGGGAACAGCTGCCGTGCTGTCTCCTGTAGGAACGATTCTTCGCGGCGATCAGAACATCGTATTTGGTGACGGCCAACCGGGCCTGAACACGCTTCGCCTGAGGGAAAGCCTGGTCGCTATCCAGAGCGGAAAAAGCGAGGATAAGCATGGTTGGCGAACAACAGTCAGGTCGTGACTTTCTTTCCTATGGCTCGGGAGTTTTGGGGTGAATGAGCACGCAACTGGTCTAAAATTTGGGTGGTTGTCTCCGGTAATTGGTAACAAGTGGAGCGATTATCAACCCATCGTGCAATACCAGTGTGAACACATACTCCCAGCGGTAACTCCCGAGTTTGACAGCCTGTGGATAGCCGACCACTTCTATGGTTTCGACCAAAAAACAGACCCATTTCTTGAAGCGTGGACGACGCTGACCTGGTGCGCTGCGAAATTTCCCGATATTGATTTGTGTCATCACGTACTAGGTGCTGGCTACCGCCCTCCTGCTCTGACAGCCAAAATGGCGAGCACATTGCAGTTTCTGAGTGGAAACCGATTCATCCTAGGAATCGGCGCCGGGTGGAGAGAAGACGAGTACTTGGCCTACGGCTACAACTTTCCTCGACCTAGCATCCGATTTCGACAACTTGAAGAGACGATCAAAATCTGCCGGCTTATGTGGGCTGAGGATGAACCAAGCTTTGAAGGTGAATTTTTCCGTATCGACGGGGCGTCGGCTCCGCCATTACCCAGTGTGCCGCCCCCTATTTGCATCGGGGCATCAGGCGAAAAGATTGGATTACCGCTAGCGGCCCGCCATGCCGACATTTGGAACACCGTGTGGCGAGGCAGTAGCGAATCTTTGATTCGGAAACGAAACGTAGTTTTAACCGAGCTTGATCGGGTAGGCCGTTCGCGTTCAGACATCGAATTCTCCTTGACCATAGAGAAGGCTCTCCCGAATGACGGCCCCGAATGCGAACAATTCATCGAGCTTTTGAGTGAACTTATTGAACTCGGCATAAGCCATTTCGTTTTGGACTTCGGCAACCCCCAGTCACCTGCAGAAGCGGATCGCTTTATCGCGGACGTTATGAGGCCGTTGCGTCCCTAGCGGCATACGCGATGCCTGACCGAATCGAGTGGCAGGCGTCTACTATTAACGCGTCGAATATCCTCAAGGAACACGTTTGAGCAAGTCAAACTTAAATCGTCGAGGTAATTAAATGGTGTTACGGCTCCGTCAAGTCGCGATCGTTGGCAACGACTATGAAGAGACCGAAGCGGCTCTTTCGGCAGTGTTCGACCTTCGAGCCGCCTACCGTGACCCGGGTAACCGGCCCGCTCGAGAAGCCGGGGTCAGCATCTTCGGCCTCAAGAATTTTGTCATGCCGATTGGGAATCAATTTCTCGAGTTAGTTGTGCCACTGGAAGACGGGCCGACATCCGCAGCGGGCCGCTATTTGCAACGACGCGGAGGGCCCGGCGGCTACATGCTTCTTTTCCAAGTTCCACGGTCGGAATACGGAGCTCATAGTGAGCACCTGAGTGAAATGGGTGTGCGCACGGTGGCAGGCGGCGATATCAGTGAAGAAGGCAGCGAAGCGATGCACGTCCACCCTAAGGACTTGCCAGGATGCCTGGTTGAGCTTCGCTGGTGCGAAAATGAAGACGTGTCAGACGGCGACTGGTGGCCAGTAGAAAGAGATTGGCGGGATCATCGCAACACTAAGTTCGTCGACGCCATTTGTGGTGCAGAAATTCAAACTCCCGACCCTCTTTCCTTGGTCGAAAGATGGGCGGAAGTCCTTCAAGTGCCGATGACAATGTTGGATGGAGTTCCAACAATTCCAACCATCGACGGTCCAGTCCGGTTTACCGAACCATTTGATGACCGTCCCGAAGGGTTGGGTGCTATTGATGTGCGAGTTCCAGATGCGCAGTTGATTGCTGATCGCGCAGCTAGTTTCGGTTTGCGCTGTGACGATAGAACGATCGAAATTAGCGGTTTACGCTTCCACCTGGTTGGGTGACTTCACCCTAAATAGAATTCGGTATGTTGCCCCAGCAAAGGTGCCGCGCTCATCGTCCACCAATCGCTATTGGTCCTAAACGGGGCACCGGGAACAGAGACCGAAGAACCATCGGGCAATTGTGTCTCACTCCAGAACTCAGCCGCCTTGAGATGTGGGTCGTCAAGAAGCGCGCTGACGGTATTTACAGGAGTAATAGGGATGCCGCGCCGTTGACCTTCATGAAATAACGCTTGCCTGGTTTGCCCGGTAGTCAGTTCTTCTACCCAGGTGTCGATGAGCTCCTGGGTCTCCATCCGCACTCCGAGATCTTCGAACACCTCTTCGGTAATGGTTTCGTTTCCGGTCGCCTCCGCTACCCATGCGGCCATTGCGGTCCAATGGCGAGGCAACAACACAATGATGGAAACAAAACCGTCGCTGCACGGGTACAGCCCGAATGGTCTACCAAGGTCTCGCCTATTACCTGAGCGTTCTCGGTGCACCCGGTCATCAAGAAAAACTGGCACCCCGGTTTCTGGAGCAATAGCAAGGGCAGCCTCTTGAATCGAAATTTCGACCTGTTGCCCTTTGCCACTTGTGCGTTTGGCGCGCAACGCCAGGAGTGTTCCCACCAACGCGGAAGCTGCGGATGCGTGGAGTGCAAGTTGAACATGTCCTGCGGGAGCGACTGGAGCTCGGTCTCGGAAGCCGGTGGCATACAACACGCCAGAGGCCGCCCAAGCAACAAGGTTCGAGCTTTTCCAAGAACGCTTGGGTCCGGTTAGCCCGAAAGGCACGATACTGGTTCGAACCGTGGTGTCGGAAATGAGAGCCGTCTCTATTAGCGAGTCTTCCGGCAACCGATCTTCAAAAATCACGTCAGCGCTTGCCAGCAGCCGTGCGAGTGAATCTTTGTCATCAGGTTCAATCACCACGCTTCGCGTGCCCATTGCGAGGTAACTCCACCAAAGACTGTCCTCGGGTGGAGCTATCGACTCGGCAAAGGGAGCTAAGTATCTAAGCGGCGAGCCATCAGGTGGTTCGAGTCGAATTACTTCAGCTCCTAACCCAGCAAACAGTCGCGTCGCATAAGCCCCTGCGAGACCTGTGGTGTCGATCACTCGGAGACCGCTGTAAGGACCTGCCATTAGAGATCCCTCGCGTCATCTGTACCGGGAACCAAGAGGTGAATCCAGTCGTCCCACGGTCGCGAGACAAGGGTTTCTGGTTCTGTTTGTTCGAATGCGGCCTTATCGCTTACCAGTTGAGATATTTCTTCATCAGACATGCCTACGACGTCTCTCAGCACTTCACGGGTGTGTTGGCCCAACGAGGGGCCAGCATCAGTCCACCGACCTGGTGTGTCCTTCAACGTCACGGCGCAGTCGCTGAATACATCTCTTCCCAGTCGAGCGTGAGGTGCCACCTGATACCAGTTCCGACTCATTGTGTGCGTGTCGTGGAGTAGGTCTTCATTGCTTGAGACGACATGGGCGGCGACCCCGATGTTTTGCAATCTGTGGGCAAGGTCATCTGCATCGAAATTAATCGTCCACGTGCCAATCTGGTCATCCAGGTCTTCTTGTTGGGACATACGAAATTCGGAATCGTCGAAACGATCGTCTTCTAACCCCATCAACAAACTAAGAGCATTCCAACTTTGGTCGTCAGTTGCGCTGATAGCGATCCAACGTTCATGCCCGTCGCATGGATACACGCCCTGAGGGGCGCCCCACAGAGACCGATTTCCAATTCGGCTGTGAATGGTTCCGCTCAAGTCGTAGTCCATAACAAAGGGCCCAAGCAAAGCCAGCGTGGTTTCAAATTGGCTGACGTCGACATGTACTCCATCCCCAGTAAGTTCCCGATGTTCGAGGCCCGAAAGGGTCGCTATAGCTGCGTGAAGGGCGGACATGTAATCAGGAGGAGCAACCGTAGCTATCCCCGCGGGAGGATCGGAAGCGTGACCAGTGAAGTCGTCAAACCCCACTAACGGTGCCTGGTTCGGTCCCCACGCCACATAGGGGTAATACGGCATGGCAGGATCGCTTCCAAACCCAGGTAACTGCACGTAAATAATCTTTGGATTGACGGCAGCAACCGACTGGTAGTCGAGCCCAACGTCGCTAAGCGCTCGTGCACCAAAATTAGCTAAAAACACATCACATTCCGCGACGAGAGCCAAAGCGGCATTTCTTCCCCCGGTTGTCTTCAATTCAAGACCTACGCTTCGTTTTGATGCATTCATCTCAGGCACATATGGGCTCGTATCAGGAGCAGCAGCTGCCAGGTCGTCGCGATCTTTTAACCAAGCCGATCCAAGCATTCGCACTACATCAGGACTTAGCTGTGATTCGATTTTTAGTACGTCGGCACCGAAGTGAGCCATAAGCCGCCCACAAAACGGTGAAGCAATCGCTGTTCCGAGTTCGAAAACTCGGACACCCTCAAGCGGTAATTCAGTGGTGGTGTTCGTCATGAATAATCTTCTTTTCTCATGTCAGTGACGTAACCCAAGCGGCGATCGCGTTCTCGAGCTTGGCTGGTGCGCCGAGCGGGGTCACCTAGGCCTCCACCACCCGGAAATTCGACGATCAGGTGACGGCCCGAAGGAACAGTGGTGTTGCCTTTGGCTGCCACAGGTGATCCATCGTCGAGGGTCAATCGGCCCGTCATGCCATTTTCTCCGCCGTGCCGACCCCGAGCAGGATGTTTGACCCTTTCGTAGGTCGCGCTGAAAACGAACTCGCCGTCGCCCCTGTGCGCCAATTCAACCACTTGTCCAAGGCCACCCCTAAATTCGCCATCGCCCCCTGAATCCGGCCGAAATTCTTTCCGCCAAAAGACCAACGGTGACACAACTTCGTTGATTTCCACTGGCATGTTTCGCACACCGCTTGGAAACGCCGTCGCAGATAATCCATCTTGACCCGGCCGCGCGCCGGCGCCACCCGAGTTGAAACTCATCATCATGAATGACTCCGAGCGACCATTTCCCCATTGTCCGCTAGCCAGCAGGTTCCACAAAGAACTGGTCCCCTCAGCTGGAACCTTCGTCGGTAGGACCTGTCCAAGGCAACCATAAACGGCGTCAGGCAGCATCTGTCCCATGACATGACGAATGTTCACTGCCGCTGGTCGTGGGGCGTTCAAGATGCAACCGTTAGGTGCGCTAACCCGAATAACTTCTAAGGAACCCGCGTTATTGGGGATGTTGGGGCCAATAATGCAACGAACACCAAACGAGGTGTAAGCGACGGTATACGACATCGGAACGTTAATTCCATGGGGTTGCATTGGGCTAGTGCCGGCGAAGTCAACGGCGATGCCGTCCGAGTTGATCGTCAGTTTCGTTGCGATGTCGAGCGGCATGTCGACACCATCGACGCGCATGGTGGATTTCCAAGTTCCTTCGGGAAGCGCTCGAATCTCAACAAGCATGGCTTCTCGAGAGGTACGAATTATGTAGTCCCCTAAGTTTTCCAAGTCGTCAAGATCGTATTCCTCCATCATTTCGAGGAGACGAAGCGCACCTACACGGTTGCAGGCAGCTAACGAATGAATATCGCCCATAACTTGCACGCTGTCGCGCACGTTGGCTTCGATGACGGAAACAACGTTGGGATCAAATACTTCATCAACTGCAAATCTCATTATCGGCAGTTGGAGGCCTTCGTGGAAAATCTCGCGTGACGCCGAGCTGAAGCCCACGCCACCGATATCGACCACATGACTGGTGCATGCGAATAAAGCGACAACGTTTCCGCGGTGAAACACCGGAGTAACCACGACGACATCGAATAGGTGGCCGGTGCCTTTCCAGGGGTCATTGGTGAGGTAAATATCCCCAGGACGCATGGTCTGCGCCGGAAACACGTCAAGGAAATGTTGAACTGACGCCGCCATTGAATTCACATGACCCGGGGTGCCCGTTATTGACTGCGCCAACATTCGACCCTGTGGATCGAAGACACCTGCTGACAAGTCACCAGCCTCCCGCGTCGACGTAGAGAACGCGGAACGAACGAGCGTTGTGGCCTGCTCTTGAACCACGGCGATCAAGCGGTTCCACATGATGTCTCGCTGAAGATCCTTGAGTTTGATAGAAGCTTTTTTGGCTGCATGCCGCGATTCTTCGCTTTGCCGACGCACCCGAAGGTGACCACTCTCAGTCAGCCAAGCGTCGTAGCCATTTGGAATCACTGTGGTGGTTTGATCCTCAACTATTAGGGCGGGGCCAACAACTCGGGCACCGCCGAGTTCGGTCCGCTCAACAACTGCGGCGGGCTCAACCGAACCTGTGGCGACGTCGGAAACCAAAACCGTGGGTAAATTCGTGACAGCTTGCTCCGGTCGTACGTCATTCTCAATTGGTCGTTCTTCCTGAACTGAAGTAACAGTGACTACCCAACTAAGAGCTTCGACTCCCAAACCGGTTATCTCCCGGCCGTAGAGGCGCCGGTACTCATCGACAAATGCCTCTTCGAACACTTTCCTCAAATGTGACGCGTCCGGACTGGGTGTTTGAAAAATTTCTCCTAAATCAAGATTTACGGTGATCTCGTGACCTTGCCCTCTGTAGCGCATGAAGGCCTTAGCGCTTTGAGAAAGTTCCGCACCTTTGGCTGCACGCCGGACCACGTTCTCGGCTTCTTGGAGCATCTCTTTCAGCATCAGAGCAAGCTCATCGACGACAAGATCATCAAGCCGAATATGACGGGTGCGAACATTCTCGTGGGCCGCGGGAGCGTGAAGGAAACCAATCGCTGATCCAACACCTGCACCGCTAGGTATCAGAACGTCCTCTATTCCGAGCTTTTCGGCGACGCGGACGGCGTGAAGTGGCGCTGCACCTCCAAAGGCAATGAGCGTGCCGTCGGTGATGTCGCAACCTTGTTCAATAGCGTGCACACGGCCTGCACTAGCCATGTTCTCGTCCACAATTTCAGCTATACCAAGTGAAGCTGTCTCTAGATCGAACCCTGCCTCGGTTACCAGAGAAGTTTCGATAACGGCCAAGGCGGCTTCCTTGGTAAAGGTGAGATCACCCCCAGCAAATCGATCTGGGATGATGCGACCCAACGCCACATCAGCATCCGTGACCGTGGGCGATAGCCCGCCCCTGCCGTAGCAAGCAGGCCCAGGCTCACTGCCAGCGCTTAACGGCCCAACGGCTATTCGACCGAGTTCGTCCAGGCGTGCAATGGAAGAGCCGCCAGCGCCGATCTCGACCATCTCGATGACAGGCAACCGAAGGGGTATACCGCTTCCGGCAAGAAAACGATATTCCCGCCCGACCTCGAACTCCCTGGATGTTCGCGGATGCCCTTCATTAATGATGCACAGTTTCGCCGTCGTGCCTCCCATGTCGAAGCTCAATGCCTTCTCAATCTGAAAGGCACGAGCGAGTTCGGCTGATAGAAGAGCTCCCCCCGCTGGACCGCTTTCGATGAGCCGCACAGGGAACCGCAACGCGTCCTCCAGGGTTCCAAGTCCGCCGCCCGATTGCATCAGCAACATCGGGCACTGCATTCCGAGGGCTCGGCGGCGGTTTTCAAGATCTTGTAGATACTCGCTTACAAGGGGTTGAATGTACGCGTTGGCGCAAGCGGTTGAGAAACGTTCATATTCGCGAATCTCGGGACACACCTCGCTTGAAAGTGTCACCCTCGCTTCAGGCCATAACTGTTCGATGATGTCGCGTGTTCGAATCTCGTGACCGGCATTGACATAACTGTGCAAATACCCGACAGCGACACTTTCAACTCCGTCGTTTTTTAAGTTTGAGAGTTCAGCCGCCAGAGTCTCTTCGTCTAAATCCAATAACACGGCACCGGTGGCCGAAATCCGTTCCGGGATACCTCTTCGCCAGTTCCGGGGGACTAGAGGGTCAGGTCGGACCATTGCTAAGTCGTATTGTTCGAACCGGTTTTCGTGCGCCATTTCAATGGAGTCGCGCATTCCCCCCGTCGTGATGAGCGCAGTTTTGGCGCCCCGACGTTCGATCAACGCGTTGGTGGCGAGTGTTGTCCCGTGAACAAAAACATCGACATCGGACGCAGAAAGGGCGGCCTCCGTTAAGACGTGTTGGATTCCCTCCAGAACAGCCGTCGCGGGTTCTTGGGAGGTGGTCAGCAGCTTTTTTGTTATCAAGCCACCATTTGCCTCGAGAGCTATGTCGGTGAAAGTTCCGCCGATATCCACAGCAAGACGCACATCAACCATCCCCGCAGCCTAGATCAGCCAGCATCGTTCACATATCGAGAGAATCTAGATGCCGTGAAATGAGAATCTTTTGGATCTCTGACGTGCCTTCATAAATTTGATACACACGCACATCTCGATAGATCTTTTCGACTAGATGATCCTCTAAGAAACCCGCCCCACCATGAATCTGAATCGCCCGTGAGGCAACGCGCTCAGCCATTTCCGAAGCGAATAACTTCGCCATTGAAGCAGCTGAAATCGAGTCCAAACCTGCGTCGTACAGCGTCGCGGCGTGCAAGTACATCTGACGACCAACTTCGACTTCCGTTGCCATCTCGGCAAGTTGAAAGGCGACAGCCTGATGCTCGATTATCGGCTTACCAAATGTTGATCTCTCTTGTGCGTACTGTTTAGAAAGGCGCAGAGCTTGCCGTGCCCCACCCACTGATTGTGCCGCGCAACCTATTCGTCCAAGAGACAAACCACCCAATGCAATGGACAAACCGCGACCTTCGGGGCCTAATAGGTCAGTTGAAGGTACCCGCATTGATTCAAAGCGCACCTGGCAAGTGTCGTTTGTTCGATGACCGAGTTTTCGCTCTTTGGTTAGGACTTGGTAACCAGGATTGTCGGTGGGTGTTATGAACGTGCTGATGGCTGACTTTTCCCCGCTTGGATCAGTTCTAGCGACGATCATTGCAACATCTGAAGTTGATCCGGCGGTGATGAACGCCTTGTGGCCGTCAAGTACAAACTCGTCGCCATCACGCACTGCTCGGGTCGTGATAGAAGACGCATCAGAACCGGTATGAGGTTCAGTGAGATGAATAGAACCGAGCCATTCGGCTGTGCACAGCCGAGGGAGAAAGCGATTTCGCTGGTCTGGTGTCCCGTACTTTTCAATGGCAAGCGCGACGGGGGAGTTGTTGGCCGCCATGATGTTGCTGATACCGCCGTCGACAGCGGCGATTTCCTCAATCGAAAGTACATACGATACGAAATCCAGCCCCGACCCACCGTACTTAGGGTCAATGGTCATTCCCATTAGCCCAATCTTCGCCATCTGTTGATACAACTCACGAGGGGGGCCGCCTGACGCTTCCCATTCGCGAACGTAAGGGGCGATCTTGGAAACGGCAAATTCGCGAGCGATTTGACGAATCTGCTCCTGTTCAGATGTCAAGATCATGCGAAGACGTTAGATGGTCGATAGCAACCGATGTCGCCCTTCGCTACCGTCTTACCCATGGCTAGTGGTGATGAACGTCCTGTTGCCCCAACAGCACTTAGCGGCGAGGGGCTCCGGATAGGGATAATTCGTGCGTCGTGGAATTTAACGATCGTGGATCGCTTAGTAGCGGGAGTTGAACGAGCCCTATCCGATTTTGACGTGGACATCATGGAACCAGTTTCGGTTCCTGGGTGTTTTGAAATTCCTTTGGCATGTCGGACACTTGCTCTTTCGGGCAAGTTCGACGCCCTGATCGCGACTGGCGCAGTAATACGGGGTGAAACCACGCACTACGAGATTGTTTCTAACGCAGCAGCGAACGGCATCCAGGCCGTGCAGTTGGAGACGGGGGTACCTATTGCCTTTGGTGTCCTCAGTGTCGAATCGCAAGAACAGGCACTGGCGCGTTCTCAGGGCGCCGACGGCCACAACGTCGGAGCGGAAGCAGCACGCGTAGCCGTTGAGATGGCGCAACTAACCGCAAATTGGCGGTGAGCGTGACGAAGCGATCTGTTTTGGGAACAGAACTGGGTTTGCCAAGTCGCTGCGGGGGAGTCTCTGAGAGTCAAGTAGCTAAGGGCTGATACGGTTTGACCAGAACGTTCTGGGCGAGCCGCTAGAAGGGGACTCTATGCGCTATTTCTCGTGTGACTCACATGTAGTTGAAGCAGCTGAAATCTATGACGGACTTACTGACAAGTTCGGTGATCGTGCGCCTTTCATAGAAAAGGACTACCGGGGGAAGCCCGGTACGTGGCTGGTTTTGCCGAATGATATGAGAGCGGTGCCTGTGGGGCGGCTAGGAATCGCGGGAGCTCGCCTGGATGACCCGGCCACGCACGAGCGAATCGCAATGGGTTACGACGGCTTTAATCCAGGGGTCATGAATCCGGCAGCACGGCTAGAGGAGCAGGCAACCGACGGCATCGTCGGGGAAGTTATGTATCCCAGTCTCAGTATGTTCACGTTCGCCGTAGCTGACGATGAAGTACGTGACGTCGCCTTTCGACAACACAACGATTGGGTACTTGACTACTGCTCGGTAGATCGCAACCGGCTTATTGGCATTGGGTGCTTACCCTTGCCGGACATAGACCGGGCAATAGCTGAATTGGATCGTTCAGCTGAACATGGCGTCAGAGGGTTCGCAATCCCAACCCACGTGGACCCAAGTTTGCCCTACAGCGACCCCGCCTTCGATCCGTTCTGGGCCCGGGCTCAAGAATGTGGCGTCCCGCTAACGATGCACATTTTTACTGGCCAAACTCTCGATGGTGGCCTCCCGGAACATTGGGGCACACCTGGCGGGCATCTGAAGGGGTATACCCTTGCCCACACAACCGCTGTCAACACCATGATTGACCTCATCTGTGGTGGCGTAGTTGAGCGTTTTCCTGGATTAAAATTCGTTATTAGCGAGTATGAGACAGGGTGGGTGGCGCATACCTTGCAGCGACTCGATCATGCCGCGTACCGCACCCCCTGGGAAGTTTCTGACGAGTTGACCATGAAACCGTCGGAATATTTCGACCGGAATTTCTGGGTCACGTTTGAAGACGACAAAGAAGGGATAGCGACCCGGCACGCTATTGGTGTCAGCAACCTTCTCTGGGGCAACGACTACCCGCACCACGACTCTATTTGGCCTAATTCAAGACCGATTCTTGACGACATTCTTGAAGGGCTGCCTGAAGACGAGAAAGAAGCGTTGGTCTGGGGCAACGTGGTCGATCTGTACGAGATTGACCCAGGAACGCTGCCTGTCGCAGTGTGAAATTAGGCCAAAAGGTGAGTGAGAATGGCCTGACCGACACGCACTCCGTGTTCCATGGGGCCAAAGTGAGTTAAACCTTCCATCGGGACGAGCTTTCCGTCGCCGAGATTCGACGCAATAGGTTCAGCCATAGCCGGAGGTAACTCGTTCCCGGTGCCCACCAATTCACCGCGAGCCACCACCGTTGGGGTGCTAATCGAACTCAAGGTAGAGAAGTCGGTAGCGGTACCGGTGCCAAAAATTCGCGCTTCAGTATCGCCAGAACACGTAAGCGAAACTCCAGATGGGGTTTTACAGGTACCTAAAGTCGCGTATCCCCAAACAGCCGCGTCCTCGCATTCTGAATAAGGAGGTTTACCTCGGAGGCGTTCGACGAATGATTCAAGCGATGGAAATTGGTTCCTGCGCCGCCTCGCCGCAATAACGAGAGGGTGGTCTCCGTCGGGTCGTTCGTAACCCTCAGGGACCATTACTGGTTCGAACACCCACAACCGTCGAAAAGTTCCAGGGTTCTCAAGTTCTGAGCGAAGCAAAGTTGCTCCACCCAATGAATGGCCCACGGCATCTATGGGCCCTTGGGCGATGGTGGTGACTGCTTCCAAGACTTCGTTGACCAGATGCGACCGGTCGACGTCGAGTGGAGGTATTGCGACACGGGACGCGCCGTGCCCGCGAAAATCCAAGCCGAAACAACGGCGGTGCTCTTGAAGTACCGGTAGGACCGTGGTCCACATACCCGCATTGAGGCCGTTCCCGTGTGTCAACAAAACAGGTGGACCGTCGCCGCCAAAATCGTGAAGAACTCCATGTTCGCCGTCAGAGCCGTTGAGAAGGTGCATCGACGACGAGAATACCTATGCGCGACAATGGCGTCATGGCCAGCTTCATATTTGACGAAACCGAAATTCATTTTGATGAATACGGCAGTGGGTTCCCTGTCCTGTTAATCGCACCCGGTGGCATGCAATCCGCAGCATCGTTTTGGGAGTCGACACCATGGAACCCAATTCCACAACTGAGCGAACAATTTCACGTAATTGCGATGGACCAACGAAATGCTGGCCGTTCTAGTGGCCCGATTACGGCGAATGACGGTTGGGATACCTACACCCGGGACCAACTAGCGCTCCTTGACCACCTCGGCATCGAAAAATTCCACGCAGTTGGGATGTGTATTGGGGGCCCTTATGTCATGGGGCTGATCGAAGCCGCCCCTGAACGCGTCGCTGCTGGTGTTCTATTTCAAACCATTGGCCTCAGCCAGAACCGTGAAGTGTTTTATGACATGTTTGACGCCTGGGCGATGCCGTTAGCAAATACTCGCCGGGACATTGCTGCAGAGGTGTGGGCGCAGTTTCGCGGCAACATGTATGACTCGGACAAATTTTTGTTCAACCTCGACGAAACCTTTGTGAAATCAGTCACAACACCGCTACTTGTGTTCGAAGGAAACGATCTTTACCACCCATCTGAAACGTCTATTGCAGTGGCTGAGTTGGCGCAGAATGCAAACCTGGTGCGAGATTGGCAATCAGGGCCAGCCATGGCTTTGGCCGCGCAAATCTTTTATGACTTCCTGCTTAGCGAATCGGTCAAGCAAACTTAAGACGCGGTAGCGTCCAAGAATGAACGGTTTAGAAGGAAAAGTGGCGGTTGTTACCGGCGCGAGTCGAGGTATCGGTGAGTCGAGCGCACGAGCCTTAGATGCGCTGGGGGCGCAGGTGGTTCTCACCGGTCGTACTGTCGCGGACTTGGAGCGCGTGGCCGGCGACCTGGGCAACAACCCGGTCGTTGTGCCGGCCGATTTAGCACAAGCGGGAGCAGGTACGGATCTAGCCAAAAGAATCCTTGAAGTGGTCCAAGGTGTCGACGTTTTGGTTAATAACGCTGGAATTCCGATGCGGAGACTGCCCGAAAGCATCACCGAAGAGGAAATTGATCTGGTGTTCGCTGTCAACGTCCGTTCGTTACTCACTCTGTCTATCGGCCTTGCCGGGTCGATGAAAAGCCGTGGCGGAGGGTCGATTATCAACGTGAGTTCTGTGGCTGGCGTACGCGGCCCCGGTGCGCGGGTGGCTTACGCAGGTACCAAGGGAGCGGTTGACGCCATGACTCGCGCCCTTGCGTCGGACTGGGGCCCGGATGGAATAAGAGTTAACTCGATTGCTCCGGGTCTGATAGCCACAGCCATTTGGGAGGAAAGTAGGAACACCATCCCAGGGCTGATTGAAGACATGGAGGGCCAAATTGCGTTGAAACGATGGGGCTACGGCGACGATATCGCTGACGTCGTAGCATTTTTTGCTTCGGACAGTTCCAGATATGTAACGGGCGAAACGTTGGTCGTCGATGGCGGTTTGGCTCGCGTCTCCGCGTCTGCTGCGCCGCAAGTGTTACCGGAGTTACTGGAATGACCGCAACGCTCGGTTATGCGTTATTCGATCAGCTTGAAAACGACGCATCGACATCATTCAGTGATTCTTATCAGAGTCACTTATCACTGGCGGAGCGAGCGGACGAAGCTGGTTTCACCCATTGGTTTAAGTCAGAACACCACCATGTACCACTAGACATTGCTCCGAGTATCAACGTTTTCCTGAGCGCAGTAATTCAGCGAACGACGCATATCCGGGTCGCTTCTTTGGTGCATTTGCTGCCGTTCTATGACCCCATGCGCCTATATGAGGAACTATGCATGCTCGACCATTTGAGCAACGGGCGTCTCGAGATTGGTTTTGGCAAGGGGATAAGTCCGGCGGAACAGATGCTGTGGGGTGTTCCAAACGAAGAGGCAGCGGCCCAAACTGAGGAAATTTTGGATTATGTGCTGTCAGCAATGCGATGTGTTGCGGAGAGGGGCCTCGGCGGGCTGTTCAGCTACGACGGCAAATATTATTCGGCGACTGAACGGCCTTTGGAAATTGGCCCATACCAAGAACCTCATCCACCTCTGTGGCGGCCCGGAACGTTAAGTACTGCCGCCCAACTGGGCGTTAGTACAATTCTTCCCGGCCCGATCACCCTCATCGCGAAACAGGCAGACGCCTACCGCCAAGAAACAAGCGGTGGGGGAGCCGGAGGGCACACTCCGCTGCTTTCGACGTTACGTAGGGTTGTGGTGGCCCCGACCGATGAAGAGGCGATTGCCATCGGGGAGCGGGCGTGGGGCCGTTTTGATAAAAATCTGACGAAGCTGATGCACAAATATGATTTGTGGCCTCCGTCTTTAGTTCCAAGTTTTCTAGGAGACGTTGAAAAGGCCTATGCAACTGAATCTCTTATTGTGGGATCCCCAAGCCGTGTTCGTGATTACTTTGACCGATTTCACGAGGAATCCGGAATTGAACATGTAACGATCAGCCCTGCCTGGGGGGATATCTCCGGACATGAGGCAATGCGCACGATGGAACTATTCGTAGAACACGTCGCGTCTGGTTAGCCCGATAGCTCCAGCGAGGAAAAATCGAGCCGTTCAGGACCATTCTCAGTAACAAGGGCCTGTATCTCGAGTTTTACACCCTCGCCTCCGTCTCGTCGGCCCACAAATGACTCAACTGTCAACACCATTCCTGCCTCGAGGGTCCCTTCGCAACCAAAGTCGGCCCAAGCGTCTGGCATCACGATGACCGGGAATTCATCGCATTGACCGACACCGTGAAAAAGACACGAATAATGCCTGTAGGAATCTGGATCCGGGAGCATCGCGTCGTACGTCAAATCTCGGAATGATCGACCTGGGGTGAGCAATGCGAAGTTGTGTTCGATCGCCTCAATGGCTATCGAATGAAGGTCCGATTGTTTTGTGTTCGGCTGGGCGTCGCCCACGATGAGTGTGCGCGAGATATCGCACATCATTCCGTAGGCACCAACTAAGTCAGTGTCGTAGGCGAGCAGATCGCCCTTTGCGATAGGTCGACTACTGGCTTCCTGCATCCATGGGTTAGTTCTAGGCCCCGATGTCAACAGTTGAGTTTCGATCCACTCACCGGCTCGTCGAATGTTTCCTGCGTGGAGCACCGACCAGACGTCGCGTTCAGTCATTCCCGGGCGTATGGCATCTCTCATATCTTTCATGCTCATTTCGCAGGCGTGTACGGCGCAACGCATTGCTTTGACTTCCTCGGTTCCTTTGATGCGACGTGCTTCCTCCATCACCTCGTACCCAAACCCCACCTCAATTCCTAATTGAGCGAGGAGTTGGTGCCCTGGTCCGTGGAGCATGTCGACGGCGAGGCGAGAATTCCCTCTTTGGTGGTGCTTGACCACCGATGCGATTTCGTCCGCCCATCTGTTGGCAATTGCTTGATACCTCGACCCACAAAAAAAATAGCTCACACCGACCGCCGGTCTTACCTCGTCAACAACATGACTGTGGCCATTCAAGAATTCAGTATTTGTGTAATCCCAAACAATTACATGTCCGTCAGTTGACACGTAGGCATATCTGGCGCCGTTGTGCATCACCCACAACTGCATGTTGGTGGTATCGGTGGCATATCTCACATTGAGCGGATCAAATAAAAGGATCCCTCCATAGTCGAACTTTTTGAGCTGTTAGACGACCCTGTCGAGACGGTACTGACGCATCGCTGGCAAGTCGGGTAGCGCTAACCCCGCCGCTGACCATTCCGAGATGCACGGCTCACCTGGACCGATGTTGAGATGGTGGCCTTCGTTTGCTGCGGCCTTGAATTCTTGTGACCCATCTCCTACACGCTGAATCGTTTGTGACGCGGCGTGTCGTGACAGGGCACCTCGCATCCGCTCGGCCTTTGTTTCTGACACTTCAACTCCTCATACGTTCGCCGAGGGGGTCGAACAGTGGCTCCGTGATCATTACCGCGGTTCGCATCACGCCAAGGACTTCGATGTGCCAACCCTCCGAAAAAGACGATAATTCGGCGGGGATATACCCCAACGCCACCGATTGACCCGAATGATGGGCGTAACCCCCTGACGTCACCCAACCAACCACTTCACCCTCGTACCAAATCGGTTCGTCACCGACGACATCAGCTGCCTCGGGGCCTTCGGGAACATTGACCACCCAAGTGCGCAAGGACTTTCTCGATTCGCGGTCGTGAACAGTTGACAGCGCCGCGGCGCCCACGAAGGCACGATTTAGATCGATAAAGCGATCCAGGCCCGCCTCAAAGGGATCGTAGATGGGGCGGTACTCGCGAGCCCATGAACCAAAGCTTTTTTCGAGGCGAAGGCTTTCTAAGGCGTCGGCCCCAAAGGGTTGAATTCCGAGATCACGCCCATTCTCCATCAGTAAGTCAAACAAGTAACGCTGGTAACTCGAAGGCACCCAGAATTCGTACCCAAGGTCGCCGGTAAATGTGAGTCTGCCCGTAATAGTTGGGGCGAGCCCAACTTCTAACCTCTGGAATTTCATGAACGAAAACGAATCATTGGAAACGTCAACGGTGACGCACCGTTCAAGTAATTGCCGACTTTTAGGGCCAGCGATTGATAAACCCGCGAGCTCGTAGCCACACGTGCGGTACCAAGCCTCATCACCTGCCCATGTGGCAAGCATCGAGTCGAAATAACGTTCGTAATACCGTTCGGCGATTCCCGAACCGAAGACAAAAAATCGCTCCGAGACATCAGTGTTGGACGTGGCGCCACCCACGACTGTGTGCAGCGGTCCTTCTGGTTGACCAATGGCCGGAGCAAGACATCCAACAGTTAGATCCCCGATCAGTCCGCCGTTCTCATTGACCATTGGAGTTAGCGACAGGCGGCTGTGTTGTGGGATGCGCCCAGCAAGAATCCATGCAAGGAAACCACGGGCTCCCGGCCCTCCAAACTCGAATTTAGAAAACCCAGACGTCTCGATGACGCCTACCCCGTTTCGAACGGCAGCGCTTTCTCTGGCGACGGAATCCCACGAATTAGACCTGTGCCACGTGAGTTCCTCAACAGGCGGCGAACCCTTGTCTTGAAACCATCGGGGAGTTTCAAGGCCAAACGAGTTGCCCCAAACAGCATTTTGTTCGTCCCAGCGGTCGTGGGCTGCTGTTGTTTGCAGAGGCCGCGCCACGGGGAGGAATTCGTTTGGGTACGTGATCCGAAATCGCCGACCATAATTCTCTTTGACTTTGGCCATAGTGAATGAAGAGGTCGCGAAATCACCGTAACGGCTGACATCCATTCCCCAAATATCGAATCCTGGGTCACCGCTGGTCATCCAATTAGCTAACGCTAACCCCACCCCACCGCCTTGGGATAGCCCGGCCATGACAGCGCAGGCACACCAGTACCCCGGAAGTCCGCGCACTGGTCCAAGAAGAGGATTTCCATCGGGAGAAAAAGTAAAAGGACCATTAACCACCTGCCGTAACCCAGCCTCAGCGAATATCGGAAAATGAGCGAATCCAACGTCGAGGTTCTCCGCGATGCGGTCAAGATCGGGTGCGAGAAGTTGCATCCCGAAATCCCACGGAGTTTGCTGAGGCGACCAGGGGTGGCCATCATGTTCGTAGGTGCCGAGAAGAAGCCCGCCTCCTTCTTGTCGCATGTAGATTTCGCCACCGAAGTCAATGCTGTGAAGAATTTGGTGGCCGGTTGCTTCGTTGTAAGCGGCTACTTCGGGGAGGTCTTCGGTAAGAATGTAGGTGTGTTCCATCGCCAGCACAGGTAAGTCGATTCCGACCATTCGGCCGACCTCGCGTGCCCATAATCCACCAGCGTTGACCACGTGTTCACATGAAATTGTTCCGAGGTCTTCGCCCGTGCTGGTACGAATCGTGTGGACTTGCCAAATACCGTCGGAGTTCCGCTCAAGAGCTCGCACCCACGTGTCGCGGTGGACCTGCGCACCGTTATCGCGGGCCGCCTTAGCGAAGGCATGCGTCACGCCCGAAGGGTCGACGTGGCCTTCGTGAGCGTCGTACATCGCCCCAACAAAATATTTCTCATCAAAAATGGGCAGTAGTTCTTTCGCTTCTGACACCGATAGAAGTTCGGTCTCCATTCCTAAATACCGGCCACGAGCGTGAGCGTTGCGTAACCAATCCATCCGCCGTTCGTCATCAGCGAGCATGACTCCGCCAGTGATCGTGATCCCACAGTCTTGACCTGAGACTTCTTCAATTTCCTTGTACAACTCGATCGTGTACTGCTGGAGCTTCGCGACGTTCGGATCTCCGTTAAGGGTGTGCATCCCGCCCGCCGAGTGCCACGTCGACCCCGCAGTCAGTTCTGTCCGCTCAAGCAGCACCACATCGGTCCATCCGGCCTTTGTTAAGTGGTACAGCACGCTGGCTCCCACAACGCCGCCACCGATTACAACGACTTGCGTTTCGCGGGGAAGATCTACCATAAATGTCGGTTTCCTTGATCAGAAGTCCGTTTCAACTCCACCCTCCATTACTCGCCGCGCTAGGAACTCGTTGAGTTCATCCCGACGGCTTTCAGGCATCGGAGGCTCTTCGTGGGCGGCAATTATCTGGTGTGCCAGACGTTCGGCTCGCTGGTGTGCTTCCAGGCGGCCGTTGTCGTCCCACGTTTCATAGTTACTCCATGATGAAACCATCGGTTGAAAATGTTCAGTAGCGTAACGTTCTTGTGTATGAGATGAGCCGAAGAAATGGCCTCCTGGTCCGACTTCGGCGATGGCGTCAACCGCCAAGGCGGCATCGTCGACCGTGATCGGGCGCAGCATTTCAGTAACCATGTTCAAGAGATCGGCGTCGATCACGAACTTTTCGTACGAGGTCAACAATCCTCCCTCGAGCCAACCTGTTCCGTGGAGAAGTAGGTTCACGCCGCCCATCACCGCGCCCCAGATAGCGATCACGCTCTCGTATGCCGATTGAGCGTCAACGCTGTTGGAGGCGTTGACATTCGAGGACCGGTACGGGAGACCATAGCGACGGGCTAACTGGCCACCTAGAAGGCATGCTTTCCAATATTCCGGCGTCCCAAAAGCGGGGCTTCCCGATCTCATATCCACGTTGGAGGTAAATCCACCGTAAGCCACCGGTGAGCCGGCACGCACTACTTGCGTATATGCAATACCAGCGAGCGCTTCTGCGTTTTGTAGAACCACAGCCCCCGCAATGGTGACTGGAGCCATTGCACCGGCCAAGGTAAACGGGGTGATAACGATGAGTTGGTTACGCGCCGACATCTCTTGGATGCCGTGGAGCATCACCGTGTCATAGCGCAACGGTGTGCTCGCGTTAATTACAGAATAAATGCATGGCTCATTGTCGAACTGAACGTCGTCAACTCCGCGGGCAATTCTGACCATCTCGATAGCGTCAAGGTTCCGCTGCCGGCCAAGGCTGTAAACGAATGGCGCCTTATCTGACAGCGTCAACATGTCATGTGTCGCTTCTAGATGTCTAATGGAGGGATGTATGTCCATTGGTTCGACCGGGTATCCGGCGACGGTGTGAACGGCATTCAACACTTGACCCATCTTGATCAAATTTCGGTAGTCGGTGCGGTTTCCGTCGCGTCGACCTCGACCTAGCCCGGTCACGAACGGGGGGCTAGCGACCGAGGTATAGATGATGTGCTCTCCGCCAAAGTTAAGGTCTCGGTGGGATTCCCGTCCGTGGAGGGTGAATTCGGATGGTGCGGTGCCGACGAGACTCTCAACTAGGTCCGGGTCGAACCTGACGCGGTCGCCCATGATCTGTGCTCCGGCTGCGGCGAGCTGAGAACGCGCAGTTTTGTCAAGGAAGTCGATCCCTGTTTCACGGAGAACTCGAAGCGAAGCTTGATGGATACCTTCGAGTTCATCGTCCGATACTGCGCGGAGCGGATCGAACCGCATACGGGGTTGTTCCCACGGAGGCTGTTCTGAAACCAAGTCGCGAGTCTTGGGCCTCTTAGATCGTCTACCCCGTTCAGTCATGGAACGGCACGAGCGTTTTGTCCCTAACGGGAGACGATGATGTTGCCATACCGGCTATTTCAGATCAGTGAGACCGTGCGGTCAATGAATGCAGCGAAATACTGTCAGAGAAACGGGTCTACAGGCGGATAACGCGTAGAGGGCGGGGCTTTTGGCCCCGCCCTCTACAAACGTTATTTGTCGGTCCCTGGAGGGATCCGACGGAAACTAACTAATCAACCAGCTGAACGAGCAGCTTCTAGCCAAGGATCAACTTTGTCGCGATTGTCAGCGATCCAGTCAGTGGCGAGATCTTTTGGATCAGCGCCTGCTGCTTGGGCAACGTTGGCTACGGAGACGTCCATGACCGAAAGCACGATTTGCTTGAACAGCTCTTCAGCCGCCGGGTTGGCAGCAAGGAAGTCGTTGTTCGCAGCAGCTTGGATATCGGCTGCCGCCCAACCAATTGGGCAGAGCCCTTCGGCGTTTCTGGCAGGACACATGTCCTCGCCAATAGCAGCTGAACCTGGACGTTGATCCCAAGCTTCGCCACCGTCTTGATCATTCGGGTTGGAGTCATCGAGGATGTAGTCCATTCCGATCCAGTAGGAATTGTCGCCTGGGCGGATGGTGGTGATGTAAGCCGACGGTGTCCACGTGTAGGCGACGACTGGCAGGCCTTCGTTGACCATGTCAGTTGCCTGAGCCCACATTGGGTCGTAACCGGCCTTTACCTGAACGAGGTTCTTGTAACCCCCACCTTTGAGCATCGAGTTGATGATGTTGTCGCAGGTCCAGTCCTCTGGGCAGCCCATGATGTCAACCATGCCGTTGCCAGGATTGGCATCGGTGGCGTCGTAGGCCGCGATGGCGTCAGCATTGTTGTCGAGGTCTTCCAAGGTGTAGACGCCGTATTCGTCAGCGAAGCCCTTTTCAATCAGGAAGCCTTGAAGACCGCCTGCGATCATTTCTTCACCGATAACTGTGACGTGGTCACCAACTAGCGATCCGTCGGTCATTTCGCCATTTAGCCAGCTTTGGTGACCTGGCATCCAGGAGTTTGCCCAGAAGTCCATGTCGCCTTCAGCCATCGCCATGAAGGCGTTTTGTGGCCCAAGTTCCATGTCAGCAGATTCAGAGACGGTGTAACCCAGTTCACGTAGAAGGGCGGTGAAGATCTCTGCTTGTACGTAACCGGTGCTCCAGCTTGCTCGACCGGCAACAACATCGACACCGTCACCGGGTGTCATGTTCATTGCGGCTTCGGTAGTAGCAGGAGCGGCGGTTGTCGCAGCAGCTGACGAGCTACCGGAACTGGAGTCGTCGTCACTGCCACAAGCTGCGAGTAGTAAAAGGGTGGCTGCTGCAACAGCCACCATGCGAGTCAAAGAATTCGTCTTCATAAATGGGGCCCTCCCTAGAGTCCCTGAGTGCGCGACCCCGAGGTAAATGCCCTGGGACAGCCTCAACGAGGATAGTCCACAAACCTGCGATATAGGTACATCTAGCTAGGAACTGACCTCTTCGTACACTTGTTTTCGATCAAATTCGGAAAGCGTGCCACGGACGCTCCCTGCGCTGGTCACGCCGGCAAAAATAATGAACAAGGCTCCAACTCCGGACACGAGGTTTGTTTCCGCAACTCGGGAGATTGTGGCTACCCAGGCGATTCCAAGTACAAGTAGACCCAAACCGAGGCCACATACGATGGAGCACCATTGGTAGAGAAATGTTTCCTCCTTGGAAATGAGACCTGATGCCGGTACTGCCACGAGCAATGTTAGGAGACCTATTGCGAGGGCGACCCATCCAAGGCCAGCGCCCTCATCGTTGAAACCGTCATGGATAACGTCACCTGTTCGTTGTGCGTAGGCAATCAGGGCTGTGAATTCCGCTGCGAGGCTTCCGGCGAGAGCAAGATCACCACTAGCTTCAGCTTCTTCGGCCTGCATGACGATGTCGTCGAGCTGGATTTGGAGTTCTGGTCCGATCACCGAGTCAGCGCGGGTGTCGAACGTCCAACCTGAATAACCGGCGATCACGATTAACAGACCCGAGAACGCCACACCGAACAGACGACCCCACCTGATCCCAGAAGCTAACGGGCGCCGCGCCCCCATAGGGGCATTCCACACCCACAGCACACTTGAAGCGGCCATGACAATGCAACCGATGAGGGTTACATAGATGCCGCTCGATCGTGAAAATTCGTTAGCAACACTTGGGGGATCACCGAGTATCGCGCTGATGGCGGTCAGTAACGCTGCGATGCTGAAGATGGTTGCGCCATCGGGGCCAAGCCAGCGACTCTTTTGTCCGGGAGTGAAAACCGATGCGTACAAAGACACTGCCAAGGCGACGACGAAGAGCAAAATGATGATCCCGAACCAGGAGCCCCCTGACGCTGCTAATCCGTTGAAGCTCTGGTTGGTGAGGCTTTCATCCGCATATCGGGCGTAGGCCGATATGTGACCGGCTCCGCTGTTCCATGGGAGGAATATTCCCACCAAGACAATGATTGATCCGAGCGCGGCGCCACCCAATGCCATGCGTTCTCGATTGCCCAAAGGCTCATACATGGCGGCGACCAAGCCACCATCGTCAGTGTCAATTCCGGGGTCAGCTGGCTCCTCGGCCTTCTGCAACAGAAGTTCGGGTGTTTTGGTGTTCTTCCAAGCGTTGGAAATTCTTGAAAAAAGCCCGCCTCGGTCGGCATCATCGGGCTGTGTAAGACGGTCCAATACCACTGCGACTATAAAGAAAGCGAGCCCTCCGGAACCGGCTAGAGCGATGTCTTGGTTGGCGATCGCGCGGTACAGAAGTCGACCTAGACCTCCTGCACCCATGATCGCGGCTATTCCGAGCATGGAAATTGCAAGGAGCAGGGTTTGGTTGATGCCCGTCATAAGGGCCGCTCTTGCGAGTGGTAGCTGGACATCTGTGAGGACGCGACGTTCGGACGCGCCATAGGCGCGCGCGGCTTCAACAACATCTTCGGGCACTTGTCTGATGCCAAGATTCGTGAGCCGGATCAAGGGAGGAAGGGCGAACACCATCGTCACCATGGTCGCCGACACAAACCCAACGCCGAAGAAGAAGACGAAAGGCAACATGTACACGAATGAATGAACGACCTGCATCGCGTCTAGGACTGGCCTGACAACGCGCCAGACTCCGTCCATGCGTCCACAAGCAACCCCAACTGGGATGCCGATCATGACGCAGAGGATCACTGCCACTGCGATAAACCCGAGGGTGCGCGCTGTCTCTTTCCAGTATTCCTCCCCGAGTAAACCGCAGATGGTCAGCCCTAGAAACGAGCCGATCCCTACTTTTAACCCACGAAAAGCCCAGCCTGCGATCAGCACTGCAATGCAGACCGTGAGCCATGACAAGCTAAGGAGCCATTGGTCTACGACAATTTTGAGCATCGTGTGAAAAGGCCATTTGATGACGTCGAGTGTCTCTTTCATGTTGAGATCAACCCAAATGGTGACCTGCTCGACCCAATCACCCACGGGAATCTGCCATTTGTCGAGAATAGAGTTCTGTCGTTGGTCCCAGTCGCCGATGCTTCGGTACCAAATCACACCTGCCGTGGCGGCGACACCGCCGAGAATGTTGACAGCCCTACGGCTCCTTAACCCACCAAGAAGCATCAAGATGGGTATGACAAACACCGCCGCGAGAACCAAGTACTCGATACCGGTTGCGACGGCATCAGCGACCTGGGTTCCTTTGTCTAGATCGGTAAGTTTTCCTACCGTACGGTCGACAAAGTGGCCGTCGCTGCTTGCTGCGTAAAGCGGTCTCACATGTAAACCTCTCGCTCGAAGGCATCGGTTAGCGCTTCAACACGGCCGAGTTCCTCCAACACGGATGTGGGATCAACTCTGCCAATCAGGCGTCCATCGGAGTCAACTACCGCTATTGGGAGGCCTTTGCCCGCTTCGCCGTAAATATCGTTCAAAGTTTGCGAGGCTTTCGCCGTCGGTACGTCGCTTCGCATGGCGCTCGCGAGAGAAGGGGTGCCTTGCGTACTAACTCTTTCGACATCGCTCCGGGTCACCAGTCCGCAGCACTTGCCTGCTTCGTCAACCACTAGACGTTCCGGAGAAGCCACAACTGCTCGTTTGACTTCATCGAATCCAACCGACGACTGAATCGCATCAGGAGGCGCCATGATCTCTTCAACTTTGATCACGCGACCTTGGTCTACATCTTGAACAAATTCGGCGACGTACCCGGTTGCAGGTTCTGTGAGGATCTGTTCTGGGGTGCCTATTTGCACCACCACGCCGTCTTTCATGATGCAGACGCGGTCGCCGATCCGGAGCGCCTCATTGAGATCGTGTGTGATGAACAGAATGGTTTTGTGAACTTCGGCTTGAATGGCCATTAGTTCGTCTTGCATCTGGCGCCTAATCAACGGATCGAGGGCGCTAAAAGCTTCGTCCATTAAGAGAATGTCTGGGTCGGAGGCGAGAGCGCGGGCCAATCCAACTCTTTGCTGCATCCCGCCGGACAATTCGCTCGTGGCATTGCGGGCATAGGGCTCCAGCCCTACTAGTCGAAGGGCCCTAAGCGCAGCTTCTTCTCGCTCGTTTCTCGGGACCTTTTGAACCTTTAGGCCATACGCGACGTTGTCGATGACGTTTCGATGGGGAAAAAGAGCGAAATGTTGAAACACCATGCCCATCTTTTCGCGTCGAAAGGCCTGGAGTTCTTTGCCCCCGAGCGTTTGTACATCCACGCCATCTACCCATACCTGCCCATGGGTAACGTCATGGAGTTTGTTGACTGTGCGAATCGCCGTCGATTTGCCAGACCCTGATAGGCCCATTACGACGAAAATCTCGCCTTTCTTGATAGAAAATGACACGTTGCTCAACCCGACAACGTGGCCCGATTGTTGTTGCACATCATTTTTGTGCATTCCCGAACGAGCTAGATCGAAGGCTCGCCCTCGAGGTTGCGGCCCGAAGATTTTGAACACCTCTTCAAGACGAATTATTTCTTCGTTCTCTGGCATTGTGGTTGCTTCGCCCCCCGGTTGGGGCCCCCGCCGAACCCTGCAAGGCAACTGGAGGCACAGCCAACATAACAGCGGTGGGTGCGCAGAGGGTTCATCCCGAGCGGAATAGCGTATCTTGCTGTGTAGCGTACCTCTGGTCGCCGTTCGCTCATTTTGCCATTGGCTAAAGTTATGACGATCAGAGCAGACAGAACGCACTAATTGAAGCGCGGCTGTTCCCATCTGGTTAGCACTCGACCGAAGGCTCGTAGTTGTTGCAATCCGAACGCCCATGACCTTCGGAAATCCATAGACGCCTGTCGATGATCCAACCCGTTGAAATAAACGGCCAAGACAGGTCGATCGCCGGGACTAAGGGTCTAAGCGATGTCGGTTAGCGCTTGCTGACAATGCCGCAGGTTCTCGGAGTCGAAGCAGACGAGTGTGACCGTGTCAACTGAAGTGTTTCGTTTGTTTTGACTAAGCCAGTTGAGGACCGTTGACACGGCTATTGGTGCGGCCAACTCTCGAGGAAATCGGTACACGCCTGTGCTGATCGCTGGGAAGGCAATAGTCGTGGCCCCGAGCTCCGCAGCGACGTCAAGCGACGAGCTGTAGCAGTTGGCGAGCAAGGTGCTGTTTTCGACTGGCTCGTGCTGGGTCCAAATCGGTCCGACAACATGAATGATCCAGGTGGCGGGCAGTGCGCCGGCAGAGGTAGCGACCGCCCGACCAGTCCGACATGGACCCTGGTTCGCAATAATGGCTTGGCACTCTTCTAATACCGTTGGTCCTGCGGCAGAATGAATCGCACCGTCAACACCGCCGCCGCCAGCTAACGCCGCGTTCGCTGCGTTGACAATCGCATCGACCTCCATTGTGGTGATGTCACCCAAGACGGCGGTCAGTCCCATGAGTCTTACCTTGAGATCAGTAGCTCTTTTTAGCTTGTTTGTCCTTCTTTGCCTGCCGCTTCTCTTTTGCGCTTTTCGCCGCGGGCGTTTTAGCAGCCCGGCCGCCTTTATCTTTACCGGCCATGTTGGCCTCTCTCCGATCGGGTTTGAATACCGAACAGGCACCACTGTCTCACAGAATGCACCACCACCAGGTAGCACTTGGCTGCCTTAAGGGTCACATCGATATTGAACCTGGTGAGATCAGCTTTGTTTATCGTGAAGGCGTGTAACTCCGTTTGATTAGGTCAAAACGAAGCCGCTGTACCCATTGGCAGCAACCTCTTCGCACTTTTCGGCGTAGGTGGGGAAACCGATTAATGGCATAAAAACACGAGTCTTTCCTGGAATATTGGACCCCAAATACCAAGAATTGCAACTGGGGTAGAGAGTTTGATCGGCGACTGTGTTGACGTGGTCCACCCAACTGTCTGCAGCAGCGTCAGTTGCTTCGATCGAGTGGTGGCCCTCACTTCTCATGCTGCGGAGGCAGGCGCAGATCCATTGGACGTGCTGCTCAATAGCCACAATCATGTTCGTGAGCACCGATGGGCTTCCTGGCCCGGTCACAGTGAACAAGTTTGGGAACCGCGGAACGCCGAGCCCTAGATAGGTGCGAGGCCCGGCTTCCCATGCGTCCTCGAGACCTAACCCGCCTCGCCCGGTGATGTTCATTCCCAGAAGGGCTCCCGTCATCGCATCAAACCCAGTTGCGAAAACAATGGCGTCGAAGTCGTACTGCGACCCGCCCGCGATGACTCCTTGTGGGGTGAGGCGCTCTATTCCGGAAGTTGAAATGTCGACCAATTGCACGTGATCACGATTAAAGGTTTCGTAGTAGTCGGTATCCAGGCAAGGCCGCTTGCAGGCGATGGTATTGGAAGGCGAGAGGAGGCCGGCTACGTCTGAATTGTCAACGACGTCAGCGATGCGGTCTCGAACGTAGTCGGCTACGCGTTCGTTCGATGTTGGATCGACGACAATATCGGCGTATGACCGATAGAAGGAGAAACCGCCGTATTCCCACCTCTCGTCCATTCGAGAACGAAAGTCTGCTTCGTCGGCTTCTTTGGCGGAATCTTCGTTCAAAGGAAAGGTTGTCAGGATCCCAGAACGCTCACTGCGGGCAGCGCGCCGCAAATTCTCATAGTCGGCTTTCACATCGGCTTGGACTTGGGGCTCAAGTGGTTCATTGCGAGCCGGTACCGAATAGTTAGGGGTGCGCTGAAACACGGTAAGTTGTGCAGCCTGTTCAGCGATCACCGGGATGGACTGCACAGCGGAAGACCCGGTGCCAATGACGGCGACTCGCAGACCGGTGAAATCAACGCCTTCGTGAGGCCACTTGCCCGTGTGATAAATGGCGCCCTCGAAATCATTGACGCCCTCGAACTCGGGGCGGTTAGCGGTTGAAAGACAACCTGTAGCAGCAACCACGAATGGCGCTCGATACGTGGTGCCGTTAGTTGAAACTGTCCAAGTTGAAGTGTCTTCGCTGAAGTCCAACTGTTCGACGTTGGTATCGAACCGGATGTTTGGCTCTAAGTCGAATCTGTTTGCAACATGCTCTGCGTATTCTAAAATTTCCGGTTGCCCCGCGTATCGTTCGGTCCACTCCCATTCCTGTTCGAGCTCCTTGTCGAACGAATAGGAGTATTGAAGGCTTTCCACATCGCATCTTGCACCGGGATAACGGTTCCAGTACCAGGTGCCCCCAACTCCGCTGCCTCTCTCCAAAGCGATGACGTCAAACCCTGAGTTCCGCAGAAGGTACGTCGCGTAGAGGCCGCCAAAACCTGCTCCAATGACAATTACCTCGTGCTCTTCGACCGTATTCACGAATCGCCTCCTTCGGACAGTAAGCAAATTTAGCTCCTATGAGAGCTGGGGGTGTCGTGAACTAAGACCCACAGGTCAAGCGAACATGAACGACCGCTCTTCACCGGAAGAAGAGATCTAGCATCAAGCGGAGACCTTTGGAGGCAGAAATTGGAATACGAACGCATTCAATATGACCTTCCCGCAGACGGCGTCGCACGAATCACGCTCACTCGGCCTGAAACTGCTAACGCGCAGGATTACTTGATGCTCTCCGAGTTGAACACCGCATTCGACGTAGCGGCGGGGGATGCTGATGTTCGAGTGATCATTCTCGCCGCTGAGGGGCGTCACTTTTCCTCAGGACATGATCTTGCGTCGCCAAACCCAGACATGGCGGATTTCCCGACGGTGGGAACCCAATGTCATTTCGACGCACCTGGCGCTGAGGGATACATGGCTCGCGAAGCGGAGATGTATTTGGGATTGTGTTGGCGGTGGAGAAATTTAGCCAAGCCGACGATTGCGCAGGTACAAGGCAAAGTCATCGCTGGAGGTTTGATGCTTGTGTGGCCGATGGATCTGATCGTGGCAGCGGACGACGCCACATTCAGCGATCCAGTTGTCGCTTTTAACGTCAATGGCATTGAATACTTCGCCCACCCCTTCGAGGCCGGGACCCGTTTAGCTAAGGAAATGCTGTTTACGGGGAGGCCCATAGGAGCAGATGAACTGCTCGCGCGCGGAATGGTTAACCAGGTGGTACCGCGTGAAGAACTCGAAAAAGCAACACTTGATTTGGCATCGCATATTGCGAAACGGCCAATGTTTGGCCTCACCCTCGCAAAACAAAGCGTCAATCAGGCTGTTGATTCGATGGGTATGTACAGTGCCCTACAAGCTGCCTTCAGCCTCCATCACGTCGGCCACAGTCACAACATGGAGATTCATGGACGAAGGGTTGACCCTTCCGGAATAGATGTCATCAGGTCAGAGGCGTGACGCAACCATGTGACCTATCAGCGTCGGAGGCGCGTCGGTTGATAGGAAGTGGAGCGCTTTCACCAGTTGAGTTAACTCTGTCCTGTTTAGCGAGAATTGAATTGTTGAACCCAACGTTGAATGCGATCGTGACTCTGGCTGAGGATCGCGCTCTTGAAGAAGCCGAACTGGCAGCCAAAGCGGTCGTTCGCGGGGACTCGCTAGGTCTCCTGCACGGCCTACCAGTAGCGGTTAAGGATCTGCACGCTACAGAAGGCATTGTCACGACCTACGGTTCCTCGTTCTACCGGGACCATGTTCCCAGTGAAGACGCAGGGATAGTTGCTCGAATTCGATCAGCGGGGGGAATCGTTATAGGCAAAACCAACATTCCAGAAATGAGTATCGGAGCAAACACCATTAATCGATTATTTGGGGCCACCGGGAACCCCTATGCGACCGACCTAACTTGCGGTGGTTCGTCAGGCGGTTCAGCGGTCGCTGTTGCGACCGGAATGGCGCCGCTGGCTACCGGGTCAGATCACGGCGGAAGTCTTCGAATACCAGCCTGCTTCAGTGGCGTTGTCGGCCATCGAGCCACGCCAGGAACCGTGCCGCACGAAGATCGGACGATCACCCAAACCAATTACAGCTTGCAAGGACCTATAGCTCGCAACATTGTCGACGCTGGTTTGCTTCTCGCAACGATTGCACGCCGCGATAGGAATAGCCGGAAGGACCCAATGGCCTTTCCTCTCGATGTAGGGGCCTTTTTGGAGCCGTCTCAGATTGACATCAGTTCTTTGAAAATCGGTGTAACCACCGACTTCGGAGGGCTACTCGTCTCCAATCATGTGCGAAACGAATTCAGACAGCGAGTAGAAGTTCTCGAAAATGCCGGCGCCGAAGTAAGCGATCTGTCGCTTGATTTATGCGATGCCCTTGATGTGGATTGGCAGCTAAGGGCAGATGTGTTCGCCACCCAATATCACCGCCAAATCGAGCACTTCGACGATACTTTTAATCCAAATGTGTTTCGAACGTACAAGACGGCGCTATCGACCACAGTTCTCGAAATCGCGAAAGCTCGACGCCGGCAAATTGAACTGTTCCAAGCCGTCGACGCAGTCTTCGATGATGTGGATCTTTTAATATGCCCCGGCGTCAGCGTGCCTCCGTTTCCATGGACCTCCCTCTATCCCACAGAAATTGACGGTGAATCGATAGACAACTACATGGCGTGGCTGGGCTTAACAGCTTGTTTAACTGTGGTCGGTCATCCAGTGGTTGCACTTCCTGCCGGTCTTGATGCCCTGCAATTGCCCTTCGGAATTCAGTGCGTAGGACCGATGTATCGAGACGCCGCATTACTGGGCATGGCACGCTGCATCGAGGAGTGCTTTGGCCGTTTCGACCTAACTCAACCACCTAAGCCTGACGTAGCTGCCATCGCGAAAACTGATCCTCAGTGCCGAGAGTTAGGGCGATTAGCGGCCGTCGCTGCGGCTAAATAGAAATCGCAGAAGGTCGCCCAGTTGCGGTCGTTGTAAGCACGGCCTCAACAAAAAGTGGGCGATCCGCAACCGCTACCTCTTTGGTTACCCAGTTGCTAGAAAGGTCATACGTGTTCGCTCCAGCGAGAGCCATCTTCGTTGCGAGTTCCTTACCGGCTGCAAATTCAGCGAACTCTTGAGCTCTGGAAAGCTCGTAGAAAGTCTTGGGTTCTTCTCCGACATGAACTCTAAAGAGCCCACGCCGAGGTGCACTTACCGTGATGGTCGTCGACAACTCAATCATGCCGGTTGCCGCTCCTAGGGCATTGGCTACTTCGAAGTGTTCCGGCACTATCACTTCGGTGTTAAGGAGTCGGCCGACCTCAGGAAAATACAGTGCCGCCGGAGCGCCGACGGCAATCAGGGGTCGATTGAGCCCCACACGGACCGACAGAACCCCGTCGCTTTGCGCGTCTGATGCCGATAAAGCCTCCGTTACTAAAGGACTCTCTATCTGATCGATTGGCAAACCATCGTGGTCGGCCGCGACCCTGAGCATTGTCATGGCGATCTGCCGGGCGAGGCCTCGATAGACCAGCTCCGAGACCTCAACGCTGCTGGCTGCGAATAGCTGGCCGAGACGGTCTCGTTGTCGAGCGAGTAGATGGGCTCCGAGGAGTGCCGGTTCGGGTTCGTATCGGGCATCAAGGTCGAGCACGTGCATTGCATCCGTGGGCGTAAATCCTGCCATTGCTATAACGCCTGCATTCAGCAGACGATTAGTGGCATTTCGCTGGAGCCCTGAAGTGATCACATCCTCATATGCGCATCCGGAGGTCGAAGTTTTTAGCGTTTGTAGGATCTCCTCTTCGGTTTCTGAGCGGACCTTCCATCTGGTGGCACCATCGCGAAGCCACAGATAAATACCATCGGTATCGCGCACAATTGGATTGCGGGCTTGCGATTCCAGCATCTGCCTAATGCCATCGATGGATTGTGATGCGACGACAAGGGGAACAACGCGGCGGGGGCCAATGGAAAGTTGGGGAGTTTCGAACTCTGCGTTGTGTACGTGGCTATCGCCACCAACACCAGCCGTGTGAACACGAATAGCTCCGATCATCGTTGCCTGCCCTCCCACTAACGCTCCCTGGGAGTTGGACGCGGGCTTTCCATCCGCAAGTACCGCAACATCGGTGGTCGTGCCGCCTAAGTCAGCGACTACCGCGTCACCAATACCAGCAAGCGCGAACGACCCAAGGACACTCGCGGCTGGGCCTGAAAGAATCGTCTCGATCGGTCGTTGCCTGACGAATGCAGCCGATACCAATGACCCGTCTCCCCGGACGATCATCAAAGGCGACTTGACTTTAAGCGCTGCCATGCTTGCTTCAACTGCGGAGAGGAGGTCATCTATAAGGGCGATCAAGCGAGCGTTCAACAGAGCTGTGACCGCGCGTTTCGGACCATCAAGTTGCTCGGACAATTCATGGCTGCAAGTAACTGGTTTTGATGTCACGTCCCGGATCAGGTCAGCAACCGCCGATTCGTGGGCCGAGTTCCGGACACTAAATGAACCCACGACCGCGTACGCGTCTACACGGCTGTCAATCTCATCCAACGCCGTCTCCAAAGGGGCCAACTCGAGAGGAGTCATTTCCTGTCCATGAGAGGAGTGCCCGCCTTTAAGAAAAATGACTGCGCCCTCATCAAGAACTTCTTTTAACCCGGCCCTTCGCAGAGCGGCATCATCAAAACCAATCGCCACAAGCGCTGCCGGCCTACCCACACCTTCAACCAGAGCATTCGTGGCGAGCGTCGTAGAAATGGAAACCAACGAGACCTGACTTGATGAGACCAGCGACCCATCGATGACCGCCTGTAACGCCGCTGAAACACAAGCCCCTAAATCGTCGTGGTTCGTTGGAACTTTCGCTTTGTTGACAACATCTGTGGTCGCTAGATCGCACGCGACCGCGTCCGTGTAAGTACCACCTGTATCAATGCCCACAAGAAAACTGTGTGATGAGTTCACGGACGCCAATTTTGACACTGTCCGAAACGATACGACCAATAACGGCGCATCGGGTTAACGATCGGCCCTACTGTCAGCGAATGCTGTTAGACGGAATACGCATCCTTGACCTGACCCAGTACCTGTCCGGGCCGAGCGCAACACGAATGTTGGCCGAACTCGGTGCGGACGTCATCAAAGTGGAATACGGCCCGAGTGGCGACCCAAGCCGGACGTTGCCCTTCGTCTCGGGAAACAGTTCGTCCTATTACACCCAACAAAACCGCGGGAAACGATCAGTGTGTATCGACCTGAGCGCCGATCGTGGGTGCGATTTAGTGCGCGACATGGCAGCGCGATGCGACGTAATAGTGGAGAACTTCGGGCCAGGTGTGCTTGAGAGACGGGGGCTCTCTTGGGAACGTCTCACCAGCATTAATAGCGGCATCATCATGGCTTCCATTTCCGCCTTCGGCAAAACCGGCCCTCTTTCGCATCTTCAAGGATTCGATCTAATGGGCCAAGCCCTTTCTGGCATGATGCACGTCACTGGAGACTCTGACGGGCCACCGCAGTTCACCGGCTCACCAATCGCAGATTGTGCGGCTGGACTTACCTTATTTGGGGCTATTGGCCACGCCCTGTTCCATCGTGAACGTACAGGCGAAGGCCAATACGTGGAGGTCACGCTGGTCGACCCGCTGTTTGCAATGCATTCAATTGCAGTTCAGGGCCACAGTGCTACTGATGGCACATGGCGACAGGAACGCTCAGGTAGACAATTCAGCATTGTGGTTCCATCCGGCACGTATCAGGGCCCAGAAGGCTGGATTGTCCTTCAAGTGCTGGCCCCCCAGTGGGAGCGACTATGCCAAGCAATGGGGCGCAAGGCTCTCGCCACAGACGAAAGATTCGCCACAGCAGAAGCTCGTATCGCTAACGCAACAGAGTTGTTGTCCCTAGTTGAACAATGGATGCAAACATTCGACTCCGACGCAGCACTGTTGAAGCTCCTTGAAGACCATCGGATACCAGCTGCACCCGTTTTGAGCCCGGAGGAAGCGATGACCCACCCGCACTTCGTGGAACGGGGAATGGCACGCACTGTGGAGGACCCAAATTTCGGTGACCTAACGGTCACCGGGCTCCCAATCCGATTCAGTTCTCACCAGCCTCCGAGCACTGAACCGTCACCACCAAGTTTAGGAGAGCACAATCACGAAATAATGCGCGAGTTACTGGCCCTGTCTGACACCGAAATAGCTTCGTTGGTTGCCGACGGAATTCTCGTGCAAGAGGGAAAGTGACACTATTCAGATATTGGGCAATGATCAGGGGCAGTAGGTTCAACTAACCGGTGAGAGCAAGTAACCAAAGGGCAAAGTATGACAATCGAATCTGTAAAGAAGATGGTCGAAGCAGCCAAAGCCGAGATTGACAATATTTCACCGGCTGAAGCGTCACGCCGCGCCAATGACGAGGGCGCCTTGATTGTTGACATCCGCGACGTGCGAGAAATGCAACGTGATGGCGCCATACCTGGAGCGATGCACGCCCCGCGCGGGATGTTGGAGTTCTGGGTTTCTCCTGACTCTCCATACACGAAAGAAATTTTCGGCGAAGACCGAGAATTCGTTCTGTGTTGCGCCGGGGGTATGAGGTCAGCTCTATCAGCAAAGACACTGAAAGACATGGGCATGGAAAAAATTAGTCACATCGAGACCGGCTTTGGAGGCTGGAAAGCCGACGACATGGCCATCGAAACCTACGAAGAATGGAAAGCCAATCGCAACAGGTGACTGGGCAAATCTTGACGCAGATATTCAATCTCCACCAAACACCTACAGATAATCAACCCGGAGACGCCAAACAGGTCACGGGCTACTGCGAACCGCTATCTCTGCGGGCAGGCGAGCAAATCCAATGGTTTGGGTCTAGTCACGTGCCAACCAATGGCCGTCTGGATCTTGTCCGTTTGGAATGTGGCGACCCCACGCGATCCGGCCCCGGGTTCTCTGAACATCCTCTGGACAGCGTGTCGCCTTGGAATATCGAACTTGTCGAACAACCGTTAGCTCCCGGGTCCTTCGCAGAAGCGATCCTGCCAGCAGATGACCCAAAGAAGGTGTCAGTCGGCTTCTGGTTTCAACCAACTCTTCTCAAGCGAGATGGCGTTATTGCGTCGATGCGGTCCGATGACGGAATCATCGAAATTTTAAACAAAGGCGATTACCTGTGCGGCCGATTCGGTGGCGCCGAATTCCGACTGCGTGAACGTCCTCTTGAGAGACGCCGGTGGTATTTCCTCCACCTCGATATCCAGTTACCTGACCGCCGAGTGACGGCGTTAGTGACCACCGAGCGAAGCGCGTCGCCGGGCCGAGACCTCCTCCAACTGGGCGATGATACGAAAGAGTTCGAGATACCCGCTATCGCGTTTAACGGGATTGTTTTCCGACTTGCAGCCGGGATCGACAGCGGTCGCTGGGACGGCAGAATTGCCGCACCCAAAATCGTCATCGACGACGCGACTCACATCTGGTCCTTCGCTGACGACATGGAATCCGCGGTCGTCAAGCCAATCAGCGGAGACATCGAGTTGGCTTTCTACCAGTTACCCGCTCGCGGGGTGACCGGGCCACATTGGAGTGGAGAACATCAACGTTGGACCGACGCTCCGGAGCAATGGAATGCGGCTCACTTTCATCACGACGATCTTTATGATGCTGGCTGGACGCCGACGTTGACACTCGATCTTCCCGAAGAGTTACCGAGCGGCATCTACTGCTTTCGGTACCAAGGTGATGCTGGCACGGACCGGGTTCCTTTCTTTGTTCGGCCCGCAGTCTCCGCGAACCATTCAGATATAGCCCTCCTCATGCCGACGTGTACCTATATGGCTTATGCCAATCACCGAATGCTTATTGAAGGGGCCGATTTCGTTGGGGCACGAAACAACCTGAGGCCCGAACATCAGTACGTTGCCGAACATCGCGAACTGGGTCTGAGTCACTACGAGAAACATCCCGACGGAAGTGGGGTGATGTTCAGTTCGCGACGACGCCCCGTGCTTCAGCTCCGACCCGGCGCCGACGGATGGAACTTCACTCCTGATACCGATCTGAATGCGTTTTTGACCCACTTGCAGGTGGATCACGACATTGTGAGCGATGAGGATGTACATACCGAGGGATTACCGGCGTTAGCTCCTTATCGGGTCATAGTGACAGGCACGCATCCGGAGTACTGGTCAACCGCAATGTTGGACGCTTTGGACGAGTGGCAGCGCAGCGGGGGCCGTTTGATGTACTTAGGCGGAAATGGGTTCTACTGGCGGGTGTCTTTTAGTGATTCTTGGCCTGGGGCGATAGAGCTGCGCCGGGCTGAAGATGGTGTTCGCAACTGGCAAACAGGTGATGGTGAGAGTTATCACGCTTGGGGAGGCGAATATGGTGGTCTATGGCGGCGAAACGGCCGAGCTCCGAACCAGTTGGTAGGAGTTGGGTTCGCAGCGCAAGGTTTTGAAAAGGCGACACATTACGTTCGCGACCCTGAAGCTCTCGAGTCGCGGGCTGCTTGGGTTTTCGAAGGGGTAGAGGAGGAACAGATCGGAACCTCAGGCCTTGGCGGCGGTGCTGCTGGGCAAGAGGTTGACCGTTTCGATGTCAAACTTGGGTCGCCATCTCATGCAGTGGTCTTGGCATCTGCCACGGATTTCGGACCGGACATGCTTCGCACTAAAGAAGAATTCGAAGGAACGGTTGCGTTTCCAAATCCTGACCCATTGGTCCGGGCTGACATGGTTTTTTTTGAAACGCCAGGCGAAGGGGCGGTGTTCAGCGTCGGATCCATTTCATGGTTCGGAGCCTTGTCGCGAAACGGCTATGACAACGATGTAGCGCGAATAACCGAGAACGTCGTACGGCGATTTTTGGACCCAGCGCCGTTCGAAGCGTTTCCGAGCTAATTAACCGTCATTCGGAGCGGACGGAGGAAAGAAGGTCCGCGATTCGATTGTTGGGCGGGTAATACCCATCGGGCACCTCAACCAATGCCGGAGCGCTGTCTTGCGCAGGTTCGGCAGCAGAAATGGCGTCAAGTTGGTCAGCGCTGTCCTGCGGTTCGTCGCTAGTGACATCTTCGGTGGTCTCGTTGGCGGCCGCTTCAGCATCGACGTCCACCCCGGCCGCTTTGCGTGCGTCACGAGATTTAGCAGTTAGCGCCGCCAGGCGATCATCTGCCGCTGCACTACTTGCGGTAGTTGCAGCCGGCGGTTCAACCGGTGCGGTCTTCGGGACCGGCGCTTGAGTGGGAGCGTCCCCCGCGGGCTGTGTAGCTGGTCCGGTGGACACAGCGGCCGCAGCAGGTGGCGTCACTCCCATTGGAACCGCAGCCGCAACGCCGCTACTTTTTTGGCCGTTGCCTGGGTCAACGGCGTTTTTTTGTATGTAAGCCCACGCTGCAGGTGAGACGAGTTTTCCTTCCGCAACCGACATCGATTCGACCCCGTTGTCGAAACTGACGCGGTACCGAGTGGTCTTGACACCAATAGCTCGTCCAACCCGGCCCGCCGTGCCCGCGCCCACTCCAGGAAGGTCGGCGATGAGAACCACGCGGGTTCCCTTTTTCAGGGTCGAACTCTCAGGTGCCATGAGAACTGAGCGTAGACGTTCGCGGCGCTCACACCTCAGTCATCTCAAAGATTTGAGGTCGGTTTCAGAGCGCCAGCCAAGAGCAACCGCTTCGCGTTGCGCCGATGATCCATCGCCACCGGTGGCGTCAATCGCCAATGCTTGCCAGATCTTGGCTTGAGGAGATCTGGGGCGGGCATTAACTCGTTGCATCGCGTGATCATTTGATTGATCCATTCGACAGTTTATTTGAGCCCGGATTAGTGCCTGACTGAATAAATCACGTTGCGCGGCGCTTCCACCAAGACGCCACCAAGAGTCGGCTGCTTCTGTGAGTTCAGCGCATGCGAGGTGGCTATCGCCGGAGCCGAGAGCAGCCATGCCTTTGGCGACGCGGAAGCCGCATGCCTGGAGGACGTAACTGGAATGCAGTTCTTGATCAAACCCAGACCACAATTCCATTCCCTGGAGGAGGGCCTCCAGTTCGTTCGCTTTATTGAGACGCCCCAAAGCGAACGCATAATGGCAATCATTAAAAGGATGGCTGTGATGTCCCAAACGGTAAACGAGGCCTTCGGCGAGTCCTTGCCAGCGTTCCGCTACGTCAACACCAACAAACTCGAGCCGGCACAAAAGGGAAATGGCGTTGGACAAAACCAGGCCTTCTAGCGAGGGATTTGGATAGATCACTTCATCGAACAAGGCGAGGGCGTCATCGTGACGACCGCTTTCAAGGAAATACAACGCAAGATGCCACCAGACATGCCCAGCGAAACTTCCGCCTGCCTGTAGGGCGCTCTCGCTCTCATGTATCCACTGAATTCCTGCCTCCCATCGCCCTTGCATTTCCAAGACGTGAGCCACTGCATGCACGGACCAAAGGTCGTTTGGGTTACTTAAGACGGCTTCACGCCCCAAGGGTTCCGCAGAAGAAAACTCCCCGGTTTCGCAGAGAGCAAAACTGAGCATCCCGTCAAGAAGAGACTTTCGGGGTAAAGCGTCATCCCAATTTTCCCTAGCGGTTCTTACCGAGTTCACCATGTCGGTGATCCGGCCTTGATTAAAGAGAGAAAAATGTAAAAGCCTCAGAGCAACAACATCTGATGGTGTCTCACTGACACATTCCGCCAACACGTTGGAAGCTCCGATCGAGTCACCCATAATTTGCCGACTGAGAGCATCAAAATGCCTGCGTTCGCGATAATTGAGTGACCGGCTGTCCACCTCTTCTAACAGCGTCGAAGCGCCAGCTAGCGTCTCGCTGCTGTTCGCCATTAGGAGTAGTTGCCCGACCAAACATTTACTAAGAGGCGCTGCCGAAAGGGACGCCGACTCCATCGTCTGCGCCAAGCTGGGAGCGAACATCAGGTAATCGTCGACCAGACGATTGTGGAGCCTGATTTCATCTGAGTCGCCCTGCATCGACAGGCCCCAGGCGTCGGTGGAATTCACCAGTCCTCTTTCTGCCCATACGTCGGTTTTCTCGACCCTATGCTGCTCAGGCACCGTTGGGAGGACATTGAATGAACACAGCACTCGTCGTCGGCGGCACAGGACCTACCGGACCTCACATCGTTAACGGACTACTTGAACGTGGATTCCACGTCACCATCCTCCATACGGGGGCGCACGAGTCGGATGAGATCCCTGACACCGTTGAACACATCCACACCGACCCTTTCGACTCAGAAAAAACATCGGACGCCCTTGGCAACAGAACTTTCGATTTAGCGATTGTGATGTACGGGCGTTTACGGGAAATAGCTGCCTTGCTTGAAGGTCGGACGGAGAAGTTCGTGAGTGTTGGAGGCGTGCCTGCCTACACCGGTTGGGGAGACGCTGATGCCTTGTGGCCCGCAGGTATGCGGGTTCCCACTCGAGAAACGGCTCGCCTTGTTGTCAATGAACCAACAGACTTTGCGGTTAACAGGAAGGTGGCCAACATTGGCCGATCTGAGGTAGTGGTATTGGAACATCATCCCACCGGCTCACACCTTCGATATCCGTGGATTTACGGACCGGGACAGGTAGCAAGCCTTGAGTGGTCAATCGTGCGTCGCATCCTTGAGGGTCGTAAACATTTGATACTTCCCGATGGCGGAATGACGCTTCAGTCCAGGGCCTACGCCGTTAACGCGGCCCAAATGCTTCTAACCATTGTCGACAACCCCGATGTCGCTGCGGGCGAAATTTACAACGCTTCAGATGAGTGGACGCCCACTTTGCTGCAGTGGGTCGAAATCATTGCCGATGCTCTGGGCCATGAATTTGAGATTGTCAGCGTTCCCTGGGCATACGCGACACTCGCACAGCGCCTTACAGTTCGAGGCACGCCTCATCACCGGGTTACCTCGTCCGAGAAAGCTATGTTCGACCTTGGTTATCGGGACGTAGTGGACCCTGTTGAGGGTCTGTCAGTAACGGCGCGACATTTAGCTGAAAATCCGTTAGAACGCGGTGGATCTGCAGAACGTTCTCTTTCCGATCTCTTCGATTACGAAGGCGAAGATCGCTTGATCGAGGTGTGGAAAAAAGCGATGACGCAAGTTGCAGAGGTCGCATTTGAGGTGGACAAAGGCCTAACAGACAGGTATTCGGCGGCCTTCGACGATAGTGAGCGAACGGGATGGACCACTATCCGGAAATAGACCTCGGAGCAGACAATTAGCTATGGGGTCGTGCCCGGCCACTGCTTGCTATAAACCAAAACCTGATCCACCCATAAGCGCACAGCGTTCTCGGCGGCCTCAGGCAACCGGTTATTCGCCAGTTGCGACACTTTCGGTATTCCAAGGGTTTCTGGGTAGACCCGTTCGCTGAGCACCCCACAAATTCGGAGCAACTCTTCCCGAACATTCTCACCACCACGCGAGCTCGGTCCCACGGCGACGATCCCTACAATCCGATCCGTTAAACAACCGTTCCCGAACGGCCGCGAGAGCCAATCAATCGCATTTTTCGTTACGGCGGGTACCCCAAAGTTGTATTCCGGCGTAAAGATCAAAATGATTTCGCTCACGGCGACAGCGTGCTTCAGCGCGACGACCGCTGGAGGGTCACCTACTTCTTCTACATCTTGATTAAAGAACGGCACCAGTGATAGATCCGGCCAACTTACGTCGGCTCTGCCGGAAAGATACCTTTCAGCGACTTCGGCCGCTGCATAGTTGAGCGACCCTGCCCGGAGACTTCCGACCAGAATGGCCACTCCAGGCCCATCACCCATGTGTTGAGATTCCTCCGTCGACCGGAATAGTGACGCCCGTCAACCACGAACTCGCACGGCTCGAAAGGAAGATCGTCGCACCAACGATATCTTCGGGCTCGCCGATCCTTCCCCGGGGGGTTGCCGCCACGACACCGGCTCTGCGTTCAGGATCATCGAGCATGTAACTCATCATTTTCGACTCGAACGGTCCGGGCGCTATCACATTGACGTTGATATGTTGTCGCACCAAATGGTGGGCCAGATGACGCGAAAGCATGTGAATTCCGGATTTAGACGCCGAATAAGAGTAATTGTCTCCGAATGGCACCCGTATACCGTCGGCTGACCCGATCATGATGACTCTCGCTGGATCATCTGGCTCCGCGGACGACTTCAGTAAATCAAGAAAGGCCTGAGTCAACATGAAAGGAGCTTTGACATTGACGTCAAATACCTTGTCAAATCCGCTTGCCGGAAACGACCCCAGCGGAGCGCCCCAAGCGGCGCCTGCATTGTTAACCAAAATATCGAGGCGAGATTCACGCTCTTCGATGTCGCGCACAAACGCAGCCATGCTGTTCTCATCGCTCAGATCAGCTGGCAAGGAAATGCACTCACCAAAGCGGCTCAATTCCTTAGCCGCGTTATCGCACGCTTCCGCTTTCCGCGCGGTGATGTACACCCGGACGCCGTTGCGTACAAGCCCCTCGCTGATCATGTAACCAATCCCGCGACTTCCTCCGGTGACTACGGCGACTTTGCCTTCTACGTTGAAAAGTTCTGAGATGTGCATCCGGCAGACCGTACTCAAACCCATCGCACGCCGCGAGCCCTACTGCCAATCCGCCTTGACGAAGGCCAGGTAGTACAAGCTATTTCCCCGAAAAGACCAAGGATTAGCCACCAGCAGCAGACGGCAAGTGTGATGAGCAGGGGGCACTAACCATCGGATGGCAGATCTCACTGTCAGCCCTGGAGCGGTTGAATTCCTACTTCAGTCGCTTTCAGCGAAGCCCAAACCGCGCTGCCGGTGTCGATGCCAAGCTCCGCCACGGCTGCTCTCGTAACGTCAGCGCTGATAGCAAATGGTCCGACCAACGACACTCGGGCAACATCGGCAACGAACTCAATTGATTCGACGTGACAGTGCCAACTATTTCGTGGGCTCCCCGTTGGCTCCTGCGTGTAGAGAGCAACGGCAGTTGGATTGATCGTTACTGCGACAGGTCCGTCGAGGCCTCTATGGGCAGTCGCGATTTCGACGCCATCTGCCAGCTCGACGAGCGAACCATTGCCGTCGCCTTCAAAAAAATTCCACCCAACTAGTTCGGCCACCCATTTCGTTGCTGGCCGTGTTCGAATTTGATCAGGAGGCGCGCACTGAGTGACACGTCCGCCTTCTAGGACGAGGATTCGGTCGGCGAGAGCGAAAGCATCCGCAGGGTCGTGAGTCACTACTAAGGCTCCCGCGCCGTTGGAACGTAAAACGTTGCCGATCAATTTGCGGGCAATAACGCGACCTGTGACATCCAATGCACCAAGGGGTTCGTCTAACAGCACCAATTTCGGGGCAGTGGCTAACGTTCGAGCCAGGGCAACCCTTTGTCGTTGTCCGGCTGAAAGCTCTTCCGGATACCGATCAACAAGGTTTGTTATCTCTAATGGTTCGAGTAGTTCGCTGACGTGTGTCGACGACGATCCGGTTCCGAATTCAATATTTCGCATGACATTAAGGTGTGGAAACAGCAAGCCGTCCTGGAATACCATGCCGATCTCGCGCTCATGAGTCGGAACAGTTCTATTTTCGCCGTGGACTTCTAGGGTCTGGCCGTCCAGTAAAACTTGTCCGTCGGCTAGCGGTAGCCATCCAAGGATTGCTTCTAAAAGAGTGGTTTTGCCGGCGCCATTCGGACCCATAAGTGCCACAATCTCAGCTTGTTTTACGTTTACTTCGGCGTCGAGTTTGAAAGGACCACGTTCGACGACAATGCGACCTTCCAAGAGAAGCTTGAGTTGATCGTTCATTTCGCTGGCCACCACCTATCGCGAAGGCAAACGAGCACTATCAGGGAAATAAACACAAGTACCAGGCTCATTGCTAATGCAGCGTCGCGATCCGCTTCCATTGCTACGAAAACGGCGAGGGGAAGCGTTTGGGTTCGCCCTGGAACGTTGCCAGCAAAGGTGATAGTCGCTCCAAATTCACCTAACGCTCGTGCCCACGCGAGAAACGCGCCAGCCACAATTGAAGAACGAATCATTGGCAGGACTACGCGAAGCGTTGACCTCAAAGGACTGGCGCCAAGCGAAGCGGCAGCAAGTTCATAACGTGGATCGAGTGCCCTCAGGCCTGATTCGACTGTTAACACCACAAAGGGAGTGGCGACAAAAGCGTTAGCTATGACAACACCGGCGGGCGTGTATGGCAGCACCAACCCGGCGGCGTTATCGAGCGTCTCACCGATTAGGCCCCTACGCCCGAAAGCGAACAGAAGTGCTGCGCCGCCAACGACTGGCGGTAACACCATCGGCAACGTCGCCACGGCTCGAAGGGTTGACGCTGATATCCCCGTCATCCTTGACAACTGAAATGCGATCGGAATTCCTATGAGAAGGGCCAACAATGCCGCTACCAAGCTGGTCACCAGAGAAAGGAAAAGGGCGTCTACTACGACTTCAGTGCTTAGAAGTCGCGGCAGCTCCGACCAAGGAATCCGCCATAGCAGCGAGAATAATGGAGCGGCTACAACTGCTACCGCAACGAAGGCAGCAAGCCGGAGCAGGCGGGGGAGTTGCGGCGTCATGGAAGTTGAAACCCAAAGTGAGTGAGAGCCGATTGTCCCACTGGTTCCGCGAACAACGCTGCAAAGTTTTCGGCTGCTCGCCGTGCCTTTGAGTCTGTTGTCACCGCCAGAGGGTACGACGTTGAATACTGATCCGCCCGTGCGTTCGCAAGATGCCCCAACTGTTCGCGACTCGTGCGGAGATCGGACATATAGACGATGCCGACATCGACCTCGTCGCGTTCCACCTTGGCCAGTACAGCCTTGACATTGGATTCATGTGTAGCCGATGACAGATCCAGCCCTACAGAAGATGCATATGCCCACGCCAATGCTCCGCAGGGGGAGGATTTCACGCACACTGCGATTTGGAGTGCAGTTCGTCGAACATCATCTATGGAACCGATGTCTTTTACTAGTTCCGGAGACACTATGACGGCAAGCGAATTCTGAGCTATTTGTTTGGGAGCCCGCACCAAACCGATGTCTCGTAACTGATCCATGTGGGAGCGACTCGCAAGTATCACTAGGTCAGCGTCAGCACCCTCCTGTAACTGCATGACGAGAGTGCCACTTCCGGCGATATTGAGTTCGACATCAGTGTTCGGGTAACGAGTTTCGTACTCTTCCGCCAAATGCTGAACGACCTCAGTCAACGACGACGCTGCGAAGACGCGTATTGAGTGTGACCCCGAACCGCATCCGTTGAGAAAAACAGCGATCAGAACTGTCACTGTTGCGAGCAAAATCCGCATTGATCGGGCTGACGGTATCGACTGCTGACCCATTTCTACAAAGTCTCACTTTTCATGGTCGTCTAGGTTTCATATATGACCGCTCTTTTGGATTGGTACGGTTGCGCCACTTTCTCACTTCGCACGGCCGGCATAACAATATTCCTGGACGCATACATCGACCGACCTGAAGGAGCCGAAGGAACGGGGCTCACGGCTTCGGACATAACGGAAGCGGATTGGATTCTGATCGGCCACAGCCATTTCGATCATCTTTGGGGAGCCGAACGCATCATTGCTAATACAAACGCAATGTTGATTGGTTCCTATGAATCCGTACGAGTTCTGGAACGTTTAGGTGTCCCTCTCGACAGAATGATTTGCGTAGCAGGGGGCGAAACAATTGATTTATCTCCGGAGGTGACCGTTTCGGTGTACCCGAGCCAACATTCGTGTGTCTGGTCCCACGCTGAGATGCAAGCACCCGATTCGGTCTGTTTAGGCGATCTAGGCATTCATTGGCACGAACAACAAAACCGATTACAGAATTTGATGCAATACCTCGCTACAGAGACCGGTGAGGCAACACAGGCTCACCTCGTCGAGTCGAAGCCCGGTCATAGCGAACGAGGCGATGGTGGAGCGCTCATATATTTGATTGAATCCCCTGACGGGAAAGTGCTGTTTCAGGATACTTCTGGACGTTATGACGGGATTATGGAGCGCATTAAGCCCGATGTCGCGCTTTTGGCGGCTGCGGGTCGCGGAAACATAAATGGGGAACCGATTCAGGGTTCGTTGGCGCAATTCGTTGCTCAGCAAGTGGAATTATTGCGTCCCACCAAGGTCGTGTTCGGACATCATGATAATTGGATGCCAGGGTTTTCGATTCCAGTCAACACAAAACCTCTCATTGAAGCGATACGGCAAATTGACGGGGATGTCGAAGTGCTAGAGCCTGGCTATCTAGCGGCGACAAAAATATTGCCTTGAGCCGGTCAGACTAAGGTTCAAAGCGTGACGATATTTCATCCGGATCAGATTCGCGAATTCATTTCTCATACCTGTCGGGCCTTAGGTAGCGAGCAGGACGAGGCACGGCTGGTGGCACACCAGTTAGTTGAAGCCAACCTCGCTGGCCACGACTCCCACGGTGTTGGCATGCTCCCTTCTTATGTGGACGGCGTGGTCAACGGCAAACTTCAGGTAAACGCCCATCCGACTGTTGTGACCGACCGTGGACCACTTCTGACCCTTGATGGCCAAGCAGGATTCGGTCAAGTAAACGGGTTCGAAGCCATGCAGATGGGCATTGAGCGCGCACAACTTCACGGCGCAGCGATCGTAGGGTTGCGCAATAGTTACCACATTGGACGAATCGGGCATTGGGCAGAACAGTGCGCAGCGGCTGGATTCGCGTCATTTCATCTAGTGAATGTGATCGGACACGCGCCGTTGGTAGCCGCATACGGAGGGGCTGATGCTCGCTTCGGAACGAACCCGTTCTGCGCGGCGGTACCTGGGCGCGACGGTCGCCCAGGCTTCCTGTTGGATATGGCGACCAGCATCATTGCGGGAGGCAAGGCGCGAGTCGCGGCCAACAAAGGCGTAAAGGTCCCCCCAAACACCATCATCGATTCAGAAGGCCACTTAACCGACGATCCCAACGCATTGTGGTACACGTCAAAAAGCGACGAACGTGGTGGCGCTTTAGTCGCTTTTGCGGACCACAAAGGGTCAGGTTTAGCGATCATGTGCGAGCTTCTTGCAGCGGCATTATTAGGCGGAGAGACAGCTCACCCAGACAACGCACGGGACGGTCGGATCATCAACAACATGTTGTCGGTGATCATCGACCCGGCATCGGTGGGCCAAGCCGAGGCCTACTTCGATGAAATCGAGCGTTACCGGGAGTATTTGCTGGAGTCACGTTTAAGAGCCGACTGTGAAGAGATGTTTGTTCCGGGCCAGCCGGAACAAATAGCTAGGAGAGATCGAGCAGAAGGGTTCGAGATAGACACCGTGACCCTTCAGCAACTAAGGACATGCGCCGCTCGAGCAGGAGTGGCTGAGATCGAAATTGCGGAAATGCTTGGCGAACATTAGACAGTCGGAACTGTTGATCGCCATCTGGTTTATCGCGGTTATTTGAAGTTCGAGGTATCAGGCGTCGAAGGAGATAACCGTCCTCGCGACCGTACCTGCCTTCATCCACTCGTAGCCCTCGTTGATCTGGTCAAGACTTATTGTGGCTGAAACCATCTCGTCCAAAAGAAGATTGCCGTTGAGGTAAAGGTCAATCATCTGGGGAATGTCGGTCCGAAATTGATTCGACCCCATCATGGACCCTTGAAGTTTCTTCTCGCTAAGCAGCTCGATACCCCGGATCTCTAGTTTGCTATTCGAAGGCACCATCCCGATAACAGTCGCCGTGCCGCCCATGTCAAGCATCTCGAATGCCTGTTCCGCAGTTCGTTTTAAGCCAATCGCCTCAAAGCTGTATTCAACACCGCCCGCAGTCATTTCTTTTACCGCAGCCACAACGTCATCAACTTCGGACGCGTTAACGGTGTCCGTTGCACCCATCAATCGGGCTGTGTCCAATTTTTCTGTACTCATATCGACCGCGATGATTCGTCCGGCGCCTGCGACACGAGCTCCTTGAATAGCGGAAAGCCCTATTCCTCCGCAGCCAATGACGCAAACCGTTGCTCCTACCGGAACTTTGGCCGTGCGAACTGCCGCACCAAAACCAGTCGTCACCCCGCAACCGATCAGGCACGCCTTCTCTAAAGGGACGTCGGGCGTTACTTTGACCAAGCCGTTCTGATGTATCAACATTTCTTCGGCAAAACCACCAAGGCGTGCCATTTGATCTACAGGGGTTCCATCCGCTCGTTGAAGACGCGAGGCTGCTTCTTTATCTCGAGACGTAGCCCGACCGTTTGTGCACCGATGAGGATTACCAGACAGACATTGTCTACATTGACCGCAAAAAATGGAAAGACACGCGACAACCGGGTCGCCTGGTTCAACGTATGTCACGTCCGTGCCTACTGCTTGCACAATGCCCGCTGACTCGTGTCCCATGACGGCCGGAACACGAGTTCTGAACAGCCCCTCCATGAAATGTAAGTCCGAGTGGCAGAGACCCGCTCCAACGGTTTGGATCAAAACTTCTTGCGGCCCCGGTTTGTCAATTACGAGGTCTTCGATAACCAACTCGCCGGGCTGTTCGCATAGCACTGCAGCTTTCATATCGTCCCCTTGTGTAAAACACGACCTACGAAGAGCCTATGCATCTCACGTCAGTCGCGTCTAGCGGGGCGTTCTAAGATCGTAGTAATGGGGGTTCCTCAAAGGCCTGCTCGTTTGGGCTTACTGATACTGGATTCGATAGACCTACCGCATCGCGCCATAGCGGGCGACTATGAGCAACTGTTTCGCAATTTGTTCAAAGCAGGTGGTCACGAGATCGTTCCCGTTGACGTTAAGCGTCAAACATTACCTGCCCACGATGAGTGCGACGGATGGATCATTCCTGGTTCGCGACAATCGGTGGTGGATGACGATAGTTGGATCGCTCAACTACGAACTTGGACCCGACAGGCTCTCGAAGCTCAAGTGCCGTTAGCCGGTGTGTGCTTTGGTCACCAACTGATTGCCGCGGAAGTCGGTGCTCAAGTCGGTCCCGCCCCAGGTGGATGGAATATCGGTGTGGTCGACTACGAAGTAACAGACAGCCCTCCGTGGCTTACTTTGCCCAGTCACTACAGTCTGATTGCAAGCCACCAAGACCAAGTTCTGACCGTTTCCTCCGATATGGAGTTAATGGCCACTGCCGCTACTTGCCCAGTTGGCGCCTTTACTGTCGGGAGCAACGTGATGTGTATTCAAGGCCATCCTGAGTTTGTTCCCCCGCTTGCCGCATCGCTTTATAAGTCTCGCATCGAACGCATCGGATTAGATGCCGTAGAGAAAGCGCTCGCAAGCCTCGAACAACAGTTGGATCGACACGATGTCGCTCATTGGCTTTTACAAACGATCTACCAAGGCTCCCCGGCCTAACATGGCTTCCAGGAGTAGCAATGACAAATGACCTTGGACATCTTCCCAAAATGGGCGAACTGGATGACCGTAACCTTGACCGGCTCGAAACTTGGTATGCCAAGGCCTACCAAGATGACAATTTATTTCGAACGTTGGCTAATGACGAAGTAACCCTCAACATGTTCCTTGATTGGGTTGCTTTGATGTACGGCGGTGCATCCGGGCTCGATCGACACATGATCGAACTTTGTCGAATACGCATGGCGAACGTCAATGAATGTTTTCATTGAAGCATGGTCAAAAGCGCATCGTTGGTGCGCACCGGCTTAACGGATGAGATCATCAAACAATTGGATGATTACAGGTCTTCCGACCTCCCGGCAGCATGGAAATCGGCGTTAGCCTTTACCGACCACTTGGCGGGCAACCCTAAAGGGCCAATTCCAGAGACGCTTTACGCAGAGTTGGGAGAGCACTTCAGTCAGGCAGAAATTCTTCGGCTCGGAGCCTTACTGGCTGTCGGCAGCGGCTGGCAGCGGATGATCGAGGCTTTCGGGATACGTCCCGACCATTTTGAGCCTGGTCAAGACGGCCCCTGGAAGTTTGATTGAGTTCCGTCTAGCAGGGCGCTTCTAGCAATTTTGATAAGGCGACGAACATTGGCATCTAAAAACGGGCCCTCGACTTCACTCCAACCAGGTTCCTCACTTCCTGATCTCTTGGATTTGCGTCCCGGGAGTCGACAGAATTCTTGGCTGCTCCACGTCACGAAAGAATTGGGAGGGGCAACCGGCACTTTGCATGGTGGGTGTGCGCTGGCTGCGGTGGCGGTGGCGATGGAAACCACAAGCGACCGGCCTGTGTCGTTTATCAGCGGACAATTTCTTTCGCGCGCTCCGCTTGGCTCAACGGTCACCATTGATGTTGATCAACTTGTTGTTGGCAACCGAATTACCCAGGCCGCAGCAACATGCAGTTATGACGACGCCGTGGTGCTTCGGGCTTCAGCTGGCCTCGGAGGCCGCGAACTCGGAGTCGATAGGAGTTGGCTCTCTGCCCCCAACGTGCCGCCGCCTGAAGAATGCCCTCCCAGAGGCCCGACCTCTGAGACCGGGTATTCCTTCACGGACCAAGCAAATATCCGTCTTGCTGGGCAGGAGCCGGGCCAGAGAACCGTTCGCTACTGGGCACGGTTACCCGGAAGCCTCGCGTCGACGGCACCTGGACTAATTGCGTTGGCAGACCTGCTCCCCAGTGGCATGCGGGTAAGCCTTGACAGTGCGTTTCGTGGCTCCAGCCTTGACCACACGGTCCGTATTGCTTCTCTCGTTACATCTGAATGGGTGTTGATGAACATCGAGGCAGCCACCATTCAAAACAGCATCGGCCATGGGGCGATTCAGTTGTATGCCCAAACAGGGGAACTGCTGGCTATCGGTAGCCAATCGTTCGCTTTGTCGAAGTTGACGGGGGATCTAGATCGATAGGAACACCGCGTGAGCAGGGAGAGGAACTGATGACCGCTTACATAATTTTCCAAGGTGACGTAACCGACCCAGACGGTTACGAAACCTATAAACCACTCGCCGCTCAGTCGGTCGCGGAACACGACGGCAGGTACCTAGTGCGCGGAGGCTTATGTGTTCCTCTCGAAGGAGCGGCCCCGCGCTCAAGAACAGTAATTTTGGAGTTCGATTCCACCGACGCGGCTACACGATGGTACGAAAGCGCCAGCTATTCATCAGCGCGGCCGATTCGCCAGGCTGCCAGCGAGGGCTCCATGTACCTCGTTGAGGGTTGAAGCGAGATACCAAATGCTCTCAGCCGCGCCCAACTAGGGGCATCCCATTGGCCATTACGGTCATCGTCAAAACATTTGCCTCTGGAGGTAGCTCGGCCATCATCAACACGGCTTTGGCTACTTCTTCAACGTCCATGGTCGACTCGACTTCTATCGAGCCGTCAGGCTGAAGCACGCCTTCGGTCATCGCTGCCGTAAGTGGTGTCAGGGCGTTTCCGATATCAATTTGCCCAACGGTAATTCCGTGCACCCTGCCTTCAAGGGCCAGCGCCTTAGTCAGACCCGTAATGGCATGTTTAGTCGCGGTGTAAGGAGACGAAAATGGGCGAGGCGTTTGCGCCGAAACTGACCCATTGTTAATGATGCGACCTCCGGTGGGGGACTGACGCTTCATTTGAGCGAAGGCAGCGCGAGCGCAGAGCCATGAACCAGTTAAGTTCGTGTCCACGACCCGTCGCCACGCGTCGACCGAAAGTTCCTCGATCGGCAACGGAGGTGCGCCTATCCCGGCATTATTAAACAAAAGGTCGACCCGTCCGAACGTTTCAACTGCAAGTTCGAAGAGTCGATCTACATCTGATGGGTCACCAACATCGACTCGAGCAGTTAGGCCGGGCTCGTCGAATCCTGCAGCAACGCTTTCCAGTATTTCTAGGCGTCTACCACAAATTATTGTCGACCAACCTGTCGATGCAAGTGCCCTGGCCACGGCCGCACCGACCCCCGTACCGCCACCGGTAACTACAGCAACCCGTGAATCTTTAACCTCTGGCACCTTGTGGACCTCCCGTTTGGCGCTGCTGTAATTTCGCCCATTCGTCTCGCAATCCAACGGTTCGATGAAACAAACGCGGATCGTTTTCATCTACAGCGAAGTATCCAAGCCGTTCGAACTGAACCACGTCGTCGTTGGGAAGTTCACCCAATTCCGGTTCGAATTTGCAACCTGTAATGAGTTCTCGCGACGCTGGATTCAAGTCATCAATCGGTTCACCGGTTTTTTCACCGGGTACTTCTGCCGTGAAGAGCCTCTCATACAACGCGACGGCCCCGTCTAGGGCGTGATTAGCCTCAACCCAGTGGATAGTCGCCTTCACCTTGCGGCCGTCGGGCGCAGCGCCTCCCGCGGTTAGAGGGTCATATGTGCAGTGGACTTCCGTTATGTTGCCATCGTCGTCTCGGACATCTCCGGTACAAGTCACTAAGTAGCCGCCCCGTAAGCGAACTTCGCGACCAGGTGACAGCCGAAAATATTTGGGCGGCGGTTCCTGCCGGTAATCGTCGTCTTCGATCCATAGTTCGCCGCTGAATGGGGCCTGTCGGGTCCCATCTGCCTCATTCTCCGGGTTATTCATCAAGGAGCGATATTCGATAACCGGCTGCCCATTGCCATCCGCGGGCCAATTTGTGATGATCAATTTCAGTGGCCGCAGAACTGCCATTCGGCGCTGAGCCTTCGCATTGAGTTCTGTGCGCACGAAGGATTCAAGTAGCTCTATCGCATGCCTTGAATTTGTTCGCGAGACCCCAACAAACGAACAGAAATCCCGAATCGCTGAAGGTGGGTACCCGCGGCGGCGTAAAGCTTTGAGCGTCGGCAGGCGGGGATCGTCCCAGCCATCGATGTCGGCCCGATCGACCAGCTCTTTTAACTTTCGTTTCGACGTCACGGTATGCGTGAGTTCAAGCCGAGCGAACTCTGTTTGGTAAGGCGCCGGCCTATTAAGAGGGAGATTGTCCAGGAACCATTCGTAGAGGGCTCGGTTGTCTGAAAATTCAAGTGAGCAAAGCGAATGCGTTACTCCTTCTATGGCATCTCCTTGACCATGTGCCCAATCGTATGTTGGGTAGATGGCCCAATCCCGGCCGGTCCGGTGGTGTTCTTCTGTTCGAATCCGATACATGATGGGATCGCGTAGCTGCATGTTTTCATTCTGCATGTCGATCAGAGCTCGCAGCACCCGGCTTCCTTCAGGGAATTCTCCGTCCTTCATCCGCCGGAAAAGGTCGAGGTTTTCGGCAATTGATCGACTCCGAAACGGACTGATCACACCAGCCTTTCCGAACCCGCCGCGTTGCTTCGAGATAGTGGCGCTGTCTTGATCATCGACATAGGCAAGGCCTGCCTGAATCAAGTGTTCCGCCCATTCATAAAGCTGGGGGAAGTAGTCCGAACTGTGATGGATGTCATCCGGGCTGAAACCAAGCCATCTTAAATCTTCGAGAATTGCTTCTACGTAGCGTTCATCTTCTGTCTCGGGGTTTGTGTCATCGAAACGGAGTTTGCAAATTCCGTTGCTTTCCTCCGCGAGCAAAAAATTCAGACAAATCGCTTTGGCATGTCCAATATGAAGGTACCCATTGGGTTCTGGAGGAAAACGGGTCTGTACTCGGCCGTCAAAACGGCCTGACTGAACATCAGATTCCACCAGGGTTCGAATGAAATCCGTCCGGCCTCTTGCCTCGCTTCCCTCTTCGTCAACAAGCGATTTTTTGTTATTCTGCGACACAACTGGCCTCGTCATCCGAGACCCAAACCTACAGCGCTGTGAGCAATTAGGCGGAACCCATTTGACCTAAATGCTTTGGAGGCCAAGAGCCAGGCACCACATTCGTTTCGATAAGAAACGCGGCTACCCGCTCAAGAACTTCAAGTACCTCGCCCGAGCGTTCATCGCCGAGATTCGCGACGATTAATGTCGCGTTTTGATCGGTGGCCAATTCCACTCCTCGTCGCACTGACCGGCCCAATGGCGTATGTCGACCGTCATCGGTTATCCATCCACGGGACCGTAATTCCTCAGCTTCCCGTTCCCATTCCTGGTGGTTCCACCCGCGGATCTTCTGAATGACCGTCGGAGTGCCACGACCATCTGCTGCCATCATGAGGTGGCAACCCAACCCCGATAGGTTGGCCTCGCGTAGGGCACTGTTGTGCCCATCGAATCGGTACTCGCGTAACAGAGTTGTCGCGTGCCAAAGATCCAATAATGGCGAATCTGGCCAGGGTTCTCCTGCCCAGGCCGCGTACAACGGGCGTTCCATTGCGTCGAATTCCGGAACTGACGTTTTTAGTATTTCGGCCGCGAAAACAAGTTCTCGCTGCGACTCGAAGTTCTCGAATATGCGATGAAGCGCACGATCCACTAGGTCCAGTTGAGTTTGCCTGACCTGGGAAGGTGACATGATTTCCCAACAGTTTGGGACGGCTTTGCCCACCATTCGCGGTGCAAAATTGTAAAAAGCGTCCGTAACTTGCTGGGCAGTAGCTTTCCCCATCGGGGCGGATCGGTAAGCGAAGTAGGCGTGCCACCAACCGCTGTAACCCAATTCGGTGAATTGGTTGATTTCCTTCGCATAATAAGCACAGGAATGGAGCGGCTCGACGGCCCTTGCAAATCGTCGTGTGAGGGCTGTCTGTGGGTCGGTCACGAATGGCGCTGATGTCGGGACGCCTGTTTTGCGATACCACGCCGAAAGTCGGTAGCCGAAGAGACACGGTCGACCAGCATGTCGTCGTTGTAGGTCTCCCAAACATCACCCCCAACCGTGGTCATTGATAACAAAATGACGGCGCCTTCGGCCCCTCCGCCCTCAATGTGGGCCTCATCGCCGTCGTGGCTAGAAAAAGTGCCAGCTGGCCGGCAGTCGGTTTGCTTATTTTCATCCGTCACATCAAAAAGTTGGTGTTCACCCTCAATAACTAGGGTTTTGACCGGGCCGATATGGCGGTGTGGAACGCATTTGATCCCCGGGTCGAACTTCATGAGCATCTCTACGGACCTGTCATTCTCATCCACCGCAAGAACGTTGTAATAGAGCCCTTCGAAACCTGGGAAGGGCACCCAATCGATTGCGTCGGCCAGTAATTGAGGCGCCACGGATCCTCCCGGTGTAATCAGAAGCGTGCACCGAGACTAGGCGCACTCCGTGCTTTGGTTCACAGTTATTCGTTGCTGGGTTCTTTGGGTAACCCCAAAACGCGCTCTCCTAGGATGTTTCGTTGAATTTCATCAGTGCCGCCAGCTATCGATTGCGCCGGCGTTGAGACCAGCACTTCGGCGATCAGTCCGCCGCCGGGGCCTTCATCGCCATTCAACATTCCATAGGCCCCAGCGATCGAAGTGTGGGCTTTATGGCTCGCCCTGGCTGTAACGCTCATGTTCAGTTTGGCTACTGATCCCTCGGCACCTGGTGGCCGACCCGCGATTCTCGCTGCTCGTGCTCTTTGGTTCGTCCAATTCGAGGTTCGTTGTAGCTGTTCGATTTGGGCCGCCTGTTGTCTTATTAGGCGCTCAGAGCCGCGACCGAGTCGTTCTGCTTCGGAGCGAACCATGCGTGGCCTTCCGGCCCGCTGCGGATACCAGCGGTATGTCGAAAAGTATTCGTCGGCTTCCTTTTGGGCGCGTTGCACCATTGACCCGCCATGGGCAGGGAAACGAGGGCGAGGTGTTCCGACTGCGCTTCTCTCATGAGCGAGGGTTGTTAACGCTACGCGCCATCCCTGACCAGCATCTGCGATGAGGTTTTCGTGGCGGACGCGAGCGCCGTCGAGGAAGACTTCATTAAATGATGAGTGCCAGTTCATCTGCCGCAGTGGCCGTACCTCAATGCCAGCCTGGTCCATGGGTATCGCAAAGAAGGAAATCCCTTGGTGTTTAGGTGATTCCGGGTTTGTTCGCGCTAAGAGGATGCCGTAGTCAGCTTTGTGTGCCCCGGAATTCCAGACTTTTTGGCCGGTAACCAGCCACTCATCGCCATCTCTGTCTGCCCGAGTGGCTAAGCCCGCCAAGTCGGATCCAGCCCCTGGTTCGCTGAACAACTGGCACCACTTATCTTCGCCGGTGAGTATCGGACGCAGAAAGCGTTGCTTTTGGTCGTCGTTGCCCCATTCGAGGAGTGTTGGAGCGACGAGATACATACTGACGCCAGCGGCAACTCCTACCGCTCCGATTTCGGAGAACACTTTCTTCACGGTGGCGTCTGCTGTTAAGGGAAGTCCCCGTCCGTACCAGTCTTGGGGCCACGACGGGCATCCCCACCCGCTGTCAGCAAGAAGCCCTCTCCACTCAATTAAGTCGGCGGTTGGGTCCCAATGTTGAGTCAGCCACGACCGAACCTCGCTCTCAACGTCTGCCACCGAAGTCATGTCACCAGCCGTTTATGTGAACGAACTTGCTGTCTGGTTTTCGTCGACCGGGGCGAAAGTTGGTCCCATCGGTGTACGCGATTGGGCTCAAGGCAACTTGTTGGACTTCGTCGTAAGGGATCCCAAGCACCTCCGCCACCTCTCGCTCACGCTGAAGATGAACGGTCGTCCAACATGTGCCGAGGCCCCGTTCTCTGGCGGCGAGCATGAAACTCCACGCAGCCTGAATTATTGAACCCCACTTGACTGCTTGGGTCATTGCATCGGCGCCATCAAGCCTCCCGCTGATGCAGGGAACGAAAATCGCTGGCACATCCGGAAATACTTCGGCCAGATGGCGGGCCGAGCCCATCATGTTCAACCAGGATTCTTGGTCGCCTTCAGTTCCCTGATGCGACACGGACGATGACAGATAGTCATCGGTGACCATGGACTTCCAAACTTGTTGGTATATCAAACCGACCTCATGGCATTGCTCGCGATCGGTCGAGACAACAAAATGCCAATCCTGTCGGAGTGAACCGGTTGGCGCCTGGAGGGCCAGCATGAGGCACTCTCGAAGGACTTCCTCACCCACCGCTCGTTCGAGGTCGAGTCTTTTTCGCACCGACCGGGTTGTGCTGAGCAGCTCGTCGGCTCCCAACTCAAGCTTCATTGGACAACCCTCCCGGACCAAAGGTCCTATTCGGGGAACTCCACTGTGGCAGTTCCTATAACGCCGGTGCGACCATCTTCGGCGATGATCGTCAGATCTAGTTCAATACGACGATGTTCTTCATCTGTGTCCGTCACTGCCCCAGTCATAACGATTTCTGAGTCAACAAGTAACGAACCCCGAAATACGGTGTCGATAATTTTGATGTTACAACCCGGTGCCCAACGGTGAACCATTGCAGCTAGAAGACCTTGACTCATGATCCCAGGAACAATGGCTCCCGGGAAGCCTTCGGCGCGTGCCGCCTCATGGTCGGTAAATCGTTCAAACGAATGTTTGGCCGCATTGCAGAATTTTGTGACAGCGGCCATCGATACGTCCGGATGAGCCTCAGAAAGCTCGTCACCGAGTTCTATGTCTTCGAAGGAAAGTGAGTGCACCATTCGTATTAGGCCTTTTTAATCATTTTCCAGTCGACGGTGGAAACCAACTCATCATCATCGTTCCGAAATTCCATCCGCTGCACGATGAAGATCATGGTGCCGCTTCTTCCTGTTTTGTCGAAGACGTCGGCAATGGTGGTTGTGGCGTGAAGGGTGTCTCCTGCGCGGATGGGGGCATGCACTTGCACATTCTTGCCTCCATCGATTCCAAAGCCACCGCCAATTTGAGGGAAGTCATCGGGAAGAACTCGGCCCGACATGCAATGAGTAGTGAACCCTGGGTGGGCTTGAAAATCTGCGTGACTTGGATCGATGAATCGAGGGTCTTGTTCGCCGCAGGCCTTTGCCCACGCAACCATGTCCTCGACGCGCATGTCAAAACTCGCCCAGTCGAATTCAACACCCATCCAACGCTCTCGAACTGCCACAAGGTCTACCGGGGCCTCACTGTTTCCCATGAATACCTCTCATTAGAAGCGACTTTCGGTGGCTGACATAGGAACCGTCGGTCCCAGGGCGAAGGTAACACTTGCACGCAATCGTCGTCATAGCGAGTAATGATTACCTGTATGTCAAAGGACGAAGTTTCACACCGGTCGCGAATTCGTAACGCATGGGTTGGCCGAGTAAGCGGATGCATGCTCGGTAAGCCAGTTGAACAGTTATCTATGCGCAAGGGGAGAGAGGCGCTGCACAATTATCTCGATGGGGCTGGGGCTCTACCACTTCGCGATTATGTGCCTCTTGTCGAAGGATTGGAATCGGAACTCCAAGACCATGCTGCGTGTCGTGGACACATCGAGAGAGCGATCCCAGATGACGACATCAATTACACATTGATTTCGCTTCTAATTCTGGAGCAATATGGCCGCGATTTCAGTACCGCCGATGTGGGGCGTGCTTGGCTTCGATTTCTCCCCGGAGCGATCGTATTCACAGCGGAACGTGCGGCTTACTCGAGACTCCTTGCAGATGCTGGCATGGGTTTCCCTTTCGGCGCACCGCCGGTGTTCGACATACAGGAATGCAGCGACAATCCCTACAACGATTGGATCGGTGCTCAGATTCGGGCCGATTTATATGGTTGGGTTTCTCCGGGGGAGCCAACCGAAGCTGCTTCTCTTGCCAGAACTGACGCTGCTCTTAGCCATCGTGGTGAAGGCGTGCATGGTGCTGTAGTTATAGCGGTGACGGCGTCCTTGGTAGGAGCGGGTTGGGATCCGGTCAGGGCGTGTGAAGAAGCTGCGTCCTACATTCCCAGTGATTCCGCGTCCGCTCGCGCCGTTTCACTAGGACTTTCGTGTGGCAAGGACACCGATGCGTCTCAATTACATACCGAGTATGAGGGAATGTCACCGGTGCACACTGTCAACAACTTGGCGCTGGTCACTTGGGGCTTGACACGAAACCCTGATGATTTTGGGGCTGCTATTGGCGACACAGTGAGTGCCGGTTGGGATACTGACTGCAACGGCGCCACCGTGGGCGGGTTGTGGGGCTTGAGCGGTCGCGAAATCCCGACGAGTTGGTTGTCGGGGTGGAACGGGTTGGTAGAAACAAGCCTCTCGGGTCACGCAGTGTTACATCTAGATGAGCTCGTTGATCGGACGGTCGCCCTGAGTGGTTAGCTTCCGGCCTGTCCACCTCGCAGAGAAACTGCCTGGAAGGTTCCGCCCTTCAGTGCGCTCACGAGGCCGTCAACTGATGTGATCGTCTGCTCCGGAAATTCCGTAGCGCAAAATCCGATCCGGCTGACGACGTGACTGTCGCTCCCGCCAAAACCGAGATAGCCGTGCTTCTCTGCCATTTCCACGGATAGCTCATCTTCTCCGGGAATAGAGCCACCGTTGAGTGTCTCAACGGTGTGCACGGCGTCGACCGCACCGCGCTCTTCGTAGTGGGAGAAAAGCCCGACTCGTTTTCGACCCGGATGACACGGGGCAGCGAAAGCTCCGCATCGATCTGACTCAGCTAAGACCTGCTGGATGGGTAAGCGAATGTTTGAAAAATCTAAAGCAGCTAGGAGGTCCTCATTCACACCAAATACAAGAACGTGTCCAAAATCGGTCTCCACTTCGCTCGCCTTAAGAATCAGCAGGTCATACTCGTCTTCAAGATGTCGGTAATCAGATTCACCGTCAAACTGCCGGTGTTCTGTCAACACGAAGCCATCTAACGGAAGCTCTTTCTTCCGGATCCATTTGCAGTAGTTCTCGACCTTCGCCCGTCCGTCATCGGATTTGATTGAGTGGGTGTGAAGATCTAGGAGCATGAATTTGTCTTCAGGCAAGGCGGAAGACGGGGATCGCAAATCGCTCGTCATCGTCGCGCTCTTGGCTTACGAAATCAGCTACGACAGACATTCCGATCTCCACCGCATCTGGTTCACAGTCAACAATTACGGTCAAAAGTCGGGGGCCTTCATCCAACGTGACATAGGCCATGGTGTACGGGCATGCCTCCGCGAATCCTTTAGCTTGGTTCTGTTCAGTGACGGTGTAGCTATAGATCGAGCCACGACCACTAGCGACGAAATGGACGAGCGAGCTGCTGTCAAGGCAGTGAGCGCAAACGCCGCGTGGTCGATGCTGAATCAGCCCACAGGTGTTGCATTTTTGCAAAACGAGTTGGTCACGGCCTGCGCCCTCCCAAAAGCCGCGCGTTTCCCATGATGCGTACGGGTTGGGGTGAGTAATTGAACTCATCTGTCCGCTCCTAACACCAAGGTAGCTCCGCTGTGTTTGTCTCCGATAGTGCCGCCGGTGCCATGTGCGATGGCAATTTCAGCACCGGCGACCTGTCGATCTCCGCATTCTCCGCGAAGCTGTTTTGCGGCTTCGATAACGAGAAAAATGCCACGCATTCCTGGGTGATTGGAGGAAAGTCCGCCTCCGTCTGGATTTACCGGTAACGGACCTCCTAAGCCAATCCCACCGTTGCTCACAAAATCTCCACCTTCTCCGGGCTCGCAAAAACCGAGGTTCTCTAACGTAGCTAACACTGTGATTGTGAATGAGTCGTACACCATGGCTAGATCCACGTCCGAGTGTTTGATTCCGGCCATTTCCATGGCTGTTTGACCAGACTGTTTGGCAGCGATCGTCAGTAAGTCGCTGTCCCCAACGCCCTGATGTTGAACTGCCTCACCGCAACCGAGCAGGTGAACGGGTTTGGTTCTGAGATCTTTCGCCCGCTCAAGTGAGGTCACGACAACTGCTCCTCCTCCATCGCTAATGATGCAGCAATCCAATAGATGTAGCGGCCTTGAGATCAGCCGGCTCTCCAGCACGTCGTCAACCGTGATGGGTGTCCTCATCTTTGCTAACGGATTGAGTCCGGCGTGTCGACGCATCGTCACCGCTATCTCCGCTAATTGCTCACTGCTTGTGCCGTATTTGCTCATATGGAGATTCGCGTACATTGCGTAACTCCCAACCGTGGTCATGCCATAGGGCGCAGAGAACGCTGAATCAGGGTTTTTCGACCCGTCGGTGCCACCGGTTCCGATTGCCATGGCGTTCGAAGCTGCGGTTGAGCCATAGAGCACCAATGCGGTGGAGCACAACCCTGCATGAATGGCTGCGGCTGCATGAGTCACATGGGAAACGAACGACGAACCTCCGATATTCGTACCGTCAAGGTAGTCAGGGCGCACGTCCAGATATTCAGCGAGATCCACTATCCCCATCATCCCCATAGACATCGACGCACCAAACAGCCCGTCAACGTCGTCCCGTGTGAGGCCGGCGTCATCTAGGGCCCCCTTGGCGCACTCAGCCATAATCTGAAATTCTGTCTTGTCGGGAGAGAACCGGCTTGGGTGCTCGTAGACGCCCGCTATGGCTGCGCTGTTTGGAAAATCGGCAGTACTCACTTCGTTACCTCTAGTTCATTGGAGAACGCGTCAATGACAAGGCTGAGTTCGGCCGGGTTTTCGATGGCCCCCCTGCGCGCCGCGCCGTCAAGTCCTCGCGTAGCCCCAAAGGGCAGCTCATCGGCGAGTCGTTCGGAACTTTGACGATATTGATCTTCGGTCTCCTCGCCGATAACTACCAATGTCGGCGTGTTTACGTGGGAGACCTCTGCTTCAGCGTTCCACATTTCCTGGGCTCGCCTAGCCCCCAAGGCTGCTCTAGGGTCCGTCTTAACCCACTCCGCAAATGCTTTCCGAAAGACACTTTCGTCGGTATCAGGGGCATAACCGGTTGAGTCGAACTGTCGTCGGGCTTTTCCCGAAGCAATCAGCGCTAAGTCACTAATTTCCTGACTTAAGTCCACCGACCGCCCCACAGCGCCGAGACAGACAACGCCTGCGACCTTGATGACTGCGCGACTGGCAAGCTCTAGAGCCACTGCCGCCCCCATGCCTTCGCCGACGACAATTAGGCTGTTCAAGCCCCAGTCGCCGACCAGGTTTTCAGCATGAACCGCCATGGCCTCAATTGACGTGAGGCTGTCAAGCTCACCACTCCGCCCGTGGCCAGGCAGATCAAAACTTACTGGCGAATGTTCGACAGCTAACCGATCCATAACATCACGAAACGAGTTCCCGTTGGTCCCGGCGTCATGTAGTAGCAGCAAGCTGTAGCCGTTACTTAAGTCCGGGGGAGCGCCGGGGAGAGTGGACTCGCCTCGGTGGTGGACCAGAGTCGCAACGCCGTCTACCTCAAAGTATTTGTCAGGCACGCAGCGAACGGTAACTCACGCGGGGCCGGAGTGCTGGTTCAGTGCCTAATCGCGTAAACGGAGAGCGGCTGTTGCGCTCCCGTCACCCTTTCAACACCTCTCGAAACGGCGCGCCTTTATTAGCTTCGGGCTCTTTCGGTAGGCCAAGGATCCGCTCACCAATGATGTTGCGTTGTATCTGGTCAGTCCCGCCTCCGATAGAAGTGAAATACGCGTTAAGCATCGCGTATGTTGCGTCTCCTGCTTCTGGCGAGGACTCAGCCCCGAGCATTGCTTCAGGACCCAAGATTTCTGCCTGAAGACTGCCAGCGAAGTGAAGCATCCTCGACATTGCGAGCTTTCCTAAGGAGACAATCGGTGTCGTCGTTCCTTGCTCGATAGCGGCCTTAGCACGACGGTTATTCCATTCATTTAGTGTGCGCCACGCGTACAAACGCATCAGATCCTGCCGGATAGCAAGGTCCCCAGAACGCCCACGCGTTTGAGCGAGCTCTAAAAGCGCCAAATCAGGGACGGGTGCCGGCGCTTCACTAGTTGAATCGCGAGTCTGTGTGGTGGAACGGACGCTTTGGCTTCTCTGTTGTGTGGCGCCCATAGCTGCTCGTTCATAGGCCAATGCGGAGGTGAGTACCCCCCATCCGCCGTTTAGTTCTCCGAGCATGTTCGCAGCGGGAACACGAGCATCGGTGATGAAAACTTCGTTGAAACGTGCGTCGCCCGTGGCTTGGCGAAGCGGCCGTACCTCAACCCCTGGTTGTTTCATCGGAAAGAAAAAGAAGGAGATACCACGATGCTTCGGTTGATCTAAATCAGTTTGGGTAATAAGGAGGGCGTAATCCGCGTTACGGCCTCCAGAGGTCCAGACTTTCTGTCCGTTGATGATCCATTCATCACCGTCACGCACTGCGGACGTTCTAATCGCGGCTAGATCCGATCCGGCTCCAGGTTCGCTATAGAGAAGACACATCGAAAGGCTTCCTGTTAGCAAATCCCGAAGAATGTCGCTTTTTAACCCAGGGGTCGCGTGCGAAACAATTGTCGCGGCCCACAAGTTCACGACATCTTGCCCCCAGCCCTGAGGCGCGTCACCTCCAAATACTGAATCCGTCTGGACTGTGTCAGGCTCGCCGGAGTCTTCGAAGCGGGCCTCTCGAAATACAACGTCAGTCGCGCGCGCCACCTCTGGCTCTAGTCCACGGCCAAACCATTCCTCAGGCCAGCTTGGCGCCGCCCACCCGGAGTCAACCAATTTCTCCAACCAGGAACGCTTGCTCCCCGTAAGTGGATTTTCTTCCAGCCACGCACCTGCTTCGGCCACAGCTTCCGCCGCCGTTTTTGTCATCCTTCGGCGCTTGCTTTGATGCCCGCGAGAGTTGCTTCAATCGTTCCTTGGACCGCCGCCTTTCGGCCAGCGAGTTGTTCTTCTGTCATTTTGGCCAGGCTTGGCGGCAAATCCATGACATCCCAAATTTCAGTAACGCGGGTCGCCATTTCGAGAGGCTCCAAGCGATAAGTCCACCTGACGTAGGGGCCCTCGTCAGGGGCCGCTACAAATTCGAAACAAGCATCTGGCTCAGCGACGGTAATTTCGACAGGAACTGACCACTCAAAGGATTTAATGCGATTTGTTCCAAGAAAGCGTGATCCGACAGTGCCGGGTGTCCCACTGATCCATTCCCCACCGATATTTTCAGTGCTCCACTCGCCCATACGGGGAAGATCACTAATTAGCGCGTAGATGGCGGCAGCATCAGCTTCGATAGTTTCGGAAATTTCTAGGTGCATATCGCGAACAGTCATATGGCAACGCTATCTCTCTCGTGAAGACTCTGTCGCGAATTGAAAGCCCGAATATTTCGGCTGGTCGATGCCCACCTGATTGACTACCGTTTCGCGCAGATACTCGTGAAGGTCGACTCTCGCGATGTCCATGGAGCCATCACGAAGAGTGTTCACCAACTGCCAGCGAAGCTCATCGACAGTGCCCTCTTGCTGAAGCAACGCCTCAAGGCGTCTATGTTCTTGACGTCGCAACTGTGGTCCGATGGTCAATTCACGTTGCACCACGTCAAGGCTGTTACCGGCAACTCGCGCCAGAAAATTGATCCGGCCAGAGGTTTCATTCATCACATCTGCATGTAAAAAGTCGCGCACGCTGGTCAGTAACTCGTCGAGGCGGGGCATATCCGATGACTGTTCAGTCGACGCTGGGCGAATCAACTGCACAGGCCCGGGGACCAACAGATTGACGCAATCCACTTGGCACTCAGACGATCGACGGCCGATCGCCGGGCGCTCAACCGTTGCATCGGGACCTACGCGGTATTGGTCAGCCATGCCCAGACAACCAATCGCCCACCAGAAAGATCCGAAAACTTCCCAAAACTCGACGCGCGCTCTATCCACTGTTTCGCCGCTCTCGGCCTCGTACCCGGCAATCAAGTCATCAAGATGTCCGAAACCTCCAACAGCGAGGTCGCGCCGCCCAAACCGCCAAGAGTTCGTACAAATCCACCCAAGGTCGCGCATTGGGTCCCCGATGTGTGCTGTCTCCCAATCCAGCACAGCTGAGAGACCAGTCACCGAGTCCACCATCAAGTTGCCATTTCGGAAATCGTTGTGGACAAGGCGGTAGTCGCTTAAGTCAGGGAGATTTTCTGCCAACCATCGCCCTGTGAAATCGATCATCGGTTGTGCTGTGTTCCACTCCTTGTAGCGGTCCCATGTTTGGTGAAGATATGAACTCGGATCCAATGTCGGCAGGTGTTGCTTCAGTCCCAAGGTTTCAACATCAATCGCATGAATTTTCGCTAGTTCTCGGCCGCATTGTTCGGCCAACCCGCCGCGAACAGAATCCAATTTCTCGGACCTAACTATTCGGGCACCAAGTGTTTCTCCATCGAGCCATTCCATAATGAACCCGACACCGACCTCGTCTTTTGTTTCCAAGACGTAATGAATTTCTGGCTCAACGACGCCGTAGTCACGGGCCGTGCGCATAAGGAGTGCCTCGGTAGCTAAACCTATGGCGCTCACCGACTCGCGGTCGATCCCGCCAGCTCCTCGGCGCATACACAGAACGGTGTCACCTTCGAGCCTTCTCACGACAAGCTGGTAAGTCTCCATGCTTGCCCCGCCCGAAAGTCTTTCAATTCTTTCCAACTTGACGCAGCCGGCTATTTCCCGAACTAGCACCGTTTCCAACGCGTCGAAGAAATCTGGCTCTGTCACCCTGACCTCAGGTGTCTTGTTGTTGGGACCCAAAAATCGTGGGCGCTCCACGTCGTGACCAATCTGGGGCGCCCGGAATTTCGCGCCCGTCTACCACGATTCGTTGGCGTGAATCCCCGCCGATTACTGAACCGCTGAGGGCTCCAGTCGAACCGTTAGCTCCGATATGAGCAATCGGGTACGAATCCGCTCGCGAGTACGTTTGAAGCAGCAACGGCCGCGGACGTGGAGAATTATTCGGTAGGGACCCGTGCACCATGCAGCAATTGTGCACCGTGACCGATCCAGCGGGACCAGAAAGCCACTTCACGTCGGTGAGATCGAGAGTTTCAAGATCGTTTGCCCCGATAGCGCCGTCCCATGCCCCGTCAGGCCGATACTGATCGAAGAGAGTCCCGCGATGGCTTCCGGGTAAGACGCCCATCGGACCCATTTCCTGGTCTACGTCGGCGAGGTAAACACCAATGGTCAAAGGGCTGAAATCTGTATGTGGCCAGAATTGAATATCCTGATGCCACCTCACTTCTTCGCCACCATCGGACCACTTGAAGTTGAGCTTCGAGTGGTGGTATCTGACCGGTCCGCCGAGCAACGCGCAAGCAAGCTCTGCCGCTGCTCCTACGAAACTAAAGTCTCTGAACGTTTCATGGTGATCCACCGGTGAATTTAGACGTCTGATCCGTGGTTCTTCCTCCGTATGCCCAGGTTCCAGATCCAAAATCTTCCCGGACGTGCGTAACTCGCGGCTTAATTCGACAAACTCGTCCGATGCCTTTTTCAGGCCAGCAAGCGTGTTCGAATCAATGAACCCAGGAAGCTGTAAATAGCCGTCACGTTCGTAACTCTCACGATGCTCAGTGCTGATGACCTGGTGATACCCAGCAACGTCAACCATGTCGCGATCTTACCTCTCGATGGGAAGTTACGCCCCGACCACGCAATGGCGTCATAGGGTTGGACTATGGCCAGTCCCATTGTGATTGCTGGGGGAACAGTCGTCGACCAGCTGTCTGAACGGAAAGTTGACTTACTGCTGATAAACGGCGTGATTGCTGACAGCGGAGCACCGGGTGCCTTTGATGGGCAGGGAGAAAGCGTTGACGCGTCAGATGCCATAGTCATGCCCGGACTCGTAGACATACAAGTCCACTTTCGTACACCGGGGGGCGAGGAAAGTGAGGACATTTCTTCCGGGGCCGCTGGAGCGGCTCTTGGCGGTGTTACCGCTTGCGTAATGATGCCCAACACAATCCCGACAATCGACAACGTGGAAATAGTTTCGGATGTACTTTCACTTGCGCGTGATGCGGCTTGCGACGTACGCACCTCGGCCGCAATTACCGTAGAAAGAGCCGGTGAGCAATTAGTGGATTTCGCCGCGCTGCACCGGGCCGGAGTGCGCGTGTTTACCGATGACGGCTGGGTTGTCGATGACGCGAAGCTTATGGAAGCGGCCCTTCGGGAAACCTTGGAGCTACCTGGTGCTGTCATCAGTCAACACGCGGAACACTCAGAGATGGTCGCAGGCGGTGTTTTAAATGCGGGAACCGTGGCTGAACGCCTAGGCCTGCCGGGCCGGCCACGCGAAGCGGAAGCCGTAATCGTTGAACGCGACATAGCGCTTGCCGCCAAGACGGGTGGCCGCTATCACGTTCTTCACATGTCGACGTCACTGGCCACTGAACAGGTTAGGAGAGCCAAACAAGCTGGCCTTCGAGTAACAGCTGAGGTGACCCCTCAGCATCTGATTCTTACTGAAGAGGACGTCGAACGGCTTGGGTCGGCTGGGATAATGAACCCACCGTTGCGTCTTGCAACGGACGCTTCTGCCCTTCGCGCCGCATTGCTAGATGGGACCGTTGATGCTGTTGCCACAGACCATGCACCCCATCACCCGCGACTCAAGCAGATGCCACTAGCCGAGGTACCTCCCGGAATGCTCGGAGTCGAAACGATGGCTTCCGTTATTTGGGACACCTTCGTCAATGGGGGATCGATGTCGAGACAGCAGTTTGTGGCCGTTACATCGTCCCAACCTGCGCGTATTGCCGATATTCATGAACATGGCCAACCTCTAACACCGGGTAACCCCGCCAACATTGCAGTATTCGATCCGAATAAGGCTTGGGCTATCGAGGGCTCATCTTTACAAAGCAAGAGCACGAACACGCCGTGGCAAGGGCAGCAGTTCATCGGAAAGGTGCGCCACACTATTTGTCGAGGGTCGCTCGTCGTACAGGATGGTCTGCTCGTTCATTAAGTCACGGCTAATTGTGGACTGTTTGCTGAAATAGCGTGACAGCCCTATCGTCGGCGGCTCTAAGCCTGCACTTGCTGCGGCTGTTGATCACAGCTTCGAAGGGTCACCATATGCCATTCACTTTTGCCAACGTTGAGGACAGAGCATGTCTGGTCCACGGTGACAAATTTTACGACCTCAACCGAATCTCTCACGACGCCATCGCAACGGATCCGGTCGACGCCCTTGCTGATATCGACGCTCTTCACGAGATCAACACCAATTTGACGAACATTGACCCTGATGGCTCTTTGGCTGAGGTGAAACTCGGCCCGCCCGCGCCCCGACCTCGTAACTCGTTTGGCGTAGGTCTTAACTACAAGGATCACGCTGAAGAGTCCAAAATGGACCTACCGGAATCGCCGGTCGTTTTTTCAAAATTCCCATCGTGTATTGCCGGACCGTTTGACGACGTGCATCTACGGGCCACTCGTGGCGACTACGAAGCCGAACTGGTCGTGGTCATCGGGCGTGTTGCTCGCGATGTGCCTACTGAAGACGCCTGGTCCTTTGTCGCTGGTTTGACTGTTGGTCAAGACATTTCAGATAGGAAACTCCAGCTTGGAGCCCGGCCGCCTCAATTCGGACTCGGCAAGTCGCGAGACACCTATGGCCCGACTGGTCCATTGCTAGTCTCGCCAGATTCGTTTCCAGACGCAGACGATTTACATATCACCTGCGCCATCAATGGAGAACCTCGCCAAGACGCAAGAACGAGTGCTTTGATCTTCGATGTCCCCTTCCTTGTGAGTTACCTATCTGAGGTCATGACCTTGCTACCTGGAGACCTCATCTTTACTGGCACTCCTTCAGGAGTCGGTATGCCGGACAAACGTTTCTTAGTTGCTGGCGACGTCATCACCACAACCGTGGAGGGAATTGGCACCATGGTTAATACTTGTCGGTGAACACCTCGCGACAATCTTTTCCTACCGCAGTAACGATTCTCATCGCTGGCTGTTTCGCGACGGCTGTGTCCATGGGCGTGCGAGCGACAATGGGCGTCTACCTGGACCCAATAACGGAGGGTCTCTCAATAACGACGAGTTCATTTGGGCTCGCAGTTGCACTACAAAACCTTATTTGGGGTTTAGGTCAACCCATAGCCGGCGCCGTTGCTGATCGTTTCGGAACTGGACGAGTGCTGATTGTTGGCGGCGTGTTGTATGTCGCCGGACTAGCCACTACTGGGCAGGCCGCAGGGACCGGAACGCTCACTTTGGGGTTAGGTGTCCTGGTTGGTTTAGGTCTGGCTGGACTCAGCTTCAGCGTGATCCTTGCAGCCATTGGACGCAGTGTCCCTGACGAAAAACGATCAATGGCCCTCGCTACTGCAAGTGCCTTCGCATCGGTCGGCCAATTTGTTTTGGTTCCCTTGAGTCAGGTTCTGATCGACTTCGTCGGTTGGAGGCAAAGCCTGATCTTTGGCATTGTCTTGCTCGTTGCCGCAATGGCGGCTGCCAGCCCCCTGCGCACGCGAGAACGCGCTGCGTCAGATCAAGTTCCGCAACAAGCCCTAGGTGACGCCCTCCGGACGGCGTTCGGTCACAGAAGCTACGTGTTGCTCTTGTTGGGTTTTTTCGTTTGCGGTTTTCACGTGACTTTCGTGGGTGTTCATTTACCGAAATACCTCGAAGATGTCGGCCAAACGGCACGCGTCGCTGCGTTGGCGCTCGCGACCATTGGCCTTTTTAATATTGCGGGCACTATCGGCGTTGGTTGGCTAGGGGGGCGTTTCAACAACGCGAAGCTGTTGAGCGTCCTTTACGCTGCACGAGCCTTTGTCTTTGCAGCATTTGTGGTTCTGCCCATGAGCCCCCAAATAGCACTTGGGTCCGCTGCGGTAATGGGACTGGTCTGGTTGTCAACCGTTCCGTTGACCTCGGCCATCGTGCTTAAACAATTCGGCCCTGCACATGCTGGCAGCCTCTTCGGGTTCGTTTTCTTGAGTCACCAGATCGGCGCATTCATCGGGACTTACGGGGCCGCTTTGGTGCGCGATGCCTACGGTTCGTATGAAGTTTTTTGGTGGCTGTCTGCCCTATTGGGATTGGTCGCCGCTGTCATTCATTTGTTCATTGATGAAAGTCCCCACGACGCTCCTACTCCCAAAGCAAAAAATAGGCCGCTGTCACTGTTGCGACGCCGACCGGCAGTTACGGGTTCACTAGCGACGACGACTTTGATCGTGGTTCTAGCGGGGTGGACTTACTTGAGAATTTCCAACAATCCAGATGTCGCATTGGAACAGGCCGCACTCGTTTGCACCTTACATTTACCAGGTGGGCCACTCGGCTAATGCCGCGCCTTACCAGGCTCCTCTCGCTCGAAGGTCTTCGAGTTCTTCCCAGTCGTAGCCGGCCTCGACTAAAACAATTTCGGTCTCTTGGCCCAGTTCGGGCACATCGGTACCAAAACGCGTCGGCGTATCCGACATCTGAATCGGGCAGCCAACAAAGTTGGTGGTGCCCCAATCAGGATGATCAAATTCGACGATGTACCCGTTTGCGTATGATTGCGGGTCCGCTGCGACTTGGTCATGGGAGCGAACGGGGGCGAAACGTTGGGCTTCTGTCTCCAGCCGGGCCGCCCATTCATCGGTGGTTCGCTGCGCGAAGATAGGTAGAAATTCTTCCCGCATCTCGGCAGCTATCTCTTTCGTTGTGAAGTAGGTATTGAAACGCGGGTGATCAACCCAATCGGGTCGTTCGATGGCGCGGCACATTCCTTCCCAAAGGTGTTCAGGACAGCCGGCCATAGCGATCGCCCCATCAGAGGTGGGGAATACGCCGTACAGCGCGTGGACCAGAGGGTGGCCGCCGTTGGATTTGCCTGCCAGTTCCCCTGTGAGAAAATAATGGGTGTACTCGGTTGCCTGCATCCAGATCTGCCCTCCGAGCAAGCTGACATCAACACGTTGACCGCGTCCCGTCTTTTCGCGAGCAAACAGCGCGGCCAAAATTCCTGTCTGTAGATTCTGAGATCCGCAATGATCAGCTAAGAGCGAAGCAACGGTGGTGACCGCTTCTCCGTCGTTGCCTATTCCCGCCACTACGCCGCCATAGGCTTCGCCGGCAATATCAGCACCTTCGCGAAGCGCATCTGGGCCTGTCGGACCAAGAAAGCTTCCTGCAGCCCAGATTATTCGCGAGTTCACCGCAGCTAAGTCCTCATACCCCAACCCCCATTCATCCAGAGTGCCTGGTTGAAAATTCGACAAAACTACATCCGATGTCTCGACAAGTTTCAGAAAGGCTTCTCTCCCACCGTCGCTACGCAAATCCAAAGCCACCGAACGCTTCCCTCGATTGTTTGCGATGAAGAACGAAGAGGTCCCTACTTCGGGGATTATGCCGACGTGGCGTCCCATGTCTCCGATTTCGGGAAGCTCAACTTTGATTACCTCAGCTCCCAGATCGTGCAACATCGCGGCCGCTTGAGGGCCTTGAACCAATGTCGATAAATCCAAGACTCGTATACCGTCGAGTGCACCAACCATTTCAACCTCGTCTCGAATTGGGCTTCTGTCTGGCGGGGCACCGTTTGCCTCACCAGTCTCCGTCACCGTAGTCAACCTAAGGAACCATATGGAACAAGTGCCTTTCGATTCCACAACGTCAACCTTGGTACTTGTAAATCCCGCCGCTAATCGTGGACGCGCTCAACGTGTGGGCGAAGTGATCACCAACGTTCTTCTTGACCGTGGAGTTCCTGCCAAAAAAGTTTTGCCTTCCTCGATTTCCGCAACTCGTGAACTGGTCAAAGAAGCGATAAATCGAGGGGTCCGCGTAGTTGCAGTCGGGGGTGACGGGCTCGTTCACCATGTCGTTCAGGAGATCGCCCAAACGTCAGGAACGTTGGGAATTGTTCCCGCAGGAACAGGTAACGACTTTGCTGCAGCGCTGGGACTCCCCACAAGCGTTCAAGAAATGGCTACCGCCGTAACAGATGCTGCAACTGCTGTCGACGTACTCAAGATGACCGATGGGGAAGGGTCCGTGCGGTACGGCACCACCATTGCAACAGCCGGTTTTTCGGCAGCAGTCAACGTCCGAGCCGAACGATTGCGATGGCCTCAGGGACCAAGTAAGTACACGGTAGCAACGCTGATGGAGATAACTCGTCTTCCGCGCTACCGCGTCGAAATAACGATTGACGGGGCCGAGAGATCATGCACCTGTCTCCTTGTGGCGGTCGCTAACACTGCATTTTTCGGTGGCGGAATGAAAATTGCGCCGGAGGCAAGTCCGACTTCGGGTTCAGTCGAAGTTGTGCTGATTCATGACACTTCAGCTCTGCATCTTCTCCGTGTTCTTCCGAAAACATTTTCTGGAGCCCATGTAACGGATCAGGCAGTCGAGATCATTCGCGGTAAAAAAATAGAGATGCAAATGATTCCTGTGAACGGGCATGAATCGTGCGATTTCCGGTCAGATGGGGAAGCTGTGGGTTCTCTTCCACAAACCATTACGGTGGTGCCCGGAGGATTACAGGTTGCCGGCGTCACAGTTGCGGATGTATCGAATTAGTCGTCGAAGGCAACCAACCAGATGAGTAACTCGCTAGCTCCTTTAGCAAACGACGTTGACACACGCGTGTTCAGCACGTCGATGGTGATTTCCGGCGTTCGATGCGCCCTTACATATGTGATTCTGCCTTTCTTGGCACCCCTGGCTGGGGTCAGCTCGGGAGTGGGGCCCTGGATAGGTCTACCCCTTGGACTGGTTGCCATTGCCGCCAACGTTCTGAGCATCCGCCGATTTTGGAGGTCCAACCACCGTTGGAAATGGCCGATGAGCCTAATCAACGGCGCCGTAATCGGTTTGTTGACCGTCCTTGTCATGATGGATCTTCTCGACGTCTTAGGGTGATCGGCGATGTGGTTGTGATACGGGGTCAGCAGTCAGATTGTGGTTGTGGAATAGTTCGCAGCGGGGACCTCGGGGCAACTTCAGTTCGACAACACCGAGGGAGAGCACGTGCACATTGTCTTTGCTGACGAGATCGACGCCCCCTTTATCGAAAGTCTCGAAAACGACGGCCATCGTTGCAACGTATTGCACGTCTCTGCCGCACAGGGTTTAGATCAACTCATCGGAGACGCCGACGTGCTGGTTGTACGCAGCACGCCCGTCACACGTTTAACTATCGAAGCTGCCGCTCACTTAGGGCTGATTGTTCGTGCCGGAGCGGGCACCGACACCATTGACACCCAAGCCGCAAGTGAGAACGGTGTCTATGTCTGCAATGTTCCCGGACAAAACGCAGCCGCTGTTGCAGAATTAACGATGGGCTTGCTCTTAGCAGTCGACCGTAATATTCCGGCTTCAACCGCAGACCTGCACAACGGTAAGTGGGCGAAATCTGAATATTCAGCAGCGCGGGGACTCAAAGGACGCACAATGGCGATCCTAGGTCTGGGAGAGATTGGCCTGGCGGTGGCCGAACGCGCGACTGCGTTCGGCATCAAGGTACGGGCTTTGAGCCGATCGGAACGGGCTTCTGGTCTCTTGGATCGAATTAATCGCTTAAACATCGATTTCTTCGATGACGTTAAAACGCTTGTGAATGGTGCTGACATTATTTCGCTTCACCTTCCCCTGACCGATCGAACGCGCAACATCGTGGATGATCACTTTCTTAATCAGATGTCGCACGGGGCAATTTTGTTGAATACTGCTAGAGGCGGCCTCATTGATGAAGCCGCTCTTCTCAAAGCGATGGAAACCAAAGCGATTCGGGTGGGACTCGACGTGTACGAGGAGGAGCCTTCAACACCGGTGGGGGACTGGGATAGTTCTTTCGTTGAGCATCCAAATATTGCAGGTACCCATCACATTGGCGGGTCGACTCAGCAGGCGCGAGAAGCAGTTGCGTCCGGTGTTGTTCGAGTTATCAAAGCCTATGTAGAGGGCCGGATGCTGAATTGTGTGAACCTGGCGGACCGTCCGCTCGGGGCGTGCACTCTTAAGGTGACGCACAGAGACGAAGTGGGCGCACTTGCGGCGGTCCTCGCGTGTCTTCGAGGCGCCGGCATCAACGTGCAACAGATGCAAAATGAAATTTTTGCAGGTATTTCACCGACAGCTGCAGTCGCAACGATTCGCGCTTCAAGGCCTCCTACAGCCGAAACAGTTACTGACCTACGTCAGTTGAAAAGTGTTATCCGAGTTGAGGTTGCGGAGCAGGCCTGACCGAAGCAAGTCTGCTCAGGACTTCAGAGACGAAATTGCATCGTTACGCCAAGCCACGGTTGTATCAACTTGGTTAAAGGTAAAGATGTGTAACCCCTGAATGCCTAACCTTTGCAGATCGCCTGCTAGGGGAGATAGGAGTTTGTTTGGGTTGTATCCGCCCGGCATAACCATTCTCGCAAGAGTCCCTGTGTTCTTTTGCAGGTAGCGCAGCGACGCTCCGACTCCTAGACGCGCCCCCACTGATAACAGCTTTTTACGTTCAACTGCCCCGGGAATGCCGAGATGCACGGGTATCTCCAACCCAGAATCCCGTTCGCGTTCGAGCCAATCCCGAATCGTAGCTGGGTCAAAACACATCTGAGTGGCAGCGTGGCTAGCCAATCCCGCGTCTTTCAAAATTTCCTGTTTAGCTCGAAGAACGCTACCCAAGACCTTCGTTTCAATAAAAGAATGGCCGTCGGGGTACGCAGTGACGCCAATATGTTCCAGGGTGTGGTCCAGTTCTAGAATTGCCTGAAGAACTTGGATTGAATCCTCGTATGGACCGTGAGGTGAGGCTGCATCGCCTCCCACCAAAAACAACTCGGTGAGGCCGAGCGCTCTTAGTTCTTTGATCAGGCTCTCCAACTGCTGGCGGCTTTGAAGCATTCTCGAAGCGAGATGAGGTATTGGACGGAATCCCCTGTCAAGTAGATCCCTCGCAAGCTGCCAGGTGTCCTCTAAGGATTTATTCGGGGAAGCCGTAACTGAAACCGATGCCCCGGCGGGAAGATGTTGCAATTGTTCCGCGAGGTTCTTGAGCGGGATCACCTCGAAATGCGCATTCGATAATAATTGGCGACGTAGGGGAGCGGCAGTCGAACGATCTAAACGCCCGCTGAGGGAAAAGATAGGCAACGTCTACTTCCTAACTCAGGCCAACTATGTTTCCGTCGGCGTCGATATCGATGCTCTTCGCTGCGGGGTTCTTCCCCAGACCCGGCATTGTTCGCATATCACCACAAATTGGATAAACGAACCCTGCACCGACGGATGCCCGCACTTCCCGGACCGGGAGTGTCCACCCTGTGGGTGCGCCAACTAACTTCGGGTCCGAGGAAATTGATAAATGGGTCTTTGCAATGCATACAGGAAGCTCCCCAAAGCCATTGCGTTCGTATCCGTCAAGTTGTTTGTTCGCCCGTGGGGTAAAGGAGACATCTTTCGCCCCATATACCTTCTGCGCCACGGTTCTGATTTTGTCTCGAAGGTTCATCTCGTCGGGATAAAGGGGTGAAAAGTGGCTTTCCTCGGCCGCTGCTTCCACCACTGCTTCGGCTAGCTCACTAGCCCCACGGCCACCCTCTGCGAAATGGGTGCACAGTGCCGACCGTGCACCATGTTCCGCTGCTATTTCGGCAATCGCTTCTAAATCTTTATCGTGGTCCCCGGGGAAGGTGTTGATTGCTACTACAGGCGTGACGCCATGAATACGCATGTTCTCAAGCTGTTTGCGTAGATTCTCGCCGCCAGCGTGCACCTCATCGGGGTTTTCAACAAGGAGGGCCTCAGGGAGTGGTTTGCCAGCAACAATCCTGTGGTTGCCTGAATGTGCCTTCAGGCCACGCACGGTCGCGACCAAGACTGCTGCATCGGGAGCCAGTCCGGAATACCGGCACTTGATATTGAAGAACCGTTCGGCACCCATATCTGCCCCAAAACCGGCTTCGGTCAGTAAAAAGTCGCCGGTCCGTATACCTATCTGGTCTGCCACGATGGACGAATTACCCGTCGCAATATTCCCGAACGGGCCTGTATGAACCAATGCTGGAGTGCCTTCCAGGGTTTGCATTAAATTCGGTTTAATTGCTTCGCGAAGTATGACGGTCATCGAACCTGCAACTCCGAGATCCTCCGCTGTCACGGGACTGCCGTCTTTCGTATAGCCAACAACCACCCGGCCCATTCGCGCCCGCAAATCTTGTAACGAGGTCGCCAAGGCCAAAGCCGCCATGACCTCAGAAGCTGCCGTGATGTCAAAGCCGCTCTCTCGAGGAATGCCGTCTAGTGAGCCTCCCAAGCCAATAGTGACATTGCGTAGTGCGCGATCATTGATATCCACGACTCTGCGCCACGTGATGTTGTGGATATCAAGTTTTAGATCGTTGCCGTGATAAAGGTGTGCATCTAGAACAGCGGCACACATGTTGTGCGCAGCGGTGACAGCGTGCATGTCGCCTGTCAAATGCAGGTTGAAAAGCTCCATCGGAACAACTTGGCTATAACCGCCTCCGGCCGCCCCACCTTTGATGCCAAATGTGGGCCCCATCGAAGGTTGACGGATCGCTATCGTGGCGCTTCGACCTATATGTTGAAAGGCCTGTCCTAAACCGACTGTTGTGGTGGTTTTACCCTCTCCAAGTGGCGTTGGTGTTATGGCCGACACAACGACGTATTTCGCGAACGGACGGTCAACCATCGCGGGGATCGCTTCGAGTTGAATCTTTGCCGTTCCCTTTCCATAAAATTCGAGATACTCAAGCGGTATGCCGGCTTTGGACGCAATCTCTGACAGAGGTAATAATGAAGCGTTATTGGCTATCTCGAGGTCGCTAGGAATCTCCATGAGAACCCTTTTCCTTGTTGAGCCGATTCTGGTCCCTCAGGATGAACGATTCGGACATGGACAGCTTCAAACTCGACAGATATTGTTTCACTCTGTGGAACAGTTCCATCATACAGAATGCTTGTAAGGGTTCAGACCAGGCACCATGGTGGTAAAGCGAGCCGTATAACGGAGTAAGTTTGCACTCCGTCATCCAGGAACGCTTTTGTAGTTATCTCGAAGCGACAATGCGAAGCAAAAGGGATCAGAGTGAGCGACTTTCCAACAAAGGCCAAATGTGTCGTAATCGGCGCTGGCATCGTGGGAAATTGCCTTGTAGGGCACTTAAACGATATGGGTTGGGATGACATCGTACTTCTCGACAAAGGACCACTACCGAACCCCGGTGGATCAACAGGCCATGCTTCGAATTTTATTTTCCCGGCAGACCATTCAAAGGAAATAGTTGACCTCACTTTGGACAGTCAAAAGCAGTATGAAGAATTGGGCCTTCAGAACACGTGCGGTGGCATCGAAGTTGCCAGGACTACCGAAAGAATGGAGGAGTTCAAACGAAGGATGACCTCCGCCACTTGCTGGGGGATCCCGTCGGAACTGCTTACGCCGGCAGAAGTGAAGGAACGTGTCCCATTTATTTCCGTGGACGTCATCCTTGGTGGCTTTCATACACCGAGCGTGAGCGCCGTTGACTCGCTCGAAACTGGCACTCAGATGCGTAAAAAAGCACAAGACGCCGGAAGCTTGCAAGTTTTCGCAAATACCGAAGTCCTTGACATCGAAACTTCACCAGGCCCAACCAAGCCTCGGGTCCGAGCGGTACTAACGGATAAGGGCCGCATCGAATGCGAGACCGTTGTCATCGCTTGCGGAGTTTGGAGCCCCCGACTAGCCGAAATGGCGGGTGCGACAATTCCACTCACACCTGCTGTGCACCAAATGGCTGACGTGGGCCCTTTTGACGTCTTGGTAGAAACTAAGCAAGAACTCGCCTATCCCATCGTTCGCGATATGGACACCTTTTGCTACGAACGCCAATCTGCGGGCTCCATGGAGGTCGGCTCCTACGCCCACCGACCAATCCTTCACCGAGTTGACGAGATTCCCTCCAACGACGAAGCGGCGCTCAGTCCGACGGAAATGCCCTTCACTGCCGACGACTTTGACCAACAAATGGAGGAAGCAATCGAGCTGATGGAGTTTTTGGGTGACGGCGAAATTAAATACGCGATTAACGGTTTGCTCTCCCTGACACCCGACGCCAATCCAGTACTGGGACCGACAATTGAGGTTGACAACCTTTGGTCGGCAGCCGCTGTCTGGGTCAAGGAGGGGCCAGGAGTCGGCCGCCTAGTAGCGGAATGGATGACTCACGGTTACCCGCACTTGACTGACCCGCATGGCGCGGACATCGCTCGTTTCTACCCACAGCAACGCAACGTTCATCACATTGAGGCTCGCGCTGAGGAACATTTCAACAAGACCTATGGCATCGTGCATCCCAGAGAGCAGTGGGCGACGAGAAGAGACATCACTACGGGACCCGTAAAAGCTCGCACTGACGTTCTCGAAGCGTTTTATTTCGAAGCCGGTGGATGGGAACGCCCCCATTGGTACGAGTCAAACAATGACTTAGTCGCCACTTACAAGGTCCCCGGACGAGACCACGAATGGGACGCTCGGTGGTGGACCCCCATTTCCGATGCAGAACATTTACACATGCGCGAGCATGCGGCCATTGTTGACCTTTCTGCATTCCAGATCTTCGAAGTCAGTGGCTCTGGAGTTCTCGATTACATCGAACATATGGTCGTCAACAAGTGTGACGTCAAGATCGGCGGTTCGATCTATACGCCAGTTCTGAACAGTTCAGGAGGATTCCGGTCTGACCTAACAATTCTCAGGTTGGGACAAACCCGATTCCGGATTGTGACCGGAGCCTTCGACGGTGGGCGCGACGAATACTGGTTCCGACACAATCTTCCCGAAGATGGCACTGTTCAATTCGAAAATCGAACCAACGGTTTGTGTACTTTCGGCGTTTGGGGTCCACAGGCAACCTCAATTCTTGAAGGAATCACTGAGTCGAGCCTTGACCAAGAAGCATTTCCTTATGGCACTTGCCAGGAGGTCCTGATTGCTGGCCTTCCCACAGAGATGTTTCGAGTGTCGTACGTAGGGGACGCTGGCTTCGAGATATACACGCCAACGCAACATGGACTTGCCCTGTGGGACGCCATCGCTGAGCAGGGGTCGAACTTCAATCTTCGCCCTGTGGGCGCAGCGGTCTACGGAACCAGTGGTCGGATCGAAAAGGGATATCGCTTGATGGGTGCGGAGTTAGACAGCGAATACACACCTGTTGAGGCTGGACTAGCTCGACCGAAAGTGAAGGCTGCCGACTTCATTGGCAAAGAGGCGTACATGAAAGCACGCGAAGAGAGTCCCTGCGCTCAATTGTGTGTGCTTACGGTCGAAAGCCATGCGTGCCTTGATGGTTACGACCGCTTCCCCATGGGCGCAGGAAATGAGCCTGTGCTTACCTCCAACGGCGAACGTATCGTCGATGCGAAAGGAAGGGTAAGCAGGGTTACTACGGCCGGCAACGCCCCTTCCGTTGGCAAGTACCTATGTATGGCCTATCTACCGACTGAGCTTTGTGAAATCGGCACAGAGCTCCAAGTCATGTACCAGAACGAAAACTATCCTGTGAAGGTCGCCGCCACTGGGGCCAACCTGGCTCTCTTTGACCCTGACAATGGTCGCATGAAGGCGTAGGACCGAGTCAAATCAACACCCTCACTAAGGAGAACCTATGCGGGTTCTGGTCTGCGTGAAACGAGTACCCGCTCCGGGTTCACGCATCAACATAAGTTCCGACCAGCTAAATGTAGATACTTCACATCTTGGTTTTACGACAAGTCCCCACGAAGAGTGCGCTCTCGAAGAAGCCGCGCAGATCATTGAACAACATGGCGGGACAGTCACGGTGCTAACGGCGGGGCCTACCGAAGCGGAAGAACAACTCCGTTACGCCGCGAGCGTCGGAGGTACAGACTTTGTACTGATCCCTAACAACAGCGGGATCGACTGGGATCCTGAGCGGACAGCAAACGCAATCACCCAAGCCGTCAGCGAGTTGGAAGCAAAGGACGGCGAATTTGACCTCATCTTCTTTGGAAACGAATCAGCGGATGCCGGCGGCTTCCAGGTTGGAGTTAGGGTCGCCGTAGCATTGGACCGCCCCATTGTTAATGGCATTAAAGGCATCGAGATCGATGACGGGGTGTTTATGGCTCGAAGAGAAGTGGACACGGGTGTAGAGGTGTATCAACTTGAAGCACCAGCTGTGTTCGGGGTCCGCGAAGGTATCAACCTCCCTCGTTATCCGACGATGAAAGGTCGGCTCGCGTCCAAGAAAGCCGAAATCGGTGTTGCTTCTATCGATGTGCCCCCTGGAGGGCAAACCAAAGTCCGTCTCCACCAGCCCGAAGAGAAAGTCACCGAAACCACCGTCCTGGGCGAGAGTGCTGCCGCGGCGCCGCTGATAGTCGATTTACTCGACGAATTGGGGGTGTTGTGATGGGGGAAATTTTGGTCTTCGTAGAACACGACCAAGGTGAACTCACAGCTTCTGCAGGCGAGGCTTTGACTGCTGCCAGAACACTCGGCGAGAAGCTTTCTCAAAAAACCGCTGCTGTTCTAGTCGGGCAAGATGCCGAAGGCCTTGGGGAGACGTGCGCGGATTACGGAGTAGAACTTGCTTACTGTCTGACTTCTCCTGTTCTATCCGATTATGGGCCAGAAGCATGGGGGCAGGCCATCGTCGAACTCGCAAACCAGTGTTCGCCGTCCGTGATTCTCTCGGTCGGAACTGATCGAGGCAATGAAGTATTGGCGCAGGTTGCTGCGCGGTTGGATGCCCCATTCGCTGCTAACAGCCTCCAGGTTCAACGCGGCGACGCTTGGGAAATAACTCGAGTCCAATGGGGTGGATCACTCCTAGAAGACATCGTCGTTGACGCAGAACTCCTTATTGTTTCCTACACCCACCATTCGATCGAACCCGTCTTATCCGCTGGGGCAAATGGAATAGAGATTCGTGCCGTTGAGATCGACCTGGACCCGAGGTTAGGGCGGACAGTTATCCGCGACCGAGTGACTCAGACCGAGGGGGTAACTCTCGCTACCGCATCCGTAGTGGTGTCCGGCGGTCGCGGCGTCGGCTCCGCCGACGGATTCGCCCAACTGGAGGAATTAGCGGACCTTCTTGGCGGTCGCGTCGGCTGTTCGCGAGCAGTCACCAACAACGGTTGGCGAAGTCACGCTGATCAAGTCGGTCAGACCGGCACTCGTATCGCGCCAGAGATCTACATCGCGTGTGGCATCTCAGGGGCTATCCAGCACTGGGTAGGCGCCATGGCATCGAAGAATATTCTCGCCATAAACACGGACCGCGAAGCAAACATGGTTACCAAAGCCGGCTACGCCGTTATTGCTGACCTCCACGAAGTCATCCCGGCAGTCATCGAAGAAGTTCGGCAGCGTAGAGGCTGAAACCGGCCTCGGAGGGTCCCTGTTCGCCCATTAACCGAGCTGTCGCGTCATACGTTCGCACGTAGCCACCAAAAGGATGCCCAGGTCGTGAGTTTGCTCAGGATCAGGGAAACGGTAAGCAGGGCCGTGGACGTGGAGAGCAGCGATCACGTCGCCTCGAGTATTGAAAACAGGTGCCGCTACGGAGTTGAGACCCTCGGCAAATTCCTCGTGTACCCAGGAATAGCCGACTCTTCGAATTTGGCCAAGTCGTTGTCGAATTTTGATTGGATCTACTTCGCTCTGAGGCGTCGCAGCCTCCAACGTCTCATCTAAATACGCGTCGACGTCTTCGGCTTTCATGTGTGCCAAAAACACGAGACCAGATGGAACAAGGTGTAGTGCAGCATGTTCCCCAGTCCAATTTCTGATCTGAACCTGACTATCGAACTCGACGTGGTCGGCATAGTAGATCTCCCGATCTTCTCTGACACCAATGCCTGATGTCTCGCCAATCGAGTCGACCAAGTCCAACAAATGTGACCGAGCTACCGCTAATAGGTTCCGATGCCCAGTCATTTCGCCTGCAAGATCAAGAAGTCCGTCGTCCAACGAATATCGACCGCCCGCTTGAATTTGACGGATCGCCCCTTCCTCATCAAGGGCCGCCAGCAACCGAGCCACAGTGCTCTTAGGCAACCCCACGCGTTGAGATACCTCAGTCACCCCCAATGGACCCGAAGAAAGAGCCCGCAATATTGCGAATGCCCTATGTACCGACTGCACCACTGCCATTTAAAACCTCCGGCCCGAGTGTGCCACATCGTGGAACAAGGTTTCCAGGTGGCAAGCTATTCATTGCCTTGGCGAAACGCCATCTCCTGCAATGTCCATGGTGCCATCCGTGCCTCGGCACTGAATAATTCCGTATCTGAAAATCCCGGCCGTACTTAGCCAGCCCTTTGATGCCCCGTACACTGAAAGAGGTTCGTCTCTCCACGGCAATCGCGACCCAGGAGCCTTTATGAACTCGAAGACAGACCGCCCTAAGCCTCTAGCACGCATCACCAAACCGCTGGTTCGCGAAAACGGAGAACTTCGAGAAGCGACTTGGGATGAGGCACTCACTCGTGCTGCCAAAGGGTTCCGCCAAGCCATCAACGAGCGCGGCCATGAGACATTCGGTCTCTTCAGTTGTTCGAAGAGCACGAACGAAATGAACTACGCCGCACAGAAATTCATGCGCACCGCTGTGGGTTCTAACAACATTGATTCCTGTAACCGAACTTGACACGCGCCTAGCGTCGTCGGTCTGGCGACAGTGTTTGGAGTCGGCGGCGGAACCTCCTCTTACGCCGAGGTGGAAGACACTGATTTTGTTTTGTTGTGGGGGTCCAACGCGAGGGACGCGCATCCCATCTATTTCCACCACCTCCTAAAGGGACTCTCCGAAGGTGCCAAAATGTTCGCCGTCGATCCCCGACGAACGGCATCTGCCAAATTCGCCGATCTGTGGCTGGGAATAGACGTTGGTACCGATATTTCCCTCGCCAATGCCATGGCCAGAGAAATAATTGCCGCGGATCTCCACGACAAAAATTTCATCGAACATGCGACAGCAGGGTTCGACGCCTTCGCTGAACACGTCGATGAGTACACGCTCGAACGGGCAGCGGCAACTACAGGCGTTGCTGCCGAAGCCATACGGGAATTAGCGCACGAGTACGCAACTGCACCCACTGCGCAAATTCTTTGGACCCTCGGCATCACAGAGCATCACAATGGCGTCGAGAACGTGTTGTCGCTCTGCAACCTTGCCCTATTGACCGGGCATGTCGGTCGTTGGGGATCGGGGTTAGTGCCGCTTCGTGGCCAAAACAACGTCCAAGGAGGCGGGGACATGGGCGCCCTCCCCAACAAACTCCCGGGCTTCCAAGACGTCGCCGACGACACAGTTCGGGCGAAGTTTGAATCCGTTTACGGCGCCCCTATCAATCCGGTACCTGGGCTGCACTTAACCTTGATGTTTGAGGCCATGGCCCAAGGCGATTTGACGGCCCTTTACATCATCGGCGAAAACCCAGCCGATTCAGAAGCTGATGTTGTACACACTCGGAAACTCCTCGCTGAACTCGACATTCTCGTGGTTCAGGACATCTTCCTCACGCGCACCGCACAACTCGCCGACGTTGTACTTCCCGCGACGGTCGGATGGGCTGAATCTGAGGGCACTGTGACGTCTAGCGAAAGACGAGTGCAACGCGTGCGGGCGGCAGTCACTGCACCTGGCGATTGTCGACACGATTACGAAATTATTGGCGAACTTGCCCAACGCATGGGAGCCAAATGGGCCGCTGAAACTCCCGAAGAGCTGTGGAACGAACTTCGATCATTGTCCCCAATGCACGCTGGGATGAGCTACCAACGCCTCGAACGCGAACGTGGATTGCAATGGCCATGCCCCAATATCGACCACCCGGGCACGCCTTACCTACACGGATGGCTTTGGGAAGAGAACCTAGGCGGACATGAGCCTGCGCCATTCTCGATTACCCGGTACGAGGGTCCCAAAGAGCAGCTAACAGACGACTTCCCTTTGCGGTTGACAACCGGTAGAGCCCTCGATTCCTACAACACAGGAGTTCAATCCAGCGGGTATGAATCTCCCATACGTTCCGGATCACATCTAGAAATCAGCGCAGCTGATGCCCTGAATCTCAAGGTCGTAGACGGAGAACGTGTATCGGTGTCTTCACCTAGGGGCTCCGTCGAAATGCACATCAAAATCGAACCGGACCAAGTGGCAGGGTTGGCCTTTTCAACCTTTCATTTTCCTGAGTTGGTGGACCTCAACCTTCTCACCAACGATGAATGGGATCCACGCAGCGGTACCGCGGAATTCAAAGCCGCATCCATTCGGATCGACAAACTGCCCCTAGGAACCTCGCGTGGCTGACCTCCAATTCGGCGACGCTTTGCCTGATGCAAAAGAGATGGAAATCGTCGACGCTTTCGTTGGCGAAACGGTTGTGGTTTGGGAAGGAGAAAGGGTTGTACGTAGTGGGGTGACGCGACGCCGCGAGCAGCGTCACCTGCTGCTCCCTGGCCTACATCTGCTGCAGAACTCCCAGGGTTGGATAAGCCCCGGCGGTCTCAATTACTTGGCGGAACTTCTTCAGGTGCCTCCTGCAGAGGCATACGGCGTCGCAACATTTTACGATTTGTTTGAAACGGAGAAGCCGTCGGCGCCGGGTCCCCAAAACCACATTTGCGTCGATGCAGCATGCGCCATAGCGGGTTCAGACGACCTGATATCGGAGATCCAAGCAGCCGGTCAGAGAGTGCACAAAAGTCCTTGCCTTGGCCAATGCGAGCGCGCTCCCGCAATATTCATTCAGGGCGTAGGAACTCCCGACCAAGTTCCAGCTGACGCTGACGGGTTTTCGCATCCTCAGCGTGGTGACTCTTCACTCCGGTTACTTAAACGCTTTGGTGTCGCAGACCCACTGAGCATCGAATCCTATTTATCGAACGGAGGTTACGCCGCGTTGACTCGGGCGCTAGATATAGGGGCAGACGCGGTCCTGAACACACTTGAAGCATCCGGCTTGTCTGGGAGGGGCGGCGCCGCCTTTCCTACCGGGACTAAGTGGCGTGCCGTTGCTGAGGAGAGTTCCCAATCTAAACATGTGGTTGCCAACGCGGACGAGAGCGAACCCGGAACCTTCAAGGATCGTTTAATTATGGAAAACGATCCGTTTGCGATCATCGAAGCGATGACGATTGCAGGCGTTACTACGGGGTCCAAACGTGGGTGGATTTATGTCCGAGGCGAATATCCACTAGCCACACACCGCTTAAATCATGCGATAGAACGCTCCCGCTCATCGGGATACCTTGGCTCCAGGATCTGTGGTTCTGAATATTCTTTCGACATCGAAGTGCGACGCGGGGCCGGCGCATACATCTGCGGTGAAGAAACAGCTTTGTTTAACTCCATTGAAGGTCGACGCGGAGAACCTCGAAACAAACCACCATTTCCCACGACAAGCGGATTGTTCGGCGAACCCACAGTCATCAATAATCCCGAGACCTTGATCAACGTTCTCGAGATCCTAAATGGCGGAGTTGACGCGTATCGGTCGTTGGGCACGGAACGATCTCCCGGAACGAAACTGTTTTGTTTGTCCGGGCACATCCAATTTCCGGGCCTGTACGAGGTTCCTTTCGGGGTCTCGCTGGGAAACCTGCTTGAGACGGCCGGGGGAGTGGTCGGGGATCTACAGGCCATCCTTATGGGAGGCGCTGCCGGTCGTTTCGTCGGCCCGGAGAAACTAGACCTCCCCCTAACACTCGAAGACGCAGCGGCTAATGAGACCACGCTTGGTTCCGGGGCAATAATGGTGTTCTCAACTGACGTCAACATGTTGGATATCACTAGGCGTCTTGCCCAGTTTTTCCGCGACGAGTCCTGTGGGCAATGTGTTCCCTGTCGGATCGGAACGGTACGACAGCACGAAGTACTCCTTCAAATAAAGAAAGAAGGCCCCGACAAGGCTCAACGGGAGCTGCTTGACGACATCTCAGCGGTGATGAGCGATGCCTCTATCTGCGGGCTCGGCCACACAGCGGCCTCAGCCATCCAGTCAGCTCTTGATCTCGGACTTCTTCCTCAAGGTGCGTCATGAAAGAACAAGTTGCCTCGCAAGTCTCGGTGCACATCAATGGCGTGACGGTCAACGTTGAGGAAGGAACAACACTTCTTCAAGCGGCAAGCTCTGCAGGAATAGAGATACCGACCCTTTGTTGGGCTGAGAACCTGACACCGGTCAATGCATGCAGACTTTGCGTAGTCGAACAACAAGGTTCTCGGGCCTTAATCCCCTCGTGCTCGCGGGTATGTGAAGACGGTGCCCAAATTCAGACGGACAGCGAACGCGTCCGTTTGAGCCGGAAAATGGTCTTAGAGTTTTTAACCTCGACCAATGACCTGTCACAAAGCCCTGACCTGGTGGCTTGGTCAGAGATGTACGAGGTTGACACGGAGCGATACAAAGCCCCAGCAAAAATTGAAGACCAAATTAAGATTGAAGATGATCTCTTCGTTCGCGCCTACGACAAGTGCGTTCTTTGCTACAAGTGCGTTGAGGCGTGCGGAGATGATGCCCAACACACTTTTGCTATCGCTATCGCTGGCCGCGGCTTCGATGCTCGGGTCTCTACTGAATATGAAGTACCACTGCCCGAATCTGCGTGTGTTTATTGCGGGAACTGTGTCGGAGTGTGTCCCACTAACGCACTCCAATTTAAAACTGAGTTCGATCTTCGTGATGCCAAAGACTGGCGACCGACGGAGCAAGAAATAACCGAAACCGTCTGTTCCTATTGCGGTGTGGGATGCAGCCTGGAACTTCATACGCAAGACAATCAGATAGTTAAGGTCACTTCGCCGTCCGACCATTCAGTAACTTCAGGCCATCTATGCATCAAGGGCCGTTTCGGGTGGCAGTACGTCCATGCCCCCGAATTCAAACCGAGAGAAATACCCTGACCCTGCCGGCATGAAGATAACGAAAATAATTGCCTCCTGATCAACAACAAGCCGGTCAGAACGGCATAATTCTGCCCCCTGCCTCCATTTAGCAACGCCCACTTCAGAAGGGAGGACCCGGTGCCGAAACCCTCCATCACTTCGAACGCGTGGTCTCTTTTCTTAGGCATAGCGCTGTTGCAGGCAGGGGTGGGCCTGCAACGTCCGCTGCTGGGTTTGCGAGCAGAGGAAGCTGGATTTAGCACGCTTACCGCATCCCTCGTAATGGCCCTCTATTACGCGGGCTTTATTGTGGGGACCCGATTCGTAGGACACGCCCTAGCCAAAGTGGGGCACATAAGGACTTTCGCTGGCTTGGCCTCAACTGCCTCCAGCATCGTTCTCCTCCAAGGACTTTGGATAAGCCCGATCAGTTGGGGTTTGTGTCGTCTTACCTTCGGTGTGTGCTGCGCCGCGCTTTATGTTGTTGCGGAGTCCTGGCTAAATGATCTGGCCACTAACGAATCCCGAGGCCGCATACTGAGCGTCTACACAGTCATTGCGGTTGGCGCCACGATGAGTGGTCAGTACGCCATTGGACTCGCCAACACAAGGGGCTTCACTCTCTTTGCGGTCGCATCGGTGATGGTTTCAATGGCACTTGTGCCTATAGCGCTATCAAGCAGAACAGCTCCGCCGGTAGCTGTGCCGGAACCTTTTACGCTGCGCGCTCTGTATTCCATCGTGCCGACAGGCCTCGTCGTCTGTTTTCTTTCGGGCATGACTCTCGGGATCATCATCGGCCTCGGCCCTGTTTATGGAGCAGCCAACAGCTGGGGGGCAATCCAAATCGCACACTTTGTTGGAGCACCGCTCTTCGGGTCCATGCTCCTCCAGATCCCTATTGGACGTTTATCTGACCGAGTACCGCGCCGTGGCGTCCTGACGGCAGCATCCGCGGCAGCAGGAGCTATGTGCTTTGTAATGCTGGCGATCAGTGAGACGGGACTTGTTTCAATACTTTGTCTAGGCCTCTTGGGTGGGATGGCTTTCCCCATCTACTCAATCACGGTCGCTTACACCAATGACTGGCTCCGAACAGAGCAAATGACTGGGGCAGCGGCGCTACTTGTCCGGGTACATGGGGTTGGTGCGTTTGTAGGACCCTTGGTGACCGCGCCGGCTATGAGTGCCTCCCTCAATATGTTCTTTTTCGTACCGGCGATGATTTTCGTTGTCATGACCGGATATTTGTTGTATCGCGTGTTCCTCCACGATGCCCCTACAGTTGAGGAACAGGGACGTTTTCAGCCCTTTCCTTTACGGGCATCAAGAATGGTCGTTGCTTTGCTATATCGCCGTCGACGCTGAATGAGACCATCCCTACAACGCTAAGACGTCCCTATTTATTGATGAAAACCTGGCTCCTCCGGCGCAAGGGGCGTATTTTCGAGAATCAGATCAGCCGCTTTTTCTGCAATCATCATGGTTGGAGCGTAAATATTGCCGTTGGTGATAAATGGGATGACTGACGCATCCACCACCTTGAGCCCTTTGACCGAATGAACACCCATTGTCGTGGGGTCCACAACCGTTTGCGATCCGACACCCATCCGCGCTGTTCCACACGGGTGGAGTGCTGTTTCAGCATCGCGTCGAACCCAATCCAATATGTCTTCGTCAGTTTCTACATTCGGACCGGGGGACAGTTCACCCCCGTTAATTTCGTCAAACGCGGGCTGCTTTAAAACGTTGCGAGCAGTTTTCACAGCTGCGATCCATTCGCGGCAGTCATTCCATGTACTGAGGTAATTGAAGCGGATCTGAGGCTTCACGAAGGGGTCATCGGACTGGATCATCACCGATCCTCGCGTGTCTGCGTGCATAGGGCCGATGTGTACCTGGTAGCCATGGTCAGTTTTGGCGACCTCGCCGTCATATCGCACCGCCAGTGGCAAGAAATGCATCATTAGGTTCGGGTAAGCCGCCTCCCTGTTGCTGCGAACGAATCCTCCTGCTTCGAAGTGGTTTGAGGTCGCTGGTCCGCGCCGAAACAGCCATTGAAGACCAATCAACGGCCGCCTCCCAACCGACAAATTTGGTTGCTGGGTAATGCTCCGTAGGGACGAGTGCTGAATGTAGACCTCCAAGTGATCTTGGAGGTTCTCTCCCACTCCGGGTAGGTCTGCGACCACTGGAATACCGAACTGTTCCAGTGTTTTCTTTGGGCCGATACCGCTTAATTGAAGCAACTGGGGAGTATTGAGCGCCCCCGCGCAACAAATTACGTTTCGAGCACGGTACTCAATCGGCTTTCCGTGACTGCCAAACATTGAACGTTGGACAGTTTCCACGCCTACAACGCATGTTCCTTCAGTCAATAAACGAGTCGTGTGCGTTCGCGTGCGGACGACAAGGTTGGGTCTGTTCATCACTGGATGAAGGTATGCCCGTGCGGCGCTCAGCCTCCGACCGCGGTGAATGTTTCGGTCAAATGCCGCAAACCCTTCTTGTCGGTAGCCGTTGACGTCGGTGGTCAAGGAGTACCCGGCCTGTTGGCATGCGAGAAAGAACGCTTCGAACAACGGCCCCTTAGCCGCACCGCGTTCCAGCTTGAGTGGGCCGGCATCACCCCTCCATTGGTCTCCGCCTGCAAGGCAAGTCTCAAGTCGTTTGAAGTAGGGGAGGGTGTGAGCGTAATCCCATGTTTCCATACCGGGTTGCTGCGACCACCTCTCCATATCTAGCGGATTGCCACGCTGAAAAATCATTCCGTTGATGCTCGAACTCCCACCGAGCACCTTCCCGCGTGCGTGGTACACGCGGCGGTCATTCATTGATGCTTCGGGCTCTGATTCATATTTCCAGTCATAAAATCGCGACCCGATAGGAAAAGCAAACGCAGCTGGCATGTGTATGAACGGGTCCCAGATGTAATCAGGGCGTCCAGCTTCTAGCAGCAGCACGTGATTGGACGAGTCTTCGCTTAGTCGATTAGCGAGGGCGCACCCAGCTGAGCCACCACCGACGATGACAAAGTCGTAAATGGTTTCATTTTCGCTTCGCAAGGCTTTCGTCATCTGTTTCTCCGCGAGCCGCTAGCCGATGGGCAGCGTACCCTCACCTTCGTGGCTACCTGCATTAGACGTAAGTGATCGGCGCCGCGTTCGGCCTCTTGACCGCTCTTCTGATAGGTCTCGGCGATCTATTCGGCAGGCGTGTCTCAAACCGTTCTTCACCGATTACTAGTGCGACGGCGATGCAGGGATTTGGCGCAATCACCGTGGCACTCTCCCTCCTAATCTGGCGCGGCAAACCTGAATATCGAGATCTCACGTTGGGTGCTGCATCAGGACTGGGGTTCGCCACCGGACTTTGCTGCTACTACTTAGGCCTCAAAAATACAACATCAGCCGTGGTGGCTCCCGTAACAGCGGTCATAGCAACTTGTGTGCCATTTATATGGGTTCTCGTTATTGGTGAGGGTGTTTCTCAACTCACCGCGATCGGCGTCGTCTTAGCGTTGGCGGGTTTGGTGATCGTCACCACCGACGGGGAGGTAGCGGGAAGAATCAAAAGTGGGGTCTTGTGGGGGTTGAGTTCGGGGCTGGGGTACGGATTTGGTGTAACGGTCCTACTCAACGTGACCGCCAACGGCGGAACTTGGGTTCTCACTAGCCAACGATTACTTGCATTCGCAGTGATGGTTCCCGTCGCAATGACTGCACGGGCGTCCCTGCGCCCGCCATCCGGGACGCGTTTGACGGCACTCGTCGGTGGCGTGTGCGCTGGAGGTGCCAGCATCACGTGTTTTCTCGGGCTGCAGTTCGACCCTCTGGCGACCGTCGTGGCCATGTCGCTGTTTCCAGTTTTCAGCGTCTTGGTTGGAGTATTTGCCTACAACGACCAAGCCACCACAAGACAGGCCTGGGGCATCGCTATGGCAGTAGTAGGCACGGCTGCGGTAGTCGGCGGCTGATCAGCCGATCGCATCGGGTTCTTCACTCTTACGGCGAGCCATGTAATCAATCATCGCCAAGTCAGCCGCTTCATCGAGTGCGGGCGGTTCGTAATCCATCAACATTTGTTTCCAGATGCCGTTGGCTCGCTGAGCAGCAGTCTTCTCACCGTCCTCAAACCACTGTTCGTAACTGTTGTTGTCGGCAATTTGGGATCTATAGAACGCGGATTCGAAGTTTTCCAACGTGTGCGGATTCCCAAGGAAATGCTGTCCATGCGGGTTCGTCCTGAAGGCATCCATGGCTTGCCCGTTTTCAGTCATGTCCACGCCGTCCGCGTACACCTGCATCATGCCCAATTGATCCGCGTCCATCACGAGCTTCTCGTAGCTGAGGGCAAGCCCACCCTCAATCCATCCGGCGGCGTGAAGAACAAAATTTACGCCTGCTTGCATCGTGGGCAACAGGGTCGCTAGTGACTCGTAGGCTGCCTGGGCGTCAGGGCTCTTCGATGAGGTCATTTGACCCCCGGAACGAAACGGCACACCGACTCGTCTCGCAAGCGCGGCCATTACATATATCGCTAGGCCTGCTTCGGGTGTCCCGAAAGTTGGCGCGCCAGTCGCCATCGACATAGAGGAGGCGAAGGTGCCGAAAACTACCGGGGCGCCGGGCCTCACAAGTTGGCAAAACGCCATCCCCGAAAGGGCTTCGGCCAACGCTTGCGCTGCCAGTCCCGCCACGGTGACAGGCGACATGGCGCCGGCCAAAATGAACGGTGAGATCACGCACGCTTGATTGTTCTCGGCATAAACCTTCGCTGCTCCCAACATGGTGGCGTCCCAACGCAATGGCGAGGACGCATTAATGAGGCTGGTAGTAACGGTTCGATCGCCGAGATCCCCGCCAAAAGCGAGGCGACACAATTCGATGGAATCGACGGCTCTTTCCGGGGCCGTCACCGAACCCATCAAAGGCTTGTCGCTGAACTTCAAATGTGAATACACCATGTCGAGGTGTCGCTTGTTAACTGGAATATCGACCGGCTCGACGACAGTGCCACCGCTGTGATGGAGACTTGGAAGGCTGTACGTGAGCTTCACCACGTTCTGGAAATCCTCGAGCGTGGCGTATCTGCGCCCCAGATCTAGGTCTGTCACGAAAGGCGACCCATAGTTCGGGGCAAATACCGTGCTATTGCCGCCAATCTGAACAGATCGTTGCGGATTGCGCGCGTGCTGTGTGTAAATACTCGGAGCAGACTCCTGGACCAACCGCCGACACAGCCCTTTGGGAAACTTGACTAAATCTCCCTCAACTTGAGCGCCTGCCGCGCGCCACAGATCGAGGGCCTCGGGGAACTCTTGGAACGCTATGCCTATTTCACTGAGGATGATTTCCGCGTTTTCTTCAATTTGCACCAACGATTCTTCGTCGAGAACCTCAACTGGCGGTATCTTCCGTTCCATAAACGGCGCCGACGCTGGGGGAGCGGCGCTTCTAAGTTCACGACGGGCCGCTCGCCCGCCTCCTCTACGTGTAGCCACGCTAAATCTCCTTATTGACGCTCTGGCGCCGATTCCGGTTACGGCTACGAGCCTCTATCGGCTCAATATTTACGTTCGAAAAATCAACGAGTTCGTTCAGGTGCGGGGTTGGCAATGCTGCATGAGGAAAAGCCATGGCATCAACAAAGAGCTGCTGGAACCGGGGTTCAGTCGCTGTTTCAATTTTCTCGACCGTTTGAACAACTGCTTCAATTTCGAGTCGTTGATCTCGAGAAATAAGCATTCGAACGGCCCCGCTACCTGCAGCATTACCTACTGCTCGAACCTGTGAAAGGGCGCAGTCGGGGATTAACCCAAGGACCATCGCGTACACAGGGTCGATGTGCGCCCCGAAAGCCCCCGCTAAGCGAACCATGTCCACCTCTTGCACATCCGCGTGTTCCATCAATAGATCAATGCCAGCTCTCAGGGCCGCCTTCGCAAGTTGTATCGCTCTCACGTCATTTTGAGTTATGACGACAGGCTGTCCGTGCGTTTGGTCTGTTGCGGGGTAAAGGACGTAGGAGAAGGTGCGATCGTTTTCGATGATCCGGTCGCTTTTCTCTCGGCTATCCAAAATAACTCCATCGCGCGTCATCAGGCCACTGAGAAACATCTCAGCAATCGCTTCAACAATGCCTGACCCACAGATACCTGTAATATCTGTGCCCTTTGTCGCCTCCAGAAACCCTGGTTCGTTGGACCAGATATCGCAGCCGATTGGCTTAACGGAAGCCTCGAACGTTTCTCGATCAATCCGCACACGTTCGATTGCTCCTGGGATCGCTCGTTGACCACAAGAAATTTGGGCGCCTTCAAATGCTGGGCCGGTAGGGCTTGAAGCAGCGCACAGGCGTTCCTCGTTACCCAACACAATTTCTGCGTTGGTACCGATATCGACAAGGAGCTGGATTTCCGGCGACCTGTGAGGGCCTTCGGCCAGAATCACAGCAGCAGTGTCAGCGCCCACGTGGCCAGCGATACAGGGGGGCAAATAAACAGACGCGCGCTGAGTCGGGAAGTCGAGATTCTCCCCTGGTACCTCAACTGCGTCAGCAGTCGCTAGAAGGAACGGAGCCTGTCCCAAAGGCGTTGGGTCCAAGCCGAGAAGCAGATGATGCATCACTGGGTTACCGACCATAACCAGCTCTGCGACATGGGCAACGTCGACGTTCGCCTCTGTCACCAAATTCTGAATCAGTTCGGAGATGGCCTCACGAACTACACGGGTTAGCTCCTTGTCTCCGTCGGCATTCATCATCGCATAGCTGACCCGACTCATCAGATCTTCACCCAAGCGGATCTGAGGGTTCATAAGCCCACCGGTAGCAAGCACTTCACCTGTCGCCAAATCGAGAAGATGGCCGGCGATTGTCGTCGAGCCAACATCGACCGCGACCCCCAGTAATTCCACCGACATGCCTGGTCGAACTGATTCGACCCTCAACCCGTGCGAGTTTCGGCGAACTTGCACGGTCAGGGTGCTATCTGTCTGACCTGAAGCCGCTTGTAGGGAACGCAAGGCCTCTGGCCTAAACCCATTAACCTCGAGTGACCACTCTGCAATAAGAGCCGCTTTCACCGCCTCAGTAAGCGAGGAGGAGCTTCCTAACTCCGGTTTGGGGATTGAAATAACGTGCAGGGTGCTGACGGGGTCCAACACAAGTCCAGCAAGGCTGATTTCCTTTCGGATCACCGCCGCATGTAGTTGACTTGCCGGTGGGACGTCTAGGACGACATCACCAAGAATGTTCGTCTGGCATCCGAGTCGGGCACCTCGCTCTATTGCTCGCTTTCCGTTGTAGGCGCCTTCCGTTGCATTCGGAGCACTCAAATGAGTGTCATTCGAGGCGACCGCCCATTTGGAAAATTCACCAAACGACGGCACCACCTGGCAGCGGCCACAGATGCCTCTGCCTCCACAGACACTGTCCAGGTCAACACCAAACTGTCGAGCAACGTCCAGCGCCGTGGTTCCTTCAGATGCGCGACCTTCTAGGCCAGAGGGAGTGAAGATAACGCGATGTTCGCTGCTCATGACATTCTCAGGCCGTCGCTTGGGTGGGTCCTCGTCGTCGATTGTTGCGACCGCCGCGTCTCCCCGGGGTCGCGTCGGGGTCACGGTTAACGCTGATCCAACTCGCGCAATTTTGATCGTTTCCCATAAGGACATCCGCTCCCATGACGGCTGATTTCACCTCCGCATGGAGCGGGTTCATGATCGCCGAGGTCATTCCGGCCCCAACCGCCATTGCCAAAAAGGTCCCTGTTATCGCGTGGCGATTCGGGAGACCGAAACTTACGTTGGATGCTCCACAGGTTGTGTTGACTCCTAATTCTTCCCGAAGTCGGCGGACAAGGTGGAAGACTTGCCGTCCGGCGTTACCCATCGCCCCAATGGGCATCACCAGGGGGTCAACTACTACGTCGGCTGTTGAGATTCCAAAATCGTTGGCAACGCTCACGATTCGTTTCGCGACTTCAAATCGAACGTCAGGGTCCTCGCTGATCCCAGTTTCATCGTTAGAGATCGCAACAACGGCGGCCCCGCTTTTTGCTACTAGCGGGAGAATTCGTTCCATTACTTCTAGTTCACCTGTAACCGAGTTAATTAGCGGCTTCCCCTCATATGCGGCTATCCCGGCTTCTAAGGCCTCAATGATGGAGGAGTCAATAGAGAGCGGAACATCGGTCACCGACTGTACGAGCCGAATCGCTTCACAGAGCAGTGCCGGTTCGTCAGCTAAAGGAATACCAGCATTGACATCGAGCATGTGTGCTCCGGCAGCAACCTGGCTTAAGGCGTCGGCTTCCACCCGAGAAAAGTCGCCATTCTTCATTTCTTCGGCGAGGAGCTTCCGTCCTGTGGGATTGATCCTCTCTCCAATCATCACGAAAGGGCGATTAAAACCGATGACCACCTCCTTCGATGCTGAACTGATCACTGTGTCGGTCATAAGGTTCCTGTCGGGTCTGTCTTGTTTTGTTGCCGTGTCTTCGCTCTCAGCTCAGAAGCTCATTTGAGACCACCGCTGGGTCTATCCAGGACTTATAGCGTCAAGGCCACCGTTGAGAACTAATGCCTCGAGGCGGTCCGAGCTGTGTTCCGCTTCAAGCTGGGCTACTAAGGATTTGACCGCATCACCGGCGCACCCTGAGAGAGGGTGCGTATTGCGACGCCATTCCGCCAAATAGGCGTTGGTTTCGGTGAAACCGGCGATCGCTGCCGCCCGATCAATGGCGTGTTGAAAGCGGTCCGAAAGAACAGTTGTTTCCTTGTCTCCTTCAGAAACAGCGGTGACTTGAGCTGGGATATCGCGCCAGGAAATAACTGTGATTTCCTGTGTCCGGCGACGCCTTCGTCGGCCCGTCATCGAACTGTGCCTACCGTTTGTAGCGATCTGCTAGTCGGTTTTCGCTCACGAATTCCGAAATCGATAACAGCCGTCTCCATCTGGCCGTAGCCGGTCACCATCACTTCCAATGGCAACCCAAGCTTGGTTGCCGCGTGTAGGGCATGCGAGCGCAACACTCGCGAATCGGTTTGGGTTAAGAAAACGACTCTCTTGTAGTTACCAAAATAGATCTCGAGGAGTTCAGGATGGGAGGTGATCCCCAACCCATCAAAGACAACACGATCGAAATGCTTCGCTAAATAGTCGGTTAAATAGAACGTCGCGGGTTCTGAGTCGTGGAGTGCTTCAAAAACCCCTCCGTCTAAATAAAACTCGTAGCAGTGCGCTCCAGGCAAGCGAACCACGTTGAACTCTTCACAAAGTAAATCCAAGCCACCGCCAGTCCCACAATCGCCATAGCCCAGCAGAATCTTGTCGTAACGATGGACTGCGATCTCCAACCGTTCGCGTACCTGAACGGAGATTCTCTCGGGGTGGTTGTGGAGCGACGCAGGCAAACACTCAAGTGTGACTTCGGCAAGCCCGTTCAGCTTTAGTAACTCGCTGAACTCACGTGCTAACGCACCGCAGCCGAGGACCAAAAGGCGCGGACGTTGCATCACGCGTTTTCCCGTTTTTTTTGTACAAACTGCGTTGCGGTTTCCGCAGCTACTGCGGCATCGCGACAGTATGCGTCGGCTCCTATAGCGTCGCCGAACTCTTGATTCAGTGGCGCACCTCCTACAAGCACTATGTACTCATCGCGAAGGCCTTGCTCTGTCAGCGTGTCGATTACGACTTTCATGTAAGGCATCGTTGTCGTCAACAAGGCCGACATACCTAAGATGTCAGGCTCGTGTTCCTTAAGGGCTTCCAGATATTCGTCCACATCGGTATTGATGCCAAGATCAATCACGTCAAAGCCGGCGCCCTCAAGCATCATCGCCACCAGATTTTTTCCTATGTCGTGGATGTCACCTTTAACGGTACCGATCACAACCTTGCCGACCGGCTTTGCGCCAGTTTCTGCAAGCAAGGGCCGGAGGATGGCCATGCCGGCCTTCATTGCATTGGCAGCGAGCAACACCTCGGGGACAAAGAGGATGCCGTCGCGGAAATCGATACCGACGACTCGCATTCCTTCCACTAAGGCATCATTCAGGACAGCATCAGGGCTCCAACCCCGCTCAAGTAGAAGCTCAGTACCTTCGGCGATCTCGTCGGCTAACCCATCGTAAAGATCGTCGTGCATTTGCGCTGTCAAGTCTTCGTCGTTCAGCGAAGAAAGGTCGAAGTCTTCCTCGGGTTCTTGTTGCTCGCTCATACACGTTGCTCCCGAACCCGAACCGTGCATCGGTCACCGCACAGGTGGCCAACTACACCCTGAGTAGCCTGTGGTTTAATCCACATGGTGGAACAGTACCGCATTACGGATCAAACGGTGGCAACTAGGGCCTCAAGAACCGTTTCAAGTAGCGCATGTCGATCAATCATTCTGGTTTCACCTGTAGAACGCGGAGTGAACTCCACTTCACCCTTCGCTAAGCCTCGAGTGCCTACTGTCACCCGATAGGGGATCCCTATCAATTCCGCGTCGGCAAATTTGACGCCAGGCCGAGCTTTGCGGTCGTCGACGAGAACATCGATTCCTGCTTCGCGAAGCGAGATCTCCAAATGAGATGCCACCTCCATACAAGCCTCGTCATCGATATCCAGCACTGTCACCAAAATTTCGTACGGAGCGACCGAGAGAGGCCATATCAGGCCAACATCATCGTGATGATTTTCCGCCACGGCGGCTACGGCTCGCCCAATACCGATTCCGTAACTGCCCATAGTCGGAACCTGCGACCGTCCGTCGGCATCCAACACTGAAATCCCCATTGCGTCGGCGTACTTACGACCGAGCTTGAAGATGTGGCCGGCCTCTATACATCGAACAATCTCTAGCGTTTCTCCACACTCAACACAAGGTTCGCCGGCTTGAACCTCGCGAAGGTCAGCCCATCCATCGATTTGAATGTCCCGTTGAACGGAGACGCCTCCTAAGTGCCAGTCGTCCTCGTTTGCCCCTGTCATCATGTTTGTTCGGCCATCCAGCGCGAAATCAGCGATGACTCTTAGGGATTTAACGCCAACTGCGCCAAGACTGCCGGGGCTCGCACCTAATTTTTTTACTACTTCGGTGGGTTCAGCTGGCCGTATGTCCACCGCCCCTGAATAATCTTGCAGTTTTTGGAGGTTGAGCTGGTGGTCCCCGCGTAACAAAGCCAGGGTGATTTCGTCGTCCAAGACCATCACCATGGTCTTTATCTGGTTTTCGGCGGTAGCTCCACCGTCCATCTCCTCGAGCCCCGCAATGCTGCGAACACCTGGTGTAGCAATTCGTTCTGGCTGATCAGGTCCGCTTTCGTCAACGATGACAGCAAGCTCTGACGTTCCCCGCTCAACATTTGCCTTGTACCCGCAGCTAACGCATCGGAGAACGTCATCCTCGCCGGCAGGGGAGGGGACCATAAACTCAATGCTCGCCGACCCGCCCATCGCACCCGATGACGCTTGGACTGGCATCGCATTAAGGCCGAGGCGCTCGAATATCTTTACGTATGCATCGTGGTGCGCCTGAAAAGCATGATCAAGCCCCGCGTCTTCGAGATCAAAACTGTAAGAGTCCTTCATCGCGAATTCTCGGACTCGTAGGAGACCGCTTTTAGGCCGCGGTTCATCGCGAAATTTTGTTTGGATTTGATACCAAATCTGTGGCAGTTCCTTATACGAGTTCAACACGGTAGCGATTGAGGAAAAGATCTCTTCGTGAGTCATCCCGAGGGCGAGTTCAACACCACTTCGGTCTTGAAGGCGGAACATCTCCTCGCCCATTAAGTCCCATCGGCCACTCTGTTTCCATAACGATGCGGGGTGCATGGCCGGTAAAAGAAATTCTTGACCGCCAATTGCATCCATTTCTTCTCGCACGATTTGGGCAACTTTGTCGTGAACTCGCAGACCAAGGGGCAAAAGACTGTAGTGACCGGAATGCAACTGTCGAATGAATCCTCCTCGAACTAACAGCTTGTGACTAGCCGCTTCAGCGTCAGCTGGGGCGTCACGCAACGTCGGAATAAAGGCGGAGGACCAGCGCATGACTCCCAGCATACGGCTACCTTGCTAAATCGCCGGTTTGGTTAGAAACCGACGTCCCTGGCGTCTTGCGCCTACCCAAGGTATAATTACTTTTGTCGTAGGTACCGGGGACTCCCGCTGCCAAAGACATCACTCGGGTTCCGTACCTGCCGAGGCATCGAAGTACTACTGACGCCGGTAATCGGACTCCAGTGTCATGGTTCCGTGCCCGCAATATTTGCCAAAGCGGGAAGGTCGCGGAACCCACGTGTAATCCGCTTTTTCACTTCGGGGAACGCTCAAAGTGCAATCACTAAGCCCCACAACCAAAACTGAACCTCGAAAGGTCACTAACACGCGTGCGTCGTCGCGCTTGGTTGATCTTTCTTGGCAAGAAATTGCTGCGCTCGCGCGGTTAGAAGCAGACGGCGAAGCGGACGAACAAATCGCAGCAGAACTTTCAACCGATCGCTTACGTTGGCGAAATGTGCTGATTGACATGATTGAAGCTTCTGAGGACCGTCTGCACTCAGTGCGTCGACTTAAGGGACCTCAGCGGAATCAGATCATCGTCGATTTCGAGAGCGAACTCGGTCTCTTAACAGCGGCCTACCGGCGAGCCACTGGCCAACCGTATGATCTTGAAGACGAGCAAGAAAAGGTTGAGGCGCTACTACCTGATACGCCGCCCGAATCAACGGTGCTCCAGTTGTCTTGGACCTCTGGCAGAGTCATCGCGTGGGCGGCGGGAGCCTATAACCAACCCGAAACTACCGAAGAAGTTATAGATCGGCTCGTGCAAACTGGCGCGCCAGCAAATGCCTGGGAAGATCATCGAAACATCTCTCTGCCTGGAGGGGTCTCTGCATCAGCAGTGAGCGCTGAAGTCACCGACATTCTTGGCTGGTTGGCAGCGTTGTCAACACAACCGTGGACAGATCCATCTTTGAGCGTTGCCATAGAAGAAGTATCAACGCAACAACACGACCACATCGAATCCGAGGACGACTTTGAAGCGAACAGCTCACTAGATCGCGACCTGGCGGTCCCCTCGGAGGGGCATCAACTCGGAGCGAGCGCTCGTTGGCTCAGTCTCGTCGCGGCATCAGCGGTCGAACTTGTAGCTCAAGGCAGAACTGTTCCTAAGTTGCAACGGATTCGGAAGCGGCGAAACAAGCGAAACCGAAATAACCGAGGCGAATTTATCGTCCAGTGGATGCCTGGCATAATCAGCAAAGATCGTCTTGAAGCTTTTGCCGCCTCCTTACCTGGCGCGGTTAGTGCCGCCGATCCCGGCCCCGACGCGAGAGCAGTAGTGCAATCCGCGCTCACGGGAATGGTCAATGCAATCGTTACTAGTGCGGCCCTCAGGCTCGAGGTGCCGGCCCCGCCTCCTGAGCCACGAACGAAAGCCGAAGTCGCTGAAACCTTTTTGGCCAACCTCGGGGGACGCCCGTTCGCCGCTGCTGCAGACCATGGCTCTGACCTAGCACGGCGACTCGAACAATGGGCGCGACCGGTCACTGCGGTCGCGAAATACGCGCTAATAGTTCAGCTCGATGAACCTGACGATTCTGGAGCCTGGCAACTAAAGGTGCTTTCCCCCGGCCCTGAAAACACTTTGGATCCGGTCGAGGTAGCGATGGTAAGCGGGTCCAACACGCGCCGAACCGAAGTAAAGGGTCAATACACCCGACTCGAACGTCTTATGCCCGCTCTCTTGCGACCGGGCGGACGTCGCCGCGGCGAAGTATTACTCGATCAAGACGAAGCATGGGATCTCATGTCCGTCACGGGTCCAGCTCTCGAATCTGCGGGGTTCGAAGTTCGGGTACCCGCATTGTCACGGAGACGTCAGGTTGCCCAACTTCGGTTAACCGCCGAAGACAACGACAGCATTGTAGGCGCTCAACATTTGACCGCAGTCAGCTGGAGCGCCGTATTTGGGGACGTAGAACTAACAAGTTCCGAAATACAAAAACTGGCTTTGCAGGCGCGGCCGCTAGTGCAATCACGAGGCCGATGGGTAGCCCTGGACCACGCCGACTTAGCTGAAGCAGCAGCAGCGTTGTCCGAACGATCTGATACAAATCGACTCACGGGCGCCGAAATGCTCCGCCACGCTCTAGGACTCGAAGGCGGCGGAATCACCGGGGGAGTAACCCTCGCAGGCGCCAGCTGGGCTGGTGATTTACTCCGAGCCGCTGGCGACGTTCGGGATGAACCCGATACCCGCCCTCCAGGGTTCAGCGGAGAACTCCGGAGCTACCAAGCGGAAGCCGTGGGCTGGCTCAATTTCCTTGATGACGCAGGGCTAGGTGGCTGTCTCGCACTCGACATGGGCCTTGGCAAAACGCCCACCATTCTCGCCCGAATAGCAACCTCGCCCGGAGATACACCTGCATTAGTAGTAGCGCCTCCGGCGGTAGTAGGAAACTGGGCCGCCGAGGCTAAACGCTTTACGCCGGACCTGACGGTGTTAGTCCATCATGGGCCCTCGCGTGTAAACGGGCCAGAACTTCGAAGTCGGATCCGAAAATCCGATCTGGTCGTCACGACCTATGGAACTGCCGTTCGCGACATTGATGAATTGTCTGATCTCGACTGGGATCGTGTAGTGCTTGACGAAGCTCAAGTAATAAAAAACCATCGGAGCGCTACCGCCAAGGAACTGCGGAAGCTGAAGGCTCGCACTCGCCTAGCTCTGACAGGCACCCCAATTGAAAACGGGCTTGGCGACCTTTGGGCAATTATGGATTTCTGCAATCCGGGGTTAGTAGGTGGTCGTACTGCGTTCATCGATCAATTGGGCCAAATTGGCGATTCGGCCGGAGCCGCCGAGTCGGCTTTGCATGCTCTCAACGGTGTTCTCGTATTTCGCCGGACTAAATCGGAGCCCATCATTGCGGCGGAGCTGCCAGACCGTATCGATGAACTAGCGCATTGCACCATGACGCCCGAACAAATCGGCTTATATCAAGCAGTGTTGGACAAGCTGGTGCGCGATACCGCCGAAAGTGAACAGAACATCAAACAACAAAAGGGCCTCGTCCTAGCCGCCATAACTGCGTTAAAACAAATCTGTAACCACCCTTTGAACTATGACAAAAACGATGACGACGTAAGTCTCGAAGGACGAAGCGGAAAGCTCACGCGCCTGAACGAAATCGTCGATTCAGTTTTTGCTTCGGGCGAACGAATTCTGATCTTCACCCATTTCGCAACCTGGGGCGAACGGTTATCTACCTATTTGACTCAGAGAACGGGCATCGACATCGACTGCTACCACGGCGGCCTAGCCAGAGGAAAGCGAGATCGGCTTGTGGAGACCTTCCAAAATGGAACAGGACCGGGGGCGATGGTCCTCTCATTAAAGGCCGGCGGCACCGGTCTCAACCTCACGGCCGCAAGCCATGTAGTCCTTTACGATCGCTGGTGGAACCCGGCAGTCGAAGACCAGGCACGAGACCGCGTTTGGAGAATAGGCCAGACCAAAACCGTGATTTGTCATCGCCTAGTTTGTCCGGGAACCGTTGATGAGCGCGTCGAAGAGGTCGTCCAAGGTAAGCGACGCATTGCAGACATGGTGTTGCCTAAATCCAGCTCGCTCGGAGATCTTGATGCCGACCAGCTTCGGGCGGCTTTGGGCATCAACGAAACTCAACTATTAACCGCAGATCCAGACGACATCCTCGAAGACATTGTCATGGAGAACCACTCATGAGTCGCCGTCGAAGAAGCTCGCGAACTCGTCGTATTGGCAGTACCGGCACAGAGACCGAAGCTCAACGAGAAAACAAAGCCTTTTGGCACGGTTCCAGCGAAATGCCAGCGACGCCTGCAAAAATTCAAGTAACGGAGCAAGCAGCTTCGGTCATACGAAGCTTGGGGTCCGCTCCATTAACGGGACAAGAAGCCGTTGCTGATCACTATTTTGAAGCTGTGTATCAGCGCAGCGTCGCGCTGGCATCGGCCCTAGCCGCTGCAGCTGAAATGGTCGGCGAAGACGAAGACCAGCACGAAAAGTAATTCTGCCTTCAAGCCAAGTGAAGTCAGTCGTTGGGATCGAAACCCACGACTTTGCCGCGATTGATACTTACCCAATCTCGTGCTTCCAGATACGGCTTGAACGTTTCGTAAATTGCTTCCTCGTCACTCGCTTGCTTAGGGCGTTGCATTTCATACAGTTGGGGGAATTCGAGCCACGCCGTTACCGCGTTCCAAAGACGAAGTGCTGCATCTCCGCTAGGGGGATCGAGTAACACCGGTCCGAAAAAGGCCTGACCGTCGGGGAAGAATAAGGTCGGAACGCCAAATCCACCGGTTTCTACAACTCTGTCGTGTTCCGCTTTAATTTCCGAGTGAGTCGATTCGTCCTCAATCGATTGTTCAACGACCGAAGGATCTACGCCGATTTGCTCAAGTAAGTGTTTCGCAACGTCAGGATTATGTGGTCGGTTTCCATCCACGTGCAGCGCCCGCCCCGCCAGTGCATACCAATCATCTAAAAGAGCCATATCCATGCGCCGCAGAACCACACCAATGCGCATCATCGACCACCCATAACTCCATTCCCGCTCCCACGGATGCTTTTTTCCCTCTCGAAGGTTGATCTCTTCCAGGCTGAAAAATTTCCAATTGACTTTGAGGTCCAACTGATCACGGACATCGCGCATCCAAAGTGAGGTCTGGTAGGCCCATGGGCACATGACGTCGAAATGAAAATCGACTTCGTTGGGGGGCGTATAGGTCGTCATCGCTTCAGCTCCTTCGGGGACCGGCGTCACTGAAGAGTAGGTCCTCACTCCACACGTTCGCGTGTTTTACTAACACGATCCAGAGGTCGCGCCGTTCTAACGGGTATCCCAATGTCACCCAGTAGCGGAGGAAGTAGGTTTACTCGCTCCCGTGACGGAGAAGTTTGCCTGGAGTCGCCCCGGTACATTCTCCGGATTCAAAAGTTACTTCTCCATTGACAATGATCTGGTCGTAACCGGCTGCGCGTTGCACCCGACGCCATTCGCCGCCTGGGAGGTCATATTCAACATCACCGATCCAGTTAGGCAAAATTTCGAGTTCTTCCATGTCATAAACCAATACGTCCGCTGCGGCACCTTCGCGAAGGGTTCCTCTATCGCGAAACCCTGCAGCATGGGCGGGAAGATTGGAGAGTCTGTAGTGGGCTTCTTCAAGCGTCACAACTCCTTCATCTCGCACCAACCAAGTCAAAAAATCCGTCGTATAAGCCCCACCAGTAAAGAATTTCGTATGCGCGCCCCCATCAGAAACGCCAGGAATGGCGTAAGGAGACTCGTTCATCATTTCGGCCATGAACTCAGCATTCGAACCTTTGTCTGGGCCCAAAAACTCGACGTTCAAGTCTCCTCGGAGAGAAAGATCCAACATCACTTCTACATGATGTTTGCCTTGTGCTTCAGCAATGTCACCAACAGATTTGCCCACATATTCCTGTAAATCGGCTTGTCGGTTCACTCCCTGAACAACCAGGCTCTTGGGGTTTCCCCCCACCCCCGCTTGAATGACTTGTAGGCGGCGGTCCGCTTCCTCAGCCTCATCGACTAAAGCCCTACGAAGCTCCGGATCACTCATCTTTTCTATCTTTTCTTCTTTGGTACCCGTAGTCACTGCGCGCCATGCGGGAGAGGCATCGTAGAGGTTCCAGTGCTCAAGGGTGAAAGCAAAACCTGCTCGACCGGTTCCACACTGAGCATAAATAGGCAGACCCTTTTCTCGACAGCCGTCAATCCAACGGAGGGGTCGTCTGTGAACTTCGGGGTCCTGTCGAGCTGGAGCGACAACATTGTGAAGAATTGGCCGTTGCGCTGTCTCAGCCAAGGTTTCCAGAAACGAGATGTCTGCTCTGATGTCGCCCGTGCCCTGGGTGATCTGTATGAAACCTTCGTCGCGCTCGGCGAGGACTTGCGCCAAATTTAAAATATCGTCGTCAGACATGATGTCCGTGACCATGGGTGATCCGTCATAGTCCGCCTGAACGCTGTCTGGGCCAAGCCGCTGGATTGAGAAACCGCATAGCCCGGCGTCCATGCCCTCGTGCAGCAAACGCGCCATTTCTTTGCGCTCGGTTTCTGACGCTGGCTCTCCTGCCTTTGCTTTCTCCAAGCCCATGACGTACGTCATCAGTGATGCCGTCGGCATGTACTGAATAACATTCACGCCTTTAGGAATCCTGTCCAGAGAATCCAAATACTCAGGGATCGTTTCCCAATCCCATTCCATTCCTTGTTTCATCGATTCGAATGGAATTGCCTCGGTGCGTGTCATGGTCAGCATGGACCGTTCTCGGAAGTCTTTAGCCACGGGAGCAAACCCAAACCCACAGTTCCCTAAAACAACGGAAGTCACTCCGTGGTAGCCCGAAATTGTGCACCACGGATCCCACCGAATTTGGGCATCGTAGTGCGTGTGCAAATCAACAAAGCCTGGGGCCACAATTTTGCCAGTCGCGTCGATAACTCTTTCGGCGACACCGTTTCCTCGACCGCCCATCTTGGCTATCCGGCCATCCTTTATCCATAGATCGCCTTGGTATCTAGGAACTCGAGTTCCGTCGACAATTGTGCCGCCAGCGATATGAATGTCGTACTCGTTCATGCCCCACCCCTTGGATCCGTGAGCCACCCAACGACGCTTCCTGTGTGCGTTGGATTCCCTAAGGGTAATCATCCGAGAGCGTGCATGTAGGGAACACGCGGTTCAAACAGAACTTGCACCGCTCAAATGCAACGCTTCATGCTGCTGCTTGATGAGACCTGCTAGTTCAGCCGATCGGGTGTTTTGATCCTGAGCGCAGGCCGACTCCATCCAATGAGCACGATCTGCGATCACCACAACCTCGGTTGAGCCTGAATCACCGCGAACAATGTCAGGCTCGATGGTCCCAGCCGGGAGGAACCGAAAATCACCGGCGTGGTGAAGCCTCTCGCCAACAGAGCAACTGCCACTCGTCAGGAGCCAGAACCTGTCAGTCTCGCTAGGAGGCTTGGCTGGCTCCGACGCCCTACTGGGCCAGCGTGTCATCTCGACCAGCGTCCCCGAAGATGGGTCGCCCATCAGTACCATCGCCACATCAGAGCCGTCCGACATGCGGTGCCAGCTGGTCTGGTCGTGCAGGTCCCCATATAGCTCGGGTCTTTTGGCGTCAAGGTTGGCAAAAGTCGTCGCAAGGGCACTCGCGCTGTCCTCATCATGCTCATGGAAATGCGGTTGGTCGGCGCCGAACACGATTGACGCGGATTCGTCAAGCGTTGCCTCCGCGTCCGCTCGATCACGATCGGAGTAGACCGGGTGGTACCCGCGGCGATCTGCACTAACGAGGAGAAGCAACGCTCCGTGCCCGCCCTCAAGTGATTCGACGTACACATCGTTTGCACCGCGCAGCAAGAATTCTCCATGACCCATCCAACGGCCCGACACCCGAGTCTGTCGAGAATGAGAAGCAAGAGCAATCCGAAACGTGTCCGTTCGGTGGTGGTGCGCGTATGCTCGCCCG
>JAAZYR010000008.1 GCA_014239555.1 Acidimicrobiales bacterium
CAAACCGGAGACGAGCGCTATCTCTGGCTGAACAGTGTTCAGGCCGTTGCGGCTGGCCAACTCAATGGGGATACAGGCGAATTGGTGTATGAGGTGTACGAGGTCAAAGTCACAGCCTGAACCCGATGCGAGCCAAGGGATGCTTTTAGAGGCATCTCGTCCACACCTGAGGCCTACCATCACAACATGGACCAAGATCGAGCCGCCGCCGCTCATGTAGCTGGCCATGGTGTGGTCGGTGAACTTATGGGCTTCGAATGTCTCGGCCTAACGATCCGTTGGACCGACCAACATCTCGGAGTCTGTCGATGGCCAGCCATGCCAGAAACCGTGTTTCAACAACTGCAATTTCAAAGATATGTCCCCACCGATCATCAATTCGATGAGATCGAAAACTGGGTCACACACAGGATCAAGTCCTATTTGGCGGGTGCTCTCGCCGAAGAAATGGTCACCGGTAGCTACAACGTGGCCTGGGCCACTACTGACTTGAACATGATCAGTGTGATTATCCGCAACGTGTTCGGAATACAAGGCCCGCATTTTGACGAACAGCTGACTAGCGAGATCTATTACGACGTTGATCTCGGCATGGAAATCGAAGATCTGACTCGCGTCTTGCTGCGTGCGCGGGAAAGGTGGGACGACGAGGTGAAGGCCGAACTCGCAGCAAATTCGAGATGGGTGGATGAAGTCACCCAACTTGTTTTGGAACACAAAACCATCAGCGGAAACCAGATGCGGTCAGCCAGGCATTACAACTAATCGACGGCTGCGAAAAGAAATTGAGCTTAGGATCGTGCGATGACTCCTTCCACTGACCCGCTAATGCTTGAGCTACCGGACGTTGAGACCTGGGGTCTTGCAGGGAAAGTTGTTTTAATCACAGGCGGCGCTTCAGGCATTGGGGCTGCGACTGCGCGTTTAGCGTCGGCGGATGGTGCCCAAGTCCTGGTATGTGACCTTGATGGAAGCAACGGACGAGAAATCGCCGAAGAAACGGGTGGGCGATTCATTCCTCTAGATGTCACCTCGCCCGAGGATTGGGCTTCGGCTGCCGGTGGGTTAGATCAACTCGATATCGCAATTCTTAACGCTGGCGTCGAATTTAGGGATCCAGCGGATTTCGCGAGAACGCCGGACGATCCCGGCGAATGGGATCTTGATCTGTACATGCGGGCCAGGGGCGTGAATGTCGATGGTGTCGCCTTTGGCCTACATGCTCTCGTGCCAGTATTCGACCGCTTAGGCGGCGGGGCTATTACCGTGACGGCGAGCCTCGCTGGGCTCATTCCGTGGTCACCGGACCCTGTTTACAGTATGACGAAATGGGCTGCTGTTGGCTTAGTTCGCGCAGCAACAACTTCCCTAAGGCGAAAGAGCATCACCATTAACGCTGTGTGCCCTGGGGGCGTCGCAAGTTGTGCATTTAATCGCTCGCTAGTTACCGAGAGGCTGGGAACGTTAGCGACTATTCGTGTCCCCTTGGGACCATTACCCACTTCGATCATTGGGCCAACTTGGGCGTTAATCGTGCACATATGAACTAACTCTGCTGCAGGCATGTTGTTTCCCTCGTTATTCGCCCGAGTGTTCGGTCGAAGCCGGCAAGTGTTGCATACATTGACAATTCCAGTCGGTGGTACCACCACCTACTAAACGTTTGCTAAGTTAGTTTCATGTTGGAAATACCACCTGCATCAATCTCCCCGCGAGGTCAGCGAGGAGTTCGTCAACAAAAATCAGTGGCAAAAAAAGATGGATGGTTGACACGGCTAGCGCGCCGTTTGGTTTTCCGGATGGAAGTTGGGACGCCCCAGCGACCGGCAACCCTTTATCTGTCGTCATTCGACATGATTCCCACCGGAAGCTGGGTCATTGTCACCGAAGAAGATCAAAGCTCCGACTAGTCGCGATAAGTCGGACTGACCCAAGAAGAAGGCAGCAAGAAACACGCCTGTACGAATGGACTCAGGACTTCTAAGGTCCTGACTCCACAGAGGCCCCGCCCAGACCTCCGTGGGCAGTGAATTTGAACTAAACGACTGGGCCTGGGCTCCTATCGTTGACCTATACGTTGCCGGATTTTCGCTTTACGGTCCGCCATTTTGGCGCGAATGTCATCTGCTTCGGCTTGGGTGATCTCGCCGGACTCAACTCTGCTGGCTAAGCGCTCTTGCATCTCAGCCTTACGAGCTTCGAAGTCAACTCTTGCTGGCTTCGACCGCGAAGAACTCTCCGTTACATCGCCCTGACTGTCGCTACTCCACGGCGCGGCGGCGATGGCCGCAGAACCGCCTGCGATGAAAGCTCCAGCGAGAACGATTGGAGCTGCCCATTTCAGTGTCGAAGATCGCATCATATTTGAACTCCTAGGTGTGGTTTTCCGTCACCTGAAACCTTCTCGAACGAACCTGAACGCAAACTGAGAGCTTCATGAGAATTAGATAAGAAACGACTTGTCGAGGAATTCCATATCAAAACAGTGCTACCCCATCGACACCGTTATCGAGTGTCGCACAGAAATCGGGGATCTCAGTTGGCTTTAGGGGGCCGAAATTTGAGCCCGTACTTGGCCCGCATCTACAAACGCTTCGTACTCCACCAACATGCCCTCGCGAAGCCGAAACACGCTGAGAACACGGCGCGGAAACACAGGGTTCCCATTGGATGAATTTCCCATTGATTGAATGGGTTCGCCCTTCCAACTCCATATACCGAATGCAGCGTTTTCAGTGGCGAAGATATCTTCGACCTCAATTTCTACACCCGGAATATTGTCGCAAAACCCGGTTGCATGGGTATGAAGCGCTTCTGGTCCGCGCATACCGGTTGCGTGGTCAAGCATATCTTGAGCCACGAAGTCCGGAATTAATTCAAACCTCCGTTTTCCAAGGACCTCCCTCAAATACATCCCCATAACCTCGGAAGAGCGCTTTGCGTCCATGACATCCCCTTAGAAGTAACCCCGATGATCCGATAGCGGACCCTAGTTCGACTGCGACCACGACCAAGCCCTGGGAACTAGACCTTCTGACCGTGAACTGATTCAGGACTTTCTAATGCCGAGTTCAGCCTGCAGCTATCCAAAAAATCGTGGCAGTACCGACCAGCAAACCGAGCGATCTACGCCACGGGTTGACGCCGCGAAATAATTCGTCGCAAGACCACAACAACCACAAGATTTTACTGACCATCACAACACTGGGATTGCCGAATAACTTCGTTGAGACGAAACCGGCGATACACGCTGCAATCAACACATTTGGGCGTTGAGCGATCACAATCTCCCCGGTGGTTCTATCTTCGAACCACCACTTCAGAGACATCGGGCGGAAGTTACTGTTCGACACCCCCTGACCCTATGGGCCGAAATTTTGATGTCCTCACAAAAAGCGACCTCTAGCTCACTGGCCTGATCTGCGGACCGCATTAGCGCGATGATGTTGTCATGCAATCAACAACTCCTGACGCAGTTAAAGCCGACGCTGCGCAATGGTTTGAACACCATTGGGATCCAGAACTCCCACTGGGTCGATGGTGGCAGCTTCTCGCGGACGCAGGTTTGGCGTTCCCGTCATGGCCACAAGGCTTTGGTGGAAGAGGGCTGTCAGCTAGCGCGACCAAAGCGGTGATACAAGCACGCCGCGACGCAGGAGCGTTTGGTCCACCAAATGGTGTGGCGACGTTCTTGGCCGCTCCAACGATCATGCATTACGGGACACAAGCCCAACAAGCCAAATACCTTCCCCAGATAGTGAACGGTCAAGATCTTTGGTGCCAACTTTTCTCGGAACCCGGCGCAGGGTCGGACATGGCCGGATTAGCTACAAGAGCAATCCGCGACGGCGATGAGTGGGTCGTTAGCGGACAAAAAGTATGGAACTCAGGTGCCCAGTGGGCCAAATACGGCATTCTCATCGCGAGAACGGACCCACAACAGCCCAAGCATCGTGGAATTACTTACTTCCTTATCGATATGGAGCAAGAAGGTGTGGATGTTCGTCCCCTGCGAGAGATGACAGGCGACGCCGCATTCAACGAGGTCTTTCTTAACGAAGCCCGAGTAGCTGAAAGCGATCGCTTGGGAGACCTTGGAGACGGTTGGCGCGTGGCAATGACGACGCTGTCCCACGAACGAGACCCCGATAACGTGGGATTGGGCGAAACAGCTGCTTTCGGTTCGGTTGACCTTGACGTGACCGTGAACGACCACCGCTCAGCCCTTTCCTCAAAGATCGATGGTTTTTCACTCGCCCTAAGCGGAGGGATCACCAAAGTACTTGACGACGTCACGCGCCAGTTCGACGCATTAGACGACCCAATTACGCGACAGCGAATGGCCAAAATCATTGAAATGCGCAGGACTTCCACGTGGTCAGGTATGCGCACCGCTGCAAGCGCGAAATCTGGCGGTCAGCCAGGCCCCGAGGTGTCCACTCTGAAGCTTCTTGGATCTGAATTGGGGCGACAAATCCGCGACGTGGGTCTAGAGACGATGGGACCTCACGGCATGCTTTACGGGGAAGATGCACCCAGCGGCGGCCTTTTCCACGCCTATTCGATGTTCACTCCAGCTCAATCCATTGCAGGCGGAAGTGATGAAGTTCAGCGAAACATCGTGGGCGAACGGGTTCACGGACTACCGCGTGAACCCGGCGAGAAAGAACAACGAGAGCTCCCTTGGTCGGAGCTACCACGTAGTTAAGAGCTAGTCGCCTCAGCAATAACGGCATCGACCATGCCCTCGGTGTCGAAACTCGGTCGCCAGCCCCACTCATCGCGCGCTGCGCTGTCGTCTATTCGGACTGATCCTGCAATAGCGTCCGCAGGTGCAGAGAAATTGATCTCGGCGTCAGGGATTCGCGAGCGAACCACATCAGCTAATTCACCAGCGGTAGGGGTGGGTTGAACACCGTCAACAAGGTAATTAATTGATCTAACAGCGTCACTTGGCGCATCAGACAACTCGATAGCGGCTCGGGCCGCATCCTGGTAATGAAGAACGGCCACCACCGCTTCGGGCGGTACCCACACGTCGAACGGTTCCCCTAAAGCCGGTTTCTCAATCATCCAACTGGTGTATTGGGCCACGCTCCAGGTAGTGACGCCAGGTCCCACGATGGAGGGGTACCGCAAACCTCGGAAATCCAACCCGTATTTTTGCCGGTAGTAGGCGCCGAGGTTTTCACCCAAGACTTTTGTGACCCCATAGACGCTTCCGGGTCTCTGGAGAGTCAAGTCATTAATGATGCCTCCACCGGTGTCGCGACCATAGGTCCCGATGGAACTCGCAAAAATCATCTGTCTGGTTCCGGCCAACCGCGCCGCTTCAATGGTTTCGATGAAGCCCACAGCGTTGGCTTGCAGTAACGCTTGTGGGTCGTCCTCCCCGGGAGCAGTAAGAATGGCACCGAAATGAAAGAGCCGATCAGGAGCAACTTCAGACAAGAGCGCTGCGGCGCTTCCCGGAACTGACAGGTCGAATTGATGAAGTTGGACACGGTCCGCTATGCCTTCGAGTCGACCAAGATTCCCCGACCTATGCGCAACATGCACGTCCTCGTCACTCTCGACAAGCATTCGAGCAATTTCAGCTCCAATAAACCCGGTGCCACCAGTAATCAAAGTACTCATAAGAACACAATGACACGGTGAGTCAATCACTGTCGCCCTAGTAGATTCGCTCTATGGCCAATAGCGACCGTCAAGCAGCACTCGAACGCCGTCGTCAACTTGTGGTCGAGCAGTGGAATCTCGAACAAGAAGTCGTATTGGTTCGTTCCGGGCAAGCATTGTCAATAGCGGGAAGCGATCTCCACCATGAATTTCGACCGCACCCCGACTTCGCCTATCTCGCTGGGTATGGCGTACCAGAATCAGTTTTGGCCTATGACGCGAAGGCCCGGCAATGGCAGCTATTTGGTCCTCGATCCACAGCGGATGACATGGTGTGGCATCAGCCCGCAAACGAGATCGGGTTGCCAGTAGATGACCTCGACGACTGGCTCGGCAGTCGTGAACGCCAGCCCCTCATAGAGGGCTGGGATGACAGAAAAATTCAATCGGGAATTGCCGAGACCCGGCTCCAAAAGGATGAGCTGGAACTTTCGGCTTTGAGATCTGCTGCCGTGACGAGCGAAGCAGGGTTTTCCTGGGTTTATGAAAACGCGCGCGTGGGTATGACCGAGCGAGAGATTCAGATTGGCATCGAGGCGGAGTTCTTTCGCGCCGGAGCGGTACGAACTGCGTATCCGAGCATTGTCGCCAGCGGACCGAACGGCGCCTACCTCCACTACGTCTACGGGCAAGACGACAGTTTGAATCCGGCCACCCGCACCATCCAGAAGGGAGAACTGCTGCTCATTGACGCGGGAGGTGAGTTCGGTGGATACGCCAGCGACGTTACGCGCACCATGGTGGTGGGTGACGAACCCACTGACGTTCAGTCCTTTCTCTGGCAAGTAGTGTTTCGCGCTCAAGAATTAGCAATCGACCGCTGTCGGCCGGGTGAGGAGTGGCGCGAGGTGCACCTCGACTCGGCTCGGGTAATTGGTTCAGGCCTCGTTGAGCTTGGGATCTTGCGTGGTGAAGTAGATGCGTTAGTCGCATCGGGCGCGGTGGCCCTTTTTTATCCCCATGGGCTCGGTCACCTTATAGGGCTCACTGTGCACGACGCTGGCGGTTACCCGCTAGGGCGAGAGCCTGGCTCCCACCCTCAGTCGCGATACCTGCGCACGGACAGAACCCTCGAAGCTGGGATGATCACCAGCGTCGAACCCGGGGTTTACTTCATCGACGCAATTCTTGCTGATCCTTCTGTGCGTCAACAATTCGAAGCGGAAGTGGTGTGGGACGCCGTTGATCCCCTGCGCGGCTTTGGCGGAATCAGAATCGAAGATGATATTCACGTCACTAACGATGAGCCGGAAGTACTGAGCGGAGCTATAGCGAAGCCTCTTCGAATCGGATGAAAATCCGTCGATCATTTAGTTGCTAGGTGGGAGACTGTCACGATGTCTGGGAAAACCTATGACGCTGTAGTGATCGGTTCAGGAGTTATCGGATCGTCGATCACCTATGAGCTTGCACGACGGGGAATGCGCACACTCACGATTGATCGCAATGGTGGCGCCGGGTTGGGGTCTACTAGCTTTTCTTCGGCAATTGTTCGCTTTACCTATTCCACGTACCCAGGTGTTGCCATGTCATATGAAGGGTTGCGCTACTGGGAGAACTGGGCGGACCATCTTCAGTTGCCTCATGGTGCTGATCTCGCAAAGTTTCGACAATGTGGAATGGTGACTCTTAAAACTGTCGGAGGGCACCATCTCAAAGTGGTGCCACACTTTGACTCAATCGGGATTCCCTACGAAGACTGGGATCTCGAAGCATTCGAATTTCATCTGCCTGAGCTCGATCTCCACAAATTTGGTCCTCCCAAACGACCTGACGACAACGAATTTTGGAAGGAACCTAGTGAGCTCCTCGAAGGAGGACTGTTTACACCCGAAGCTGGCTACGTAAGCGACCCGCAACTGGCGGCAGACAACCTTTATCGCGCGGCATCCACACTGGGGTGTGAATTTCGCTTCAAAACTGAAGTCACTGCGATTACGCGAAGCGATAGCAAAGTCACTGGTGTTGGCTTAGGTGATGGAAGCTTCATCTCGACTCCGGTTGTGGTCAATGCTGCAGGACCCCACAGTCGATTCGTCAATGAAATGGCTGGAGCGTTAGACGATATGTCGATACGAACAACCCCTCTTCGTCAAGAAGTCCATCATGTTCCCACCCCAGTCGAACTTGATTTCGAAAACCGGGGATTCAGCATCGCAGACGATGACAACGGCATTTACGTGAGACCGGATTTGGGCGACAACGTTTTGGTGGGAAGCACCGAACCTGATTGCGATCCCCTGCATTGGGTGGACCCTGACTACGAAGGGCAAATAGACATTCAGCAGTGGGAGGCGCAGGTTTTGCGCCTAAACCGTCGACTACCAGCAGTGGGCATTCCTCATCAGAGACGGGGAATCGTTGGGGTATATGACGTTTCCGATGACTGGATACCCATCTATGACCGAACTTGTGTTGATGGGTTCTACGTAGCTATTGGAACGAGCGGCAACCAGTTTAAGAACGCGGCGATCGCTGGGCATTGCATGTCTGAACTCATAGACGCCGTCGAAAATGGTCGAGACCACGATTCAGATCCGGTGTCGGTCACCGGTCTTCACACGGGTCTTACTATCGACATGGGTAACTTTCGTCGCAGCCGAACCATCAATCCGGAATCATCGATGTCAGTGCATGGCTGAACGAGCGGGTCGATTTACGCCCTCAACGCCAGGCAAAAACCGGTTGCTCCAATTCATCGACGCGGACGCTATCCCCATCGAAAGCGACTGCCCTGAACTGATAGAGCACCGCTCCCGTAGGAGCATGAATCAGATCTCCGCCGATCGGTAGTTGTACGACAGGGCGGTCACTTTCGGGAATCTTCACGAAACGTGGTGAGTCTGGTCGCGTTAACTCTCGAATAGAAATTCGGTGAATCGACGCTACCTCCGCAGGATTTGCCACCGGCTCGAGCTCACCATCGATCCAAAAAACAAACGGGCTGATGACGTAACCCGAACGGGTGGGGTAATCATCTAATTGCCCGATCAGGTTGTCGGAAGTCAAATTTAAGCCGACTTCTTCGGAGGCCTCCCGCATGGCGGCTTGAAGAGGAGTCTCCCCGGAATCAACGCGCCCTCCAGGAAGCGCCCATTGCCCTGGATGGTCCTTAAGTCTCGACCCTCGCCGAGTAAGTAAAACTGAGGCACCACCCGCAGTGCCTTCAACATTTCCGGTTAATTCGACATCATTTGCACTCCCAGGGATCTCAGCCAACAACCGTTTACGATCGGACGTCGACTCGCCAGTTGCTAGGGGGTCAACCCCGTGAATGATGGCGTCGCTGTCAAGCACAACCACACAAACGGCAGCGCGAGCTAAACCTTCGTCTGAATGCTCACGAACCTTGTGGCGGTCTAGGTTCGAACGCAAGCGTCGCCGCAATGAAAGATCGAAGAGAACTTCGCTAGTCACGCGAGCAGTCTCGCGCACAGCACGGCTCGTCGTGGGCTCGCTACGCTTGAGATATCGGCACCGAGAAGGACCCATGACAACAATGAAAGTGGAGCACCTCAAAGAAGCGACATTTGGTTCGGTCGTCACAGAAATCGACCTCGAAGAATTAGATGATTCCACATGGCACCAACTACACGACCTCTGGATGGATCGCGCCCTATTGATCTTTCCCGGTGCGTTTCTAAGTGCCGAAGGCCAAGACGCTTTCGCCCGCCGATTCGGCGACCTGGAGTTTCCTCGCGCTGCTATCTCAAACATTGGTAAAGACGGCAAAGTGCATCACGAGAGCGACGATGAGGTCGTCAAGTCGTTGAAAGGTAACGAAAGTTGGCATATCGACAGTACCTACATGCCAATGCAGGCCAAGGGGGCGGTGTTCACTGCCGAAATTGTCCCCAGTTCAGGAGCGGCTACAGGTTGGGCTGACATGCGATCGGCATACGACGAACTCGATGACGAAACCCGCGAACGTATTTCTGACCTCCAAGCGCACCATTCGCTGTTCTACAGCCAGGGACGGGCTGGAAATCTCCCCAACAAGCGCAATGAAGATGGCACCTACAACCTTTATGGCTATCACGACATGGAGATCTCACTTCGGCCGCTCGTAAAGGTTCACCCCATTACAGGGCGGTCAAGTCTTTTGATCGGTCGCCACGCCCACGACATCGTGGGTATGGACCCCGCTGAGTCCGAATCACTTCTCGACGACCTCAACGAATGGGCTTGTCAACCACCTCGCGTGTATCACCATGAATGGGAAGAGGGTGATGCCGTTTTGTGGGATAACCGACGGCTACAACATCGCGGAACGCCTTTCGATATGACTGAACCGCGACGCATGTGGCACACAAGGATAGCGGGCGAACCCGCCTCAGAATTAGCGATCAACCACCGGATCGACGCGATCCCTAGCGACGATGTTGAACGACATCCAACAGGCACATGGGCCTGTTAGGGCAAATCCGAGCCGACCTAACAGCGGCTATGAAAGCCAAGGACAAACTCACAGTTTCAACACTGAGATCAGTTGTCGCAGCCGTTCAGGAAGCAGAGGTAGCAGGCGCTGAAGCAACCACGCTCGATGATCAACAGATCGAGAAAGTAATCGCTGCTCAAGCTAAGCGCAGGGTTGAAGCAGCAGAAGCATTCGAGCAGGGTGACCGAGCAGAAAAAGCAGCAGACGAACGAGCTGAGCTCTTGGTTCTAGAGCAATACCTCCCCAAACAACTATCCGAAAACGCGTTGGTGGAAATAGTTGAACGCGTATTAGCCGAAGGTGACTACTCAACGATGACAGATATGGGTCAGGCCATGAAGGCGGTTAATGCAGAAGTTGCCGGTCGGGCAGAAGGAAGAGTTATCGCTGACTTGGTCAAGTCCCGTCTGTCGTGAACTCAACCCGTCAGATATCTCTCATTGGGTTTCTTCAGGCACAAAACTGCACGACAATTCCGGCAGCGTGGCGACACCCTCAAGCGCGCCATGATGTCACCAACGTTGATTTTTATCGACATATAGCGAAAGTCTTAGAAAGCGGGCTCTTTGATCTCGGGTTCTTCGACGATCGTCTGGCCATGCCTGATATGTATGGCGGGGATCATCGTCACACTGTTGAACAAGGGATCCGGTGTGTGAAGCTCGATGCTGTAACCGTTCTCACCACAATGGGGATGGCTACCTCTCAGCTTGGTTTAGGAGCGACATACTCAACCACCTATTTCCCACCCTTCCACGTTGCTCGGGTGTTCTCAACGCTCGACCATATGACTGGAGGAAGAGCGGCATGGAACGTCGTGACGTCGGTCAACGACAACGAGGCGCGCAATATGGGGCTCCTAGAAGCCCCTCCCCACGATGTTCGATACGACCGAGCAGATGAATTCATGGAGATTGTTCACGGGCATTGGGACACCTGGGAAGCCGATGCAATTGTCGCTGACCGCGCCTCCGGTATATATGCACACGGCGACAAGGTCCACCGACTCGACCATGACGGTGAGCACTATCGCTCACGTGGACCGTTTACCGTGCCGCGCACCCCTCAAGGTCACCCGGTAATTATCCAGGCGGGTCAAAGCGGCAGAGGTATCGAATTCGCTTCACGCTGGGGCGAACTCCTGTTCATGGCAAACCCGAATCTCTCGAGGGCTACCGAAAATTACAAAGCCGTTAAGTCTGCCGTCGTTGCCGCAGGCCGTGACCCCGAGCAGGTCAAAATAGCGAACTTGACTTTCCCGGTAGTGGGTCGAACACTGTCTGAAGCTGAGGACAGACGGGCGGCCTATGATCTCCTCCCGAACCTCGTGGACGACCTTTCGCTGCTCTCGGAGGGCTTGAATTTCGACTTCTCCGACAAAGAACTCGACGAACCACTTTCTCCTGAAGATGTTGCGGCGATGACGGGTATCCAGGGAATTCGAAACCAGGTCATCGAAGCAACCGGTAAAGACAATCCGACTGTTCGCGACTTTGTAACAGTTTCTGGGCGGGGACGCCTCGCCCATCCGGTCGTCGGTGGCCCTAACGAACTAGCTGATTATTTCGAAGAGTGGTTCACGACTCCAGCATGTGATGGTTTCGTGATAGCGGGGACACATATGCCTGGCGCTTTTGAAGACTTTGTCGAGCTCGTGGTGCCGGAACTGCAGCGAAGAGGCCTTTTCCGCACTGAATATTCGGGCAACACACTACGCGACCATCTTGGTTTATCTCAGCCCCAGCCAGGCGCATGGCGGCAATGACCTAGTTATCGGCGTTGTTGAAGGCGGCAATGAGTTCGCTCCCGCTGACTGGCCACACCCCTTCGAGGCTCATTACCTGAGCTAACGCCCGGTCAAATGTACGAATGCGAAATGGTTGACCTGTGAGCCAAGGCCTCAACGTAAACATCATGTGACGAGCTGAACGACGACCATCGCTGTGGAGTCGATGAGCCGCCGCAACAATCATGTTTTCCCAGCTATCGAGACTTGCTCGCCGATTCCAAAGAGCAAACTCATCGTCAATCTCGAGGAACAATGGAAGAGACGTCAAATTTCCGTTCGGAGTCGTCATGGTGTACGGCTGCTCGTCATTGGGCCAATCACATACGTATTGAATTCCAGCCGCTGCCAATAGTTCTGGTGTTCGAGCCGACTCGACACCCTCAGGCGAAAACCATCCGATGGGGCGAACCCCGGTCGCTTGTTCAAGCGTGTCAAGAGCGTTGGTGATCACTTCAGCTTCAACGCCAGGATCCATCTTCGACGTAATAAGTCTGCTGGCTGATATGCCGTGCCCGACGATCTCACAACCGCGTTCACCGAGGTGTTTCATGAGCCACGGATAATGCAGCGCCGTCAGCGCGTCCACCGCGACGGTGACCGGCATTTCGTAACGTTCCAAAGTGTCGAGTAGGCGGAAAATCCCTACACGGTGGCCGTACTCCCGGTGAGTTAATTGAACGTAATCGGGAGCTGGCAATTTGATGAGTCCGCCGCTGGCATTTCTGAGGCTGTAAGCGTCTTGTGGCGGATCCCACTCGTAATGTTCCAACAGCACCAAGGCCCCAACGGCAAGAGACTTTCCATTTGGCCACTCAAGGACGTTTCTGCTTGGCAGCGGTGAATACGGATAATGAGGATGATCCATGCCTGGTGAGCGATCAGCGGGCATCGTTAACCGCCTGCAGTGACACCGCATGGTCAACAAAATCTTCGTAATGATGTTCTATGAAGTGGTCAGCTATTTCCGACGCTGTGGCTTGCCACACCAACTCGTGACCCAACACATAATCCAGCATCTCATCAAGGCCATCGATTCGATGGGGCATACCCATCAAATAAGGATGAAGCGCCAGAGCCATAACCCGCCCCGAGGCTGCTCCCTCCTCATACAGCGTGTCGAATTGCGCTTTCACCATTTCAACGAAGTCAGATGTGTCGTGGTGATGAAGAAACACCGGAACATCGTTTAACTCGATGCTGTAGGGAACTGAAACTAGACAGCCATCATTAACCCTGATCGGGACAGGTTGATCGTCGTGCAGCCAATCAGCATGATAAGTGAGACCAGCTTCAGCCATCAGGTCGGGGGTGCCGAGGTTGTTTGAAACCGCGGGTCCCAGCATGCCGCGCAGCCTCTGACCGGTGTGTTGATGCAGGGTGTCGATGCAATCTTGGTAAAACTCCCGCTCATCTTGCTCGCTCATCGAAGAGAGGTAGCGAGTGTTGTAAATACCGTGGCTCATGATTTCCCAACCTCGGTCGGCCATCGATTTGCCGACGTCGGGATAATGTTCAAAAACAGCGAGGTTTGTCGAAGCAGTACAGCGAACATTGTGCTCATCGAGGACCTCAAGCATTCGCCAAAACCCAACCCGGTTTCCGTAGTCACGGTGGGAATAGCCTTGAACGTCAGGATGGGGAGATCGAGGCCAGGGATTACGACGCGGGTCGCGCGGCGGCAAGTACTCATAGTGTTCAACATTGGGGGCGACCCACAAGGCGACGCGAGCTCCATTGGGCCAACTGATGTTTGGTCGGTCAGCCATCGGCAAATAGTCAACGCGATGTGGAGGTAAGGACATGTAAGCACCGTAGTCAGGTCCGCCCCCTAGGGGGCGCTAACGTCCCAAGTGACTACTGGGAGTTTGAGGGGGAGCGATGCTCAGTGAATACCGAGTGCTCGATTTGACCGACGAACGCGGTCATCTTGCCGCTTTCATGCTTGCCCAGATGGGAGCTGAGGTCATAGCGATTGAGCCGCCTTCAGGGTCGCATGCACGTCAACTAGCACCGTTTTCTGACGGAATCGATGACGGCGAACACTCGCTGCATCACTGGGCCTACAACCGCGGCAAAAAAAGCGTTGTCTTGGATTTAGACACACCTGACGGCATGAGCGAACTTCGCCGTTTGATAGCGGGGGCGGACATCATGTTCGACTCATTCGACCCGGGAGTCATGGACTCAATGGGGCTTACCCCTTCAGACATTGCTGAACTTAACCCCAACATAATTAACGTTTCTATTACGGCATTTGGCGACGATGGACCTAAAGCCAACTGGGAGTACAGCGACTTAACACTTCAAGCCTCGGCGGGAAACATGGTGCTGACTGGTGATGAGGACCGGTCTCCGCTACGAGCAGGAGGTACCTTGCCTCAGGCATTTGGTAACGCCGCGTCGGAGGCAGCGGGCGCCGCGTTAATAGCTCTCTATGAGCGACAGGCAACGTCTGGGCTGGGACAACACATCGACGTGTCAGCACAGCACTCCATGAACCAATGCACCCAGTCGATGTCTTTAGCAACCCCATTGGGAGCAACGCCGCCCACCAGGCTCGCAGGGGGAGTCGAGCTTGGAGGGATCCGGATCCAAGTGATGTGGCCTTGCGCTGATGGATTCGCGTCAGTCAGCTTCTTGTTCGGGCCGAGCTTCGGCCCTTTCACAAAGAACCTTATGACTTGGATATGCGAGGAAGGTTTCTGCGACGAGGCAACCCGAGACAAGGATTGGGTCGAGTACGCGATGATGCTCCTTGACGGTAGAGAATCACTGGACGAGTACCAGCGAGTCAGAGACGTCCTTACCGAATTCTTTGCCACCAAGACTAAAGCTGAGCTTCTGGAAGCGGCGATGACGCGCCGTCTCCTTATTACCCCAGTTACGACCACCGAAGAAGTTGTCAACAGCGAACAGTTGGACTTTCGAAACTATTGGGAGACGGTGGAACATCGCGACGGCTCAACAGTCATGTACCCGGGCGCGTTCGCGAAGTTTGCCAAAAGTCCGCTCACAGTATTGACCGAGCCCCCTCGTTTAGGTGAACACACCGCGGAGGTTCTAAGTCAGCCCGAGCGCGCGGCTGATGTCGTGGTAACGGAGCCCGTGCCCTCAAAAGATCTCCCTCTTAAAGGCGTCAAAATTCTAGATTTTATGTGGGCGATGGCGGGGCCAGCAGCGTCTCGAGTGTTGGCCGACTATGGCGCCGAGATTGTAAGAGTGGAATCTTCGAACAAACTTGATGCGGTGCGAACCATTTCACCGTTTCCATCTGATGTCGGAGATCCCGACAAGTCCGGGATTTACCACAACATGAACGCCGGAAAACGGGGTCTCGCCCTTGACATGTCTAAACCGGGTGCCATTGACGTCGTGTGGGATCTCATCGAGTGGGCGGATGTAGTACTGGAATCGTTCTCACCCAAAGCGATGGCAGATTGGGGTATCGACTACGAACAGATTTCGAAGCGTCACCCAGACATCATCATGGCGTCAAGCTGTCTGATGGGTCAGACGGGCCCACTGGCGATGTTGGCTGGTTTCGGGACCATGGCCGCTGCAATATCGGGCTTTTTCTACCCGGTTGGCTGGGCAGATCGCGCACCGACTGGTCCGTACAGCGCCTACACCGACTACACGTCACCCCGTTGGCTCGTCGCTTCCGTTATGGGCGCGCTTGAACACAAAAGGCGAACAGGTCAGGGTCAATACATAGACCTTTCCCAAGCCGAAGCAGCGTTGCACCTTATGGCGCCGGCACTCCTCGAATACTCGATCAACGGAAACATTTGGGAACGGTCGGGTAACCGCGATTTTGTTTTTGCCCCACAGGGTGGATATCCCACAAGCGGCAACGACAACTGGATTGCGATTTCTTGTAAAGATGACAACCAATGGCAGCTTTTGGCACACGAAATGAACCGCGAGGACCTTGTAGCCCTAACAGTTGATGAGCGACATACGCGACACGACGAACTCGACTCGCTGATTTCCTCCTGGACAGTTGAACAAGATGGCGTCGAACTCATGGAACAACTCCAAGCGCTTGGAGTAGCGGCCCACATTGTCCAACACTCACCCGAACTAGTTGCCGATGACCAAATGACGCATCGCGGCTGCTTTACAGAAGTCGCGCACGCGAGTCATGAACCCTTTTACGTGGACGGCACCCGTTTCCATATGTCCCGCACCCCGGCTGAGGTCACACATGCCGGTCCGATCTTTGGTGAACACACGTTCGAGATTCTGATGGAATGCGTAGGCTACGACGCCGACCGCATTGCGGAACTCGCTGTCGCCGAACTCCTCGAATAACGACAAGCAGTCGCACACCAAATCACGCGTGAGCAACCCAACTAACTACCAAGTATCGATCATTGGCCGTTTCTTGCCCTCTCGCTCTGTTGGCTTAGGAGCCGAGCGCAGTGCCATCGATACCCAAGTACGGGTCTCTGCGGGATCAATGACGTCATCGAGTTCGAAGAAAGTAGCTGTGCTGACGGCTTTGCCGTTCTCGTACAGCTTTGCCACCATTTGCTCGTAATACGCGATTCGCTCTTCGGGGTCCTCTATTGCCTCGAGCTCTTTGCGGTATCCGAGTTTGACGAAGCCTTCTAACCCCATTCCACCAAATTCGCCGGTTGGCCACGAAACGCAAAACAGTGGGGCTTTGAAACTTCCACCGGCCATTGCCTGAGCCCCTAATCCGTAGCCCTTCCGCAAAACGACGGTCATGAAGGGAACGGTGACGCTTGCCGATGTAACGAACATCCGGCTGGCGTGACGAACCGTTGCGTCGTATTCAGCCTGCGGGCCGACCATGATGCCGGGCGTATCACACAAAAACATGAGTGGGATATCGTGCGCATCGCAGAGTTGCATAAACCGACTGCCTTTATCCCCTACATCGGCATCGATAGCTCCACCTAAATGATGGTTGTTGTTTGCGATGATGCCTACAGGCCGGCCTTCGATTCGAGCGAGCGAAGTGACACACCCTGGCCCCCAACCCTTACGAATCTCTAGAACCGAATCGACATCGCACATCGTCTCGATAACTTCGCGGACGTCGTACGCGCGCAGACGGTTCTCGGGAACTATGTGTCTCAACAAACGTTGATCAGGTGCTGTCCAGTCCGTGATCGGACCTTGGAAATACGACAGATACTTCTTTGCGACGTCCATTGCTTCGTCTTCGTCTTCGACGAGAACGTCGATCACTCCGTTGGGGTATTGGACCTCGACAGGACCTACCTCCTCGGGGCGGAACACCCCGAGGCCACCGCCTTCGATCATTGCGGGGCCGCCGATGCCAATATTTGATCCCTTCGTCGCGATAATCACGTCGCAACATCCGAGCAAAACGGCGTTGCCGGCGAAACATCGGCCGTTCGTGATTCCGACGAGTGGAACCAGGCCGGAAAGTTTGGCGAAAAAGGTGAACGCCCAACAGTCCAAGCCAGCGCCACCCATCGTGTCAGTGTCACCTGGCCGTCCGCCGCCGCCCTCGGCTAGTAGCACCGTTGGAAGTTTGTTGTCCTCAGCAATTTCGAAGAGCCGATCTTTTTTTCGATGATTTTGAAGCCCCTGAGTACCCGCCAAAACCATGTAGTCATATGACATCACCATGGTTTGTGAAGTTGCTTCGTCGAAGAGATCACCGTTGACACTCCCGACTCCTGCGACCATACCGTCGCCTTGAGTGTTGTCGATCAAATCGTCGAGACTGCGTCGCCTGCGCTGAGCGGCGACCATAAGAGGGCCGTATTCAACAAAGGTATTTTCATCAACTAGTCGCGAAAGATTTTCGCGTGCTGTGCGATGTCCTCGGCCGTGTCGCTTTGACACTGCCGACGGTTTGGCTTCATCGGTTCCCCTGTAGTGACGATCGAAGACCTCTTGCAGGTCTGGACGGATTAAGTCAAGATCAACCGCTGCTTCGGCTTCACTGGCTTCGATGTCCAGATCCGCTTCTTCGATAAATAGCAACGGGTGACCCTCATAGACGGTGTCGCCTTCACTGACGCCCAAGGCTCTGACAATGCCAGTGACGTTTGACGCAATGACGTGTTCCATCTTCATCGCCTCCATTACCGCAACTGGCTGCCCCGCAGCGACTTCGTCATCTGGGGACACGTCAATCGAGATGATGGTGCCCTGAAGCGGCGCCTCTAGTGGTCGAGTGCCGTCTGGGCCCATAGCGGAGGAACCGTCCAGCGAGCCAGAAACCGGAGGCGGCTCCCTGCCTTCGATGTCGCCGTGTGTGAGTACAGCCAGGGGGTCACTGCTGACCTTTACCCCTGCTAACGACGGTCCTAAAAGATCGGAAGAAGTTTGCGAAACACTATTGTGTCCCACTTTTTCAGCAGCGTGAACTAGCTCAGCGCCGTATTCGTTGATGAAACCTGTGGTGATTTCATTGGATTGAACTTCAGGCCGATCCAACAAAGCCAGGAGGTAAGGAATGTTGGTGAGAACACCTTCGATTCTGAACTCAGAAAGAGCCCGTCTAACTCTTTTGATGGCGTCCCCATAATTGTTGGTGGGGGAGTATGCGATGATTTTTGCGAGGAGAGAATCAAAGCTGGGATTGGTCGAATAGCCCTGATACCCGTATGTATCGGTTCGAATGCCGGGACCGCTGGGAGTCTCGAAAGTGGCAATTGTTCCTCCGGTGGGTTTCGCTAATCCCTCTTCGGTCATTGTTTCGGTATTCACCCGGCATTGGATTGCGTATCCCCGCGCACTAGGCAATTCATCTTGTGAAAGACCTAAGTCGATGAGCGAAGCGCCCCCGGCTATGAGAATTTGATTGCGGACGAGGTCAATTCCAGTCACCTCTTCAGTCACTGTGTGCTCAACCTGCAGCCGAGCATTAGTTTCGATAAATGCGACTGTGGACGGGTTTTCAGCATCAACAAGAAATTCCCAGGTACCCAACCCTCGGTAATTAGCGTGAGAAGCCATACGCACCGATGAGTTCGTCAACAAGTCTCGTGTTGTGCTCTCGATAGAGGGAGACGGTGCGATTTCAATAATCTTCTGGTTCTGTCGTTGCAACGTGCATTCTCGTTCACCTAAATGAACCACGGATGTTCCGTCACCAATGATTTGAACTTCAACATGACGAGCACGCTCTACAAGGCGTTCTGCGTAAAGGTCGCCGTTACCAAAAGCGGACTGTGCTTCGCTTTGACATCGTTCAAATACAGCGGCTACGTCATCGCCCTGTAGTACGGCGCGCATTCCGCGACCTCCGCCCCCAGCGACGGCTTTAATCATGATTGCGTGATGCTCGGAAAGGAAAGCTTCGACTTCTTCGAGCGTCGCAGCTCCTTGCGTGGCGGGAACGAGGGGCACGTCGAGTTCGGCAGCTAGGGCTCGGGCGGCAAGTTTGTCGCCGAAGAGAGCGAGCTGTTCGGCAGATGGCCCGACGAAAACGATCCCCGCAGCTTCTAACGCTTGAGCAAAGTCCGCGTTCTCGGCCAAAAAGCCGTAGCCGGGGTGGACCGCGTCGCAACCCGCGACAAGTGCCGTTTGGACGATCTGATCAATGTCGAGATAAGCGGCAACACCGCGACCGTTCAGCTCTATCGATTCGTTCGTTGCTCGAGTATGTAATGACGATCCGTCGTCTTCGCTGTGGATCGCGACCGTGGCGATATCGAGTTCGTCTGCCGCTCGAGCGATACGTATGGCGATCTCACCGCGATTAGCAATAAGGAGCTTTTCCACGGGCATTTCCAATCCCCCTCGAGAGACGTTTTGGCATGCCCGTTCTACAACATCTTGCCCCTGGTGTTCTTACTCAGCGACGAGGAAGTAAAGGAAGGATCACAGCGACCTGCCTCACCAAGGCAACTTCCGTGCCTCGCGAATCGATAAAAACTGCATCACTCGTCGACCAAGGTTTACTTTTTCGCATCTCCACGTCACCCCAACGGCCGGCTACCGTTACCGCACCGTTTGCTTTAAACGGGCTTAGATGTTGGACCCGTCCTGAAGCATGAACGCCAGCCGGCATCCGGTAGGAATGTCTAATCAACGGTGTCATCTGACCCAAAACCCAGGACGGGTGTGCCAGTGGCGTGTTTCCCTTAACCCACAACGGGTCGTCGTCATGGATCCTTTCACTCATCCAAGTTCTTGCGTCATTCGCATCGAAAGGAACCGACATCGCTGGGTAATCAAGGTCGCTAGGAATTTCATCGAGACCGAGAAATGGTCGATGGTCAGCTTCCGCCACGGGCGAGCGGTCGCTTGGCAAGACGAAATCGTTTTTCCACGACGCGTCGCCAAGACCAACTTTTCCCTCGATAGTGACGCGCCCATCGGAGACGACAGTTTGAGTTATCACGCCGACATTCGGGTCATCGGGAGCCGGCTTGACCTCAGTAAGTAGTTCGTCTTTCGCGTAGACGGGACGAGGAAGTCGAAATTCGGACCAACCATGAGATAGCCAACCTTCGCCTAGAGCATCCAGAATTGCCGGAACCATCCACCCGTAGGTGTGGATGCCCGCGACAATTCCTCCGGCGTAGCCGTATCCCGTAGCGCTCTCATCGTGAATCGGATTGGCTGCTGAGACCTCGGGTGGGTCAGCGACGGCTATACGGACACATGATGCGGGCACGACTGTCATGAGCGCGACTTTAGAGTTCGATCAAACATCGAATGCAGCAATTCCCAATGACGCTCGGCGGCGACCTTGTCGTATTTTGGTCGTTGCGGGAACACGAACCCGTGATGGACACCTTCGATCCATTCGGACTGGTGGGTTACTCCCGCGTCGTCTAACGCCGCGACAATCCGTTCGAAATGAGGTCGATCGACCCAGTCATCAACCTCAGCGGCCAACAGAAGTATCTCACCGGTGATGTCGCCGGCTCTTGTGTGTGGCGAATCATGAGCATCTGTGGCGAGTCGAACTCCATGTACTGAAGCGGCCGCTTTCACTGTTTCCGGGTATTCGGCAGCCAACCACAAAGCAAAGGGTCCACTCATGCAATAACCCGTGGTGCCGACAGTCTGTTCGTCGGCTAACGGGTCTGCTGTTGCGTGACCGAGCAACGCAGCAGCGTCTCGTGCCACCATCGCATTTGACAGATTGCCCATCAACTGGGCCATATATTTCGCACTGGCGGGATCTTCTCGATGAATAGTGAACGACGGAGTATCCCGATAGTAGAGATTGGGCAACATCACGTAATAGCCAGTGGCGGCGATTCGGCGGGCCATGTCGTGAAGTTCTTCGCGTTTCCCTGGAGCGTCCATGAGAAACAAGATCACGGGATGAACTTCAGCCGATTCCGGGCGGACAATAAATGTCGCCATCTCGCCTTCACCGGTATCGATACTGAGATGTTGTTCGATCACTGCTCTTCTCCTTCGAGTTTCCAACCCATTGTTCGAGCAGCGTAAAGGGTGTCGGCGTACTCCTCGATATGACTGATCTCGCCGTCCTGGCATGAGTACACCCAACAATATTGATTGTCGTACTCCGCGCCTTTTGCTTTGGTGGTGGCGGTGAGTCGCTGTTGGACAGCTGCCAGTTCGCCGTCGACGATCATGTTTCGGATCTCAAGGGCAAACGGTTTCGAGATATCAAAAGTATCTTTGATTGTGCGACCTCCGAGTTCAGCTGCGACGGCTTCCCGCCCGCGCACGCAGCCGTCCTGGTCTGCGCCCCCGGAGCCTGTTTCTCCTGCTGTCTGTGGAAGCCTCCAAACCACATCGCTACTCAGGCAAGCTCTGAGGTCCTCGCGATCCCCGTTGGTCAGTGCACTGTAAAATCGTTCAATTAACGATCGTGTTTGTTCTGTACTCATACCTCCAGTCCAGCACGTCCGACCTAGACGGTGCGTAGCTGCCTACGATCGACTCATGCAGCAGCTTGATTGGACCCCCCAATATTTCCTTTACGAAATGCCTCGACCACATGTAGCCCGAATAACTATTAACCGTCCAGAAGTTCGAAACGCGATCAACACCCCCGCCCATAAAGAATGGAGCGATCTACTTGATCACGCCGCCGAGGACGACGACGTATGGATCGTCGTGGTGACCGGGATTGGTAATAAAGCCTTCTGTGCAGGACGCGATCTTAAGTACCTGTCCCAGATTCAACATTCCTCTGAAGCTGAGAAACAGGCAGATTCACGACTGATGAGCCAAGTAACCAAGTTGATTGAGCGATTTGACTACCCCAAACCGCTCATAGCTCGCGTCAACGGAATCGCGCTCGGTGGCGGCTTTGAAGTTGCAATGGCATGCGACCTGGTAGTCGCGGCCGAACATGTTGAATTCGGGCTGCCCGAACCGCGACGTGGCATTTATGCAGGAGGTGGAGGAGTTCACCGTTTGCCGAGACAGATTCCCCTGAAGCTAGCGATGGAGTACCTCCTCACAGGTAAGCCGATGACAGCCGGGCGAGCACAGGCAATGGGAATTGTCAACGAAGTTGTGCCCTATGAAGAGCTCGACGGCGCAGTAGATCAGTTGATTGATGACATCATGCTCGGTGCTCCACTTTCAATTCGAGCTACCAAACAGTCCTCGATGCGAGGTCTTGATCTTCCGCTTGGGGACGCTTTTTATGCCGAGTATCCAGCTGTCATATCGATGATGGAAAGCCAAGACGCGCGGGAAGGGCCCAAAGCCTTCGCCGAAAAGCGTCGACCGGAATGGAAGGGTCGCTGACCTCAGTCGACGTCGCTTTTTGTGGACTTTGGTTGGCCAAGAACGATGCCGCCCAGCGCGAAAAGTACAACCGCCATTCCCGCAAGCTGAAGAACAGCTATCTGCTCGCCGAGAAAAGCCCAGGCCATTAACGTTGCCGTGACAGGGATAGCCAGAGTCAGCGTCGACCCCAACCAAGCCGGTATTTGCACTAACGCCCAATTCATCAACATGTGGGAAGCGAACCCGGGGCCCACTGAAAGAATTAGCAGCCACATCCAGGCGTTCGCCGAAGGCATATCGAACACCTGACCAGAAGCCACAGCGAATGGGGTTGCAAACAGTGCACAGATCAACGCTGTTGCACCGGTGTATTGGGAAGATTCAATGTGTTGGCTGCTTAATTTTGAAAAGACGAAGTATCCCGTCCATGCCAAAACCGTGGCCACCGCCAAGAGATCACCTCGGGGGCTCCAGCCAGGAACACCCGTCGAACCAAACATGACTATTCCGACCCCAGCAATGGCGATAACCGCCAAAATCCAGTCATGGCGTTTAGGGCGCTCACCGAAGATGCGTCCGACAATGAGGAGCATCACTAGTGGTTGACATGAGCCGATAACCGTCGCGTTCGCGACGGTGGTCAACCGTATAGCCGTGAAGAAAAGCATGATGTCAGCGCCCAAAGAAATGCCCCCACGCAAAGACACTCGGAGTGATTCTTTTCGTAGAGGGGTCCCGCGCAGCTTCAAAAAAATGAGGACGATCACGGCGTAAACCCACATCCGCCAAAAAACCACTGCAAGAGGACCTAACTCTGTGATTCCTTTAGCAATAACCCCCGATGCTGCCCATCCCACCATCGCCAGGGCAGCCGCTGGAATCCCACGTTTTTCGTTGCTTCGCTCAATGTTCAACGAAAAATCGATTCGAGATCCAGTCTGAATGTCGCATTGAGCACTCAATCAGGATGCCATCTCTGCGGGTAAGGAACCAAGAAAGTGCTGTTGGGGCTACATTTACATTTGGAACCACTGCTTCTAGGGAGCCACCGTGAAGAGCATTTTCTTCCACCTCATGCCGTACCCAGAGTTGCCACCTGATTTTCCAGAGGAGCATCGATCTGTATGGGTCGACATTGACCCTGCCCTCTACGACCCAGAGGTCGGCAATCGCACGTACAACGAATACCTGGATGAACTTGAGTTCGCCGCTGATTGCGGGTTCGACGCTGTAGGTGTGAACGAACACCACTCAAATGGGTATGGCTTGATGCCGAGCCCCAACATCATCGCCGCTGCTTTGAGCCGCAATTGTCCCGATACCAACATCGTGGTTTTAGGAGACTCTGTCGCGCTGTATAACCCACCCTTGAGAGTTGCCGAAGAAATAGCGATGCTGGACGGCATCACCGGCGGACGCATGGTCGCCGGGTTTCCTGTCGGTTCCCCTATGGACACAATTTTTGCCTATGGGCAGAATCCGGCAACGATTCGCGAGCGTTATCACGAAGGGGTAGATCTCATCCGGCAAGCCTGGACACGAGACGAAGTATTTTCCTTTAACGGTAAGTACAACAAACTCCGATACGTCAATGTGTGGCCCCGCCCGGTCCAACAACCGCATCCGCCGATATGGATCCCCGGAGGTGGCTCAGTCGACACGTGGGATTGGTGTGCACAAGAAGATCTTGTTTATTGCTATCTCAGTTACTTCGGATACAAAGCTGGCCTGAAAACCATGCAAGGGTTCTGGAAAAAAGTTCAAGAGACCGGTAAAGAAGCAAACCCTTTCCAAGGTGGGTTCGCTCAGTTCATTGCGGTAGCCGACACAGAAAAAGAAGCATGGGATCTCTACCGTGAACCCGCAGAATATTTTTTCAACACGTGCCTACACGTCTACGCAGGCTTTGCTGATCCTCCCGGCTACAAAACCCCGAACACTGTTCGGGCAGGAGTAGAGGGCATGGTAGAGCGCGCGGCTAGAGAAGCTACGGCTCGCGCCGAAGCAAAAAAGTCAAGTGCTGGAGGTGGATATCCCAAAGGGCTGAGCTTTGAAGAAATGGTCGAGAAGGGCTACGTGATCCTTGGGAATCCGACTCAGGTCGCGGAGCAAGTGCATGAATTAGCTACCACGATGCACATTGGCCACCTCATGACCTTCTGTCATTTCGGAAACATGAACAAAGATCTAGTGCGTTACAACACTGAAATGTATGCGACCAAGGTGATGCCGGAAGTCTGTGACCTTTTCGAGGATGAATACGAGGATCTCTGGTGGCCTCAACCACTGGCGCAACCTGCCCGGCGAGACGTACCTGAGGTATCAGCCAGTTGAGCGGCTACGCGACTGAAACGCTGCCATTTCGAGAAGGCCACTTAGCTCTTGTGTCCTGTGGCGAAGGCAGCCCGGTGACCTACCTACACGGAATGCTGGGTAATCCGGGTGAACACGCTTTCCTTAATGCGATGGCAAATAAGGGCTGGAGCGTAACGGCGCCAAGTCTCCCTGGTTTCACCGGTTCCAGCGAACCGAGCGGACTCAGAAATCTGCACGATTGGGTCGTCGCAGCCAGTGAGTTGATTGATGTGGCCGGAGTGACTGGGCACCCGGTTATTGCCTCAAGTGTGGGCGCGATGATTGCTCTTGAACTTGCCACGATTCGACCCGAGGCGTTCGACGCAATGGTGCTGATCGCTCCTTTCGGATTGTGGGACCCTCAAGATCCAGTTGCCGACCCTTTCGCCACTACTTTGAGTAAACAACGTGGAATGTTGACCGTAGATCCAGCGGCATCAGCGAGTTTCTTCGACGACTTAGAAGAAATGCCTGCCGATCTACTGGTGGAACACGGCGTTGATCGTTACCTCACACGATCCGCCTCCGCTCAACTCATTTGGCCTATACCTGAATTCGGTATCAGTGAACGACTCCATCTAGTCAAAAATCCTGTGACATTGGTGCACGGCGCTGAAGATGCGATCATTCCAGCGTCATATCTGAACAAATGGGCGCAAAATCTTCCCAACGTTGTTGGCACGCACCGTGTCGAAGAAGCAGGACATCAAGCAGAGTTCGACCGGCCTGAAGAAGTTGCCGCTATTGCGACATCCGCGTTGAGTTGACGCGACAGCAACCGCGCGACGGGCGGGTTTCAAGACTGTGCAGACGCCTGCGGTTACTTAACTTAGATCTGGGTGGTCACGGAAATGATCTAATGCTCCCGGGTCATCTATTGCTTCGACATTTTTCACCGCTTCACCATGAACCGCGTCGCGAACGGCAAGTTCAACAAGCTTGCCGCTGCGAGTTCGCGGAATGGTGGGGACCTGAGCAACTACTGCTGGAACATGACGCGGCGATGCCCCAACTCGGATTTGATTTTGGATGCGTTTCCTCAGTTCATCGTTCAGCAGTAATCCGTCGCGAAGTCGAACGAAGAGAACCACTCGCGTGTCTGACTCGATGCGTTGCCCGATAACGATGCTTTCGAGTACTTCTTCGATCAGGTCCACCTGACGATAAATTTCCGCTGTTCCGATCCGAACGCCACCCGGATTCAACGTCGTGTCGGACCTTCCTGAAATAACCATTCCCCCGTTGGTGGTCCATTCAGCGAAGTCCCCGTGGTGCCAGACACCAGAAAAGCGTGCGAAATAGGCGTTGTGATATTTGCGTCCTTCTGCGTCATCCCAAAATTCGAGAGGCATCGAGGGAAACGCGTTGCGACACACCAACTCGCCCTGTTCCCCTTCAGAAAGTGGACTTCCACCGTCATCAAAAACTGCTACGTCCATGCCTAACGCCGGCACCTGAATTTCTCCCCTGTGTACCGGCCCCGTCGGATCGCCAATCACGAAACAACCACAAATATCGGTGCCTCCCGAAAAGGACGCGAGGTGTACCTCAGACTTCAGACTTTCATAAACCCAATCAAATCCCTCAGGTGCGAGAGGTGAACCCGTTGAGGCGACGGTTTCGATGCTTGCGAGATGGTGCGTGTCGATGGGCCGCAGCCCTTCTTTCATCGCGGCCTCGATATATTTTGCGCTGACTCCGAACAGACGCGGGCTTAGCTCATCGGCGATATCGAATAACCGTGTCGGGCCCGGGAAAAAGGGAGAACCGTCATAGAGAACTAGAGAAACACCGCAAGACAGGCCGGCGACCAGCCAATTCCACATCATCCAGCCTGTAGTAGTGAAATACATGAGTCGGTCACCGGAGCGAAGATCGCAGTGAAGAAGGTGTTCAGACCAGTGCTTCAGCAGTACCCCACCTGCTCGGTGGACGATGCACTTTGGTTTTCCTGTCGTGCCTGAGGAATACAGGACATAGATCGGATGATCGAAACCTAAACGCACGAAATCTGGTTCCGTGTTTGCTGCCCCAGGCGCCCACTCATGGAACGCAATCGAATTAGGAATCGATGTTGGGCTTAGCTCGCGGTCACCGTATGCGACCAGCACAACGCGCTTCAGAGAGGTGAGCCCTCGCGCGACCTCGGCGACCTTGTCGGTGACATCATGGCGCGTCCCCGAATAGAAATAGCTGTCAGTGGCTACAAGCACCTTCGGTTCGATCTGACCGAAACGATCGAGCACCCCGTCCGCACCAAAATCCGGGCTTGTCGACGAATAGATGGCGCCAATGCTTGCCGCAGCGAGGAAGACGATGACCGCTTCGGGGCCGTTAGGTAAAAGCGTTGCTACGCGATCACCCAGTTGGACACCTTCAGAGCGCAGAGCAAGTTGCACCCGAGCAACCTCTGTACGTAACTCGCCAAAGGTCAGATTTCGTTCGACAACGTTCTCGCCGCGATAGCTGATTGCCACAGCATCATCACTGCGTCTCAGATAATTCTCAGCCAAATTAAAGCTGGCGTTAGGAAAGAAACGCGACTTAGGGCCATCACCCATTTCGAGATTGATATCTCCGAGGTCACCTATCCCGGCGGCGAAGTTCCATACCGCTCTCCAAAATTCTCCGCTGGACTCAATGGACCAGCGATGTAGGCCTTGGTAACCCTCGGTGCGGAGTGAGACGCCTACCTGTTCAGCGAAATCCCACAAGTTGGTGGACTCGCGACGAACATTATTGGGGTTCCAAAGAGGCTGACTCACTGGCCCTCCGAGGTCGTAGAAGTGTTGTTCACGGTAGTCGCCATAGCTGTTCAATCAGAAGCGAACAGCCGCGTCGGTGTAGGGTCCCAAGAATGAGAGGAATTTGCGACGATCTTGATGCTGAAACAGAGGCACTACGCGAAGTGGTTCAAGGGCTGACAGAGGATGAATGGCGCTTGCCGACACCTGCCGACGGTTGGGACACGCACGAAACCATCATTCACTTGGGGATGGCAGATGTAGCTGCCAGTTTGGCCGTGCTTGACCCTGCTGCCTTTGAGGAAACTAAGCAAAAAATGCTCCAAGGCGACGGTGATCTCCATAGCTTCGATGGCGTTGATGTGCACGCTTTGACTGGTGTTGAACTGTGGGAGTGGTTCGAGGGTGAGCGGAATCGAATGACCGGAGCATTCCGGGGCCTGGGCCCCAAAGATCGAATCCCGTGGTTTGGACCCGATATGAGCGCTCTTTCTTTTGCCACCGCCCGTTTAATGGAGACGTGGTCTCACGGTCACGACGTTGCGGACACCTTTGGGGCGGAATACCCACAAACGGAACGTCTGCGCCATGTCGCCCATATTGGAGTAACGACAAGGGGTTGGAGTTACGTCAATAGGGGGCTTGAACCTCCCCAAGGAGCAGTCCGAGTAGAACTGATCTCACCCAACGGTGATCTGTGGACGTGGGGGCCTGAGGAATGTGACGACGTGGTTATTGCTGACTCGTACCAATTTTGTCTTGTCGTCACCCAACGGCGTCGCCCTCAAGAAGCGGATCTCGAGATCAAAGGAGATCTCGCTGCAGAATGGATGGAAATTGCTCAAGCCTTCGCTGGTCCTCCGACTGACGCACCTGAAGGGCGTGTTGGCGGTTAACGCCATCTAGAAGATGTTGATCGTCGGTGTGACTGGCGGCATGGGCGCGGGTAAGTCCACTGTCGCCGAATTCCTTTCTGCTCTTGGGGCTGAAGTGATTGACGTTGACGCGCTCGGCCGACAGATTATTGAGCCTGGAGGTATAGCCGTATCTTCGGTTGTAGCTCGATTCGGAGATCAGGTTTCTGGCTCCGATGGAGGTATCGACCGAGGAGCGTTAGCTTCAATTGTTTTCGACGACGAAGAGCAATTAACCGCTCTTGAAGAAATCTCCCACCCAGCGATCAACGAATTACTCGACCGCCGAGTCGAAACGATTAGAGAACCAGATGTCATCGTCGTCTATGACATGGCCGTCCTTGTTGAGAGCCGACTGGGATACGCCAATAAACACCCCTACGAAGTTGTTGTGGTTGTCGAGGCGCCAATGCCTGACCGCCTTGATCGCTTAGAAACTCACCGGGGTGTTTCGCGCGAAGATGCGTTGGCGCGCATCGAATTGCAAGCATCGGACGAAGAACGCCGCTCGGTGGCACAGTTCGTCATAGCCAATGGTGGAGATCTCGCCTCGTTGGCAGTCGCTGTCGATGAATTGTGGAACGAACTAGAACGGCTTCTAGCGTCAAAGGGAGGCTGAAGTGGCTCGGTCGTATCCGCCAACGCGACATATCCTGCGACATCTACGGCTGCGTCACACAGTGGATGATGGAGGCAACATCAGCGCCACGATGCCGATTCTGCCAGACCTTCTTGACCAAGGAGGGTGGCTTCGGTTGGGAGCCATTGCGACCTTGGTCGACTCAGTTGCAGGTCATCACGGTGTAATGCAAGTTGCTCCCGACTGGGTAGCAACTTTGCAATTAGGCACAGTGCTTAGTCGAAAGGCGGAAGGAACAGAGGTAACGGCCGAATGCCGTCCGTTGCGAATTGGGCGAAACAACGTCGTTACGGAAACCGCCATACATGATCTGTCCGGCGAGATAGCGAGAGCGACCTGCACCTACGCGCGGCTACCAGCGCGCGTTGACAATCCGAGCGTCGGTACTGGCAGGGGGCAGGTAGTGGATTACGCAGAAGATAATGAAGAGCATCCACGGCCAATGCTTGATGACTACCTCCGCCTCAACACGAAACCAGACGAACCTCTGATTGAACTGCCGCTCCACTCCCGTATCCATAATTCTTTCGGGTCAATTCAGGGCGGCGCAGTTGCGGTTTTGGTTGATGCGATGGCTGCGCACCTAGCTGGGCTTACTTTCTCAATGCCGGCGCGATGCATAAGTGCCGATGTTCACTATCTCGCGCAAGCCAAGACTGGGCCATTCAAAGTAGAGGGTGAGCCTTTACGAATTGACGAAAACACGGTGACGAGCAGGATAAGAATCACCGATGTTGGCAATGATGACCGGTTGCTCGACGTAGCGACTGCTACAGCGACAACGATTGACTAAAGAGGGGAAGGTTCGCTGTGGAACTCGGCCTAAAAGGCAAGGTGGTTTTGATCTCAGGCTCTTACCGCGGAACTGGAGCAGGAACGGCGAAAGTTTTTGGTGAAGAGGGTGCCCTTGTCGGTGTGCATGGCCACGAGTTAGGTCAAGCCGATGAAGTGGTCGCTGGTATCACTGCCAACAAAGGCACCGCTGTCGCTGTGCACGGCGATTTAGGAACGCCTCAAGGGGCAGATGACATAGTCAGTCAAATAGAAGCGGCCTATGGCCCAGTCGATGTGCTCGTAAATAACCATGGAGCGCCAGGCCGTACTGACTGGGCGCAACCGGCCGAAGTTTGGAAAGAGGGTTGGGAAACCAATGTTCTGACTGGGATTCGGCTTACTCAACGGGTGCTTCCCTCCATGCGAGAACGTGGATGGGGCCGAATTATTTTCCTAGGGACAGTCGGCACGGAACGACCTAGCGAACATAACCCTGACTACTACGGGTCGAAAGGCTCGTTGCCGGTAGTAGTGCGCAGTCTCGCAAAGGAGCTACGTGGTTCCGGGGTTACAGCGAACCTAGTGAGCCCGGGCATGATCGCGACATCAGAAGTGCGCGACATGCTTCAGCGACGTGCGGCACGTCACAACATTCACGGATGGGACGAAGTGCAACGCTGGGCTCTTGAAAACTCTATGCCTAACTTGACGGGTCGCATTCCCGACCCCGAAGACATCGGCCGCTACGTCGTATTTGTAGCTAGTGATGTTGCGTGGCACCTCACCGGAATCGATTTCAAAGCTGACGGCGGGGCGATCGACGCATAGACGTCCCTGTCTCAACCTAGGTGTACGTTTCAAGATCGTGGATTCTTTCCCAAGGCTGTTGGCATTCGATATAGATGGCACGTTGCTTCGCTCCGACGGCACCGTCGCTCCGAGAGTTCGTGCGGCCATCAATTCCCTAAAACAACGGGGATGTATTTTGGTGTTATCAACTGGGCGCCCATGGGCTCAGGTGACACGAGTAGCCAAAGAAATTGGCGGTGTCGACTATTGCGTCTGTCTGAACGGAGCGGTAGTTGTAGGAAATGATGGTTCGCTCCTGACAGAGCGAACCATGAGCCGAGAACAGACGCGCACTAGTGCCCAGTTAGCGCGGCGGCTCATACCTGGCGTTGCATTAGCAGCCGACATGGCGGATGGCCGTCACATTTGGGATCAAAATTTTAGTCATGAATTCCCGGCTGACTTCGCGATTGATGCAACACGGGTGCCTGATGCCATCGCTGCGGTTGATGGTCCGGTGCTGACGTGGTTGCTTGATTGCAAAGAACTCGACGCGTTGCGGGTGATTGAAATTCTGAAACCGCGTATGCCACCAGGTACCGAAGTTCGGCCATCGGGTCTTGAAACCCCTGAGATTGTCGCTTCAGGAGTTAACAAAGCGAGTGGGTTGGCAGAAATAGCGGAAATTTGTGGTGTCGGCGCGTTAAACGCTTGGGTGTTCGGTGATGGACTAAATGATCTCGATATGTTCGGTTGGGCCGGATGTTCAGTCGCGATGGGCAATGCCCACACTGATGTTTTAGCTAAGGCCGACCTCGTAGCTCCCAGTAACGACGAAGATGGAGTGGCCGTGATAGTGGAATCTCTTCTCTAAAAATCAGAATTCACAGGTTCAAGAAACATCGCGGTGTGAGGTGCAAAATAAATGCGCCAAGCTTGCGTTATTCCACCGTTGGGCCCGGTGCGCAAACGCACTGCATCGCCGGCCTCGATCCTGAGTTCAACAGGAGGGCTTTGGAGCCAGAGCAATCGCACCCTTACTTCGTGAATTCCTGGTTCAATCTCGAAGGTCTCGGATTTTTCATCCTTGACGCGTCCGACCAGATTGCCGTTCACCCGCACTTGGTACGCCCTGCCTATGTCTCGGTAGTGATGTATACGATCGATGGTCAATTGAGCTAATCCGGTCAAGGCTGCTCCCGGTGGGTTAATTGGTAGCCCTGAAGTTAGCTGCGAGGTCGACTATTCCCTACCCTGTCGTCGCAGCTAGCGTGAAAGCCGCAGTTAGTTCTCGCCTATATGAAACTTCTATCGGAGCTTTTCAATGAGCAGTGAGTTGCGTGAAGAATTAGACGCATGGATTGATGACAACTGGGACCCTGATCTAACAGTGCGTGAATGGTGGCAGCGCCTGTCCTCAGCGGGTTTCTCAAACCCTGGTTTAGCTGAGCCCTTTGGTAAAGATTGGGGCCGAGCTGAAACCCGTGTGCTCGCTGCCGCGTTACGTGAGCGAGCGGCTATTGGATCGCCGGCAGGTTTAGGCATGTTGTTGGCGGCACCAACAATTCTTGCTCACGGAAACGAATCTCAGATCGAGCGGTATGTTCCCCGAATTCTTGACGGCACTGACGCCTGGTGCCAGTTGTTCTCGGAGCCGGGTGCTGGGAGTGATTTGGCCGGTCTACAAACCAAAGCAGTTCGCGACGGCGACGAATGGGTCATCAGCGGTCAAAAGGTGTGGACATCGGAAGGGAAGCATGCCGATCTAGGGATGCTCATCGCGCGAACTGACCCCAACGCACCTAAACATCGGGGAATTAGTTGGTTCGCATTCCCCATGAACCAAGAGGGCGTCGAAGTTCGGCCATTGCGGGAAATGACAGGTAGATCGCTGTTCAATGAAGTATTTATTGATGAAGCTCGCGTGTCTCACGGCGACTTGGTCGGCGAACTAAATGATGGTTGGCGTGTCGCGAATACAACTCTCATGGTTGAACGTGCCGGGATAGGTGGCGGACACGGAATGGCTTATGCAGCGGCGCACCCGGGCAGTATCGCTGGTCATCTAGAAATGTCAGCCGGATCCTTTGTCGGAAAGCGTTTGGCGTTAGCTGCTGGTGGAGTTGGTCCAGGAACCTTCCAGCTACTCAGAGAACTTGCTGAGGAACGAGAAAAACTTGGTGATGGCCGCATTCGACAGGAGTTAGCGCGGCTACACACCGAACTTGAGTTGATGCGGATGAATTCTCAGCGCACTCGCCAAAAAAATCAGCAGACGGGCGGTGAGGGAAATCTTGCCAAGATCCTAATGACTTCAGCACTTCATCGAACTCGTGAGTTAGCTGGTTCAATACTTGGGCCAGATATGGCTCTGTGGGGTGACGAATCTGTTACCGGCGGGGTGATCCAAGAAATGGCCGTGTTCTCTCCTGCTCCGTCGATTTATGGGGGCACAGATGAAGTGCAGCGAAACATCATTGGCGAAAGGGTGCTAGGTCTTCCTAAAGAACCGGGACCGGGTAAGGACACTTCATTCGCTGAATTGTTGCAAAACAAGACGGGCTGGTAACGGCGATAGTTTGCATCCGTCAAAGAGATTTTAGGGAGTCTTTGCCGCAACTCACATATCGACTTTGTGAATAAGAGCGAACGGCGAGGCGCCCGTGAGGGCTCTCAGGTCGGAATAATGAAGAGACCTTCAGCGGTGATCAAAGGGTCGGCAAGTTGATCAGGGGCACCGTCATTGTCTTGACGAACAGTCAGTTCAACTTTGAGTTTGCGACCCTCACGGCTGGCTTCCCATGCTTCGAACCACACTGGATGATCAACCGGCACTCCTCCTCGGTAGTCGACCTCAAGGCGGGCCGTATAGGCAGCCTCCCCGATTACCACCATTAGATACCCCATGGTGTCGTCTACCAAAGCTGACACCGCACCTCCATGAACTCTGCCGGGAGCACTCTCAAACGCGGCACCAAAAACAACTTTGCTTAGCACTCGAGTACCCGCTCGACGCAGCTCAACTTCAACACCCATGGGATTAGCCGGGCCGCTAAAAGTTCGGTCGCTGAAAGCGATGACTTCAGCCCCATCGATGGGTTGAGGGTCGCTATAGCGCCGCTCAAAATAGTCTTTTGGTCGAGGTACCGGGTTTGAGCGTTCAAATTTCGAAACGGCGGTATCGGCCCATTCGGTGAGGGTTTCTAATTCAGTGTCGCTGACTCGGTGGCGGACGAAAGCGTTGCCGAGCCTACGTAAGGCCTGGGCTGCGCGACTTCGCAGAAGGAACTGCGAATCCGGGTAAATCAGATGAAGTCCTTCTGGTGGGTGATCTTCAGTGTCGGTCATGGGAACCTATGCGATTGGGCTGATCGTAGGGGTAGTCAATGAGGCCACTACCAGGGTTCTCTGGGTCAAAGATCCAGTACTGACGGATCTCGTCGATGAGATTTTCGCGGAAGCTGTAGTGCTCGCTTCCCCGCACTGAAAAATGTTTGCCAAGATGCTCGCCTTCCATCGTCCATTCAATCGCCGCTGAATCGCCGCTTTCTACTACTCGTTCCACGATCCACCTAGCACCGGTCCATTTAGCCCGTATCTGATTCCAAAAGGTTCCGATAGAAGTGGCGGTTGTTACCGGTGAATGATTCGTGTCGTAGATGACAGCGTTCTCAGTGAAATGCTCAGCGACGGCTTCTCCTGAACCTGAAGTGCATGCCTCAAAATAAGAACGAATGTGGTCTTCGCGGGTAGTCATATTCAGATTTTCTCAGATGGACAGCTTCGCCGCGTACGCATGTGTGGTGAAAGGCTGCCGATAGCTACCACCAACTAAATCGATTTGTTTGGCGACTTGCATCAAAAGATCGTCTAACACCGATGGTTTAAGCATCCGGTGGTCGGATTGAGTCCGCAGATTTTGTATGTGGTCATTGGTACTTACGTCAAGCTCCCAGGTCATCTGAAATTCCTCCACCGGTCCGAATAGGCCACTGAGGTCGATTTCTTCTGTGGGAGTCTCGGCACTGATTGCTGCTTTCGACCCCGGCAATCGAACCGGGTATGGCTTGGTTGTGAACTCTGGTGCCAGCTCGGCGTAGATCAAATCAGTAGCCGCGTCGAACGGTAGCTCTCTTTGTTCAGGCCGGTTCCAGAAAACGCACAACCAGCCGTTCGAACGAAGCATCGACCCCACACGCTGAAAACGGGTGGCTGGATTTGTCCAATGCCACGCTTGTCCGGCTATCACCAGACCCGCTTTCCTCGGCGTGCCCGGCCAACCATCCAGCGTGGCTTCTTCAATAGAAAACAAACCAGATTCTTGCAACTCTCGTAGTGCTATCGAAGCCATAGCCGGATCCGGCTCCAAACCTAGGATCTCATAGCCCCGTGCGATGAGCGGCGCCGACGCTTTTCCCGTGCCACACCCGACATCAACAATGAGATCGGTAGTTAAGGTCTGACAGGTCGTCAAGATCCATTCGAAAAGTTCGTCAGGATACCCCGGCCGGTAACGGTGATAAACCTCCGCTACCTCACCAAAAACTAACGACTGCGGCTTACGTTCAAACGACATGACTGGAGTCAGTTAGTAGCCCATGACAGCCAACGGCCATCTCGGTTCTCTAAACGAAGATTCAGTCCAAAACACTTCGAAAGCGACTCGGCCGTCAAGACTTGATCGAGAGGTCCGCACGCCATAACTGCGCCATCTTTGAGTAACAAGCCGTGAGTAAATCCGGGCGGAATCTCGTCAGTGTGGTGAGTGACCAGCACCGTTGCTGGGGTATCAGGGTCTGCAGCGACGACCGCCAAACTATTGACGAGTTGTTCTCTCCCAGCTAAATCAAGCCCAGCCGTCGGTTCATCCAGCAACAGTAAGCCCGGGTTACCCATGAGAGTTCGCGCTAACTGCACTCGTTGCTGCTCTCCCGAGGACATTGTGCGAAATTGACGGGTAGCGAGTGCTCCTGCGTCGACTCGACTCAGACATTCCATTGCTGCAGCATGATCCTCGTCCGAGTAGTCATGCCACCAGGTTTCAAGCGCAGCGTGTCGAGCAGTCATGACGATGTCAACTCCCTGAATGTCTGGCCTGAACTGATCTCTAAGTGACGACGAAGCCAGACCTATGCGTTGACGGAGTGTCCGCACATCGGTAGCGCCCCACGTCTCTCCCAGAACCTCGACAGTGCCTGTAGTGGGGTAGCGATAAAGCGATAAGACTCTTATGAGACTGGTTTTGCCGCTGCCGTTTGGTCCGAGGACGACCCACCGTTCCGAAGGCAAAATCTCGAGGTCTAACGGCCCTAAAACTGTTATGCCTTCGTATTTCACCGAAACGTCTCGTAACACGACGGTGGAGGGGGCGGCGGTCACGATGTCAGCTTGCCAGATTGAGTCGGCTAATCCGAAAGTGGAGATGATTCGGTTGATGGATCGCTCTCAACGTGGGATGCCCAAGTGCGAAACATCTCTGAGTAACGACCTCCGAGCTCGACTAACTCTTCATGTGTTCCCAACTCGATGATTCTGCCGTCATCGACCACAGCGACTCGATCGGCTTTCATCGCCGTTGCTAGACGGTGAGCGATCAGAACTGCTGTGCGGCCCTCAAGTAAGAGCGCTAAAGCACGTTCTATTTGTGCCTCGGAACGCAGATCTAAACTCGATGTTGCTTCGTCGAGAACAATTACACGCGGTCGTGCTACGAAAGCTCTGGCTAATGCGAGTAATTGTCGTTCCCCCGCCGATAAAGACACGCCCCGTTCATGTACCAGGGTGTCGATGCCATCAGCTAGTTGTTCGACCACCTCATTGAGCCCAACACGGCGGATTGCTTCGTTAATTTCTTCGATTGTCGCGTCGGGGCGAGCGAACGCGATGTTGTCACGAATCGTCCCGTGAAAAAGAAATGGTTCTTGGGGGACGACACCAAGTTGCACTCGCAACGAGTCGATATCTACTTCTCGAAGATCGTGGCCGTCAATGGTCACTGAACCTGAAGTGGGGTCGTAGAAACGCGTAATGAGTTTCGCGATCGTGCTTTTGCCCGCTCCGGTCGCGCCTACCAAGGCAAAAGTTTCTCCAGGCTCAATCGACAAATCCACGTCGCGCAAAACATCGCTCCCTTCGCTGTAGGCGAAAGTCACAGACTTAAGTTCGATATGGCCTTCTATCGGTGGGAGCGAAGGAGCATCAGGTGCTTGAGTGATCGCTGGTTCGGTCTGGAGAATGTCTCCAATTTTCTGCAGTCCGGACTGTCCTTGCTGATACGTATTGTATAACTGCACCATCTGCTGAATTGGCGCGAAAAAAGTGTTCACAAAGAGAACGAAAGCGGTTAGTTCGCCCACTTGTAGCGAGCCATCTACCACCATCCAACCACCCGTCAGCAACACGATCGCTTGGGCTGCTATGCCTATGCCTTCGGTTGCAGGACCATAGATGGCTCCCGCTCGTGCGGTGTACAAGTTGGCGTCCAGGTAGGCACCGACGACGTTCCTGTGAAGCTCCGCATTTTGGCGACGTCGGTTTAGCGCGGCGATGACGCGAACTCCCGCCAGGTTCTCTGAAAGATCAGCTAAGACGGAAGCGATCCGGTCGCGCACCTCGAGATACCCACGTTCGCTGACGGCTCGGAACCACAGTGTCATAGCCATCAGCGGAGGTAGCACAAGAGCTAGGAGGAGAATCGCCAAAAGTGGGTTGTAGCAAAAGAGAACGACCGTGACCACCGAAATAGTGAGGGCCTGAATGACGAGGTTCACAAAGCCTTCGTTGACCAGCAGCGTTAGAGCCTCGACATCGGAGGTCATTCTGCTGAGCAGCACTCCCGACTTTTCTGAGGTGTACCAATCGAGGCCCATCCGTTGGTAGTGACTGAATAGCCGTATGCGAACGTCATACATGATGTCTTCGCCAATTCGACCGTTCCAACGCTGACGGTAAAAACTGGTGACGGCGTTCACAAGGATGATCAATCCGAACAGCGCAACTGTCGAGTACAGCGCATCTCGATCACGTTGCATGACTCCGTTATCGATGCCTTGCTGAGTCAATACGGGACCTAGAAGAGCGGTAACGGTTTCGATGGCAAGAAGAACCAAGCCCCAAAGAGCAACTGCGCGCCGTTTCTCGAACAGTGCTCGAAGATTGAGTCTTGTGTGATCGCTAACAAAACGTTCGAATGAGAAAACGGGATCAGAATGTTCGGGTTCCCCTCGCAGAATTCGTTCGGCCCCACCTTGCATTTCTGAAGGAACTCCGGCGAATGGCAAGCCGGCGCTCGCGCTTGATTGTGTTGCGCTTGGACCTCCAAAAGCCCCGCCACCCGGCGGTCCCATCATCACCATGTTTCGCCCTCATCATCGGCGACCGTTGCAGCGAGTGTCTCTGCGTAACGAGGTTCGGTGTCTAGTAAGTGCTGATGAGAACCATCAGCAACGACGCGACCGTCTTCGACCAGAACAACTCGTTCGGCCAAAGTGATGGTGGACAGGCGATGTGCGATGACGACCGTGGTGCGCTCCCTCAGTAACGTGTTGAGGGATCCGTGGATCCGTTCCTCGATCTCGACGTCTATGGAGCTTGTCGAGTCATCTAAAATTACGACCGTCGGGTCCTGAAGGAAAAGACGGGCAAGCGAAATCCGCTGCCGTTGTCCGCCCGAGAGGTCGTAGCCCCGTTCACCGATAATTGTGTCGTATCCGTTCTCTAATCCGACTATGAAATCGTGTGCTTGGGCTGCGCGTGCCGCTGCTTCCACTGATTCTCTTGTGGAGCCGGGCCGTCCATAGGCAATGTTCTCGTGGACGCTCGTAGAGAACAGAAAAGGTTCGTCAGGCACCAGTGCAACGGCACTGCGGAGACTTGCTTGAGTAACAGAGGAAATGTTTTGTCCATCCAGCGAAATTGAGCCCTGTTGAATGTTGTAGAAGCGCATCAATAGCCGAGCGATTGTCGATTTTCCAGATCCAGTTCGCCCGACGATGGCGATGCTTTGGCCAGCGGGAATTTCAAGCTCGAAATCGTCGAGAACCTTCGGTGGCTGCTCAACGCCCTGAGCTCCACCCACGGTTTCAGTTCCGTAACCAAAGGTGACCCTGGAAAAAGAAATGTTCCCGCCTGATGGGACAAAATCAACCGCTCCAGGTTTGTCGTCGACAGCCAGAGGCTCGTCGAGTACTTCGAAGATGCGTTCCGCTGATGCTTTAGCTCTTTGACCCAGAATTAGAAGCATTCCGATAAATCGGAATGGTGCCTGCAGAAGAAGGATGTACAAGTTGAAGGACACCAAATCGCCGACGCTAAGGGAGCCGTCGATGGTTTGCAGCCCCCCGATCAGCAGCACCGCCGCCAACGCCAGTCTCGGGAAATTCTCTATGAACGGTGTGTGGGAGGCTCGGGTTCTGTGTTGAACAAGGTTCGCCCATCGAAGGCGTTCCGCCCCACGCGCGAGAGCCTCAATTTGTTGGCGCTCTGCCGCGAATGCTTTGACTACTCGGACCCCGTTCACTGATTCATCAACCACGGTTGCTATCTCGGCTTGTCGTGACTGAACGACCCACGAAAGCGGGAACATAATCGTTCGTAGCCGTTGCCCAATAGCGAAGACTCCAGGTAGAGCGATCATTGTGATTGCCGTCAATGAGACGCTGATGGCAGCCATTAGGCCGATCGCAACAACGAAACTTAAAAATTGCACCGCCATGATCGGGGCAAAGGCCATAAACATTTGAACTGATCGAATGTCGGAGTTAGCTCGACTAATTATTTGACCGCTTTGGACTCGGTCATAGAAGGCAAAAGACAATCGTCCAAGGTGTTGGAAAAGCATGGTCCGCAGTTGGTACTCAACCTTGAAAGCCATTCCGTAAAGGCCGTACCTGTACCCAAAGGTCGCGCCTGCTCGAGCTACTCCCAGAACCAACAAGGCCAACACGAAGACCCAAAGGTTCCGACTTTTGTCGATGAGTGCACCGTCGATCGCGAGTCCGATTACCCGAGGAACGAGAATTTGGGCGATCATCGCCACTAGGGCAGCAAGTACTGACCAAAAAATTCTGCGACGGTGGGTTACGACGATCGGGCTGATGCGTTTTAGCCAGCCCTGGGATGTGTCGGCGGTTATTGCAACGTTTACGGGAGGATAAGCGGACCAGTCGCGCACCGGTTCGAAGGTGGCGTCGTCCATATGCATTCCGCTGAGGGTACCTTGGCGCTAACCAAGCGCGGATAGAGATTGATTTGCGGAGGTGTTGGTCATCGGCCCGACTTTGGGTGTAGCTGCAGTGCTAGTTCTCGTCGCTCTCAACGGAATTTTTGTTGCTGGCGAGTTCTCTCTCGTCGCGGTTGACGTCGAACGCGTTGACCTAATGGCTAACGGAGGGCACCGACGAGCGCGCCTCGTGAGGCGGCTACTCGGGCGACTGAGTTTCCACCTCGGAGGAGCCCAGTTAGGCATTACCGTCACCTCTTTGCTTTTGGGTGTACTTGCTGAAGACACCATTGGTCCTTTACTCGACTATGTGCCGGGCGTAGGTCTGATATCGGGCCCCGCACGAGCAGCGACCGCCATTGGAATCGCTGCGCTAATTCAGATGGTCTTTGGCGAACTCGCTCCCAAAAATCTTGCTATATCGAGACCTCTGAGCACAGGTCTCTGGCTCGCCCCCATTCTTCGTATCTACGGCTTCCTAGCAGCGCCGGTGACTTTGGCTTTTAATGGACTGGCAAATTTACTTCTACGTGCTGGAGGTATCGAACCGGTTGAAGAGCTACGTTCACTTCGATCGCTTGAAGATCTAGAGCACCTGGTCCGAGTGTCAAGCGCTCGAACTCTGGGCGAAGACGAGGCGATTCTCATTTCGCGCACGCTGCGTTTGTCCGGGAAAGACGCCGCAGATGCCCTGACCCCGCGAACCTCGATGGTTGTCGTGGAACGCTCCGCGAAAATCTTTGACCTCGTCAAAGCGTGCAATGAAAGTGGCTACTCGCGATTCCCTGTCGTTGGTGACGACATCGACGACATTGTTGGCATCGTCGAGGTGAGAGACGTTTTTACCGTCCCGGCCCCAGGTCGAGAAAATGCGCCGCTGTCAGAAATTCTACGACCGGTTGTTGTTGTTCCCGAGCACCGAGAGCTTGATGGAGTACTGGTTGATCTAGAAGTCGCGCGTAGCAGGCTCGCGGTGGTAGTCGATGAACACGGAGGTACCGCTGGACTCATCACCCGAGAAGATATTTTGGAGGAGCTGGTTGGCGACATAGCGGACGAGTACGACGAACCCGCTTCGGTTACAGCAAGTGCCTCAGACGGCCGAGTGGTTGTGGGAGGAACGACTTCAAAAGACGAAGTGGAAGAGCTTCTGGGTTTACGTTTGCCTCACGGACCGTTCGAAACTCTAGCCGGGTTTGTTTTGCAGCAGTTTGGCGCGATTCCTGAAACCGGGGAAAGCATCGAATGGAACGGTTGGGTTTTTGAGGTGGTGCGAAAGGACAATCTAAGACTCGCCGAGATTGCCGTTGAAAGTACCGATGGTTCGCGCAGTCACGCCCCGAAGAGCGAGACAACCTAATGACGCTTTTGGCTATCGCAGCCGGATCACTCTTGGTGGTGTTGAACGGTGCGTTCGTTGCTTTGGAGTTCGGCCTAATTGGTGCCATGCGGTCCGCTGTCGACTCAGCAGCTCGCGAAGGCAGCCGTTCAGCGCTAACAGCACAGCGCCTCCAGAGCGATGTCCTAACGACATTAGGCGGTGCACAATTAGGGATCACCGTCTGTTCGCTGATAATTGGTCGATTGGCTGAACCAGCCGTAGCCTCGGTAGTCGAAAGTCTTGTGTCTCAGTTCGTCGAGATCAGCGAGACGCTCTTGCATTCAATCAGCTTCGCCTTTGCGTTAGGCCTTGTCGTGATAGTGCACATGGTTATAGGTGAAATGGTTCCTAAGAACCTGGCCATCACCGGTCCAGAGCGAACATTGCTGTTCTTGGCTCGACCGATGGCGGCCTATCTGTTGATAGCGCGTCCTATTATCGCCTCTCTGTTGTGGTTCTCGAATGGGATTCTTCGCTTGGTGCGTGTCGAGCCAGCATCTGAGCTTGATGAGGCCGCAACCAGTGCTGAGCTGTCGTTAATGATTGATGAATCTCATGACCAGGGACTCATTGACCATGAGGAATATGCATTGATCGAAAGTGCACTGGCATTTAGCGAAACGCTTGCGACCGCAGTAATGGCCGACATGAATCAGGTGCACTCCGTCGCTGTGAACTGCCCGATATCTGAAGTTGAAAGTCGAATTGTGGCGACGGGACACACACGGCTAGTTGTGCATGGCCGCGATATTCATGATGTTCGCGGCTTTGTGCACAGCAAAGATCTGTTGGCTCTGGAAGGACCTAATCATCTATTGAACTCAGAGCTCATTAGGCCGATGTTGCGAGTCGACCCGGACGCTACGTTGCCCGATGTGTTGCAACTCATGCGACGATCGCAGATCCATCTGGCGCTCGTTACCTCCGAAGGAACCAACCACGGAGTACTAACCCTGGACGATGTGATGCGAGGGCTTGTAGGCGGGCTAATCGAAGAGGCTTAGGAACATGATTCGTGATCTGGTCCGTCTTCAGGCACCCACAGCGTGATACCCGCCGTCGACGTGGACAATTTCGCCAGTCGTCATTGGAAACCAATCTGACATCATCGCGAGCGTCGTTCGAGCGACCGAATTTTGGTCGTGGACATCCCAGCCCATCGGTGCTCGTTCTTGCCATGCGTCTTCAAAGTCACTAAATCCGGGAATGGACTTAGCTGCCAGCGTCCGAATTGGCCCAGCTGATACAAGGTTCACTCTTATACCTTCAGGGCCCAACGACTTCGCGAGATAACGAGCGGTTGACTCAAACGCAGCCTTCGCCACCCCCATCCAGTCGTAAACAGGCCAGGCGACAGACGCATCGAAAGTCAGGCCGACGACACTGCCCTTGGCTTCTGTTAGCAGTGGTTGGAGGCCTCCAGCAAGTGCCTTGAGACTGTAGGCAGAGATATGTAACGCAACACTGACATCCTCCCAATCTGCGTTGAGAAAATTGCCGCCCAGGCACGATTCGGGAGCGAAACCTATGGCGTGTAACACCCCATCTAAGCGCCCCCAGCGGTCCTGAAGATCGAGGGAAACGGCCTCGATTTGTTGAGGTTCAGTTACGTCCAGAGGTAAGACATCGCACGGTTCGGGCAACTTGCGGGCAGTCCTCTCAGTAAGGCTCATACCCCGACCAGCGCCGGTGAGTACAACTTCGGCGCCCTCCAATTGGGCCAATTTCGCGACCTCGAACGCTAATGAAGCATCCGTCAATACCCCAGTGATCAGCAGCTTCTTGCCGTCCATCAGACCCATAAGGGTTGTCCTCCGTTTGGTGCATTCGGCGCCGTGGGTCGGAGCCATTGTCGCAACTCGCGTAATGAAGTCACCGTATCTCTCCCTCGGACAGTACCGTGGCACTTCATGCAGATCGGGATCGTTGGCGGAACTGGACCAGCTGGCTCAGCATTGGCAGCACGTCTAGCTGATATTGGATACGAAGTAGTACTGGGTTCGCGTTCAAAGTATCGCTCTATGGAAGTCGTGGATGCGCTTATCGAACGGTGGCCTGAACGCGAATTAGCTGTTTCACCATCAGACAACGTTGGTGCCGCCCGATGCGAATTCGTGGTGATCGCTACCCCTTGGGACGCAGCGGCGATCACTGCTCGAAGTGTGGAGGATCATGTTCGAGGCAAAGTAGTTGTGACGATGTCCAACGCTCTAGCGCGCGTTGATGACGAGTTCGTTCCCCTTATCCCTCCCCGAGGCTCGGTTGCGGCATCCGTCCAGTCATCGTTGCCTGATTCGAAAGTCGCAGCGGCATTACAGCACGTTCCAGCGCAAGAATTAGGCGATCTAGAACAACCGCTAGATAGCGACATCCTTATTTGTAGCGATGATCAGGAAGCCACGGACCTCGTAGCAGAAATCGTGGGCAAGATCCCTGGTGCCAGAGCTTTGGATTGCGGCAACTTGTCGAATGCCACTGCCATCGAAGCCTTCACAGCTGTTCTTCTTCAACTCAATACTCGATACAGGACGAGAGTCGCTCTGAAACTCGTAGGCCTGGAATGACTTCTTCCCCGGCGAGAGTCTTCTGATGGATGGTCTCGATCGCATCTGGGCGAGTTGGCGTCAGGACTACGTGAGTGGTGAGACAGGCGAAATTTCGCGAGCGGCACAGGGCAAATGTGTTCTCTGCTCAGTGCTAGACCTACGTGCGACCCACCCAGAACAGTTAGTTCACGCCGGAGAGACCGCGGCGGTCATCTTAAACGCCTACCCCTACAACACAGGGCATGTCATGGTCCTTCCCTATGATCACGTCGCTACCTTCGATGACCTTAAAGCGGACGCGCGGCTAGAGGTGTTTGACCTGGTGATGAGAGCTATCACAGCGATCGAAAATGCCTACACTCCCGACGGAGTGAACATGGGAGCCAACCTGGGCAAGGGAGCCGGCGCTGGGATACCTGACCATCTCCATGTACACGTGGTACCTCGCTGGGATGGTGACACGAACTTCATGACTACCGTTGGCGGCGTTCGGGTTTTGCCTGAATCTCTAGACTCAACACTTGAACGCCTCCGCTCTGCTTTCGTTTGACCGCTTACTAAATAGTGACTGGCGACAGGTAGCGTGAAACATGTGGACAACCGCGAAGTGCGTGATGAACTCCCCGAAGATCTCGACCGCGGGTTCGTTGGCGCTTACAAGTTCCCCGATAACAAACGCCGGCGACTAACGGGCGCTCTATATCTGGCGACCGCAATCGTGGTAGGAACCTGGTCAGTTTTGGTGCCTGGCGAACCCGTGCTTGTGAACACCGGGCTGTTGATTGGATGCGGCGGACTTGGTCTTTTCGGTTTGTACAGCCTCGCAGCAGGGCGCGGATTCAGTCTTGACGAAAACGCAGCGCTGGTGTCGGCTAACCAGGCGGTTGGTTTCCCTGTTGGCCATGCCAGTGCGCAATTAGGTTGGCGGGGCTTAATGAGCCGTCCTACGTGGAAGATGCTTGTGTTCTCAGCGGAGGACCCGCCGATCAGCAGGGGACTCGTCTTGGTTGACGCCATCGATGGAACCATCGTCGACGCATACGTAGAGGACAACCCAGAAGATTGGATCCGAACAGCGGAATCCGAGGACGACTCAGAAAGTCGTAGCTGATGTTTGACGGAAGCTTTCGCAATGCGGTTGATCGAGTAGTCGGCCCCCTTGGGCGAGGACTGTCTCGGCTTGGCATAAGTGCCGATTTCCTTACCTGCATTGGACTATTGATGTCAGTTGCAGCTTGCGTGTTTATCGGTCAAGGTCAACTGCGTTTGGGCCTCACATTTCTAATTCTGACGGCTATCCCAGATCTTTTAGATGGCGCAGTCGCCTCAGCGGCCGGCACTTCCTCAAAACGAGGAGCTTTCTTCGACTCCACAGCAGATCGTGTGACCGATGGCTTGTTGTTGTGCGGCATTGGGTGGCATCTGGCTGAAAGTAACGGTGGGAAGATAGTGCTCCTTCCGATGGCTGTTCTAGCGGTTTCCTCGTTGATCAGCTACGAGAGAGCAAAAGCAGAATTGTTGGGATACCAAGCCAAAGGCGGCTTGATGGAACGCGCTGAGAGAATGGTCGTTCTCGGGTTTGGGCTGTGTTTCAAAACCATTCTCGTTCCAGTGTTATGGGTCATGCTTGCCCTGACCTCAGCGACAGCGGTGCAGAGGTTCTTTAAGGTGTGGCGCCAAGCCAGTCGCGATATTCACTCTTCCAACCGTCAGGACTGATCTTGTCGGGCCGAGGTGTCACGACGCTATACCGAGTTGGAGCTACCGCCGCACGGGCTCTACCTGGGCCATTAGCCGCGGCAGTGCCGAAGGTGGTTGCGCTTCCCCTCAGCAGGGCCCTTCCCCAAAAGCGGCGGATGGTCGAGCGTCATATGCGGCGAGCGATGGGTAGCAGCGCGACTACCGACGAAGTCAAACGTGCGGCAAGAAACGCATTTGGTTCATATTGCCGTTACTGGATTGAATCGTTCCGCCTGCCCGCTACTAAGAAGTCGCGGCTCTCACAAGGTATAGAAGTTCCCGATTACCAATACGTCGAACAGGCATTGCAGCGCGGCAAGGGCGCCATCCTTGCCCTTCCGCACTTAGGGGGCTGGGAATGGGCCGGATTTTGGATGGCGACGGTTAACAAACTCCCGATCACTGTCGTCGTCGAGCCGATTGAACCTCCGCAATTGTTTGAGTGGTTCGCTGGCTTTCGTTCAAAACTGGGAATGAAAGTTGTTCCTATTGGCCCTTCAGTAGGAGCTGAAATCGCATCCGCCTTGAAACGAAACGAGATTGTTTGTCTCCTCTGTGATCGCGATATTTCTGGAAGCGGCATCGAAGTCGACTTCATGGGAGAACGCACCACTCTCCCGGGTGGGCCGGCACTCCTAGCTCTTCGTACCGGAGCCGCAGTTCTGCCAACGGCGGTCTATTTCCAGCCTCGAGGTCAACATATTGGAGTTGTTCGGCCGCCCCTCGACACGAATCGTCAAGCCACAATCAAAGAAGACGTCAAGCGAGTGACAGCTCACTTAGCCGACGAACTAGGGCTTCTTATCCAACGGGCGCCCGAACAATGGCATCTCTTCCAACCTAATTGGCCGAGCGATTTCTCTCGAGAGCTATGAAAGTCACTCAACTTCTGGTGGGTCTTTTCACCTCCATCACCTAGCTTTGGTGCCCGTGAGGATCGGAATTGTCTCGCCCTACAGTCTCACCAGTCCGGGAGGCGTCCAGACTCAAGTTCTCGGATTAGGTAGAGCTCTGGGTCGCCTTGGGCATCGTGTGCGAATTTTGGGTCCGTGTGATGGAGCTCCTCCTGAAACCGGAGTGACTCCTTTAGGTGCAAGTATCCCAACGTTTGCTAACGGATCTGTCGCACCGATAGCTCCCGATCTAGCCTGCACTCTTCGGACGATTCGTGCTTTACGCGACGAAGAATTCGATGTCATACATCTCCACGAACCGATCTGTCCCGGACCTTGCCAAACGGCACTCTTTCTCCGAAACGCACCGATCGTAGGGACCTGGCACGCTGCTGGAGGCAGCAAGGCCTATCTCACGCCGGGTGTCCACTGGCTTGCCAGTCGAATGAACGTTCGAGTAGCGGTCTCCAAAGAAGCGAGCGATATGGCGCGTGATGCCCTCGGAGGTGACTACGAAGTGGTCTTCAACGGCATCGAAATCGAAAGTTTCCACAACTCGCCAGCGAAACGCACCTCAGGTCCGACGATCGCATATTTAGGCCGACACGAACCGCGTAAAGGATTAGAGGTGCTCCTTCAAGCGGTCGTGTCAATGCCAGAGAAAGTAACGCTGTGGGTTATGTCCGACGGCCCACAAACCGAAGAACTACGTTCACGGTATGGCTCCGATGAGCGCGTGAAGTGGCTGGGAGCGGTAAGCGATGAAGAGAAAATATCGAGATTGAAGGGGGCCGATGTCTTTTGCGTGCCTTCGCTCCGAGGCGAGAGCTTCGGAATTGTGCTTCTCGAAGGAATGGCGGCAGGCACCCCGGTCGTAGCAAGTGACCTGCCGGGATACCGCAACGTTGCGAAGGGAGGCGACGAGGCATATTTGGTCACACCTGGCGATGTTCAAGCGCTGAGTTCAGGGTTGAGACGTGTGCTCGAAGACAAGCAACTAGCAAGTCAACAGTCGCAAGCAGGGTTGAGCCGAGCAGCAGAGTTCTCGATGGCTCGACTTGCTGAGATTTATGTTGAGTTATATCAACACGCGATCGAAAGCGAACTCAAAGATCCCGAAAGAGGTGGCTGGCGCGAAGAGTTGAGTCGGATGATCGGCCGCTCGAGATGAACAGGTCACTGTTTCCACCTGATTGAACGCGTATCAATGCCCCACTGTTCGGACCCCTACACTGCGACTTCGAACCACTGACCGACATCGGAGATACGGAAAGCAAATGGAGAACTGGAGCGATCAAAACCAACAGCGCGCAGTTCGACTCAGCATTCTGTTTTGGTCATCGGTCCTGCTGACGTCTGTATTGATATGCGCAGTTGGACTGGTGTTGTCCGTACCAATTTGGATATCAGTGCCAGCTGGCTTAGTAACTTTCGGCGCAGTTGCGTGGTCATCTAAAGAAGCAGAACGTCGGCTCATAGCAGGGTGCGGAGAAACCGAAGCAGCGACAGATAGCTACCCACGGTTGGAAAATCTGGTTGACGCCTTATGTCTGACTACCGGTACCACACCTCCTGAGATTCGCGTCCTTCGATCTCCAGCCCGCAATATTGCTGCTGTCGGACGCCGGCCCCACAAATCGACGCTCCTCGTCACTACCGGACTTCTTGAGAACACGAGCCGTATAGAACTTGAGGCAGCGCTCGCTAATCGGATCGCTCAAATAGCGAATCATCGAGTGGCCGTGATCAGCACGACACTCAGTACCTTTTGCTTAGCTCTGGGGTCATCGCGCTTTCGAGTTCAACCTTTTCTCCTAGTGGACCTCTTAGCGAGGGGTCGACTGACTGCCGATCTTGAGACCATCAACGATTTCTATGGCGACTCGGCAGGAGTAGCGGTTACCCGATATCCACCTGGGATGATTGAGGCGCTTGAGGTTTTTGAGCAGCAACACCATTTACCCGAGGTCGACCCCATCACCGCACCGCTATGGCTGGTCGACCCATCAAACGCGGGAGAGCAACCGAGTATTCAAGCTCGGATTGCGTCGCTCCGCGAGATGTGATTTCGAGACGATGCGACGCGGAATTGCGTTTGGATTCTGCTCGGCGCTACTAGTCGCGTGTGCCGCTGATTTACGTGACGACGTCAAGGAAGTCACTAACAACTCGGCAGTGACGACATCAGCGGTCGCGACCACCACGACATGGTCTAACCAGCATCTGAGCGAAGTGGAGGATGATGAAACCCAAACGACAGCCACGACGTCGGTTGACTCATCTCCCACCACCACACGGCTTCAATCCTCAGACAATCGACAACAAGCAGCAGAGTTCTGGGCGCCTTATAGAGGGACACCAATACCCGAAGCCACCTTTGCGGCACCGCGTCTGGCCTTGAAGATTGATAATGCGCCGGCTGCAGTACCCCAACAAGGGATTCAAGAAGCCGACCTCGTTTTCGAAGAACTAGTCGAAGGGGGACTGACGAGGTTTCTAGCGATCTTCCACACACGCGTCCCAGAGACAGCCGGGCCCGTGCGCTCCGGTCGCTCAACTGATATCCCACTTCTGATGCCATTCGACGGAGCACTATTTGGATGGAGCGGAGCAAACTGGGCGTTTCGTAAATTGCTTGACTCGGTGGCAGTAACTGACGTCGGGGTGTACCGCAAACCATCTGACTACTGGCGGCGAACAGATCGGGCCACGCCTAGCGACTTATGGGCGCATAGCGAGAAACTACTTCGACACGCACCCGACGACCTCCCTCCCGCAGAACCAATATGGCCATTTCGCGATCTTGGTCAACCAGTGACTTCAGATGCTGAACCCACCGACGGCGTTGATGTCACCTGGGGTTCGACCGACGTGTCGTTTAGATGGGCCGCCGCACTCGGCGGGTGGCAACGATTCCAGAATGGCGAGCAACACCTAGTCGCAGACGACGAGGGTGATCTAGTCACCCTGGCTCCTGAGAATGTTGTCGTTCAGTTCACCAAGTACGTCCTCAGCAACGAAATCGATTCGAATGGCGCACGAATTCCGATTGCTCAGCTAACCGAGGGCGAAGGAAGGGCATGGATACTCACCGATGGCAAAGTCATTGAGGGCCGCTGGAACAAGCCCAATATCACGGTCCACACGCAATTCACTGATGCCACGGGGAGAGCGGTAGCTATGGCACCCGGATCAACGTGGATTTTGCTTGTTCCAAGAGATGCTGCCACTTTGATCAACGAGAACGACTAGATAGACCTGACTTGTTCGGCAACTCGTGGGCTTAGACTGTGAGAATGGCTGAAAGTAACAGCGGTTCAAACTCTCAAATAGGCACCGTGCGTGTTAAACGAGGATTAGCAGACATGCTTCGGGGCGGCGTGATAATGGATGTGGTTAATCCAGTCGAAGCAAAAATTGCAGAGGACGCCGGCGCCGTAGCGGTGATGGCGTTGGAGAGGGTCCCTGCCGACATACGACGCGATGGCGGAGTCGCTCGAATGAGCGACCCTTCGATGATCGAAGCGATACAAGAGACAGTCACAATTCCCGTGATGGCTAAAGCTCGGATTGGCCACTTCGCTGAAGCTCAGGTGCTTGAGTCACTTGGAGTCGACTACGTCGACGAATCGGAAGTGCTGACCCCAGCCGACGAAGCTCACCACATCGACAAGTGGGCATTTACTGTCCCATTCGTATGCGGCGCTACCAACCTCGGTGAGGCATTGCGTCGAATTTCCGAAGGTGCATGCCTAATTCGGTCAAAAGGCGAAGCTGGAACGGGGAACATCGTCGAAGCAGTTCGCCACTTGCGGTCAATCTTGGGTGATATCCGAAAACTGACCCAAGCCGACGCAGCAGAATTGTTCGACTGGGCGAAACGTCTACAAGCCCCGCTGGGTCTCGTACAAGAGATCGCTGAGACTGGGACGTTGCCGGTGCCGATGTTTTGCGCCGGTGGCATTGCTACTCCCGCCGATGCCTCTTTGGTGATGCAGCTCGGAGCCCAATCAGTTTTTGTCGGCTCGGGGATCTTTAAAAGTGAAGACCCGGCACCTCGAGCTAAAGCCATCGTCGAAGCAACCACGCACTACCGGGACCCAGCAATGGTCGCAAAAGTGAGCCGAGGGTTGGGAGACGCTATGCCTGGTCTAGAAATAGGAGAGCTCGACACCAAGCTCTCCGAACGCGGCTGGTAGACGGCTAAGTTGTCGCCGCTCGTCGGGGTTCTGGCCTTACAAGGCGCCTCAGGAGAGCACACTGACGCACTACAAAAGTTAGGGGTGCGCGCTCTAGAAGTCCGGATGCCAGAAGACCTTAAGACCATTGACGCCATAATTCTGCCAGGTGGCGAATCAACAACTATTTCCATGCTCTTGGAATCGAGCGGAACCTTTGAGCCCTTAAAAGAACGTCTTTCTCAAGGCCTACCCGCCTTTGGTACGTGCGCGGGGATGATCATGCTGTCCAACAAAGTCTTAGATGGCCGCACTGATCAACGAAGTTTCGACCGGATAGACATTTCAGTACGCCGCAACGCCTTTGGGCGTCAGATCGCGAGTTTCGAAACGGAAATCGATGTGCACGGACTAGGGGAGCCCTTTCCGGGTGTGTTTATTCGCGCCCCAGGCGTAGAGACAGTCGGTCCTGAAGTTGAGGTTCTCGCAACGGTCACACTTGACGACCAGAGCGAAATGCCGGTCCTTTGTCGCCAAAACAACATCTTGGTTTCGAGCTTCCATCCGGAACTAACCGAGGACCTTCGTCTCCATCAAATGTTTCTGAGCGAGGTATAGGAGCGACATCTCGACGCCGTTCATAGATACGAACGTTCGCATCATGCACTCTCGGTGGCAGAATATGTCCCGGAGGTATCTAAGTGTCCGGGCATTCCAAATGGGCGACCATCAAACACAAAAAAGGTGCTGCTGACAAAGCTCGAGGCAAGCTCTTCGCGAAGCTCATCCGTCAGGTTGAAGTAGCAGCTCGCGAAGGCGGAGGTGATCTAGATTCGAACGCCAACCTTCGCACGATGTACCAGAAGGCACGAGACAACTCCGTGCCACTTGACACTATCGAACGGGCGATTAAACGTGGGACAGGTGAACTCGAGGGCGTTAGCTACGAACAAGTCACCTACGAAGGCTACGCGCCACATGGCGTAGCAATGTTCGTTGACGTCTTGACTGACAACCGAAATCGAACAGGGGCAGAGATCCGCAGCGTCTTCACCCGAGCTGGAGGATCTTTAGCTGAACCAGGCGCTGTTGCATGGCAATTTGAACGCAAAGGTGTGGTGTTGGTGCCAGGCACGCTAGATGAGGACGACGTGATGTTGGCCGCGCTGGAAGCCGGTGCCGAAGACGTTGTTGTCGAAGGTGAACTTTGGAGGGTGACAACCGATCCTTCCAACACCATTGCGGTTCGAGAGGCGCTTGAAGAATCCGGAATCGAAGTGTCTTCCACTGATCTCATCTATCTACCTCAAAACGTGATCGAGCTTTTTTCAAGTAGCGACGCGCGCCAGGTCATGGCCGTAATGGATGCCCTAGACGACCATGATGACGTCCAAGGCGTGTACGCGAACTTTGACGTACCAGACGAAGTTCTTGCGGAGCTTACGGAAGGCTGATCGGTACCCCCGGGGTAGTGCGGTAGAATCGAACCTGTGTTCGTTCTGGGAATTGATCCTGGCCTATCCCGATGTGGGTATGGCGTTGTGGAGCAAGTGGGCAATAAGCCCGAAGCTGTAGCTATTGGCGTGATTCGTACGCCTCCCAAAGCAGCGACGGCGCACAGATTGGCTGCTGTACATAGAGAATTTCAAGAATTAATTGAGGAACATCGCCCAGCGGTTGTAGCTATAGAACGAGTTTTTTTTCAAGTGAACGCGCGAACTGCCATGGGTGTCGCTCAAGTAAGCGGTCTAGCTATGGCAGCAGGTGCCGCAGCCGGTGCCGAAGTTGTCGAATACACCCCAAACCAAGTAAAAGAAGCTGTCGCAGGTTGGGGAAACGCGACCAAAGAACAGATGCAGCGTATGGTGCAATCTCTGCTCTCTTTACCTGATCTTCCAACGCCTCCAGACGCAGCTGACGCGGCCGCTGTCGCACTTTGTCACCTCGCTCACGCGTCAACTCGCCGGCTCGAAAAGGTTTTTAAGGTCTGATGATCGGCTCGCTTCGTGGTTCGCTTATAGATAAAGACCCAGAAGGAGAAGTCGTAGTCGAGGTCGGCGGGCTCGGGTACCGAGTCACCGTGAACCTTGGAACTCTCGTGGAGCTGCCAGAAATCGGCGCCCAGGTATTTGTGCATGTTCATCACCACATCCGCGAGGGTGACCAACAGTTGTACGGATTCGCGACGCTGGCTGAACGAAAGTGCTTCGAGTCTGTAATCGGGGCTCATGGAGTAGGTCCTGCGTTGGCGATGGCGGTTCTTGCCACGCTGCCCCCTGACGAGCTGCGTCGCGCTGTCGCTAGCGATGACGTCGAAGCTTTATGTTTAGTGCCCGGGGTTGGAAAAAAAACGGCGCAAAGAATGGTTTTGGAGCTGAAAAATCGCCTTGAGATCTCAGAGCTAGTTAACGGCGAACTAACGATCGACAACCAGACTGTTTCTACGCCGCTGAGCGATGTGCGCGACGCTCTAACACAAATGGGTTTCGCCACCGAAGAAGTGCGGCGCGCAGTGGAGGGCCTCGAAGGAGACGACACTTCAATCATGCTTCGTTCCGCCTTGCAGCGTCTGGCGACCAAATGACTGAGAATGATTGGGGTCGAGAAGAAGGATTTCGCCGGAGCGAGAGCGAGAGCAAGAGCGAGAATCGAGACGAAATTCTTCGAGCCGACACCGTGGGAGAAGAACAAGACGAAGTTGGGTTGCGACCTCGACTATTGGAAGAGTTCGTTGGCCAATCTGAGCTTAAAGACCACTTAGGGGTCGTTCTAGACGCCGCTCGCGCTCGAGAGCAAACACCAGATCACCTGCTCTTCGCCGGCCCTCCTGGGCTCGGGAAAACAACGCTCGCTGGCATTGTGGCAGCAGAACTCGGGGTAGTGATGCACGTGACCTCAGGTCCGGCCATCGAACGGGCCGGAGATCTCGCTGCAATCCTCACGAATTTGGGCGAACGCGACGTCTTATTTATCGATGAGATCCACCGTCTGCCCAAACAAGTTGAAGAAGTTCTGTATCCGGCGATGGAAGACTTTCAGCTAGATGTCGTGCTTGGCAAAGGCCCAGCGGCTCGCTCCATTCGCTTTGATCTGCCTGCTTTTACTTTGGTGGGTGCCACAACCAGAACTGGATTAATTGCAGGGCCGCTGCGAGACCGGTTTGGCTTGGTGGAGCGTCTCGATTATTACGCCCCTATCGAGCTTCAAGCCATCGTTGAAAGGGCGGCAGGCATTCTTTCCGTCTCCGTTGATTCTGAAGGCGCGGCGGAGATTGCCAGCAGAAGCCGCGGGACCCCGCGGATAGCGAACCGTCTACTACGTCGGGTCCGCGATTATGCGGAGGTGCGGGCGGACGGTGTCGTTGACGTCGAAGTAGCACGCGACGGACTAGCACTGTTCGGTGTAGATGAACTTGGGCTTGACAAAGTTGACCGGTCGATTCTCGAATCGATTGCGGTTCTGCACGAAGGTGGCCCAGTGGGGTTATCCACTCTTTGCATCAGCGTGGGGGAACAACCTGAAACTCTCGAAGATGTCTATGAGCCTTTTCTAATTCAGCAAGGACTTCTCCAACGAACGCCGCGAGGTCGCGTGGTCACGAGAGCAGCTTTCGCTCACCTAGCAGTCGACCCGCCGGACCGTTTTTCGACGGGGCGCTCGTTATTCGAATAATGAGGGCTTCGATCGGGTGAACTCAGAGCGTGTTTGGTATGCCGCATACGGATCAAATGTTCTTCGAGCACGATTTCGTCTTTATCTCAAAGGCGGAAGATACCAAGAGGGTCACAGAGAACATGTGGGAGCTCGCGACCGCCAAGAGCCAGGTGTAGATTCGCCACTCATACACGGCCCATGGCATTTACATTTTGGGCACTCTTCTCCGCGATGGGGTGGAGGTGTCGCCTTTTTGGACCCTGACAACGACCAAGGTGCACGTGTTCGTTGTTGGAATATCACACAGGAACAATTCCTAGACGTTGCTGCGCAAGAGAATGGCATGCTCCCCGGGGACCTCGAGATCGACATCGATGAAGTGGTGGCCAACGGACAAGCGGAAATCAGCGCCTCCTGGTACTCACGTGTCGTCTATCTCGGCGAATATCAGGGCCAACCAGTAATGACGTTCACTAGCTCTCATCCACCAAAGCCGAACCCACCAGGAGAGGCGTACCTAAGGGTGATTCTGAACGGCTTCTTAGAAGCGGAGCCAACGCGGCTTCACGAACATATTGATCGACTTTTAAGAGCTGAGGGCGTTGCTCCCCAGTGGAGTCGGGAGACTCTAGTAGGACTAGTAAATCAAGCCACCTAACATCAACCACATCATGAGTGCTGAGCGCGGTGTTCAGAACATGCAGGAATTTGAATACGAACTACCTGAGCGCGCTATTGCCCAATACCCGGCCGAGCCTCGTGACAGCGCCAAACTCTTAGTTGACCGAGGAAGCCTCAGTGAACCCGAACACCTCACCGTCGCCAATTTGCCCGAACTGTTAGGTCGCGGCGATCTGGTAGTAATCAATGAAACCCAAGTCATTCCAGCCAGGCTTCCTCTGCGCAAGGTCAGCGGCGGTGCGGTCGAGGTGCTCTTGCTTGAGCCAACCGAACAAGGGTGGACGGCGTTAGTTCGGCCGGGGCGTCGAGTGAAGAACGGAACCGAGCTGCGCAGTGAGAGGGACCCAGATCTACGGGTCACCGTTGGAGAAAAGATAGGCGACGACGGCCAAAGAGAGGTCGTAGTCATTCACGACAGCGAAGTTGTCAGGTGTCCCCTGGATTGTCATCGTCTAGCTCTCGCCGGTGAACCTCCCTTGCCGCCGTACATTGTTTCGACAGGGCACGCGCCGGAGAGATACCAGACCGTCTACGCCAACTCGCCGGGTTCTGTGGCCGCACCAACCGCTGGCCTTCATTTAACGGACGCCGTGATGAAGAGGTTTCATCAACGCGGCGTTGAACTGCGAACAGTAGATCTAGTGGTCGGAATAGATACCTTCCGCCCAGTCACCGTTGAGAACCCATCCGATCATGTGATGCACAGCGAGGCCTACAAGGTGCCGGAAAGCACCTGGGAGGCTTGTCAGAAAGCGAGACGAGTAGTCGCCATCGGCACCACCACCGCTCGTTCGCTCGAATCCGCAGCAAGGGGCCCACTAGAAGGACGAACTGATCTCTTTCTTCGTAGAGGTATGCCGTTCGAAGTTGTTGACCTCCTGATGACGAACTTTCATCTTCCACGCTCAACATTGCTGATAATGATCGACGCGTTCCTAGGGGCCCGTTGGAAGGACCTCTACAGCACAGCTCTTGAGAACGACTACCAATTTCTTTCCTTTGGCGATGCAATGCTGCTGGACCGTGCTTCGACATAACCGCCGCCTCTGACATGCTGTACAGACTGTGTCGTTGACTTACGAGTTACTTGCCTCAGATCGCCAAGCTCGACGCGGTCGCATTACTACCCCACGAGGTGTCATCGAAACACCCGTGTTTATGCCGGTGGGAACGAGGGGGGCAGTAGTCCACCTAGATCAGAGCGACTACCTAAAGCTAGGTATCGAAGTGGTTTTGGGAAACACCTATCACCTGATGTTGCGTCCGGGTGCAGAAACGATCGATGCGTTAGGAGGCATTCATTCGTTCACCTCCTGGGACGGCCACATGTTGACCGATTCGGGTGGTTTCCAGGTGATGTCACTTAACGACAACGCTCGCGTTGACGACGACGGGGTTACTTTCACCTCGATTTATGATGGACAAAAATTACGCTTCACCCCGGAAGACGCTGTACGGACACAAGAGCAACTAGGTGCCGATATCCAAATGACACTCGATGTGTGCCCCGCTCTGCCGGCACCAGAGAGCGACGTGCTTCGCGCGATGGAAAGGACCCATGAATGGGCAGCGCGAGCCAAGGCTGTACACCAACGAAACGATCAGGCTTTGTTCGGCATTGTTCAGGGAGGAATCGACCCTGTTCTGCGCAAACAAAGCGCTGAAGTACTGGCCTCTATGGAATTCCCTGGCTATGGAATAGGGGGATTATCAGTAGGGGAGAGTCACCGTGAGATGATGCCAGCGCTATCGGCCGCTATTGCAGAGTTGCCCAAAGACTCGCCTCGCTACCTAATGGGTGTTGGCGACCCAGTCCGAATTGTCGACGCAATTAGCGTCGGAGTTGACATGTTTGACTGTGTATTGCCAACCAGGTTGGCGCGTCATGGCACGGTCCTAACCAGCCAAGGAAAACTCAACCTTAAGAACGCGAAACATGCCCGAGATGATCAACCTCTCGACCCGCTAAACCCCATGTCGAATGGCTTCAGCCGGGCGTATCTGAGGCATCTAATGATGGTCAAAGAACCAACCGCCGCGCGTATAGCCACTTTGCACAACCTGTGGTTTTTAGTTGACCTTGTGGAACGGGCCCGTACAGCGATCGAAGAAGGAAGATATGAGTCGTTCCGACTCGAAACGCTGAAAACCTGGGCATAAAGGAACGATTGTCACAAATGGCTACATGAGGATTCATGGAGTCCGGAGGTGAGCACAGTACGCTGGCGTCCCGGTCACCTAATTATCTAACCCGGAGTCACCTTCTATGGCCCTGTTACTGCCAATTCTTGTCTTTGTTGGGATGTATTTCTTAATACTTCGGCCTCAGCAAAAACGGATGAAACAACGAGAGGCGTTGGTCCGCGCCGCCGGAATCGGAGACGAGGTAGCAACCGTTGGGGGAGTTATCGGAATCATCGTGGCTGAAGAAGATGAACAAACTGTGGCCTTAGAGGTCGATACTGACGTTGAGTTACGCGTGCAACGACGATCTATCGGCGAAATCATTTCCAAGGCTGATGAAGGCTCCGACGAAGGCTCCGACGAAGGCTCCGACGAAGGCTCCGACGAAGGCTCCGATGAAGCTATCGACGAAGACTGACGCCTGAGCTCTAACCGACCTGGATCTATCACGTGCGCCGTTCTCATATTGTTTCGTTAATTCTGGTTGTCGTCTTCACAGCCGCCTCACTCGCTGGGGTTCTGTCGGCTGGCTGGTCCCCCGTCTTGGGAGTTCAGTTGCAAGGCGGTGTTGAAGTCGTACTTCGACCAGCTGACGAGGTCTCTGACGAACAGTTCGAACGAGCAATAGAAATCATTCGAAACAGAGTCGACGCCATAGGCGTTGCCGAGCCGGACATCACTCGGCAAGGCACCCAAGTTGTCATTCAGTTGCCTGGCGTAAAAGATAAACAACGTGCCGTCGATCTCATAGGCCAGACGGCGGAACTCCGCTTTAGGCCTGTACTACAAATGTTCGACCCGACCGATCCGGAGCAACTATCGGCCATCGAAGAAGCCATGAACCAGGTTCAAGATGGCGATATTGGCGACGAAAATTCTGTCGAGACGACTGAGCCGGAGATGCCAGATAGCCCAGTGTCTCTGTCTGATGTTCTGACTCCACCTCAAGAAGACGACGTGTCAGCAATGGTCGCCCTCCTGGGCTCTAGTGGTCAAACCGGTTTTGTCTTGGCCCCAGCGAATGTAACCGGAGAGGTGATCGAAGAGGCTGCGGCGACGTTCCAAGGACAATGGATAGTTAACGTTTCGTTCAATGACGAAGGAGCGAAGCTGTTCGACCAAATGGCGGCAGCTAACTACGGACGGCAAGTCGCAATTGTGCTCGATGGTGTCGTGGAATCAGCGCCCACGATCAACGCCGAGGAGTTCAACGGGCAGGCTGTGATCTCGGGCTCGTTCGATGAAGCAGAGGCAAAGAACTTGGCGCTGGTGCTCAAATTCGGTGCTCTTCCCGTGGAATTCGAACGTGACGATGTGCGAACTGTCTCTGCGACCCTTGGTGAAGGAACTCTTCGCGCTGGCATCATTGCTGGATTGGTAGGCCTAGCTCTGGTCGGTGCCTACATGTTGCTTTATTACCGGCTTCTCGGTCTGGTCGCCATTTGCAGTTTGGCGACAAGTGGGGCAATTCTTTGGTCAATAGTCGCTTGGTTGGGCGAAAGCCGAGGTCTAGCACTCACTTTGGCTGGAGCGACTGGCATCGTCGTTTCGATTGGTGTCCAAGTTGACTCGAACATCGTTTATTACGAAAGAATTAAGGAAGAAGTTCGGAGAGGCCGAGCGGTCCGATCAGCCGCCGACCGCAGCTTCAGGGCAGCATTCTCGACCATTGTTTGGGCTGACCTTGCATCGTTAATTGGCGCTGGAGTCTTGTATCAACTCACAACCGGAACTGTCCGCGGATTCGCGCTTTACTTGGGGATCACTACGCTCATTGACCTCGCTGTGTCGTTCTTCTTTATGCGACCGTTAGTGATTCTGGTTGCTCGACGCCTCGTAGGTGAGCGTCCCGGTCGCCTCGGGCTCAGCAAGATTGCTGGAGGAGTCGTACGATGAGCTTTTCGCTTAAAGCCATGTATCGCGGCGAAAATTCTTGGGATTTTCTGAGAGTCTCTCGCCGCGTGCTGATGGGCTCAGCAATTGCCGTTCTCATATGCGTTGTCGCAATCTTCGTTCGTGGGCTAAATCTTGGAATCGAATTCGAGGGTGGCGGAGTCTGGGAAATCCCCGCACTGTCAGAAGCCACAACTGATGACATACGCGATGCTGCGGCTGACGTTGGTATGGGAGATGCACGAGTTCAGCGCATCAGCGGGGGTGAAGCTATTTTCCGCGTACGCGGGGAGCCAGCAGCAAATGAGACCGCCGAATCAGTCGTCTCGGAACTTGCAAAAGCCGCCGGTGTTGACTCGGAGACCATCAGCACCCGGACCGTCAGTCCATCATTCGGTGACGAAGTGGCCGGCAAAGCTCGGCGTGCATTAGTCGTGTTCTTAATTCTTATAGCGCTTTATCTGACGCTGCGTTTCGAGTGGAAAATGGCCGTCGGCGCGCTGATCGCTGTAGCCCACGACATTGCTTTCACTGTCGGCGTATATGCCATATTCCAGTTTGAGATCAGCCCAGCAACGGTCGTGGCTTTCCTAACGATCATGGGCTATTCGTTGTACGACACGATTGTTGTGTTTGACCGCGTAAAGGACAACGAGCGATCACTGTCAGCAAAAAGCCGAATGACTTATCCCGATTTGGCGAATGTTTCTTTAAATCAGGTAGTCATGCGTTCAGTGAATACGAGCATCACATCCGTTTTGCCGGTGCTATCACTTCTCATTGTCGGGTCGCTTATCCTGGGAGCTTCCAGCCTCCAAGAATTCGCGATTGCCCTGTTGGTGGGTCTGCTAGTCGGTTCCTATAGTTCGCTTTTCGTCGCCATGCCTATCGTTTCGGAACTTAAGAACCGTGAAAGTCACTGGGCAGAGCAAGAGCGAAGCGCCGAAGTTCTCGGTACGTCGAATGCGATAGAAGATGCAGCGGCAGTACTCGCAGCGGACCGCTACGACAGAAGTTCGCCCCCTCGACCTCGCAAGAAAGGTCGAAAACGCTGAAAGAATCAGCCACAATCACAGATGAAAACAGAATTCGACGCCGAAGCACTCAAGAGTCTTGTGGCGCACTTCCCAGACTTCCCTCATCCTGGCGTTAGTTTCTGTGACATTTCACCTGTGTTGTCTGAGCCGGGAGCCTTGTTAGCTGCCGCGCAGGCAATGACATCAACCTTCCACCAACTATCGATCAGTAAAGTCGCTGGAATCGAGTCACGCGGGTTCCTATTCGGCCCGTCCATTGCTCAGATTCTGGGAGTCGGGTTCTGCCCTATCCGAAAGGCAGGAAAGTTGCCCGGAGACACCATCGGCGAGAGCTACGGCTTGGAATACGGCAGCGACACCTTAGAGATTCAAGTAGACGCCGTCGTCAGCGGAGATCGCGTCCTTCTAGTCGACGACGTACTCGCAACCGGCGGAACTCTTGCAGCGGCAACACAACTTGTTCAGACGGCCGGGGCGGTCGTAGCGGGCGCCACGGTACTGATCGAACTGGATTTTCTGAGTGGCCGCGACCGACTAGGTGCGTTACCCGTCGCTGCCGTGATTCACTATTAATGACATGCATTCCGACCAGCCCTTGATTCCGTAATGGTTACCGTCACCAGAGTCTTGCCGTGGCGACGCTCGGCAGCCCCTGTCCACACCGAAATCCAGGGTGTACTAGATCGCTATCGGGCTCGTTGGCCAAAAAGCACTCCCGACCTTTTCCTTCGAGCCTATGAGACTGCTGAAAAGGCTCACCAAGGACAGCGCCGAAAGTCCGGAGAGCCGTACATTCTGCACCCCGTGGCAGTTGCATCAGTAGTGGCTGAAATGGGCTTAGACGACGTATCTATAGCCGCAGCTCTACTACACGACGCGGTCGAAGACACCGCAATCGAGTTAATCCAGATACAAAGAGAATTTGGGCAGGACGTAGCAACAATTGTCGACGGGGTAACGAAACTCGACCGAGTGCGATTCGCCACCAAGGAGGCCCAACAAGCCGCAACCCTTCGCAAGATGCTGGTCGCGATGGCTAGTGACCTTCGAGTACTCCTGATCAAGCTGGCAGACCGCTTGCACAATATGCGCACAATTGGAGCACTCCGACCGGCGAAACAAGAACAAATTGCGCGTGAAACCCTTGACGTCTATGCGCCGATCGCCCATCGACTCGGTATGCAAGAAGTCCGAAACGAACTTGAAGATTTAGCGTTCGCAGCGCTTTACCCTAAACGCTACGCAGAAATCGACCGACTCATCGCTGAACGAACCCCAGCGCAAGAGACCTATGTCGAGGGTGTTCTAGCGGAGATTCGCGAACGGCTGGCCAGAACGTCCATCGAAGGTGACGTAACCGGACGCAGAAAACATCACTGGGCCGTCTACGAAAAAATGATCGTAAAAGGCAGATCATTTGATGAAATCTTCGATTTGGTAGGAATCAGAGTTGTCGTCCCGGCTATCCGAGACGCGTACGGAGCACTCGGATCAATACACAGCACGTGGAAACCAGTTTCGGGCCGCTTCAAAGATTATATAGCGATGCCAAAATTCAACTTATATCAATCTCTACACACCACGGTTGTAGGACCTGCAGGAGTCAGCGTTGAAGTCCAGATACGTACCGAAGAGATGCACGGTAGAGCAGAACATGGCGTCGCGGCCCACTGGCGTTATAAGGATCCATCTGAGGGCTCCGCAGCTGACATGTCATGGCTCAACGACATCGTTGACTGGCAAGCAGAGACAGATGACCCTGAGGAGTTCATGCGTACTCTGGCGGTCGACTTAGAGCAAGACGAGGTGTATGTATTCACCCCCAAAGGTGATGTCCTAACCCTGGCTACACAAGCGACCTCAATCGATTTTGCTTATGCCATCCACACCGATATCGGAGACGCAACGATCGGCGCCAAGATAGATGGACGGCTTGTGCCTCTCGACCGTCAACTGCAATCGGGCGACACTGTCGAAGTCTTCACCTCGAAAGTCGAAGGAGCCGGACCATCACGCGACTGGCTCCACATAGCGACCACACCCAAGGCCAGAAATAACATCAAACAATGGTTTGCGCGAACAGACCGCGAGGAAATGCTTGACCTAGGGCGAGAGCAACTGGTCTCAGCTTTACACGACGAAGGCCTTCGAGCCCAGCTACTTATCGATAGCGACGAACTCCTCCAAGTAGCTCAACAGTTCAACCGCAGCGATCTCGAGGTGCTTTTCGAAGCGATCGGAAAAGGCGACCTAAGTGCACCATCAGTAGCTAAACGTTTAACGGCCAACTTACGCGGAGCAGACAGCGACCAGCGTCTACCCGCAAAACCCGCGCAGGACCGCGGTTCTCGGCGGCGACGAACCAGCGGAGTGCATGTGGAGGGCTTGGGTGACTCGCTGGTGCGTCTAGCTGGATGCTGCAATCCTGTTCCAGGTGACGAAATCCTTGGCTTCATCACTAAAGGGAGAGGAATCTCGGTACATCGCGATGATTGCACTAACGCCGGTGAATTAGTTAGCGCTTCTGGAGCACGACAAATTGAAGTTGACTGGGATACAGCTTTCAGCGGCCAGTTCCAGACCACGATCGAAGCACGAGCCCTTGATCGAGACCGCCTATTAGCTGACGTGGTTTCTGTGATTTCAGACCACCACATGAGCATCTCGACTGCCCACACATTCACAAGTGATGATCAGGTGTCGGTCCTGCAATTCGAGGTCGAAGTGGGTGACTCAATCCTGCTAGAGCAGTTACTCGCTGCGGTAAGAAATATTGACGGCGTCTTTGATGCCCACCGAGTTGTCCCGAGCAGTGCAAGGCCCCCTTCCTGAAGCTCAATCTAGATCTATAAGTGCCGGGGACTTTGTAGTCGAACCATCTACGATGGGAGGTTCATCGGGCAGCTATCTCATCGCACCCCTCGACGCTCCCCAGGAAGATCCATGTCGAAGAAGGCAAATACCTTCCGAACTCCAATCGGAACACGAGACCTCATGCCGTCGGAGTCTGCGCGTTGGGAGGCCGTTACCAACGTTTTTACCGGCGTCGCATCGCGTGCCGGATTTTCCTTGGTCGATACACCTATTTTTGAGGACACCGGAGTTTTCTCGCGAATCGGCGAAGGTACGGACGTCGTGGGTAAAGAGATGTACGAATTTCGCGACCGAAGCGATCGACCCATGGCGTTACGTCCCGAAGGAACTGCTGGCGTTTGTCGCGCCTTTGCCCAACACCGCCCTGCAGTGCCGTGGAAGGTGTACTACCGAGGCCCTTATTTTCGATATGAAGCACCTCAAGCCGGAAGGTTTCGCCAGTTCCACCAATTCGGTATCGAAAGCATCGGATCTGACGACCCAGACATCGACGTTGAGGTGATCGCTCTCGCATCGGAAGTCTTACGAAGCGTTGGACTTCAACGCGTCCTTCTGGTCGTCAACTCCATGGGTGATCAAAACACCAGGAATCTCTATCAAGAAGCATTGAGTGGTTACTTGATGGACAATTTGAATGAAATCGATGAGCAAGACAGAGACAAGGCAGCGTCGCACCCACTCCGAGTGCTTGACTCCAAACGATCAGCCACTCAGGCGATTACGAACCATGCGCCTAAAATTGGTGAATACCTCAGCTCAGAAGCGGAACAACATTTCGATCGAGTCAAGGACGGGTTGGGTTCCCTGGGCATTCCGTTTGCAATCGAACCGAAGCTCGTCCGTGGTCTGGATTACTACACACACACCACTTTTGAGTTTCAGAGCTCAGCCCTCGAAACTGCCCAAAATACGGTTTGCGGGGGCGGCCGATACAACGGTTTGATTGAAGAACTTGGAGGACCTCCAACACCGGGAATTGGCTTCGGTATGGGAATCGAACGACTTCTCTTAGCATGCGACGCCGAGGAATCATTCCCCGCGCCGGGTTCGGACACCCAAGTGTGGCTAGTGGACGTCGCCGACGGCCGTTCGGCCCGCGACCTCACTCATCAACTACGAAATCTCGGGATAGTGGCCGACCGAGCATTTGATGGTCGCTCCATGCGAAGTCAAATGCGCAGCGCCGACCGGTCCGGTGCTGAGATTGCGCTAATAATTGGGGAGCAGGAATTAGCTGATCAGACCGTGGCAATACGAATGCTGCGTGACGAAGAAGCTGCACAGACGATTGTTCCGCGCGACGAAATCTTAAGAGAGGTCGAGCGCCTCCTTGGGCTTGACTCCTGATCACGAGCTAAAGCTCGCGAGGTAGACCATGGCAATGAGAACTGACTACTGCGGACGACTTTCCTCCGATGACATCGGACGAACAGTAACGGTCTGCGGTTGGGTTTCGAAGCGGCGAGAGCACGGCGAGTATCTCGCATTCGTGGACTTACGAGATCGCACGGGAATCGTCCAATGCGTCGTTGACCATGCTCACGATATTCGAAGCGAATACGTCCTTGCAGTGACAGGAATTGTGCGCGAACGGCCGCCAGAAACTGTTAATCATGAACTTGCAACAGGTGCGATAGAAATCGGCGAAGCCACCGTTGAGGTCCTGTCAGAAGCTGACCCCACTCCCTTTCAGCTCAGCGGCCGAGTGGAAGTAGACGAAACAATTCGAATCCGGCATCGATACTTGGATCTGCGAACCGATCGGATGCAACGAAACCTCAGAAGCCGGGCCTTAGTGAATTCGGCTATTCGAAGAGCCATGGACGCACAAGAGTTTGTCGAAGTAGAGACACCCATGCTCATAGCTTCTACGCCCGAAGGGGCACGCGATTTCGTCGTTCCCAGCCGACTCAATCCGGGCACTTTTTATGCTCTTCCACAAAGTCCACAACTATTCAAACAACTATGCATGGTGGGAGGAATAGATCGCTATTACCAAATAGCGCGATGCATGAGAGACGAAGATCTTCGGGCCGACAGACAATTTGAATTCATTCAGTTGGATATGGAGATGAGTTTCGTCGACGGCCCAGGTGTGAGACGTGTCGTCTCTCAAGCTGTGGGTGAAGCTACCGAAGCCATAACTGGACAAAAGCCCGAAAATATTCCAGAAATCTCGTGGCTAGAGGCGATGAACCGATTCGGGTCCGACAAGCCAGATACTCGTTTCGGCCTCGAATTGGTCGATCTGACCGATGTCTTTTCTACAACGGACTTCAACGCATTCAAAGCCCCGTGCATTAAGGGAATAAAAGTTGAAGGCGGCAGCGACATCGGTCGTAACCAACTGGATCAATTGACTGACAAAGCGAAGACTTGGGGCGCCAAAGGCCTGGTTTGGATCAAGGTTGGAGCATCGGGAGAGGTAATTTCTCCAGTCGCGAAGTTCATGAGTGAAACTGAGATAGCTGACCTCCTCACAACGTTCGAAGCTGTGGATGGTGACATCTGCTATCTCATCGCTGATGATTGGAAACGCGCCGTCCATGTGCTTGGGTTACTCCGGCTGGAACTAGGCAAACCTCCGGTAAATGAAGGAGGCCTTCACTTCCTCTGGGTAATCGATTTTCCGCTCTTCGAAGATGTCGATGACGCCGGCAACCCAGTCCCAGCCCACCATCCGTTCACCATGCCGCATCCAGATGATCTTGAATTATTAGAAACAGTGGGCGAAGACCCGTCAGTGCTGCTTGATGTCCGATCACAGGCATACGACCTCGTGTTGAATGGCTGGGAATTAGGTTCTGGCAGTGTCCGTATCCACCGAAGAGACATCCAACAGCAAATATTTGATCTTCTCGGGATCAGCGAGGATGAATCTCAAAGGAAATTTGGATTCCTCCTAGACGCTTTTCGCTACGGAGCACCCCCGCATGCCGGTTTCGCTTTTGGAATTGACCGGCTCGTAGCGCTTTTAGTTGGCGAAGAGAACATTCGCGAGGTCATTGCCTTCCCAAAGAGTCAATCAGGTACGGATCCTTTGACCGATGCGCCAACCCCGATTGACGCTAAACAGCTAGACGAACTCGGTCTCAGGCTTTTGCCACCCGTGAGCTGACCTCCGGAGTGTTCTCCGCCCACTAGGTTCACTGTCGTGAGCGACCTCTTTGCGGCAGCGGCAGCCGAAGTCATGCAACGGCGAGCACCGCTAGCTGCTCGCCTTCGACCTCGCCGTCTCGACGACCTCGTGGGGCACGAAGAACTGTTGGGTCCGGGGGCGCCGCTGCGCACTCTCATAGAGGCGGATCGATTGACTTCCCTCATTTTGTGGGGTCCGCCAGGGTGCGGCAAGACAACCCTTGCCCGTCTAATTGCAAACCACACTGAAAAACAATTCGAGACATTGTCAGCGGTCTCTGCATCAGTAAAAGATGTGCGAGTAATCATTGAGGGCGCTCAACGACGGCTCGGAGAACAAAGTATCGGCACCATTTTGTTTCTCGACGAAGTCCACCGCTTTAATAAAGCGCAACAGGACGCTCTTTTACCTTCAGTAGAGGATGGATTACTCATCCTCATTGGTGCCACCACCGAAAATCCTTATTTCGAAGTCAATGCACCGTTGCTTTCGCGATCAAACCTATTCCGACTAAACGAATTAACGGATACAGCGATACGACAACTTCTCTTACGCGGAGTTAGCCATGAAGAAGCTTCGATAGCTGACGAAGCTGTTGATCACCTAACGAGTCGCGCTGATGGTGACGCGAGGCGTGCACTAACCGCTCTAGAAGTGGCGGTTGTTCTGGCAGGAGGGCAGGGCTCTCAAGTAGAACTCAACCATGCCGAACAGGCACTCGACGCGCGGGCGCACCGTTATGGGGACGACGACCACTACGACGTCGTGTCGGCCTTCATCAAAAGCCTTCGAGGGTCCGATGTCGATGCGGCTCTCCACTGGTTGGCGCGCATGTTAGAGGCAGGAGAAGACGCGCGGTTCATCGCTCGGAGAATGGTTATTCTCGCTTCAGAGGACATCGGAATGGCCGATCCGACTTCTTTGCTGATCGCTGATGCCGCCGCCCACGCGGTTGAGTTTGTCGGCCTCCCTGAAGCTCAACTGAATTTGGCCCAAGCCGTGATTCACTTGGCTACAGCGCCCAAATCCAACGCTGCCCTCACAGCGATTTCTCGTGCCAGAGAAGACGTTCGGTCGGGCCGAGGACGGCAAGTCCCGATTCACTTGCGCGATGGCCATTACAGCGGAGCCCGAACTCTTGGGCATGGGGACGGCTATATCTATCCCCACCGGAGTAGTGATGGCTGGGTGGAGCAGCAATATCTTCCGGACGACTTGCTAGATGCGCGTTATTACGAACCGAGTGGAAATGGCCTCGAACGTGACATCGCGGGACGCAGAAAAGATAATCGCAAAGACCGTGTGTCCGTTGAAAGCGATACTCCAGAAGAAAGCGAGATCTAGCGATGACGGCGTGGGACTTAGTCGCAGTAGTTGTCACTGTGTGTGCGATCGTGACCATGACCGTCCTTTTGCTGGTGCTGTTCCAACTCGTCTCGGTGTTAAGAGAGCTTCGCTCTGCTGCAGACCGTCTCGCTGATGACGCCCTTCCAGCAGTCGATGGTTTACGCGAAACTGTCAACCATGCGGATATAGAACTCCAGCGACTCCAAGGAGTTATCGGCGCGGCAGAGGAGGTGTCTGAAAACCTTCGTTCTGCGGGACGACTGGCTTCGCGCATCGCCACCACTCCGGTTATCAAAGGTCGGGCGATACTGGCGGGAGTCAGATCTGGGATCGGTCGACTGAAACGTAACTGAATTTGATACCGACATGATTAGAGATCGAGTTCACTTCGTGGCAGTCTGTAGGGCGTGTTGAAACGACTGAGATGGTTGATCCTTGGGGGAGTCTTTGGAGCCGGAGGCTCGGTCTGGGTGCGTCGGCGTGTCCAGGATTTGATTAAGCGATATGCCCCGGTCCGAGGAACTGCGACGGTGCTAGGAAGCGCCCGTCAAGTTAGCCGTGATTTGCGCGAAGCATGGGCCGACGGCCAGCGCGAAATGCGTGACACCGAGACCGAACTACGTAGAGACCGAATAAAGCTTTCTGATCGTAATTAAGAAGGACTGAGTCCCTTCTACGAAGCCTCGCTACCATCTTGAACCATGCAAGCAGGTGAATTGCGAGACGCGTTCTCAAACTTCTGGGCCGAGCGCGGACATCAGGTGCGCAACTCGGCCAGTCTCATCCCGCACGAACCATCTTTGTTATTCACGGTTGCGGGAATGGTGCCCTTCATGCCTTATTTCCTGGGGGAAGAGCAGCCACCTGCCTCTCGCATCTGCACCATCCAAAAGTGTGTACGCGCTGGAGGTAAGCACAACGACTTAGATGACATTGGCAAGACCAATCGTCATTTCACTTTCTTTGAGATGATGGGAAACTTCAGCTTCGGTGATTATTTCAAGGCTGAAGCCATACCTTGGGCATGGGAATTTGTTACCAAGGTTTTACATCTTGATGAGGAACGGCTCTGGGTCACCGTCCACGTAAGTGACGACGAAGCTGAAGATATCTGGCGCACTTCTGTAGGGCTTCCCGCTAACCGGATCCAGCGTTTAGATAAAGACAATTGGTGGGCCGCGGGTGACACCGGTCCATGTGGACCATGTAGCGAAATTTTCTACGACTTGGGACCCGAATACGGCGATGACGGTGGCCCCGCAGAGGGAGGGGAAGACCGATTCATCGAAGTATGGAACCTCGTTTTCATGCAGTTTTCGAATGATGGTTCAGGGGAACTAAGTCCCTTACCCCAAACTGGTATTGATACTGGGGCAGGCTTAGAACGGCTTCTTGCTGTGCTGCAAGGGGTCGCCTCGGCATGGGATATAGACCTGTTTGCACCATTGCTAGCTGAGGCTGAGCGAATAACGGGACTGGCTTACGGTGAAAACACTGACGCAGATGTTTCCATGCGCATCTTTGCTGATCATGCGCGAGCTACAGCCCTCTTAATTAGCGATGGTGTTTTTCCATCTAACGAAGACCGCGGTTACGTACTACGTCGGATCATCCGCCGCGCCGTTCGACATGCATGGGTACTCGGCGTCAACGACATCGTCATGCCAAGATTGGTTGAGGTCGTGGCTGAGGTCATGGGCGACCATTACCCGGACGTGCGTAAGAACCTCGAATTCATCAGGGATGTAGTTGGGCGAGAAGAAGAGCGGTTCCGTCGTACTCTCGCCACGGGCTCGCAAATCCTTGACGAAGCGGTAGCTGAAATGGATGACGGAGATCCTCTGGATGGAAGGATCGCCTTTCAACTTCACGACACCTTTGGTTTTCCAGTAGAGGTCACCGAAGAAATTCTGCTCGAGCGAAGCCTGACCCTAGATAGAGAAGGCTTCGACATCGCAATGAACGAGCAGCGAAAAAGAGCGAGAGCGGCAAGGTCGGACGGCCCATCAGCAGCAAGCGAGGCCTATCGAGAAATTGTTGAACAGTTCGACTTGACGGAGTTCGTCCGAGATTCAGCTCGCGTTGACGAAGCCAGGGTTTTGTCAATAATTGAACTTGACGACGGCCACGTAGAAGTCTTTCTTGACAAGACGCCCTTCTACGCTGAGAGTGGCGGACAAGTAGGCGATGCGGGAACCATCACAACCGACACTGGCGCCATCGAAGTGCATGACTGCACATTGGCATTGCCGGGACTTCACCGTCACATTGGTCGCCTTGTCACAGGCAGTGTTTCGAGGGGGTCGAAAGCATCGGCGGAGATCGATGACCAACGGCGGTCCGCAATAAGAAGAAATCACACTGGCACACATATTCTTCATTGGGCGTTGCGCGAAGTTTTAGGGGAACACGTCAAACAGGCGGGCTCTCTGGTTGCTCCGGACCGACTGCGTTTCGACTTCAGTCATTTCGAAGCTGTCACTCCATCGCAACTCTTGGAAATTGAAAACCTCGCAAATTCAGAACTTTTGACCAACGCCAACTGTCGTCACTACGAGACGACCATGGAGCACGCTCAAGAAGTCGGGGCGATAGCGTTCTTCGGCGACAAATACGGAGACATGGTCAGAGTCCTTGAAGCGGGTCAGCACTCACTTGAGTTGTGCGGCGGAACCCATGTGAAAGCCCTCGGCGACATCGGACATCTCCGGGTCGTGTCTGAGAGCAGTATTGGCTCTAATTTGCGGCGCATTGAAGCAGTGACAGGATCAGCCACCGTCGAACGTCTCCAACACAGTGAGACCACGCTTTCAGAACTCGGCGATTTACTTAACGCGTCGGCAGAAGAAGTAACAGAAGCGTTGCGACGTCGGCTTGGCGAAATAAAAGAACTTCGTAATCAAGTGAAGGCGCTCCAACAAGTTGCGGCCGGGGCCCGATCGGCAGAACTCGCGGACACCGCTAACAACGGTGTGGTGGTTGCTCGCGTGGATGGAGTCGAGAGCGATGAACTTCGTGACCTCACAACGGCCATTAGAGACCGCCCTGGAATTAGGGCTGTAGTGCTGGCAGGTGCCCCCGAAGGTGGTGGAGTGGCTCTTGTAGCTGCCGTGATTCCAGATGGCGAACTCAATGCGGCTGACCTAATTGACGAGGCAGCGAAAGCGATTCAAGGCGGCTTCGGTCGAAAAGGTAATCCCCCGTTGATAGTCGCAGGGGGAAAGAAAGTGGATGGGATCGAAGAAGCCCTCGACCACGTTCGTGTAGCTGCCGGCCTTGAGGCAGGCTGAGTTTTTCCATGAGAGCGGTCGGAATCGACCTCGGAGAGAAGCGCATCGGCGTAGCCGTTTCCGATAGTGACGGAAAGATTGCCACCCCATATGAAGTCTTGACGCGCTCCGGTAGCCGCGAACAAGACCACAGACACATCGCAGCTATCGTCGCTGACGTGGAGGCAGAAATTTTAATAGTTGGCCTGCCGCTGTCACTCGACGGCAGTGTCGGGAAGGCGGCTCAAGGTGCGCGCGGGGAAGCTCAACTGATCGAATCCTTGCTGTCGATCCCGGTCGAAATGCATGATGAACGATTCACTACGGTAGAGGCTGAGAGGGTGCTACAGGAACAGAACCTTGATGCTCCGAGCCGCCGGAAAGTGGTTGACAAGGTAGCTGCAGCAATCCTGTTGCAAGCGTGGTTGGACTGCCAATGAGTCGCCAATCTGGGTTGCCAATGCGCGGATTCCGACCGCCTCCTCCGCGTGAGCGGCGGGTCAGAAATTCCAACCCCGAAGGACGCGAGGGAGTTGACTTCGAGACCATCTTTGTGCGCAAAGGAAAGGGAACGACCCTTTCTGTCCTATTTCTGCTCGGTCTCATACTGATCGCGGCATGGGGAATAATGCGAACGGTTCAATGGGGAAAAGAGCAACTTGACCCTTCAGGTGAACAAGGAGCGGCAATAAACCTCACGTTGCCTCCCGGGGTGAGTACAAGTGGAATTTCTAAGATTCTGGAGCAATACGACGTGATCCCCGATGCCCGAGCCTACGAATGGTACGTCCGACTCAAGGGCGGACCGTTGTTTCAAGCTGGCGATTACACCTTCCATACCAATTCAACGGTTTGGGAAGCATTAGAGGTGCTGAAAGCTGGGCCCCGTTATGTGGAACAGAAAATCCAGATCCGAGTGACTATCCCTGAAGGTCTCACAGTTCGACAAATCATCCGCGAGATTGATGAAGTCGAGGGCATGCCTTTCACTGGTGCTGAATTTGAAGACGAGCTACGCATGCAGCACATCGTCTCTAACTATGCGCCATCACCATCTGCGATGCCTCCAGGAGCGCTAGAACCGTATGAAGGTTTGCTGTTCCCTGACACTTACTACTTGGGTCCAGAATCGACTCCCGAAGAACTCCTTACTCAGATGCTCACCCGGTTCGACGAAGTTTTGACGAGGCTGGGATATGGGGCCGCTCCGCAAACCGTCGGTATGAGCGCCTATGAAACAGTGGTGTTAGCGAGTCTTATTGAACGCGAGGCTCGCGTCGGTAGTGAACGTGCGAAAATTTCACGGGTGATTCATAACCGTCTTGCCGCAGATTGGGCCTTGGGAATTGACGCCTCGATTGTTTATATGACGGGAAATACGCAGCTAACTCTCACCGATCTACAAACCGAATCGCCATACAACACCCGACTGACAAAAGGGCTTCCACCAACCCCGATTGCGGCAGCAGGTAAAGCTTCGTTGGAGGCCGCAATGGCACCGCTACCGGGGCAATGGATGTTTTACGTTCTTGCCGACGAAACCGGACGACATAGTTTTTCGGTGAGCAGCGAAGAATTTGAACGTGACAAAGCCAGGTGCCAGGAGCGAGGCTTGTGCGGATGATCACTAATGACACGCCGACCGGTACCACCAGAATCGCCGCGGTCATCGGCGATCCAGTGCGCCATTCGTTGAGCCCGCGTCTACATAACGCGGGTTTTGCGGCCCTGGGACTTGACTGGACCTACGTCGCATGCCCCGTCGCAGAAGGAGAAGCCGCCGAAGCTGTCGAAGCGATGCGGACCCTTGGCATCGAAGGAATGTCCGTCACGATGCCTCACAAAAAAAGTGTCGCCTCTGCCGTTGATGGTTTGTCGCCAACAGCCGCGAAGCTCGGAGCTGTGAACTGCATTACGCGTGACGGTGACCGGCTAGTGGGTGAAAACACCGATGGCATAGGGTTTGTCGACTCGCTGAGGTCCCAATTACAGATGGACCCTGACGGTCTTACCATCGTGATTGTCGGTGCCGGCGGTGCGGCGAGGTCGATCGCCTTAGCGACAGCGGAGCATGGGGCAAAGGTAGGAGTATTGAACCGCACAGCTAAATCGGCCGAACAACTAGTTGAGATCGTTGGAGCCGCAAGCGCCGTGGTCCAAGAGGAAGCGATTCGCGATGCTGACCTAGTTGTCAACGCGACGTCGTTGGGGATGAATGAGGGTGACTCGCTCCCGTTCGACCTGAATTTCTTAAGTAAAGGTCAATCGCTAATCGACTTGATCTACGAACCTGAAAAAACAGCGCTTCTCGCTGAAGCCGAATCCCTCGGAGTTACAACACTGAATGGTGTGGCAATGCTTCTACACCAAGCGGGCGAGCAGTTCCGATTGTGGACAGGGTGCGAGCCGCCTTTGCAAGAAATGGCTCAAGCCGTAGGTCTTACCCTGCTGGGTGGGCAAGGCCACGCGAGCTGACGCCTCCCTCGATGAACCATTCAGGACTACTGCAGCACAGCTTCTGACACAACGCTGCTATTTCACTCTGTTCACGGCAACCAAGTCGGTACTCTTCGGTATGTGATCCGTCTTGAGGTTCCCCTTGGCTCCCGGAGCTATCCGGTGATCGTTGGCGAAACAGCGCTTGAGCAGCTGGAGTCTCTGATACCCGAGGACACCTCGCAAATTGCTCTGGTAACCCAAAAAGGCATCGAAGCACCAATAAATACGAGAATTGCGTCCACTACTCACTTCATACCCGACGGAGAAGAGGCGAAATCTCTTTCCGTGGTGGAAGAATTATGTTCTAACTTCGCACGGGAAGGTCTCACTCGCCGAGATTTAGTCGTCGGCGTCGGCGGTGGAGTAGTCACTGATGTCGCCGGTTTCGCCGCAGCGATCTACCACCGAGGCATACGAGTGATCCATATCCCCACAACATTGCTCGGCCAGATAGACGCAGCAATAGGTGGAAAAACAGGGGTTAATCTGGACGAAGGCAAGAACTTGGTTGGCGCCTTTTGGCAACCGAGCGCAGTGATTTGCGATACCAACTTGCTGTCCTCGCTTCCTCCCCGAGAGTTTCGCTCTGGTATGGGCGAATTAGCCAAATACCACTTCTTGGGAGGAGAACAATTGGATGCTCTTCCGCTTGACGAGCGGATAGCTGCTTGTGTGCAAATAAAGGCGGATGTAGTTGCCGCGGACGAACGCGAGGGCGCTGGTCGCGCACTTCTGAACTATGGTCACACGCTCGCTCACGCCCTAGAAATCGAAGGCAAATTCGACCTTCGGCACGGAGAAGCAGTCGCCATCGGCATCGAATATGCGTCGTTAGTGGCCTATCAATTGGGCCGTATTGATGAATCAAGACTGGCCGAGCACCAACGAGTATTAGAGGTATACGGGTTACCGCGTCACCTACCCGAAGGATGTGACGTCGACCGAATAATTGAGTTGTTTTCTCGGGATAAGAAAGCCATCAATGGTTTGACGTTTGTGCTCGACGGACCTGATGGTCTCGAAGTGGTAGCTAATGTGCCAGAAAAAGTGCTGAGAGAAGCCTTGACGCGTATGTGAGGCTGCCATTCTTATCCAGGTCTGGCACCCTATTGATGTGGCTCGACAAGTGATACTCCTCATCTCCGGACCCAATCTCAATCTCTTAGGGGATCGAGAACCGGAAATCTATGGAACTGACACCCTTCTCGATCACGTGGCTGCTGCTCGTCAGCGTGCCCAAGAAAAGGGATTTGACCTAGAACATATTCAGAGCAACCACGAGGGTGATCTAATTGACGCCATCCATTCAGCGCGCAACCGCGCTGCGTCCATCGTGATTAACCCCGGAGCTCTCACTCACTATTCTTGGGCGTTACATGACGCTCTCGCAGCCTACGAAGGTCCGATCGTCGAACTTCATATTTCCGACCCGAAACAGCGAGAACCATGGCGACACACCTCAGTGGTGGAACCGTTAGCGGTAGCAACGGTGGCAGGCAGGGGAGCAGCCGGCTACCCCGAGGCCATCGACATAGCGATCGACGCGTCACAGCCTCATGATTCGTGACCTTCCGCCAATAGAGCGTGAGCACCGCCTCGCGCTTCTCCGCGGCTCAATGAGTGACCGTTCAATCGAGAGTTTCTTGACTTCGGATACGGTCAGTTTGAGATGGCTGAGCGGTTTTACCGGCTCGGCAGGGAAGCTCCTCATCGGTGAGGATTCCGCCTATTTACTGACCGATGGTCGGTACGCGGAACAAGCGGAAATAGAAACTCAGGGCACCGAAATCAAGGTTTGTATTGGAGGGATGAACGAACAGAACGCCCTAATCGCCAGCCATCTTGAGGAGTGTAAGACGGTAGCCCTTGAAGCTGATCGGATCAGCTGGATGGAGGCGGAAGAGCTTCGCGAGAGGATAAAACCAGAAGTTCTGCCGACTTCAGGAATCATCGCGAATCTTAGAAAATTCAAGGAGTCAGCAGAAATTGCTCGTATAGAGGCTGCGGCGACAATCGCAGATCAAGCCTTAGCCCAGTTGCGCCCCGAGTTAGGAAACCAGCCCACAGAAATCGAATTCGCGCGAGCGCTCGACCACGCAATGCTGACCGGCGGAGCCGACGGGCTTTCATTTGAAACGATCTGCGCCAGCGGACCTAACGCAGCGCTACCCCACGCGAAACCCTCACACCGAGTCATCGCACCAGGTGATCTCGTCATCTTAGATTTTGGTGCGTTGGTTGACGGTTATCACTCGGACATGACCCGAACGTTCATTATTGGTGATGGTGATGAACAATCGTGGGTGATGTTGGAGGCCGTAACCGATGCTCAAGAACTGGGATATCAATCAGTTCAGCCAGGAGCCACGGCATCCGAAGTTGACTCTGCGTGCAGATCACACCTCGAACTTTTGGGCCTAGCGGATCATTTTGTGCACGGAACTGGCCACGGGGTAGGCCTGGAAATTCATGAAGAGCCTTGGATCAATGCGCAGAGCGCGACGATTCTCGAAGAGGGTCAAGTAGTGACTGTCGAGCCCGGCGTGTACCGTCCCGGGTTCGGCGGTGTGCGTGTAGAGGACACTGTTTTGATCACTTCGTCAGGTGCTCGCCGACTTACTTCCGCCCCGAAAGATTCACTTGTTTGATTGGCTCGCCAACCGGCGACGCCCAAGAGCCTGAAAGAAAACGAATGGCGATCTCCACATCGGACTTCAAGAATGGAATGGCAATCGATCTTGATGACGGACTGTTTCAGATATCTGAGTTCCAGCACGTAAAGCCCGGCAAGGGAGGCGCATTCGTTCGGACCACTCTGCGAAATGTTCGAACGGGAGCTGTTGTAGAACGAACCTTTCGCGCTGGAGAGAAGATGGAGCGAGCGGTCATCGATAAGCGCGAGATGCAATATCTCTACGCCGATGGCACCGACTTCGTGTTTATGGATAACGAAAGCTATGAACAACTTCAGGTGGAAAGGAACCAACTCGGCACTACTCCCGACTACTTGGTGGAAGGTAACGCTGCAGTACTGCAGATGTATGGTGCGGAAATCGTGGGAGTAGACCTTCCCGCATCAGTGATACTCACCGTCAAACAAACCGAACCCGGGATCCAAGGAGACCGCGTCTCCGGTGCTCGGAAGGCTGCAACGATGGAGACGGGGGTAGTGGTTCAAGTCCCACTGTTTATCGAGATAGGTGAGCGCCTTAAGGTAGATACTCGCAACGGCGAGTACATCGAGAGAGCTAACGGGTGACTGAAGATCCATTTGCACCGCAACCGGCGGCGCAACGTCGAGAAGCTCGGGAGCGGGCGATCGAACTGCTCTACGAAGCGGAACTGCGAGCAGCACCCGCCGCCGAAATTCTTGAAGACCAGCTTGTGGCACTCGACCCCTTCGTTATTGAACTCGTACTAGGCGTGACGAGCAATGTTGAAGAGCTTGACGCTGAAATCGGTTCCTTACTGAAAAAGGAATGGTCACTCGACCGGCTTGGCATGCTAGACCTCTGGATTCTTCGCCTTGGAGTCCATGAATTACTCCGCCACGACGCACCTGTCGCTGTCGTTATAAATGAAGCCGTCGAACTGGGGAATAGGTTCGGCGCGACAGAGGAGAGCGGCCGCTTCATCAACGGCGTTCTTGGAGCCGCAGCGCGACGTTTTGAGTGAGGTAATTCTCTTCGCTTTTTGGGTGATGGGATCGGCGCACGCGCGCGACTAGGATGCATGCCTGACCGTGAACTGAGTCCCGTGAGGCTCAAACGGACAGGGAGGAACAGGAGTGGCCGACCGAGAGCGCCGAATGACGCCCCCTTACGGGGGCGTTTTCTTTGCTCGAACTACCGTTCTCGATGCGGCACAAGTTGAGCGTGCTCTCACCCGCATTAGCCACGAAATCATTGAGCGCAACCAAGGTCTGGAAGATGTTGTGCTCGTTGCGCTGCAAACCGGCGGTGTAGAAATCGCTCAACTCATAGCACGCTCTCTGTTCCAGATCGATGGGGTGGACGTACCGATGGGGACGCTCGACGTAGCGCTGTATCGCGATGACATCGGCCTTCGGCCTGTTATGCCAGAAGCCGAGACAGACATCCCAGTAGACCTGTCAGCCAAGATCGTTGTTTTAGTTGACGATGTCCTGTTCACGGGGCGAACAATCCGTGCTGCACTTGACGCCCTAACTGACTTCGGTCGTCCGCGCTCGGTGCAACTTGCTGTCGTCATTGACCGAGGCCACCGCGAACTACCCATCCGACCAGATTTCGTTGGAAAGAACCTCCCCACTCGCCGAGATGAAGTAGTAGATGTCAACCCTGAAGGAGTTTTGCTAGGAGAGATGCGCAAATGAGTAACCACCTAATCGATCTCAAGGATCTTGAAACCGATGAAATCAAAGAGTTGCTCTATCTCACGGACCGCTTCGTTGAAGTTTCGCAACGACCGATCCCGAAAGTTCCTGCTTTACGAGGGCGAACGATCGCGACGCTGTTTTTTGAGGATTCCACCCGGACTCGCATGTCCTTTGACCTTGCAGCAAACAGACTTTCGGCAGATGTCCTCGAGTTCCCAACCCACACTTCATCTCTCTCGAAAGGCGAATCGATCCTCGACACGGTCGAGACAATTCACTCGCTTGGGGTCGATGCCCTCATTATTCGGCATTATTCGAGCGGGCTGCCTAGAAAAATTGCTGATGAGGTAGGAGCGGCCCCATCGGTCATTAATGCCGGGGATGGATCTAACGCCCATCCAACTCAAGGGCTACTGGACGCGTACACCCTCTGCCAGCATTTTCATGGGTTGGCGGGGTCAGATGCGTCTTTGTCGGGGGTTCACATTGGCATCATCGGCGACGTTAAACACAGCCGCGTAGCGCGAAGCGATGTCCACGCATATACCTCACTGGGTGCAACTGTGACGTTGGTCGCTCCGAAGTCTTTGCAACCGTCCAATCCGGAAGATTGGCCTGTACAAATTTGCGAAGACCTTGATTCTGTTCTTCCCACGTTTGACGCTGTTGGCTTACTAAGAATCCAGAACGAGCGAATGGAAGAAGGGTTGGTTCCTTCAGTTGATGAGTACATCCAGAGATACGGGATGACGGAAGCCCGCGCAGCGGACCTACGGGACGAAGTGGTGATTATGCACCCAGGGCCCGTCAATCGCGGAATCGAAATCGCCGAAACAGTGCTCGATAACCGAAAAAATGTTTTGATTAAACAACAAGTCACAAACGGCGTGCCAGTGCGAATGGCTGTTCTATTCCGCCTCTTGGGTTCGGGGGTTGAGGTTGATTGACGGTTCTGGTTTAAGACCACAGCGCATGCAACGCCCCCCAGTATTGGACAGTCAGGTGATCAGGTGAGTCAGGTTCGTGAAGGCGCACTGGTGTTAGCTGATGGAGCAGTGTTCGAAGGAGAATTAATCGGCGCTGAAGTTGAAGTCACTTCTGGAGAAGTGGTCTTTAACACAGTGCTTAGTGGCTACCAAGAAGTGATAACCGACCCGTCCTACGCCGGGCAGATCATCAATTTCACATATCCCCACATTGGCAATTATGGGGTTTCCGCCCTTGATGTAGAAGCCCGCCAACCCTTTTGTCGAGGGGTCATAGTCCGCGAGTTGACGCGTCACCGGTCTAATTGGCGTAGCGAAGACAATTTAGACAGTTATCTTCGCGACGAAGGCGTACCTGGGATCTCGGGGGTTGACACCCGCCGTCTCACCAGGCACGTGCGAAACCATGGGGCGATGCCTGGTGCCTTTGGTTTCTCTTCCGAGCAATCTCTCGCAATGGCAGCTAAATCTGAAGTTGGTACAGCCGGCGTGGACCTGGTTAGCAAAGTAACGACGCCCCAGGCATATTCCTTAGGCGACGGTCCTCGTCGAATTGTCGCCTACGACTTAGGTATCAAAAGATCCATGGTCGAGCAGCTAGCTGAGATCGCCACGGTCCATGTAGTACCGGCTGACACAACCGCTGAACAAGTGCGCGCACTCGAACCCCACGGCGTCTTTCTTTCTAATGGCCCCGGCGATCCGACAATGGCGGGGCAAGTTACAGAAGCTCTCGGTGACCTCCTAGGGCACGTTCCGGTGTTTGGAATATGTCTAGGTCACCAAGTTCTTTCTCTTGCCCTCGGTGGTAAATCCTACAAAATGAAGTTCGGGCACCACGGAGGCAACGTCCCTGTCAGAAACGTTGATAGCGGGCGGATCGAAATCACAAGCCAGAACCACAATTTTGCAATTGAGTCCGGATCGGTGCCGGGAGTGACCGAGACCCACGTGTGTTTGAACGATGGCACCCTTGAGGGTTTGCGTTGTAACGACATCCCGGCCTTTAGCGTGCAGTACCACCCTGAGGCCAGTCCGGGGCCACATGACTCCCGTTATTTGTTTCAACACTTCGCGGACCTAATGACTTCATTTCACGGAGGGACCAACTGATGCCGCGCCGTGACGACATCGAGAGCATTCTCATCATCGGTTCAGGGCCCATCGTTATTGGCCAGGCCTGCGAGTTCGACTACTCGGGTACTCAAGCGTGTCGCGTATTACGCGACGAGGGATACCGCATCATCCTCGCGAACTCCAACCCCGCCACCATCATGACGGACCCAGAGTTCGCTGACGCTACCTACATTGAGCCACTCGAGCTCGATGTTCTTACCGCAATCATCGAACGCGAACGACCCGATGCCATTCTGCCTACCTTGGGAGGGCAAACGGCACTCAATCTCGCTACTGAGCTTTTGGAAGCTGGCGTTTTAGAGCAATACGAAGTCGAAATGATTGGGGCGAGTGGCGAAGCCATTGCCACCGCCGAAGACCGTGGTCTCTTTAGACGAGCCATGGAGGAAATCGGACTGAACTGCGCACAATCTGAAATTGCGCACACCATGGATGAAGCGATGGCCGCAGTCGATGAGATCGGCCTACCGGTCATCATTCGTCCCGCCTACATATTGGGCGGGAAAGGCACAGCATTTGCTTACACCATCGACGAATTTCAACGAGTAGCTGCCTTGGGGCTAGATGCCAGCCCGATATCGGAAATTTTGATTGAACAATCAATTAAAGGTTGGAAGGAATACGAGCTTGAAGTGATGAGGGACCACGCTGACAACTGCGTGGTGATCTGTTCCATCGAAAATGTTGACGCAATGGGTGTTCACACTGGTGATTCGGTCACGGTTGCCCCGGCACAAACTCTTTCTGACGTTGAGTACCAGAAAATGCGAAATTCAGCGTTTGCGTGTATTCGCCGAGTGGGGGTGGAGACTGGTGGTTCCAATGTGCAATTCGCGGTACACCCAGAATCGGGCGAGCAAATTATCATCGAGATGAACCCACGCGTTAGCAGAAGCTCAGCGCTGGCCTCTAAAGCGACTGGATTCCCGATTGCGAAAATAGCGGCGCGACTCGCAGTGGGCTACTGCCTTGATGAGATCACCAACGACATCACCCAAAAAACTCCTGCCAGTTTCGAACCGACGATTGATTATGTGGTCACGAAAATCCCACGTTGGGCTTTCGAAAAGCTTCCCGGGGCTTCAGGAGTGCTTGGGCCGCAAATGCAATCCGTCGGTGAAGCCATGTCAATTGGAAGGACGTTCCCGGAAAGCCTCCAAAAAGGAATTCGATCACTGGAACAAGGTCGGTCTGGACTGAACGCAGACCCGGGCGAAAATGAATATTTTGGTCACGATCAAGAGGATCTTTTAACAGCTATATCCGTTCCGACACCGGACCGGTTGTTCCAGATCGCGGAACTCATGCGGCGCGGTGTATCACTCGACGAAATTCACTATGCATGCGAAATTGATCATTGGTTTCTCGATCAGATGCTCATGATCGTCGAAGAACGCTTACATCTCGAACAGTCTTCACTGTCAGATCTCACCAAGTCAGAGTGGCGTCGAGCAAAGCAACTCGGCTTTTCAGATGCCCAACTCGGTTATCTACTCCAAGAGGATGAAATGGAGGTCCGAGCGTCTCGCATTAACAAAGGGGTCCGAACAACTTTCAAGACTGTTGACACTTGCGCTGCCGAGTTCGACGCTCTTACTCCCTACCACTACTCGACATATGAAGACGAAGATGAAATACGTCCCGGTAGTCGGCCACGGATGATGATCCTTGGATCGGGCCCAAATCGAATTGGTCAAGGAATCGAGTTTGATTATTGCTGCGTGCATGCAAGCTTCGCTCTCGCTGAAGCTGGTTACGAGACGGTCATGGTTAACTGCAACCCGGAGACCGTTTCGACGGACTACGACACCTCTGATCGGCTTTATTTCGAACCGGTGACCCTCGAAGATGTTCTGAACATTGTTGAAGCCGAACAACCGGTCGGCATCATCGTTAGTCTCGGCGGTCAAACTCCGCTGAAGTTGGCATCGGCCCTGCCCTCAGAACTAGTCCGTGGAACTTCACCGGATTCCATTGATCTAGCTGAAGATCGCGAACGCTGGAATTCACTATGTGCGCAATTGGAGATTCCGCAACCGCCGGGCGGAACAGCCGTAACGTTCGACCAAGCGTCCGCGATTTGTGATCGAATCGGATTCCCGGCCTTGGTGCGACCCAGCTATGTCCTAGGTGGTCGCGCGATGACGATTGTCTACGGATTAGAGGAATTACAAACCGCTATGACGGAGCTGGCTGCCTTCGGTGGTCTCGGTCGTGAGGGGGGGCTTTCAGCTGACCGCCCTGTGCTTATCGACCGATTCTTAGAGGATGCAACCGAAGTAGATGTTGATTCGATTCGAGACATGACTGGCGCATTTGTTCTTGGAGGAATACTTGAACATGTGGAAGAAGCTGGGGTCCATTCGGGGGACAGTGCCTGCGCTATCCCGCCTCCGAACCTCTCCGAGGAAACACAAAAAGTAATCATTGAGTACACGAAACGCCTTGCTGACCGGCTCGATGTGGTTGGTCTGTTGAATGTTCAGTTCGCAGTCAAGCAAGGACAAGTGTTCGTGATCGAAGCGAACCCGCGAGCCTCACGGACTGTGCCTTTTGTCGCCAAAGCAACCGGGGTGCAACTCGCGAAAGTCGCTGCAAGAGTCATGGCGGGTGAAACCCTCGCAGAATTGCGCGCCTCAGGAGCGTTACCAAACGCCATCCGTGAAGGCCATGTCGCGGTCAAAGAGGCCGTGCTTCCTTTCCAACGCTTCCCCGATGTAGACACCGTCCTCGGACCAGAAATGCGATCCACCGGAGAGGTCATGGGAATCGACCGCACCTTCGGCTTGGCCTTTGCCAAAAGCCAGATTGCAGCAGGCGAGGGTCTACCTCTTGCTGGGACAATTTTTTTCTCGCTTGCAGATAGAGATAAAGATCAGGGATTAGAAGCTGCCGAAGGATTTTTGGAACTCGGTTTCGAATTAGCTGCGACCTCAGGAACGGCAGAATTTTTGGAAAACCACGGCATCAAGGTGGAGACCGTGGTCGCGAAGCTAAGCGAGGAGGGACAAGAGATCAGTGCCGGGGTTGACGCGGTTGAACTCATCGGAGCCGGGCAAGTCAAGTTAGTCGTCAACACTCCACGAGGACGGGGACCGCGCAGCGATGGTCATCGGATCCGCTTTGCATCCACGGCCCACAAGGTGCCGTGCCTCACGACGGTAGCCGCGGCTCGAGCAGCTGCGGTCGGGTTGAGAGAATGGATGTCGAATCCGTTAACCGTGCGACCACTTCAGGAGTTTCTAGACCCTGGGGTGTCAGCCATATGAGGCAGTTGAACTGTTCTGTTCAGATCGGTTCGGTAGTACTTCCGAACCCTGTCATGACTGCATCTGGGACAGTGGGCCACGGAACTGAACTCGCGGCATATATAGATTTGTCCGAACTCGGTGCGGTAGTGGTGAAGTCACTTTCGGCGCAACCCTGGTCTGGGAACCCAGCGCCGCGAGTTCACGGCACCGCAGCCGGAATGATTAATGCAGTTGGCCTCCAAAACCCGGGCGTAGATAGTTGGATAGAGAATGACCTACCTGCATTAATCGACCGTGGAGCACGGGTTGTTGTGAGCATATGGGGGAGGAGCATCGAAGAATATGCGGAGGCTGCAACTCGGCTAACAGGGCTCGACGGCATTGTCGCGGTTGAAGTGAATGTCAGTTGTCCAAATCTTGAAGAGAGAGGCGAGATGTTCTCTCACGCCCCAGACACCTGTAGATCCGCGATAGAGGCATCGTTAATTGCCGGATTGCCGCTGTGGGCCAAACTAAGTCCGAATGTCACCGACATTGTTCCAATAGCGCAAGCCGCTCTCGATGGAGGAGCCGAAGCCCTCACTCTCACCAACACCGTTTTTGGGATGGTTATCGACCCTGAAACACGCCGTCCAGTTCTTGGCAATGGTGGAGGTGGACTGTCAGGACCCGCGATGCGTCCGGTTGCTCTGAGATCTGTCTTTGACGTCTACGCGGCTCTCGGACCAGTTCCCATCGTAGGAGTTGGAGGCGTGACAGCCGCCGAACACGTCGTGGAGTTCATGGCTGCAGGCGCGTCAGCCGTTCAGGTAGGAACCGCCCATTTCGCAGACCCGAAAGCGTCAAAAAAAATTCTTCGCAGCTTTGAGCGTTGGTGTCAAAGACGAGACGTAACTTCCGTCCAATCTCTGACTGGAGCAGCCCATGAATCCACCTGAGGTGACCGAGGGCGTACGTTCGCGCCTCGCCCTTGCCCTGGACATCGACGACCTAGTAGAAGCCGGGAGGCTTAGTAGACGAATGCTTCCTTGGTTTTCGGTGGCAAAAGTTGGGTTGGAGCTGTTCTCAGCTTCGGGCCCGGAAGCTGTAGGTACCTTTGTGGACCAAGGCTATGACGTCTTCCTTGACCTCAAGTTGCACGACATTCCAACAACTGTGGGGAAAGCTGCGCGGGTTCTAGGGAGCCTCGGTGTCTCCTACGTAACTGCTCACGCGTCGGGCGGAACACAGATGCTCTCCGCAGCTGTAGATGGCCTGAATGAAGGCGCGTCCGCCGCGGGATTAACCCCGCCGATGGTTCTGGCGGTAACAATATTGACCTCCGACACAGACGCGCCTAGCGGCCTTTTCGAGGAAAGGATTGGCTACGCGGTTAACGCTGACTGTGGAGGCGTTGTGTGTGCAGCGACCGAATTATCGCAACTATCGAGGCTCGCTCCCGAATTACTATCTGTCGTTCCAGGCATTAGACCCGAAGGAATTTCGTCGCATGATCAAGGGCGACCTGCCACACCATCCCAAGCCATTAGACAAGGAGCAGGACTCCTTGTCATCGGGAGAGCCGTGACAGGGTCAATTGATCCTGAAGACGCAGCCGCGGGCATTGCCGATGAAGTGGCTCGAACCATTTAAGGAAAGGTTTGGGCGCCTCGCCGTTAGACTCGCCCTCTATGCCCAACCCGCCGAGCCTTTCACCGCAACAACGTGAAGCAGCCCTCGCGAAAGCGGCAGCGGCTCGTCGTATAAGAGCAGAGACAAAAGACCGACTGAAGTTGGGATTGGTGTCGTTCGACGAGTTACTTGAGTTAGCTGACGGAGATGAGCTTGTGGGCAAGATGAAGGCGCTGGCAGCGCTGGAGTCCATGCCGCGACTCGGAAAAGTGAAAGCTCGTCGGCTTATGAACGAAGTAGGTATCGCCGATAGTCGCAGACTACGAGGCCTAGGTGAGAATCAAAGGAGTCAACTCCGCGCTTTCTTTGCGGGTTGACTACCGTCAGCGAGTTGTGAGGGTGCGGCCGCAGTGACCCAAAACAGTGACCCAATCGTATTTGTCGTATGTGGCGCCGGCGGAGTCGGCAAAGGGACAATTGTCGCTGAGTTGGTGTCTCGCGACGACAGTCTGCACTTGAGTCGATCGTGGACAACTCGGGCCCAAAGATCCGGCGAAGCTGATGGCGCATACGTGTATGTGAGCGAAGAGCAGTTCGAGGCCCGCATAGCGGAAAACGGATTTTACGAGTGGGCCGATTTCTTTGAACATCGATACGGAACACCGACACTTTCGGTTCCCACAGGTAGCGACTTACTCCTCGAGATCGATATTCAGGGAGCCGTCGCTGTGCGAGAACGCGAACCAGACGCGGTCGTGGTACTCATTTTGCCGCCGAATCGTTCAGAACAAGAGAGCAGAATGAGAATGCGAGGGGACGATGAGAAAGACGTAGCTCAGCGTTTGGCTACTTCTGATGCTGAGGAAGCTGCCGGACGACAACTCGCGGATTTGGTGGTACTTAACGACGATTTTGTAACAGCCGTCGATTCTGTCGAATCGTTCATCGCTGAAGCTCGACAACACCGTTCTCACAGCTAAAAGGTCGCGATAGCGCCATCGCTGTTCGAGTGCCGGAGGCCGCTGGTAGCATTGGAGGTCCGTTCGGATTGCTTGGAACTTGCAGAGGTAGAGCAGATGTCTGATGAACAAGACACAATGATTAGCCCCGGCCTAGAGGCTCTGCTGGAGAAAGTGGATTCGAAGTTCACTCTCGTGAGCTTGGCAGCAAAAAGATCTCGTCAACTCATCTCCTACGACCTCGGACTAGGCGAAGGCGGAGGCAGCGAAGTACCTCCGCAGGTAACGAGCACTGCACGTAAACCATTGTCGATGGCGTTCGAAGAAATTCATGCCGACAAGATTGGGTACGAACGCTTCGATCCCGAAGAACGGGCACGCGTCGAAGCTGAAGCATTAGCTCAGGCTGAGGCTGACGCAGCCGCGCTTGCAGCCGTGCGCGACGAAGAGTAGGTCAAGGTTAAACCGATGCTGGCCAATCGCCGCATCGTCCTGGGGGTAACCGGGGGAATTGCCGCCTACAAGGCGGTTCTTCTGTGTCGCATGCTTATGGATGCCGGGGCATACGTGATCCCGGTCATGACGGAGAGCGCCCAACGATTTGTGGGCCGGGCTACCTTCGACGCGTTGGCATCGGAACCGACCCGGACCTCGATCTTTGACGACCCGGACCCCATTCCACACACGACACTTGGACAGACCGCTGATCTCATAGTTGTCGCCCCCGCCACCGCACGTTGTATCGGGAGCTACGCGAACGGAATATCCGACGATCTGCTTACCGCCACTCTTATCGCCACCAAAGCGCCAGTTGTGGTTTGTCCCGCTATGCATACCGAGATGTGGGAACACCCTGCTGTGCAAGACAACTTGACAACGCTAGAAGCGCGAGGTGTGCACCTAGTAGCTCCAGACGAAGGACGTCTCGCGGGGGGTGACTCAGGAACTGGTCGCCTTGCGGCACCCGAAGTAATTTATGAGGCCATCGAAGCTGTCCTGTCTGGTGGAGACTTCCAGGGGCGAACTGTCGTAGTCACGGCCGGAGGTACGCGAGAAGCGATCGACCCTGTTCGCTACGTCGGTAACCGTTCGACAGGAAAACAGGGCTACGCAATAGCAGAGGCAGCTAGTGCTCGCGGAGCGCACGTCACCTTAATATCAACAGTTTCAGCGGCATCTCCCAGCGGGGTTGAAGTTGTTCGTGTGGAGTCTGCTGCCCAAATGCACGCTGCTGTTCTTGAGCGGTCCGATGCCGACGTCATCGTCATGACAGCTGCCGTCGCAGACTTTCGGCCGGTAGGAGTAGCGGAGTCGAAGATAAAGAAGGACACCGGACCGCCAAAGTTGGAGTTGGAATCGACTCCTGACATTCTCGCGGAGTTAGGCGCTGAGAAAAAGGCAGGCCAGGTGATTGTTGGGTTCGCCGCCGAGACTGAAGATTTGGTATCTCACGCCCAGAGCAAGCTTGAGCGTAAAAATGTTGACGTCATAGTTGCCAACGATGTTTCGGCACCTCAAGTCGGTTTCGCCCATGACACAAACGAAGTGACGATATTTGTTTCCGACGGATGTCAGCGTCATGTGTCGCTTAGATCTAAACGGCAAATTGCGGAAGAAGTGCTGAACACCGTGGCTCAAATACTTGTTGGGTGAAGTGAGATACCTATTGGGGGTCTTTGTCGCCTAGCCTTAGGCCGTTCTGTCGAGTAATCAGGAGAGACGGCGTGAGTCGATGGACTTTCACCTCGGAGTCGGTGACCGAAGGTCACCCTGACAAGATGGCTGATCAGATTTCTGATGCCATCCTCGATGCGATGCTCGAGCAAGATTCGGAGAGCCGAGTCGCATGCGAGACCATGGTTACCACTGGGTTGGTGGTTGTCGCAGGAGAAATCACCACCAGCGGTTTCGTTGACATTCCTTCAGTTGTTCGGGAAACCATTAACAGCATCGGCTACGACCGAGACTCATTGGACTTCAACGGAAGTACATGCGGAGTTATGGTGACGCTCGACGATCAATCCCCAGATATTGCTCAAGGAGTAAACAACTCCGAAGAAGTGCGTAGTGGACGGGCAGGTGAGGAAGACGAACTTGATCGTCAAGGAGCCGGAGACCAAGGAATGATGTTCGGTTACGCATGCCGCGAGACCGAGGCATTGATGCCCCTCCCCATTCATGTTGCACATCGAATGGCAGAACAGCTAACTGAAGCTCGCAAATCAGGGCAAGTTCCCTATCTGCGTCCTGATGGCAAAACACAAGTCTCGTTTGATTATGAGGACGGCCGACCGGTCAGATTAAAAACCGTTCTAGTTTCGACGCAGCACAACCCTGGTATTGATCGCGACGGCATGATTCGTCCGGACTTAATTGAACACGTCATTCGACCGGCCGTACCAGCCGAGTTCGCTGATGATGACTTTGAAGTATTTGTTAACCCGACAGGAAATTTTGTAGTCGGAGGACCAGTTGGCGATTGTGGCCTCACTGGTCGAAAAATTATCGTGGATACTTACGGAGGCTATGCCCGACATGGAGGTGGCGCCTTCTCAGGAAAGGACCCATCCAAAGTGGACCGGTCCGCCGCTTACGCGACCCGCTGGGTCGCGAAAAATTTAGTTGCGGCAGGCGTCGCTGATCGATGTGAGGTCCAGGTTGCCTATGCGATTGGCGTCGCCCGACCGATCTCCGTTCTAGTGGAAACATTCGGCACTGAGAAGGTGGATCAGGATCGGATAAGCGGGGCAATAAACGAAGTATTCGACCTCAGACCAGCTGCCATTGTGAGAGACCTTGACCTTCGACGACCCATCTTTCAACCCACAGCCGCATATGGCCACTTTGGCCGTGATGCATCGGATGACTTCTTTACATGGGAACGAACTGACCGAGTAGAAGATTTACGTTCGGCTCTCGGCATATAGAGCTGCTTCCAGGTAGCTGGTGTCCCACCCTTCGAGCAGAGTTTCGTTGTGTCCCTGGTAGTTCGTGTTCTTCCTGATGAGCCCGCTGTAGACAGGGATTTTGACTACCTCTTACCCGACAGCCTTCTAGGCGTACCTAATTGCCCCCCGATCAAGGTCGGAACAGTTGTCCGCGTGGATTTACGCGGTCGCAGGATACGTGGCTGGATAACTGCCGTCGATGTAAACCCACCGAAGGGGGTCGACCTAAGCACAGTCAAGAAGGTAAGTAGCTGTGGTCCACCTGCCACGGTCGTTGATTTGGCTAGTTGGGCTAGCGATCAATGGATGGGTAGCCGTGTGCATTTCCTTCGCACCGCCACTCACGATCGGGTGGTGCCATCAATTCCAGACTCAACGATTAGCCCACCAACGGTGGTACCAAATGAGAATCTCTCCCAAGAAGCTTTTCGCCGTCGAGGTGCTGTGGTCCGAACCCCCCCTAACAGTGATGATTTCTCTTTAGCGGTTGCCGCTGCCTCCCACGGACGTGCTTTGATCCTCACACCAACTCTCGCCCGAGCACAGAGGCTTGCAGTTGCGATGAGAAGGGCCGGGATTGACGTAGCAGTTGTTCCCCGAGATTGGGAGGCGTCGGCTGCGGGAACCATCACCATTGGAACAAGATCCGCCGCATGGGCTCCAATAGAGGACCTTGAGGCGGTCCTAGTTCTTGACGAACACGATGAGTCATATCAACAAGAATCTGCACCCACCTGGCACGCTCGAGACGTGGCTCTCGAACGTGCCAAACGCGATGGAGCCAGATGGGTTATAGCGTCGCCGACCCCATCGCTTGAAGCGCTTACTTGTGGGGCTCCGTTACTGACGCCTGACCGCGCCATCGAAAGATCTGGATGGTCCATTCTGGAGGTTGTTGATCTTCGTAACGAGCCACCGATGGCGGGATCATGGTGCTCGGAAACGCTCTCTCGAGCACTAAGAGATAATCGGAAGGTCGTGTGCGTTCTCAACCGAAAAGGTCGCGCCCGGTTTGCATATTGTGATCAATGCGGCGAACTAGCGCGATCGGAAATCACCGGCAAGCCGTTGGGTTTGGACGGAAAACGTCTTGTCCATCCCGTTGATGGCGATGACAGACCTGCGGTATGCCAATCTTGTACTTCAACAAAGTTTCGTCGAGTGAAACTTGGGGTCACCGGGGTCGCAGAAGAATTGGCGCGCATTGCGCGCCGACCGGTCGAAGAAGTCACTTCGGACACCGACTTAGTAGCTTCAGAAGCCGATTTATATGTGGGCACCGAAGCTGTGCTTCACAGAGTTGATAAAGCAGATGTTGTGGTCTTCCTTGATTTTGATCAAGAACTACTTGCTCCCCGATACCGAGCTGCAGAACAAGCGATGTCGTTGCTCGTTCAGGCGTCTCGGATGGTCGGCCGGCGTGAAGATGGTGGGAGAGTCCTCATTCAAACTCGAATACCTCAACACCCGGTATTAGAAGCTGCTCGAACTGCAGATCCTGGCTCATTGGCACGTACAGAGCTTGGTATGCGTCGTGAGCTACAGCAGCCACCTGAAACGAATTGGGCAATAGTGTCAGGCGCAGCGGCACCCGAATTTATTCGACGTATGGGAACCCCGAATGAACTCGAAATCTTAGGTCCGAGCAACGACCAGTGGCGTATTCGAAGCAATGACCGAGAACAGATGGTTGCAATCTTGAAGGCGGTGGATCGTCCACCCGGCAGATTACGCATCGAGATTAATCCGCTGAGAGCCTGATCGGCAGACCCCGATACCCTGTGATCATCATGAGCTACCAGATCCGAGTTTTGGGTGACCCGGTCCTTCGTCAAGAAGCCGTCTCAATCGAAAATATTGACGGGCGCATTGTCCAAATGGCCACAGACATGGTGCCAGCCATGTACCAGGCAGAAGGTATCGGGCTGGCTGCTCCCCAGGTGGGAATCCAAAAACGGCTTTTCGTATACGACATCGGTGAGGGACCGCAGACCCTCATCAATCCTGAGATTATCGACTCTGACGGCGAATGGGCATTCGAAGAAGGCTGCTTGTCCGTACCCGGAATGTCTTTTGAAATTGTTCGACCGAAGCAAGTTCATTTAGTCGGCCGAGACCTAGAAGGCAACGAAATTTCGATAGAAGCCGACGAATTGTTGGCGCGTTTGTTTCAACATGAACTCGACCATCTTGAAGGGGTCTTGCTCGTAGACCATTTAGATCGCGATCAGCGCAAAGCCGCTCTCAGTCGTTGGCGTGAGATTCAGTCTCTCAGAGACGATGGTGAGGCAGGTGCTGGCGGGCTTTCGTTACCGTGACTGAACGGCTACCACCTCCGCCTGAACACCCTCGTTCGGTGGTCTATTTTGGTAGCCCCGCAGATGCAGTCCCTGCCCTGGTTGCTTTGGTGGAAGCCGGGTTCGAAGTCCCCTTAGTAATAACGATGCCTGACCGCCGCCGAGGTCGAAGGGCGGCACCGTCCCCGACACCTGTCAAAGAAGCAGCGTTAGAACTGGGAATAGCAGTATCCGATCAAATCTCTGACGCGCTCACGGTAGACGCGGACTGTGGTGTGGTCGTTGCATACGGCGAATTGATTGATACCAAAGTGCTGTCGCTGCTTCCGATGATTAACGTTCATTTTTCTTTGCTCCCTCGATGGCGCGGGGCAGCACCGGTAGAGCGAGCTTTACTTGCGGGAGACAAAAAAACAGGTGTCTGCGTCATGGGTCTCGAGCCTGAGCTTGATACCGGTCCTTTGTACCGCCAATGTGAAATGAATATAAACCCAACGGTCACCGCGACGGAACTTCGAGCTGAGCTGGCGTCTCTCGGAGCACGCGAACTAGTCGCGGCCCTACGAGATGGGCTTCGTGACCCGGTTACTCAAGAGGGCGAGGTGAGCGTCGCTAAGAAGATCCATCGAGCGGATTTGAAACTCGACTGGACCCGTGCCGCTACAGAGTTGGACCGGGTGGTTCGAGTGGGTGGTGCTTGGACCTTCGCTGGCTCCACTGTGCTCAAGGTGCACGAAACGTGTCCCGTTGAGGGAACTGCAATTCCCGGGAAACTAAACGGCGACCTCGTGGGAACGGGAGACGGCTTGTTGCGCTTGCTCATTGTCCAACCTGAAGGAAAGTCCCGGTTGAAAGCGACAGCGTGGATCAATGGCGCTCGACTCGGACCTGACACGCAGCTAGGAACGTGAAGAAATTGAATAGCCGGCAGGTGGCCGTTCAAGTCTTGATCGAGATAGAAAACGGTGCTCGTGCGAACGACAGCCTCGCTTCAAACTTAGCGTCCTCGGGAAGAGACCTCAGTAGACGTGATCGCGCGTTTGTCACCGAGTTAGTCCAGGGAACGACTCGTATGCGTCGAGCCATTGACTATGTGGTGCAACCCTTTCTTCAAAGAAAGCTGGACCCTGATGTTCGCGCAGCGCTGCGCATGGGAACTCATCAGCTGTTACATCTGGGAACTCCTCCCCATGCTGCGGTAAATGACACGGTCGATGTCGCGCCGCGAAGAGCGAGCGGTTTAGTCAACGCTGTACTTCGCAAGGTCTCCACCGCCAACCCGCAATGGCCCAACGAAGCGGTTCAACATAGCTACCCAGATTGGATATGGGACCTCTTCATCAACACATGGGGTCAAGATGGAAGAGCATCACTTATTGCTATGAACTCACCTGAGCGGCCTGTCGCTCGGCCCGATGGGTATATACAGGGACAGGCATCACGGTGGGTTAGCGACGAGGTCGACGCTGCATCGACCAAAGGGGGCTCCATGGTCGACCTCTGTGCCGCTCCCGGAGGCAAAACGACCGCTCTTGGGTCGCAGTGGTCATCGCTGTACGCCAACGAAATAGATCCCACGCGGGCGAAGAATTTACAAGAAACGATCAGCCGTCTCCGGCCGGGAGCTGCCGTCGTAGTAGGCGATGGGACTCGGGCACCGTTCGTTGATAGTTGTGTAGACGCTGTACTTGTGGACGCGCCGTGCAGCGGGCTAGGCGCTTTAGGGCGACGCAGCGACGCGCGATGGCAAATTTCAGAAAAGGCAATTAGCCGACTGGCTTTGATCCAAGGAGCATTGCTAGGCGAAGCATTTCGACTACTTCGCCCCGGAGGCATCTTGAGTTACAGCGTGTGTACCGTAACCCAAGAAGAAACCATCAATGTGCCTAAGGATTTCGAGGCATCGCATCCCGAATTGGCGAATCTTGCTTTGACAGCACCCCATTGGCGACCGCATCACCAAGGAGGGATTGTTCTCCCTCACGACTACGGGACCGATGGGATGGCCATATTTCAGTGGAAACGTCAACCATGAGGAATAAATAATGCGGATTGGTCTAATTTCAGACACACATATACCCGAGGCGGGCCCAGAACTTTGGCCTCAGGCTTACGCCGCGTTCGACAAATGCGACGCCATCCTCCATGCCGGTGACATTTATGACATTTCAGTAATCGAAAATCTTCATCGGATAGCGCCGACATGGGCGGCAAGGGGGAACGGTGATGACGGGTCTTCAGGCCGACTCGTTCAGCCTGATCATCCCCAGTTGTCCTCCGCGTGGATTCGCGAATTTGGGGGAGTCAGCGTTGGATTGACTCACCACATGCCAATACCTGAGTTGCCGACCTACGGAGTTCGAGATGCCATTATTCGCCACTTCGATGGGGCCGACCTCGACGTTGTTGTCTATGGCGACACCCACGTTGAGCACATCACAACTATCGACAATGTCCTATGCGTGAATCCTGGGTCACCAACGTTTCCGCACAACCTTTCGGTTCAATTAGGCACCGTTGGCTTTCTCGATATCACCGATGGGAACGTAGAGGCCTCGGTTTGGCGACTCACCGAGGATGACATCGAACCCTTTGACTGGGACACCTGGGGGCGCCCATGGTGAAGGTTGACTAGCGTCGTAGATGTTTCTGTTGTCCTACAAAGGGAAGTAAAGCGATGGACAAGACGGCATGGTTAGCTAGCACCATTGAGGAACCGGTGGACGCACTAGAAGAGATTGTCGATCCCCATCATCATTTGTGGGATTTCCCCACTGGGACTTATCTTTTACCCGAGTTACATGAAGACACTGGTTCTGGTCACAACGTCACCCAGACAGTGTTTGTCGAGTGCGGGGCTGGGTACAAAGATCAAGGACCTGATTATCTTCGGCCGGTAGGCGAAGTGGAGTTTGTGAACGAACAAGCGAATCTTTCGGCGGAGCAAGACGGAGCGGAAATTGCTGCGATCGTGGGATTCGCTGATCTAACGCGAGGAGAGGCCGTAGCAGAGGTGTTGGCTGCTCAAGACGCCGCAGGTGGAGGGAGATTTCGGGGCATTCGTCACGCCAACGCATGGGATCTAAGCGACGAGATTCGTGCATCGCACACCAAACCCCCTCCCGGGTTGTTGGGCCACGACGACTTTCGCGCCGGATTCGCGACACTGGGTCAGATGGGGTTTAGTTTCGACGCATGGATGTTTCATCCTCAGGTAAAAGAGTTAGTGGAGTTGGTAGCCGCGGTTCCAGACACTCCTGTTGTGCTCGACCACATAGGAGGTCCGTTAGGTATCGGACCATATGAGGGAGCTCGCGATGCGGTCCGATCGACGCTGCGCCCCGCTCTTGAAGCACTTGCACAACATGAACATGTCGTAGTCAAAGTCGGGGGAATAGGCATGAGCATTTATGGGGCTGGTCTCAATCGCCTGCCCGAGGCCCCGACTTCGGAACATGTCGCAAATGTGTGGAGCGAGGACATAAGGCATTGCGTCGACACTTTTGGGCCAGAACGGTGCATGTTCGAAAGTAACTTCCCTGTAGATAAACAGGGCTGTTCGTACACGGTGCTCTTCAACGCTTTCCAACGGATCGCCGACGAGGCCGGATGGAGCGCTTCGGAGCGAGGTCAGCTTTTTTCAGGAACGGCTCGCCGTTTTTACCGTATAAACCCTTAGGGAAATGCCTGCTCCGCGGATAGAGACACCACGGCTCCTACTTCGCCATTGGTGTCAAGAAGATCGGGAACCTTTCGCTCAAATGAACAGCGACAGCGAGGTGATGAGGTATTTTCCGCAGACCTTAGATCGCGTCCAGAGCGATCTATTCGCAGAGGTCATACAAATTGGACTCGAAGAACGAGATCACGGTTTATGGGCAGTGGAACTGAGAAATGACAGATCTTTAGAGCCGGCACCTTTCATCGGATTTGTGGGCTTATCGGTGCCAACCTGGAATGCTTCGTTCACGCCATGTATCGAGATCGGGTGGAGACTCAATCGCCCATTTTGGGGACATGGATTTGCAACCGAGGCTGCGAAACACGTTCTTCGTTATGGATTTCAGGTATTAAAGCTAGGTGAGGTGCTGTCGTTTACGTCTCTGCCCAACGTTCGGTCCATGGCGGTAATGGAGCGCCTCGGAATGACACGCGACATAACGGAAGATTTCGATCACCCTAAAGTCGAAACCAATAATGAATTGTGTCGACATGCCCTTTATCGAATCAGCGATAAGAAATGGGCAAACTCGAATTGAGTCGCGTCGACCTACGTCAAACCCTTTGAGGAACGATCAAGATCGGCCCACTGTGCCTCGTCGTGCCCGAATAAAAGCCTGCAACCCTGCTCATCGCGCAAAGCCTTGAGATAACCCATTGAACTCAATTGCATCTCATGATCAAAGCCGAACGGGGGCAATAACATCTTTTCGAGAACATCTTCCCAGTAGACACAATCGCCGGTCAAGATGACGGGCCCGCTGGCTAAATTTACTCTCAGAGATTGATGACCAGCAGTGTGGCCTGGAGTTGGCAGACATAAAACTGATCCATCGCCGAAGACGTCATGCTGACCTTCGATTTGCAACACATCGTGCCCTAAATCAAAATCATCTGGTTTATAGACCTCGTATTCGATCAGCTTCGGATGATGGCCTGATTGCCACTCAGAGCGCTGCACGATGATCTGAGCGTTTGGTACCAGCGCGGTTCCACCACAGTGATCAAAATGAAGGTGGCTGAACACGATCTTGTCAACCGAAGAAGGATCTACATCAACAGTTTCGAGTCGGGCTGAGACAACGTCGTTGTTGTCGAAACGCGATTCGAACTGACGCGCCATCAACGGATATCGTGCGGCGACACCATCAACTAAATCAGTGTGAAGTCCCGTATCGAAAAGAAGCGTTTGTCCACTGGGATGCACCACCAACCAGCTAGGAATTGGCAGATCAACGTTGCCGTTGAGACCAGCAACCACGGATGAGGCTGCGGTGGAAAGCCATCCGCATTCGAGTGGAACTAGTCGCAGTTGAGTCATCTCAAAACGTTAGCTTCGCTGGAGCCCCAGGTGTCGGCGTTCTTTGCTACCTATCTTCTCGCGCCCAGAGTTGGTCAGTTAATCGGCCGCAACGCCCCTGGATTACTTCCAGTGCGTCGCAGATCGTGTCTTCTCGATAACGCTGACCGACGATTTGGACTGCCGCTGGCCGATCTTCGACGAGATCCATTGCTATGACTCCGGCGGGCAAGCCTAGATAATTGATCCCCATGGAGTAAGCAGAAGCTTCTAGGAAGTCTTTACAGGCATCGAAGCTTTGAAGGTCGTAGTCCCAATCGTAAAGACGGTTCATGTAGAACGGTGTAATTACCAGTGGGTGCTCAACCAAAAAGAGATTCCACTCGCGCATCATGCGAGTGCGGTCCCCGGAGCCCTGGATATATCCATCTAAATCAAGCAGTTCGCCCATTTGAAAGAAATATTCAAAGGTCGTCTGGATATCCGTGCTCCCGTACTCGTCAACCTGCGGTTTAAGTGCTGTATTCATTTCGGTAGTTAATGTTCGGAACCAATCTCTGAAAGGTTCCTGAATCGATGGGGTTTTCACTTCGACGACACGGTATCCAGCGTCGGTTAACGCCTCGGCGGCTCGATCGATCAGTTCAAGGATTCCATCGTGTATCGGGTACCCACAGGGATCTTTAGTTACGGCCACTGAGATCGGTTCGCGGACCTCAGGTCCTCGCCACGGAATAGGTGGACATAGAGGATCTCGCGGGTCCGGTGTAATCATGACTTCGGTGGCAATCGATAAGTCGCTTGCGTCGCGAGCCATGATGCCTTGCACCGATATCACCTGAGACAAAGGGCTGCGTTCTGCGGGAGCGGTTGAGTTAAATACAGGGACTCGATTGCTCGTGGGTTTCACTGTTGTGATGCCGTTGGCCAGTGCGGGGTATCTAAGTGACCCACCGATGTCGTTTCCGTGATGTAACGGTCCGAAGCCTGCAGCTGCGGCAGATCCGCCCCCACCTGAAGATCCGCCTGGAGAGGCGTCTTCGTCCCAAGGGTTAAAGGTGCGTCCCCTCAGCGGGTTCACCGTCGTTCCGCGCATGGAAAACTCGGGGACGTTTGTGCGCCCAACAATGATTGCACCCGCATGGCGGAGATTGCGGACCAGCGGAGCGTCCTCTGATGCAATCAAATCCGCGAACGCGGGAACACCATTCGGAGTTGCCTGACCAGCGACGTCAATGTTTTCCTTGATCGTTACAGGTACGCCGTGCAAAGGACCTATTGGAGCTCCATCAGCCAAAGCAGCGTCGGCTTCGGCGGCAGCCGTCAGCGCCTGCTCAGGAAATTCAACGGTAATCGCATTTAGCTCTGGGTTTTTTTCTGCAATTCGGCCGAGAACTGCTTCGACAATCTCCGTTGCTGAGAATTCTTTCTTTTGAATTCCATGGACGATTTCTCGCGCACTTAAGCGCCATAACTCGCTCATTTTGCCTCCTAAAATCCATCTCGAAACGGACGATGATTCGGAAATTCGGCATCTCGATTCTCGGTGCTAGCAGTGAAGGCTTCGGCCATGTCGTCAGTATCGAACATGGCTGCATTCCAAGTCGCAATATATTCAAGTCCGTCGGCGACGGAATGATCTCGACCGTAGTTAAGTGTTTGTTTGGTTCCCCAGATAGCCATGGGGCTCTTCGATGCGATTAGGCCAGCTGTTTCAAATACTGCAGTGAGCATCTCGTCGTGATCAGCGTATATTTCGTTTACGAAACCACGTTCTTTGGCCTCAGCTGCGGCCATGTTGCGTCCCGTGTAAGCGAGTTCTCGAACGACACCCTCTGGCACCAGCTTTGGCATTCTTTGAAGAGTTCCGACGTCTGCCGTCATGCCGATGTTGATCTCGTGGATACAGAAGAAGGCGTCCTCGGTTGCGTATCGCAGGTCCGTAGCGGAAACCATATCGATTCCTCCGCCGATGCATGCACCCTGAATAGCAGTCAAGACAGGAAGGCGACTTTCTTCCAAACAGCTGAATGTACGCTGCAGCTTTAATGCAGTCGAACGAAAAGCTGCTCTTTGACGGCTGCCGTGTTGTGAGTGTTCTTGTCCGCTCACAATATTGTTTCCGGCGAAAACGCTTAAGTCCATTCCAGAGCAGAAGTGTCTACCTTCCGCAGAAAGGACGATGGCTCTCGCGTCGCCACCAGCTGATAGCTCATCAATAATCTCTGGCAGTTCTTGCCAAAATTCAGGAATCATCGAGTTTGCGCGCTCGGGCCGAGTCATCCGCACATGCGCTACGTGATTACTGGTTTCAACGTTGAAGCAGGTATAAGTCACACAGCGACCCTAGATCGCAGACGGGCATCATGCGACCTCTAGGAAGCTGTGACTTGGGTCAGCCCGACAACACAACGCCCAGCACCAAGGCTGCCAGAGCGGCGAGAAGGGCTAGCCCAGCACTGGCACCTCGTATCGATGCCTTATCGGTGGACTGATGTAGCCATGCGCCAAACCCGGAAAGTGCTACCAGAAGCATCTTGATTCCCAGCAGCGCATTCCAGCTTGCGGTAGTGCTCGGTAGGGACACCATGTTCCAAATTCCGGTGAAGACGGCGAGACCAAAAAATGGCCACGCAATACGCCCGAACGCTCTGGCGATACTCGGTAGTGCTTCAGGGTGCGAACGACGAAGAGCAGGGACTAAAGCACCAACGACAATTTGTCCTCCAACCCAAACGCAGATAGATAGGACGTGAAGAAATACGCGAACAGTTTCGACGTCGAATGAAACATCGCGCATGATGACCCCTCGTGTTTCACGGGTTCGTGTAGCCCGCGTCTCAGATCCTAGAAGACAGCCCCTCGGATTAGGAGTTCAGAAGACTTGCCATGTTGTCGGCATAAAATTTCCCAAGCACTTCTTCTGGCATCCCATCTAAAGAAGCTTCAAATCTTCCTAGCGGGTTCCTGCCGCCCTCGATATGGGGGTAGTCGGAAGAAAACATATAAAGGTCAGGGTTTGACTCTCGAATCATCGCCCCGACGTCCTCAAACGGGTACGGGGTGAAAGCCATCTGGCGCGTGATTAGTTCTGAAGGGGCTGAACTTAAGGCAGCAAGATCTGGCTCTGACCGCTTCCAAATTTGCGCCACGAGATCTAAGCGGCGAAGAAGCGAGGGCACCCATCCGGCACCTAGCTCGATAACTCCTCCACGAAGTTCAGGGTGCCGTTCGAGTACACCATCCAAAACCAATGCGCCTACAAAGGTTTCGGCTGCGTGGTGGAGCGCAATCATGTCCTTTCCGCGCACGTTCTCGCCACCCCCTAACCAGTCAGTCGGCACTGGTCGACCGGTGTCCATCCACTCGGGTTTGATCTGGAGAGGGTTACCTCCGACGTGGAGCAGAAACGGAATTTTTGCTTCAGCTATTCGGGCCCACACGGGATCGAGGTCATTGTGTCCTGGTGACCTTCCACCTGCCGGGCGGTGGGGGACCCAGATAGCACCAAGGCCAAGTGAAATAGCAAATTCCAGTTCCTTCAAGCTGGCCGCTGGGTCGTCTAGCGGAAGTAGCGCCACTCCAATGAGGCGGGAATCGTCTGCGCAGAACTCGGCCATTGCTCTGTTATGTGCGCGAGCAGTGCCGTAACGAACCTCTAGATCGGATGTGGGATCAAAAGCAACAGGAGCGCTGAAAGTAGAGAAAACAAATTGTTGCTGGAATCCGAGCAGATCGAGAGCGGTGCCGCGTTCGTGTCTATTGAATGCTCCGAGAGCGAGGTACCCCTTCGGTCCAGCAATGAGGTCGTCCCCGAGAGCAACCAGTTCCGCCACTTTTTCTGGGGAATGTGCACCTGTACGTGCTGCCTCTTGCCAGGAATCGCTACTCCTTGCTCCAGCGTCGAAGTCAATTTGTGGGATGCGATCGCGTAGTCCGGGGTCCGCGTGAGCGGTGAGGAAATCAGGTAACTCCATGAGGTGACTGTCGGCGTCAAAGTATGTGCGTTCTCGTGCGTAGGCCATGTCACGAAGGTAGTTGCCCGACGCACCCGGATGCTTAAGAAGCCTTGGCGGTAGTCTCCGGATATGACTCACCGCGCAAATACTGACGAGTCTTCGAGTGACTCTGATGACCATCCCGTTTCTGAGAGCAACTTGTTAGCCAAGGTGCTGACGGTTTCCGATGGTGTGATGAGCGGCTCGCGTGAGGACAAAAGCGGCGAAGCGTTGGTCTTGAGTCTCTCGGCTGGTGGTTTCAATGTGGTGGAGCATCGCGCCGTGGCTGATGGGGTTGAGAATGTTGCGACAAGTCTTTCTGAAATGACCAAAGACTTCGCAGGGCTGATCATCACTACTGGCGGTACCGGATTTACTGAACGTGACCTCACTCCCGAAGGGACTCTGCAAGTGCTTGAAAGACAGGCACCAGGTATCGCCGAAGCCATGAGGTTGGTTAATCCGTTAGGGCGCCTATCGCGCGGAGTGGCGGGAATCGTCGGCAGGTCAATCATCCTTAACACCCCTGGCTCCACCGTTGGTTGTGTCGAGTGCTTCAACGCTGTCGCCGATGTCATACCCCACGCTTTACGGCTTCTTCATGGGGAACGGTTGCATTAACAGTGACGACTTCTTCCCATCCCGCCGATGAGGCCCTGATGGACAGGGCTATGGCGAACGCGAATTCTGTGCGAGGAACTACAGCACCAAACCCTTGGGTAGGTGCGGTCCTTCTGAGCAAAGATGGAGAAGTATTCGATGGCGCAACTCGCCCCGTAGGGGGCGCGCACGCAGAACGGAGCGCTCTTGAAGCGGCGGGCCAAGCGGCGCATGGAGCAACACTGGCTACGACACTCGAGCCGTGTTGCCATATTGGTCGAACAGAGCCCTGTGTTGATCACATAATCGAAGCTGGAGTTGCTCGCGTCCTGATAGGCGTTAGTGATCCAGATCCTCGCGTTGCAGGCGGTGGCATACGTGCTTTACGCGACTCAGGGATCGAAGTAGTAGAGGGGGTGCAAGAGGCCCCGGTCACGGCTCAACTTGAGCCCTATCTGCATCATCGGCGTACAGGTAGACCTTGGGTGGTGCTAAAGATGGCACTTACCCTTGATGGCCGAACAGCTGCGCCCGATGGTTCGTCCCAATGGATAACCAGTGAAGAAGCTCGACTTGACGGCCACGCTCTAAGAGCCCGATGCGACGCGATTCTAGTGGGAGCCGGAACTGTGAGATCCGACGATCCCTCGCTCACCGTACGAGACGTCCCCGGCACTGACCCTCAACGGATTGTCTTAGGTCAAATTCCCGCTGATGCAGCAGTTCACCCCTGCTGGGAGATGCATGGCGAGTTGAAAGTACTGCTCGAACAGATGGGGGAGGCGGGCGTTGTGGATCTCTTGGTTGAAGGCGGAGCCAACGTCGCTGCGGAGTTCCATCGCCAGGGAATAGTTAACGAATACGTCTTGTACCTAGCTCCGGCGCTTATGGGTGGCGATGACGGTCGACCTGTGTTCGTTGACTCAGGCTCTGCGACAATGTCTGAGCTATGGCGCGGCGAACTTCGCGACATTCGCAAAGTGGGAGTTGATCTTCGGATAGAACTTCGACCGATAAGAGGAGACTGATGTTTACGGGACTGATAGAGGAGATGGGCTCTTTCGTAAGCAGCGACGGCGAAAGATTTCGATTTGCCGCAAATCAAGTTCTCGCAGACACCACCGTCGATGATTCGATAGCAGTCAATGGTTGCTGTCTAACAGTTGTGGCCTTGGGAGACCACTGGTGGGAAGCTGACGTCGTAACAGAAACCGCCCAACGAACTTCGCTTGGTCAACTAACTCCTGGAGACCCCGTCAATTTCGAACGAGCAGTTAGATATTCCGACCGTTTAGGTGGTCACATGGTCCAAGGCCACGTAGATGGCCTTGGAACTGTGGTCACTCCGGGCCCAGATTTGCGGATTCGAACTTCAGAAGGGTTGGACAAGTACTTAGTGGAAAAAGGCTCTATTACGGTCGATGGAGTTAGTTTGACGTGCTTCGATGTGAACGAAAACTGCTTTTCGGTGGCGCTCATTCCACACACTCTCGCTGTCACGACTCTCGGATCGTACCGAGTGGGCGATAGCGTAAACCTAGAAGTTGACGTAATCGCCAAGTATGTGGAGCGGCTCCTGGCGCCCCACAATGGAGATAACTAGTCACAATGCCTGGAAAAATTCACAACGATGAATAAGCCAAATTCGAAGAACCAGATGTCGGGTGACCCCGAATCACCGCTCGCAGCGGTTGAAGATGCGATCGCCGCAATCGGACGTGGCGAAATCGTGGTCGTTGTCGACGACGAGGATCGGGAGAACGAAGGTGACCTCATCATGGCGGCGGAACACGCGACGCCAGAAGACATAGCGTTCTTCGTTCGCTACACGTCGGGAGTTCTGTGCGCGCCGATGACGGGGGAGCGCTTGACCGAACTAGCGCTACCGCTGATGGTCGCTGTTAACACTGAACCGATGCGGACCGCGTACACCATCACTGTGGATGCCGCTGAGGGAACCACTACTGGTATTTCGGCAGCCGACCGGTCACGCACTCTGAACTTACTTTCCTCTCCCGACAGCGAGCCACATGATTTTGTTCGACCGGGCCATGTTCTCCCCCTCCGGTACCGACCTGGTGGAGTACTCAAGAGAGCCGGACATACCGAAGCGGCAGTCGATCTCTCTCGCCTTGCTGGGTGTGAGCCAGCAGGAGTTCTAGCAGAAGTTGTCAACGACGACGGCTCCATGGCTCGACTACCTCAGCTAATAAAATTTTGTGAAGAACATGACCTGTTGCTTATATCGATTGCCGACTTGATCCGTTACAGGCGAGCAAATGAAAGGCTCGTAGACCCAATTGCGCAGGCGCGCATTCCAACTATCTATGGAGAATTCACAGGGCATGTATTCCGCGACTTCGACGGTACGGAACACCTTGCGCTGGTCTACGGGCAGATTATGGGATCAGAGCCCATACTGGTGCGGGTACATAGCGAATGTTTAACAGGAGACATCCTGGCTTCCATGCGCTGTGATTGCGGTGGTCAGTTACATACGGCTCTCGAAGCCATCGCCAAGGAGCGGGCTGGTGTTCTCGTTTATCTTCGTGGGCATGAAGGTCGAGGCATCGGAATTGGACACAAGATAGCGGCGTATTCGCTCCAGGATGAAGGACACGACACCGTTGACGCGAACCTGGAACTCGGGTTGCCGGTCGACAGTCGAGAATATGGCATCGGCGCTCAAATTCTTGTTGAACTTGGGGTCACCAAAATGCGCCTCATGACTAATAACCCCGACAAGATTGGTGGACTTGCCGGGTATGGCCTCGAAATTGTTGAGCGCGTTCCTACGACGACACGCGCCAACCCAGAGAACTTGGCCTATCTCCGAACAAAACAAATGCGGTTGGGGCATCTCATTGACGGTCTTGACGATGCCGCCGCCGATTGACCGAAAACGGCTTCAATCTTGAACTCAATTTGCTGATGTAGAAATCTTCGAATTGTAAATTGACCAAGGGTTCGCCCGCCCTGAACGGTACGGTCAACAACATGCTGAAACTCGTGCTCCCGAAGGGCTCTCTCGAAACAGCGACGATGCAGCTTTTCGACGACGCTGACCTGACCGTGCGTAGAAGCAGCGAAGTTGACTACCGAGCGACCATTGATGACCCGCGCGTTGATGAAGTGAGGATCCTTCGCCCCCAAGAAATCCCTACCTATGTGGCCGATGGGTTGTTTGACGTAGGGATAGCTGGCAGGGACTGGATTGAAGAAACTAGTAGCGACGTAGTTTCACTTGGGCAGATGAGGTACTCAAAAGCGACAGCTAGGCCAGTCAGGATTGTGTTAGCAGTGCCAGCCGACAGCGCCTATGAATCGATCTCTGATCTACCCCAGGGTGTTCGTATTTCAAGCGAATACCCCGAGTTAACGAACCGGTACTTCGCAGCGGCGGGAATCGAAGCTGATATCCGACTTAGCTACGGCGCGACTGAAGCCAAAGCACCCGACATAGTTGATGCAGTGGTCGATCTAACTGAAACCGGCAGCGCGCTCAAAGCAGCAGGGCTCAAAATAATTGACGAAATTTTGATCAGCTACACCGAAATCTTCGCGAACAATCAATCCTATGCCGATCCCGAAAAACGCAAAGCAATGGAGCAAATCAAGACTCTTTTAGATGGAGTTTTAGACGCCCGCGGTCGAGTTTTGATGAAGTTAAACGTTGGGGCCACGGAACTAGATCGGGTGATAAGCGTCCTACCGTCGATGAAGGCTCCCACTGTCAACGAGTTGTGGGGAGGAGGGGGTTTCGCCGTCGAGACCGTGGTAAATAAAAGCGATATCAACATCCTTATTCCAGAGCTTCTTGATCTTGGAGCAACGGACGTAATTGAGATCCCGATATCTAAAATTGTGCCGTAGCGCCCACAGCGTATTTACTCGTCGGAGTCGCCGAGCACTTCATTTTGAACCTCAACGAAAGCAAGCCTGATTTGGTGCAGCGCCGCCGCCAAAGTCTGATGTTCAGGAAGTTGATCACCGAGTTGCTCCACCAAAACACCCATAGCGTCAATTGGTAGACGAGCCTCTTCCAGGTTGGGTGGATCTACGCGAAGATGCAAAGCTGCTAATTCGAAGAGACCGATGACATGGTTAGCGACGATTTGGCCGGCTGGTACAGACAGCAACTGTTCTTGTGCTTCTCGAAGCTGTTGTTCCATGGCAGCTGATGTCTCGGGATCAATGTCTGCTTCTCCGTTGAAATCAGGAGCTGGATTGGCGGGTGGTGCGTCACCTGCATCTCTCGAGATTTCGTGCTCGCCTGAAGGAGTCCAGAAACTGCTCATATTCTCTCTCTCATAGGTTCTCGGCTCTAGGTTGCGGGGGTCCGCCTGTGCGAATAGCACCCTTATCCTGCTACCCTACGCCCTCAACAATAGATATAAGCGGGGTCCGCCCCCACCGTTCCACTGCGAGGTGCGTTTCGGTCACTGTCGGTCTGTCCAGCACCACAATTGCTGGGTAGCCGTTATGTGAGGCGGGCACCAAACTGTGTCCGCCTTTCGTCATTTGATGGGAGGTGCCATCAGATGGACTAGGAGAACGTCCTTGGTTAAGCGAGTAAGGCCATAGCACGCCCAGACGAAGGCGACGCCAGAATCAATGAACAGATTCGGGCGCGGGAAGTTCGGTTGGTCGCCCCTGACGGCGAACAGATCGGCATTAAACCCTTGCCAGAAGCACTGGACATTGCACGTGAACTTGATCTTGATTTAGTGGAAGTAGCGGCCGAGGCCAATCCTCCAGTTTGTCGAATCATGGACTACGGCAAGTTCAAGTATGAGACATCTCAAAGGGCGAAGGAGTCACGGAAAAAGGCCAGTTCAGTCTCCCTCAAGGAGATGAAATATCGGCCGAAAATCGGACAGGGCGATTTCAACACTAAAACCGCCAAAGTAGAGAAGTTTCTCTCTGACGGACACAAGGTAAAGATCACCATTATGTTCCGAGGCCGAGAGGTCTTCCATCCTGAACTTGGTCGAGAAATTCTCGAAAGAGTCGCAGAAAATGTGGAAACAGTGGGAAAAGTTGATCAATTCCCAAAGCTTGACGGTCGCAACATGACCATGGTTTTGAGCCCTGATAGGGCCGCAAAGCAGCGCCGTAAAGATGCAGAGGTCAGTCCTAGCGAGTAACCGATCTGAGAACAGATCCAGAAAAATTTAGAAGAAATACGTCCCTCCCACCTCGAACCCCCTTCGATAAGGAGTTGTTATGCCCAAGATGAAGACACACAGTGGAGCGAAGAAGAGATTCAAAACGACTGGCTCCGGTAAATTGGTTCGCCGCAAGCAAGGTCGTAACCACATCCTTGAGAAGAAATCGGCAAAGCGAAAACGTCGACTCGCCTTGGAAGGCGACATAAGCAAGGCCGACCGTCCACGCATCAACAAGATGCTGGGTAAGTGAACTAGGACCTGTAGAGGAGATAGAAAAGTGGCACGAGTAAAACGTTCTGTCGCAGGTCGCAAAAGCCGCAAAGCGACCTTGGAAAAAGCTAAGGGTTATTACGGCAACAAGAGCCGTTCCTTTAGAGCAGCTAATGAGCAAGTTATGCATAGCGGCAACTATGCGTTTAGGGACCGCCGAGCCCGCAAAGGTGAATTCCGTCGTCTTTGGATTCAACGGATCAATGCTGGCGCTCGACAAAACGGTACGAGCTACAGCAAATTGGTTAATGGACTCAATGCTGCGGGCATTCAAGTAGATCGAAAAATTTTGGCCGACATGGCTGTCAACGACCCCGAGGCATTCAGCGCTGTTGTGGAAAGAGCTGAGTCGGCCCGTCAAGCAAGCTGACTCTTTCCTCTCGATCTCAAAGGCTTAAGCGCCTTCGACGGTTAGTGCGCGATAGGCGCTATCGCGACGTCGAAGGTTTGGTCGTTATCGAAGGTCCGCGTCCACTCAGAACAGCATTCGAAATTGGTGTCGACCTCCAAGAAGTGTTCTATCGACCTGATCAAGAGCAAATTTCGGTCTCGGTTGAGGCTGCTGATGCAAACTTCTACGAAGTTGACGCCGAAACACTCGATGAGATTGCTGACAGCAGTTCTCCGCAAGGGGTGCTCGCCATCGCCAAAGTCGAGGAGACTGCCGTCGACGATATAGCTGCAATGCAACGCGTTGTGGTGATTGATTCCGTTCAAGACCCAGGCAACGTCGGCGCGATTGTTCGTACTGCAGCAGCAGCCCAATTTGATGCCGTCATAACGGCGCCTGGAACCGCTGACTTGTGGAGTCCTAGGGCTATTAGAGCGAGCGCAGGCACTCTTTTCGCACTTAATGTGGCCAGGCGAGTCGACCTAGGGTCAACCCTTGACTTGTTGCGTGAAGCAGGACATGTGATCTTCGCCACCGACTCTGACGGTTCGGTCAGCATCAATGACATCGACGTGGCGGAACGGATGACTCTCATGTTGGGCAGCGAAGCTCACGGAGTTTCTAAGGCAGTGGGGGCTCGTACGGATGCCATGATCAGGGTGCCGATGGGCCCATTTGTTGAATCCCTAAATGTTGCAGTGGCCGCTGGAATAGTGATGTACAGGATGCAACAGGAAGCGCCAGATGAATAATCTGTTCGCTTATGGGTTTCTAGTACGCGCCCAGCTAGCCGTATCCTTCTGATTGTGAGTGTCCACGACCAGATTGCCGAAGCTCAAGCCGCCGCCGTCGCAAGTATTGACCAGGCGGATGATCTTGAAATTTTGAAGGACCTTGAGGGAAGCCTTTTTGGTAAGAAATCGCAGTTGGGCGGTCTCAAACGTTTGATGGGTGAAGTTGCACCGGAAGAACGAGCTGGTATTGGACAGGCCTTGAACGAGGCGCAGCGGATCGTCCGAGAAGCGCACGCTGTTGCAAAGGAACGATTCTTATTAGTTACTCGACGAGCGGAACTTGAGACCGAACGGCTTGATTTAAGCGAATCAGTTGATGCCACTGCCCGAGGTCATCTCCACCTCGTGACACAGACAATGGAGCGTTTGGAGGATGTGTTTGTGGGTATGGGTTTCACCGTCTCGGAAGGTCCACAAGCGGAAACAGATTGGTACAACTTTGAGGCCTTAAATCTCCCAGCCGCGCACCCAGCAAGGTCCATGTTTGACACCTTGTATTTAGATCTCGGCGACCGAACAGAAATAGGTGACGGTGAAGGTGGCGAAGCGACAAACATCTTGCTTCGAACGCACACTTCCCCAGTTCAAATTCGCGTTATGGAAACACTTCCTCCACCCATCTACACCGTGTGTCCCGGTCGAGTGTTCCGAAGAGATACTGCCGACGCCAGTCATATGCCTGTGTTCCATCAAATCGAAGGTTTAGTGGTCGACCACGGCATCAGTTTGGCCGATTTGGCTGGGACTCTGAATGAGTTCACCGCCGCATACTTTGGCGGCGCGATTCGTAGCCGGTTACGCCCTTCGTACTTCCCCTTTACCGAGCCGAGCGCAGAATTCGACATCACGTGCGTGATCTGCGAGGGAGATGGATGTCAAACCTGTCAACGAACCGGTTGGATTGAACTCGGCGGATGTGGAATGGTTCACCCAAATGTCTTGAGAAACTGCGGCATCGACAGCGAAGAATGGACCGGATTCGCGTTTGGTTTTGGTATCGATCGTTTGGCCCTAATGAGGTACGGCATTAACGATCTACGAGACATGTACACAAACGATGTTCGCTTTCTTAGGCAATTTTAGGGGGGCTTGAGATGAAAGTTCTTCTGTCCTGGTTACGCGAATTCGCACCCATCGAGGGTGACCCGCTCGACTTAGCCGAACATCTGAGCGACCTTGGCATGGCAGTAGAGGAGACGCGAATCCTCGAACCGCTCAATGGCGTGGTGGTGGCGAGAGTCGCGAACCTTAGGCAACATCCCGAGGCAGATCGGATCCAGTTGGTCGATGTCGAAACTCAGGGTGGGGAGCAACTGCAAGTCTGTTGTGGTGCCTTCAATATGGCGGTTGGCGACTTAATTCCTTTCGCGACTATCGGAACCGTAATGCCCGATGGCATGGAGATTTCGCAGAGGAAAATGCGAGGTGAATTGTCGAATGGCATGTGCTGTTCCGCTTCAGAACTTGGTTTGGGTTCTGATCACGATGGCATCATGATTCTTCCCAACGAACTCGAACTAGGCGCCTCCCTAATGGAGCAATTGGGCCTAGCGGGAGATGTGCTCTGGGATCTTGAAATCAACCCCAATCGCCCAGACGCGATGTCGATTGCGGGCGTGGCTCGTGATCTGGCCGCGAGACTTGAGGTTCCATTTTCAATTCCTGAATGGGTAACTCCCGGTACTGACGACTTGGAGAATGGGGCGGCGACAATACAAATCCACGACGGGTCACTGTGCCCAAGGTTCTGTGCGCGAGTGATTCGCAATGTCACGGTGGGTGAATCGCCGTTATGGATGCAGATGAGGCTCAGTTTGTTAGGTATGCGACCGATAAATTCGGTTGTCGACGTGTCGAACTACGTCATGCTCGAACTGGGAACCCCGAACCACACATACGATCTTTCTTTGGTTCCCGAAGGGCATATAGGTGTTCGTAGAGCCCTACATGGAGAAACGATCACGACCCTTGACAGCCATGAAAGGGAATTAGCGGAGGGTGATGGGTTGATTGTCGACAGCGACGACCAACCAATAGGCATCGCTGGCGTTATGGGAGGTGCAAGTACGGAAATTTCTTCCAGTACTAAGGCCGTGCTTTTGGAACTTGCAAGTTGGCAAGCAGAATCGATAGCGCGAACCTCTCAGCGATTGGGTCTTCGGTCAGAAGCGTCGGCTCGATTCGAGCGTGGGACCGACTGGGATATCAACGCCCTTGCAGTAGAGCGATTTTGTTATCTGCTAAATGAGGTCACCCCTGACGGTGTCGAAGTAGTCGGAGAAGTGATCGACGTTGAAGGAGTTCTTCCTGAACGAATTTCCGTTCCGGTGCGCTCATCTCGCATCAGCATGCTCCTAGGAAGACCTTTCGAAGCTCAACAGATCAGCGCTCTTTTAGAACCCATCGGATTCGCTGTCGAAGAGACCGACGACGTTGACATTCAATCCGTCACTATTCCCTCGTTTCGTCCTGATACCGAAACTGAGACAGATATAGCCGAGGAAATAGCGCGTCATTATGGTTATGGGAATCTTGGGACCAGTGTTCCGCGTTCACCCGACGCGGGACATCTAACTCCCCAGCAGAAAATCCGTCGAGTTGTGCGACAAGTGATGGTCGGAGCAGGTCTGGCTGAGGCAATGCCTAATCCCTTTATAGCTCCCGATGAGATTCTTAAAGCGAGCCTACAAATTAACGAACCAGTGCAATTACTGAACCCTCTCGCAGTCGAAGAGTCGGTCCTGAGACCTTCTCTTCTGCCGGGTTTACTGACGGCCGTCTCATACAACTATTCTCATCGCAATAGGGGAGTGGGACTGTTCGAAACTGGGGCCGTGTTCGGAGTATCTCCCGATACAGCGCCCTTGCCGGCAGAACATGAGCATCTAGCGGCTCTACTTGGTGGACGTGATGCGTTTGCCGCAATCAGCTTGATGGAAGATCTTGCATCGGCATTACATCTCCATTTTGAGTTGTCCAATACGGATGACCTTCCGGGTGTGCATCCAACCCGAGGTGCACGCGTATCGGTCGCTCAACTGGAGGTTGGAGTGGTTGGAGAAGTTGACCCTGAGGTTTTACGACGCTACGAGATTGATGAACGATGCGCGTGGCTCGATCTCCGACTTGATCTAATTACTGAAGCAGCGATTGCGGTCGGTGACATGTCATACCAGCAGGTATCCACATATCCATCTAGTGATGTAGACCTAGCTTTTCTTGTCGGTGACTCGGTGCAGGCTTCTGCTATTGAAAAGACATTGAGCGAAGCCGCTGGCAAAGAACTTCAAGGGTTGGCGCTTTTCGACGTATTCCGCAGTAGTCAGCTAGAGAGCGGCTCGCGCTCCCTAGCGTTTTCGTTACGCCTTCAAGCGGCCGACCGAACCCTCACAGACGAAGAAGTTGGTGTTGTTCGCCAGCGCTGTATAGACGCAGTGGAATCATCACATTCGGCGTCTCTGCGCTGAGATCAATTTTTGATCAATACCCGAGGGTCACATCCACTGGACCCAACAACGGTAACCCAGCGATGTAACGCCGAACGTTCGCCGTGACTCTCTCAGCGAGCAAGGGGAGACCCATCTCGGGTGTGTTTCCGATGTGGGGCGTGATGATGCAATTATCGAGCGACCACAAGGCATGCCCGTCTGGAAGAGGTTCAGGATCGGTCACGTCAAGTGCCGCTCCGCCGATGGAACCGCTTTGCAACGCGTCCACTAGGTCTGAAGTCACGATGTGCCTGCCCCGCGCGACATTGATCACCCAAGCATTTGAGGGAAGCAACGCAAGTTCGTTCTCGGCGATGATGCCCGAGGTTTCAGGGGTCAGGGCGAGGGCTAGAACTAGCAAATCAGTATTTGGAAGAACGTCGTGCAGGTGATGTGACCCGACGACCTGGTTTGCGCCTTCCATGGGAAGTATTTGGTTGCGAACAACGGTCACATCGCAATGGAATGGAGAGAGAAGAGGTAGCAGTTCTTCGGTTATTCCTCCCCCTCCTAGAATCGTGACCTTCGCGTCAAGCAAGTTTTGACCCTCCGGTGTTAACCACCTCTCAGCTCGAGCAAAGGTGCCGAGTCCTCTGAAGCCCGCTAAAGCCAGCATCAGTGCGTGTTCGGCTACTGGTGCCGCATAAACACCTTTGCCGCAGGTCCAGTCGAGGTTTGGTCGAGCCCGGAGCATGTCGAGGAACGGTTCGATACCCGCGTATGGAAGTTGCACCCAATGAATATTGGGGTTCGCGTCGAGCATAGGTGGAAGGAGATCGGCGCGAGCTGGTTCGGCCCAAATCAATCCCTCGGCGACGTCCGGATCAACGAGTTGACCGCCGCCGGCCCGCACAGCAGCAACTAACGCTTCGCGTCGCGAACATTCAGGTTCCACAGCAATTTTGGCCATATTGATGAAACTAGACGGTCGTGCTGTCTTCGCATGACTCTAGATACATCATTCTCCGGCGTAAGTTCCAAAACTCCACACGTTTCCTTCGGGGTCAACTGCTGAGAAACCCCGGGATCCATAACCCTCATCAGTCAACCCTCTTATGATGTCGGCACCAGCTTCAACGGCGCGGTCGTAGAGGGCGTCGGGCTCGTCGGTGACAACGTAGACACTGGATGGCCCGCCGGGTAGTTCAAGATGAGATGGATCGCCCGGTATCTGATCACCAAGCATCACGCCACCACCCCTTGGCCATCGAAGTTCAGCATGAAGCACACCCTCACCGCCTTCATTGGCTACAAAAAAATGTTCGCGAAAGCCGAAAGCGGTTACGAGAAAGTCGATAACGAGTCGAGAGTTCTTGCATCGAATCGTTGGCCAGACGACTGGATTGTCCATAGTGGAGCCCCCTAGGCGCGACTGTCGGCGATCAGCCCGCCATCGGGGAAAATAATTTCTCCTGTCACGAAACTTGCTTCGTCGCTGCAGAGATACAGGCAGGCGTTCGCTATGTCCGATGGCTCACCAAGTCGACGCAGAGGCGTTTCTTTCTCGCGTGCTTCTACCCACTTTTCGTTGCTAGTTGCAGCGCCGCTCATAGAAGTCTTTATATAACCGGGACCAACGGCGTTCACTCGTATGCCGTGCCGCGCAAGTTCGATCGCTCCGCACTTGGTGAGCATCCACACCCCGGCTTTAGAGACGCAATAATCGGAGGCACCCATCAGGGCTGTCTTTGCCGCGACTGATGCAATATTCACAATCGCACCGCCCCCCGATTCAGCCATTCGTTTGGCTACAAACTGATTGGTAAGCATGACGCCTGTGAGATTCACATCTATCACTCGTTGCCATGAAGCCAGTTGTTTATCAATAAGCATCATGTCGTGCCGGTCAAAACGATCAGCGGTTTTTTGTTCATCTGCTTCGCGACTCACATAGTCGGCATGAGATATGCCAGCCGCAGCTACACATGCGTCGATGGTCCCGAAAGCATCAACTGCAGCCGAAGCCATCGCTTCCACCTCTTGGGGAACTGAAGTGTCGACTTCCACAGGGATCGAATCAACACCGAGAGCTGCAACTTGACTTGATACGGAACGGGCACGTTCCATATTTAGATCTGCTACGACAACGCGCGCGCCCTCTTGGGCGAAGCGCAGACAGCAGCCCATCCCGATTCCTGAGGCTCCCCCCGTAACAAGAACTACCTTCCCATCCATACGTGCAGCCATTGATTCCCTCCCCGGTTTCTGAGGACAGCGTAGAGATCTAAACCGAGACGTGCCTATGGCAGTCTGGAGTAGATCTCTATTGGAAGAATGAAGTGTGGCTGCAGTGGGACCTGAGCTTGATCTGACCTACTGGACGATCATGCGAGAGATGGTTGCAACCGGAGTCGCTCCGCATTACGCGGAATTAGCTCCCCAACTTGGGATCTCTCCATCTGAATCGTTACGGCGGATAGAGCGGATCATGGAGTTAACACCTGGTTGGATGCATCCAGGTACCGACTACATCGCTTCATTCCCGCCTTTCAATAACCAGCCGACTCCATACCGAGTAGCAGTTGACGGGCGACAACGTTGGTTTGCCCAATGTGGTTTCGAGGCATTGGCGTGCTCCTGGTTTTTCCCGGGAAAGGTCGTGCATATTGACGCTCCGTGTCTGCTAGGTGATTCGCCGCTGCATCTCGAAATGCGGGACGGAGAGTTGCTTTTGGCGGAACCTGAAACTGTAGTCGGATACACCCGAAGTCGGCTGGGGATGGAGGAACCCAATCAACCGTTTCGGTGAGGCGGCATGAATTTGTTCAGGTCTGAACAACACGCACGAAATTGGAATGAATGGAATGAGGAACTTTGCTGGACTCTTCACCCAGTCGTCTGGTGGGTTGAGACTTTCGGAATGTCCATATTCCGCAATCGTGCTCGACCGGACTTTATGACATGGCTCGCAGGGGAGGAAGGCGCCGAAGCTATGACGCAACTTCGCGCACGGGTATCGGGATAGTTATTCGAGTACTCCTGCTATTACTAGTTCGGCGATTTGGTCTGCGTCGTACCCCAACATCTCGCTGAGAATTTCAAAGTTGTGTTCACCCCAAAGAGGTCCTGCACGTTCCGGTGTTCCGTCGCTGCGCGAGAGACGGAAACCGTACTGTTCAACCCAACTGGAGCCGTACACTTCGTGAGGCACCTCGACAAAGTGATTGCGGTGAAGCAATTGAGGGTCCACAGCAACTTCGGGGCTGTTCTGAACCCGGTGTGATGGAACCCCATTTGCCTGCAGGAGGTGGGTAGCTATGTCTGGGTCCTGTGCGACGCACCAGTCAGCAAGTAGTTGATTTAGCTCTTCTTCCCGATCAAGACGCTCGGTCAAAGTCAGATCAGCGAGATCTTCTCGTCCCAAGGTATGAGCAAGTGCCGCCCACTGGTCGTCGCTCTCGCAGGCAATTGCCACCCATTGATCTTCGGTGATTTCTCCGCAGCGATAAACCGAATGCGGTGCTCGCCAACGATCAGCATTACCCATACGAGTTTGAGCGAATCCATTGACTTGTTGATCAAGGATTGCTTCCGTCAAGAAATGTATTCCTCCTTCTGCTTGTGAGAAATCAAGGACCGTTCCTTCGCCGGTCCGCTCCCTATGGTCTAGTGCTGCTATGAGGAGAGCTGCGGTAAGTCGAGGAGACGTCGCATCCGTGTAAGCAAGAAACGGACCAGCCGGAAGCCGATCAGCCCACCCAGTTAATTCGTAATAACCGCCAGTGGCTGCACCCATATTTCCGAATCCAGGTATTGGTGATAACGGACCGGTTTGCCCAAATAGGGTGGTGGAGCAGATGATCAAACGTGGGTTGACCTCTAAGAGATCTGCTGGGCTTAAACCCATTCTGTCGAGCACTCCCGCTGAAAAGGCGTTGATCGCGATGTCCGATTGAGCGGCTAAATCCAAAACGACTTGCCGCGCCTCAGGAGCCTTGAGGTTAATTTGTAGGCTCTCCTTGTTCGCGTTGATGGAATGCCATTGCTGACTGTTCTCCAAGCCATCAGGATCTTCGGGATCTCTGGTCAAACCTGAAGTTCTAACTTGGTCCGGTCGGGTTTGGGATTCGATCCGAACGACGCGTGCCCCGTAGTAGCCCAGCATTCGGGTCGCGAATGGACCTGCATATACCCAGGTGAAGTCAAGAACGGTCAGGCCCTCGAACGGTTTTCGAGGAGCAGAGGTCTGAGCTGGGGAGGCCGTAACTTTACGGTTTTCGGCAAGTACCTCGGCGGTGTGTTCCCCCAGCTTGGGAGGCTTGTCAAGACGTCGCAACTGGGTGGGAGACCCATGCGCCCAGGGGCCGGGGAATTTCACCGTCCCCTCAACGTCATCCATATCGATTTCATCCCAAAAGGCTCGCTCAGCATAGTGAGGTGTGTTCAGAACATCTGCTGGCGTGATAACTGGGACCAATAACAATTTGTCTCGCTGGGCCATCTCGAACAGGTCCGTTTTTGAATGGGGAGCCAGAGCATTGGCTAGACATGCGGCGGTTCGTTCGGTAATCGACGCAACATCTTCCAACTCGCGTCCGCCGAGTAAGTCCGTCCAGTCGATTCCATACAGGTCGTCGTCTAGATGGCCCTCGCTCCTTACCCACTCAAGTAGCCGATTTGTAAACGAACCAACCAGTACACCCGGTAGAAATGTGATCGTCACGTGCCCATCGGCGCACTCGTAGACGAAACGAAATTCGAGTATTCCCTGTAATTGGAATCCGCCTCCAGTTCGCTGCGCGGGAGGGTTGTCGCATAGGGCAGGCGCTAACCAGCCTTGCGCAGTGAGAATCATTGCTTCTTGAGCAGATACGTCTACATGTTGGCCGACTCCGCTTTGTCTGCGATCGGCCAGGGCGATCAATGCGGCGCACGCGGCTTCTGAGGCGGCATTCACCCAAACTTGGGGAGCTGAAATTCTTACGGGCGCGCGATCTTTGTAGCCGTTTAACGACATTGGACCCGCCGCAGCGTTCAAGGTGAGATCGGTACCGACCCATTCTGACTTCGGGCCATCTTCTCCGAAATTACTCATCGAGACCGTGACTAAAGATGGGTTCAGGGCTCGAAGTTCTGAGAGGTCAACGTCTATTGCCCCACACTCAATCAACACATCAGCCGTTAGAGCTAAATTTCTTAACGTGGTGAGATCGTCCACGATCACCGAGCGTTTGCCCCGGTTATAGGCCCAATGTTGAAGTGAACGTTCCGGGTCCGCTTTGTTGCCTGCAAATGGAGGAAGGTGGCGTGAGCGTTGCCCTCTAGGAGGTTCAACTGCAATCACATCTGCACCTAACTGCGCAAGCAGTAGACCAGCGAAATGCCCTCGATCATCAGTTAGATCGAGTACACGATAAGCCGACAGCATTGTTCCCCCTGCCCGTCGGTTCTCATCATAGAGAACATGGGAGCGGGCTTTAGCGGAGATCGTCAGAACATGATGAACTATCGGCTTAACCCGAGGATCCCATGAGCGAAGATAACGAAGAAGCCTTACCAGACCCTGTAGCCGATCTTTATGAGCGGCAGCGGCGTATTCGCGAAGAGATGGGCGGAGCTGAGCGAGTTGCGCAGATGCGAGCTGACGGAACTCCAACGATTCGCGACCATATCGACGGGTTGCTCGATGAAGGGACTTTTCGCGAGTTGGGCACCCACAGCCGCTCAATGCGCCTGGAAGACCGCCACAACACCCCAGGCGATGGGAAGGTCGGCGGTGAAGGAGAAATTGAGGGGAGATCAGTAGCTATCGGTGGAGATGACATCACGGTAAAGAAGGGCTCGAGCGCGATTGTCGGAAGTCGCCGCCTTCATCGTCTTTACGAACGGGCGATTGAACGAGGTATGCCTTACGTCTATGTCGGAGAAACCGGGGGTGGGCGAATTCCCGACCTTATCGGCGCAGAGGGAATCGCTGAGGTAGCGCCGGATCCAGAGCTAGCGCGAAGAAGGCGTCAAATACCGATGGCGACGGTCATCGTGGGGCAAAGTTTTGGAGGGTCCTCATTCCAGTCGGCATTCTCGGACTTTGTTGTCCAAGTTCGAGGGTCGGTCCTGGCGGTTACATCGCCCCGAGTTTTCGAGATTGCTACCGGCGAAATCATCGGATTTGAAGAGCTAGGTGGTGTGGATGTTCATTCACGGATCACCGGCCAAATCGATCTCGGCGTCGAAACATTCGAAGAAAGCTATCTGGCCGTTCGCCGCTGGCTTTCCTACCTACCTCCCAACGCTTGGACACCAGCGCCTAGAAGCGAAACTAGGGCCGATCTAGAACCAGACGCATCTCTTGCGGCGATGGTGCCAGCGAAACGAACTCGCGGATATGACATGCGTAGATTTAGCGCAGCCCTTTGCGACCCCGGCTCCTTTATGGAGTTGCAGCCCGGATACGCCCGGAATCTCACCACAGGTCTCGGCAAACTCGATGGTTTCTCAGTCGGGATCATTGGGAACAATCCGATGTTCAACGCTGGTGTTTTGGACCCGGAGTCTTGCCGCAAGGCGATCCGATTGATGTGTCTGTGTGACGCATTCAATCTCCCTGTCATCTTCTTGATGGACGTACCAGGATTCATGGTCGGTAAGGCAGTTGAGCATGATCGGATTTTGGCTCTTGCGATTCGCTTCGTGGAAGCCTTGGGTAACATGTCGACCCCCACATTGACTGTTGTTCTTCGAAAAGGCTTCGGGCTGGCGTACCCAGCTATGAACGGATCCGGTCTGGGATCATCAGGTCTTTATTCTTGGCCAGGCGCCGAAATTGGTTTCATGGACCCCCAAGTTGGGGTCAATGTTGCGTACTCGGCTCGTCTCGACCAAATGGACCCAACGGAAGCAGAAATTGAGCGCGACCAGATGATTGCTGATATTTCGTTAGCGACTTCACCGTATGAGGCTGCTGGGACGCTCCGTATCGATGAAGTGATCGATCCTGCGGACACAAGACGGGTGTTAGTGAACGATCTCCGACAACTTGAAGGTCGTCGCGTTCCCGCACCAGAAGAACGACCGTTGAGCTACTGGCCCACAGTCTGACGAGGCGAGGTTAGAGTCGCGCAAATGGACTATTACGTCACTGAAGAACAACGTGAAGCTTGTGCCAGAGATGGCGCGGTCCCGCTCCGCGGTGTCGTTGACGGCGATTGGTTAAAGGTCCTGGAGGCAGGAATCGAGCGAGATATCAACGAACCGGGCCCATTTGTGCACGGCTACGTCCCGGACAACGGAATTGGACGATTCCACGGGAACATTCGAATGTGGGAAAACGATTCCGAGATGGGAAGGTTCTGCACTAACGGGCCTCTCATCTCCCTAGCGGCCCAGTTTTTTCAGTCGTCAAAGGTCAACCTGTTTTATGACCAGCTTTTTGTTAAAGAACCGGGGACAGAGAATCGGACTCGTTGGCACAACGACTTGCCCTATTGGCCGCTAAGAGGTGCTCAAGTTATGTCGTTCTGGGTTGCCTTAGATGCAGTCACCATCGAAAGTGGCGGGCTCGAATTCGTGAGGGGCTCACACCTTTGGGACATCTGGTATCAGCCGGAGACCTTTGGAAAAACCTCTGGCCATGGTGAGTATGAGCGGAACCCCGACTACATCGACATACCTGACATCGAAGCGACTCGCGATGACTACGAAATCATTACCTGGGATCTCGAACCTGGTGATGTCTACGCATTCCATGCGATGACGGTTCACGGAGCCGGAGGCAATTTACGTTCTGATGTGCGCCGTCGCGGCTACACCGTTCGATACTGCGGAGATGATGCGGTATATGACTCTCGTAAGGGGACCCAAGGTCATCTTCGATCGGATCAACATAGCGATGGCGACTCACTTGATAGCGATCAATTCCCCTTGGTGTGGGAATCGAACTGATTCTTCATCGCTACTCAAGTACCTCAGAAGCAGCGAGATCGGCAATTTTGTCAACTGAATAGCCCAATAATTCGCTGAGTACTTCGAAGTTGTCTTCCCCCAAACAGGGCCCTCCCCGTGTCAGTACTGCCGGGGTTCGGGACATTTTTGTTCTGCACGAATGAGTCCACATCGACCCAGCGTGACTCTGTGGGACCTGGATTTGGTGCTGTCGGTGTCTCAGTTGAGGGTCGGAGTTAGTCCCAGCCGCGTCGTGGACCGGGTACGCGGCAACTCCTGCGTTTTGGAGTTCCTCAGCAGCGGAATCGTTATCTCGCGCCGAACTCCATGCAGTCACTGCCTCATCAATCAGAGCGCGCTGCTCGCGACGCTCCAACTGGTTGATACCTGTAAGGCTATCGAGGCCAATTATTGCGGCTAACGCGGGCCAACTCTCGTCCGAACACGCGATCGCCACCCAAGAATCTTCATCTCGGGAGGAGAACGCACCATGGGGGAACATATGGGGGTCATCGTTGCCCTGCCGCTGAATGGTTCGCCCATTGACGCTTTGATCCAATATGGCTGGGGCTAGGTAATGGAGTGCGCACTCAGTTTGCGACAAGTCGATATGTTCCCCTTTTCTGGTTGTTTTTCGGTTCTCTAACGCCGCCATCAAGCTCGCGACAACGATCCGTGGCGCTAAGAAATCCGTGTAAGGGCCATACGGTCCCGCAGGCGGTCGATCAGACCAGCCCGTTAACTCGTAATAGCCAGCAATCGCGGCAGCCATGAACCCATACCCAGCGAGACGGGAGTGAGGACCTGTCTGCCCAAGTAGTGAACTGGAGAGCATTATCAGCCCTGGGTTGATTTCCGATAGGACGTCGTAGCCGTACCCCAAACGACTCATCGCGCCTGGAGCAAATGACTCCGTAACAATGTCAGCCCATCGGACGAGGTCGAACACGATTTCCTGGGACTCAGGTTTGCTCAAATCGAGGCTGAGACTGCGTTTTCCGGCGTTGTAGACGCCGTACCCAACACTGTTGTCGGGGTGAGGGTCTTCGTTAACGAAGGGGTTGACCGTTCGCATGGTGTCGGGTCGACTTGCTGTTTCAACCTTGACTACATCAGCGCCGTAATCGCTGAGTATCCGCACCGCAGAGGGCGTTGCAATCACCCACGAGAACTCGACGACCTTCAACCCTTCGAGCGGTAACGAGTCTTTAGCTGATGGCTTCGCATCGAACTTAGGTTTTCGGTCGACAGCGACCGTTTCGTTGTGTTCACCCAGCTTGGGTGGTGAGCCTCTGAAATCGGTGGAGGTGTTTCGAAACTTCACCAATGCGCTCGGGTGCTGAGCGGTGTTTCCATTTTCTAACGGTTGGAGATCCCAAAAGTTTCGAGCATTGAGATGTTGGTAGTCCACCAGGTCGGCGATCGTCATCGAAGGGGTGATAAGTAGATTTCGGCTTAGGGCTGCCTCCCAGAGTTGAGCTTTCGATTTCGTTGCGAGAAACTTGCCATAGGTCTCAAACGCTGCAACGAGAACACTGAAACTCACTTCCCCCGCAAATAGCTGCACGCCAATGTTGTCCCAGTCGATAGCGAGAAGGTTTTCATTAGCGGCCCCTTCGTCGTTGAGCCACTCGGTCAGGCGACGCGAAAATGGCGCAAACGCGACACCAGGCAAAATGACACAAATTGTGTATCCATCGCTACATGGAAACAACAAAGGAATATCCATGCCGCCCAGGCTTATTCCTCCGGCGATCCGGTCCGCTGCCAATGCATTTTCCATTGGAGCAACATTCTGAGGAAAGCCAATCGTGACCGACTCTTGGGCCGAAACGTCAATGTGCTGGCCAACGCCGCTTCGGTCCCGCTCTTGCAGCGCAATCAGGCTTGCTGCCGCCGCATCGGCGGAAGCGTGCAAAAAGCTGTGCGGTAAGCCGATGCGAAGGGGAGCTCTATCTGCGTCGCCACTGGCGTACATGAATGCACTACCAGCTACCGCTGTGAGGTCAGTCCCAAGCCAACGTGATCTCGGCCCCTCTGATCCGTAGGGTGTAATAGAAGCATGAATGAGGCCCGAATTAATTTCAGCTAGGTCCGCGTACGACAGGCCAAGCGACGAGAGATAACCCGGGTGGCAGTCTTCGAAGAGGATGTCAGCACTGGCGACTAGGGCGCGGAACTTGTCGCGATCTTTAGACGACTCAACATTTAGAGTCAGAGAATGCTTTCCTCTGTTATATGCCCAATGAGTAAGACTGGCGTCTAAGTCGGGTTCATCGTCAACAAATGGACCCATATGTCGTGTAGCTACGCCAACTGTGGGTTCAACGGCTATTACCTCTGCTCCCAGATGCACCAGAATGTGACCAGCGAACTGACTTATGCCTCCGCAGAGATCAACTACTCGAATGTGCTCTAACACTTAGCCCCCTCGTTGAATACGAGAGCTTAGAGCGGGGAAATTATTGCCGGGACATTCCGACCTTGTTCCCAGTGGTCTCAGGAGAGCTTCATTCGTAAAGGCTGTTGGATCGACGAAATAACTGTCCCTTCGATTGGCGGCACGAACCCGACTGGTTCGAAAGTCCGGTATCTCCCGAGTAAAGCCTTGAGAGCCAAGCGGGTCTCAAGGCGCGCTAGGTGAGCTCCCAGGCAGTGATGCAGGCCCCATCCAAAGGTCAAATGCGGATTCGGATCGCGGTCCAACTTCAGGCGGCCTGGTTCATCGAAAACATCGGGGTCGTGGTTGGCGGCTGCCACACAAAGCAAGACGTTGTCGTCCACAGCGAGCGCTTGCCCACCTCGCTCATGGGCAACCGCTACCTTTCGGTACATGCTTCGCGTGGGTCCGAGGACCCGAAGAAGTTCCTCAAGAGCGGTATCTAATTCTCGAACTCGTAGTTCTTCGATCAGGTCAGGGCGAGTAGCCAACAAGCCCATTGTGTTCATGAGCAAAGAAGTCGTGGTTTCGTGACCTGCGAACAGAATGAGAGTGCATGCCCCGACCAACTCAAGGTCAGATAGTTGATCGCCGGCACCACTTACTAATGCAGTCATCAGAGTTTCTGAGGGTTCAATACGTTCGCGGTCAATTAGGCGCTGAAAAAAATCACTGAACTCTCCAGCCGCCGCAGTGGCTTGTTCTGGCGCCGTGGTGTGAGGGTCGGTTGCAAACACAATGGTCGCCAAATCATCCGACCAACCTTGAAAACGATCTCTGTCGCTGGCCTCCACGCCGAGGACTGCCGCAATTGCCCACGCTGGCAATGGACCAGCGAAGTCCTCCCGGACGTCAATTACATCACCTAACCCGTCAACGATTTCGTCGACCACTTGAGAAACCATCTCCTCAAGCGTCGCGACTCGCCTAGGCGTAAACACGTTGCGCATAGGGTCTCGAAGATGAGTGTGTAAAGGCGGATCGCGAAAAACCATCCACCCACCCAATAGTTCTACAACCTTGGCGAAGCTCAAAGGACGGTGCGCAGCGACCCGCTCCAAAGGTGTGACCCGATCGGCCGAAAGCAGATGCCCTTCGCGGAAGGCCTCGCTGAGCTCCGTGTGACCAAGCACGACCCATGCGCGGTGAGCATCGCTCCATTGCACTGGTCCCCCGTCGCGATAACGAGACCAATAGCTATGCGGGTCATCAATACTCGCCGGGTCGTTCAGATCTATGTCCGTCACCGCTCTTGACGGTAGCTGGAAGCGCGTCACCTATGCCGATCAGCGAATAACCTCATGACATGGGAAAGGTTTTTACCGAAGAGCAAATCAGGCAATACGAGGCCGACGGGTGGGTGTCTCCAGTCGACCTTCTCACCTCAGAGCAAGCTGATAAGTGTCGAAACCAACTAGAGGCCTGGGAGTTGCTTCGTGGCGGTTCCATACCCACGCACGAACGGTCGGGGTCACACATCTTGTTCCCGTGGATTGATCAACTGATGCGCGCTGAGAGAATCTTGGATGCAGTTGAGGATCTGATCGGCCCAAACATTCTCTGTTGGAACTCAGTGTTCTGGATAAAAGAAGCGCAAAGCTCTAGCTACGTGGGCTGGCATCAAGATCTCCAATATTGGGGCTTGTCTAATTCTGATGTGGTGTCGATCTGGATAGCACTCTCGAACGCGAGCGAGGATGCAGGCTGTATGAACGTAATTCCTGGCAGTCACAAGGAGACCATTGAGCACGCCGAAACCTACGCGAAGAACAATCTCCTGAGTCGAGGCCAAGAACTTGAGATCGACATTTCGCAACGTGAAACGGTTCCAATGGCGCTGAAAGCCGGACAGGTTTCGTTCCACAACGTTCGAACGGCTCATGGGTCGGGACCAAACAAAACGAATGACCGACGAATTGGGCTGTCCTTTCACTACATGCCACCACACACCGAACAAACACTTAGCGAGTGGGATTGTGCCTCGTTAGTGCGTGGCACAGATCAATACGGACATTTTGAGCATTGCCCCCAGCCCTCGGCTGACTTAGAGGCAAATGCCGTGGACTTTCATAAACGTGCCTCTGATGCCATGAGAGAAATCATTTACAAAGGCTCGAGCACTGACAGGCGAACCCTGTAGGTATTGGTGATGCTTGACCTTCATCACATTCATATCTTCGCTTCAGATGCATCCGTCACCGTTGAGTGGTGGGAAAGAAATCTCGGGGCAGTAGTGAGCCACGACGGTGATTTCGGTGGCTCCCGAAACATCTTCATGAAAGTCGGGCAGGGGCGCCTCAACATTTATGACCAACGACCGCGCGGTGATTCCACCGGTGCCTACCACCACATAGGAATACGGGTAGAAAATCTCAAAGATTTGCGAGACCGGATGGCGTCCAACGGAGTTGAGTTCAGATCCGACATTAGAGAGTTCGGTAATTGGCGCTACTTAATGTGCGCCGCCCCTGACCAGGTTCTGTTGGAGCTCTTTGAAATCGACATTGACGATATGCCGGCAAATCTCGCTGAATTCTTCAATCTCGGCTAATGGGACCATGAATGTGTCAGGCTTGCGCTATGGCAACTGAACATCTTGAGGTAGAACACCTCTTTACGTTGGATCTACAGGTCGCAGAAGGGGTACAAGTTGTAAAGGGTGGGCCCCACGGCACTCGCATAATTGCCGAGGTTCTGGGTGGTTCCTTTACCGGCGAACGAATGAGCGGGCGCGTGGTATCTCCCGGTGGTGACTGGGTGACTGCCCGAAGCGATCGAAGCCTCCAACTTGACGTTCGGCTGACTTTAATAACTGACGACGATGCAGTCATCTTGATGCAGTACAAAGGCATAGGAGACCCCAATCTCGGAGTTGCTCGATCGGCCCCTCAATTTGAAACCGGTGATGATCGCTACGGTTGGATCAACAACGTTCAGGGAGTCGGGGTAGGAAGATTGCATCCCGGAGGCGGCGTTACTTACGAAGTTTACGCGCTTACCCAAATGCCTTAACGGCGAGAGACCATCCAAACAGTTGGCTGAGATAAGAAGGAACGAGCGACTATTTCAGATGGTGTGCCATCGCCAAGTCGCCAAAGCGGAAGAACGGCGAGAGTTGCGGCCGACGACACAAGGATCGCTGCAACTATGGCGACGGTGTAAGAGCCAGTGGCATCGATTACTGCCCCAGCGCTGATTGGCCCGATGAGAGCACCGACACCAGCCGAGGTGTATTGAACTCCGAGAATGCCACCTAAACCCTCCAGACCGAAGATGCCTGCTGATGCAACTGGACTTAGCGCGACGAACCCCCCGTAGCCCACGCCCAACAAAGCGGCGAAGAGAAGCAGCAGAAAGTAGTTGGACCCGGCGACAAGCCAAACTGCGTATGAAATGGGTTGGATACCGAAGGACATGATGACCAACGGCAGCACGCCAAAGCGCATCCCAAGGACGCCGAGCCCAAGTCGACCAATAACGCTGCCCAACCCGAGCGAAGTGATGAGGAACGCGGCAGTGCTGGACGCAATACCTTGCTCCTTGGCGTATTGCACCAAGAAGACAAAGGGAACAAACAAGGCAACTGACATCAAGAACCCAGCGAAGTAGAGGCGCCAAAATTCGGATCTTCGCACTGCTTGTCTTGCCGCCAAGATGCTTGCTGCGACTGAAGCGGGAGGGGTAGGAGGCCTAAAGCAAGCTAACGCCACGACCCCGTACACGATTACGCTGCCAATCCCCATCAACTCAAAAGCATTGCGCCATCCTGCAGTTCGGATGAGCCACTCTGCTACGGGAACCAAGATCAGAGTCCCAAGCCCAATGCCTACAGTGTTAATACCCAGAGCGACGGTCCGATGTTTCTCGAACCACGCACCGGTCGCAACGCTGAGCGGAACTAGGTAGCAACCAATTCCCAAACCGACGCCGAGCCCATAGACCACAATGCCAGTAACCAGCGACTCGACCTGAGCGGTGAACCACAATCCTCCACCCATTAGGAACGCGCCGAGAGCGACGAGCCGGCGAGCGCCGAAACGATCGGCTAAAGGACCAGCGACGATTCCAACCGCGAAAAACAGAAATGTTGTAACCGAAAAGAACGCAGCGATACCAGATAGGCCAGCGTCGAATTCATTAGCCATTTGTTCCAAAGCAGTTGCGAAGGCGTAGAAGACCCCAAATGTCCACGTGTTAATCGCGCAACCTGCGAATGCGACGACCCAGCCCCGGCCACTATCTAGCTGGTGCGTGCCGGACATCGAATCACCATAGGGCACTATTTAATATTTGAGATGGTGTTCGTGACAGGATGACGAGATGGAAATAGAAAAGGGACTCGACTACGTGCGTGATAACTCGCGAGCCGTTCTGGCTACGCGAAGTAGAGACGGAGCCCCGCAAATGTCGCCGGTGACCCTGGCGGTGGTTCACGACACGATCGTTATGAGTACTCGCGAGACGGCCATCAAGACATTAAACATACGACGTGACCCGATTGCGTGGCTCTGTGTGTTCCCTGACAAGTGGTTGGGTCGATGGGTCCAATTGCAATGCAGGGCTGAGGTGGTAAGCCTGCCTGAGGCGATCGACCATCTTGTCGACTACTACCGGACCTTAAGTGGAGAACACCCCGATTGGAACGACTACAAGCGTGCAATGAACGAAGATAAGAGATGTGTCGTGCAGTTCGAGATCGAAACGGCTGGACCGGACTTCCACGGTTAACGGAACATGAATAAAAAGGCCAGTAGCGACTACTTAGTCGTTGGTGCAGGTGCCATGGGCATGGCATTCACCGATGTTCTGATGACGGAAACCGATGCAACCGTCACCATCGTTGATCGACGCTCTCACCCTGGTGGTCACTGGAATGATTCCTACCCATTCGTTCGACTTCACCAACCCTCGTCGTTCTACGGGGTTAATTCGCGAGATCTGGGAAACGACACTAAAGACTTCGTGGGTGGTAACGCGGGTTTATACGAACTTGCGTCGGGGACCGAGGTGGTCGCTTACTTCGATCAAGTGATGTATCAACAGTTCTTGCCGACCGGTCGAGTCCGATACATGCCAACATCCGAATACCTCGGACATGGGCGAATTCGTGACCTCATTGCGGGCACTGAGGTCGTCGTAGACGCACAAAAGACCGTCGACGCGACCTATATGAATGTGACTGTTCCGGCGGTCACCGCACCTAAGTATGAGGTCATGGAGGGAGTTCACTGCGTTCCCCCCAACGAACTTCCAAACATCACAAATACCCCGGATGGCTACGTCGTTATTGGCGGAGGGAAAACAGCCATCGATTCGTGCCTTTGGCTACTCAACAACAATGTGAACCCAAAGACGATTCGATGGGTCGTGCCCCGCGACCAGTGGATGTTAGATCGGGCGTATATCCAACCTGGACCTGAGTTCGCGGACCGTGTCATGCTCCGCCAGGTTGAAACGATGGAGATCGCTGCAGCCTCTGTGTCGTTGGATCAGATGTTTGATCGATTACTCGAAAAAGGGGTCCTACTCCAACTGGATCCTGCCGTGCGTCCAACGATGTACCGATGCTGCACAGTTACATTGGCCGAACTGCATGAGCTACAACGAATACGCAACGTCGTTCGTCGTGGACGCGTGCAACAGATCGGGTTACACCGCATCGACCTTGACGATGCAAGTATTCCGACGAGCCCTAATACCGTTCATGTGGATTGCACAGCCGATGGTCTGGCCCGGCGACCTATCCGGCCAATCTTTGAAGGTGGTCTTTTGACCCTGCAAACGGTGCGCACTTGCCAACAAGTTTTCAGTGCCGCGTTCATCGCCCATGTTGAGGCGACCTATGAAGGCGAAGTCGTCAAGAATGAACTATGCAAAGTCGTGCCTCATCCTGATGACACGTTGGACTGGGTCCGAACCACAATGGAAAATGCGCTCAACTCGATTAGATGGAATGCGGACCCAGGACTCAAGACCTGGCTTTCTAATGCGCGGTTGGATGGCTTTTCGGGCAGGGGGGCGCCCCGTCAAAGCGCAGGTCCTAGCGGCGATGATTTGTTGCGTCGGCTTCGCGAATCGATGCCTGGCGCGCTCGAAAAACTCGCAACCTATTTAGACGAAGGCAGAACTGTGAACTGAGGAAAACACTTGCACACTGTCAGTGGGCAACGACCGTATTTTCGTCTGCTAGGAGGAGGACAGTTTGAAGAGTTACTTCTGCCCCAGCGGCCGAATGTGCTTGAGAGATACTCTCAGCTTCGTTGTGTGACAGACCGTCCTTACAAGGAATAAACAGCATTCCTGTGGGAGCCACTGCACTTAAGTACACAGCATCGTGACCTGCGCCGGAAACAATATCCACCGGTTGATGACCCGCCGCAGAAGCGCTCTCACGAATTCTTGCAACGATTCGCTCGTCAAACGTGATGGGTGGTGAATACCAGATTTCCTCAACCGACGCAGCCGGGCTGAGATTCTCGGCGACAACGAGTAATTCGTTACTCATGTGGAGTAGTTCCTCGGCGTCGGGGTGGCGAAGGTCGACGGATAAATTGACGGAGCCCGCCACAGTGTTACGCGAACCTGGAGTGGAGTTAAAAACCCCAACGGTTGAGCGCCCATCGGCGCGTCGTGTCGCAATTTTGTTTATCTCCATCACTAACTCAGCGGCGCTCAGCATGGCGTCAGTCCGTCGGTCCATTGGGGTTGTGCCGGCGTGCGCCTCGGTGCCGTTGATCGACACGTCGTACCATCTGATGCCCTGAACCCCGGTCACAACACCGATTGGGTGCTCTGAAGCTTCCAGGATGGGTCCCTGTTCTATGTGCGGCTCAATGTAATAGCCGACCGGTCTACCGCCACAAAGTTGGGGACCTGAATAGCCAATTCTGAGTAGTTCATCGCCGAGGGTGGTGCCATCGGGGTCCACAGCCCCTAGTCCGCTTTCTAGCGAAAAGGCACCGCCAAATACACCCGATCCCAGCATTGCTGGTGGGAAGCGCGCGCCCTCCTCGTTAGTCCAGGACACCACTTCAATCGGCGCAAGCGTTCGGTGGTCAGCCTCGTGTAGGACCCGTAGTACTTCTAAACCGACCATAACCCCGTAGGAGCCGTCGAATTTTCCACCCGTAGGTTGGGTGTCAAGATGACTCCCGATAACGACGGGTTTTCGGTCGGCCTCTGCCCCTTCGCGCCGGGCGAACAGGTTGCCCATTTGATCTATGTGCACGCTGCATCCGACTTCGGTAACCCACTCCACGAACTGGTCGCGCCCTAATTTATCTAGGTCTGTTAACGCGACCCGAGCAACCCCGCCCGCTTCTGTTGCACCGATCTCAGCGAGCTGGTGAAGGGCCCTCCAAAGGCGCTCTCCGTCAACGTGTAAGTCGTTCATGAGTTCTATTCATCAAAGTAACGGCCGGTCAGTGGGGGTCACAGGAGACATTAATGACGTCGAACCTGTCAGCGAAGCATCAACCGCCGCTGCGCATGACCGGCCCTCGGCTATGGCCCAAACGATGAGGCTTTGTCCTCTTCCCATATCGCCGCACACCCACACGTGGTCTTTATTCGTAGCGAAATTATCATCTCGAGCGACATTGGCGCGCTCGTCTAACTCAATGTCGAGCTGTTCGAGTAAACCTCCCTGTTCGGGTCCGGTGAAACCCATCGCTAAAAAGACCAGGTCAGCCGCTAGTTCAAAATCTGTGCCTTCGACCTTTGTGAAACGACCATCCACCATCTGAACCTCATGGGCTGCCAACGCGCGCAAATTACCAACTGCATCACCGAGAAATTTGTCAGTATTGACCGAGTAGACCCGTTCTCCACCCTCCTCGTGAGCTGACGTAGTTTTGAATGTCATTGGGAATGTTGGCCAAGGATTGCCTGCCGAGCGCTCATCGGGAGGGCAGGGCATAATTTCGAATTGGTGAACTGAAGCAGCGCCTTGCCGATGCGCTGTGCCCAGGCAGTCAGCCCCAGTGTCGCCTCCTCCGATGATGACCACTTTCTTTCCGGCCGCCGAGATTGGCGCCTCTTCAGCCGCAAAGTCGCCTTGCTGAGCGCGATTAGCCCAGGGAAGGTATTCCATTGCTTGGTAGACCCCAGTGAGTTCTCTGCCTTCGATTGGGAGATCCCGCCACTGGGTTGCACCACCGGCGAGCACTACAGCATCAAATTGTTGTCGAAGTTCGCCGGCACTTATGTCGACACCGACGTCGATCCCCGTCCGAAATTCGGTCCCTTCCTGTTCCATCTGTTCGATTCGACGATCGATGTGACGCTTTTCCATTTTGAATTCTGGGATGCCGTAACGAAGTAAACCGCCGATCCGATCGGCTCTTTCGAAAACGACAACGGAGTGGCCCGCGCGCGTCAACTGTTGTGCAGCGGCGAGGCCGGCTGGTCCGCTGCCGACGACGGCGACAGACTTACCCGAGAGAATGGTCGGAAGCACTGGTTCCACCCAGCCCATTTCGAAGGCGTGGTCGATAATTGTCACTTCAATTTGTTTGATAGCTACCGGGTCTTGATTGATTCCCAGTACGCATGCGCCTTCGCAAGGAGCCGGACAAAGCCGTCCAGTGAACTCAGGGAAATTATTTGTGGCGTGCAGGCGGTCGATTGCGTCTCGCCAGCGGTCCCGGTACACCAGGTCATTCCAATCGGGGATGATATTTCCGAGAGGGCATCCGTTGTTGCAAAATGGAATTCCACAGTCCATGCATCTGCTTGCCTGGTTCTGCAAACTGCCTTTATCAAACTCTTCATACACCTCATGCCAATCCAAGAGACGCACAGGAACAGGCCTTCGGGAAGGTGTTTCTCGGCCATGTTTTAAGAACCCACGGATATCAGTCATATCGGATTTGGTCTCTCTGCTCACACAACGTTCTTGTCGAGAATTGGTCAACCGTCGCCCATTGGAACATCGTGTTCATCCCTTCGCCGCAGCCATCACGGCCTCTTCGACATCTTGTCCGTGTTCTTCAGCGGTGGCTATGGCTTCGATGACACGTTTGTAGTCCTTGGGTATGACCTTCTTGAAATACCTCACCTGTTGATGCCAGCGATCGAGAATTGCTGAAGCGACTTCGGACCCCGTTTCGTCGCGGTGACGGCGAATGACCTCACGAAGAAAGTCGGCATCCTCATCATCTATAGAGGTCTCTAAGTCCACCATTTCGGTATTCAAACTTCGATGAAATTCATCTTCGTGGTCATAGATGAACGCAACGCCTCCAGACATACCAGCTCCAAAGTTCCTGCCTGTCGGTCCCAGAACAACAACCTCGCCCCCAGTCATGTATTCACAAGCATGGTCCCCGACTCCCTCCACAACAGCTGTTGCTCCAGAGTTACGAACGCAGAAGCGTTCCCCAACTGTTCCTCTTATAAAAACCTCGCCGCTTGTTGCTCCGTAGAGGATCACGTTGCCCGCGATCACGTTTTCCTCTGCGACGAACTCGGTTGCTGAATCAATTGGCGGGCGAACCACGATTCGTCCACCCGAAAGGCCTTTACCCAGGTAGTCGTTAGCGTCTCCAGACAAGCGCAACGTAATTCCACTCGGAACGAAAGCACCAAAACTCTGACCTGCGGAGCCGGTCAGGTTAACTGTGATGGTGTCTTTTGGCAGGCCCTGGCCCCCATGAGCTTTAGTCACGTGATGCCCAAGGAGAGTGCCGACGGTGCGGTTTACGTTGGAGATAGGGGACGTTATCTCTACCGAAGCCCCAGTTTTGATGGCCTCCTGGGCTTGTTCTATCAAGTGTTGATCGAGGGCTTTTTGTAGGCCATGTTCTTGTTGCTTAGAACAGAAGCGATCTTGTTCCCAGGGTGAAATGGGTATATGGAGAATGGGGCTGAGATCCAGACCGTCGGCCTTCCAGTGATCGACAGCTTGATCTATATCCAAGCAATCGACACGGCCAATGGCTTCTTCAATCGATCGGAAGCCAAGCTCAGCAAGATATTCACGGACCTCGTGGGCAATGTATTCAAAAAAGTTGATCACGAACTCTGCTTTGCCGGTGTAGCGAGAACGCAACTCCTTATTTTGGGTAGCGACTCCGACTGGGCAAGTGTCGAGATGACAGACCCGCATCATTATGCATCCCGAGACAACGAGGGGAGCCGTCGCAAACCCAAACTCTTCGGCACCTAAGAGCATGGCGACCATGACGTCGCGGCCGGTCTTGAGTTGACCATCAGTCTGCACGACTATCCGGTCTCTCAATCCGTTGATCAGAAGAGTTTGTTGAGTCTCGGCTAATCCAAGTTCCCAAGGGCCGCCTGCATGTTTGAGCGACGTCAGTGGTGAGGCGCCCGTTCCGCCATCATGCCCCGAGATAAGGACAACATCTGCTTTTGCTTTTGATACCCCTGCTGCAACGGTGCCTACGCCTACCTCGGCAACAAGTTTGACGTGGATACGAGCCTCAGGGTTTGAATTCTTGAGATCGTGAATCAGTTGTTTGAGATCTTCGATTGAGTAAATGTCGTGATGCGGTGGGGGAGAGATCAATCCAACTCCAGGCGTGGAATGGCGGGTCTTAGCGATCCACGGCCAGACCTTTGGGCCTGGCAGCTGGCCACCTTCGCCCGGTTTGGCACCTTGGGCCATTTTGATCTGGATGTCGTCGGAGTTCACTAGGTATTCCGAGGTGACCCCAAAGCGGCCAGACGCCACTTGCTTAATCGCTGATCGTCGGGAGTCACCGTTGCTATCTGGAACAAACCGCTCTGGGTCTTCGCCGCACTCGCCGGTATTCGATTTACCGCCGAGACGGTTCATCGCTATCGCCAGAGTCTCATGCGCTTCAGCTGAAATGGACCCGTAGCTCATCGCCCCCGTGGAGAAACGCTTCACTATTTCGCTAACAGGTTCAACTTCGTCAAGAGCGATAGAGCCAGTTTTGGCGGGAGTGAGGTTGAAGAGTCCTCGGAGCGTGGCTAGTTGTTCGGAACGGTCGTTGACTAGCTTCGTATATTCCTTAAAGACCTCGTATTGGCCGGTCCTTGTGGCGTGTTGCAGCTTGTACACGGTTTCTGGATTGAATAGGTGGTATTCGCCCTCGCGTCTCCATTGGTACTCACCCCCCGACCACAGATCACGATGCGCCGCTCCTTCGGGGTTTTTTAAGTAGGCAAAGCGATGTCGAAGAGCGACCTCTTCAGCAATGATGTCGAGCCCGATTCCTCCGAGTTTCGACGCCGTACCGGTGAAGTAATCATCAACTACTTGATTAGATAGCCCAACGCATTCAAAGACCTGAGCTCCGGTGTAGCTGGCCACAGTGGAGATGCCCATTTTGGACATAATTTTGAGGACGCCTTTTGAACAAGCTTTGATGTAGTTGCGGACGGCGGTCTTTGCGTCAACTTCGTTGATCACTCCCTGCTCAACGAAATCTTCAATAGATTCGATAGCGAGATAGGGATTGATTGCGCCGGCGCCGTAGCCGAGAAGCAACGCCATGTGATGAACCTCTCGAGCATCGCCGCATTCGACGATGAGGCCGACCTTGGTGCGAGTCCGTTCTCTCACCAAATGATGATGGACTGCACCGGTCAACAGAAGCGAAGGAATGGGAGCGTTTTGTTCGTTGCTGTATCGATCCGATAAAACAATAATTTTGGCGCCGTTGGCTATCGCATCAGAGACCTTGGTTCTGATCTCTTCTATGGCCATGCGCATGCCATCGCCACCTTCGGCGATTGGGTACAGGCCATCTATAGCGAAAGATTTGAACTGGGGGTAGTCGCCGCCCTCATTGAGGTACAGAATTTTGGCGAGGTCTTCGTTGGAGAGTACGGGGTGGGGAACGACGATTTGCTTGCACGATTCGGGACCTGGTTCAAGCAAGTTGCTTTCTGGTCCCAAAAATGAGGAGGTCGACGTCACCAGCTCCTCGCGAATCGCGTCAAGAGGGGGGTTCGTGACTTGAGCGAACAATTGAGAGAAGTAGTCAAATATCAAACGTGATCGCTTGGAGAGCACGGCGATGGGGGTGTCGGTGCCCATGGAGCCAATTGGTTCGGCTGCGGTGCGAGCCATCGGTGCGAGGAGAATCCTGAGCTCCTCTTCAGTGAAACCAAAGGTGCGTTGCCTCTTCACGACAGATGAATGTTGTGGTGTCAGGAGGTAACGGTTCGGAAGATCATCCAAATGCACAAGTCCTTCTTGGAGCCACTCTCCGTAGGGCTCAGCGTCAGCGAGCGTTTGCTTAATTTCCTCGTCGCCGACGATTCTTCCCTCAGCAGTGTCAACAAGAAACATTTTGCCTGGTTGCAGTCGCCCTTTTTGAATCACTGTGCTTTGGTCAAGATCGAGGACCCCGACCTCGGATGCCATGACAACGAGACCTTCCTCCGTCACCCAAAAACGGGATGGTCGGAGCCCGTTTCGATCTAGGACGGCACCGATAACGGTTCCGTCGGTGAAAGCAATTGACGCTGGTCCGTCCCAGGGTTCGATTAGTGATGCATGAAATTCGTAAAAATCACGCTTCCACTGGGGTAGGCGTTCGTGGTTCTCCCACGCTTCGGGCACCATCATGAGCACCGCGTGGGGGAGACTGCGCCCGCCCAGTTGGATCAGTTCGAGCGCTTCGTCAAAGCTGGCAGTATCGGATGCGTCAGGTGTCATTATCGGAAGAGCGCGCCCTAGAGATTCACCAAATGCGTCAGTGGCTAGCGTTCCTTCCCGAGCGTGCATCCAGTTTCGATTCCCCATCACCGTGTTGATTTCGCCGTTGTGTGCGATCAGTCGATAAGGGTGAGCCAGAGGCCAGGAGGGAAAGGTATTTGTGCTGAATCGAGAGTGAACCAGCGCGAGCGCACTCTTCAATCTTTCGTCTGTGAGATCGGGAAAGAAAACTGGAAGTTGATCGCATGTCAGCATCCCCTTGTAAACGAACGTGCGAGACGAAAGTGAAGGGAAATATACCGATGGCTGCATTTCATGTTCGATGCGTTTACGCAGGACAAAGGTCATGCGCTCAAGTTCTAAGCCCGTAACAGGCTTGTCCTTTGGGCCGGCGATAAAGAGGATTCGAAAATCGGGCATTGCGTCGGTGGCAAATGTTCCCAACGAGGAACTGACCGTCGGAACGTTTCTCCAGCCGATAGTTCGGAGTCCCTCCTCTTCTACTAAAGATTCGATTGAAGACGCTGCAGCTTCCGGATCCTCGCGAGGGAGAAAAGCCATGCCTGCTGCATAGAAACCCGCTTCGGGAAGATCGAGGTCGGACACTTGGCGGAAAAAAGAGTCGGGAAGCTGAATAAGAATTCCTGCCCCGTCTCCTACGTTTTCTTCTGCTCCCGTGGCACCCCTGTGGTCTAATTTGTACAAGCAGTCGAGGCCGCGTTGCACCATTTCGTGAGAAGCGCGGCCGTGCATGTCAACCACGAATGCCACCCCACAAGCGTCATGCTCATACCTGGGGTCGTAGAGACCTTGAGCTGTGGGTAGCCCTCGTTGATTAAGGGGAATTTCGTGCATTGGTGACGTCCGGAAGTTTCAAGCGTTCGAGCGACTATTGGCGCTGAAGGGACGTCGTTGGCCCAAGCAGAACGATCCTAAGAGTACCCAACGCGCTCGCCATCACAAACCTCGAGGTAACTAACTGCCGATTTCAGGTCAGTGAGTGCGAGGTTTGCTCTGTAAGAGCATCGCTGCGACGAGCAAGCTACAGACTGTCATCCAAACCGTAGGAGACTGACTATCGGAAAGGTCAGCCGCGACCCCCGCCGCGACTGGCCCCGCAGCGCCTGCTAAGGCAAAAACCGAATGTTGAAGCCCCATCAGCAATCCGAGGTCTTCAGGTTCAAAAGTCTCCTGTGCATGAATTGCTTGAAGTGGGGTAGAGGCCCCCAAACTGGCGCCCACTAAGGCGCCATACACGATCCCCAGACCGATGTTTCCGCCCAAAATAAACAACGAGCCTGAAGCCGCCATCAAGTATCCGATGCGTAATGCCCGAGCTGCCTCTTGTTTGGCTAAGGCTGCAATAACCCCTACCCGCCCAAATAGCTGGCAAAAGCCGCGAAATCCAGCGACAGCGGCCGCTGTGCTTAGCGTAAGGCCTTGATCAATCATGATCGGGACTTGGTAAACGAGCAGGGTGCTAAACGAAAAGCCAGCGAATGCGTACGCCAACAACATTCTCCGAACCGCTGGCCGACCTATCGCAGTTTTTAGGGCTTTGAGGGCCCTAGGAGAGGGCCCACCGGTCTGTTCCGAAGCTCCGTTACGGGCAAAATATGCTGCTTGGAGTGCTCCGAATAATGCCAACACAGCAAATATTCGAATTGTGATACGCCATCCGGCGGAGTTGATCAGGAGAGCGCCTACCGGAAGATAAATTGGACTGCAGAATGCTCCGATTACTGTCAACACGGTGATTGACTTGGCGGGACTGGAGGGCCCCACGCGACCCGCTATGGCGGTCGACACGTGATAGAAGCCCGTTGCTGCCATGATGCCAAGAGAGCTTGAAATAAGGATGGCAAATAACGCTTGAGAGTTTGTCCAACTTCCTGCGAACAGAAGTATTGAGGCGAGTGCCTGGATATTGAAAAGAAGCTTGCCGCCCCAACGGTCCAGTAGTCGCCCGGCGATTGAAGCACCAAACCCAGTCAGGAGCTGAGCGACCGCGAAAACAGATCCCAAAAATGTTAGAGACCAACCGAGTTCGGTATGAATGGGATCGACGAGTAGGCCAAAGGCGTAAAAAGCGGCGCCGTAACACGTGCATGTCATTACCCCTAGAGAAATGACAGGACTCCAACCTCGGGTTAATCCTGTCGTCTTCACCACCTCGCCACCTTATGTCTGCCCTTAGAAGACCGCTTACGACACAAGCCAGTGATGCATAAATATTCAACATCATGAATAAATATGCATTTTGTGCTGTGGGCTGTACCCTTGACTGGATGTCCAGCAACGCAACACTTCGTGTCGGCATCGTGGGTGCCTCGGGCTTTACGGGCGCCGAACTTATGAGGCTAATAGCCAATCATCCCAACATGTCGCTCACGGTCGCCACGGGCGACACACAAGCAGGTACCAGCGTTCGTTCCTTGTACCCCAGTTTGGCTTCGGACTTTGGTGAAATGGTCTATTCCGTTTACGATCCGTCGGATTTTGTCGGATTAGACGCTGTTTTCTTGGGGTTGCCTCATATGGCGAGCCAACCGGTGGTTGGGGACTTGTTCAAAGAGGTTGGTTGTATTCTTGACCTTGGATCGGACTTCCGACTCAAGGACCCCGCGCTATACCCCCAGTGGTACGGGGCCGAACACACGATGCCCGAGTTATTGGATGAGTTCGTCTACGGCTTACCGGAGTTGTATCGACAAGATCTCAAAGGTGCCCGTGGGATAGCGGTGCCTGGTTGCTATCCCACGTCGGCGTCGTTAGCGCTGAGTCCCTTTGTTCGCGCTCAGAAGATTGAGACGACGGGAGTAATTGTGGATGCAGCGTCAGGAGTGAGCGGCGCTGGTAGAGGGCTAAAGCCAACGACGTCATTCACGGCCGTAGATGAAAACTTCGCAGCTTATGGCTTGCTAACTCATCGACACACACCCGAAATCGAACAGGTAACAGGATGCGAAATTCTGTTCACCCCCCATCTTGCGCCCATGGTTCGCGGCATCCTCGCGACTTGCTACGCGCGGCCCAGTGACTCTTCTTTCTCGACTACTCAAGCCCTCGAAGTCTTAGCGCAAACTTATGAGGACGAGCCGTTCGTTGTTGTCGACGAAGCGTCTCCGTCGACTAAAGCAACTCTGGGCGCAAACACGGTGCACATGACCGCTCGAGTTGACGAAAGAACAGGATGGCTTCTTACCATTAGCGCACTTGACAATTTAGTCAAGGGCGCCGCTGGTGGTGCCATCCAATGCGCCAACATCGCTTTAGGGCTTGACGAGACTGCTGGTTTACCGACCAGTGGCTTGATGCCTTGATCGGAGAAACCCAATGGACGACGACACTCCACCGCTTCGGCTAGTAGACCCTGACGAAACTCCCGTAGAACTAGATGTCAATTCGATCGAGCCTCGCTCAGTGGGAGACCATTTACACAACGCTGAGCTTTTAGTAGAGATACTGCCTTACATCCAACGCTGGCGGGGCAAGCTCGTTGTTATCAAATACGGCGGAAGCGCTATGACCGACGGCGCCTTGGCTAGACGTTTCGCCGAAGATGTTGTGCTTATGCACCAAGTCGGCATCTTGCCCCTAGTGGTCCACGGAGGTGGACCTCAAATAGGTGACTTAATGCAACGATTAGGAAAGGAACCGGAATTTCGTGAGGGTCTGAGAGTCACCGACGCCGAGACGCTCGATATCGCCCGAATGGTTCTCGTTGGCAAAGTCAACCGAGACATCGTTGGATCAATCAATATTCACGGGCCTTTAGCCGTGGGAGTAAGTGGTGAGGACGGCGGACTTATTACCGCAGCCGCTCGCAACCCTGAACTCGGCTTCGTTGGTGACGTCGATTCCGTCGATCCGACACTGCTGACCAAGCTTTTTGCTGAAGGTCTTATTCCCGTAATGTCCACCATTGGAACTGACGCTTCAGGTCAGGCGTACAACATAAACGCGGACACAGTTGCGGGCGCGGTTGCTGAGGCGATAGGCGCTGAAAAGGTGGTGTACCTCACCGACGTCGACGGTCTCTACGAAGACTTAGACAACAAAGATTCGCTCATCGGTCGAATCAACGTAAATGAGCTTCAAGCCAAGCTTGCATCTGGACAAATCACCGATGGGATGATCCCCAAAATTGAAGCGTGCATCCACGCAGTAAGCAACGGCGTCACTAGCGCTCACCTCCTCGACGGAAGAATTCCCCATGTGGCTCTGCTCGAAATTTTCACCGACGCAGGCATCGGGACAATGATTACCGACTGAACTTCGAACTAAATATTCCCAACTAACCAGGATATTTCTCCAATGAATAGATCAACAATCGCAGCTGAAGATCCAGAGGCCTACCCACTCATGCCGACGTACGGGCAACCCCCGGTGCAGTTTGTCAGAGGTTCAGGTACGGAGCTTTATGACCGCGACGGCAAACGGTACCTCGATTTTCTTTGCGGCTTAGCAGTGACCTCTCTTGGTCATTCTCATCCAGCGGTAGCTGAAGCTCTCGCCGAACAAGCACGGACTCTTCTGCATGTTTCCAACTTGTATGAAACCGCGCCGGGTTTAGAAGTAGCGGCGACGATTGACAGACTTCAAGGTGGGGGTGGACAGGTCTTTTTCTGTAATAGCGGAGCGGAATCATTAGAAGGCGCCATCAAGCTCGCCCGAAAAAATGGCGGCAGAGGAAAGCATGTAGTCGTCAGTGCGCTGAGGTCGTTCCATGGAAGAACCCTCGCAACCCTTCACGCAACCGGACAACCCGAAAAACACGAGACATTCCAACCTTTGCCTGAAGGTTTCAGACACGTCCCATATGACGACTTCGATGCTTTGGAAGCGGTGATCGATCCTTCCTGCGCAGCGGTGTTGCTGGAAGTTGTCCAGGGAGAAGGAGGAGTCAATGTTGCAGATGGCGAGTACCTGAAGCAGGTTCGTCAATTGTGTGACGAGCGAGAGATGCTGCTGATGTTTGACGAGGTCCAAACAGGGTTCGCCCGCACTGGGGAGTGGTTCGCGTGGCAACACCACTTCGATTCGACGAGTGAGACCCGACCAGACGTCGTGACAATGGCCAAGGCACTAGGAAATGGCGTTCCCATCGGTGCCATCTGGGCGAAGCGAGAAGTTGCTGCGGCCTTCGAGCCCGGTGACCACGCAACAACCTACGGAGGTCAACCGTTAGCCACGTCAGCGGCTCGCGCAGTCCTTCGAGTCATGGAGGCCATTGATGCCCCCAACCGCGCGCGTGCTATGGGCGATGAACTCATGGGCAGGCTATTGGAAGTCCCCAATGTGATCGATACGCGGGGTCTTGGACTGCTCATCGCTGCTGAAATTGATACCGAAGTAGTAGGTATGACTGGGCCTGAAATCGCGCTCGGATGCTTAGACGCGGGCCTAGTGGTCAATGGAATAAGCCCGACAGCCATCCGTCTCGCCCCACCCTTAACTGTTTCTTCTGAAGAGATCGACGAAGCAATGGAAATATTGTCGGCTGTTGTCGGAGGAAGTTGATGCGGCATTTTCTTGAGGTTGACGACCTCAGCGTTGATGAACTTCGGCGAGTTCTCCAACTCGCGCGCGACCCGGCTCCGCCCAAGGTGCTCGAAGGTCAAGGAGTGGCGCTGATATTTGAAAAACCATCAGGTAGAACTCGCAACTCTATGGAAATGGCGACTGTGCAACTGGGTGGGCACCCTATGTACATCAAACCCGAAGAACTGGGCATAGATAGCCGCGAAACAGCTGAAGACGTGGTTCGCGTTATGGCTGGCTATCACGCCGTATTAGCAGCGCGGGTCTTTGATCACGATCGTCTTGAACGCATGGCCACTACCGACGCGATGCCCATCATTAATTTACTTTCCGATGTCGCGCATCCGATGCAAGCCCTAGCAGATTTGCTCACAATCGAACAAGAAATTGGCCTTGCCGATGTGGGTCGAGTCGCCTATGTCGGAGATGCGAACAATGTCTGGCGGTCTCTGGCCATTGGTTGCTCGATGCTCGGGATTGACACCGCTGTTGCGTCTCCTCCCGGCCATGGTCCTACTGAATTGGATACAGACCGTGTCTTAGGGCGGGGAGGTTCCTTAATGGTGACCTCTGATCCGCTAGAGGCGGTAAATGGCGCCGACGTGATTTACACCGATGTGTGGACGTCTATGGGGCAAGAAAGCGAGAAAGAAGAACGGCTCGACGCGTTCGAAAGATTCAGAGTTGATTCGACGCTGATGGGTGGTGCTAGCGAGCGGGGGATCTTTATGCACTGTCTTCCCGCTCATCGTGGTGAAGAAGTCACGGATGAAGTATTGGAAAGCGAGCGAAGCAAGGTCTTCCCTCAGGCACAAAATCGTATGCACAGCGCGCGTGGCCTGCTTTGGTGGCTCAATGGGGAGGCGATGGAGGGATGACTAGCAAATCTCAGCGACAACATCTGATTGAGCGGCTTTTGGCGGAACGTTCCGTCGGTGACCACAGCGAACTAGTGGAGCTTCTGGCTATGGAAGGAGTAGAGGCATCGCAGGCGAGCGTAAGTCGAGACCTCGATGAACTTGGCGCGGTGAAACTTCGAGCGGGAGGCCGCACGGTCTATGCGATACCCGAGATAGCGACCCAAAGGGCTATTCCCCTTGAAACTCTTCGGCGAGTCTGCGGCGATTGGGTTGTAGGAGCTGAACATTCTGACAATCTGGTGGTTCTGACCACTCCTCCAGGCTCCGCTCACGTTGTTGCATCAGCGATCGACCGCAGCGACAGTACCGATGTCATCGGCACCGTCGCCGGCGACGACACCATTCTTGTGATTGCTGCCCGACACACGAGCGGCGAGGCAGTAGCCGAACATTTCCGTGATTTAGCAGGGCTTTGAGACCCATAAATTCGAACCGACTTCACCAAACTTTCTGACAGGACTTACTTATGGCGGATGGCAACACCCTTTGGCATGGTCGCTTTACTGGCGGCCCCAGCGAGGCCCTTCGGGCTCTTAACGACTCGCTGCCTTTTGATCAGCGCATGTTTAGAGAAGACATCGCGGGTTCTAGGGCACACGTTCGGATGCTGCAGGCGGTTGGGCTCCTAGATGATGCAGAACTTTCTGAAATCCTTGACGCGCTCAACACGGTTGAGGGGGAGATGGAACAAGAAACGTTCGACTGGGCGGAATCTGATGAAGATATTCACACCGCCGTGGAACGACGTGCGACAGAACTGACTCCCGCCGCCGCAAAAATGCACACTGGCCGAAGTCGAAATGATCAGGTAGCCAACGATGTTCGTCTCGTAGCAATAGGCGAAATCGATTCCCTCAAAGAAGTACTCGCGTCACTTATCAAAGCGCTACTCAACAGAGCGGAAGAGGCCCTCGAACGCGAGATCTATCTCCCGGGATATACCCATTTGCAACGAGCCCAACCCGTTGATCTCGCACACCACCTAGCTGCCTATTGTTGGATGTTTTTGAGAGACATAGACCGACTGAACGATACGCGCAGACGAGCCGATGTTTCGGTGTTAGGGGCCGGTGCATTAGCGGGTTCTTCTTTACCGATCGACCCACAAATGGTTGCTGACGAGCTCGGTTTCTCAAACCTATTCGCAAATTCTCTTGATGCAGTTTCAGACCGCGACTTTGTCGCAGATTTGCTCTACTCGTTAAGCGCAGTCGGCGTGCACATGTCGAGAATGGGCGAAGAACTGTGTTTGTGGGCTTCCAGCGAGTTCGATTTCATTGAACTCGACGACGCATTTTCGACTGGCTCTTCAATGATGCCGCAGAAGAAAAATCCGGACATCGCTGAGCTAGCTCGGGGTAAAGCTGGCCGGCTCATCGGAAATCTGACTGGTTTTCTAACCACTCAAAAAGGCCTCCCGCTTACCTACAATAAAGACCTGCAGGAAGACAAAGAGCCGTTGTTCGATAGTTGTGACACGGTACGACTAACGCTTCTGGCTTTAACCGGCATGATCAACACCCTTCGTTTCAACGCTGAGTCGATGCAATCAAGCGCCAATTCGCCATATGTGGCGGCAACCGATCTTGCCGACTTTCTTGTTGAGCGGGGAGTGGCTTTTCGACAGGCCCACGCGACCATAGCTAGTTTGGTCCGCCAATCTCTTGCTGATGGAACTGAATTATTTGAACTAGTTCATGCGCATGATGATTTGGGCCCAGAAGCTGCTGAGCTCCTTCAACCCGGGATTGGTCGAAACCGAAGAAATAGCCACGGGGGCAGTGGAGCTGTTGCCGTGGCGGCGCAATTGAACAACTTGCGCGAATTAGTGGACGCCTTGCCGTGACCGGCGACGGTGCTCATTGGTGCAGCGCTCAAGACCCAACTATCGCTCCTGACCACCGTTTGGCAGTAGCTGTAGCAACTGTTGAAAACTTCGTACCAAACGATGACAGCCAGAGTCGGGCACAGCGGACCGTCCTCGATTTTGCCGCAAAGCACGAAGACGCTTTGCATCGCTCGTGCCTAGAAGGTCACTTCACCGGTTCAAGTTGGGTTGTTGATCACAGTGGCAGTTTGGGGCTTGTCCTATTACATACGAAGGTTGATAGATGGCTACAGCCTGGCGGTCATGCAGATGGCAATGGTTGCCTGGGATCAGTGGCTCTTCGCGAGGCGGCAGAGGAAACTGGAATAGCTGATCTCGAAATATGGACTGACCCCATCGATATTGATGTTCATCTTTTTGTCAATCGATCGGCATCGGAACCTTCGCATTTACATTTAGATATTCGCTATCTCGTCAAAGCTCCTCCAGAAGCAGTAGTTCGTGGCAACGAAGAATCCCAAGCACTTAGATGGATCAAGAAAACGGACCTAGTAGATTCCGAACTTTCTCTCGACGAAAGTACCCAAAGACTGGCCCATTGCGGTTTCGCGCTAGCTGAACAGGTCTTACCTTGACCCTCCTGTAGGTTCAACATGATGCGCTTTTTGGTGACTCAGCTAGAAAACTTGTTGTTGCTTGCAGTGGGGTTCGCTTTTGGCTGGTACCTAGTAGCGTCGCTGCCGGGTCAGATAACCGTCGCTTCTTGTCCGCGTTGGCTGCCGGCAGTCGCTCTGGCGACAGTGCTCGTGGCCCTTGGCGGACGGTTTGTTTTCGATGGCACATTTCAGGCCTTGGGAATAGGGCTTATGTTGTCCAGTTCAGCTGCCGCAACGCTCTTGTTGTATGAGGTGATTCGCTGAGTATTCCCGGTAGATTCTGATCGTGCGCTCCGGTCCCGTTGTATGGATTTCGCTGGTCGTTGCAGCCGTTCTTGTTCTTTATGGGATTGCCTCTGTGTTTGCTGTTCCGCGCTCTGCGTGGACCGAGCTAAGTCGACGCAGGAGCAACTGGATCTGGATGATGCTGCTCTTTGGGCCGTTGGCAGTACTGCTCTTCTTTGGCACCGTAAGACAACACCTCATGCACCCCAAGCGTTACGAAGTTATTGACGGTGTGGCCGAAGTGGATCGATAACACATAAAAGTTCTTCACCCTTGACCTCGTGTCTTGGCACACTGTCGGTGTGGACATTCTTTCTGACCTTGAGGCCCGCGGGCTTATCCATGACACGACTGACCGTGATGCCTTGGCCGCTCAGCTTGATAAAGGACCGATAGTCCTTTACTGCGGCTTTGACCCAACAGCCGACAGTCTCCATGTCGGAAACCTCATTGGACTGCTGACTCTCAGGCGGTTTCAGCTTGCTGGCCACCGCCCGATCAGCCTCGCGGGTGGCGCAACGGGCATGGTGGGAGATCCGAGTGGCCGAAGCGCCGAGAGAAACCTCCTAGATGATGAAGGTCTTGCCCATAATTTGACGGGAATTCTGCCTCAACTGCGTCAGTTTTTGGATTTTGAAAGCGACCCTCGAGCGAAGCTGCTCGACAACCGAGCGTGGACGGTAGGTATCGGAGTTCTGGACTTTCTTCGTGATGTCGGCAAGCACGTGACTGTGAACCAGATGATGGCAAAAGAGTCTGTTCGTAACCGCATGGCCGAGGGAGATGGTATTTCCTACACGGAGTTCAGTTACATGTTGTTGCAAGGGTATGACTACTTGTGGTTGGCAGAAAATGAACATTGTGAGTTGCAGGTTGGCGGCTCGGACCAATGGGGCAACATTGTGCTGGGGGTTGATCTGATACGCAGAAAGCTCGGCCGGTCAGCCCATGCTTTGACTTGGCCGCTGCTTACCAAACCCGATGGATCTAAATACGGCAAAACGGCGGGCGGTGAGACTATTTGGCTCAGCGCGGAAAAGATGAGCCCTTATCGTTTCTATCAAGCGTGGATAGGGGTCGACGATTCCGAGGTGCGCAAACTACTTCTCCAACTCACTTTCCTATCTCCTGAAGAAGTCGAAGAAGTGGTTACTCAACATGAGAGCGAACCGCATCTTCGATTGGGCCAACGACGGCTAGCGAGTGAGCTGACAGCTGTAGTTCACGGGGAATCCGCGGCGATGACCGCTGTTGAGGCGTCGGAGGTGTTGTTCGAACTTGGTGCTGACCTGACTTCAGTCTCGGAATCAGCGTTGGAGTTTGTGAGCGGAGAGATTCCCTCGACTCGGCGTCCAAAGCTCAACAACGGAATTGTCGATTTACTCGTAGAAACAGATCTCTCCCAGAGCCGTAAAGAAGCGAAACGGGCTATTTCTGAGGGTGGGGTTTATCTCAATGGCGATCGAGTGACCGATGCCGAACTGTCACCGACAAATGCAGACCTTCTCCACGGTAAATATCTGCTTCTGAGGCGGGGGAAGAAACTATGGCATTTGTTGGTTGTGGGTTGAGAACCGACAAGGTGTCAAATATCCCTAATTTCTAGGGCTAAAGGTTGTTTCGACCCTATTGCCACCTGTAGGGTAGCCCTTCGCCTCTTAGCGCTGGTCAAACAACGTTGAGGGGTTTCGGCACCTCCGTTCTCATCCCTTTAAAGGGGCTGAGCGTGTGCCGGCATGCTGCCGCTATTCGTGGCCGCAGCGCTCCTTGACAACAGAACAGAGGACGATAAACGCCAGTGCGGGCGATCGGCTGTCACTTCGGTGGCCGCTGGTCGAACCACACAATCGTGTCAGGTCACTCATGATCATGACACATCAATTCGCAGCGTCGTTGATTGGCTCGCCAAGCAATGATGCTGCATCAATACCCGCAGCGTTGTTGTTTGGCTCGCCAAGCAATGATGCTGCATCAATTCCAGCCAGCTGCTGCGCTTGGGGGTAATTCCATCCCTATGAAGCGTGGTAGGGGCTTTCCGATCGTGTCAGGTAGGCCTTTGGTCAGCCTGGCGAGATCTTGACGGAGAGTTTGATCCTGGCTCAGGACGAACGCTGGCGGCGTGCTTAATACATGCAAGTCGAACGATCCCGGGACTTCGGTCCCAATGGGAGAGTGGCGAACGGGTGCGTAACACGTGAGAAACCTATCCCGGAGATGGGAATAGCCCAGGGAAACCTGGATTAATGCCCAATACCCTGAGAGTGCCGCATGGCGCATTCAGGAAAGGTTCCGGCGCTTTGGGAGGGTCTCGCGGCCTATCAGCTTGTTGGTGAGGTAAAGGCTCACCAAGGCATCGACGGGTAGCTGGTCTGAGAGGACGATCAGCCACACTGGGACTGAGACACGGCTGAGGTGAGGTCGTGTTGAAATGGAACGAACGGTAGATCCGTCAACTCATGCAAGGTCGAAACCTCGTAAAAGTCAACGAATCAAAAG
>JAAZYR010000009.1 GCA_014239555.1 Acidimicrobiales bacterium
CCCATAGAATACATCCATGACTTTCAACAGCTGGATTAATTGCATTTTCTATCTCTTCAATTTTCATTTCTTTTAAAACAAAAATGGGGCAAACGCCCCAGTACATAATTTATAAACTGGTAGCGGGGGTTGGATTTGAACCAACGACCTTCGGGTTATGAGCCCGACGAGCTACCAAACTGCTCCACCCCGCGACGAAGAGTCATCAGTATGGCGGCTAAGTCAACCCAACCGCAACCTGGTCTCCACAAGATAATGACGTTAGCAATCGAAGATACGACTACTCATCAAGCCAGTCTTCTAACTCCAACAGCCTGTCATCAAACGAACTTAGAGCAGACACAACATGGCCGGTGGATGTCGGCACAGTGGCTTGATTCGAACCCGCCGCGGCAAGGTTTCCTGATGGTGTCGTCGGAATCAGCGATAGCAAAAGGAAAGAAATTGTCCCGAACCCTAAAGCCACCAACAGCGGCATGGTGTACCCGCCGTAGCCGTCAATCAACCTCCCAGCCATCGGGGCGCCAATCAATGCACCTAGGCCTTGAGAGGTGTAAAAAATTCCCATTAGAGAACCCAAGCCAACTACGCCAAATAGGTCAGCGAGAACTAGAGGGCTCACTGCCACGAACGAGCCGTAGCCGACACCTAATACCGCCATAAAGACAACTAAAACCACGAACGAGGAGCCAGCTGACAGCCATATCAGGAAGGCCAAGGGACAGAGCGCCGCACCGAATCTAAAGACCCGGAAGGTGCCGAAATGATTTGTGAGCCAACTAAAACCAATTCGGGAAAGCACGCTGGAACCACCCAGCACTCCCACCAAGGTGGCAGCGGCGACCGACGAGACGCCTCGTTCTTTTGCGTAGGGAACAGCAAAAACGAAGGGAACGAATAAGGCCATCCCAGATGAAAGGCCGGCCAACCATAGTTTGCGAAAAGTTCGAGATCTGAAAGCTTCTCGGATTCTTGACGGAGCCGCGCCAGCTGCTCCTGGGGCTCGCGCCATCATCAAGGTGCATACCAGCAAAATAAGTGGCCCTACCGTCCCGAAGATGCGGTAGGTGGATCGCCATCCATATAAGTCGATCAGACGAGCAGATAACGGACTCATGACCAATGTGCCGACACCGATTCCAGCTACCGAAATACCCACTGCTGTGGCGCGAGATTTTTCGAACCAACCTCCCACTTGGGCAACCATGGGGATGTAGGCACAAGCCGCTGCAGCGCCTGCACCAGCTCCAAAGGTGATGTATCCGATGCCGATCGAATTCACGTTGCTGGTAGTCCACAGTCCAACGCATAAAGCAACCGCTCCTGCGGCCAGCACTGGGCGCGGACCGTAACGGTCGGCAAGTCGACTGGTGATCAAGCTCAACCAGAAGAACGAGAAGGTCGTCACTCCGAAAATGACTGCCGTTGAACCTTTTCCGGTTCCAAAATCGTCGGCCATGGATTGAAAGAAGGCACCGAAACTGTAGACACAGCCAAGGGTTACCGCTGACGAAAAGAACGTTGCGACAACGGTGAGCCATGCACGTGGCGAATCAATCAGACGTTCCTCGCTCATAGTCCCCCCGGCTCTCTGCTTTAGTTTGTCTTCAGTCGGTGGCGATGACCCGAAAGCCTTCAGCGAGCCGACCCTTTGTCATATTGGCTGTTGAAGCCACACCTGACGCCCATTCACGCAACAAGTCCTCTAATTCTTCGATGCGGTCCGTTTGGCTGGAATGGCACCGCAACGCCTTCACCTTCTGCTCAAAGGTATCCGTGATGTCCACGTGCATCATGGTCCCTTCTGGTGCTGCCATCCACATCATCCACACCTGAGAGACGCTGTGAGGTGCATAGCCTTCTCGGAGAAGTTCCGGGTGGGCACGGGGGTTACGCGAGTCAGGGTAAACAGCAGCCATGGTCGCCCAAGCTGTGGCTAAGTGATCTGGATGTGATCCATATATCCGATCCCAGTTCGGTGCGGTCGGCTGGGTCACTACAACATCGGGTCGAACGGTTCGGATGACACGAGAAATGTCGCGCCGCAAATTCAGGTCGTTTATCACTCGGCCATCTGAGTGACCGAGCCAGTGAACTTCTTCCACCCCTACCGCTGCCGCTGCCGCATGCTGTTCGCCTTGGCGAAGAGCCGTGAGGGCTTCGGCACTTCGAGTCATATCATCCTCGCCAGCCTCTCCGCTTGTCACTAGGCAATACGAAACATGTGATCCGGCGTTAACCAACGCAGCCATGGTTCCCGCAGTACCGAAGTCGACATCGTCGGGGTGAGCTACCACCACGAGAACTCGTTCAGGGGCCTGGACCTCTCCTGTAGCTGTAGAGATCGTTTCTGGCACAGCGCTAAGCCGCGTCGCTGTCGTCTAGGGCTGACGATTCAGACAACAATTTCTGTGCTTTCGCTATGTATGCAGCAGCGGTTTCTACCCATCGTTGATATCCAGCGAGGTCGCCCGCTCGCAGCGCCGCGTCGGCACGTTCGAACGCCTCTCGCGAACGTGTTAATAACTCCTCGATAGAAGCATCACTCGACTCGTCATCGGTTTCAGAGTCGTCACTTTCTGGTTTCGTATCAGCAGGTTCATCGTCGTCTGACGACACGTTCGGGTCGCGCTTCACAAGCCCTGTACCCAGATCAATATCGAGTCCAGGTATCGCATTTGCTAGTGCTGCTTCGAAACTATCTGCGATCACGACTTCTGGACCTACTCCGACAATCACCAGTTGAAGTTCAGGCACTGCGGTCGTGCCGGTGGCTTCAATAAACAGTGGCCGGACATACAAGAGCGAATTCCCGACGGGGATCAGAAGAAGGTTGCCCGGCACGACCGTGGAGCCGTTTTGGTTTAGGAGGGTGAGCCGTTCTGAGATTTCTTCCTCGGTTTGGATATTGGAGTTGAACAATGCAGGTCCATCAACTGGCGTAGAGGATCTGATCTCATACACCTCTATTTCGCCGTAACGTTCCGGGTCATTGTGGACGACCATGAAACCTTTGAGGTTTTTACGTGAGTCGTCATCAGAGAAGGGTACGAAAGGCCTGAAGATGACGAAAGATTCCTCTTCGTCGCCCGGCAAACGCATAAGTAAATATTGCGGAGCTACCCGAACCTCTGAGCTACTGATGACATTGCCAGCAGCATCTATCACTGATTCAACCGCGGTCAGCCCAATCGAATTTCCTGGATCCTGGGCAATGCTCCAGGCTCCAGCGGCATCATAAAACTCTGCTGCATCGCTAATGCGGTAGCGGCCCCACATGTCAGTTTGCATCCGGAATAGATCTTCCGGGTACCGGAAATGTTCAGCCAATTCCGGTGGGGGTGGTGTTTCGCTGAACAAGTCAGGGAATTGAAGACGATAGGACTCCGCCAGTGGGTCGTTGTCGTCGACTATGTAGAACGTTGGTGATCCCTCGTATGCGTCAATCACCACCTTGATTGAGTTACGCACGTAATTGAGCGACGACCGTAAATCGCCTGTTCGTACGGCTCGAGGATTGACTTTCTGCGCGTACGGGAACATGTCGGTGGAGGTATAGGCATCAAGGATCCACATGACCTGCCCGTCAACAACGGCAGGGTAAGGATCTTGATCGAATTTCAAGAATGGGGCGATGGTCTTGGCTCGGTCAAGAATGTCGCGTTTGAACAGGATGCGGCTTTCGGGGCCAACTTCGCCCGAAACCACCAGGTTGGGCTCCGCGAATCGGAGGGCAAAAGCGAGCTTTCTCGCCAAAGATCCAATTCCGACACCATCAGCGCCGTCGTATCTTGTGTTTTCTGTCCGGTCGTCATTGTCTTGAAAGTCCACTTCGTCGCGCATCGCACCAATGATTGCGTAGCCCTTTAGACCTTCACCTACGTAAAGTCCCGGTGAGTCAACTTCCAAAGCCGCGGCACCGTCGTTCGCCGTGACGGGGATGTCTGCCAATGCGTAGGCTGGACGGCCATTTGCATCGATGGCGTTCGCGGGAGCAGCGGCGAGACCGTAGCCATGGGTGAAGGCAATATGTTCCGATTCCCATGAATTGTTCGGCAGATCGGTTTGTTTTAGTTCTCGTGCAGCGAGGACAACCTGTGTTGTTCGACCGTCAATCTCGTATCGGTCGACATCAATATCTCGAAAGTCGTAAAAGCTTTTTATTCCCTGGGTCTGCTGGAAGGTGTCACGCATCACTGCCGGGTCGAGGAGCCTGACATTTCGAACGGTGGCAAGATTTTCTTCTATGTCCTTCGGAGTCAGGGTGGACTCATAGTCGAAATCTTGCGCGGCTACTTTGTCCATTCCCATAGCGATGCGCGTCATCTCGATATTCCGCTCGATGTACAGAGCTTCTTTCGTTGATTCCGCTGGTTCCACTTGAAAGCGTTGCACCAACGCTGGGTAAATAGTGCCTGCGAGGCTGGCGACAAGCGCCCATAGTCCAACAGCAATTATTGGATAGGTGAATCCTCGGCGCCAAATGTTGAATACCAGCAATCCGAAACAAAAGACGCTGACGATCATTAATAACTGCAAGGCAGGCAGTTGAGCTTTGACATCTGTGTACGTTGCGCCGTTAACAAACCCACGTCCCGAGAGCGTCAATTCGTAGCGGTCTAGGTAATAGCCGAGTCCCTTGGCGAGAGCCAGAAGTCCCAATAGCAGCGACAGGTGCGCTTTCACTTGAGGCGTGACTCTCGATCCAGCCTGACCTTGGACGCGGATACCTCCATTTAAGTAATGCTGAACTGTCGTTACGACGAAGATCACAAGGATGGCAGCGAACGCCCAACTGACAACAAACGTCAGGAACGGAAGTTGGAAAACGTAGAACCCAACGTCTCGACCGAATTGTGGGTCAACGATTCCGAAGTCAACGCGGTTTGTAAAAAACAACCAACTTTGCCATTGCGAGGAAACTCCGGCACCGACGAGTAACGCGAAAACGAGCGAAATTAGACTTCGTATGAGGAACGCTCGTCTTCCCATGAGCTGTTGCCATCTTCGGGTCAGTTCGTCTTCAGGGCCCGGCGGTCGACTCTTCGGGGCCAGTCGATCAGCTAGAAAAAGGTTCACCCACAGTGCAACAAAAAATACCACCGTGAACAAAAGCCCCAGCCCGATCTTTGCCCAGAGCACCGAAGTCCACACCGAAGACAACTTGAGGCTGTCGAACCAAAGGTAATCAGTCCAAAAACCCGCGAGACCGCGGACAGAAGTGAAGAACAGAAAAACCGCAAGGGCGCCAAAGCCCAGCAGTATCCGACCACGATTAGTGCGTCGACGACGCGGCTTCATTTGCTCAGGTGGTTGCATATGTCTCAAATGTTACTGGTCGGCGAGCACGACCAGACTGCGGCATCCCTGACCAACCGGCGGAAATTGGTGGCCAGAGGGAAACTCTTGGTCTTTAGATCGAGTTCCAGCTAATGCGTTGTCATGACAAACAGTCCCACAGCACCCTTCTGGCGGGGTTTGCCACCTCACGCGTGCGTCCGGAGGAATGGTCGCGTATAGGCCAAATGCGAACGCTGCGGCTATTGCGTCGGTGGCTATTAGATCTACTGCTGTTTTCTTCCATTCGCGGTAAACAGCTCGAAGCCGAACTTCGATCGCTACGTCGTCATCAAGGTGAGCGACAAGGCGTTCTCGTAACCAATCACCCACGCGCCTAGCCATCTTTTCCGATAGGCCGGCGACGTTTACTTTCGTTCCGCCCGCCCCATATTTTGCTGCTGCAGCAACAAATGGAACCAAACCTTCGACAAGTTCGTCGTCCATGGCGCTGGGTACAAGATGGGACATTTCAAATTTGTTCACCGAAGAAAGTTTCAGCTCTGGAAGAAGCAATTCCAGTCGGGCGGCCATATTTTGCTTTAGCTGGACCACAGCGGGGCGCGCTAATTCGCCTACGGTGCTTCGTAACCGATCATGATGGTCGACAATCGTCTCTGCGTCGCCGTGCAGCGAGGCATAGGGCGACTGGGAAATAACTGGAATTTCACCCGTACGGATGAGGACTTCTCTCGCCCACTCCACATCGTTGGGTTGTGGTTCGCCTAACCGGGCGAAGAGTTCATCAATGACCGCTCTGCGTTGCGGTGATCTCGGGCTCTGGAAGGAAACGACGTCATCGTTATCACTGTCTTGAGTAAAGGTCTGTTGCCGTTCTGCCCGTCGACGAACATCAATTTCGTCACCTAGCGGGATTTCTGGATCTTGATCAGTCCGCAAGTCGTCTCTTTCGAGGGTAAGTCGGTGTGACTGAAGATCGATGACGGTGCCGGGGCGAGCGTCTGTTGGTCGATCCGTCGGCGACTCGTGAGGGATCAATGAAGATTCGTTTCCCAGGTGCGTTGCTGCCTTGACGGAACGGGCGGCAGATAGCTCACTGTGGAGGCGATGCAACTCTGCACTCACGTCGTCTAAGAACTCTCGTACTTCCTCGATCGAATAGCCGCGAAAAACGTGACTGAATTCAGCTTTTGTAACCGAATCTGGATCAATTTCGGACGCCCCTCGGGCGTGCTGAACCATGATGTTCGAGGGTACCGATCGTTCCTCCTGGCATGGGGATGGTCTACTGAAAACATTTGGGTCTTTATTGAGTCCCTGAACGTATCCCCGAAAGATTTCCGCCAAGGGAACGAAGTACCTGGAGGGCATCGTCCAAAGTATCGACCGCCGCGACGTCAACCATTTCTCCCAGGACTGATCGTGCTTCTTCGACTTGGCTAGAAGGAACAACAAAAAGGTCAGCTCCGCTGCGCATCACGGCATGACTCTTTTGTTCCATCCCACCCACGGGGCCGACATTTCCCAGTGGGTCGACGGTACCGGTGGCAACTATTCGAAGCCCTGCCAGCAATTCGCCCGGGAGCAGCGTCTCTAACAACGCCAACGTCAGACCAAGGCCTGCTGACGGACCACCGACCCGTTCGATTGCAAAGTTGATCTCAAACGGTAATTCGTCCATTTCGACGTAGGTGCTGATGCTGACCCCAAGGAAAGCGTTCCCATTTTTTTCCGAGAGCGTCACTGTCTCGTGGCGCGTTGTTTCATCTAGCTGAAGTACTGAGAAGGAGAACTCGTCGCCTGGGGATCGACTCCGCACGGCCTCGCCCAGATCTGTGGCGTTTTGGATTACTTGGCCGTCGGCTTCGATAATGACATCACCACGATCTAAGGCATTTGAGGCCGGGGTATTGGGCAAAATCTGCATCACAAGAGCCCCCGCTTGAAAAATGACTTCATATCCGAGCCGTTCAAGAGCAACCCGAGCGGCGACGTCGAGGCTTCGCGCCATTTGTTCTTGCCCGAGCGTTCTGTTCTGCTCAATCGTGCGATCTCCTAGCACCTCGTGACGATCCGAAATTTCTATGGAATCGTCAAGCCATCCTCCAAGCATTTCAAGTAGTGAGGGTTCGAGGTTGGCCTGGACTGTCACCATGCGAATTTCGCCGTTAGAGCTGTAAGTCATGGTGTCGTCTAAGACCAGCATCGGTGGTATATCGCGTGTGCTCCCTGGACTAGTGAGCACTTTTGAGGTGACGGTCACCCGATCAAGGACAAGTGCCCCAACCAATCCAAGACAGATAATCGCTAACGCTGTCATGGCCCACGTGGGCAATCGCCGAACGTTGAGTGACCCGTTCACAGGGCTAGAACTATCCTCGTTCGTTGGTGGTTCGGACATCGGGTATAAGCGTGCCACGCTGGACCCCAACGACCACACGCGGCCCGGATGAAATTGATGAACCACCCCGAAGACGACTTTGATTCCACGGCACCGCTCGAACCAGTGCCTTATTACCGAATTTCGCCCGACGTTCATGCGGAAGCACACGATGAACCCGAGGTAGGTTCGTCGACTGGACGCAAACCCAGTTTGAATGATCCGCGTCGAATTCTTCCCCTACGGCTTTACCGGGGCACATCGCTGTGGAGAAAATTTGTGGCGTTACTTGGTCTTGGGGCCTTCTCGATTTTAGGCGGGGTCGCTATAACGCTCATTGTCGGTGTGATGGCAATAGTTGCCGCTCTAGTTTTGCAGGCAGCGATCAGTTGACTGAAGACGATCTTCGTAGTCGCCGAATCAGTGCCGCTTTAGCAGGTCATCGCGGCGAAATATCACAAGCAAGGGCGTTTTTGGTTGATCCTGATGCGACCACGCGCCGCATCGCGTTGGGTGCTTTAGAACGGCTCAACGAGTTGACGACCGACGAGTTGCGTGTGGGCCTTGATGACTCAAATGTCTCAGTTCGCAGACGCGCGTTAGAAATTTCCGCACGGCGGACGGACGTGGAAATTGAGTCTTACCTCGGCGATCCCGACGCATCTGTCGCTGACATGGCCGCGTTCTCTCTCGGTGAACGCGAAGAGGTCGGTGCCGTCGAGGAACTTACAAAAATGGCGCGAGGGCATTCAGACGAGTTGTGCAGGGAAACTGCTGTGGCTGCGCTGGGTGCTCTTGCCACAACAGCGGGGGCTGACAGATCGGCGATTCTTGTTTGCCTCCTTGACGCTATGGATGACCGCGCTCAAATCCGACGGCGCGCAGTGCTCGGACTTTTCCAATTTGAGGAACCCGAAGCTCAGCTAGCAGTCGAATCCGCGTTGAACGACAAGGACCGCCAAGTTCGGGCGGTGGTAAGTGAGCTTCTTGGCGTCGTAAGCGACTAATTAGTTTCTTAACTCGGAAGCTAACGTCAGAAATTTCTCGGGGCGCAACAGCTTTTCCAGACTCCAACCCCGCCCATCAACGTCAACCTGGTCGTCGTTTTCAGTCCACACAATCGCTGAACGCGGGAAGGCCTGTTGATCAGTCGACATGTCTGTGTCTTCGGCTAGTCCCAACATGTCGATGAGTTGGTGAGATTGGCTTAACGAAAACAAGTTAGAGCGTCGCAAATCACCCAGGCTTACGGCTTGCTCAAGGAGTGCGTGTAACCGAAGTTGGGACACATACCCCTCTCGGATCCTCGTATCGGGTTCCGTGTCCGGTGCGTGTCGCAATACCGCGGCGAGAAACCTACGCATTCCAGTTGATGCGTCGACGTTCCAGGGTGGGCCTGAATCGATGTACGAAAGCTCAATATCGTCGCGATTCTTCAATGGGGGCATTAGCGCCGCCCGTCGATACACGGTCCTGTTGGCCGGAAGAGATGCCAAAACTGTTTCTTGGAATCCGTCGACAGCTTCAACAAGAACCTGGTCACATGCAGCGGCAGAGACTGCAGCCCTTAAATCCTCTGACACGTCCATCAAGGTGATGCGTTGCACTCCGGCCAAGCGAGCGGCTTCGAAAGCTGCCGCTTCGACGCTGACGCCCAACGGGGACCCATCGGTGACCACGCACCATCTCGCTGATGGCGCGCTTTCGAACAACGCAAGCACTATGGCTTCCACTGGAGGTGAGTGTGTCAAGAACCTCGAGTCAGATTCCCAGTCGAGTGTGGAGGTGGGGGCTACTCCTAACACCTCATCAGCAACCAAGAACGGATACACCGCTCCCATCGCGGTTTCATTCACGAAGGCAAGAGCGACAACTTGCTCGAGGAGTTCGGGAATCGCTGCTGCCGCGATTTGAGGATCACCACGGTGATCGATAATCGCTAGTTCGACCGCGTAACGCCCCCTAAGTCCGCCAGCCATGTTGACATCGGACCAATATGCGGACACGCCAGTCAGACGAGCCCTGTCCAGAGTCGCGTCGGACCCCGTGAGGTTCGCAATGACCCCGAGTCGCACAATGTCACCGTCGAAACCTATCGATCGTTCAACCGATGGTGTTTGTGGAGTGTTCACGTTGGAGACGGTTTCTCCTTCCGCTGAGCACCCCCCGAAAAGCATCAAAGCTAAAACGGCGGCTACGACATTCTTGCTTGCATTCCCCATGTGGGGAATGTGACGTTTACCAACGGGGGCCATGGGTATTGAATGTTGATGAAAGTGTTTCAAAGTTGTCCAGGGCTCGTCCTGCACCGAGGACTACCGCTTCCATTGGCGTGGGTACGATCCGCACCGGCACCCGCGCGTCATGTTCGATGCGCTTATCGAGTCCTCTTAGCAAGCCGCCTCCACCTACCAAATGAACGCCATGGACCAGCAAATCCTGTGACAGTTCGGGCGGCGCCTGGCTCAGACAGTCGATGACAGAGTCCACGACCGCTTGAATTGGCTCCTCGAAAGCAGATCTCACTTGATCCGGGGTCAAGATAAAGGTTCTCGGCAAACCGGTCGTAAGGTCTCGTCCTTTAACTTCGGCATCAAATTCGTCTCCGCCTGACCATGCGGACCCGATTTGTACTTTGATTTCTTCCGCTGTCCTTTCACCGATTGCAACGCCGTGTACCCGACGGACATACAACTGCAGCGCTGAGTCGAAATCGAACGATCCCACTCTGATCGCTTTGAGCGAAACAATTCCTCCCATCGACACCATCGCTGTTTCCGCGGTGCCTCCCCCGATGTCAATGATCATGTTCCCGATGGGTTCGTGAATCGGCAAACCCGATCCGATAGCAGCTGCCATTGGCTGATCGATGAGTCGAACATCACTAGCACCTGCTCGGCGCGCGGCGTCGGTCACAGCGCGACGCTCAACTGGGGTAATGACTGATGGCACACATACCACGACTCGAGTTTTGCCAAATCGGCCAACGCCCACTTGTTGAAGGATCAGCCGAATCATTCGCTGAGTTGTGTCGAAATCAGTGATAGCTCCTTTTCGGAGGGGGCGAACCGCGACGATGTATGAAGGGGTCCGACCAATCATCTGCCAGGCTTCTCGGCCAACGGCAAGAACATCACCCGTTCTCTCGTTCATCGCAATGACTGACGGCTCGTTGAGGACAATGCCGCGCCCACGTTCGTACACCAAAGTGTTTGCGGTGCCGAGGTCAATCGCTAGATCACGTGCCAGCGGAAGTCCTCCCCTCGCCCCGCGACCCATCGCTATCCGCCGCGCGTACAGCGTCACTCGTTGGAGGAGCAAGGGCGTCTAGGCGTTGACGGAAATCATCGATGCTCGCGTGCCAGGGGGTGCGCTTCCGCCCGCTAAGGGCAAGGAGTAGTGCCCCAACTAACGCGATCAGAGCGGCCAGAGCAAGAAATGCCAACGGAGTCACAACTAGTCCTTACCTACCGGATCTGTTGACCTGACGTCAGTGATGTCTTGGGAGGAGAGAGCCCAATCTTCGCCATCTTTCCAAACTTCACGCTTCCAGATGGGGACCGTTGCCTTGAGGGTGTCTATGCCAAAACGCGCGGCCTCAAATGCGTCGGGCCGATGTGGTGAAGACACAGCTACTACGACCGAACTTTCACCGACTGTGAGCGCCCCGGTTCGGTGAGCTAATACCACTCGGGATAAATCCGGCCATTGGTTGCGCATCTCAGCGACGATGGCTTCTAAGCGCGGCTCGACGTGTTCCTCATAGGCCTCATATTCGAGAAGGGAAACCTCTTGTCGGCCTTCGGCGTGATCACGAACCGTTCCCGAGAACACCACCACTGCGCCGCACGACGGTTGCACACACCACTCGTAGAACTCACCCACGGAGAGCTCCTCAGGTGTGAGAACAAGCCAAGCGTCGGAATTCTGCAGAGCGCGCACATGGTCATGGTACGCCGCGAAGGGCTCTCCTCCCTGTCGAGCCAGCGGGGGCGCGGACAACACGAGCGCATCCGTGGGTACGTTTTGGGGTGTGGACCGAACCGATGACCCGGGACAAGACCCGGCGGAACCCTCTGATGAAGAAAGTCCAGGGGGGGCTTCTGATGTGTTCGGCTCATCAGATCTCGGGTCGATGGGCTCGCTTGACTGGTCACAAATCCCCGATGACCCAGACACCAGCGTTGAGCAAAATCCCACCAGCAGGTATCCGTTGCATCCCGATGATCGCATCTGGATGCACCCAAGTGAAGTTCAGTACCTCGCGCCGGACGCTGCATCGAAACGCCGATCCTCGAATAATCGGCGTCTTGTGGGAGCGGGATTGGTTGGTGCTTTCGTCGGCGCCGTAGTGACTGCTCTGGTGGTTGGTCTCATCTTTCAGCCTACGACTCAAGTAGTGGAGCGAGTTATCGAGCGGGAAATAACATCAGCAACGGTTTCCGCGATTACGCCCGCAGCCGAGAAGGGGTCTTGGAGCGTCGCCGACATTGCGGCCGAGGTGACGCCCAGCGTCGTGCGAGTCGAGGTTTTGCGGTACAACCGCGTGATCGGTTCGGGTTCGGGAGTCATATTTCGCGACGACGGCCACCTCATAACTAACGCCCACGTCGTGAAGGACGGCGACAGTTTTCGCGTTATTTTGGCGGAGGGAAAAATGTTAGATGTTGCTTTGGTGGGCGCCGATCCCCGGACTGACATCGCAGTTCTTCTACCAGCGACCGAGACCGGTACCCGATTTACCCCGGCAATTCTTGGGAATACTGGTCAGCTTCGAGCCGGCGAAACAGCAATCGCTATTGGTTCGCCTCTTAGTTTGCTCGGAGGACCTACGGTGACGGTCGGAGTTATCAGCGCGACCAATCGTCGGTTGCAGTCGCCGCAAGGTGACTGGTTGTACGAACTCGTACAAACGGACGCTCCAATTTCTCCGGGATCATCGGGCGGAGCGCTCGTTGATGCTCGAGGGGCAGTGGTGGGGATAACGACCGTTATTGCTGTCAGCGATGTGGGGGCTGAGGGTTTGGGATTCGCGACACCAATCGAGATTGCCCGCGAAGTGGCCAACGACATCATCCAGTGGGGACGTCCACGGCATGGACGTTTAGGTATCCGAGGTCAAGATGCTCTCGAGAAATCTTTGCCCCCGACTCACTCTGCAGGTGTTGTCGTGAAGTCTGTCGATCCTGCGGGCCCCTCTAACATCGGCGGGGTGGAGCCCGGAGATGTCATTGTTGAACTCGACGGGCAGCCTGTGCCGGATATGGGGGCGTTAGTTGTAAGTGCTCGGATGCTTGAACCGGGCGAACTGGCGGCCTTAAGGGTCTGGCGGGACAACCAACTCATCACTGTGATGGTTGAGGTCGGAGAGTTGCGTTAAACGTCATCTCGTAACGCGACTCGCCGTATCCAAGAAATAACTCCGATTATCAGCCCGATGAGTGATGCACCGCCAACAAGCAGCGACACGGATTGCCGCTGCTTGGCATTCATTGAATCCCATGGCATTCCAGCGTCCGTTGCGACAAAGACTTGGTCGTTGCCGTAACGCGGAACCCAACCCGTGGCCCGTAGGCGATCGTTCGCAACCACCCAGGAGTATCGGGTATAGGGAAGCAACCCTTTGGGGGCTTGATGGCCCACTCGGCGCGCTATGTATCGATCAAGTCGTCCTGGCAGGGGAATGGGGAGGCGAATGATCGGACGCGCACCGAGAAGTTCTTGAACTTCACGAGCGGTGAGCCACCCGTCTGGAGCGACGTTGAACACCCCGGACTCATCGAGTTGCACCACGGTTGCTACCGCGGTCGCTAAATCATCGAGGTGAACGAATTGTTGCGGTGGATCATCTCGTCGGGTTCTTATCGGCGCGGCCGCAACTAAAGCTTCGCCCATCAGCCCACTCGCGCTAGGGGAAGCCACTGCTGTTGGTCGCAAGATGGTCACCCGTCGCTCCGGGTCTCTGTCAGCCCAATCGAGCGCCGTGCGCTCTGCATCGGCCTGGTGGACGGCGAACGCTGATTCGGGATTAGGACGCACTGCTGCATCTTCAGACAACGGAACCGCGTTGTTGGGCCAGGCGCCGTAGACCATCGCGCTAGACACGAGAACTAAACGCGCGACGTCGCGTTCACCGGCAATGTCGAGTAACCCAATCAACTCCCGTTGGTCTGAGTCGTCCGAGAACGCTAGATGGACAATCCACTCCACCTCATCGAGGGAAACCTGGTCAAGATCGAAGGTGACGTTGACAACTTCGTCAAAAACTTGTTCTAACGCTTCAGATATTCGAGTTCTCAGCGCTCCTTCTGCCCCAGAGACAGCCACGACCGTCATGTACTAATTCCTACTTCTCTCGAATGCTTGTTGGGTGGGCTGGGGTGAAGCTGCACAAGCACCGGCCTACCATGCAGACGTGGCTAGTGACGATCCTTTTGACAAAGACGACCCTTTCGGGGGGCTCCCGTTCTTGGGTGATCTTGGCAAGCTCTTCAAAGGGCAGGGCCCGATCGCGTGGGACGTGGCTCGCCAGTTCGCCCAACAAATCGCTACGGAGGGCGTTTCCGAACCCAACGTCGATCCCGTTCAAAGAGTGAAGCTTGTTGAGCTGGCACGCGTTGCCGAATTACATGTTGCCAACGTCACATCGCTTGAGCCCGGGGTTTCGGGCCAACCCGCCACGGTGGTACCTGCAACTCGGGCACAGTGGGCGTGGGCAGCTTTAGAGGCATATCGGCCGTTAATGGAACGTCTAGCCGAACGTCTCGCGGCAGGAACCCTCCCAGGCGAATTGGCCGCTGCTGAGGCCCAAATTCTTGACGGTTTAATGCGGGCGCTTAATCCCATGATGATGGCAATGAGTGCTGGTTCGATGGCTGGCCATCTGGCTACGCGAGCGTTCGGCAATTACGTGCTTCCAATACCTCGGCCTGATCACCAAATTTTAATCCTTGTAGGCAACGTCGAAGAATTTTCTGCCGAGTGGTCACTTCCCATTGAAGACGTGCAACTTTGGGTATGCATCTACGAAATAGCTATGCATTCCGTTCTTTCAGTTCCTCACGTAAGGGGAACATTTGAACGTTTGTTGAACAAATATATTGATGGTTTCCAAACCGACAGTCGCGCTTTCGAAGACCGGTTCGCTGATTTAGATTTTGGGAGTGGGGATCCTGAGGAGTTGCAGCAGACCTTGCAGAATGCTTTGGGTGACCCTGAAACGATGTTGGGAGCGTTGAGATCGGATGCGCAAGCTGCCGTTGTTCCCGAACTCGAATCATTGTTGGCTCTGACTGTTGGTTACGTCGACTACGTGATCGAAAAAGTCGGAACCGGTTTGCTGGGTTCTTATCAGTCGCTCTCTGAGGTCTTCCGTCGACGGCGAGTTACTGCGAGCGGAAGCGACCGTTTTGTTGAAAAGTTATTTGGGGTTGAGATCACCTCAGAGCTCGTTGACCGCGGAGAGGCGTTCATTGCCGGGGTGATCGACCGAGCTGGCGATGAGGCTCTCATGCGTCTATGGAACGACGAAATGGCACTACCAACGCCGAACGAGATCACGGCACCTGGTTTGTGGTTAGCTCGGATTGATTTACCCGAACTAGATCAGGATTGATCAGTCTTTCGGTCTGAAGGATTAGGCAAAATCCGACTCATCCATGTCGGTAGTCGTTCACTAAGTTTTTCGTATCTGGCTTCAGTCCAGACCTGGTCGGCGATGACGCGAGATGGGGTTCGTTTACCTCGTGCTAGGGCAACGAGCCCACCGAGATAGAGAAACGCTGCCGATGCGCTGGAAAGAGCGAGGATGATTAGCCCTGCGCGTAAGGGCAAAACTCCGTTGGGGGCCACGACGGGAATCAACGCTCCTATGACCCAACAAAGTTGGAATCGCGTTTCGAATCGCGCAAAGGAGCGTCCTTGGTTGACGGTCGGTGCGTCGCGTTGGACGATGGCGTCGAAGGAAAGTTTGCCTAGGCCAGCTGCAAGACCGACACTGGCGACGAACCCCAGTACGGCCATGCGGTCGCCAGGAAAGATCGCTAAAAACCCGACCCCGGCCGCGATGATAAGAACTCCGCCGAGCAGGTATTCCTCGCGCACAACTCGACGAAGGAACGGTGCGGCTACCGCGCCAATGAGTGCGCCTATGGCGCTTGCGGCCACCATTAATCCGAACCAGATAACCGAGGCGTCTTCGCGACGCAACCAAAAAGCAACAAGGAACAACGTGAAGCCGGTCATGCCTCGAAGTATCGCCATCGCCGAAGCCGCTAGAACGATCCCGCCGCTGCGTAGATCGCTGCGTTCGTCTTGTTGCATGGGTTCAGATGCAATTGAGGTGCGCGGGAGCCGCGCCCCCAGAGGTACTACCGCTCCGAAAACAATCATTGCGACTCCCAAAACCCACTCGGACCCAATCAGACCCAGAAGCAGCCCGGGACCCGCGGCTAAGGCTCCACCGATGCCGCTGAGCAACACCAACTTTGAGTTAGCTTCCACGAGGTCTTCATGCCCGCGTACTAGGCCAGGCACAATTGCGCTTTTTGCGACGTGGTAAGTCTTTCCCAGAACCAACGCGCCAAATGCTTCGGGGAAAAGCAGCAGAGAATTTAGATGGCGAATCATTAGGAACGCTAAAACAGCTCGCCCCATGCCACTAGCGATCACCATTGCGCGTCGTCCCCCGCGTAATCGGTCTATGAGCGGCCCAATGAGGGGCCCAACGATGGCAAATGGGGCGATGGTCAAAATGAGGTACAACGCAACCTTGGGTCGCGCTGCTGCAGGGTCAAGATTGAAAAACAGTGAACCAGCGAGAGCAATTGTGAAAAGCGCGTCGCCAGCGGCAGAGACCAGTTGCACTCTGGCGAGACGAGCGAATGGCCCTAGGGCAGCTCTGTTTTTGGGCGACGTGCTGTGGTCACTGATTCCACCGGCGTTTGGGTCCGAAACCGGGGTTGGGAAATCTGGTGCCTCTTCCACGGTGTCACCCTAGGGCCCAGTTAAATGGTGCACTCCCAAGCAAACTAAAACTGGTCGCTTCAGTCGGAGCTACCGGTGACTCTGACGGGTTCGGTTGCTGCAAAGACAGCACTATTCAAGTTGGCGACGATTCGTTTGAGATACCGGTGGTACACGGCTCGGGGTACGACTTGATGGCCAGGTTGTTCCGACGTCATGTATCCGTCAATACGTGACTGAATCTGGGATGTCATAACGTCAACCCGTTCGCGGAAGCTTTGCGGTATTCCATCGTGTTCAGCCAAAATTTCGCTCGCTTCAGTGAAGAACCCTGAGACGATACGGCGTTCCTCAAGCAACCCATCAATATCGGGTTCGCCGATAAAGGAAACACCGCTTTCCGCGAGGTCGAGGATGTTTTTTGCGTGATCGCCAACGCGTTCAATTTTTTTCAACAAAAGTATGAGCCCAATGACTTCACCGATGTCATTGGGGCCGTGAACACTGATATGTACCGCAAGCTCGCCGCGTAGTTGTTGCTCGTTGGCATTGATACGCAGATCTGTTTCTCGCACATCGTCTGCGATGGTACGGGGGTCCGCTCCGCTCATCAGCGCTGTGCATGCAAGGTCAAACGAATGGCGGGCGTCGCTCACCATGGCAACTGATCGGGTGACGACATGATCTAGCCCTGTGTCGCCTCCTCGGAAAAATGAAAGAACCATATGAAACTCCCCGTTATCGAAGGATAGCTACACCAATCAGAGGTGCAACAATGAACAGTCCGACGACGTAACAGACCGCTAGGACTCGTCTGCGTACAGCTATCTCGGCCATTGCCGTCGCTGCAATCACCGGAACTTCTCTGAAGAACGGTAGGGCGTACAAAGACAGAATGCCGATGACGTTAAAGGTCGTGTGCGCTAAAGCTACGGTCAACGAGTCGGGACTTGAGGCTGCAAGAGCAGCGAGCAACGCCGTAATGGTCGTTCCTACATTTGCGCCCAGTGTGACTGGGTAGGCGTTTCGTAGGGTCAGCACTCCAGCTGCTGAAAGCGGTATCAGTATTGAGGTTGTGATACTTGAGGATTGCACGGCGATCGTCACGATCATGCCGACCACGAGAGCTACTAGTCCCCCGGCTTTGCCGAGGATCGAGTTGAGGGATCTTTCAATTCGCGCTGCCACGAGGGCTTTCATGTTTTTGGTGACCAAGGCGAGAGCTATCAGGACGATCACGAGTCCCGTTGCGACCATGAGGGCACCTTTAACGTTGCCTGACGCTCCGAACTGGTCCCAAAGGTCTTTCAGCCATCCAACGGGTTCTTTTACCCATTTCTTTACTGGGCTTTTCCACTCGGTTCCTCCGGAACCGACGAGGAGTTCGCTTATCCATTTCGCTATTCCTGAAATTGGTTTGAAGATCAATTCGACCGGAAGAAGAATCGAAACAGCCAAGACGTTGAAGAAGTCGTGGACGGTTGCAGCAGCGAACGCTCGTTTAAATTCTGCTGATTGACGAACATGTCCTAATGAGACGAGCGTGTTAGTGACGGTGGTTCCTATGTTGGCTCCCATGACCATTGGAACGGCCTGGTCTACGCCAAGTGCGCCAGATGCCACAAGACCGACTATTACTGAAGTGCTGGCCGATGACGATTGGACAAGCACTGTCCCTAAGATTCCGACACAAAGACCTGCAATCGGATTACTGACCGCTGAAAACAAGCGTTCTTGGGTGTCGGCGCCCATGATCTTGATGCCAGCCTCGAGGGAGGAAACACCTACCAAAAACAGGTAAATCAGCGCGACAACGAGAGCTGCGCGAGCACCCGTTGGCATTTGACGGCCAGCGATACCGGGGGGACGGGCCACGACCGGCAACGTAGTACCCCTCGACCTCTCGCGGAAGGATTTTCAAGATTTCTTTTAAATAAAATTTCGGTCTGGAGACGTTGTTAGAGCGCGAGATCCGTGAGGTCCAAATCAGATGTTTGAACCTTCAACCCAACTAGCTCAGATACAGAAATACTGCCTTCTCTAACAGCCGCATTATCGGTGCCTGCGATCCGTCGTTTTGGATCACCGGGCTGTCGTTCAAACGACCAAGATCCATCTCCGGAGGATTGCAAGGTTCCTGCAGCATCCCCCCATTTCGCGAGCCCGGTGATTTGAACACCCACTACTTCGGTCAACGAGATGTTTGGGGCGTTGATATTGACAACTCTGCGCCCCTTCTCGATCAACCTAAGGCGTTCAATCATTTCCGGTACGAGGTGGACCGCAATACCCCACTCCATCGGTGCATCTGTTACATCGAGGCTGACCGCGATCCCATGAGCGCCGTTGTTGGCTGCGGTGAGAGCAGCTCCCACAGTTCCGCTGTGCAGTGCCGATCGGCCGCAATTCAAGCCCGGGTTCACGCCTGATACCACCATCGGAACTGGGTTTCCGAAAGCGCCGAGTTGGGTCATGATCACGCAAAGAGCAGGTGGTCCGTCTACCGCCCAGCACGGTGTGTCGCCTAGGTCTTCTCGCACAATTTTTTGAGCTCGAAGTTCGCCACCGTGAAGGTCTCCGCCGATCGCTGCACCCATGCCGGTCATATCCGAGGCAGGAGCTACGACTACCGCTTCGTAGCCGGCGTCAACAACACGTCGAGCTAGGGCCCATAGACCCTCAGAAGCGACGCCGTCGTCGTTGGTTATCAGGACCCTCATCAGGCCTGGATTACTCTTCTTCGTCTTCGGGGACACCCAAATCCCACTCGAGGTGCAAGTTTTCTCGTTCTGCGTCGCGGTTCACACGTTCACGATTGCGTCTGAACTGGGGATCGTGAGGTGGAAGAAGCTGGAGACGCGCCACTGTTCGGCGCCGAAATTCGTCCACCACTGCTTGTTCACCAAAAAGTCCCTGGATATCCCAATGTGGGGAGACCGGACCGAGGTAGACGACTCGCACGCCGGTCTCGGGGGGAGGGAGTTCTTCATCAATTTCGAAGTTGGTCACCGATGCTCCTTCGACAGCGACCGCATCACTGTACCGGCGCCGGCTTCGGGAACCATTAGCTCCAACAAGCGTCTTGGGAATGCACTCCCATTCTTCTCGGAATGAATTTTTCATAAGAACATCAAATATTTGGAACCGTTTGCCGTCATTGGGAGTCATAGTCATAGCAAGGCGCAAGAAATCACCCTCGCAACGACCGACGGAGCCCAAGCAATGAGCCACATTTCCATTGACACGAGTTGGATGAGCCGAGGTAACTGTGCTGATCGAGATCCGTCTATTTTCTTTCCCAGTGACGGTGTGGGCGTTGAACGGGCAAAAAAATTGTGTGAGGGCTGCCCATCACAGTCACCCTGCCTTGAATACGCCCTGGCAAATCGGGTCGAGCACGGTGTGTGGGGCGGAGCATCTGAACGTCAAAGACGCCGGATCTTAAAAGCGAGACGTCAAGTCTTATTGCGGGAGTCGTCTCTTCAGATCTCTTGATTGGGCAACGTATAGCTATTCTCCGGCACTGTCTTCGGGAGACGGCGAATCTCCATCTTTGATGCCATCCTTGAACTCTTTTTGTGCCTGCCCGAGAGATCGAGCCAACTTCGGGAGTTTGGCACCACCGAAGAGCACCAAGACGATGACCAGGATGATGATCAGTTCTGACCCGCCGAGATTCACAAGGGTGAGGATACCAGCGCACTGAATCGCTGTAAGGAGATCACCAGGAATTCGGTGTCTAGCTTGCTCGTTCGGCGGCAGCGCGACGAGCAAGGGCTCGTTGTCGGCGCAGGCGGCGACGTTCTCGTTCGCTCATACCGCCCCAAATACCGAATTTCTCGCCGTGACTCAACGCATACTCAAGACAGTCCTCGCGAACGATGCACCCCCGGCACACTTCTTTAGCTTCTTTAGTGCTCGCCCCCCGCTCAGGGAAAAAGAGATCTGGATCAACGCCTAAACAGTTTGCGTAATCCCACCAGCCGCTTTCCTCGGTTTGGCTACTGCTTTCGTCTACGAACGCCATATATTTCCGCCCTGATTCGCCCGACTCGCCATGATGACGTCGTCGTAATTACACGCGTGTTATTGAACACCTGTTTAGCGTCAGAAGCAAAAAAAGTTTGAACGCACCCTTGAGGTCAGCAATACCGCTTGGCGCTAGTTCAGTTCAGACAACATCTTTAGGTCCGATTCTCGGTTTCTCCTTTTCAATGTGCCCTCGCGCGAGGCAGACTGAACTCGGAGGTGTCCGAGCGCCTGGTGGGCTCCCCCGCCTTCAAAGCGGGTGGGATGGGTGATCCCCGTCCGGCGGGTTCGATTCCCGTCCACCTCCGCCAAGTCTGTCCAGCTCACTAGTCCAACACACTGAAAACCAAATGATGGAAAGGAACCAACGTGAAGAAGCTCCTGCTGGCAATTGTCGTCGGCGCCTTGGTAGCAATCGCTGCCCGGAAACTCGCTGAAAACTAAATACGGAACGTAGGTACGAAAACTACCGGAATCGCGATTTCAGACTCCGAGGAGGTCTCGGGCCCCAGTGTCGCTACTTGGGTGCCGAAGTTTGGACATTGCCCGCGCTTCAATCTGTCGGATTCTCTCGCGGGTGAGGTTGAAGTGCTCACCCACTTCTTCAAGAGTTCGAGGTTCGCCGCGATCAAGCCCGAATCTGAGTTTCAGGATTTCTCTCTCTCGTTCGTCGAGAGGACCGAGGAGTTTGGCGATCTCATCGGGGAGCCGCGAGACTGCAGCCGCTTCTTCGGGATCTTCAGCATTTCTATCTTCGACTACGTCGCCTAACTCGGCGTCGCCGTCTTCACGTAATGGTTCCGAGAGAGATAGCGGTTCAGCAGCGAATCGAAGTGCTTCAGACACTTTGTCTTCAGGCATGTCGACTTCTACAGCGAGCTCTGCCAGCGTCGCTGGACGCCCAAATTTAAGTTCCAAACGCGACCGAGCTTTTTGAAGCCGCGCGAGGGTGTCACCTGCATGCACCGGAAGTCTGATGGTGCGGCCCGTATTGGCGATGCCACGAGTGATGGCCTGGCGAATCCACCACGTCGCATAAGTGGAAAACTTGAAACCTTTACGCCAATCGAACTTCTCGACAGCGTGCATGAGTCCCAGGTTTCCCTCTTGAATCAGATCCAGCAGCGGCAACCCTGAAGCCTGATATTTCTTTGCAATCGAAACCACTAGGCGAAGGTTGGATTGAACGAAAGTGCGCTCAGCTCTTTCGCCTTTACGGTCAGCTCGACGAAGTTCACGCTTCTTAGGGGGCGTTACGGGAGAGCCGTCTTCTAGCTGATCGGCTTCGAGCATTGCTCTGGCTTCAGCACCAGCTTCAATCTCCTGGGCGAGTCGCACCTCGTCATCTTTTGTCAGGAGCGGATACTGACCGATGTCGGTGAGGTACAGACGGACGAGATCTTCTTCGTCCCGTTCGACCCGATTCTTGGCCACCTGCTGACCTCTTTCCCCTGACCGGTGAGACGACCCCGCAGGGGCACCGTCCGCCGGTACGCTCGTCACGTTGCCGACACGATCTATTTCACAGACTCAAAGCATTGAGCCTAATCGCTTGCCTGGAAACTACCGGCTGGAATCGCGATTTCCGACACTCACCACGAGCACAACATGACCGAACCAACAGCTATCCCAGACGATGACCTTGAAATTGCTCTTGTTCAACTGACTTTTGATGCCAACGACGCCGAGCTATTACTACCGGTGCTTTCGAAGTACGTCGTAATGACTCGAAATCAACTTGAGTGCCGCAATGTCGATCTTTGTGTCTCGTTTTCTGACCCCAACCATTTCGTCATAATCGAGAAGTGGGATTCTGAGGAAGCTGCCCGAACGCATTTCGACTCCGCTGTTATGGTCGAAATGGCTGAATCGTGTTCAGGGATCCTGACCCACCGCCCAGATGTTGACCTCTTGGAGGGCGTTAGCGCCCACGACTTGAACTGAAAGGACCACGTGACAAAGCGAGCAGTTGTTTGTGGCGCCGGCGGTTTTATCGGAAGTCATCTAGTTCAGCGGTTGGTCAACGAGGGCTATTGGGTGCGGGGCGTCGATATCAAACACCCCGAATGGAGCGTTTCACCTGCGCATGAATTCATGGTCGCCGACTTGCGCGAGCAGCAATCTGCAGCTGCAGCGTTGAGTGGCGGTATTGACGACGTCTACCAACTTGCTGCCGATATGGGAGGAATGGGATTCATTCATCAAGCCGAAGCTCAGATCATGCATAACAGCATGCTGATCAATCTCAATGTGGTTGAGGCCGCAGCAAACGCCGGCATCGAACGTTATTTCTTGGCGAGTTCGGTGTGTGTGTACCGCGATATGGAGTTGGGTGAACCCGAGTTAACAGAAGACGATGCGTATCCTGCTGCGCCAGACAACGAATACGGCTGGGAGAAGCTTTACGCTGAACGCGCCGTGGCTTCCTACGCGAGGGAACATGGTTTCGAGCCGCGTATCGCTCGTTTTCAGAACTGTTACGGCCCCGAGGGCACATGGAACGGTGGTCGAGAAAAGGCCCCTGCAGCTCTCAGCAGAAAAATCGTTGAGTCCGTTGATGGAACCATCGAAGTTTGGGGAGACGGATCCGCTATGCGCAGCTTCGTCTACATCGACGATCTGGTAGATGGTGTCCGCCGTCTGGTGGATAGCGATGTTCGCGAACCGACGAACATTGGTACTCGGCAATACGTTTCAGTGAAACAGTTAGTGGACCTGGTTGCCGACGTTGCTGAGAAAGACATCACTCCGGTGTGGGTGCCTGGCCCCGTGGGGGTCCTAAACCGCAACTTTTCTAATGATCGTATTGAATCCCTCGGCTATCGGCCACGTTTCGATTTGGCCGCGGGTTTGGCAGAAACCTACCCGTGGATAGCCAGCCAGGTGGCGGCGTTGAAGAATTGAATTGGTGCCGTGACGCTAGGTACGACAACCCACAGATAGGCGTTCGATTTCGGTCCAACTGAGTTCGCTTGAGCCCCACAGTTCATCAAACGCGGCGTCGGCTACGTCAGTAAATCCATGCCTGTTTCGGAACTGGTATAAACGGCGCTTTCTCTGGCCTCCAAGGCCGATACGTTCGAGGCGCCCAACGCTGTGCACATCCCACGCAGCAAACTGGCTTAAGTCGAGTTCATCGTCGGCCGGAGCGTCATCGAAGCGGCCGGACCTACGGTCGAGGACTCTGAGTAGTAAACGGCCGATGGTGTCACGCGTTCGAGCAGGACCAAAATTACGTGGGCGTTGGGTGTTTTCCAGCGCTCCACCGTCGACCCAAAGATCGATGGGGTCATAGCTCAATATCTTGCTGCGTCCAAGAGGAGACTGTTCATCGATGTCGAGAGTGATCGCCTCATCAACTCCAAGGCGCTCCGCAACTTCGGCTACAACTTCGCCAATCACCGCTGCGTCGTAGAAAACCATCTCGAAGGACTCGGGTTTAACCGAGACCTGAATCATCAGGCGATCGCCTCGGACCGAGCATCACGAGACATATCAGCGATTTCGTCTATTTCTTCATCGCTGAAGCCGGCAAGTTCGCGGAAACGGCGGGTCAGCTGAATTGGGCTGTCATCGTCTTCACCGCGGAATCCGTTAAAGGAAAACAGTCGATCAACAACTTTTTGAAATTCGAGCGCCTTATTGAGTCGATCTTTATCGTTTTCTGTTAAACGACGCAGCCAATCGGAACCCATCTTCACATGGGTCACCTCGTCCGCGAGCATCCAGTCTTCACAGAACTCGAGCACTGGATCACCGGCCATATTCCCGAACTCTTTCATCGTGTTGAAAACATCGATGGCTAAGCCCTCAAGAGCACGGTTAACGCCTGTCAAACGTAGAACTGGATCGGGATTGCAGGATGCCTCATACAAAAGACCATTTTCTGCATACTCACCCAATTCAGTTCCCATGTGCTCCGCAAGAGAAACCGAAATTTCACAGTGGCGGGCCTCATCCCAACACTGGCGAGCCATGTCGAGCTTCAAGGCAAGTGGTACTTCATCACCTAGTTCGAAGTCCCAGCAGGTGCGACCAGCACCCTCTAAGGCCTGAATTTCACCAACAAATATTCCATGCATGAGAGCCCGAGCCCGATCTGGGCCATTGGGCAAACCTGGAGTGAGCTTCGCCAAGTTTTCACTTGTGTTGCCCCCAGCGACGCGTGCACCACGCGGATCGCCCATTCGTTGCTCATTTGTCTGACGGATGAATCGAGAGTCGCGTGCAAGCTCCTCTGCAGGAAAGATTTTGCGCATCAGTTCTCCTCCACTAGTTCCACGTATGGGTTTCCGATTGAGCCGGGACCAGCAATACCGCCGGCCTCCAGCATAATTTTTTCAAGCTTGGTTTGATGACTCATGGCTCGCTCAAGTTCTTCTGGTGATTCAATCATCGACTGGATCAGCATCTCACCTTCGCGCCAATCACTGAATTCATCTTGAAGAATAAAATCCAAGATTCGAATCGTCGGCATATCGGTTATCTCTGACGTGCCATTGCGGTGATAGGTGTAGGCAGCAATTTTGTGTGGGATAAGAACCCGGTATACACCGACAAGTTTTTCGATGGTCATATGAGCGGCTTCTGGCTCAGTCATAGATTCAAAAAACTCGACCATGTGGTCATTGGGCGGGATGGTGAGGCGTTCCGTTTGCATCTCTCGCAACTCAGGCAAGCGCTTGTCGAATAGATCGGCGTGCCAGGCGTGGTGATAGCAGTGAGTTCCCAGACGCAGCTTTACGTCAAGCTCGGGCACCGTCGCCACCCAGCCCCCAAGGGCCTCAAAGAGCTTAATTTCTACCCATTTGTAGTGCCCGATTCGCTTAGCGGTCTCGTCAACATCGAATAAACCCGGCAAACTACGACGATCCCACGGGGCGAACGGCTCGCGCGGCCGCTTTATGTCTGTCATTGACGCTCTTTCGGCAGTCCAGGCAGCATGCTGCTGAAGTTCAAAGTTCACCCTACGTGCTCGAGTAACAAAATCTTACCGTTCGTTTAGTTCACAGAGAAAATCGGGGAATTTTTTCTCATCTGTGAATCATCACCGATACCGATTAGTGATCGGTAACCGGCGGTCCTTACCGAATGCTTTAGTGGAAATACGTGGACCCGGCGGCGATTGGCGGCGTTTGTATTCCGCTAGATCTACGAGGCGTGTAATTCGTTCAACCAACGCTGCGTCATAACCATCAGAGACGAGATCTGCCGCAGCGCGGTCCTGTTCGATGTAAGCCTCCAGCAGAGGGTCTAATAATTCATACGGGGGAAGAGACTGCTCGTCAGTCTGTTCAGGTCGCAGTTCTGCTGATGGTGGTTTCGAAATTGATGCTTCAGGAATCCAAGGAACACTCGTTTGGTTGTTACGCCAACGACACAACTCGTACACGAGAAGTTTGGGGCAATCTTTTAAGACTGCGAAACCTCCAGCTGTGTCGCCATAGAGGGTGGAATATCCAACGGACGTTTCGCTCTTGTTTCCTGTTGTCAGGACGAGCCATCCCTTTTTGTTTGATAGCGCCATAAGCAGGACACCGCGAACACGACTTTGAAGATTTTCCTCAGTCAGGTCAGCGACGTCTTCGCGAAAGAATGGGTCGAGCATTTGGAGGAAGGCTGTGTGAGCCGGTTCGATGGGGATGGTATTGAAGTCCACACCAAAATTGAGCGCCAATTCGGCTGCGTCATCTTGGGACCCGGTGCTGGAATAACGAGAAGGCATGGACACACCATGAACTCTTTGGGGTCCGAGCGCGTCAACCGCGATCGCTGCCACCAGACTCGAGTCCACTCCTCCCGATAGTCCCACGACGGCCTCACTGAATCCGTTTTTGTTGACATAGTCGCGTGTAGCTAAAACCAACGCTTTCCAGACTTCGCCAACGCCATTATTTGTTTCCGCGATAGGCGGCATCATTAAAGGTTTCCGATTTTGGCGTTCTAGTGAGGTCGCTATCACCGGGAGTGCGCCACTTCCACTCGAAGGAACCTCAACATCCACAACCTCGACGGCTTCTTCGAACTGTGGCAAACGGGCAATAACCTTGCCATTCGCGTCAGCAACGAACGATGACCCGTCAAAGATCAGTTCGTCCTGGCCGCCTACTTGGTTGACGTAAACGATCGGCACCTTGTGCTTTTCGGTTGCTTCGATGACTGCGGTAACTCGCTCCGCGTTTTTCCCGCGCTGGTAGGGCGACCCGTTGATGGACACCCCCAGAGCAGCGCCGGATTCGATTTGGCCATCAAAGGGACCATCGGTAAACCAGAGGTCCTCACATACGCAAATACTGACAAGTACTCCCGCTACCTCGAAAAGAGGTCCATCGGACGTACCTGGAACGAAATAGCGCTTTTCGTCAAAAACGGAGTAATTAGGAAGAAGTCGCTTGCGGTAAACGCCACGAACTTCGCCTCGGTGACACACAGCAGCAGAGTTATAAAGGCCATGATCTGTTTGCTCTGGGAAGCCAACAATTGCCACCGCCTCCGAAGTGTGCTCAGCGACCGTCGTGACTGCTTTCTGGGCATCGTCAATGAATCGTTGCTTCAGTAACAGGTCTTCGGGAGGATAAGCGCATACCGCCAGTTCGCTAAAAACGACCAGGTCGGCATCTGAGGCAACTGATCGGTCATAGGCATCTGTAATGGCCGCGACGTTGGAATCAAAGTCACCCACTTGCAGGTTGAGTTGCGCTAACGCAACTCTGATCGAAGCCATGTCATGAGGCTAGAAGCCGAGACGTCGTTAGGGCGAAAACTATTTGGGTGGAGCCCGTCGGCTCCACCCAAATCTCTAAAACTGATATTTATCAGGCTAAAGCTGCACAACAGGTGTTCGTCAACAACGTCGCCACAACATAAGGGTCTGCGTTGGCATTGGGACGACGATCTTCGATGTATCCCTTGCCATCCTGGGCAACCTGCCAAGGTATCCGGATCGATGCTCCTCTGTCTGAAACGCCGTAACTGAACTGGTCGAAACGCTGCGTTTCGTGTTCACCTGTTAAACGGTCTTCAATCCCAATTCCATAACCAGCGAGGTGTTCTTCAGTTTTGCCAGGCGCGCCCATCGATTGCGCTGCGGCCTCAACCGCTTCATAACTTTCTCGCATGGTGTTGGTCGAGAAGTTGGTGTGCATTCCCGCACCGTTCCAGTCACCCTTCATGGGTTTCGCTTCGATACTGATTTCTAACCCGTGAACTTCCCCAGCGCGGTACAGCAGATAGCGGGCCATCCACATGTGGTCGCCCACAGCAACAGTGTCGACGGGTCCAATTTGGAACTCCCACTGACCGGGCATGACCTCTGCATTGGTACCCGAGATAGCCAACCCAGCTTCGATACACCAAGTTGTGTGTTGTTCCACAAGGTCGCGTCCGCGAATTTTTACAGCGCCAACCCCGCAGTAGTACGGGCCTTGCGGCGCTGGGAAACCTCCGACTGGAAAGCCTGCGGGCCATCCAGTAATCGGATCGAGCATCGTGTATTCCTGCTCAAGACCAAACCAAGGCTCTTGGTCGCCGTACTGCTCCAGTGCGGCTCGTGCCGCGGCACGAGTGTTGGTCGGATGCGGTGACATATCCGATGTTAAGAGGGTTTCGCAAAGAACGAGGATGTCGTTTCCCCCGCGTATCGGATCAGGGCACTGAAACACCGGCTGAAGAACAACATCAGAGTTGTCACCCGTTGCCTGGTTTGTGCTTGATCCATCAAAACCCCAAATACCGGGGTCGTCGCCGTCACCAAGAATTTTCGTCTTGGATCGGATCTCTGCAGTCGGCTCTGTGCCGTCAATCCATATGTATTCGGCCCTATACGCCACTTTGGTTGCTCCTGATAGAGGGGCGGGGACGGAACGCAAGCTAACAATTACGAGCCCCATGTCACACACTTTTTAGGGTGACAAATCAAAGATTAGTTCACAGACGCTTAGTTCTAGCCTCCTAGTCCAATTATGAACGTCATGTAAACGGAATGCTCTGAGCTTTTAATCGCGTGCACGCCGAGTCAAGAATGGGCTTAGATACTTGTGACGCTATGCGTCGAACAAGGAAAGATGACGCCAACATGGAGCGACCTCAAGACTACGTACTGCGACGGGTTGAGGAACGAGGGATCCGTTTAGTTCGCCTCTGGTTCACTGACGTCCAAGGTCAGTTGAAATCTTTCGCTATTTCTCCCGCCGAATTGGAGACCGCATTCGAAGACGGGATGATTTTTGATGGTTCGTCAATCGACGGCTTCAGCCGGGTGCGCGAAGAAGACATGGTCGCCCGGCCGGACCCCGCAACTTTTGAACTAATGCGGTGGAGCGGCAACGACGAAAATGCGGCACGCATGTTCTGTGACATCGAACGCACCGACGGAAGCCCGTTTCCTGGTGACTCACGACAGGTTTTACGTCGCTCAATGGAACGCGCTCACAAAGAAGGTTTCACATTTTTCACGGCACCGGAAATGGAATACTTCCTATTTGAACCTTCGAGAAACGGGGATCCGGTACCGCTTGACCAAGGCAGCTATTTTGACCTGACGACCGCGGACGTGGCTAGCAACATCCGTCGTCAAACGCTCACGACCTTGGAGGCGATGGGTATTCCCGTGGAGTACTCATTTCACGAGGATGCTCCAAGCCAGCATGAGATCGACCTGCGTTACACCGATGCGTTGACTATGGCCGACAACGTCATGACTTTCAGGCTTATCGTCAGAGAGATCGCGCTCGAGCACGGGGTTCACGCGACATTCATGCCAAAACCTCTGACCGGGGTGCAGGGCTCGGGAATGCACACCCATCTGTCGTTATTTCGAGATGGAGTAAATGCGTTTTATGACCCTGAGAGCCCTGATGGGTTATCGGAAGTCGCGCGAGGTTTCATCGCTGGACTTCTGCACCATGCTCGAGAGATCACCGCGGTTACCAACCAGTTGGTGAACAGTTACAAACGACTCGTGACCGGCTACGAAGCCCCGGTGAACGTTTCGTGGGCTCGATCGAACCGGGCTGCTTTGATCCGCGTTCCAACTGCTCGAACAGGCGGCGTCGATGACACCACCCGTATTGAATACCGATCACCTGACCCGGCCTGTAATCCTTATCTGGCATTTGCAGTAATTCTTGCTGCCGGAATGAAAGGAATAGAACAGGGATACGAATTGCCTCTTGAAGCACCGCCATCAATGACCGGTTTCACTGAGCATTGGGGTTTAATCGACCAGGCTCAACTTCCCCAATCGTTGGCTGAAGCGTTAGACGAAATGGAGAAGAGTGATCTCGTTGCCGACACTCTTGGCGATCACCTCTTTAGTTGGTTCCTTCGCAACAAACGACGGGAATGGAACGACTACAAAGCGCAAGTAACACCTTTCGAACTCGACCGGTACTACTCAAGTTTGTGATGACGGTCTTAGCGTTGTATCCGGCGGATCCTGCTCCGGAATTAGCTCAGCTTCTTGATCTAAGCGGTTTCGTTTGGAAGGGACTAGCTGAACCAAACGACGTGGAGAATCTCGAGCCTGACGAAGGGTGGGGCGGAGCAATTCTTCAAATGGGAGACGCAGGTGATGAGGGCTGGGCAATGCTGCGGGCCCTTCGTAAACGTGACGTTCCGGTATCTCCCCTCCTACTGTTAATTCGCGGAAGCGAGCTACAAGAGCTCGACATGCGCGATGAACTCTTCGATGATTTCTGTCTCGATCCGTTTCACCCACGTGAACTTGAAGCCCGGGTAAGACACATGCTCGCCTCCTCCAACCAAGGCCACTCGGGAGAGCGCATTGAACACGGGCCGTTAGTTTTGGATCTAGAAACCTACGAAGCAGTGCTTGACGGTCGGCCTCTTGATTTGACCTTCATGGAGTATGAGTTGCTCCGCTTTTTAGCAACCACCCCGGGCAGGGTTTTCACGCGAGAAATTCTGCTGAGCAGGGTCTGGGGTTACGAATATTACGGCGGGGCGCGCACTGTTGACGTTCACGTGCGCCGACTCCGCGCAAAATTTGGTGAAGAATACGCTGGCCTGATTCACACCGTTCGAAGCGTCGGTTACCGGTTCGGCCAAGCTCGACGTCGCTAGGTCGCGACAAATAGAAAGCTACCGGTTCGTCTCCACGAGACTGCTGCCTTCATGTCGTGTTTCTGCATCCTCTTTGAGGACGTTGCCAAGGAGAGCGGCAATCGCGACGAGGCTGATGGTGATTATGAACGGACTAAGCAGCAACAACACCGCCATGACAATGCCTCCGACCATGCAGTTGATGGTAGCCAGTGCGAATTCATAGTTGCGACTTTCGACAACAAAAGTGATCGTGTCTAAGGACAAGAAATCAGTCACTGGGTTCCCCTGATCTGCTTATGCAAGAATCATTTCGCTGTCTGGCTATGGGAGCTGGGCCCTTTGAAAGTTGGATTTATGTCATACATGGTCTTTTCGGTTGGTTCTGCTGATTGGAGTCACATCGGAAATATGGCGCCACTTGTGAAAGAGAAACTCGGGGCTCTAGGTTCGTCTCGTGTTACTTCATCAATGATTCTGACCGGTGACCTTGCGGGTGCAGGTATCGCTACTTCGACGTGGGATTCGGTTGACGCAAGCATTGCTGGACGAGCAGCTCTCTATAACGACCCCGAAGCTCAGGCTGTTTTCGGTGCAGCTGGTTGGACCCCAATGGCGCTGAATATAGGACAGGTCCTAGGGGAATTTGGAGATGGCGAAGGCGCATATTCGGTCGGTGTCTCGGCGGTATCGACAAACCATGACCCAGCTCAGAATGAGCTGTTAAGTGACATGGTGTGGGGCGTTGCGTCGAATCACGGTGTGAACGGAATGCGGAGTGTGCGAGCGATCGCTGCTGGGGACCAGACCGGCTCCTACCTCAATATTTTTTACACCGATTCCGTTGATGGGTATTTAGCTGCTTCAGCAGAATTGGGTCAGAGCGCCGATTTCATTGGTTTCATGGCGGACAATGGTGGTCGCATCACCGGTCGATCGATCAATAGAACGATGGGCTGACATGACAGAGGACTGAACTGGCTGGGACCTACCTGACGTCAAGGGCGACGTCTATTTCCACAGGGTGGGCTCTGCCAGTGACAGTCGTGGCGAGGTCAACAGGGAATCTGCCGTCGGCACCAAATGCTGAACTCTTGAGCAGTCGTAGTTATCGACGCATGACCCACTTTGTCGACTGACGGCCGTTACCTGCAGGCCATTACAGCCTCAGGACTTTGTGACGTGAGCTATCGCCTCGATTTCGACGAGCGCACCGAGGGGCAGGGCTTTCACCGCGATAGCCGAGCGCGACGGCCGGTGATCACCAAATATCTCGGCATATGTGGCATTCACCACTCCGAAATTTTCGATATCGGTCATAAACACGGTGCACTTCACTACGTGCTCCAACGTCAAGTCGTTTTGCGCCAGCACAGCTTTGACATTGCTGAGAGCTTGAGATGTCTGATTCTCAACTCCCTCAGCTAATGAACCGTCAGCAATGCCGACTTGGCCCGACACGAATAACAAATCACCTGCGCGATACGACGCCGAGTAGTGGGCAACGGGTTTAGACACGGATTACCTCCATCGGGAGAACGCTAGTCCTTCTAGGGATCGTTATCCGGTGGGTAATTCAACGGGACAACCTTTATGCAACCAGGTAGCAGCTGCAACAGCAGCAAATACTGCGTCTCCCACAGGGCGAACTTCTCCTTGGCCAACTGAACTGACCTCAATATTGGGGCTATCGGAGGATCGGAGCACCCCAAATGAACGAATGGTGAGGTCGTGCACTTCTCCTTGCATGTCCACAGCAAGACTCTCTGAGGTAACCCAGCTGTATCCCATATGTGCAGCGCCGATGCAGTAACTCCGGAGCATTACCCAATCGAGTGGTTGTCCACCATCCACTTCGATGCAAACGGAGCCGTCAATTATTTCAGCTTTTGCTCGTCCCCCGGACGGTGATTCCACCCACCGGGCTTCACCATCAAGAGACGCTCGCAACATTTCGGCTTCCGCCCATCCGGCGCCACGCAGAGATAACGAGGTAGGGGGTCCAGGAATAACTATTTCTTCAATCTGGCAGTCAGGCAGGACTCTGTGAATGACCTCAGCAATTCCTGGAGTGTTCGCTACTCGCACTATGCCACTGCCATCGCGACGCAAACCTGCCGCAATTGGAGGTCGTTTCGACCCGTACTGAACGGTGTCTTCACGCGACCATAAAACTCGGATGGGTACTCCATGCTCACGAGCGAGATCTCGGGCGACGTCGACAACATCACTGCCCGTTTTGCCACCGAAGGCACCTCCGTTCGCGATCGGGTCAGCTGATTCCCCCTCAGGAGGGCACCACGAAGCGTCAGTTTCGAGATACGCAGGCTCAACCCATCTGGTTCGTAGCGCCACATCCCAATCACCGTCAGGCAGCTCGAGCGGAAGGGGCGCTTCGAGGCTGGTACGCCGTCCTTGAATCTTTCCGGCGTTCTCACGCGCCCCGTGAAGGCTGGTCGCGGTGACCCAACCGGTGCCACTTCGGACTGCTACCAACGAGTCGGCAGGGGTGTTGTCATCAGCGAAACCACCATGGCCCAGAACTGCATGAGGGCCAATGGTTTGAGGTGTTCCTGTCTCAATAGTCGCTTGTTGACTAGCAGCGTCAAGGTCGCGACCTGGAAAGTTTACTGCGACCTCTGCTGCGGCTTCTCGGATGGTTTGCCAGCCGGTACATCGGCACAAGTGCGCCGAAAGCGCCCGATCCACGGTTTCTCTGAGACCCAGATCAGCTCCTTTGCGTTCATGCCCAACGAAGCGGCACACAATGCCGGGAGTGCAGAACCCACATTGGGCGGCGCCATGCGCGACGAACGCATCGGACCATCGTCGCCGTTCTTGCTCGGTCAGTCCATCCACAGTGGTGACGGTTCGGCCAGCTACCCGTCTAAGGGGAGTCACACAAGCAACCCGGGGAGAGTCGTCAATCAAGACAGTGCAACAACCGCACTGGCCTTGAGGACTGCACCCGTCCTTCACCGATCGGACGCCTAGATGGTCACGAAGAGCCCCCAGCAAGCTCCCGCCATCGTCATCGACGTCAACGTCGTGGCCATCGAGTTCAAACTTAATGATTCGTTCGATGCGACTACCTCCAACGGCGATAAGCCCCAACGCTTCAGATGAGACTCCAGTTCAGACTACGTTCCAAGGAGTGGATCACCATATGTGGAACCCCCATACGATCTCTCGCAGAGGTTTTTTCACGCTAGCCGCCGGCGGTTTTTCTGCTGCCGCTGTTCTCGCCGCATGCGGAAGCCCAGAAAAACAAGACCCCGGTGTGCGGGCGGCTTCAAAATGGTTCTCTGATCAGACCATCGTCAGCAGTCAAGGACCGCAACGGACTATCTGGTCGTTCTCCGACGAAGATGGCAACCTTGGAGGTCTCTCGCCGAAATTTATTGACGTCGAAGTGGCCGATGCTGATGGTCGCTCGGTCTATCAAACAACGGTCAGTCGTCACGTCGATGGCGTGGCGATGCCCTACTACCCCGTCATCGTTCCGTTCCAAACGGCCAGCGCGCACGAGTTCCGGTTCGATTTAGGCAAACAAGGAAGCTACGTCGGATACGCCATTCCGGGGCAACGATCTAGCAGCACCATTATCTGGCCAGGGGACCGCTTTCCGTCACTCCGAACTCCAACGGCTGCGAACTCCAGCGGGGTCAATCCGATGTGTACCCGCTCCCCTTTTTGCCCATTTCATACAATCTCGCTCGATGATTCCTTAGCTTCCCAAAACGCTACGTTGCTGATTGTGAGCACTCCCGCGTTCTGCGGAACAAAGTGGATGTGCGGACCTGTCCTTGAAAACTTGGTCGACCATGTTGATAACGGCATAAAAGGGCTCGATGTGATCCACGCGGAGGTGTACGCGAATCCTTCATCAGACGATTTGGGTCCGTTATCTCCGTTGGTGGTAGCTGCGGGTGTTAGCTATGAGCCGTTTATGTTTCTCATTGATGAACTCGGCGTTGTTCTTAGGCGCCTCGATCACATATGGGACAACGCTGAACTGCGCGAGCTTTTATCCCTGGTGTGATTTGCCAAACAGCTAACTAAGGCTCAACTAAACGAGCTGCCGCACCCACATGTTCGTTGTGCGTTCGGGTTATCAATGGCGAAACCGGAACCCATCAAGCCATCTTTGAAGTCCAGGGTGGCTCCCTCGAGAAGCTGAGCGCTCATCGGATCGGAAACCACTCGCACCTCGCCGAAGAATTGCGACATGTCATCAGCTTCTGTTTCGCTATCAAAAAACATTTCGTAGCTATAGCCCGAACAGCCTCCAGGCCGCACGGCGACTCGGAGAGCTAGATCGGCCTCACCTTCGGCTTCGATCAATTCCTTTACTTTTTCTGCAGCAAAGTCAGTAATAGTAATCATGAGACAACCTCCGAGTCTGACTAACGCCATTGTAGCCACCGATTACTAGTGGATCACAGGTGACACCATAACTAGCCTTATAAGAGTGAGCGAAAGATCAGCCAACGACGAACGAATCATCGCTGTTCTTCGTGACGTGATGGACCCTGAACTCCACGACAACATCGTGGATTTAGGCATGGTCAGATCCGCGTATCTGGAAGATCGAACAGCTCACGTAATGATCGCGTTAACCACTGCCGGCTGTCCCTTGCGTGCAACCATAAAACGAGACTGCGAATCTCGGGTCAGTTCTTTATCTGGCATAGACAACGTCCAACTTCATTGGGACGAATTAACGCCCGAAGAGCGGAGCCGCGCAATGGAGCGGGCTCGCTCTCATGCTCGAACATCGGCGGCCCCGACGCAGATACCGGCAAGAACGCGAGTGATCTCAGTAGCGTCGGGAAAGGGTGGCGTCGGCAAGTCATCGGTCACGGTCAACTTGGCGTCAGCGTTCGCGTCGCAAGGGTTCATCGTTGGAATACTCGACGCCGACATTTGGGGTTTTAGCGTTCCCAGAATGCTTGGTGTCGACTCTCGGCTTGGTGCTCGTCCGGCAAATTCGGGCGAGGAGAAAGGGAAAATTATTCCCGTTGAACGCCGAGAGGGCAACGGGTTAATCAAGTTGGTCTCCACGGGATTGATGGTTGATACAGAAGAAACAGCGCTTATGTGGAGAGGCTTGATGCTCGCAAAGGCACTTGAGCAATTTCTTCATGACGTCGACTGGGGCGAACTGGATTACCTACTCATCGACATGCCACCCGGCACCGGAGACGTACAAATGGCTTTGGCACGTTTGTTGCCTCAAGCCCAGATGCTTGTGATAACCACTCCAGCTCTCAACGCCCAAAAGGTCGCCGTTCGGGTGGCAGATATGGCTAGACGCAGCCACATGCCAGTGCTGGGAGTCATCGAAAATATGTCTGCTTTCGTGACTCCCGATGGAAAATCGTGGGCTCTTTTCGGCGAAGGGGGTGGCCAACGATTAGCAGAAGAGATCAACGTCCCATTGTTGGGTTCAATTCCTCTTGAGCCCGCGGTATCCAGCGGAGGCGACAACGGCCGGCCCGTCGCGTTAGATGGTGGGCCAGCCGGGGAAGCGTTCCAAAACATTGCTTCACAGATTGTCAACGAAATTTTTCCTCCAGTAAATATGGAGGAGTGCTCAGCCTCGTCCATGGCTGAAGTGTCAGTCACTCTCAGAAGTGACTGACATCCACCGTTATGGGGTCGATCCGTCCGGTGGCGGTTGAGATAACGCTTCCTCGTAGCCCGCTTCCCCGGGCAGCACAACAGACGGCGATCCATCTGAAGCCACAACAATCGCCGGCAAGATCTCGGGAATGTCGGAAAGTTCATCCGCCCAGTTCATAACCTCGTCAACTGAACCCATGTCCACTAGGGGTTCCAGGTTGGCCACCGTGGGAAGAATCATTTCAAACTTGCCTGCTTGATGAAGTTCCATTGCCTCTTTCGGAGCGATCCAACAACTTTCCACAGTTTCTCCACCATCGTGCGCTGGCCGTTGACCCTCGGGTGATCGTGCAACAAAAAATCTTGTGTCGAACCTCTTAGGGGGCCCAATAGGTGTAATCCAGTGACTGACATACCTCAGAGCGTCGAGGTTGAGTGAAAGGCCCTCAACGCGACACATGGCTGCGATGGTGAGCTCACCGGAGTAAACCGCTTCGCGGTGCCGTTGAAATCGTTCCCGGACTGCGCGATCGGCTAGCGCTAACTGTCCGCCGTCGATTTCAGCCAGCAGAGCGCCTGCCTCCTCAAAACATTCGCGAATTGCTGCAACCCAGTAGGCCAAACCTCCACTTTCAAGATCAAGTCGTTTCGATGCTTCGATGTCGTCGAGACCATCAGAGATCAATTCGAGCTCTTTGCTTGCCTCATCGTTAATGTCGAGTGCTCCTCCCGGGAAAACAAACTGTCCCGGCACGAACTCGCTCTTGGGATTACGTCTAAGCATGAAGGTTTCGAGTCCACGATTCCCGTCGCGAATCAGCATGACGGTGGCAGCCTGTCGAACTCCTATGGGGGAATTCAAAGTTCGTCTTCTCTAGGTGGGTGTTGGTCCTCTACGGGATCGGTTGGGTTCCAAGAAGGCAAGTCGGGTGCCGCGAAGCCGGGGGACAAACGTGAACGGAAACGCCGTCGGATTGAGCCAATCAACAGGTTCCGAACCGGGGGAACCAGCAACAACAAACCGAAGGCATCGGTAACAAACCCAGGCGTCAGCATCAACGCCCCGGCGAAGAGTACGGCGATACCAGCAGAAATCTCATCGCCGGGCATCTCACCATTTCGCAAACGCTCGCGGGATTTTCTGATCAAACCCAGTCCTTGATGTTTGACCAACCACGCACCTACGAGACTGTCAATAACGAGCAACCCCACCGTATTCCAAGCTCCCAGAGATTGCCCGACTTGGACGATGACCATGAGTTCGAGGATCGGGACAACCACAAAAAGAAAGAAGAGTAGACCCACTTCTTTGATCCTAGCCACGGTCGATAGGGCGAACCGAACCGCTGCGGACCTATCCTCGTTAGGGTGCGTCCGCCTTCTGTTGACTCCCTAGCGCGATCACTCAGCGATATCGACCTACCACCTCCCCTGCTTGTAGACGCCGCCCGAACAGCGATCAGCAATGGACACCCCGACTCGGCTCGAGATGAGGCAGTAAGGCTTCAAAGAGCGTTATTAGGGCCTGCGATCAACGCGACTGGGGTGTTACTGCACACAAATCTGGGCCGCGCTCCGCTCGCCTACAGCCAAGCAGCAAAAGCAACGAACTTAGAATTCGACTTAGAGACAGGTACTCGGGGTTCTCGCAATCACCATGCAGCGAACTTGATTTGTCGACTTACCGGCGCCCAAGCTGCGGTGATCGTAAATAACTGCTCTGCAGCAGTCATTCTGGTTCTCGCCGCACTCGCTCGAGATCGCGCTGTGGCAGTTTCGCGCGGCGAACTCGTAGAGATCGGGGGCGGATTTCGAGTACCAGATGTGATGGAAGAGTCAGGTGCGCGACTGGTAGAAGTGGGGACTACGAACCGCACGCGGCTTGACGATTACAGGACTGCGCATCAGGTACATCAAGCGGCTCTCATGATGAAGGTTCATCCATCGAATTACCGCATTAGAGGCTTTACTGAGGAAACGTCGGTGAAGGCCTTGGCGACGCTGGGTGTACCGGTGGTCGCAGACCTTGGGTCCGGGCTCATCGACGACGCATGTTCTTGGCTGCAGGAAGGGCGACCATCTTGGTTGGGTGAGGAACCCGCTGTGAAACAAACGCTCGAATCTGGCGCCGATCTCGTCACTTTCTCCTGCGACAAGCTATTCGGCGGTCCCCAAGCAGGTGTTATCGCAGGGCGGAGTGACCTGGTGGAAGCATGCGCAAACCATCCCCTGATGCGTGCCTTTCGTCCAGGGGCACTCGTGTTAAATGCTCTGCAGCAAACGGCACTCGCCTATCTGCGTCGCGACGGTGATTCCATACCTTTCTGGCGGATGGCGCAGACACCAGTAACTGAGTTGTTGGCACGAGCAGATGCGATGTCCATTGGGCGTACGGCCCACACCATGGCAATGACCGGTGGAGGATCGCTTCCCGGAGAACAAATTCCGTCGGCCGGTATTGAAATCGACGGCGACATATCGAGACGTCTTCGCGACGCCAACACCCCAGTGATCGCTCGCGTACACGACCAAACCACCGTCATCGATCTGCGGACTGTAGATCCAAATGACGATGCTTTAGTCGTCGCTGCCGTTGCTTCGTCGATCTAACCGATGCACGTAGTCGCCACTGCAGGCCACGTCGACCACGGCAAATCAACTCTTGTTCAGGCTCTGACCGGCACCGACCCCGATCGGCTGGCCGAGGAAAAAGAGCGAGGACTGACAATTGATTTAGGCTTCGCGTTCACGACTCTGCCCTCGGGCCGCAAGATTTCGTTTGTTGATGTGCCCGGTCACATTCGATTCATAAAAAACATGCTTGCGGGCGTCGGCGGGGTCGACGCCTGCGTCTTCGTTGTCGCAGCCACCGAAGGATGGAAACCTCAATCTGAAGAACATCTTCGAATTCTTGAACTGTTGGGAATGCGACACGGAGTGGTGGCGCTGACTCAGATCGGACTCGTTGACGACGAACTGGCCCAACTCGCTCGCATGGACGTTGAAGAGAACACTGAGGGAAGTTTCCTCGAGGGCGCGGAAATCGTCGCCGTCGACAGTGTGGACGGAACCGGGATAAACGCTCTACGCGACGCGTTGGATGACATGACCGAGTTAGCGCCCACCGCACCAAATAACAAAAGACCACGATTATGGATAGATAGAGCATTTGCCGCTACCGGCGCTGGAAGCGTCGTCACTGGGACGTTGACCGGCGGACGGTTACGTGTCGATGATGAGATATCTCTCGTGCCAGGAACAAAGAAGGCGCGCATTCGAGGTATACAAACCCAGGGAGAAACACGCACCAAAATCGATGCTGGTCATCGAGTTGCACTCAATCTGGCAAATGTTGAGCATCAGATTCTCGGGCGGGGAATCGCTCTAGCGTTCGACAATCAGTGGCATCGAACACAGAAATTTGATGCTGAGCTTCAAGTCCTACCCAACCTCGACCATGAGGTGTCGCGTCGAGGGGCGTTCTCGCTTTATATCGGATCGGGGGAATGGCCCGTACGTCTCAGAGTGTTAGGACCAAACCGGCTTGCTCCTGGCGCGTCGGGTTCGGTGCGAATCTTTCTTCCCGAAGAGCTCCCCCTTTTGCCAGGTGACAGGTTTGTGTTACGCGAATCGGGGCGAAACGAAACGGTAGGGGGTGGACAAGTACTTGACGTAGATCCTCAACTCAAGGCAGCAGAGGCGCAACCCGATCTTTCTGTAGAACGGGTCATCGCTGAACGAGGTTGGGTGCGAACAGACAAACTTGAACGTCTGACAGGTCAATCCATCAAGCCGGTTCTCGGTGATTGGGTCGCTCCGCCGACCGTCATCGCTTCCGCGGAGCAGGCGGTTCGCGGCTTGATAGAAGAAGCCGGTCCACTCGGTTTAGACGTGGCGCTTTTGGACGAACGACACCGACTTATCGCCAATAATCTCGATGATATTCAGGTAATTGAAGGTCGCGCTCGGCGGGTAGATCAAGAAGACGTATTGATAAACCATCCACTCGTGGCCGAGCTCGAAGCGGCTCCATTCGCTCCGGTACAGCCGACCGAACCATCTCGCGAAGAAATCAGAGGTTTGGTTCAGCGCGGCGCGGTGGTCCAAAGCGATGGTGTGTTATTCGCGGCGTCTTCCATCGAGCAAGCCGCGACGGTGGTTGCACAACTCCTACAACAGAAACCCTCCGGGGTCACTGTCGCCGAAATTCGCGACGCGCTGGGGACCACTCGAAAATTCGCGCTTCCGATTTGCGCGATTCTCGATAACACGGGAATAACTCGCCGCAGAGAAGACCTGAGGATCCCGGGGCCTCGATTACCGGAACTTTAAATTTTCGAACTAACCCTCACGAAGAGGTCTCAGTTCAAGACGTCGCCTGGCTATCAAGCACCAGCAGTACTTGGCGGCGTTCAGCTTCGTTGGCGCCGCCCCAGATTCCATGAGGTTCACGGATGTCCAAGGCATAAGAAAGGCAGTCTTCAATCACCGAACACTGTCTACAGATGGCTTTGGCTCGGCTCTCTCGAGCAATCTTTTCATCCTTGCGTTCAAATCGGGGCGGAGGAAAGAAAACCTCCGATTGCGGACCCCGACACGCAGCCTTGTGTTCCCAACTATCAGCAGGCAATGCAGCCATATTTTCTCGCCCCCCTAGCTGTCCCTCGCGTCGGAATCTAGGCGCGTTTACTAGCCATAGCAAGATAAAATCGAAAAACGATTCAATTTTTGAAAACACGAGTGAGCAGGGATTATGAACCTTGTTCAGGTAACGGTTCAGAAGCATCGCTTTCTTCTGAACTAGAGGCATCGGGTTGCCGCTGACGCATTTCTCGGTAGTCAACTGCACCCCCCTCTTCCGGCTCTACTTCAAGTACTAAACCTTCGAGCCCTACGATTCTGGCGGCTTCACCCTCCTTGATCGGAGTCAACCGATTCACCTTGGCGCGCCATTGAGCGTTCTGAAACAGCACCGTTCCTTCAGGAGCGAGTTCCGTGGCTGCAACAGCCATTTCACCGATCATCCAGTCTCTTCCCAGGGTGCTTGTCCCGTAACGGGTGCGGATAAGAGCTGGCATTCCGGACAAAACGAAAGCGAGAGTCAAGACAATGCCACCTGTGAGCGTTAGCCAACTCATCGAGTGAGACACGAAAAGGCGCAAAGAACCCAAAACCAGTAATACCGAACCGATGATCGTCCAAAAGCGCGGAACCCCGGTTTGAAGGTCGACTCCGAAAGCAGCCATCGAGATCACTAACGCGATCAACGCCCAAGGTCGAATGTCGAGAACACCCAACCCGTAACACGCCAACAAAAGGCAGCCGGCACCAACTCCCCCAGCAACTCCAATGCCACCTGTAAAAAAATCTAGTAGCAGCATCGACAACCCGACTAGCAGCAACAAATAGGCAACAGCGGGGCTAGCTACGGTGTGAAATAGCTGATCTAAAAGGGAAAGTTTGCTGAAGGTCACACTGACGTCATCAGCAATTGCTCGCCGGACAAGTCCGTCAGCCTGCTCGACTTCGGTCGAGATCTCTTCGACCATGCCAATGTCTTCCATAGCTAAAAGAAAGTCACCCAAAGTGGGGGCCATCACGTCGACCCAGCCGGCGTCGACAGCGTTTTGGCCGCGTTCAAGCCGATCTCTTCCAGCTTCTATCTCGCTTATTTGTGGGTTCGACAAATCCCCGAACTGTCCAATGCGACTGCCTGGGGCAATCCCTGAATAGTCTGCGACTGCAACTAAATGCGCCGCGGCTCCTTTTGCGGTGGCGCCACTTTGACCAATCCACACCCCCACCGGAATAAGTGCGCCGTCAATATTTTCTAAGAGTTCAACAATCTTGTCTTCATCGGCAGCGGCACCGGGGCTGTTGATCTGAAAAACGATAGCGAGTGCCCAATTTCGCTGCGCGTCTTGAAGCTGTGCATCAATGTAATCAATCTCTACCGGGTCTAAGAGCCCGCTGACTTCAATGATTTTAATGACACGTGAGTGTTCATGGCCGGTGTGAGCAGCGGCGGCCGACGCGCCAATAGTGACGAAAACAAACAAGGCGACTAACAGGGCTGCACTCGTGCGAAACACGCGGCTTAAGTTGATCAAAGCTTCGTCCATCAGCCAATCGCTAGTTACGGCAGCAAGGCTACAGAGACACAAACCCAGTGCCCATCCGTTGGCACCCAACAGACACTTGAGTCATGTTCGACACGGTCTCGACCGCTAGCCTCCAACGACGTGACTGACGTTCTTTTAGCGAGCGACGCCGACTGGTTAATTCAGGAGGTGCGTTCTGCCCTCAGCGACCCCGGCACCACAGTTGGAGTTGTACGCGCAGGCGCAGAGGTACGAAGCGCTGTCGCAGCCGAACCTCCAGACCTTGTCATTCTTGATTTGCAGATCGGGAACATGGGGGGGATGGCTACATGTATGGATCTTCGTCTCGAGGTCGGAGCAGGACGCTTGGACCCGGTTCCGATACTTATGCTCCTAGATCGCTCAGCCGACGTCTTCTTGGCTCAACAAGCAGGAGCTGAAGGGTGGCTCGTCAAACCACTGGATTCTTTTCGGCTCAAGATGGCTTCAGTAAAGTTGTTATCGGGCGGCAACATGCGCGACGAAGTTGCTGAGAGTTTTGAGGCCGAAGACACTGTTGACGGGTTCGAACCATCCGTTAGTGATCCAGAAAATGCTGGTGACGGCCTCGACCAACCCGATGATGAGGAACCAACTGAAGCTATCGAGGGCTCCACTCGTCCCTGAAACCGAATCGGAATCATCTCTCGATTGCGGTAGCGTCAGTATCTCCGGAAACGGTCTGGCGGGCAGTGGCGCAGGTTGGTAGCGCGCTTCGTTCGGGACGAAGAGGTCGTGGGTTCAAATCCCGCCTGCCCGACCACAGGGGGGAACCCACCGTTTCTGCCGGGAGAATTGCTCACTTTGTCCAACGTTTTTCGCGTAGCTCCCATTGACAATCCATTACGCGCTCCTTGGAGAGTTTTTATTTCGACAGCGCTTGGTTCTTACCTTGTGACTGCGAACATTTCCACGATGAACGTCGCGTTCCCGGGCTTAGAGGCAAGTTTCGCTGATGCGAGTAGAGGGGCCCTGACATGGGTGTTGAACTCTTACACCATTGCCTTCGCAGCCTTGCTGATTCCGGCAGGGAACCTTGCCGACCGGTTCGGTCGACGGCAACTTTTTTGGGCTGGTTTAGCTGTCTTCGGGTTCGCCTCAGTGGTCATTGGTGCAGCCCCAAATCTCCCTGTCGTGATCGGCGCTCGCACGCTGCAAGGTGTTGGGGGTGCACTAGTTACGCCGTCTTCGTTGGGGCTGTTACTAGCCGCGACGCCAAGTTCACATAGAACAAGAACTGTCGCCAAATGGGGGGCGATCACCGCTCTTGGGATCGCAACCGGTCCCTCCCTTGGGGCGTTGATTATTGATGCAACGAACTGGCGTTGGGCTTTTCTGATACTTCCAGCAGCGTGTGTTGCTGCTTATGGTTGTGGCAAAGGACACCTCCCCGACACGACGATCAACAAACAACTGCCACTTCCTGACGGCTGGGGGGCTTTGCTTCTCGCCACGTCTATGGCTCTGATCGCGTTCTCCATCGTCCAAATCCGCCCCCGAGGTTTTTCTTTTGGGGTCCAGACGACGTTTATTTTGGGGCTTCTCATTTTCGTCGTCGTTATCTTGCGCAGCCGCAATCATGTCGCCCCCGCTATACCCCTGAACCTTTTTAGGATTCGAACGTTCTTGTGGGCGAACATAGCCACCCTCATCCAAAGTTTTTCCCTGTCGGCATCTCTACTCGTAAACATCTTGTGGCTTACCGGAGGCTGGAAATACGGCATTGCAACAGCGGGGCTTGCTACTACCGCTTCACCACTACTTGTGGCGGTACTCGCCCCTGTAGCTGGCCGCTACGGGTCATATCTAGGTATTCGAAGGTTCGCAATCCCTGGATCACTCGCGTGGGGAGTGGGGAATTTGCTGTATGTGCTTCTGATTACCGACCGTCCATCCTGGCTATTTATTTGGCTTCCTATTTCGTTACTTGTCGCCGTGGGGGTTGCAACTACGTTCCCTTTGGTTAGCGCGGCCGCTTTAGTTGACGTCGGGCCACGTGATTACGCGGTCGCTGGAGCAGTGCTACAAGTGGCACGACAATTTGGGGCAACAATTGGCGTGGCTTCTCTAATTTCCCTTGTCGGTGATTCAGCTGAATTGAGCGCGTACAAGGCAGCATGGCTCGTCGTAGCAATATCGGGCGGTGTTTCGGCCGTAACACTGATTTTCGTCGGAGATACGCGGCGCTAATTACACGGCATCGTCATCATCTGATTTCCACATGCATCGGTCGGTTCGACACACGTGAATCATGCGATGCTCTAAACCGTCGACACTGGCAACGGTGCCCCGATAACAACAGTAAGAGGAGTGGCAGTGATTGATCCGCACGGACGAGTAATGATGATTAGCGGCGCTAACCGTGGAATCGGCGCAGCGTTAGCTCGCCGGTTTCATGCCGAAGGGTGGCTAGTCAGCCTGGGGGCAAGGAATTTGGATCAATTGCAGTCATCAGTTCAGGAGTGGGCCGACGACAACGTCTCCTGCCACCACTATGACGCGTTCGACCCAGATACTGACCAAGCATGGATTGCCTCCACCGTCGCCGCCCACGGCCGCATCGACGGGTTGGTTAACAACGCTGGGATCGGCCACATGGAGGACTTACAAGACCTATCTGAAGAACTACTCGACGAAATGTGGGCAGTGAACGTCAAAGGGCCTCTGCGACTGATCCAAGCAACTCTCCCCCTCCTAGCTGCATCGGGCGAAGGACGCATCGTCAACGTCGTATCACTTTCCGGGAAAAGGGTTAAGGGGACCTTCGCTCCGGGATATGCAATTAGTAAACATGCGATGCTCGCGCTCCACCACGCCGTACGGCACGCCGCGTTCGAAGATGGAATTCGCGTCACTGCTATTTGCCCTGGCTACGTCGAGACCGACATGACCTCAGGCTTTGGCGTCGATCCCGGAATCATGATCCAAGCTGCGGATCTCGCCGAAACGGTCGCCACAATCGTCAGGCTCCCAAATACAGCCACCGTCGCCGAAATTTTGATGACCTGCGAACCTGAAGTTTTGGGATAATCAATTCGATGAATATCGCCGAGCTTCTTGATCAAAATCCTGACCCAGACAGCATTGCCCTGGTTGATCGCTCCAAAGACCCGGTCGAAAGGTTGACGGTCACCCAAATACAAAACCAAGTAAAGGTATTTGCGGCTGCACTCCTAGATCGTGGGCTAGCACCGGGCTCACGGGTGGGGATGCTGGCAAGTAATCTCAGCGAGTACTACGTCGTAATGTTCGGTGCTCCCGCCGCGGGAATGGTTTTTGTTCCACTCAATACACGGCTCCCTACCGCAACGCTCCAATACATCGTTGAAGACGCAGATTTGAAGCTGCTCATCACAGATCCAGGACACGCTGGTGTCTTATCTGACGTGCCGGCAATCACCACAGGTTCAGAAGAGTGGGCACAACTCATGGTCGGCGCACCCATGGAGAACCTTGCTGAGGTCGATCCATCTGAAGTCGCTATCCAGATCTATACCTCGGGGTCAACCGGACGTCCGAAAGGGGTGCTGTTATCACACGAAAATGTGACGTTCACAGTTCTCGAGTTCGGCGCAACACTTCCCGGCGAAGTCATGGTGGTATCGGCCCCGCTGTATCACAAGAACGCTTCGATGGGCTCGAAGCTTGCCTTTGCGAGCGGTGGAACTGTAGTTCTCTTGCCTGAATTTTCGGCGCGCGGGTACTTGGAAGCAATCGACGAGGAGCAGGTCACCATGTGCGGGGGGGTTCCAACGATGTATGCCCTTGTTACTGCGGAACTAAACCAATCCCAACACAGCTACGACCTGTCATCGGTGCAACGAGTCTTAATTGGCTCTGCACCCATGACTGAAGCCCTTTTCGATGACGTTCAGGCCTTATTCCCGGACGCGGTCATTACCAATACTTATGGCACCACTGAAGCGGTCTTGGAGTTTGGTCCTCACCCTGATGGTCTCCCTAGACCAAAAATTACTCTCGGCTACCAGCACCCCAAAGTAGAACTCAAGCTTGTTGACCCCGAGAACGGTGCCGAATCGAACCATGGTGAACTATGGGTTCGCTCCAAGGGAGTAATGAACGGCTACCACGATCTTCCTGCCGTCAACGCCGACAAGCTCACCGATGGGTGGTACCACACAGGTGATTTAATGAGCCGAGATGCCGACGGTTGGTATTTCTTCGTCGGTCGGGTTGATGACATGTTCGTGTGCGCGGGGGAAAACATTTACCCAGACTCGGTGGAACAAATGTTGGAACAGCACCCGGCCGTTCATCAGGCAGTTGTCGTACCTATAGCTGATGATCTAAAGGGGCAGTTACCTGCTGCGTTTGTTCGAATTGAATCCGGAGCACAAATGGGTGTTGATGAACTCAAGCAATTCGCACTCGAAAACGGTCCTGCATACGCGCACCCTCGCCATATTTGGTTCGTCGAAGAAATCCCACTCGCTTCGACAGCCAAAATCGATCGCTCTGGTCTGATTGAACGAGCTCAAGAACTACTACGGACACAAGGACACACCACATGAAAGCGATCGTCTTCAACGAACATGGACCAATTGACGTCTTGAAGTATCGAGATATCGAAGAGCCTGCGCTGCGAGCAGGCCAGGTTCGTATCGCCGTCCGTTCTTGCTCATTGAATTACCACGACGTCTTCACACGTCAGGGCATGCCCGGCATAAAAGTTCCTCTCCCAGGAATACCCGGATGCGATTGCGCGGGCGTGGTCGCTGAGGTTGCAGACGACGTCAGCGACTGGAGTATCGGGGATCGCATTTTGGTGGACCCGGTCACGTACCACGACGGGAAAATGTGGATGATCGGCGACACCTTGTGGGGAGCGTATGCCGAGTTCGTCGTTGTTCAGGCGGAACAACTGATCGCACTTCCAGACGACATCTCGTTCGACGACGCCTCATGTTTACCAGTCGCTTACGGGACCGCCCATCGCATGATGCTCACCCGCGGCGAAGTTGACGCCAGCGACTCGGTGCTGATCCTCGGCGCCAGCGGCGGCGTAGGCACAAGCGCATTGTTGCTTGCCAAGATGCGAGGCGCCTTTGTCATAGCGGCTGCCGGGACTGACGAAAAATGCGACCAACTTCAGGCGCTTGGTGCCGATGAGACCATTAATTACACGACCACCAATTTTGTAAAATATTGTCGAGAACGAACGGGCAGCCTTTTCGCTGGAGGCGGTTACGACGTCGTTGTGAATTTCACTGGCGGCGACACATGGGCATCGTCTCTTAGATGCGTGAAGCTCGGCGGTCGACTCTTGACCTGCGGTGCCACAGCTGGGTTTGACCCACCCACCGACTTACGGTTCATTTGGACCGCGGAGATGGACATACGAGGCTCGAATGGGTGGAAACGAAGCGACCTTGACCAGTTACTTGAGCTGACCAGAACGGGTGAATTTTCGCCCGTCATTGACTCTCGAGTCGCATTGGAGGACGGTGTCGCCGCACATCAGGCGCTTGAGGAACGCAGGTTCTTTGGGAAGATAGTGATCAACGCCGACGCGTCGGTATAGATCCGCTCACCCGTCAAGAAACGATCTGAGGAATTCTTTCTGTTTGTTGCGTATAGGGGAATTCGTCTACGAATCCTGCGAGCATTCTGAACATCTTCGGATCGGAACAGTCATCGGCGAGTTCCTGCGGGAAGAGGTTTTTAATATCGTCTTGCGGGAGGATCATGTAATGGCGGAAATAGTTAGCGATGGATAGGCGCATACCCGGAGTCATTCGCGGAAAAGCTCCATGCCAAGTCGCTCCATGAAACACGATCAGCGACCCAGCAGGAGCTTCTATGGGGACCGCTAGATCAACTGCTTCAGGAAAACGCGGGGGCTCCATACGCCGGTGTGACCCCGGCACGTAAGCCATAGCTCCATCTTCTTGGGTGTAATCGGTTAGACACCAGTTGGTGTTCGCTGTGAGAGCATTACGTCCCCACGGTCGAGGCACCGCCATTTGGTCACAATGCAATCCAAGGTTGCGTCCGTAACCAAACTCGCCTTGCCATTTGATGAAAGCGTTGTGACTGCTGAAACGCGTGGCATTGTTTCCGATCATGTGACGAATCAGCGCCAATCCGACGGGGTTGATGGCGAGGTCGCGGAATAAACGATCGCGGGCACAGAGCTGCTGGACAAGAAATTGAGTTGGCTCTCCGCTATCTCCACTGAATCGGGCGATGACGTTTTCATCGGCGCTCATAGTGAGCGGCGTATCTGGTCCTTTGTCCAGCTGGAATCCACATCCGACAATTTGCTCAGCTTCGACCAGAAGCTGATCACGAATGGCTTTTATTGTCTCTAGTTGCACACCGGTTTTCTCGGGCGGCACCACACACAGCCCGTCAACTTCTAGCTGGAGGACAAAATCTTCTAAGCCGAGTTCTTGAACTTCGGAGCTCAAACGGGTCTCTAACGCCGCTCTTTCCATGGCCTGAAACTAGCTCTTCTCTGTGAAAGGTGCGCCCTTACCTTTACGGGTTAAGGACGACCGAAAGAACACTGCCGCCATCGACACTGTCGCCAACCGCGGCGTTCAAGACCGATATTTGGACCGGTTCCGGTCGAAATATCACGTCACTGTGTTGAACAATTCCCGTCGACGTCAACCCGATCGATAACTGCCATGCCCGAATTGCTGACACCGTCAACGGAGTGACATGTTGATCGACGGTGAGGTCGGTCGGATCTCCCGTAGTGGCTTCGTCGAGAACAAACCCGAAATTCACGAGGTGGCGTTCAAGTTGCGCTACATCGGGACCGTCGGAAATTTTGTATGCGATCTCTCGATGCATCGGCAGGGAACCCTGCATTAAGACAACGGGTCGATGGTCGACTGCGTAGAGGACGGTGCCAAATTCAACTAGGTCTCCTGGTTTCGGAAGCCATGTAACGACTCCCGTCGCTGCATTATTGAGTCTTTGAGAAGGGCCATCGTGGACGAATTCGACCGCTTTGTCAGCTGTTTGAGCAGCGCCGCTTGATGCTCCGACGATGCGACTAGAGATTGGTTGCGCTATTTCGTCTCCTGCATTGTTCTTTTCTGTGCCAGATATCCCGATGACAATCACCACAGTGCAAGCAACAGCGAGAAGCAGTACGACAATGGTGGTGAGAGTTTGTTTCATCGAATGTCACACCCAACGATTCGGTTCAAAAAAAGAGGACAGCTATTCGACGTCACTCTCCCACTGTTTCACGCCTGAAGGTTGAATGCCTGCTAACACGAGTTTCGGGGCATAACGTCGTGTCGTGCAGTTATCCGAACTCCAGGATCTTATGGAAAAGACCTACGGGCTTCGCGACAGCGAACGCGGCCTTGCGGCCACCGTTGCTTGGCTGACTGAAGAACTGGGCGAACTTGCCCAAGCGGTCCGCAAAGGCACTCCCGAGCAGCAACTCCACGAACTGGGGGATGTTCTGGCATGGGTGGCTTCACTCGCGGCACAGTTGGATTTGTCGCTTGAGGAAGCTGTCTCGCGCTACGCCAATGGCTGTCCTCGGTGTCACAACCAGCCCTGTCAATGTCCTGACATGTCCATCGACCGGCTTTAAGGCTTTTTGATGCAACTCCTCGCACGGCGCTCCACCGGAAACCGGGGTTGCTTGAACACCTTGTACTAAGAGAAGACTCGGTCGCGTACGGTCTCAGCAATCTGAACCGCGTTAAGCGCCGCACCCTTTCGTAAGTTGTCCCCAACAACAAACAAGGCCAGGCCGTGCTCAACTGTCGGGTCGCGACGTATCCGTCCGACGTAAGAGGGGTCGTGACCTGTCGCAGCGAGCGGAGTGGGGACCTCTGAAACTACGACCCCCTCCGAAACCTGAAGAATTTCGGTTGCACGTTGGGGCGTCAGTTCAGAACTAAACCGCAGGTTGATAGCTAACGAATGCCCGGTGAAAACAGGTACCCGAACGCACGTCCCAGAAACATCAAGTTCGGGGATTCCTAAAATTTTTCGGCTTTCGTTGCGAAGTTTCTGTTCTTCGTCAGTCTCACCACTGTCGTCGGTTACAAAATTCCCCGCGTGCGCAAGCACGTTGTGGGCAATAGGTTGCGCAAACGATGACGGAGCTGGATGATCGACGGCCGATCCGTCAAAAGTGAGATTTTCTGCATCGTTGAGAGTTGCGCGGAGCTGATCACCGAGTTCCGCTACGCCGGCGAGGCCAGCTCCTGAAACTGCCTGATACGTCGAAACAACCATTGCTGTGAGGCCAGCTTCTGCATGTAACGGGGCCAAAACCGGCATAGCTGCCATCGTCGTGCAGTTCGGGTTGGCGATGATGCCTTTGGGTGTGGCGGTAACAGCGTCAGCATTAACTTCAGGCACAACGAGCGGGACGTCAGGGTCCATTCGCCAAGCGGATGAATTATCGATGATCAAAACGCCTTCGGAGGCAACTTTTTCAGCGAGTGCAAGTGAAGTCGTCTTACCAGCGGAAAACAGGGCGATGTCAAGGCCGCTGTAGTTCGCTGTGCTTGCGTCTTCCACAACAATTTTTGTGTTGCCCCATTCGAGGCGCTTACCGGCGGATCGAGGGGAGGCAAAAAGGCGCAGTTCCTCAATCGGGAAGGAGCGCTCCAGAAGTATGCGCTGCATTACTCCACCAACTTGGCCTGTGGCCCCAACGATTCCTACGCGCATGACTTCAGAGGTTACCGATGGTCGGGTCGCACGACGCAGGGGTTAACAATTCGCCTTAATCCAACCCGTAAGCAGTGTGTAACGCGGCAGTTGCCCGATCAACGTCTTGTTCAGCTACGACACAGCTAATTCGAATCGGTGAGGTGGCGATCATTTCAATGTTGACGTTGTTCTCAGCGAGAGTTTCAAACATAGTTGCGGCCACACCGGGGTTAGATGCCATTCCGGCTCCGATGACTGATACGCGTCCAAGATTTGGGTCCGCGGTGACACCTGCGAAACCCAAACTATCCGCGAGGCTTTCACATGTGTTTGTTGCTACTTCAACGTCTTCTAGGGGCACAGTAAACGAAATGTCGGTGCGGTCACTTTCACTGACGTTTTGCACAATCATGTCAACGTTCACCGAAGCGTCAGCCAAAGTGCGGAAAACTTTAGCCGCGAGACCAGGTTCGTCTCGGACACCGCTGAGGGTGATTTTGGCCTGACTGGTATCGGGGATAACCCCTTTGATAATCGCTCTCTCCATGTCAGGGTCCTCCTCAAGTACCCATGTCCCTGGTTCCCAGGTAAATGCTGACCGCACGTGGAGCGGCACACCAAAGGCTCGGGCCACTTCGACCGAACGCATCGCCGGTTTAGGGCAACCGACGGCGGTCATTTCAAGCAATTCATCGAACGAAATAGATTCCATTCGTTTTGCAGAGGCGCATACTCGTGGGTCTGTAGTGAACACACCAGAAACGTCGGTGTACAACTCACAAGCATCAGCACCCAACCCATGTGCAAGAGCGACGGCTGTTGTGTCTGAACCGCCGCGGCCGAGGAAGGTGACGTTGTTATCGGTCGACATTCCTTGCGCGCCTGCTACCACAGCGACCCGGCCTTTATCTACTGAATCGCGGACCCGATGTGGGTCCACGGACAGAATTTTCGCGTTTCGGTGATTGTTGTCAGTCTCAAATCCTGCCTGACTTCCCGTGAAGGAATCGGCGGGAACGCCCGCGGCATGCAAGGCCATACACATCAAAGCAATAGATTTTCGCTCCCCCGCGGTAATCAACATGTCTATTTCACGACCAGGAGGCTCGTTGTTGACCTCGCCAGCCAACCGAAGGAGTTCGTCTGTCTCCTTACCCATGGCGCTCACAACTAAAACGACGTCGTCGCCTCGACTGCGGGTGCGTTTGACGTGGTCAGCCACCTCGCGCATGCGATCCGCATCGGCGACCGAAGTACCACCAAACTTTTGAACGACAAGTGCCACAAGATTCGAGGGTACCTCTGCACTTGTCGTATGCCCTAAGTGATTTACCTCGTCCGTAGATGGGTTTACAGAGACAGCGTTGCTACCTTCAGTACTGAACGTTCTTCCAAGCAGACCAACAAGTCAGGTTATGAGCACCAACAAACGTGAACGACAAAGAGCTAGACGCGACGCACAGGCCAGCGCCTCGGAACGTGCAGACAAGAACAGTAAGCGAAACAAGGTCATAGTCCGCTGGGTCGCTATCGCCGGAGGAATAATCCTGGTGGCGTTTCTGTGGAGCTTGACCGGCGGCGACAGCCAGTCCAATCCTCAGCCAACGGAAGAGACTTCTGCTGGCGCGAAAACACTTGGAATCGAAGGATGTCCAGCACCCGATGGGTCCTCAGGCCAGAAAACTCAGTTCGCTACGCCACCGAAAATTTGTATTGATACTGGTCAGTTGTATGCCGCCGAATTTTCAACAAATCTTGGAACTTTCGTAGCGGTCCTCGATCCGACACTGGATAGCCGAAGCGTAAACAACTTCATATTTCTCGCCCAGCACCACGCTTACGACCAAACGATTTTTCATCGTGTAATCCCGGAATTTGTGATTCAAGGCGGAGACGTTCAGGGCATGAACGGACTCGGTGGGCCTGGCTACAAATTCACAGGCGCATACGGACCGGAGAAGGGCTATCTAGTTGGCTCGGTGGCCATGGCCAATCAGGGGGCGCCCAACACCAATGGCTCTCAATTCTTTGTGATTACCGGGCCCCTTGGCGCTGCGCTGGACCCGAACTATTCGTTAATGGGTCACATCGTCGAGGGACTCGATGTGGCCTTGGCTATTCAAAGGGTCGAAACCGACTCCTCCGACCTTCCTATCGATCCCGTCTCAGTGACCTCAATAACGGTGTCTAAAGCAACTTCTTCCCAAACTGATAGTTACAAGGATTTGACTGATTAGCCATTCCTCTTTGGGCTCCGGCTCAGGACATGCGTATGCTCACCGGTATGCGTGGGGATACTTTGACTGGGCCAGCTGAGCCACAACCGAGCCGGTGGACATTTCCACCGGCCCATACCGCCGACGAAAATGGTTTGGTGGGGGCGGGGGCGGACCTAGAACCGGGCACTTTGTTATCTGCCTACAGCTCAGGCCTTTTCCCTATGCCCTTGGGTGACACCATTGGTTGGTGGTCTCCAGATCCTCGTGGGGTGCTTCCACTTTCCTATCTGCGGGTGGGAAGGTCGCTTCGTAGAGCATGTCGAGATTTCGATATCCGCGTCGACCATGCTTTCGACCAGGTCATCGATGCTTGCGCAAGCCCGGTTCGTCCTCACGGATGGATCGACGCGAATGTTCGCGAGGCGTACCTTGAACTTCATCGATTGGGCTGGGCGCACAGCGTCGAAGCCTGGCGCGACGGTGAACTCGTGGGAGGCCTATATGGAGTGGCCATAGGTTCTTTCTTTGCTGGCGAATCAATGTTTCATTCAGCCCCCAACGCATCAAAGGTGGCTTTAGTTGCGTTGGTTGACGCCATGAAAGTGACAGGTGGAGCTTTGATTGATGTGCAATGGAACACTCCGCATTTAGAGAGTTTGGGAGTCGTGGAAATTAACCGCGATGCCTACCTAGAACTATTAGCTGAAGCCGTTGACCGGCCCTTGGCTGAAATTTGGTCTCGGCCGATGAATTTCGCTTTGCTCGACGATTGAGAGCTAACTAAGACATCCGTATGCCCAATCGCTAAGGCAAGGAGTTCGCGTGGACGAGGCATCCGAATCACGACGAGATCATCCGTGGGTTATGCGCACCTATTCGGGCCATAGCACCGCCCAAGCTTCTAATGAGTTGTACCGAAACAATTTAGGGAAGGGCCAAACGGGGTTATCCATAGCGTTCGATTTGCCCACTCAAACTGGCTACGACCCAGATCATCCCCTCGCCAGCGGCGAAGTGGGCAAAGTCGGAGTTCCCGTTTACCACCTTGGTCAAATGAACACCCTGCTCAACGAGATCCCGGTCGGGCAGATGAACACGTCCATGACTATTAACGCCACTGCGGCGTGGCTGCTGGGCCTTTATATCGCAAACGCTGAGGATCAAGGAGCGGACCCAACTCAACTGAGAGGTACGACTCAAAATGACATCGTCAAGGAATACTTGAGCCGCGGTACCCACGTTTTCCCGCCCGAAGCCAGCAAAAGATTAATCGTGGACATGATCGCTTATTGCTCTGAGCATGTGCCCCTGTGGAATCCGATAAATATCTGCAGCTACCACCTCCAAGAAGCTGGGGCGACGCCAGTTCAAGAAATTGCCTACTCCTTGGCAAACGCCATTGATGTGTTAGATGCCGTGCGCGACTCAGGTCAAGTGCCTGAGGAGAGATTCCCTGCAGTAGTGGGCAGCATCTCATTTTTTGTGAACTCGGGAATAAGGTTCGTTGAGGAAGTGTGCAAAATGCGGGCTTTCACTCAAATGTGGGACGAACTCTGCGAAAGTCGTTACGGGGTTGATGACCCAAAACTTCGACGCTTTCGCTACGGCGTGCAGGTGAACTCGTTAGGCCTGACTGAGGCACAACCCGAAAACAACGTCCAAAGGATTGTTCTTGAGGCTTTGGGTGTCACGTTGTCGAAGCGGGCGCGGGCTCGTTCAATTCAGCTACCCGCTTGGAACGAAGCACTGGGGTTACCCAAGCCTTGGGATCAGCAATGGTCTCTTCGGATACAACAGGTGCTCGCTTTGGAAACAGATTTGCTTGAACACGACGACATTTTTGATGGTTCACACGTAATCGAAGGCCGAACAGCGGAGTTAGTTCACGAAGCTGAGGCTGAATTGGCAGAAGTGATTGAGTTGGGCGGCGCATTTGCTGCCATCGGGGAGTTAAAAAGCCGGCTCGTTGCCAGCAACACGGAACGCGTCCGCCAAATTGAAGCCGGAGAGTTGACTGTGGTCGGAGTCAACGCATTCGAGGAAACAGCGCAATCACCGCTGGGTGGTGACGGAAGCTTTTTGAAAGTTGATCCTCGGGTAGAAAGCGAGATGATTGATGACGTCGCTTCTTGGCGATCGTCGCGATCGCAAGCCGACGTAGATCGCGCGTTAGAGCATCTGCGAGAGGCCGCCGAGGGCAGCGAAAATATTATGCCTCACACGATTGTCGCAGCGAAGGTCGGGGTGACAACGGGCGAATGGACTCAAGTCCTTCGCCAGGTCTTCGGTGAATTCCGAAGTCCCACCGGAGTACAAGCCGCTCGAGGAAGTTCGTCGGGTTTACGAGAAGTAGCGAATCGATCAAGCACAATCGTCGGAGGTCCACCACGGTTATTAGTCGCAAAACCGGGGCTTGATGGTCATTCCAACGGCGCCGAACAGATCGCTGTTGCTGCTCGAGACGCAGGGATGGAAGTTATCTACGAAGGAATTCGCGTCACACCCGAACACATAGCTGCCTCTGCCCGGGACGAAGACGTTGACGTGATTGGGTTATCCATCTTGTCCGGCAGTCATCTTCAACTAGTACCCGCAGTTTTAAAGGCCCTAAGGGATCAAGAAGTCACTTCGCCTGTGGTGGTAGGTGGAATCATTCCTGATGAAGACCGCGACGCTTTATTGGAGGCTGGAGTCTCGCGGGTTTACACACCTAAGGACTATGAATTGGTGCGGATCATGCAAGATTTGGTTGCGTTGGTTGAGTCGGCACGACTGAAGTAACTACTTAACCGCGCGGCGTTAGTCGTCAAACCAGTCGGTGTCAGGCCCGGGCATTGTTTCGTTGTCCGCCCCAAGGACGCGACCAACCCAGCGAACTTCGCCTGGGGTTCTGGACAGCTGCGCTACGAGTCCCTGCATTACCAGTCCGTCCACTTCCACCAAAGCATCACGGGCAGCCACGTGAGGATCAGATGAGAGTTCACCCACATCAAGTACTGGCGCGGCGGCGGCTTCTGCCGCCTCGAAGGCCTCAAGGGCTTCCGACGAAGTCCGTTGACCAATCCATTCGGCCATGAGGCGGTCAACTTCTTCTCGATTCGAAATTCGACCTTCGAAGGTTTGAAACCTTTCGTCGTCAGCTACCCCAATAAGTTCCATTACCCGAGAGGCAACCGAGTCGCTTGATGTACTCACTGCAATCCATCCGTCATCTGACGTTTGGTAAGTCCCGCGAGGGACGCTGTACGCGATACCGGAACCAAGTCGCGGCTGCAGATACCTCTCCGTATGCCACGCTGAGATCAGTGGGCCCATGACCTGCATCATCGTCTCAAGAAGATTGACATCGACGGTTTGTCCGCCTCCTGCGTGCACAGCAACCATGGTCGCGAAGGCGGCTGCTAAACCCGCAAGTTCGTCGGTCAGGGCAATCGGCGGCAAGAGCGGCGCACCATCAGCTTCGCCATTCATCGAAGCAAATCCGCTCATTGCTTCGGCCAACGTCGCGAATCCGGCGCGGTCTCGATAGGGACCGCTTTGTCCGAAGCCAGTCACTCGTGTAATTGTCAATTTGGGATTTACCTGAAACAACTCATTGGGAACTAACCCCAGAGCTTCAAGTTTTCCTGGTCGAAGGTTTTCCACTAGAACGTCGGCGACGCTGAGCATCCGCCGCAATGTCGCTGCATCTTCGGGGTCTCTTAAATCCAAAGTGATAGCTCGCTTGCCGCGATTAGCGAGCTTCCACCAGAGCGTTTCGCCATCGTTGTCGCGCCACCCGATGTTGCGCGACGTGTCGCCGCTGGGGCGTTCGACCTTGACGACGTCAGCACCAAAGTCAGCTAGGTATCTTGCACAATGGGGCCCAGCAAAGACCGTGGAAATATCGACAACTCGTAGATTGGCGAGGGGTAGATCGTTGTCAGTCACTTCAAGATCCTGCCATGGTCAGTGCCGTTTCGGTATGAGACTATGAGTGGGCTTCTTAACCGACATAGAAAGCCTCCCTATGACCGTCACCGATGACGCACCTTTTCACCTTCGGGGCAATTACGCGCCAGTCTTTGATGAGGTCAGTTCTGACAATTTAGAAGTACGCGGTTCGATCCCCCCTGAACTCAATGGACGTTATTTACGCAACGGTGCGAACCCAATTACTGGTGAATCGGCTCACTGGTTCCTCGGAGATGGAATGGTTCACGGTGTCCGACTTCGCGAAGGTCAAGCTGAGTGGTACCGAAATCGTTGGGTACAAACACCGTTCTACGACAACCCAGCAAAGCCAGTGATTGATCTCGAAAATCTGGACTTCAGCAGCAAAAACTCGAAGGCCAACACCCATGTGGTGCATCACGCCGGCCGCATCCTCTGTCTAGAAGAGGGACATCTGCCGTGGGAAATTTCGGAGGACTTGGACACCATCGGGCCGCACTCTTTTGGAGGTCGACTCGATGGACCTTTTACCGCTCATCCAAAAATTTGTCCTATCACCGGGGAGATGCTGGCCTTCGGATATGGGTTCTTGCCCCCAAAATATTTGACCTTTCTTCGCGTTTCATCAACTGGTGAGCTGGTGCAGCAGAAGAACATCGAGATCCCGGCGCCCGTAATGATGCACGACTTCAACATCACAGCGAGTCGTGTCGTGTTCATGGATTTACCTGTCGTATTTGACTTTGACGTAGCCGCCGCGGGAGGGATGCCGTTTTCGTTTCAACGAGATAACGGAGCGCGACTCGGGGTTATGGAGCGCGGCGACAGCGATGCTGACGTCCAGTGGCTAGAGATCGACCCTTGTTACGTATTTCATCCTGTCAACAGCTACGACAACGATGGTCGGGTCATCATTGATGTCGCCAGGTACCCCACGATGTGGGAAACGGGAAGCACCGAATTTGATACTAAAGCGAACTTGTGGCGGTGGGAGATTGACACCGTCGCGGGACGAGTCACCGAAACGCAGTTAGATGACCGCCCAATCGAATTTGGTCGAGTAGCCGATCACCGGGTTGGTTTGAAAAATCGGTTTGGTTATGCAGTTGGATCTATAAGAGATGCAGCTGATCCTGAAGTTGGCACCCTCGTGAAGTACGACTTCGACACCGGTGATTCATTCGCCTGGAATCTGGGTAAAGGTCGCGATCCTGGGGAGTTCGTGTTTGTAAGCCGACCCGGATCTAGCGATGAAGACGATGGCTGGTTACTGGGATACGTGTACGACCGATTCGAAAATCGAAGTTCTTTGTTAATTCTTGACGCCGCACAACCGGCATCGGAACCCCTGGCTGAAATCTTGCTCCCCCAGCGCGTACCTTTCGGTTTCCACGGGTCTTGGATATCGACGTAGAAAGCACTCATCTGCATAGACGGCATGATGGGCGTTTACGGAGTTAGTACGTTCGGCGGGGCCACTTTGCCGGTTCGTTCCACCAACGTCCACTGAATCTCCAATTAGAGCGAGAGGTTTCAGCGTTCACTGCGGTCGGACGGGGCCAAAGGAGTTCGATCGCTGAGGCGATTGCCGCCGCCTCTTCATCGCTCGGAGAAGGCCGAATCGTTCCCAACATTGGGATGCTCACAGCGGAACGTTCCCGTGTTTGCGTTTGGGTAGTTCTTCGCGTTTACTCTCAATCATCCGAAATGCAGCCACGACCTTTTGGCGTGTCTCACCTGGGTCAATTACCGCGTCCACGATTCCACGTTCAGCTGCGACGTATGGGTTCGCATACTTTTCGGTGTATTCATCAACAAGTTCAGCCTTACGTGCATCTGGGTCAGCGGCTTGCTGTAACTCTCGTCGGTTCAGAATTTCAACCGCTCCTTGAGGGCCCATGACAGCCAGTTCCGCTGTAGGCCAAGCGAAAGAAACATCGCATCCCACGGACTTCGAATCCATCACCACATAGGCCCCGCCGTAAGCTTTGCGGGTAATCACCTGCACGCGGGGAACTGTGGCCTCACAATATGCATAAAGAAGTTTCGCTCCGTGACGAATAATGCCGCCGTGCTCTTGATCCACACCAGGTAGGAAACCTGGGACGTCAACGAAGGTCAACAGGGGCAAATTAAAAGCGTCGCAAAATCGCACGAAGCGCGCCGCTTTCTCTGACGACTCGATATCAAGCACCCCAGCCATCACCATGGGCTGATTGCCAACTATGCCCACGGAGCGACCGTCTATACGCCCAAAACCGCAAACAATGGATCCGGCCCACCCGGCGTGATACTCAAGAAATTCGCCGTCATCAACAACTTCCCCAATCACGTTTTTCATGTCATAAGGAACGTTGGAACTGTCTGGCAGCAAGTCCCTTAGCGCTGAGCAATCGCGTTCGGTGTCGTCGCTGCTCGGCAATAGGGGCGGGTTGTCAACGTTATTTGAAGGCAGAAAAGAGAGCAGGTATTTCACGTCATCAAGAACACTTTGCTCATCTTCGCCGACGAAAGACGCAACACCTGATTTTGTGCTGTGAGAACCAGCCCCGCCTAGTTCTTCTAAAGTGACCTCTTCCCCGGTAACCGTCTTCACCACATCTGGGCCTGTGATGAACATGTGACTGGTGTCTCGGACCATGAAAATAAAGTCAGTCATCGCTGGCGAGTAGACCGCTCCACCGGCGCAGGGACCCAGGATCACACTGATTTGGGGAATCACCCCTGATGCTTGAACATTTCGCCGGAAGATACCTCCGTAGCCCGCCAACGAAACAACACCTTCTTGAATCCGAGCGCCAGCACCGTCGTTCAATCCGATCATCGGAGCACCAACGGACTCTGCCAAATCCATTATCTTGTGCATCTTTTCGGCGAAGACCTCACCAAGAGCACCACCAAACACCGTGAAATCTTGGCTAGCGACGAAAACTTTTCGCCCATCGATGGTTCCCCACCCAGTGATGATGCCGTCCGTGTAAGGGCGCTCATCTAACCCCACATCGTGAGCCCGGTGACGAGCGAGCATGTCAAGTTCGTGAAACGAGCCTTGGTCGAGCAGGTATTCGATGCGCTCGCGAGCAAGCATCTTTCCTTTTTCGTGCTGTCGAGCTACGGCGCGTTCGGTACCCGCGCTCAGGGCCGCTTGGCGACGTTGTTCGAGGTCATTCAAACGTTCAGACATGCTGGGGTTTGACACGGCAATTGAGCGTAGCGTCCGTGAGGTGCTCGGCCCGTCTCCTTGGCACACCTTCCCATTCACAAGAAATTTTTATGTTCACGCTCCGAGACGCCAAGCAACTCGAAAACAGGCCCAAATCACAGCCGCAGGCGAGCGCGACAGCCCGCTACCCGACGTAGGATCCGACTATGGGCGACTGGCGGACGCTTGCCGATGACGACTCTCGTGTCGTGGCCGATGCGCAAGGACGGCTTGCCGACCGGTCACTCCACGAGCACACGGATCGTCTCGTTCCGAGCATGTACGAGGTATGTGACGGCGTTTGGTGCTTAGTGGGCAATGGCCTGTCCAACCAAACGTTCGTCCGCGGTCCTGAAGGCATCATCGCGATCGATACTGGTGAATCTGTTGAGGAGATGCGAAGTGCGTTAGAGCACCTGCGGCAGGTGTCGACAGAACCAGTGGTTGCGGTGGTCTATACACATTTTCATTACGTGAATGGCACCGTCGCGCTGACAGAGCAAGAGCCAATCACTGCAGTTTGGGGACATGAGCGCATCGCACAGAACCTCGAGCGGTCGGCGACGGAGATCGCACCTGCCTACAGCCGTGGGCTCGTGGAGCAGTTCGGTATTCAATTGCCTGGTGAGGGACCTGACGGACTCGTCAACGTCGGCTTGGGGCTCGCTTACCGCATGGCACATCACGCGCCCTCAACACCGGGTTACCTGCCGGCTGACCATACATTCGCGGATCCAGTCACGGTAACCGTGGCAGGGCTCGAGATGTTAGTGACCCCAGCGCCTTCCGATGCTGATGACTCAGTCACCCTTTGGTTTCCTCATCTCAACGTGGCCGTTCACAACCTGGTGTGGCCCGCGCTTTTCAACATATTTGCCATCCGGGGAGAGGAGTACCGTGATCCTCGGGTGCTACTCAACGGTCTCGACCACTTGCGGTCCTTAAAAGCTGAGCACCTTGTCGCAACTCACGGTCCCCCCTTGTCGGGGAGCCAGCAAGTGGCGCAACGGGTGACTGCCTATCGTGACTCAATCCAGTTTCTTTGGGATCAAACTGTTCGCTGGACTAACCGCGGGGCGACGGGTCCAGAACTCGCGCACCGGATTCAGCTACCAGAAATGTACGACGAAGACTGGTTAACACAACAGCACTACGGCGTAGCCGAACATCACGTCCGGCAGATTCGGAGCGGCCTGTTCGGATTTTTCGATGGCGATCCGGTGGGTCTGCTTCCACTTGATACAGCCGATGAAGCGGAACGGATGGTATCGGCAATGGGAGGACCCGAGCAGGTGAGGATCCTCTGCGCCGATGCGCTCGCTGGCGCCGACGACGATCTCCGCTGGGCTCTCGCACTAGCTGGTCGACTTGTACACCGTCCCGGTGCTACTGAACAGGACCAGCAGCTGCTCGCAGACGCGCTTCGGACCGCCGCTCGACGCACGACCTCGGCCAATATTCGCAACTGGTGCCTGACACGGGCTCTTGATCTTGATGGCAGCATTGACGTGTCGAGGCTAAAAACCCATCGGTTTAGTCGACGTCAGGTAGAGCGGTGGTCTCTCGAGGCAGCCGTATCTGTCCTCCGGGTTCTCGTTGATCCTGACCGCCTTTTCGGAATCGATCTACACCTCGCGGTGGTACTTGATGGTGAACGCACCGGTCTTCACTTCCGTAACCACATCGCTTGCCCGACCGACGGTCACGATTCTGAGGCATCGCTTACAGGGCCCCGAGAGGTCTGGAACCAAATTCTCACTGGTTCGAGCAACGTTCGTAACGCTGTGGATTTGGGGGATTTATCGGTTCAGGGTGACGCGACGCAGGTACTGCAGGCCCTTGGGTCGATCGACCACCCGGGGTTCGGATGACTGACGGTTTGCCAAAGCCGTCAGAGCCGTTTACTGGCGATATTGCAAGATTGCTTGGTGATTCTAAGGCCCGCCGGCTAGGTCAGCATGAGGGCTCTTCGGATGGCCCGAATGTGTTGCTCGTCATGTTGGACGATGTCGGATTCGGTTCGTTTTCTTCTTTTGGTGGGCCAGTTGAGGCGCCCTCGTTTCAAGGGGTTGCCGACCGTGGATTGCTGTACAACCAGTTTCACACCACTGCCTTATGTTCACCAACGAGAGCTGCCTTACTTACTGGACGTCAGCACCACACCGTGCATATGGGCGGTATCACGGAGATTGCCAACTCGTTCCCTGGCTACGACTCGGCCATACCAGTTGAAGCCGCAACTGTGGCGCAGATACTCCAGATGTCGGGCTATGCGACCTCGTGCTTCGGCAAGTGGCATTTGACACCATCATGGGAACAGGGCCCCGCCGGTCCCTTCGACCGTTGGCCCACCGGAATGGGGTTCGACCGCTTCTACGGCATCATCGGTGCCGAAGCATCGCAATGGGAACCTGCCGTCTACGACCAAACCACACCGATCTCACCCCATGTCGGAACATCGGATTACCACTTGACGGAGGACCTAGCGGATCAAGCGGTCGCTTGGATCGAACGCCACCGAGTATCCGCACCCAATCGGCCGTGGTTCTGCTACTTCTCCACTCCGGCAGTGCACGCCCCGCATCACGCTCCTCGCGAATGGATCGAACAATTCCGGGGAAAATTCGACAACGGATGGGACGACCTCCGTAATGAGATCTATGGGGAGCAACTCCGCCTTGGGGTAATCCCTGCAGACACAACCCTCACGCCAAGACCTGAAGAGATCCCCTCGTGGGAAGAGTACCCAGAGCGTTACCGACCAGTGGCATCTCGATTAATGGAATGTTTCGCCGGTTTCCTCGCCCACACCGACCATCACATTGGGCGTGTGATCGACGCGGCAAGAAGTGAGGGACGTGAAACCCTTGTCATTTATCTGTCCGGCGATAACGGTGCTTCCGCTGAGGGCACCATCCATGGAGCCTGGAGCGCCCCCTCGTTTCAGAACGGAGTGCATGAAGACCCCGAATGGCTTCTTGAACACATCGATGATTTCGGTACCGCTAAGTGTGAGAATCATTTCAACGTGGGTTGGGCGTGGGCTTTGGATTCTCCGTTCCAATGGATGAAACAGGTCGCTTCGCACTTTGGTGGGACACGAAACGGACTCGCCATCGAATGGCCGGGCACGATCACCGATGAAGGTGGACTGCGATCTCAGTTTCACCACGTGGTCGATATCGCTCCAACAATTCTCGAGGCCACGGGTATTTCTGTTCCCGAGACAGTGAATGGCATCAAGCAAATCCCGTTGCACGGGGTGCCCATGGGCTACTCCTTCGTGACAGATGGATCGAGTCGCCGCACCACTCAGTACTTCGAGATCCTCGGCAACCGAGCGATTTACAACGAGGGATGGATCGCATCGTGCTTCCACGGTCGTGTGCCGTGGATCAGGATGGAGGGGTTCGAGTTCGACGGACCTCAAGAGCTGTGGGAGTTGTACGACGTAGAGAACGACTTCTCGCAGTCAGTCGACCTCGCGGATCAGCATCCAGAGCTCCTAGCGGAACTCGTGAAGATGTTCGATATCGAAGCACGCAAATTTGGTGTGTATCCGTTACGCGATGCCGGATCTCCGCGGGGTAGAGAACTTGCAGTACCTCACATGCTTGATGGGCTCACCAAAATGACCTACACGACAGCCCACGTGAGATTGCCAGAAAGCGCCGTGGTTCGGCTAAAGAACTGCTCTTGGAAAATCTCCGCCGAGGTCATCACCACCGGCAACGATGAAGGTGTTGTTGCTTGCCAGGGCGGCAACATGTCCGGGTGGTCAATGTGGCTAAATGAGGGAAGTCTGCGCTTCACCTACAACTGTTACGGTCACGATATAACCACGCTGATAGGTCCTACCCTGGACCCCGGAACCCACATAGTTGAGGCGTTGTTCGACTACGAAGGCGGTTTCGGTCAAGGCGGGGAGCTTGTCTTGGTAGTGGATGAACACGCCGTCGCGCACGCGCGTCTTGAGCGCACGGTTCCGGTCATTTTCTCGATGAGCGGCGAAACCTTCGACGTCGGTACCGACACAGGCTCGCCTGTAGGGCCCTACCCTTCTGACTTCAGATGTTCGGCGAACGTCGTCGAAGTGACGCTCGCCCGCCTTGATGAACCCGGAGACGCAGTGCGAGCAGCTGAACTCGAGGGACTTTTTCGCGCGGGGTGGAGCACTCAATAAGACCGCCACCCAACTACGGCCCTTTGTTCAAGCAGATACAGCCGCTGAGATAATTTCTTACGCCGTCGAACTCAGTGGGTCATGCAGGCTGATTAAGTTCGATCATGTTGCCTGATGGGTCGAAAAAGAAGGTTTGTCGCGCGGTAGTGCCCGGGAGATCTCGCGGGTCTTTCACCTCGACACCGTTTTCTCGTAGTTCCGCAACGGTTGCATCAATGTCCTCTACTCGAAAGGCCCAGTGCTGGCCTTTGGGGGGTTCCCATCCCTCCACTTCGATGAGATGAACCTCGCCGCCTCCGGGGGTTTGAAGCCATCGGCCATTAAAGGGAAAATCTGGGCGGTCGAGAGTTGTCAGACCCAGCACTTCGGTATAGAAGGGCGCTGTGCCTTCAACATCAGAACAATTAATTGATACGTGGTGCACTGGTCCCAGTTCCATTGCTCCATCCTAGAGCGGCTCGGCTATCAGCTTCCACGTTCGTTGCAGTAGCGACTCCATACGGTTAGCAGTACAGAATTCTTCGAACGCCGCAGTCGGACCCACCCACGCGAGTTGATCAACACTGTTCGCCACCGGAGCGTCGGTGCGAACCGTAGCGATCTGTTTGAAAAGTAACGCTAGATCGCGTTGGTCCGCCAACGTCGAGGCCAACTTTTCGCTACCCCGAACGGTTACCTCCCAGAGCGCTACGTCGTCTGGGATCATCTCAATTGAACCGTAATGGTGCAGGACGGTCGCCGAAGATTTGGCGCCCCATCCGCTGAGTCCCGGGAACCCGTCAGCCGTGTCACCCACCAGAGCTAAATAATCGGGAATGGAGTCCGGAGTTACCCCGTACTTTTGGATCACAGCGTCTTCGTCGAAAATCAGATCCTTGCGTCGATCCCATTGAAAAATTTTGGCCCCGACACATTGGGCTAGGTCTTTATCGGGAGTGCAAATCAGCACCTTCCCTACTCTGTCGTCTCGACTGGCCATGGCGGCGCCAGCCGCGAGAGCATCATCCGCTTCGAATTCAACCATTGGCCAAACTTCAATTCCGAGTGCTTGAAGGCCCTTTTCTAGGGGTTCGAATTGTTGCGCAATCTCTGAATCAACTTCGGAGCCGTCTTTATAAGCCGCCCAAAGGTCATTCCGAAAGGACGAGATGGTGTGGTCGGTTGCTACCGCCAGGTGCGTAGCGCCCGCCTCCAACAGACCGAGGATGCTGCCAAGAACGCCGCGGACGGCAGCCACCTCCTGCCCGCTGTCAGTTCGGCGAGACGGCAGCGCGTAAAAGTGCCTGAATAACTCATAGGTTCCATCAATTAAGTGCACTTCAATAGGCATTTGAGTCATCTCATTGGACTTCGTAGGACGTTACCGGTCTACTGTTGATCTCGACATCGAGCACTAGACCGAGGGAACACATCATGAAGGTGCCTTTCACGATTTCCGATTTCTTATACCGAGCCGAGAACGTCTACGCCGACCGCATCGCTCTTGTAGATGAACCTGACACGCCTGGTGGCGGATTGGGCGAACTCACCTGGGGAGAATTTGGGGTCAAAGTACGCGAACAGGCCGCGAAGCTTGATGACTTAGGCATCGGAGTTGGCGAGCGCGTGGCCATGGTGTCGCAGAATAGCGGACGCCTGATGACGTCATTTTGGGGGGTTTCGGGGTACGGCCGAATATTTGTGCCAATTAACTTCCGGCTAAGCCACGACGAGATTTCCTACATCGTTGAGCACTGTGGAGCGTCAATGCTTCTCGTCGATCCTTCCCTTGAGGACACCTGTAAAGACATCGATGTTGACCACTTTGTCGTGATGGGCACAGACAGCGATGATCAGATGTATCTGGCTGGGGGTGAGCCTCAGGTCTGGACCCCCGACGAGGACGCAACAGCGACAATTAACTACACCTCGGGGACGACCGCCCGACCAAAAGGTGTGCAGCAAACTCACAGGGCGTTGTGGGTGAACGCAACGACCTTTGGTTGGCACGCTGGGGTGAGTGATAGGGATAATTATCTTCACACCCTTCCAATGTTCCATTGCAATGGTTGGGGTATGCCCTACGCCATTACGGGAATGGGAGGCAAACATGTGGTGCTGCGAGAGGTGCGAGGTGACGAAATTCTTCGTCGCGTCGAGGAACACAACATCACCTATCTCTGCGGTGCCCCGGCAGTAGTCGCGGCAGTGTTAGACGCTGCTCAAGACTGGGAGGGCGAAATTCCCGGCAATGGGCGAGTGAGAATGGTCGTCGCTGGTGCGCCTCCTCCTACCCAAACGATCGCCCGAATGGAAGAGGAGTTGGGATGGGAATTTATTCAGATTTACGGTCTCACCGAAACATCGCCTCTTTTGACAATGAACCGGTGCCGTTCGGAGTGGGATGACCTCGACGCCGAAGAGAAAGCCAGAAAGCTGAGCCGTGCGGGTGCACCAGCAATCGGAGTAAAGATCGACGTCGACAAGCAAGGCGAAATATTGGCCCGTTCAAACGTGGTGCTCGAGGGGTATTGGGGACAACCCCAAGCAACTGCCGAGGCCATCGTCGACGGCTGGTTCCACACAGGCGACGGCGGAATTATGGATGATGAACATCACGTCACAATTTCGGATCGAAAAAAAGACGTAATCATTTCTGGTGGCGAGAATGTCTCGTCTATCGAAGTCGAAGATGCGATCTTCAGCCATCCCGCAATAGCTGAAGTAGCTGTTATTGGGGTACCGCATGAAAAGTGGGGAGAAACGGTAACGGCGCTGGTGGTGTTGGGCGAAGGCCATTCCGTCACCGAACAAGAACTCATCGATTACTGCCGGGAGAAGATGGCTCACTATAAGTGCCCGACTTCAGTGGAGATCAGAGAAGAGTTAGCCCGGACCGCTACTGGAAAGCTCCAAAAGTTTAAGCTTCGCGCCCCGTATTGGGAAGGAATGGAGAAGCAGATCAATTAGGCGGCGTCCCTCCATCGGATTTTAAGAGTAGTGACTCTGGGAGTAGTTACTCCTAGACTGGAGGTATGCGGGTTGAGCAATTAGCTGGAGACGCCGATCTCAGCGTTGACACAATTCGCTATTACCAAAAAATTGGCGTGTTGCATCCGCCCGCTCGACAAGGGCGAGTGGCGGTATATGACGAGTCTCACGCATCTCGGCTTGCGGAGATTCGCGAACTCTCCCAAGACGGATTCAGCTTGGCTCAAATCCAACGCCTAACTGAATCCGCCGCGCACCCACTTTTAAATTCGCTCAATAGCGTCACTGAATCGCTCACTCTTACTGAATTGGTAGAGACCTCGGGTGTCAACGTGGAAATCGTGCGCCTTGCGGTTGATGCAGGCCTAATTCGGCCGACTCGAACGGGTGGCGATACGTTCGGGATGGAGACACTCTCGATGCTCAAAGCAGGCGCCGGACTACTTGATGCTGGCGTACCTTTTGATCAGCTCATACAACTTGCCGTGCGTCACGCCGATCATGTCGAGAGCGTCGCCAAAGATGCAGTCGCGTTGTTCGCCGATCAACTTTCCGGTGAAGACGACTCATCGCAGGCGACGACTGTTGAAAACATCATCCCAGTCGTAACTGAATTGGTGGCTCAACATTTTCGACAGACCTTGATCGAACAAGTAGGCCGTTACCTTTTAGCGGACGATCTTCAGCCATGAGTACCTTGGCCGCAACCGAGACGTTGACCCTGGTGCAAAGGCGCCTAAGTGAATCTGTTGATCCCTTGGCGCTTTGGGCTGCCTCAGAACACTTTCAAAAAGCTTATTGGGCCGTTCCTGATGAAGATTTTGAATTCGCCGCTCTTGGCGTAGCGCGAACGTTTCGGGCCGAAGAACGCCGGGGACGATTTGCGTCCGTTCGCGAAGCTTTGGGCACACTAAATATCCGAATAGTTGGTGAGCCGGGTCCAGAATTTTCCTCAGGAGTCCTCGTAGGGGGCTTTGCGTTCAGCGATCGCGAAATCGAACGTCACCCGGATTGGGCTGTCTTCGGTGGAGGCGAATTGGTGCTACCTGAAGTGTTCGTGGTGCGCTCTAAAGGCTCCACTTGGCTCACCCATGTCGAAGGCGCAGACCTACCATCTTTGACTTCTAGTTTCGATAACAAACTTGGATGGGTGAAAAGTGTTGATCATCGGAAAGACGCTCGTTACCTAGACCTTGTTTCGCGCGCACTTTCACAAATTAACGATCACGAAATGGCCAAAGTAGTGACGGCTCGTTCGCTATGCGTTCCGGCCCAACTCAATCCTGCAGCCGTTTTAGAACGGCTGAAGCGCAGACATCCTTCGTGTGCGACCTTCGCTCTGGCGCACGGAACGCAAATATTTCTTGGTAGTAGTCCCGAACAACTCGTCAATTCTCATCACAACAGAATCGAAACCGCCGCTTTAGCAGGCTCGCGACCTCGCCACGAACACCCAGGTGCTGATGCGCGATTGCGGGCCGAATTGCTATCTAGCCCTAAGGAACGCAATGAACACGACATCGTCGTGAGCGATATCACTGAAGCACTCACCGCTGCTGGAGTCGCGTTAGATCCCCCAAGCCCCACAGGAGTCATGAAGCTGCGTCGCATTCAGCATCTACACACGCCAATCGGAGGCACAGTCCCGCACGGCACCCACATTCTCGATCTGGTAGCAGCGTTGCACCCGACGCCAGCTGTAGCTGGTTTACCAAGGCAACGCGCTCAAGATTGGATTGATCAGAACGAATCCATGGATCGCGGCTGGTACGCGGCTCCGGTTGGTTGGATGACGCTCGAAGGTCATGGCGAGTTCCGAGTTGCGCTCAGATCAGCCCTACTCGACAACCAATCTCTCACCCTCTTCGCTGGAGGTGGGATCGTTGAAGGTGCCGAGCCCGAACATGAACTCGCTGAGACCGCTACGAAGTTCGAAGCTCTTTTAGGCGCTCTCGACTTAACCCCGTAATCCAATGACTACCGACCCGGTGTATGAGGCCTGCGTAGCTTTCGCTTCAGAACTCGTAGCCCAGGGTGTTGAACACTCCGTTATCTCTCCCGGTTCCAGATCAACGCCATTGGCGCTCACATTGGCCAACACTCCCGGACTGCGAACCTGGATTCGACTTGATGAACGTTCCGCTGCGTTCTTCGCGTTAGGGCTTGCCAAGTCGTCCAACAAACCGGTAGCGCTTCTATGCACTTCAGGAACCGCCGCCGCAAATTACCTTCCGGCAATTACTGAGGCTCACTGGTCAGAGACCCCAATGATTGTCTTAACCGCCAATCGCCCCCCGGAGTTACGGGGATGGGGGGCTGGTCAAACCATTGACCAAACCAACATCTATGGCAGCAGCGTTCGATGGTTCACCGAATTACCGATCGCAGACCAGTCGTCAACAATTTGGTTCCAACGAGCCGCGGCACGCGCTGTTCAAACCTCGATGGGGCTACGCCCCGGACCAGTACATCTTGACTGGCCGTTTCGAGAACCGCTCGAACCCCAAGGTGGGACCGACGCACTTCCACCCATGGAACCACTATCTCTCGAACCACCCAAGCTAAGTCTGGATTTCCATGTTGCAAAGCGTTTAGCGACCGGTTTCGAGAACAAACCCCGAGGAATTGTTGTTGCAGGGCCAATGCACACTGGAACCAGATGGCGGAATGCGGTCCAAGATTTTTGCAGAAAGACCGGGTACCCACTTCTCGCGGAGCCACTTTCCCAATTGCGAGTCCTGGCAGACGACGTTGCGGTGATCAACCATCATGACCATCTGCTTCGATCTACATGGGCCGACGACACCGTGCCACAAATAGTGGTTCGGTTGGGAGGCGCTCCAACTTGCAAACCCCTGCGTTTGTGGCTGGAGCGGCATCGGCCCCCAATGACCATGTTTGATCCGTCGCACAGTTGGACCGACCCCAGTTTCACGGTTACCGAGATGATTTCTGCTGGGCCCGAAGGACTTCAATCAATCTCCGAGCTCATTAGTCCTCAAACGTCTGACCCCAATTGGCGGCAACAATGGCTCGAGGCTGATGCAAATGCGGCGGCGGTTATCGATCTGATTCTTGATAACGAAACACTGTTACAGCCCGCTGTCGCTCGAGAATTAGGGCGGCGGTTGCCAAAAGATCACCTGCTTTACGTATCTAATTCAATGCCGGTTCGCGATGTAGACAGCTTTTTGGAATGTCGATCTCATCCTCTTGTGGCACACGGGAATCGTGGCGCAAGCGGAATCGATGGAATGATCTCCAGTGCTGCTGGGGCCGCAGCTTCGGGCCGCCCAACAACACTGCTGATCGGTGACTTAGCTTTTCAGCACGACCTCGGTGGTCTGGTCGCCGCGATCAACGATGACCTGACGCTGACCATCATCGTGGTCGAGAACCAAGGTGGGGGCATCTTCGACTACCTACCAATCTCTCAAGTCGTTGACGCCAGCCTGTTCCAGCAACTCTTTACGACACCACAAACTCTGAACATCACCGAAGTCGTCGAAGCTTTAGGGATCGAACACAAACAAATAACTGATCTGCAAACTTTGGCCGCTCACTTGGAGCAGCACGACGGACTGCGAGTGATCACCATCCCCATCGATGCTGACCTTGATCTGGAGCAGCACCGGCGAATTACTGAAGCCATTCAGCAATCAGTTACTTCGATATGAACCTCACTTGTGATGGGGTTCGCTTAGAAGTCAGCATCTTCGGTAGCGGGGATCCGCTTTTGATCCTGCATGGCTTCACAGGATCAGCTGCAGCAATGGAGCCGTTAGCGGAACGACTAACTGGCCACAGAATCATGCCGGACTTAATCGGGCATGGCCAAAGCGAATCACCATCATCTTTAGACCCGTATTCACTGACCAACATCTCGCGACAACTCACTGCGCTACTGACACAACTTGATACCTCTCCCGCTCACGTTGTTGGCTACTCGCTCGGTGGTCGCGTAGGACTCACACTCGCAATAAACCACCCTGAGATGGTTAGTTCCCTTGCTCTTATCGGCACAAGTCCCGGAATTGCTGATGCTGACGAACGGCTCCAGCGCCTGAAAAGTGATCGCGTCCTAGCTGATTCAATTTCTCAAAAAGGAATCAGGAGCTTCGTTGATAGTTGGGTGGGTTCGCCGATGTGGACCAGCCTTCAGAGCCAATTAACTCCCCAGCAGTGGGCCGAGTCTCTTCGGCAACGTCGTTCTAGTCACCCTTTAGGCCTAGCGAACAGTCTTCGAGCGAGTGGCACGGGAGCAATGCCGCCCCTGCACGAAAAGCTCAAAGATCTCGAGGTGCCGACACTCCTCGTTTCGGGAGAACATGACCAGAAATTCCGGGAAATCGCGGAAGAAATGGTGATGAAATTACCGCGCGGAGTTCATCGCGTTATTAGCGAATCAGGTCATGCAACCCATCTTGAACAAACCGACGCGACCGCTACGGAAATCTTGGAGCATTTCGGATGCACATAACGCTGAAAAAACGGGTGCTCCACCTTCGTAGCCCTCTCGTGACAGCGCATGGCAGCACAACTGAACGGCATGTCATTGAAATATCTGTTCAAGAGGGAAATTTCTGCGGTTACGGAGAGGCCTCTCCCCTGCCAGGATTCGGTCTTGAATCTTTCCAGGAAGCTGAGACTGCCCTCAATAACTGGGCTCAGAATCCTGAACAGTTGCCTACGTCCCCCTCAGCATTAAGTGGGGCAGCAACTGCTTTGGAGTATTTGACGTTCGCGAAACGCGGAGATTCTTTGCCTCCCGCATCGATCGCGGTGCAAGCACTAGTGGGGGCATCTGAAACTTCCGACGTTGAAGCCCATGTTATTCAAGCCATCGATGCCGGTTATCCCGCAGTGAAACTCAAGGTCGCCGCAGCCGCCACCGGCGTCGACATCGAGAGAATCCGCGTCGCCGCGAACCTGACCAACGAAAAGGTCCTTCTTCGGCTCGACGCCAATGGTGGTTGGTCGCCCAACGAAGCATCCCAGGTGCTGAGTGCAGTTGCCGACGAGGAAATCGACCTCGTCGAAGAACCTACCCAGGACCCGTCTAACTGGCGCGCAATAAGCACACAAACCGGCATCGAGATCGGGGCTGATGAACACCTCAGTGGCTCACTTCAAATAGACCATATTTTGGAACTCGAAGCAGCTCACACGTTCGTTTTGAAACCCTCCGTTTTGGGAGGCCCCAGCTTCACTCGCGAACTCGCTTCTCGAGCTGCCGAACACAACATTCGGGTTTTAATTTCATCATTTCTTGATGGACCGATTGCACTCAGAGCGGCGCGAGATCTGGCACTTGACCTCGCTCCGCACGAGATTCATGGACTGGGCACAGCGGCGCTCTTCGTAGATGAACTACCTGAGGATGTACGACCAGTCAACGGGCGTATCTTTCGCCAGTAGCAAAGATTGAACGACATTTCGATTTCACAAAAGGTGCCGTTGTAACTTCCCTAATGCGGTTCGAGGGAGCCGATCCCTCAGCTCGAGACGGCGAGGGGCACAGTATCCAGGGAGCGAAATTTTCACATGTTCGCGGATCGCTTCCATAGTTGGAGGTTCCGCCGAAGGTACGACTACCGCTGTGACAACTTGGCCCCACTCCGCGTCGGGGCGTCCAACGATGGCGCACTCCGCCACCCCCGGCGCATTTTCAAGTACTCGTTCAACCGCGACAGGCCAAACATTCTCGCCACCTGTGATAATCATGTCGCCTTTTCGTCCGTAAACAGTGAGCAAACCATCACTGTCCACGCTGCCTGCGTCACCTGTGGGGAACCAGCCATCGTTAGTTCTCGGATCGGTGCCATCTCTGTAACACCTGAGGAGCATGGGGCATCGAAGTTGTATTTCGCCTTGTTGTATTCGAAGCTCAACTTCGTCAAGCGGACGACCGTCATAGACGACCCCACTGCCAGTTTCTGTCATTCCATAGGTCGCAACCACATTCGAGGGACGGCTCGACGGCACAGCCGAACCACCAACCAAGACCTTTCTGAAGAGAGCCGTATCAATGCGACTCATTGCTGTGGGTACGAGCGAGACGAGGGTCGCCCCGTTGCGGGCGGCTTCGATTACTCGATCAGCGTCAAATCCGTTGTGCACTTCAAGAGCTATCTCCGAATGGAGAGCTCGAACTATGACCGAAAACCCTCCTACATGGCTCGGCGGCAGACAAGCCAACCACTTGTCGACATTGGCGTCAGCGCCAAGATAGGAATTTGTCGCGTGGGCGTTAGCGGCCAAGGCCTCGTGGGTGAGTACGACACCCTTAGGCGAACCTGTACTTCCACTGGTTGCGACAACCAACGCGTCTCCTGCATCAACAGGTCTCCCTGTTACAGAAGTAACGCCCGAAGAATCAACGATCGCCGATACGCCCATATGTTCAATCAAGTCCGATTGCGATCGTTTGGGGAGCCGTTGATCCACCGGAAACACAGCATCGCCTTCGTCCCATACGCGTTGAACAACATCAACGAAAGAGGGCCCTCCGGGCAGACAAAGAGCGACGAGGCGATTCACCTTAGCGACGCTATCGCCGACTTAGAAGACTCGAACGAGAAGGCTGACCGTGCATACCGAAATTACTATGTTCACCGCGGTTTCGAATCGTTCCGAGTTCAGTCGACGCCCAATCCGTATCCCAAAGGGCAAGGCCATTGTGACTAGTGATGCCGCTAACGCTGCACCCCATAGCCGTTGGCTGGACCACTGACCGGTGAACGACAACGTCACTAACTGAGTTAAACCTGTGAACAAAAAAATGGAAGTGTTGGAAACTACGAACCGTTCGCGAGACACACCAAGGCCCTGGAACCACGCAGCAACAAGAGGGCCCGAAATTCCCGTTGCTCCTTGAGCCACACCACAAGTCAACGCAACGGGCGCTCTCCCCCATCGCTGCACCCTTGGGGACCACCTTGGCGCAGCAGAAGAAAATCTCCATGCGAGGAAGGCTGCCAAGATCAGTGCTAGCACCAAAAGAAGTGCCCGCTCGTTGATGCGAGGAAGCGCCCACGCTCCGAGGACAGCACCCACTGCGCCAAGCCCAGCGAACAGAGGCAAATGTTCCGCAAACCGGAGTTCGTGTCGATGTTCTCGAACCAACATCGCGTTACTTACCGCAGTTGGTGCCGCCATTATCACCACCGCGTCTTCAACCCCAACAAAAAAAGCGATCACCGGCACCGCTGTGAGCGGTAGACCAAGACCAGTTACCCCTTTTACTAACGATCCAAGTATTACTGCGAGCGCTACTACCAAAAATTCCAGGCCGCTCACAATTTCGCTATCTCTAATGCAACCTGTGCCGCGATGTCGGCGTTGTGTTCCGCCAACGCGAGGTTCGCCTCGACACTGTCACCACCAGTTACTTTCTCTACCTCAGCGAGCACCACGGGGGTTATCTGAGGTCCCGAAAGTCCCCGGCTCTTGACCAGATCGAGGCCTTTTTCAATGGCGTTTGCGATTCGTTGCTCGTCTAGCTCCGCGTTACTCGGGATCGGCACAGCGAGGAGTACGCCTCCTTGTCCTAGTTCACGTCGTGCGACGTGAATGCGAGCAGCTGATGCCGCGTCGTCGACGCGATATGGAACTTCTAGCCCAGAGTTTTGTGTGTAGAAGGCCGGAAAGTCATTGGTCCGCCATCCAACCACTGGAACTGAAGAGGTTTCTAGGTACTCCAAAGTGCGCGGTAAATCTAAAAATGCTTTAGCGCCAGCGCTAACGGTTGTTACTCCGTATCGAGCGATGGCATCTAAGTCAGAGGAAATGTCCCCGGTAATTTCGCTGCCCCGATGGACTCCACCAATGCCGCCTGTCGCGAACACCTGGATGCCGACTTGGTCAACGATGGCGAGACTCGCCGAAACCGTGGTCGCGCCAACCGGTAGCCGCTGAGCACTTGCGGCGGCTAGACCTCGTGCAGCCACCTTGACCGTAGCGCCCAAGACACGTTCCTCCATTTCTTCGGGAACTCCGGCCCAGATCACACCATCGATAACGGCTGTGAGTGCTGGAACGGCACCCGCGTTACGAACTGCAGCGTTGCATCTAGTCAACGCTTCCAAATTTGCCGGGGACGGTAACCCCAAGGTCGAGAAGATTGTTGATTCCAGCCCGACCACCGCTGTTTTCGCAGATAGCGCTGCCCGTACTTCGTCGCCTACAACGATCACTCGTACCTCCTTGGTTGCTCCAGCATGTCAGTCATGCGGCATAAGGTCGCGCCTGCTTCTACTGTGTGACCGTGTTTACTGTCGTTGATCACCCCGTTCTATCAGCGTGGACTGATCGCCTTAGATCAACTGCGACCGGAGTCGAAGAGTTCCGGCGGCTTCTTGGGCAGGTTGGCCAGCTAATGGTTGGTCCCGCTACGACCGAATTACCAACAACTCCGATAACTATCGAAACCCCTTTGGCTGAGACAGCTGGACGAGAATTAGAGGGAGGCACACCAGTGGTGGTCTCGGTACTTCGCGCGGGGAACGGTTTACTTGACGGAGTGTTGCGGATTCTGTCGGATGCAGATGTGGGGTTCATTGGTCTTGTCCGAGACCACGAAACCCTTGAGGCCAACGAATACCTCGTGAAACTCCCCGCCCTGGCAGGGCGTCATGTTCTAGTGCTGGACCCTATGTTGGCCACAGGACACAGCGCTGTGGCAGCACTCAACCGGGTAGCAGCACAAAATCCGGAAAGCATCACCTTGATGTGTGTCGTCGCGTCGCCCGAAGGTGCCGAACATGTCGCCACACACCATCCATTGGTTCGTATCGTGGCAGCAGCGCTTGATGAAGGGCTCAACGAACTCGGTTACATAGTTCCCGGGCTGGGAGACGCCGGCGATCGCCTGTACGGAACGTTGTCATGAAAAGCCCAACACCTCCGATCGAATGGGCTGACGACCACATCCGAATTATTGATCAGACGCTCTTGCCGGGAAAAGTAAAAATTATTGAAGTGCGAACAGCTGCCGCCGCGGTTGATGCCATTAATCGTCTCGCTATTCGTGGTGCGCCAGCACTAGGGGCGTTCGGAGCGTTGGCATTAATTGTGGGCTTAGACGAACAGGCACCTTCGACTTTTGGAGATGCAACCGGGCGACTTGAAGAGTTACGAACATTTATTGGTGATGCCCGCCCCACCGCCGTCAACCTTCGTTGGGCAGTAGATCGGGTCATAGATAACGCTGTGTCCTCAACTGAGACCCTTGACGATTTACGGTCTGCTCTGCTTGTCGAAGCACACAAAGTGGCTGAGGAGGACGCTGCGGCTTGCACAGAAATCGGCCGATTGGGTCATGAACTATTGCGGACAGCGATCACTATCGGGACTCACTGCAACGCGGGGCGTCTAGCGACGGCGGGGACAGGTACTGCGCTGGCGCCCATGTATGCGAAGGCTGAAGCGGGTGAGCCACTTCGAGTTCTGGCATCTGAAACCCGACCTCTTCTCCAAGGAGCGCGACTTACGGCATGGGAACTCGATGACGCAGGCATTGACGTGACTGTTTTACCGGATGCAGCGATGGCCTCAACGGTGCTCTCAGGTGAAGTGGATGCATACATCGTCGGAGCTGACCGCATTGCAGCGAACGGTGACACCGCAAACAAAATCGGGACAGTTGCCCATGCTTTAGCGGCCCGAGAAGCTGGGATCCCCTTCTACGTGGCTGCGCCTACGTCGACAATTGACCCCTCTCTGCCCAACGGTACCCACATCGAAATAGAAGAACGCGACGGAAACGAAGTCCATGAAATCCAAGGACAACGAGTGACCCCTGAAGGCGTGAACGCAGCCAATCCCGCGTTCGATGTCACACCTGAGAATCTGATTACAGCGATCATCACTGAAGTTGGCGTCTTGCGAGCGCCCTTTCGGACATCTATTGCTGACGCCCTTTTACGAGCTGGAGCCTCCTAATGGAAAATCGATGGGACACAAAAGACGCTTCAGAATTTCCTGGGGCACTCGGCGAATGCGTCTATGGGTCAAGACTTCTCGGGTCTGAAACTGCTCTCGTTCTTCACGGAGGAGGGAACACATCGGTCAAAGCTCAAGAAGTTGACGTTCATGGTGAAGAACTTGACGTCTTGTACGTGAAAGGCAGCGGCTGGGATCTTGCAACAATCGAACCGCAAGGTTTTGCTCCTTTGCGCCTCGATTCAGTAAAGCGTTTAGCCACTCTGCCGTCATTGACTGATACCGAAATGGTGAATCAGTTGAGGCTTAACCTGCTTGACGCTTCCGCACCGAATCCATCGGTCGAAGCAATCTTGCATGCCTCGTTACCGTTCGTGGCTGTACAACACACTCACGCTGACGCCGCCTTAGCTCTCACCAACACAGCTAACGGCGAGGACCGAGTTCGCGAATTATGGGGCGACAAAGTTGTGGTGGTGCCTTACGTAATGCCTGGGTTCGATCTCGCAAAGGCCTGCGCTCGTGAATTCGATCAACAATCCAATTCCCAAACAATGGCCATGGTGCTCATGAACCACGGTGTGTTCACTTTCGGTGACACGACCGAAGTGGCTTACGCAAAGATGATTGAGGTAATCACCGAGGCGGAGGAGTACCTGAAATCTGTCGCGGAGGTCGACATCGCAGCTTCTGCCGCGTTGGCTAACAGTGTGGGGACAAAAGGAGCAACCATCGACCAGGCAATCCTTCGCAACGAGCTTTCCGCCGCGGCTGGTTCCCCCATGCTCTTAGCTCGCACTGCCAACGTCCGCTCCGCCTCCTTCGCAGCGAGGACAGATGTCAAAGACGTCGCGTGTCGTGGGCCCGCGACACCTGATCACATCATCCGAACCAAGCAGTTCCCATTAGTGGGCAGAGACGTCGCAAGCTTTGTAGAGGACTACCACAAATATTTTGAGCGCAATCGAGCGCGTTTCCCCGGCATTCAGGAACTAGATCCAGCTCCTCGCGTTGTCCTCGACCCAGAGTTGGGACTCCTCACTGCGGGCAAACGGCCATCTGATTGCACAATCGCGTCAGACATTTACCTGCATACGATCGACGTCATCGAAGCCGCAGAAGGATTAGGGGGATTCGTTGCACTTCCCGAATCAGATCTTTTTGAAGTCGAATATTGGGAACTTGAGCAAGCAAAGTTGGGGAAGTCAGGTTCAAAGCCCCCAATGTCCGGCGAAGTTGCTTTAGTTACCGGCTCCTCGTCGGGCATTGGTCGCGCTTGTGCGCAAGCTCTTCTCAAGGAAGGCGCCACTGTCATTGGCATAGACATCAGTACCCCTCCGGCTGGCGGAGACAACGATCCGTCATTTTATGAATTGGCCGCAGATGTCACAGACGCCGACGCACTGCGCTCTGCTGTCGATGCTGGAGTTCAGCGGTTTGGCGGCATCGACATGGTGGTCGCTGCCGCCGGCGTTTTCGGTGCGTCAGACCACATCGCTGATCTGGTTCAGGGCGACTGGGACGATACGTTGGCCGTGAACTTGAACGGGGTGACGAATTTGCTTCAGGCCACTCACCCATTTCTTCGCTTGGCGCCTAGCGGTGGTCGTGTGCTTTTAGTCGGATCAAAGAATGTGTCGGCGCCGGGGAAAGGCGCAGCCGCGTACAGCACCTCCAAAGCAGCGATGACTCAACTTGGGCGGGTCGCTGCACTGGAGTGGGCCGACGATGGGATCGTTGTAAACACCATTCATCCTGATGGCGTGTTTGACACGGGTCTGTGGTCCAACGACCTCATTGAAGAAAGAGCAGCAAACTACGGATTGACAGCCGATGAGTACAGGGCGCGCAACCTTCTCGGCCGAGAAATCACTAGTCGCGATATTGGGGAGCTCGTGGCAACGATGTGCGGCCACTCGTTTAGCCGAATAACTGGCGCTCAGATTCCCATAGATGGTGGCAGTGACCGAGTGATCTGACCGACGATTTACTAATCGGTGATCCCTGCCATTAACAGACCAACTTTCTCACGAGTGGCGACGTTCGCGTCAAGGACATCAACGAGTTTGCCGTCGTAGAGAACTGCCACGCGGTCAGCAAGACTAAGGATTTCGTCGAGTTCGGCCGATACAAGCAGCACCGCGGCCCCTTTGTCGCGTTGTTCCACGATTCGACGGTGGATGAATTCGATAGCTCCAATATCAATGCCGCGAGTTGGTTGGGCAGCGACCAAGAGCTTGATGTGCGAACTGAATTCGCGACCGACGATCAACTTTTGTTTGTTTCCCCCGCTCAAGCTTGAGGCAGCCACGTTGACGCTAGGGGTTCGAACATCGAATTCTTCGACTACAGATTGGGCATGTTCGTATATGACTTCTCGGCGCATAATGCCTCGGCTCGAAAAGGGTGGGCGGTGATAGCGGTTGAGCACAGAATTTTCGGCAAGTGAATAGGCGGCGATTATGCCGTGCTTTTCGCGATCTTCAGGGATATGCCCAACGTCGTTTTCTGCGATCTGCCGGGTCGAATTATTCGTTAATGGTTTGCCCGCTATTGCCATGGCACCGGCCGCTACATGCCGCAGACCGGTGATTGCTTCCACCAATTCTCGTTGACCGTTTCCTTCGACCCCAGCCACACCCACTATTTCACCGGCTCGCACTTGGAGACTTACCCCATCAACGGCAAGTTGGCCTCGGTTGTCATTGACTTTCAAGTCATCAACTTGCAGCACGACATCCCCTGGCTGCGCGGTCGATTTTTCGACGCGAAGCACGACGCTACGTCCGACCATCATTTCGGCGAGACCGCTTTCGGTGGCCTGTTCGGGTGTCGTGGTTCCCACCACACGACCTTCGCGCAAGACCACGATGTCGTCCGCAATTGCGAGAACCTCTCGCAGCTTGTGAGTAATGAAGACGATACCTACACCAGTTTCGGTCAAACCGCGAAGAACAGTTAACAGATGGTCTGCTTCTTGTGGGGTCAAAACTCCGGTTGGTTCGTCCAAAATCAGAACATCTGCGTTTCGATACAGCGCTTTTAGTATCTCAACCCTTTGTTGCATGCCAACGGGAAGGTCTTCAACTAACGCGTCTGGATCGACTTCCAGCCCGTATCTTTCGGAAAGTTCAACGACGCGAAGACGTGCTTCGTCAAGATCTACTAGACCTCGTTTCGTTGGCTCTGCCCCCAAGACAATGTTCTCGACAACACGCATGGGAGGCACCAATTGAAAGTGCTGATGCACCATCCCAATGCCCCGAGAAATGGCATCATCAGGTCCGTGGAGGTCGACGACTTCGTCTTTGATGATGATCTGACCGCCGTCGGGTCGATACATACCGAATAAGACGTTTACGAGCGTGCTCTTGCCGGCCCCATTTTCACCCAACAGAGCTAAAATCCGGCCCGGTTTCAGTTCTACGGATATGTCGTCGTTGGCAAGAACCCCCGGGAATCTCTTTGTCACGTTTCGCGCCGCGAGGAGAAGGTCAGTCACGTTCAGCCCTTCTCGTAGGTTTGTCCAAGGGCAGCTGGGTCTCGCATGGATCCCATCAGACCGCTGAGCGCAACAACGATGATCGTTACGACGAATGGCAACATCCCAACAAATTGAGGTGGTATGTCAAAGACGCTGTTGAGTTGGAAGTGATTTTGCAGCGCTGTAGTAAAGCCAAAAAATAATGCCGCTGCGTATGCCCCAAAGGGATTACGCCGCCCAAAAATCATGACCGCCAGGGCCAAGAATCCTCGCCCTCCAGACATTGCGCGACTAAAGGTGCCGACGGCTTCTAGCGCTAAATATGAGCCCCCGAGGCCTGCGAATCCACCAGCGAGCGTGACGTTGAGGTACCGCAACCGCAACACGTCAATTCCGACGGTGTCTGCTGCGCCGGGGTGTTCGCCAATCGCACGGGTTCGCATTCCCCACACCGAACGGAATAGCGCAATGTGAACTATCACTAGTAAGGCCATCGTGAGGTAGGTGATTGGTGGTCGGCTAAAGAACACCGTTCCGACCAACGGAAGGTCGGCGAGTGCGCCAAGGTCAATGTTTGTGTATTTGCTGACGCCCAACGATCGGCTGCGGTCGTAGAAGAACGAGGTCAGACCTAGGGCTCCGATGTTCAGCACCGTTCCGGCGATGATTTGATCGACTTTGAGGCCCACCGCCATCGCAGCCAACATCCAACCCATAGTGAGTCCAGTTGCTATACCCGCCATCGCGCCCATGAACAGTGAGCCCGTGATGGAGGTAACCGTGAACGCGAAGAACGCCGACATCAAAAACTGGCCTTCAATACCGATGTTGACAACGCCGGAACGTTCGCCGATCATCCCGCACATCGCACCTAATGCCAGCAGAGTCGCGGCTCGAACCGTTCCAGCTAGGACAGCCGTAGTTTGTGGGCCGTTGGCTGAGTAGAAAGTCCAGATCAGAACAATGAGCAGCGTGGCTGCGATCCATAGCAGTCGGCGTTGGTGGGTCTTCATGAGTTACCCCATCCCGCGCCCAGTCGGAGTTGTTCTGAGTCCCCTTGACGCATACGAAGGAGCCAACGCACAATCATCGGGGCGGCGACGAAAAAGAGGATGAGGGCCTGAATAACGTCAATAAGCTCAGGGGCTACGCCCGCTTTGAATTGCATTCTCGACGCACCGGCTTCCATCAATCCCACCAACAAAGCGGCAGGTATGACACCCAGTGGGTTGGCTCGAGCTAACAGCGCGATCGTGATGCCTTCAAATCCGAGGCCGACGTTCACCCCAGCCTCGAATCGGCCATCGACACCGAGACTTTCTACGGCACCGCCTAGCGCTGCGAGCATCCCCGCTACTGCCATGGTGGAGGCCATGATCCAGCCCACTTTGATCCCTGCGTAGTGTGCAGCGTTTCTGTTTTGGCCGACGCTACGAACTTCAAATCCGTAGGTGGTTCTTTCAAGGATCATCCAGCATCCCGCAGCGGTAAGTACCGCCAAGAGAAACCCCACCGGTATGGCACCAAACGTGGGGATAGTGGCCGAATCTTCAACCAATGGAGTTCGGGCCACAATGTTGTTGCCCGAATTGTCTTTCCACGGATTAGCGGAGAGCCAATCGGTGAGGTTTCCTCCAACGAAGTTGAGCATGATCGTGACAATCACCTCGTGAGCACCAGTAGTTGCCTTTAGTGCCCCTGCGATGCCACCCCATATGGCGCCGGCGAGTGCTCCAGCTATGAGCGCAGCGGGTAAATGAATGAACATTGGCAATCCGTCGACGCCGAAACCAACAGCAGCGGCGAACACTGCGCCTACTAGTAATTGACCTTGACCTCCGATGTTGAATAAGCCGGCTTTAAAGGCAAACGCAACAGCCAATCCACCGAAAATTAGAGGCGTGGCTTTTTGTAAGGTGCGTAGCAGTGCGTCTCCATCACCAAGTCCGCCTTGGAGGAGTGAGGAATACGCTGTGATAGGGGATGCGTTCTGAGAGACGATCAGGATGGCCCCGATCAAAAGACCAAGAATTACTGCTGCCAAAGGAACGGCAACGCTGCGGAGTATGGAACGGCTCATGACGCGACTCGGGGGCACCATCCACAGTGGACAGTGCCCCCATTCAAGTCGAAATTTCTATCAAGGCATCGGATTTATGGAACCGTCTTCCAGTCCTGCCATGACTTCCTCAAGGGTCGCCCGCATTTCACTGGTAACAACGCCGTCGAAATCATGGAACGGGGCTAAGCCAACTTCACCGAAGTAGTTTCCGCCTTCCATTGTCCCGGCATAGGCCTGGGCGATCAGTTCCGATACTCCCACATCGATGAGCTTCATTGCGCTGGTCACCAGGCAAGGATGTGCTTCGGGCACGGTGAACCATTGGTCTTGGTCAACGCCTACACACAGGGCTCCAGCTTCACCAGCTACCTCAATAAGTGCACCATTACCAGTGGCGCCACCTGCACCGAAGATGACGTCGGCACCTTGGTCAAGGGCTTGACGGCTCGTGGTAGCTCCCCATTCAGGGTCACCGAACGCTACGTCAAGACCACCTGGGTGATAGGTCGAAATAGTTTCCACTCCGGGGTTGGTGTAACGGGCACCGTTTTCCCAACCCTCTTTAAAGAACACAACTGGAGGGACTAAATCGGTGCCAAGAACTGCTCCCACGATGTTGGTTTCTGTCAACATTCCTGCGAGCGCTCCCGCCATAAAGCCGGCATTGGCTTCGGGGAACATCAACCCTGCGAGGTTGGGAAGGGCTTCGTTCTGCCACTGGTCAACGCCAATGAACATCACATCAGGGTTGGCTTTCGCTGCTTCGATGGTCGCTTCGCCCAAGCCGAAACCGACAGTAACGATGATTTTCGCCCCGTCGTCAAGGAAGAGTTGGATGTTGTTTCCGTAGTCCTTGGATTCTTCAGTCTCGATATATGTGGCAGTGGCGGAAGCAGGGATATCCGCGGCACCTTTCTCAGCGCCTTCCCATGCCGATTGGTTAAAACTTTTGTCATCGACTTTGCCGGTATCAGTGACCAGCCCAATTTTGTATCCGCCAGATACTCCACCTCCACCATCGCTACCGCACGCAGTAGCAGTAAAAAGTCCGAATACCGCCAATAAGGCGAAAAGATGTCGCCACTTCAAAGCCATGTTTGCATCCTTAGGTCTTGAGGCATCGTCTCGTCCCGAAACAATTGCCGACCCTGACCCTAGTTGCGCACGGGTGCCTTCTGAGGACCAACGTGAAGTTTCGTGGTCATATCGCGTGTTGGCGAATCCAGGTGTGCATTGCTATACCTGAAGCAACTCCAGCGTTGATTGATCGAGTGGAGCCAAATTGAGTGATCGACAGCACTAATTTGGCGCTCTCTCGCACCTCAGAAGACAACCCGGGGCCTTCTTGCCCAAAGACCAACACGCACTTTCGTGGGAGTGGAGTTGTTTCGATTGGTTGTGCTCCGGGGAGGTTATCGACGCCTACGACCGAGATATCTCGGTTAGCCATGGATCTAACGAAATCTTCCACCGTCGGATGGTGCTCTAAGTGTTGATATCGGTCGGTAACCATCGCTCCGCGACGGTTCCACTTTCGCTGACCAACAATATGAACGGCTGATGCCAAAAAGGCATTGGCGTTGCGAACGACGGTCCCGATGTTGAGGTCGTGTTGCCAGTTCTCAATCGCCACATGGAATGGGTGCCGTTTCGAATCAAGATCGGCGACGATAGCTTCACGTCGCCAATATCGGTAGGTGTCCAAAACGTTGCGCCGGTCACCGTCGCGTAAGAGTTCAGGGTCGTAGTGGTCACCTTCGGGCCATGGAAGAGGGTGCGGCCCAAGCCCAACTTCTGCGTCGAGGTAATCGGCCATTTCTCTCTGTTCCCTTGGGTTCTATTCTTCAACCAGTTCGATCAAGGTCCCGAAACTGCCTTTGGGGTGGATAAAAGCCACCGTCGTACCGCGTGACCCAGGACGGGGCGCCTGGTCGATCGGGGTCGCCCCTGCGGCAATCATTGCGTCCATGGCAGCTCGACAATCATCAACTCGATACCCGATGTGGTGCAGGCCTTCACCTCTTTTTTCGAGGTGTTTCGCGATGGGAGAATCTGGACGGGTTGCGGCCGTGAGTTGGATATAGCTGTCTGCAACTTTTAGGAGTGCTTCTTCCACACCATCACTGTCGACCGTCTCGCGATGGTGCACTGCGGCCCCGAACGCTTGCTGGTAGTAGGCGATGGCCGCGTCAAGATCATGAACAGCTATTGCCACGTGATCAATTTCGGTAAGGATCATGGTCAACTCCCAGCCACCTTCTCAAGTGACTCAGTATGACGTTGGAACAATGTGATTTTGTTCTCACCAACAGCTTCGCGCTTTTCGGGATTGCTTATTCCGAGGCCGGACTCGGGGGCTAAACACAGCACTCCGAGCTTGCCTTCGTGCCGGTTGTGATGCACCTGGTACGCCGCTTCGCCAACGTCGACTAGCGGGAACGTCTTCGAAAGAGTGGGTTGGATTCGTCCCTGATCAATAAGCCGGTTCATTTCCCACGCTTCCGCGTAGTTGGCGAAGTGGCTGGAAACAATTTGTTTGAGCCGCATCCAGAGGTGGCGGTTGTCGTATTCGATCATGTAACCGGTAGTTGCGGCACACGTGACGATTTTGCCACCACGTTTAGTGACGAACACCGAAGCACCCATTGTTGACCGGCCGGGGTGTTCGAACACGATGTTTGGGTCGTCTCCGATGAAGCCACGCACCTGCTTACCTAGACGACGCCATTCTCTTTCATCTTGAGTGTGCTCATCTGTCCAAAATTGATAGTTCTCTTCGCTGCGGTCAATCACATGCTCAACGCCGAGTTCATGCAGTAAGTCAACCTTTTCTGGTGAGCTGACCACCCCTATGGGCGTGCCACCACCGTTTTGAACGAGTTGACAGGCGTAGCCACCAAGCCCACCTGACGCACCCCAAATCAGAACGTTGTCGCCCTGTTTCATTCTGGCCGCGTTGTCGCCGACAAGCATGCGGTAGGACGTTGACCCACAAAGAGCATTGACGGCTGATTCTTCCCATGTCAGATGAGCTGGTTTGGGCATCAGCTGGTTCGCTTTCACGATTGAAAGATCAGCGAGCCCACCGAAATTACTCTCGAATCCCCATATTCTTTGGTTTGAGGCCAGCATCGAATCTTCATGAGCGGCTGGGTCCTGATCGTCGACGTAGTTGCAGTGGACTGCGACCCGGTCGCCTGGGTTCCAGTTACGTACGGCGGATCCAACTTTCAGCACGACTCCCGAAGCGTCAGACCCTATGACGTGATAATCGAGTGCATGGCGGGCTCCCCAACTACTTTCGCGACCAAGGCGGTCAAGAAATCCGAACGTTGGTAGTGGTTCGAAGATTGAGGTCCACACCGTGTTGAAGTTGATCGAACTTGCCATCACTGCGAGATAGACCTCGTCGGGCGCAAGTTCAGGAGTAGCCACATCAGCCACGCGTATCGACTCTCGCGGATCTTTTTCAAAGGATTCACGGTCCTCGAACATGTTTTGTTCGTCGCGCTGCACAAACGCAGCCCTATAGCTCTCCGGAATTGGAAGAGCAGCGATATCTTCGCCGGACGCGTCTGCCTGTATGGCCTCAAGGATGTGCTGCATAGAAGACAAGTTACTCTCCGGTAACGTAGGTTTGGTTAATCGTAGCGAGAGTTGGTCAATTCGCCCAAGCACTGACCGGCCACGAAATCTACACTCACAGACGTAGAAGACGAAAAACGCAGACGAAAAGGAACACATGCCCGGCTCGGTAATTGTTTCAGGAGCACGCACACCCATTGGTCGTTTCAACGGAGGCTTGTCGAGTTTGACGGGTGCCCAGTTGGGTGCGCACGCCATCTCAGCAGCATTGGAGCGAGCCGGTTTGACCGGCGGTCAAGTCGATCATGTCGTCATGGGGCAGGTTCTTCAAGCAGGTCAAGGCCAAATCACGGCGCGCCAAGCTGCGGTGGCCGCCGGCATACCCATGGATGTTCCCGCTCTCACGATTAACAAAGTTTGTTTGTCTGGCCTCAACGCCGTATACCTAGCCGATCAGATGATTGCCGCCGGTGACGCCGACGTGGTTGTCGCTGGCGGGATGGAGTCAATGACCAACGCTCCTTACCTCATGGCTGAAGGCCGCGGCGGTTTCAAAATGGGCCACGGCGAAGTCCGTGACGCAATGATCCACGACGGGTTGTGGTGCGCGTTTGATGATGGCCACATGGGTGACGGCACCGAACGAGACGCAGCGGCGGCTTCGATTCATCGGTCAGCAATGGATGAGTTCTCCGCTCAGTCACACGACAGAGCTGCGGCAGCGCAAAAAGCGGGCCGTCTAGAAGTTGAAATATCTCCTGTCCCGATACCTCAGCGGGGTGGAGACCCACTTTTAGTTGACATCGACGAAGGGGTACGTCCCGGGACATCCGCCGCGAACCTCGGGAATCTTCGGCCCGCGTTCGCAACCGATGGTGCAGTGACAGCGGGCAATGCATCGCAAATCTCCGACGGCGGTTGTGCATTAATACTGATGTCAGCGGAAAAGGCCCGAGAACTTGAGCTTGATGTGTTAGCGCAGATAGTGAGCTACGGCATGGTGTCAGGCCCTGGCACTTCGCTTCTAACACAGCCTTCTCGAGCTATTCGTCACGCACTTTCTAAAACTGAATTCGCTATCGAAGATCTGTCGCTGTTTGAGCTCAATGAAGCATTCGCGGCAGTGGGCCTAGCAGCCACAGAGGACCTTGGGGTGAGCGATGAAATCGTCAACGTCAACGGCGGTGCCGTTGCCCTTGGCCATCCGATTGGTATGTCAGGAAGCCGGTTAGCTCTCACCTTGATGAATGAACTCCACAGGCGCGGCGGTGGGTTGGGCGCTGCTGCGTTGTGCGGCGGCGGAGGTCAAGGCGACGCTTTGGTGATTGAAGTCGCTTAAATCGCGAATAAGTTAAGCGATTTGTCATCAAACTGAAATGTTTGTAACATAACTGCAAAGAGTCCCAACTCTTTGGATGTCGGAGTTGGCAGCTAATCGACTCATGCATGGTGTGCCCGCGACACACCAGGTCGAGTGGCTCTCAGCTCCGACATCCGCCCTCCCACCGGCGTTGCCAATCAAGTCTGAAGCTCGCGCCGTCCTTCTAAAGCTCGACCCAAGGTCAGCTCGTCGGCGTACTCAAGGTCACCACCTACCGGCAGACCGCTTGCGATACGTGTCACTTTGAGGCCCAGAGGCTGCATTTGCCTAGCCAAATACATTGCGGTTGCTTCACCCTCAATGTTGGGGTTGGTACACAAAATCAATTCATCAATATTTTCTTCTGGAATGCGGATGAGTAGCTCACGTATCCGAAGCTGTTCGGGTCCAATACCTTCCATCGGATTTAACGCTCCCTGCAAGACGTGATAGGCACCGCGAAATCCCGCTTTTTCAAGAGCGATAACGTCTTTAGGCTCTTCTACGACACACAACGCACCGGTCTGTCTCTGAGGATCGGCACACGTAATGCAAAGTTCATTTTCTGAGATATTGCAGCACCGGTTGCAAAAACCGATCCGTTCTTTAACTTCAACTATTGCCGTCGCTAATCGCTGAGCCTCTGTCTTAGGCAACTTCAGGAGATGGAACGCTATTCGTTGCGCGGATTTGGGACCGATTCCAGGCAATCTGCCGAGTTCATCAATGACGTCTTGGACTGGGCCGTCATACAACTTTCCCTAACCTCCTTGATCTGATTGCGTTAGTGCGTCTAGCCGAGCAATGACCGCAGCCTGCGCATTGCCACATTCTTTCAGCGCATCGCGAAACGCGGCGGTTACTAAATCTTCAAGCATGGTGACTTCATCGCTGCTGACAACGTCGACATCAATAGCGACGCCTACCACTGTTCCGTCAGCCAGCATCGAGACTTTGACCGCTCCGCCACCCGCTGAGCCTTCAACCGAAGTCAAGGAAATTTCTTGACGTTGTTCCAAGATCTGATTTTGTAGTTCCTGTGCCTGGGAGAGGGTCGGCCCGGCAGCCCAATTCTCAGTCATCGGTTAATCACTCTCACATGGTGCCATCATCATCGGATGCAACCGCGCCAGGAAAAGCTTCCAGGACCCGCTCAACGCTTGATGGGCCGCTGTCGTTTGTTGTTGTGAAGTCTGCCGGGTCAACTACTTCCTCAGGTGGTTCCATAGGTTTTTCTACGTCGGCGACTTGGGAGCCGGACGAAACAACGAGCTCTACTTGGACGTTGGCGCCAGTCAGATTGCTGAGAGATTCCTCCACATCGTTTTTGAGTTGTTCGCATCGCTCCCGGTGAGTTTCATTCGGTAACTCGAACTTCACGATGCTCTCTTGGACCTCGACCAATTTTGCGGCTTGGAACCGAGCACGAGCACGTGCACTCAGGCCAGGAAGAGCCCGCTGCTGCCACAATTCCGATATTTCAGTTGCCGACAGCTGCATGGATTTAAGAGCTGGTTCTTGTTGAGCCTGTGCAGTTTCATCATTGGGAGGCTCGCCCGAAGTGTCCTTCTCAGTATTTGGCGGCGACGGCGGTGGAGGCAGTGGGGCATCAGTTCCTACCGCGGCGCTCTCTAAAGGGGCAACCTCCGGTGTCGCAGCCAATGCTGCTCGAGCGGCCGCCGCAGGTTTCGGTGCTCGCTGACTAGGAGAGGGAGCCGACTTCGAAGGTTCCGGTTGAGCGGGCTGACTAGGAGAGGGAGCCGACTCCGAAGGTTCCGAGGGAGGACGCTCTTCAGAAGATTCAGCAAAGAGTCGCACGATGGCCAAATCAAGGACTAACCGAGGATCCGGAGCCTGGCGCATACCAGTAAGAGCGTCCCCTAAAAGTTCCAACGCTCGGACGTTGGTCGCCCGGCCCATTTGGGCGGCTTTCTCCGCCAGTTGGGGTAACTCCCCCAACGTTGCTTCACCTGGGTTAACGCCCGCGCCTGCCAAGAAAATATCTCGTAATTTTCGGGCGGTGCGTTGCGCTAAATCCCTCGGGTCTACGCCAGCGGCAACAGTTTCAGCGATAGCTGCCATCGAGGCAGTCAGATCATGCCCAGCGATACCGTCAACTAATGCGTCGACTGAAACTCGAGTGTCAGGAATACCCCCAGCAGTCACTACTTGGTCTAATGCTGAAAGAGCATCGCGTACTGAACCTGCACCCCGTTCAACCACATATTCAACGACGGCGGGGTCAAGCTCCATGCTGGCCCGTTCTCCGATGTCTTGGACATGTCTCATCAAGATTTCAGCCGGTATCAGGTTCAACTCAACGTGTTGAGTTCGACTTCTAATGGTCGGCAACACCTTCTGCGGATCGGTTGTTGCAAGAACAAAGATCACATGGTCGGGTGGTTCCTCCAACGTTTTGAGGAGCGCGTTCGAAGCTGCGGTCGTCAGCATGTGAACCTCGTCAAGGAGATACACCTTGCGTTTTCCTGGGCTTCCTAGGGCGGCGTTCGCAGTAATTTCGCGGATGTTGGCAACATTGTTGTTCGAGGCGGCATCGAGCTCGACAAGATCCATCGAATTCCCTAACTCGAACGCTCCGCAGCTTTCACATTGCCCGCATGGTTCTCCATCGCCAGGAGGCTCGATGCAGTTCAAAGCCTTCGCCAAAATTCTTGCCGTAGATGTCTTGCCGGTGCCACGTGGGCCGCTAAGGAGATACGCGTGGCCTACGCGCTCTTCTGCCACCGCGTTGCGAAGAGCCGCAACCAAATGATCTTGACCGATTACTTCTGCGAAAGTTTGCGGGCGGAACCGCCGGTATAGGGACTGATAGGCCATCGAAGGCTGATGCTACTGGTGTGCTGCGACGCTTAGCGGCAAGTAGCCTGAGAGCGCATCATCGTTCCACGTGGCGGCCGGGTCCTGTGCAACAGTGGCCTGTGAATCGAGTCAGGGCCGGAAGGCAGCAGCTCTCAGCGGATTCCTCTGTGTGCCGCAGATCGCCTGGCCGCCTCGTGGGGCGATGATCAAGGAGAGTTGCCAGAGCGGACGAATGGGCTCGCTTGGAAAGCGTGTGAGGTCTAACCGGCCTCCGTGGGTTCGAATCCCACACTCTCCGCCATGAACGACGACCAAGCCATGTACCTAGCCCTTGAGGAAGCAAGGGCCGCCATAGAGCATGAGGATGTTCCCGTAGGCGCGCTGATAATCGTCGAAGGCGAAGTGGTGTCCTCGCGCCACAACGAACGTCAACTAACTGGTGACCCGACTGCCCACGCAGAAATTTTGGCTTTACGAGACGCAGCGACCCGTTTGGGTACTTGGCATCTAGATGCGGCAACTTTGGTTACGACATTAGAACCGTGCCCCATGTGCGCGGGCGCCGCACTCAACGCCCGCGTCAAGCACGTCGTTTTCGGGGCACACGACCCAAAAGCTGGCGCTGTCGAGACGCTCTATAACCTGCTCGCAGATCCAAGGTTGAATCACGAAGCTCAAATTACGAGCGGAGTCTTAGCTGACGAATGCGGGGAAATTCTCACAAGTTTTTTTGCTGAACGACGGTGACGTCAACCAATGGATCAATACGTCAAATCATTGGTGGCGGAAGGTGTGGGATTCGAACCCACGGTGACCCGGAGGCCACAACGGCTTTCGAGGCCGCCCCATTCGTCCGCTCTGGCAACCTTCCGCCTTTGATCCTACCCAGCGACTCGCGTTCCAACATGAACGCGAATTCATCTCTCGGTAGACCATCGGCTTACACGCGACGCTCCAGGAATAGTCTCGCCTCATGAGGAGACATCTGACCCTTGAGTTGTTACGCATCACGTCAGACCCAACACCCCAATATTGTGTTCCTCAACTCAGCCACATCGAATGGAACAATTTGCAAAGGGCTACGTGACCACCACACACACTTGGTCAGTAGGAGACCTCTGCGACGCGGTGCGGGATACGCTCAATGCCGTTTTCCCCGACGAGTTGTGGATTGAGGGCGAAATTGTCGGTCTCAAAGACCATTCTTCCGGGCACGTCTACTTTGATCTCATCGAACCTGACACCACGGGAAGTCGCGTAGATAAAATGTCAGTCACCTTATGGAGGGGGCGCCGTCCGGCAGTTGAATCTGTTTTAAGTCGAGCCGAATCCGGCCCGCTTGTTGACGGCATCAAAGTTCGGATCAAAGGCGAACTAAGTTTTTATGCGCCTCAAGGCCGAGTGCAGTTGCAAATGACCGCAATTGACCCCCATCACACTCTGGGACAATTGGCAGTAGATAAAGACAAGGTTCTCCGGACACTTTCTCTTTCGGGGTTACTCGAAGCCAATGGTGCAGTCCCTCTGCCCACAGTTCCTCTTCATATCGGTTTGATCACTTCTGACGGGAGCGCCGCTTACAACGATTTCGTTAATGAAATCGCGTTAAGTACTTACCCGTTCAAGATTTCGCTCGTTCATTCGTCGGTGCAGGGCGCAGATGCCGAAGCTGACCTGATCAACGCTGTCACCACAATGTCAAAACGTCCCGTCGACGTGATTGCAGTTGTTCGCGGCGGAGGGGCGCGCACCGACCTGATGGCATTCGATCTCGAAAGTGTCGCTCGAGCCGTCGCTGGGTCAACCGTGCCCATCTTTTCTGGAATCGGCCACGAGATCGACCGATCTGTTGTCGACGAAGTGGCACACACAGCATTCAAAACACCCACTGCTTGCGCCGCCGCTTTAGTTCAACGCGTCGCAGCCTTTGACCAACGTTTGTCTGATGGTTCCAAAAAACTTGTTGCGGTTGCCATGGCTCGCCATGACCGGGCCACGGCACTGGTTTCTTCGGCGGCGAGAACCATTAACGATCGAACGCGGCGAACATTGGATGTCAACGAGGAACGGCTGGGGGCGACAAGCGTTCGTCTAAAAGGATTGGCTCAAATAGTCATTAACCGGGAGAGTCAACGCATTGATCGCATTAGTGATCTGGTTCAGGCGCTTCACCCTGATCGAGTTCTTGCCCGAGGCTTTTCCATTACCCGAAATGAAAATGGCGAAATTGTTCAGGGCCCGGTTCCTCTCGGAAGTGCAATATCGAGTGAAACCGCTTCTTCGCTCATAGTGAGCACAGTTACCGAATCACATCTTCGCCAGATCGAGGAGACCAATGACTGAGGAAAACCTGACATTTCAATCAGCTATGGAAGAACTTGAATTGATTCTCCAGAAGCTCGACAGCAGTGAAGTCAACATCGACTCGTTGACCGTTGACTTGCAACGCGCTTCGGAGCTGATCGAGTGGTGCCGCAGCCGGTTGGAATCAACAAAGGTTGACGTTGAACGAATAGTCGCCGACTTGGAGGAGCGATGACGGGCTTTTTCGACTGGAGCTTTCGCCCCTTCCCGAAAAGGGTGTGAACCGGGGGAGTCGGTGGGTACTCCCCCGGTTCACGGAACGCCCGCGGATCGGTGGGCGATCCGGGACGCAAATCGCGCAGACCACAAAACCTGCTTCGCTGAGTTGAACGTAGGACCGATTGTTTTGATCCAGTTCGGGGACAACGACGTCCCACATGTTGATCAGGCTAATGGCGGGCTACGGTTCGACCACTTGTCTGAAAAGAAAATTGAGGCCTGTTTTGAAAAATGATCGCCCCTACGGCAGTTGGCCGTCACAGCTCAGTTCTCACGAGTTGGCAAGCGGTGCGATTCGTCGATCGGAGCCCCGTGTTTTCGACAAAGACGTTCTCTGGTTAGAGAGTCGGCCCGCAGAGTTGGGTCGGACTGCCCTCGTAAAGTTCAACGGGACCGAAGCTCAGACGTTGGGCCCATCCGACCTGAACATACGCACCCTTGTTCACGAGTACGGCGGCGGTGGGTGGCTACCTACCGTTCACGGAATCTTGATTTCTCGGTTCGAAGATCAACGCTTGTGGCTGCTGCAAGATGACCTCCGGCCAATAACTGCTGAACCTAATTCTCCCAAATCGCAACGATTCTCCGACGGAACCGTTGTCGCGGACAGCGACGACACCATTTGGGTCATTGAGCAACACCACCCACAAGGCCCGCAACCTAAAAATTTCTTGGCGACAGTCAGCGTTGATGGTGCAGTCACCGAAATCGTTTCAGGAGCAGATTTCTACTCTTCCCCAACGACCTCACCTGATGGTCGCACGTTGGCGTATTTGTCTTGGGATCACCCTTCCATGCCTTGGGATCATGTGCGATTACACGTCGCACGTCGCGGCGAGAAAGGGTGGGTGGATCATCAGGTGGTCCTGGACGGCCCAGCGTTACAGCAACCCCGGTTCTCACCCGAAGGGCTACTTCACGTCATTAGTGACGCTACGGGGTGGTGGAACATACACGAAGTTGAGGTAGACGCTCAACGATCACGACCCGTCGTCGACGTTGATCTTGAGTTCGGCGTTCCCTCTTGGGTCTTTGGCCAAAGAACATACGCCTGGAGCGCTGAAAATATCTGGTGCACGTGGGCAGACCGAGGTGTCGGTCACATAGGCCAAATTGTTGACGGGGAATTGCGTGAACTTGACACGGGGTTCACCGAATTCAACGGCCTTGACATCTTGGCTGACGGTCGTGCCGTCACCATCGCTGCTAGTTGGGAAAAGAGCGCCGCTGTGTACGCCTTAGACAGCACAGGCTCAGCAGAGCAGCTCAGCGTTTCAGACGCTGTTCCCCTCTCATCGGAAGATATTTCGGTTCCTCAACCGATTGTCGTCAGTGATCCACACGGACAACCAACCCACGCTTTTCACTTTCCACCCACTAACTCCAGTTGTTTCTCATCTTCTGGTTTGCCACCTTTGGTTGTGCTGAGCCACGGAGGCCCAACAGCGGGAGCGCGCTCATCGTTCGATGCTGGTATTCAGTATTGGACGAGCCGCGGAATCGCTGTAGTTGACGTGAATTACCGAGGCAGTACCGGCTTTGGAACGACATACCGCAACAAGCTCAAAGGGCAGTGGGGCATAGCAGATACCCAAGACTGCATAGGAGCCGCCAAACACCTTGCCGAATGCGGAGCCGTCGATCCTTCACGTCTCGCTATAAAAGGCGGTTCGGCAGGCGGTTTCACGACGTTATGTGCACTGACAAGTAGCGACATTTTTGCTGCAGGTATATCTCGTTATGGGGTCGCTGATTTGGCGTCCCTAGCACGAGAAACTCACAAATTTGAAGCCCGATACCTGGACTCTTTAGTCGGAGCGTGGCCAGATGAGGAGGACATTTACACGGAACGTTCACCCATCCATCACACTGAGCGACTTTCGACTCCCATGATTGTGTTACAGGGTTCCGAAGATCCGGTAGTGCCACCGTCTCAGGCTGATCAGCTTGTTACTGCTCTGGCCGGAGCCGGCATTCCGCACGCCTATGTACTTTTCGACGGCGAGAGCCATGGATTTCGCAAAGCCGAGACCATAGCCAACGCTCTTGAGGCCGAGCTTTCATTCCTGGGGCAGGTTTTGAACTTTGAACCGGCCGATCTCATTGCGCGCGTCGAATTGCAGTGAGTTCAATCCGTGCTTGCCGTTGGCACTGTCGTAACACCTTCAGAGCCGGTGGAAGGCTCAGTGGTCGGCGTTGGCTCTGGAGCGTATTGTTCGCATCGACCTTCGACAATGTCAGTGATTCGATCGTAACGGTCACCACTGGCTATCGGGGAAGCCCCGCCGATGTAATTCAGCACATGGGGGTGAAATCGGTACCCCTCTATGCGCGAACCGTCAAACACAACTTCCAGTACTCCGGTGTCGCCAGTGATGCCGTAACGAGGATGCCAAGCAAAATTTCCCAGCGAATACGCGATGACACTGCGATCAAAGGTTTCAATCGGTTGCAGTACGTGGGGATGGTGCCCGAGAATCAAATCAGCGCCAGCTTCAATTAGTTGTTGTGCGAGAGTGCGTTGCTCTTCATTAGGGCAAGGTTCGCGCTCAACCCCCCAATGCAAGCTCACCACCACTACGTCATTCCCTGCAGCGGCTGCTCGAACAGCGGCCAATACTCGCGGGGTCGCCCACTTGGCGTCAGCAACGCCCGGGCGGTCCGCACCTGATGCGAAGCCACCTGGCACGACAGCGGTCGCAGACACGAACGCGACCCGAACCTCATTATCGAGAGTGAGAATTCTGGGGGCGTAGGCCTCCGCGTTGTTCAATCCTGCTCCCGGTCGAAGAATGCCTACTTCGTCCAGCACAGAAATGGTGTCTTCCAACCCTTCGCGCCCAAAATCGAAGACGTGATTATTAGCCAAGGAGACCACATCGATTCCGGCGCCCGCCAGAGTTAATGCCGCCGATCCCGGTGCGCGAAAGACAAATTCCTTCTCATAGGGTTCCCCTCGTTCGGTTATTGCCATTTCAAGGTTCACGATGGCGACATCTGCCGATGCGAGATTGGGTTGAACCTTGGTGAAGGGATCGATGCCTTCGGGTTCGGTCCGATCTAACAGCACATCTCCACCTGCTAGAAGGGTCCATATTCGTTGGGGGGCAACGGTGGTAGCGGTCGTCGTTGCTTGTTCAGTAGTAGAGGGACTCGTTTCGTCTTCTTGTTGAGTCGGCGCGTCCACTGTGGTGGAGGTGCTGTCCGAAGTTGAAGAGGCCTGGGCCCCATATTGGGTGTTATCCGTTGCAACGGTTTCGCGTACAACGAAGATTGCTTTCTCAGGTTCAGGGTCAGCGCATCCAAATGGAACTAGCAGGCCTAGTCCCACGAATACGGAGAGAACACAGCGTCGTAACACCGAGGACGAGTCTAAGGCCGCGGCTAGCGTGCTCGCGATGTACGGCTTTGCACGCCAACCAAAATGGATAGCGGCACATCTCCTCACGTTGTTGCTGCTGACCACGTTTATTTGGGCAGGGTTTTGGCAATTCGGTCGCCACCAAGAGCGCGGGCAACGAAATGAAGCCGTATTAAGTCGAGCAGCCGCGCCGATGCTCAGCGCACAAGATCTGTTCGGACCATCCACAGACATTGAGTTCCGTGAAGCGAACCTGGAAGGAACATGGTCCACCAACGACGCTGTGCTCATACGCAACCGCAGCCACCAACAAGCAGCGGGATGTCACCTAGCTGCGCCCCTCGTAACAAGCGAACTTGAAGGTGTGCTCGTTGTCATCGGCTGGATGCGCGCCGCCGAGTGTCAGACAGAGATTCAAGCCGCTCCGGCTGGTGCCGTGTCACTTACCGGTCGGATTCGGTTGACTCAGACGCGAGGTGCTATCGGCGCGCGCGATCGTTCAACTGGGGTGCTTCGTACCCTCGCTCGAACCGACGTCGCCCGAGTTGACCAACAGGTAAATTTGGCGCTCGCCCCTGTCTACGTCGAGTTAATCCAAAGTAGTCCCCAGATCGAACAAGCGCTCCCTGTTGACCGGCCACCCACTGACCTTGGGCCACATTTGGGTTACAGCGTGCAGTGGTTCCTATTTTTTGGGGTCGGAGCAATCGGGTACCCACTGGTATTGCGACGTCAAGCACGTCGCGGTGAAGCCGAAACCCTTGAAGAGATAGCCGATTAGAGCACCGACGCCATGCGCTCAACGATCATCGTGAGCATTTCGGGTGAGGTCGCAAAGTTCAGCCGAACGTGACCCGCTCCCTCCGACCCAAAATCCAACCCAGAGTTCAAAGCGACTTTGCCTCGCGACAAGAAGACCTCCGCCGGATCCTCACCTAGACCAAGTTCGCGACAATCCAACCAAGAAAGATACGTGGCCTGTGGAAGTCGGTACCTGACACCAGGAAGCTGTTCAGCTAACAAGTCAAAAAGAAGATGTCGATTGTGATCTAGCCCTGCGACGAGTTCCGATATCCACTCGTCGCCGTGCTCCCACCCAGCGACGGTTGCTACCTGACCCAGGCCGTTAATGCCTCCAAGCATCCGAGTTGATATTTCCTTGAGTCGCGGCCCGTAACGCTCTGAGGAGGTATGAACAAACGCCATCCGCAAGCCCGCCATATTGAAAGTTTTAGTGGCGGCAGTAATGGTGACGGTTCGTTCCGAAGCCAATTCACTAATCGATGCCGCTGGGATGTGCCGGAACGGTGCGAACACCAAATCGCAGTGAATTTCATCTGAAATCACGAGCAGGTCATGACGTTCGGCAATGTCAACAATCCTTGCGAGATCTTCTCCCGTCATCACCAACCCGCACGGGTTATGGGGGTGACATAAAAGCAGTGCCGAGACATCAGGATCAGCCGCGATGCTTTCGAGATGATCGAAATCAAGCGCCCAGCCCTCTTCGGTTTCTATCAGGGGATTGGATACCCACCGTCGGCCTGATGCTTCAACGGTTGAATAAAATGGGGGATACACAGGAGTTTGGACGACGATCCCTGATCCGTCAGGGGTAAGAGTGCGTAACACCCACTCCAACCCTTGAATGACATCGTGAACTCGCAGCACCTCAGATGTTTGAATTTCCCAGTTGAATGCTTTTTGCATCCGATTTTTAAAGGCTTCTAAAACCGGTATCGGTTCGTCATAAAATCCGTAGCCCAAGCCCCCAGATTCGATTCGTGACACAACGGCTTCAGTGATGAACGAGGGGACTTCCACGTCCATGTCTGCAACCCATGCAGACAACACGTCACTGCCGTGCCGTTCCCATTTAATCCCTGGCCGGTTGCGGACACGCTCAAGATCAAGATCGAAGATCATGTGCGGAGGCTAGATGTTGGCCGTCAGTAAAGACCAATCATTCGACCGGCAAGTGCGATTACGGCTGAAATCAGCACCGGTCGAATAACTCGATCGCCGCCGCGAACTGCTATCCGAGCGCCTGCCCAACCCCCAACCGCAAATCCGACGGCTAACACCGCAGCGAAACCCCAATCGACTTGACCTCGAGCAATAAACACAGGAACCGCTATGGCCGTAAGGACCAGAATCACGACCACTTTGACCGCGTTAGCGTTGACCAAGTCAAGGCCTGATCTCGATAACGCGATCACTATGAGGAGTCCAACCCCAGCTTGGAACGCACCGCCGTATAACCCAATCCCAAAAAACACAGCGGCGGTGAGAGCTGGATGCCAGCTGATGTGTTTGCCGGTTGAGCGAGGGGTGCGCAAGCTGAGGAACACCAAAGGGATCATTAGAACCCCAAAAATTCTTTCGAAGGCAGCGTCAGTGACACTGGACACAAGGAGCGATCCGATAAGGGACCCTGCAATCACCGGAACAAGGACTGGAAGAGCGCGCTTCAAACCGGAAATGCCTTCTTTGCGATAACCGGCAACTGAAGAGGCGTTTTGTACCAGAACTCCCACGCGGTTTGTGCCGTTAGCAACCAATCCGGGTAATCCCACAAACACATTGAGTAACGCAACCGTTAGTAACGACCCACCGCCTGCCATCGCGTTGACTATCCCTGCGATGACGCCAGCTCCGGCAACAAGAAGTGCGTCGATCAGCTCCATCCCCGCCATCATTGCCGGTGAACGCACCAGAAATCAGTCGGATTAGACAATCTCTTCGTGAGACCGCCGTCGCGACCTCTACTCTCGGTGTTATGGCCGGCAGCACCTTTGGAGAGCAATTCCGTATTACGACGTTCGGTGAATCACACGGAGGCGGAGTCGGAGTTGTTGTCGACGGCTGCCCACCAAGGCTCGAACTCGAGGTGGCCGACATTCAGATCGAACTTGACCGCAGACGCCCTGGGCAAAGTCGCCTAGTGACACAGCGAAAAGAAGATGACAGCGTCGAAATCTTTAGCGGAATTTTTGAAGGGAAAACCTTAGGATCTTCCATCGGCATGCTCGTGCGAAACGAGGATGCCAGACCAGGCGCGTACGAGGAAATGCGCGACTTGTACCGGCCAAGCCACGCGGATTGGACAACTGAAGCCAAGTACGGCATCAGAAATTGGCAAGGTGGCGGACGAGCTTCGGCGCGCGAAACCATTGGACGTGTGGCAGGCGGCGCGGTCGCTCGCAAGGTAATTGAGCACGTAGCGGGCATAGAGGTCCTCGGCTGGGTCAGCTCTGTGCGCAGCATCGACGCCGACGTCGATATGCATCTCGTGTCTCGCGATCAAGTCGAAGGTGACCCCACTCGCTGTCCCGACGTCGCTGCAGCGCAATTAATGACCGCGGCAATCGAAGCTGCGAGAAAAGACGGTGATTCCTTAGGTGGGATCGTTACTTGCGTGGCCCGAAATATGGCCGCGGGACTTGGTGAGCCAGTATTCGACAAGCTCGATGCTGAACTCGCTCGGGCCTTAATCTCTCTCCCCGCAGCAAAGGGCGTCGAGATCGGGAGCGGGTTCGCGGGAACCTTAATGACGGGCAGAGAACACAACGACCCATTCGTTCCAGGCGCCGATGGTCGCCCAACAACTACCAGCAACCACAGTGGCGGCATCCAGGGTGGGATCAGCAACGGCGAAGACCTTGTGGTGCGAGTTGCATTCAAACCAACCGCGACAATTAGTTCGGCTCAACAAACCGTGAATCGAAACAATGAAGCCAAAACCTTGGAAGCCAAGGGCAGGCACGACCCCTGCGTTCTCCCTCGAGCAGTTCCCATGGTGGAAGCGATGGTGTGTTTGGTCCTAGCAGACCATCTGTTACGTCAGCAGTCCACAGACGTCGTCTAACCAGAACTACCAGTCATTCATCGCGTTGGTCTCGCAGGAATTTTTGGAATTCCGCGGCCAGATCGTCGCCAGAAGGAAGATCCGTCGGTAGCGCACGATCTACTTCTTCTTCTAGTTGGCGAACATATCCGATGATTTCAGAATCTTGTTCAACCGCGTCACTCACTCGTTGTTCCCATTCAAGAACGCTGTGGTCAAGGTCGCGGTAGCCGGTTGGCACGCCAGTGACCTTTTCGAACTCTGCCAGTAACGCTCTCGTTCCCTTGGGGTTCGGTGGCCCAGCAACGTAGTGAGGCACCCCGACCCGAAGCGAAATAACAGGTAGTTCTGCATTGTCAAGAGCATCGTGCAAGGTACCGATGATGCCGGTGGGGCCTTGGTAACTGGGCCTGTCCAATCCCAGTCTGTGGGCCAAGTCGGCGTTTGCTGCACTGCCTTTTACGGCGGATGGGCGAGAGTGCGGCACTCCTGCGACCATCGCTCCAAGCGTGACCACCATTTCACACCCCGTGTCACGCGCGATCTCTACAACCGAATCGCAAAAAGTTCTCCAGCGCATTCGGGGTTCCATACCTGACAGCAGCACTAGGTCGTGAGGAAAATCATTTTCGATCACGTGCGCATCAAGCGACGGCCATCTGATTCGTCGTTCTCCATCGTCAGCGATTTCTACATGTGGGCGATTTTCTTGAAAGTCGAAAAACTCTTCAGGGTCGATTTGGGCGACCCGTCGAGCCTCGTACTGATCGACGATCCATTGGATTGCACCTGTCGCGCACTCCCCTGCGTCGAACCAACCTTCGAATGCCACGACTAACAGTGGGTTTTGCAGGCTGGGCGCCTCGCCCCAAGTGACTTCGCTCATGACTCCACTATTGCCTACCGGGCCACCTAATGAGAGGTCATGTTCCGGTCGAAACAGGTTTTTGTTTCAGGGAGTGATGAAGAGTCAGAAACAAGGGGCTCAGAACGAGAAGAAAGCTTGAGGTTCAAGGGTGCGAAGGTTGCTGGCAAGAAGCCCAACTGAAGAAAGGGTGTAGATCTGGTCGCGAATTACGACAGATCGTTGGATCGTTGCGCGCCAGTCCATTTCGGGCCAGCAGTGCTGGGTCGATATTTCGCTGCCATCTTCGGTTTCTTCAATCCATTTTTGGCAATGAACTTTGGGTGGTGTTTTTAGGTGGGTAAGTCGCCCGCGTTCGGTGAGGGATCGGTCGCTTAGTTCAAGGGCGACTGCACCAAAAAAAGGTTCAGATTCAGGCGTTTCAACCCGATGGGTTGTGACCGGTAACACGAAAAGATTTTCTGGAGGCCAATGAAGAAAAGCTCGCGCGTTGTATTCAATTTCGGTGTGGCCCCCGGGGAGATGCCACTGATCGATTCGAATTGGGTCAGACAGATCACTGATATCAAATAGCGACACCTGGGTACCCAAGGTTCGGCCATCGTCGCGAGCGTCTTGGCCGATCCCAAGCAGCAACGTGTCAGTGACTGGGTGAAGGTACGCGGAGTATCCCAAAATCTTGAGTTCCCCCAAGACTTTTGGCAATCGGGGATTTGAAAGATCGATCGTGTAAAGCGGGTCGGTTTGACGAAAGGTCACGACGGTCGCTAAATCCCCTAGGAATCGCACGGCGTAGATGCGCTCACCGTGGCCTAGGTCGCCCACGAAACCGATCTGGTTCATTTCGCCGTTAGCTTCGGCGAGTACCGTCACGTAACTCTCACTGTTTGTCGCCCCTCCGGGTGACCACCAGCCGTGGTCGGTGGTCGCGACACGGAGGTAGCCGTTGTGTTCCGACATCGAATATTGGTTGAGGATGGTGCCGCGTACCTGACCTGAGGTTCTGTAGAGGGTCCTGGTGGGGTTACTGATATCGAACTTGTGGATTCGCGTGGTTACTGACGGTCGTGCGTCAGAAGTTTGATCTTCGTTGGCGTCCAATTCAGCCCGATCGAACCACTCGGTGGTACCGACATAAAGGTTGTCTTGAGAGGAATAGACAGTTTGTCCGTCGGCGAGCACTGACGTGCTGGCAAGTTCTTCTCCGAGCTGTTTCCCTGCAAGGTCAACTGTGATGACGTTCAACATTCTCAGGCCGCTGTTCGACGCTGGGTGGTAAATCCGTTCGCACGGTGTCAAGGTGCCTTCTCGGATGAGGCCCCCGCGAGCATTTTCCAGAGCGAACCATGGAATCCAATTGTCGATCGTTGATTGTTCTATGAGTTGACGGTTCTCTTCTTCGGCTCGGCGTTCAGCGCGTAAACCTGACCCACTCGGATAGGACCATTCAAGGCCTGTTGGGTGACTTTGTAGGACAATACGCACGACATCGTCAACCATGCGGCTGCTGAGATATTCGCCGTCCAGATGAAGTCGACGTTTAATTCGTGGTGTCGAACCACTGATATCGACCTCTACGAGAGTGCTAATGGCGCTGTACCTGCCATGTCTTGACGTGAGGGTCTGTGGTGCAAGTTTCATTTCGCCGTGGCTTTGTCCGAACACGAGGATTCGATCCCCAACCAGGAACATTTCTCGGGGCCAAAAGTTTTTGAAACGCAGTTTTCCTAGTGACCGAGGCTGCTCACCTGCAACATCAACGACGCGGAGTTCTTCGTTGGCTAACGCGACGATGCGCCTCCCATCGGTTTTCAAAATGTCGGGTTCATCGACACCCACCTCTTGAACGTTGGTGGTGCTGTAGTCCACGCCTGGCGTTAACCCACCTTTGGCTGAGTCGGCAACTGCTGGGGATCCATCGCGCAGCATTTCTGAGGTTTCCATAATTGCAATTGCAATCCCATAACCTCCATCAAGTCCCCATGGTCCAACCATTTCGAGGGCATTGGTTTTTATGTGTCGAAGGAATGGTTCGCAAGACTCAAACGGCGTAAGGGCAGCCGTCAACTGAACCTGCGATGGGGTCAACGGGACAGTTCGGTCCGAGTCGCTGGTGTCGTCGCGGTTGTCGGCGCTACAGGCACCCAAGATCGCGATCGACAACATGGCCACTATGAGTCGTCGCACATGAACCTCCGATGTGGTGTCGATTGTTGAGAGGACGACGGGGACACCTATTCAGTTCCCTTTTGTAAGTTACGGAACAGTGACAAGTGGCATGGGTCGGTAGCGGTCGCTGGCTCCCACGACCAGTCAACCCATCGATCATCGAGGTCGAACCCCGCTTTTCTTGCCGACTCGTCAAGAGTTTCTAGGGCGACGGGATCTACCGGTACAGCGGTGACACTCCCGTCAATAAATTCGATGCGGCGACATTCCGAGCCGTCGGAAGTGACAATGACGGCTCGATCCGTCTCTACGGCGATTGCGTGGACGCCGCGGCTTAAAGGTAAACAGCCTTCGACCACAACTTCTCCGTCGTTGGTGACATGCGACCATGGAAAAGAGTCACCGATCGCGTCGTCGAGCCATAGGACTAACGATGCCGGTCCGTCAGTGATTTCAATTCCTGCTTCGTAAAGCGCGTGAACGAGGTTGGGGCGGCGCGTGTGAAGCATCACTTCGTGGTGACCTCGGTCGACACACCATTGGGCGATATCTGAAACATCAGACATATCCGTCAAGCTAGCGAGATGTTTGCGTCTCCCGGCCGACATCATGCCCGCGTGCGTCATGTGCCCAGGGAGACGTTGCTATCGAATGGTGAAGCGTGGACGATCGCATTCACATACTTCGCAGCGTCGGTCACGGCTGCGCTGCGGGTCCTTCTATGACTACGGTTCTGTATTTGAAGGCTGTATGACTACCCAGGCGCGACATCCCCATTTATTGAAGCTGACCGATCCTCCGATCATGTTGGGGCACCGGTGCACCCAATGTCGTCGTGTGGCGTTCCCACCGGATCCATATGGGTGCGAAAAGTGTGGTGCCCCACACACCGACCTTGAGGAGTTCGTTCTTGAGGCGAAGGGAACGGTGCGAGCAGTCGCGACTGTGCATCGGCACCATCATGCGTCCCCGCCTACTCCATTCACCGTCGCTGTCATTGATCTCGTTGGGGGGCCTGTCATTAAGGCGATTGTGGCTGGCGGTGAGGTTCGCGTTGGAGTTGTAGTCGAAGGAGTCTTAGTTGAAGACGTCGAAGACCCTGAGGGCACCGTAATGGTCGACTTACAGTTTCGAGTAGTCACGTGACCGGCGGCAATGTCCTCGCCGATAGGCCCGTGTACGTGGTTGGGATCGGGCTGCATCCCTATCAACGGCGCAGTGACACTACCTATGTGGCGCTGGGTGTGACAGCGGCGCGGTCGGCTTTACGCGACGCGGATATTGCTTGGACCGATGTGGAAGCGGCCTATACCGGCACCGCTCTGCTTGGTATGGGGTCAAGCAGAGTGATGCTCAGTCGCCTAGGGGCGACTGGGATTCCTATGACACAAGTGGAGAACGCTTCGGCTTCGGGATCTTCGGCAGTTGCCCAGGCGTGCCTGGAGGTCGCGGCAGGTCGTTCCGACGTGGTGCTTGCCTTGGGGGTCGATAAACCTCGCGGGGGTTTAGGCGCTGCTCCTGGCCAGGCGGGAATCGACAATCTTGAGGGTGGGGCCGTTGTGCCGTTTACCCATTTCGCGTTGCTTGCTTCGGAGTACATGCATTTACACGGGGTGACTGCGGAACAAGTTGCGAGGGTAGCTCTGAAGAACCATCGGAATGGGGCGAGTAACCAGTATGCGCAACGACAAAAAGTTCGGACATTGGAAGAGATTCTCACCGAACCAATATCGGGGGCGATGACACGTTTGCAGTGCTGCCCAGTCGGGGAGGGCGCTGCGGCAGTGGTGATCGCTTCAGAAGAGGGTATTCGGCGCCACAATTTGGATCACTCTCGAGCAATTCGAGTTGTCGCCTCCGTCACGAGAACCGAAGGGTTGTATGACGAGGGGGTGGGTATTGACGCTGCGCTCACTGCCCAAACCGGTGCAGCGGCTTTTAACGAAGCTGGCATCGAACCGTCTGACATCGATGTGCTCGAAGTTCACGACGCGTTTGCTATCGAGGAGTTGTTGTATGCCGAGGCGTTGGGTCTGTGCGCGCCTGGCGAAGCCGCTGCTTTGGTCGAGTCGGGTGAATTCGATATAGGTGGGCGTTGCGCATTGAGTCCATCAGGAGGCCTCCTTGCGATGGGTCATCCGATTGGTCCCACAGGCACGGGGCAGATCGCTGAAGTGGTGCGCCAGTTACGCGACGAAGCGGGCTCTCGCCAACAACCCAACGCCCGTACCGGGCTGGCTCATATGGTCGGTATTGGAGCAGTTTGCGTCGTTCATGTATTACGCAAGGACTAGCCAACAACAATTGGCCTAACGAGCGAAGATCGTCGCGTTCGGCCGGCAGATGATCAGTTATTGCGGGGGAACCCTAAATCAATCTGGCTAGATGATGGATCAGGCCAGCGTGCAGTTACCGCTTTAGCACGGGTATAGAAACGCACGCCTTCTGGGCCATACATGTGGGTGTCACCAAAAAGAGATGACTTCCACCCTCCAAAGGAGTGATATGCCACGGGAACGGGGATGGGGACATTAATGCCGACCATCCCTACTTGAACCTCGTGTTGGAACTGGCGTGCTGCTCCCCCGTCGCGGGTGAAGATTGCTGTGCCATTTCCAAACGGATTCGAGTTAATGAGATCGATCGCTTCCCTGAAGGTTTCTACTCGGACAACAACCAGCACTGGGCCAAAGATTTCGTCGCTGTAGCACTCCATTTCAGGGGTCACCCGATCTAAAAGGGTAGGGCCATAGAAGAACCCGCTCTTTGGAACGTCGGCTTGGCTGCCGTCGACTACGGCAACTGCTCCGGCTTCTTGCGCACGTTCTACGTACCCGGCTACTCGCGCGCAATGTTCGCCAGTGATCAGTGGGCCCATTTCGGCGTCGGGTTCGTCGCCTGCACCCACTTTGATGTCGGGGATTCGCGTTGAGATTGCTTCGACAAGTTCATCAGCAACGGATCCAACTGCTATCAGGGCGCTGATCGCCATGCACCGCTCACCAGCTGAACCGTAGGCAGCGCTCACTGCAGCGTCCGCTGCCATGTCGATGTCGGCGTCAGGCAATACCAGCATGTGGTTTTTCGCGCCCCCCAGAGCTTGCACCCTCTTACCCATTGCGGTGCCCCGGTTATAGACATAGCTGGCTATAGGTGTTGAACCCACGAAGCTGATCGCCGCGACATCTTCGTGGTCGATGAGCGCGTCAACGGCGACTTTGTCACCGTTGACTACCGAAAACACACCCGGTGGTAGGCCAGCTTCGATGAACCATTCGGCGATCAGCATTGATGCTGACGGATCTCGTTCAGACGGCTTGCAGATAAACGTGTTTCCGCACGCAATTGCCGTTGCGAACATCCAGGAGGGAACCATGGCGGGGAAATTGAATGGGGTGATGCCCGCTACTACTCCCAGGGGTTGACGCAAGCTATAAACCTCTATCCCTGCCGATACTTGTTCGTTGATCTCACCCTTGAGGTGATGAGCGATGCCGCAAGCAAATTCAACGTTTTCGAGTCCGCGTGCCACTTCGCCGGCGGCATCTGAGATCACTTTGCCGTGTTCGCTGCTGATGATTCGAGCGAGTTCGTCAACGCGACCAGCGAGCAGTTCACGAAACCGGAACATGATCTGGGTGCGTTGCGTCAGAGAACTCTCAGACCATTCGACTGCGGCTGCGGACGCTGAAATGACAGCTTGATCAACCTCAGCTACAGAAGCCAAATCAACTTGAGCTTGCACCTCGCCAGTTGCGGGGTTGTACACGTCGCTTGAGCGTCCGCTAGTTCCCGCTCGCAATTCGCCATCAATGAAATGTTGGATACGTCGCACCGCGTCACTCTAACGCCCATCAGCTATGGCCTCTGGAGAGACCGTTAGGTTTAGTTTTCGTCGTACAGACCGTACTTACCGAGTCGGTCGAGACTGACTTCAACGCTCCAAGGCAACATGGTCGCCCCGCAACGAGCGTCGCGGTAGTGCTGTTCGAGTTTGTTAGGTCGAAGCATTGATCTGCCCCCACAAACACGAATCGCTAGCGAAGCCATTTCCGGGGCGCCTTCCATGACAGCCACCGTGGCTGTCCAAGCGCGCCGCAAAGCAATGGGCGTTGGATCAACTGATGCTTCACCCAGCACTCGGTAGATCAGTGATTGGGCCTTGTCGTAGATCATTTGCATTTCAGCCCATCCTGACTGTTTTACGTGATTGTCACGGCGAGATTCGACACCGAGTTCACCTCGCAGATATTGACGGGTCAGGTCCAATATCGCTCGCATTAACCCCAGGTAACTGAAGCTCAACGTCATGTAGAAGTACGGGAACCGCTGGGCCATGGCGTCGAACACCCCAGGGGGAAGCACTTCGTTGTCTTCGGGGACGAATGCTTTGGTAAGTAAGAGGTCGCGGGAGTCGGTGCCCCGCATACCGAGGGGATCCCAATCACCGACAATTTCTACGCCTTCACTGTTCGCGGGCACTCCCAGAAGTCGGGTCCGGTGGTCACCTTCAACCAGCGCGACCACGTTATGGATGTCAGCGATGCCGCTAAGCGAGGCAAAGATCTTTTTTCCGGTTACCTCATAACCCCCGTCTACAACAGCGGCAGAGGTGCCAATTGGGCCACCACTGCCAGGGGTTCGACCTTCGGAAAACGGTTGGCTATGGATGACATGGTCGCGACACATTCCGGTCCACAATTGGGGCCGTGTCCGGTCAAGGTGAGCTTGTTGTTCATCATTGACACCCAGTTCGTCGGCTATCCATCCAGCGAGAAGGGCCGTGGCGGTGTGCATGTTGAAGGTAAGGGCGGTCGTCGCACAATGACGTCCTAATTCTTCACTTACGAGGGCGTACGTCACGAAGTCGCCACCCAAACCACCAAATTCGAGGGGAGCGCAAAGTCCAAGGAAGCCTTCGTTTGCGAGGTCGTGCCAGTTGTCGGTTGGGAAGGATGCTTCCCGATCGTGGGTCGCCGCTCGTTCGCTGAATTGGGGTCCGACCGCGGCGATCCGCTCAACCAACTCCATGCGTTCCGGTGTTTGGATTGGGTCAACCACGTCGATTCCTCAATCGTTGGAAGGCGGCCAGAGTAGGGGGAACCAGTCGTGGCGCATAACTTCGCCCGATTGGAGCCCCAAACCATCCAGGGGTGGTGAGGTCTCACCTTGGCGTTCAAGGTAGCGGACATCGTCACCTAACCAGCGCGTCGAGAATGCTCGTCGACGGTTGGCTATTGGTTCGGCGGTGGTGCCGTGGAGGGTTCGGAAATCAAAACAAACAGCATCACCGGGCTCCAAGGCTTCAACGAAGATATCGGCGCCATGAGGGTCGATTTCGGGAATCGGAAGAAGCGTCGGATCGTCTTGGGTGTACTCATCGCCAGAGCCGAAGTTGCGGGGTCGATAAGTTTTGCCGTTTTGGTGGGATCCCTTCACGAACCTGACGCCTGTTTGGGTCGGAGTTTTATCAAGGGCAACATACATCGACACAGTTTGAGTCCCGTCTAGGCAGTAATAGGGAAGGTCGTGATGCCATGGAGTTGCTTTCTCTGTGCCTTGTTCTTTTGAGAAGGCGTGGTCATGAAAAAACTGGGCTGTGTCGCTTGCCATTAACTGCGCTGCCATTGACGCCGCGTCAGATGTGAGAACAAACAGCAGATATTCGGGAATCAATTGCCAGTTGCAGTAACTGTCGAAGAACCGTCCCGATTCGGTACCTCGGATGCTTTCGCACGGGAACGCGTACTTATCAGGGTGGTTCAGATTGCGTTCGAGGCCGGTTCGTAAAGCTTCAACCCACGATGGGAACGCTTGGCGCACCACAACTACGCCATCTCGTTGGAATGCTTCGATGGTGGCTGCAGTTAATTCAGCAAATGGGCGGCGTGTTGAAGCGGCAAGAATCCGAACGTCATCTATCACTCGCCACTGCGCTGCAGATTCGTTGCCTACTGTCATCTTCACATTCTCGTCGGTTTGAACCACCAATCATGGCAGTCTCTAATCGTGCTGCACCGTCTCAACAACAGAAATGGCTCCTTCTTTGTTCTTTTGGCGGGCACGCTGTTCAGTTTCAGCCCGTTGCTGTTTCGTTGGACTTCAGACGAAAGCTCCGAATGGTTGTTTCTTTTTTGGCGATCGGTCGGGATTCTCGTCGCTTCGTTGATCGCGTTAGCTGGGGGGTCTAGTTCGCGTCCCGTCAATATTCTGCGGGCCGGTTTCACTAAGAACTTTCTCAGCGGGGCTCTGCTGGCGTGTATGTCTACTGCTTTCATTGTGTCGATCGCTCGGATTGATGCAGCCACCACACTTTTCTTGCAGAGTTTGGCGCCGTTCTCAGCAGCCCTGCTGGGATGGCTGTTATTGCGTGAACGGGTCGACAGGCACACGTGGGCAGCTATGGGGATAGCGGTCACCGGAGTGGTGATAATGGGCAGTAGTTGGGATGCGAGCAATGCTCTGGGACTTTGTGCTGCGGCATGTATTCCGTTGATGCTTGGCGTGTATACGGTGTTGTTGCGGGACTCAAAAGGACGTGATTTGCGCGTTCAGGTGGTTTTCACCGGATTGATCGGAATGCTGATTGGGTCGGTCGCCGCGTGTGCGACCGGCGAGCTCGGTCTGCCGGTACGGGACGCTGTTCTGGCACTAGCAAGTGGCGGGATTTTGTTAGGTGTTGGTATACCGATTTTCAATGCAGCTGGGCGTTATGTCCCCGCGGCTCGCACAAGTTTGCTGCTACTCAGCGAGATTGTTTTAGCGCCCTTTTGGGTATGGCTGATTGTCGATGAAACCCCAGGATTCAATACCTTGATCGGTGGTTTGGTAATCCTCGCTGCACTGATTTGGGTCGCAAGTCACCCTCACAACCTCAGCGCCACAAAGAGCAACCACTCGTAGGTGTACCGCGACCTTTGGTCGGACGTGCCCAGTTACCAAATCTTGTCGAAGCTTCAGTCTGGGAGACCGAATCCTCCCCCACCGGGGGTTTCGATTTCGAAACAGTCGTCAATGCCGACGTCGACTCGAGTGCTGCCGGGCAACTTCACATTGGTTCCGTCTGCCCGGAAAAGCCGGTTAACGCCCACAAGGCCGTCTTCCCCACCGTTGACTCCAAAGGGAGCGACCTTTCGTCGCGATGACAAAACGTTGACTGTCATCGGTTCCAGAAATCGGAGCCGTCGAATTACTCCGTCTCCTCCGTTATGGGCGCCTTCGCCACCAGAGTTTGCGCGCACCAGAAAATGTTCAACCCTCACAGGGTGCCGCCACTCAAGAATTTCAGGGTCAGTTAATCGAGTGTTCGTCATGTGGGTGTGGACTGCACTTGCACCGTCAGCATTTCGGGTTGCTCCCGCACCACCACAAATAGTTTCGTAGTACTGGTGTTCGTCGTTGCCCCAAATGAAATTGTTCATTGTTCCTTGGGACCCTGCGATCACACCCAAAGCTCCAAACAGTGTGTCCACCAGAAGTTGGCTGGTTTCCACGTTGCCGGCGATGACCGCGGCGGGAGGGTGGGGGCTAATCATTGAAGGATCAGGGATTCGTATGTCCAGGGGAACTAAACATCCAGCGTTAAGAGGAATGGCGTCGTCAACCATGCAACGAAACACGTAGAGCACAGCCGATCGGCACACCGCTTTGGGGGCATTGAAGTTGCCAGGGTGCTGCCCACTGGTTCCCGCGAAGTCAATAACGGCTGACCGCTCCTCCAGATTGACTCGGATGCTCACCGATATTTGACTCCCGTCGTCCATCTTTCCAACAAAATCACAATCAGTTAGTGCGGCAATCACTCGCCGTACTGACTCTTCCGCGTTCTGCATTACGTGATTCATGTAGGCGTGAACAACATTGAGTCCGTAATGGTCAATGACTTTGTGGAGTTCAGTAGTTCCTCGTTCACAAGCTGCTACTTGGGCTTTGAGGTCGGCCACATTTTGGGTGGGGTTTCTTGCCGGCCACGGTCCCGACGTCAACAGGTCTCTCATTTCTTGTTCTAAGAAACGGCCGTTTTTGACAAGTAGCACGTTGTCTAAGACAAGGCCTTCTTGGTCAATGGTTGTCGAATCGGCGGGGGCCGAACCTGGAACGATTCCACCTATGTCGGAGTGGTGACCGCGGGCAGCCACATAAAAGATTCGGTTGCCTGTGGTGTCGTCAAAGACAGGTTTCACCACTGTGATGTCGGGTAGATGGGTTCCGCCGTTGTATGGAGCATTGAGGACATATGCGTCCCCGGGTTCCATATCTGGGTTGTTGGAGATAACTGATTTGATCGCTTCGCTCATCGATCCGAGGTGGATCGGGAGGTGGGGGGCGTTGGCGATGAGTTCTCCCGAAGGGTCGAACACTGCGCAACTGAAGTCGAGTCGTTCTTTAATGTTTACCGATACCGCAGTGTTTTCGAGAACAACACCCATTTGTTCAGCGATGTTCATAAAAAGGTTGTTGAAGATCTCTAATTGGACCGGGTTGACGTCGGTGCCAACTGCCGAACGCAATGTTTGCGCTGCGACGCGTTCGATTACCAGGTTCCCGTTGTCGACAATTCGGCCTTGCCAATCTGGTTCGATGACCGTGGTTGCGTTTGGTTCGACCAGAACTGCGGGACCATTGATGGGTGTGCCCGGGGTGAGATGCTTTCTTTCCAGGAACGGAGTGTCAGCTTGAACTCCGGCCATGGTCGTCGGAAAGACCCCTAAGAGAGGGTCGCGAACATCTGACATCGGTTCGGCAACTGAAACTTGATCGGCAAGTCCAACAGATTCAAGTTGCATTGATTCGATGATGACCGGGGTGTCAGGGGAGACAAACCCGAAACGTGTTTGGTGATGTGTTTCGAAAGCTGCCGCTACTTCGTTAAAAGTTCCCGCTGGCACGAGTAGCGCCGTATCGGACCCTTGGTAGCGAAGCGATAAACGGCGAATGAGTTGTTGAGCGTCAGAGTTAACGCCTTCAGCGACGAGGTGGTCGCCGCCCGCGCGTTCCAGTTCTTTCCAACGACCGTCGAGGCGTTGAAGTGTTTGGCTGTTGAGCGGTTCTTCGACAGCTTCATCTCGTAAGTGACGGATGTCGGCGAGACCAATACCCAATGCTGAGAGAACACCAGCTTGTGGGTGGACGAATATGTTTTTGATATTTAAGCGGTCGGCCACCATGCAGGCATGTTGTCCTCCTGCACCGCCGAAACACACCAGGGTGTAGTCGCTTACATCGTGGCCGCGTTCGATACTGATCTTTTTGATGGCGTTTGCCATATTGTCCGCGGCGATGTCGAGAAAGCCTTGCGCGACAGTTGTTTCGGTTTGATGAGTTGCCGTTGCATCAGCGATTTCGCGTGCCAGCGATGTGAACGCTGCGAGCGTGGTTCGCTCATCGAGGGACTCAGTGCCTTCCGATCCGAACACCGCAGGAAAGAACTCTGGTCGCAGTTTGCCAAGGACGACGTTGCAGTCAGTGATGGCGAGTGGGCCACCGTTGCCGTAACAGGTGGGTCCGGGATCAGCACCAGCGGAGTCGGGGCCTACGCGCAAGCGACTGCCGTCGAAGTGGAGAACTGATCCTCCTCCGGCCGCCACGGTGTGGATGTCCATCATCGGTGATCTGACACGCACCCCCGCCACCTCAGTTTCGTAGGCGCGTTCGAATTCTCCGGCGTAGTGGCTGACATCGGTGGAGGTGCCTCCCATGTCGAATCCGATGAGTTTGTCGAAGCCAGCGTTTTGAGCGGTACGCACCATTCCCACGACACCTCCGGCGGGGCCTGACAAGAGGGCGTCCTTGCCATGAAAGGTGTAGGCGTCAGTAAGTCCACCGTTTGATTGCATGAACATCAGACGTGGACTTAAGTCATCTTCGCGGAGGTGTTGATCTACTTGAGCAACGTAACGTCTCAAGATGGGTGATAGGTAAGCGTCAACGACTGTGGTGTCGCCTCGGGGGACAATTTTCATCAACGCGCTGACTTCGTGGCTGACTGAAACCTGATCGAATCCCAACTCGCGGGCAATGGCCGCGACGCGGGCCTCGTGAGCTGTGTGACGGTACCCATGGAGAAGAACGACGGCTACTGAGTTAATCCCCCGCTCTTGGGCTCGTAGAAGACCGGCACGAGTTGTTTTTTCATCCAATGGGACGAGGATGTCACCGTCCGCGCTTACCCGTTCGTTGATTTCTAGGACATCGGCATAGAGCATTTCTGGGGCGACGATGTCGAGCGCGAAAAGATCGGGTCGGGTCTGATATCCGATTCGCAGCACGTCACCGAATCCTTCGGTGGCGACGAGGAGGGTCGGTTCGCCTTGCCGTTCAAGAAGGGCGTTGGTGGCGACAGTGGTGCCCATCTTTACTGACTCGATTTTGTTCAGAGGTAATGGTTCCTGCGAAGAAAGTTCGAGAAGGTCTCGAATACCTTGAACCGCGGCATCTGAGTAACGGCGCGGGTTGTCAGAGAGAAGTTTGTGGGTGGCTACCGTCCCATCGGGTAACCGGCCGACAATGTCGGTAAAGGTGCCGCCTCTGTCGATCCAAAAGTTCCAGCCGTGGTTCATAAAAGTGGAGTGTCCTTAATTATCGCGCCCGGTGGACACGTTCAGATGATTGACCGGTGAGGCTTGACACACAAACCACGGCTCCCGGTACAACACTAGGCTGGCTCGTAGGGGAACGGCGCTGCGAGGGTGCCTTCGTGAGTGTTGGGTGATATGTCCGAAATATTTAGTGTCGATTTGCCGTCGCAGTCTGCGCGGGTACAGCACGGGGGTGAGGGTCCACCTCTTCTCCTTCTCCATTCCGAAGCCAACACTTCAGCTTGGTCAGAATTTCATGAGTGTCTTGCTGCGGACTTTGAGGTATTCGCGCCGATTCACCCCGGCTTTGGGGGTGAGGAGACGCCGGATTGGCTCGTCGATATGAGTGATCTGGCATTCCACTACAAAGATTTGTTGGGATCTTTGGAACTCGATCGCCCATTGGTGGTGGGCACCAGCCTTGGAGCTTGGATTGCGAGCGATTTGGCGATTCATTTTTCGTCACTAATCAAGGGCATGGTCTTGTTCGGACCGATCGGGCTGAGATCCGCTGAACCTCTTCCCGATTTGTTCATCATGCAGCTGCCGGAAGTACTTTCATATTTGGCTAACAGTCTTGATGGCGGCCAGGTGGACCCCATGACCGGCGACGCGGAACTTGCTACTGCGGTGTGGACTGATCTGGCAACGCAAGCCCGATTGATGTGGAAAAGAAATTATGACCCTCGGCTTCGGGGACGCGCTCATCATGCGGATTGCCCGATCATGGTGGCGGCGGGCGATCACGACCGCTTGACCCCATTGAGTTACACCGAGGCGTACGCCGAATTATTTGATGCGTCGTTAACGACGATTGCTGGCGCAGGCCACCTTGTTCCCATTGATGATCCCGTTGCTGCTGCAGCATTGGTGAATTCGTTTTATTTAACTTTGGAGAAGTGAAATGGAGTTATACGCGTTCCATTTGATGCCGTACCCGAACATCGATCCAGAAGTTCGCGAAAAGTATTCGTCTGCTTGGGTTGTGTATCCCAACAGTGAATATGACCCTGAGTTGGGGCAACACCTCTATTCGGAATATCTAGACCAACTCGCGTTCGCTGATCAGATCGGGTTCGACGCTGTGGTGGTGAATGAACACCACCAAAATGCTTACGGTCTTATGCCGTCACCGAACATCATGGCGTCGGCACTGATCAGCCGAACCCAAAACGCGAAAATAGCAATTTTGGGAAATGGAATTGCTCTTCGGGACAACCCGTTACGAGTCGCTGAAGAAGTCGCGATGCTTGACGTCATGTCGGGCGGGCGGGTGCTGTCTGGCTTTGTGAGAGGAATCGGTGCCGAGTACCACTCGATGGGTTTGGACCCCACACGCAGTCGGAGCAGATTTTTTGAGGCACACGATCTCATTATTAAAGCGTGGACGGAACCCGGACCATTTGAGTGGGACGGCGACAACTTCCAGTTTCGTTACGTCAACGTGTGGCCTCGACCTCTGCAACAACCACACCCCCCTATTTTTGTTCCGTCGCAGGGGTCATCTGAAACTTTGCAGTGGGCCGCGCAACATCGATACCCATTGGCTTGCACCTTTGTGCCTATGGAACGTCTCAAGCAGTTTTATGACAGGTACCGCCAGTACGCGAGTGAAGATTTCGGTTACGAGGCGGGTCCTGAGCAGTTCGGGTTTACCTCACTTGTTTATGTTCATCCTGATGGCGAAGAGGCAGCGGCGGCGGAGATGGAGCCCCACATCAAATATTTCAAAGAACGTGCTTTCACCCTGCCTCTTCCTACTTTCTTCCCCCCGGGGTATACCGCTGCAGAGTCATATAAGACCCGCATTGAGATAGCCAGGGAACTCGCCAACAGCGGCGGTCCAACCCTCACCGCAGGCGAGCCGTTAATTGGCACACCCGAGCAGGTAGGTGAACGCCTCGAGAGGAACCTTGCGGCTTGTGGCGCGGGCACTTTGATGGCTCAGTTCCAGGTCGGGGATATGCCTCATGGCAAAGTGATGCGTTCAATGGAGCTTTTTGCAAATGAGGTCATGCCCTATTTGTCTCGGGACAAGGTCATTTCGTAAGGACGATCATCCTCTAGCGATCAAACCAATCCCGAGCAAAACGACCCCGATACCCAATATTTGCCACCACCGCAGAGAGTCATTATCGAAGGTCGCTGCGAGCAACGCTGTTGGTATTGGGAACACTGAGGCTGCCACTGCGACAGCGGTAACCGAACCTCGTTGAAAGCCAGCGGTGTAACAAAGGACACCTACAGCACCTAGCCCTCCTGCCGCGGCCGAAAATCGCAACGCGTAGCCACGCACGAACTTTGGCAGCCCTCTGATCGTGCAAAACGTTATGAGGATTATGAGCGCTGTGGTTCGTTGGCCCACCACGGGCCAGAGCCCTCCAGCGGCACTGGTTTGGGCCATGAAAACCATCCCTATGCCGAACGCAAGTCCCGAAGAGAACCCCAAAACGATGCCCTGTTTCACTCGGTCGCCAAGAGCAGGGTCGAACGTTGTGACTACTAACCCCAAAAGAGCCACTACCACCCCAATGGTTACACCGACGCTCAGCGCTGTTCCGGTGATGACTTCCCAGAACATGGGCACGGCACCGAGCATCACCGCGACGATCGGTGACACCACTGCAACTGACGAAATCGCGAGGCCTCGGTATAGAAGCGCGAGGGCACATCCGCTTGCTAGACCCGACAGGCAGCCCAGCAGGTAATCAGCCCCGAGGAGTCTGCCGGGCCCGAGCCCGGCGACCAGGACAGCGACAACGGTTGCGAAGATCAAACCGGTCGCTGCGGTGGTTGCGGCATGATTTCGCCGCGCGACATATCGAGCCAAGAAATCAGATATTCCAATAGCGAGAGATCCCAATAACCCAAGGACGATCGGCATAGCGACCTTCCGTTGGTGCACCGAAACCGACACGCTACTGCTGTTGGCTACCCTCACGGCAGTGGAAAATGATCTGCAGATAGGCACCATCCGAGTGTCAGGCATCGAAGTTGAGGTTGCGGGCGAGGCCAATGACCTCTATTTCCGGCAATGCCTTGAACAAGGTGAAATTTTTGAGCCATCGGTTCGAGTTGCCGATCTAGTGCTTCGCGACGACCCGGTCATTCTCGACATCGGAGCTTCGATCGGAGGTGTCACCGCGGCGCTTGCGAAAAGGTTCCCTTCGGGCCGTCTGATCGCTTTTGAAGCTGCCCCGTCGGTACATCCATCGTTACGGGAAACAGTTCGCCGGGCGAGTGGCGCCCCAGTCACTGTCGTTGAGCGGGGGGTCGGGGCTGAGTCGGGGACGATGCGGTTTCACGAAGACGGAAATGGAAGCGGTTGGGGGTTCTTATCTGAGGAACTTGGAGGCGTCTCGGTTCCGGTGGTGACAGTTGATGAAACAGTGGCTGACTTGCTCCTTGATCGTGTTGATTTCATAAAAATTGATGTCGAAGGAGGAGAACTAGGAGTTCTTCAAGGCGCCGAAACCACACTGTTACGTCACCAGCCGTTGTTGCTGTTTGAAGTAAACGTGTTTTGTCTCTGGCGTTATGGGCGCACTTTGCCTCAGGACCTTTTCGCGTGGGTGCGACAACGGTATGCACACACAGCTGCTATCGACAATGAGGGAACGGTCACTCATATTGAAGGAGATGCAACTGTGAATCATGTCTTGCATCTGTTGGGTAACGGCAGCGGTGTGATCGATGTCATCGCGAGTAACGAACCGATCGGCGTGACCACCAACAATTTAAGAAGTGACGGTTTGTAAGTCAGTTCTGGGTTGCGAAAATATCGATCGATTCACGAATGGCGTCAACGAGCGGAGTGGTTGACCATTCCTTGATCCATTCGATCCACGTGTCGGCCGCGCCTTCATCAACAAGGTCAAGGCCATCGTCACCACAAAAGAGTTCAATGCCGGTGATATCGGTAACGAGATCGAGGAAGCTTCGTACTTGCATTGTGTCGGCAGGGAGATTGAACGCTGGAGCTGCTTGAGTTGGTTGCCGGCTGGCTTCGATAAACGCTCGAGCGATATCTGGTGCGTATTGAAACCCCAACGAGCCGCCGTATTCGACCGTGAAACTCTCACCGCGTGCCGCTCGTTCTACTGCGACGGTGGGTTGGGAGGTCATGCCCTGGTCTCGGCCGGGGCCGTGGACCGTGTGTGGTCGCAACGCGATTGAGGAAAGCTCGTGGTCCCACCAGTAAATGCGAGCAAGGTCTTCGCAGGCGGTCTTGTAGACGCCGTACAAGGTGCGCGGTAGGCGAGGCGCATCGGCGGGCACCGTTGGGTTGGGGTAATCGTTGTTAGCTCCGTACACCGCGATGCTGCTGGCCTGCACCAGATGTGGGACGTCGTGGGCTAGTGCCGCTTCGAAAACATTTACGGTTCCTTTCACATTGACTTCAGCTCCGCGAGAAGGATCTGCTCGACAAAACGGCACCTGCAGGGCAGCCAGGTGAATAATCCGATCACAGCGACCAACTACTTCCTCAACGGCTCGCGGGTCAGTGATGTCTCCTTGGCACCATTCGATATCAGGTAGCTGCCCCGAGTTAATGAGCCGGTGACGGTGTTCGTCAGCGCCCAGGTCAAAAGAGATCACGTCGCAGTCGTCCGCTAAGAGAAGTTTGACGGTCCAGGCGCCGATGCACCCGTTGGCTCCGGTTACTAGATATCGCTCACCCATCGCGTGAACATAGCCCTTCAGAATTAGGTGCCGGGTTTTCGTCACCCAATGGGCACCTAGTTGTCCCTACCCGCCGGTCATTGATCACAGCAAAACCGATCGTTACCAACAGCACAACTCCCAACACAAAAATCACGGTGCCGTAGCTTTCTAATCGGTTCCGCCCAAAAGCAACGAGTGGCGCACCTAATGCCAGACAAATTTGCCACGACAAGTTCACCACTGGGTATGCAGCAGTAAAGGGCACTGTCGGAAATGTGGCTTGGGTCAATAGCGGCGGCATGGTGATCAGCACCCCAACTCCCAGGCCATACAAACAACTCGTGAAGGTAAGCCACAATGTGTTGTGCGGTAGGACACTCAGCAGTAGCAAGGCTGTTGCTTGAATCAATAGGTAAAAAATTCCGACTCGGGCAGGTCGAATTCTCGGTCCAATAATGACGGGGCCCATTCGCCCTAGAAGAGCTGCGAGTGTTGCCACGCCGACAATCCGCGCGGCCGTCGGTTCTGAAAGAGATTCTGCAAGCAAGGTCATTTGGTGCATCAGAAACCCCCCTTGGACCAAGATTCCTAACCCCAAGGTGGCGGTCAGTATCCAAAAATCGGGGTGACGACGTAAATGCCACGCGATCACATCCGTTGGCCCCTCAACCAAGGCATTGCGCACTTGAGGAGGGTCGCGCAATACGAAGAGCGCAAGAGTTCCTACGATCACAATCTCAACTACAGCGAGAATTGTGAGCGCAGTGGTAAATCCCAGTTGAGATTCCAATTCGCTCATTAACGGAACCAAAATGATGCCCCCAAAGGAACATCCCACGAACGCTAAAGCGAGTTGGCGTTGGCCATTCGGGTACCACGCGAGGGTCACAGTGCTGATGGTGTTGACACTGATACAGGACCAACCCGCAGATAGTAGGAGGTACACGGGGACGGCAACCCAAGCACGGTGTACGTGACTCAACGCTACGACCGCTACCCCAACGCTGATCGCCCCGAATGCCACAACCGGTTGAGGGCCGCGCCGGGCGAGCGTCTTACTCACCACAAAGGCCGCGGGGAGCGCTGTCAGATAGAAGAGGAAAATCAGGTTGGATGATGCACTCAATGACCAGCCGCGTTGCGACTGAAATTTGAGCATGTAAAACCCCAACCCGTAAAAACAGAGGCCCCACGCGAAGGTGGCGACAACAATGAGGGCAGCAACAACGGCAGGTCCTCGGTCTCGTTGGGGATGTGTGCCGGTCACGGCAGGGATCCTAGGGCCGCCGTTGTCTTCTACAGACAGGCAGGTGATGTCCTCGTTTTACCTACTAGCTTTGCGCTAGCAGGAGGCGACACCATGGCAGTAGATTTTCTGGCACTCAATGAAAAGGCGATAGCGGAATTCCGCGCGAACGACGGAGAGTGCGGTCCCCCATTTGAGGGCACACCGATCGTGCTTGTGACAATGGTTGGCGCAAAATCGGGTCGCGAATTGTGTTCGCCACTCGCTTATTCAACCGACGACGATGATCTAGTGGTCATCGCTTCGATGGGTGGTGCACCCAACAACCCGAACTGGTACCACAACTTCGTTGCGAACCCCGATGTTCTCCTCGAGGTCGGTACCGACCAGTACGAAGCGACCGCGGTTCTCACTGAAGGTGAGGAGCGAGATCGCCTGTACGCGGCACAAGCCGCCCAACTGCCGATCTTCAACAAGTACGCAGAGAACGCCGCGCCGAGGGTTATTCCAGTGTTTCGTCTAGTACGAGCGTCCGACTGATCGGGCTGGTAGCCCATGAAATTTGGAGTCAGTCTTGGTCGCATCGACGACGTTGACCTAGCGGTGCAGGCCGAAGGTTTCGGCTATGACTTTTGTTGGGTGTGGGACAGCCCTCTTCTTCGGTCGAATCTGTGGGTCATCATGGCTCTGGTGGCCGAACGTACCGAACGGATTCGTGTCGGTTCAGGGGTAGCAATTCCCGGATTGCGCGTTGCACCCACGACTGCCAATGCAATAGCGACCATCAATCGTCTCGCCCCGGGACGCACGTTTCTTGGGGTTGGGACGGGGAACACCGCGATGAGAAGCATGGGGCAGTTACCAATGCGCGTAGCTGATTACGAAGAACATTTACGCGTCATCAGAGCGTTACTGAAGGGCGAAACTGTCGACTACACAGCCAACGGCCGCACCCATCCGATCAGTTTCCAAAGCCGTGAACTCAACTACGTAGACATCGAACATCCAATTCCGATTCATGTCGGCGGCTTCGGCCCCAAATCTCAGGCGCTTGCCGGCCAGTTGGGCGACGGTTTAATTACCGGCATTCCCCGTGGGGGCAGCATCCCCGAAGCCTTAGCCAACGTGCAGCGAGGAGCCGATCAAGCCAACCGGAACCTGGATGGGTTCGAAACCACAGCGTTGGTGAACATGCTGCTCCTCAACCCTGAGGAGACATTGAGTTCGCCGCGCGTTCTTGAAGAAGTTGGCTCATCGGTGATGGTCAACGTCCATTACCTCTACGACCGGTTCTTAGAAGCGGGCGCCGAGCCGTCGCGTTTCGTGGAGTCAATCTGGGATGAGTACGTGGCGTTTCGACAAGAACGCGACGCCAACCGGTCAGTCTCCGATGTTCATTCCTCCCACTACGGTCATCTTGATCCTGAAGAGGCCCGTTTTGTTACTCCCGAACTGATCCGCGAATGCGCCATTGTCGGTCAACCTGGTGACGTCGTAGAGCAACTCACAGACCTTGAGAAACAAGGGCTGGACAGCATCAACTTCATTCCGCCGACCGATCAGCAATACGAGATTTACGCCCGGTTCGCGTCGGAAGTAATTGCGAGAATGTGAACCATCACATCTTTTGGTCTGCACCTATGTAACTCGCTGTCAGAAACATTTCGTTAGCTCTTCACACCGCGTTCGGAGCATGCAAATCTATGACCATGTTGGGGGACTACCGAGTCATCGAGTTGGCAGACGAACGAGGCCAGCTCGCGGGACACGTTTTGGCGTCCTTGGGGGCCGAAGTCATCACCATCGAACCTCCAGGCGGTTCCAGTTCCCGCACGATCGGGCCATTCGCCGGCGACGTTGTGTCAGATGACACTTCGTTGTGGCATTGGTCGTACAACCGGGGAAAGCAATCTGTCGTTCTAGATCTGGAAACCGTTGAGGGCCGCGAGGAGCTGCTTCGTCTTACTGATGGTGCCGACATCGTCATCGAAGCGTTCGGACCAAATGTTCTACACGGGTTAGGGCTCGGTTATGAGGTGATGAATGAGAGAAACCCTGCTCTCATTCATCTATCGATATCGGCGTTCGGAGACGACGGACCTAAGGCATTCTGGGAGGCGACGGATCTGACCATCATGGCTTCGGGGGGTCAGATGAGCCTGGCCGGAGATTTAGATCGCGCTCCCCTTCGCATTCCGCTCCCCCAGGCGTACCTGCACGTATCTTCAGAAGCAGTGGGCGCTGCCTTGATTGCTCTCTATGAACGTCAGCATAATTCGGGGTTAGGTCAGCACATAAATCTCTCCGCTCAGGCATCCACCCTGCAAGCAAGCCAAACCAACATGGTCGCGTCAGCTATTAACGCTCCCCCAGCAATCCGTTCTGCTGGTGGAGTCACCATTTCCGACATCTACGTTCAGCTGATGTGGCCATGCGCAGATGGACACGTTTCCGTCACTGTTTTGTTCGGTCCCGCCCTCGGGCCGTTCACGAGAAACCTCATGGAATGGGTGTTCGAGGAAGGCTTCTGCGACGAGGCCACCCGTGACAAGGATTGGCTGAACTATGCGGAACTCATTTTTTCGGGTCAGGAACCTGTCACAGAATACGACCGAGTAAAAACAGTCATCGGCGAGTTCTGCGCCACCAAAACCAAAGCAGAACTCTTCGAAGAGGCGTTCGTTCGCCGGCTACTTATCGCACCCGTAACAACCACTGAAGATGTCCTAAACAACCCCCACCTGACCGAGCGAGACATATGGGAAGACATCCAAATTGGTGATCAGGTCGTGCGTTTTCCTGGGCGGATGGCGATCTTTTCTGAAACTCCCCAAGTTCCCCTCCCCCAACCACCAACCATCGGGGAACACACCACCCAAGTGTTGGCTCAACCACACAGAAAACCCAACGTGGCAATCGCCCCCATACCTAACCGGCAAGGTAAAGCCCTTGAAGGACTCAAGATCTTGGATTTCATGTGGGTGATGGCGGGACCCGCAGGGAGTCGAGTCCTCGCCGACTACGGAGCAAACATCGTCCGTATCGATTCCGAAGCACGAATGGACACAGCCCGAACGTTGCAGCCTTTCCGAAACGACGAGGGTCTACCGGACAACTCGGCCCTGTACAGCAACATGAATGCAGGTAAGCGAGGATTGTCGCTCGACCTCACTAAACCTGAAGCCATCGAGGTAGTGCACGATCTCGTTCGATGGGCCGATGTGGTGTTGGAATCATTCTCACCCAAAGGCATGGCAGGTTTTGGACTGGACTACGAGTCGTTAAGAAAAATCAAACCGGATGTGGTGATGGCATCGAGTTGCATCATGGGCCAAACCGGTCCGTACACCCAATTAGCGGGTTACGGAACAATGGCCTCCGCGATTTCGGGGTTCTTTGAGCCGACCGGATGGCCTGATCGTTCACCGAGTGGCCCATTTGGCGCCTACACCGACTACATTTCCCCGCGCTTTCTTGTGAGTTGTGTGATGGCTGCCGTCGAACATCATCGGAGCACAGGTCAGGGGCAATACATCGACTTCAGTCAAGGTGAAGCGTCCATGCAACAGCTAACCCCGCTTCTATTGGACTGGACTGTGAACCGTCGTTTGTGGGATCGAATGGGCAACCGCGATCATGTGCACGCTCCTCATGCGGTGTTTCGGTCCAAGGGTGACGATGAGTGGGTGGCGGTCGTGGTGACTAACGATCACCAGTGGCAGGCGTTATGTGAACTCATTGGTGCACCTGAACTCACCGAACTTGACGTTGACGCTCGTCGCGCCCGTCAAGATGAACTCGAAGCCAGGATCGAGGTATGGACGGCAGAACGTTCGTGCACCGAGGCAATGACGACATGTCAGAGTGCTGGCATTCCGGCCCATCGAGTTCAAAACACCGGCCACTGCCTTGATGACCCCCAGTTGGCTCACCGAAACCACTTCATCGAAGTTGGCCACGCAACTCAGGGAACAACGACGGTGGAAAACACCCGATTCGGTTTGTCGCGTACCCCAGCAAACGTCGTGTACGGGGGCCCAGTTTGGGGCGAACACAACTGGGAAATATTGACTGAAGAACTTGGCTATGACCCCGAGCGGATCGCTGAGCTGGCGATTGCTGAGGTGCTGGGTTAGCGGTACGGCTTTTCGTTGAACGACGAGGTCAGTTGTTGTTCCCCGAAGCCTTCTGGTGCGCTTCCTGTGGTGACGAACAGGTAAAGCGCGGTTTGGAAGATGCCGTTCAAGGCGGCTGCCACAACCATTGCGAACATCACTGCAAGCACGCCGATGATGAGTAATGGCCAGAAACCGCTCGAAGCACCGACGGCGATAAGGATGATGCCGGGGGCTGCCATGAGCACGGTGAGCAAACCGAACCCGACTTGGGCTGTGAGGTTTTCGCCCCATGAGGTGCGTAACAGTTGACCGGAACGTTTCAGACCAGCTATCGGTCCGAGGTCGTCAAACATGATGACCGGAAGGATGAGGAACGTGATGACGCCCCATGCCATGTTGAACATGCCACGTGCGATCCGTCCAAGTTGTCCGCCTTGACGTTCAATGATCGACATCACAATTCCGACAGTGGTTGCCAACAGGGCCCAAGGCAGGAGTCGATGTAGCCGGCTCGCAGCTCCAGATATTGATGAACCAATAGTGGGGTCACCGCCGGTGAAGCGTTCATGAGCACCAGAAACCAACGCTCCCTTAAAGAAAGTGTTGATGACGTTCATGCCGAGAAGACCCAAAACCGCTAGGGCGATCATGCCTCCTCCGCCACTATCGGAGGTGTCTGAGAAGTCGGCTCCGAGTCCCGAAGCAACAATCCACAACACCAAACCGAAAGCAACTGCAGCGACCGCGTTAAGAACGGGAAGTACTAGTAGCTCTCGGTCGAGCCTGATTACGGTCATCGAGGATTTCGCTAATCCCCAGGTACGTCGAAACACAGCACTCCTCACACAAACCAGTTAAGTGCTGTCAAGGCTACGCCGTTTCCCTATCTCTCAGCACTAACGCGCAACGAGAGCCAGCGACCCGCCGCACCAAAAATTCAGTCATTGCCGAAAGGCATTATTTATTAGTTTGATAATATATATATTATTAATTTATATATTATTGATAATAAATAGTATTATTTCGACCAGTGGATGCAGAAGCTCTTTTAGAGGAAGACCCCGTCACCAGCGGCGGCGAGCCGTTAGAGCTCACTTGCAATGTCGCAATATTCACCATCGTAGAGGCACAACTCTCGCTCTTATTGACTGAAAGGAACCAAGGGCCGTTCCGTTTTCAATGGGAACTCCCAGGCTCCATCCCACAGCCCGACGAAGACCTCCAGGTCACTGCCGCGCGAGCCTACGCTGCACTATCCCCCGATGTCTCAACCTCTGAGTTAGAGCAACTCGGCGCCTACGGACTCCCCGGAAGAGACCCACGTCACCGAGCTATTGCTGTGGTGTATTGGGGAATTGTCACCAACATCGACCTTGATACATTCCAAGACATAGAACCGTCGAACAAACGACTCGTGTCAGTCAGCGAGTTCGCATCAGATGATTTTCGTTTCGCATTCGATCACGGCGACATCGCATCGGACGCACTGCGCGCACTGCGACGTTCACTCACACAGACCTCCAAAGCCACCGAGCTATGTCCCCCCGAATTCACCATCAGCGAACTTCAACGCGTATACGAGATTGTGTTCGAGACAACTGTTTCTGCAGGGAACTTTCATCGCAAAGTCCACAACACCCCAGGTTTTGTCCAACCAGCGGATACCTCTACCCAGACACAGCAAAGAAAAGGGCGACCAGCACGGCTATTTCAGGCAGGCCCGCAAGTGAATGTGTCCCCACCGTTCGACATATAAAACCCTTGCCGATCTTTGAGACGCGTTCTTCTCGTCGCTTATGACGAACTACTTAGCGCGCCTCGAGGGAATTGAACCCCCAACCTCCTGGTCCGTAGCCAGACGCTCTATCCAATTGAGCTAGAGGCGCTTGTTGAGGACCGCAGTGTACGCAATCGAACTGGGTGGTTGAAACCCGACGGATTTCAGTGGCGGAGAGGGTGGGATTTGAACCCACGGACCGCGTGAGCAGTCACTTCCTTAGCAGGGAAGCACATTCGACCAGACTCTGTCACCTCTCCTTGACGGCGAACCGCCAGTAGTTGACTTTCACATTTAAAGAATGCTCAAGCAACCGGGCACATCTTACGCCGCAGATCAGTCGCGTCCCCACGCGATCGGTGGCCCTTTTCCAACAACAGAGACTCGTTCGCCGAGCCGGGGGTGGGGCGCGTAGTCATGCACGGCGAAGTGTTGAACTGCGCGGTTATCCCACATCACCACTGTTCCCGGTTCCCAGGTGGCTCGGCATTGCAGACCAGGGTTACGGGCAACATGGTCGAACAACATGGCGAGAATGGCACGACTTTCGTCATAGGACATGTCGACGATGTCTTCAGTGAACCCTTCGTTCACAAAAAGAACTGGCCGGCCCGACACCGGATGGGCGGTAACGACGGGATGAACCCATGATGGATACGTTTGGCCCGGATCTGGGGTGAGCCCGTACCAACGCAAGTCTCGTTGTCCGTCATGACGCGCATCGAGCTCTATAAGCATTCGTTGCATCGGACCCGACAGTGTTTCGAACGCTCGACTCATGTCACAAAACACTGTGTCACCGCCGTGTGGTGGCAGTTCGAGCAGTCGAAGAATGGAACCGGTGGGAGGGTTCTCGTCACACGAAACGTCCATATGCCAGCGCCCACCGTTGACTTTGACCGTGTCTGCTTCAGCGCGAACTTTGAAAATTTCGGGGTCGCCTTTGATTCCAAACGCCTTTTTGGAGGGGTGGACGTGGAGTTCACCAAAGACACGCCCAACAGCTTTGTGTGCGTCACGGTCAAGTTCCTGGTTCCGAAACACCAGCACCCGATGTGTATAAAACATCTCTTCAAGTTGGTCTGCTCGACCACCGGACAGATCACTCAAATCGAATCCGTCGATTTGGGCTCCGAGATGCGGGGTTAACGGTTCGATGTTCACTCCAACATTCTCTCAGCGAAATGATGGTGTTTCGACCACAACAGACCGATACCGTCAATCTTGGAGGGGTGGCAGAGCGGACGATTGCAACGGTCTTGAAAACCGTCGAGGTGCAAGCCTCCGGGGGTTCGAATCCCCCTCCCTCCGCGTTATCTCAGCGACCCATCTGGTCGCGGAGTTCTTGAACCCAGTCAGCAGCTTCACGCCAATTGGCGTTGCTAGCTCGACGAACTTGTTCGCCTTCACCACCAGCGGCAGGGTACGACCCCAAAAATTTGACGTTTCCTTGTTTCATTTTTAAATCCCGTAGACAATCTGAGACCACTTCGTCACCGATATGTCCTTCGAAATCCAACAAAAAGCAGTAATCACCTAACACCCGACGTGTGGGGCGCGACTCGAGTCGCGTCAAGTCAATGTTTCGTGCCGCGAATTCATGCAATATCGCTAACAAGCTCCCAGGTTCGTTTGCCTGCTGGAACACCACCACACTGGTTTTGTCGTGCCCAGTTACGGCGGGCACACCTTCGCGAGCCAACAACAAAAACCGTGTCTGATTTCCTACGTGATCTTCGACCGCTTCCGTGACCGCTTCAAGACCATAAAGTTCTGCCGCTAAAGGATTCGAAATTGTTGCCACACCAGCAAGCTGCTGTTCGCCGACTTGTCGGGCCGCTTCAGCGGTTGACGTCGCGGCTTCGATTTTCGCTTCAGGGAGCTGTTCGCGAAGAAACGCTCGGCACTGAGCCACCGCTACCGGGAACGACACAACGGTATGGATATCTTCGAGTTGGGTGCCTGGTAGTGCCAACAAATTCAGTTGGACGTCTAAAACAACTTCGCGTTGGATACGCAAATCAAGGTCAAACGCTAAAGCGTCTTGGGTGACGTTTACTGCACCTTCAATGGCGTTTTCGATAGGAACAAAACCCATTTCAACATCGTTGGTGATGAGAGCATTGAGAACATCTGGGATCGAATCGAAAGGTTGAGTGTCAGCCGCAGCGAGGTCAGGTTGACTTAAAAGGGCTTGTTCGGTGAATGTGCCGTTGGGCCCCATAAAGCCGACCCGCGTTGCGGGTGGCACAAGTTCGACACGCATGGTTGGCTCATTAGTGGTCACGTCGTGGCAGGATACGCCTGCGGAACCGAGGATCATGAACGAAATAGAGCTCAGAGAGCTCCTAGAACAGGTAAAGGCCGGAAACATTGGGCCTGACGACGCCTTGAATTCGTTGCGTCGCCTTCCCTTTGCCGACCTCGGGCACGCACGAATTGACCATCATCGCAGTCTTCGTACTGGCGCCCCAGAAGCCATTTACGGTCCCAACAAGTCACCCGAACACTGTGTTTCCATCGTCGCTGAGCTCCTCGACAACGGCACAGGACCTGTGCTGCTCACTCGAGCAAACGACGAACAAATCGATGCGGTACTGCAAGCACATGATGACGCAACCGTCGTTGGCCCCACGGTCTTGTGGCGTGCGGCGACTCCACGCAACGCAAATATTGTTGTGGCTTGTGCGGGAACCGCTGATCTTCCTGTCGCTGACGAAGCGTGTGTTGTACTCAACGCTCACGGTGTTACACCCACGCGTCTCAACGATGTGGGTGTCGCGGGGCTGCATCGGTTGTTGGCTGAACTTGACACCTTGCTCGACGCTGAAGTGGTCATCACTATCGCGGGGATGGAAGGGGCATTAGCCACCGCCGTGGGCGGGTTGAGTGCTGCACCAGTCATTGCTGTGCCAACCAGTGTTGGTTATGGAGCTGCCCTTGAAGGGGTCACTGCTCTTTTAGCTATGCATGCCACGTGCGCAGCGGGGATCACTGTCGTTGGGATTGATAACGGGTTCGGTGCAGCAATGGCTGCTATCCGCATCCTTGACCTCAGGGATCGGTCATGACGACACGCAACGTGGCCTGGTTGCATCCTTTCGCTGGGATAGCGGGAGATATGACGTTGGGAGCGTTGCTGGACGCGGGAGCAAAACTCAGTTTTGTGGTCTCTACTCTTGAAGGCCTCAACGTTGATGGTTGGTCGTTAACCACCGAGCAAGTGGAACGCAACGGGATTCGTGCCACGCGAGCTGTCGTTGACGCACCAGAACAGCATCATCATCGGCGCTGGTCCGATATTCGTTTACTGCTCGAACAGGCATCGCTCCCTGAGCGGGTACGAACACGAGCCCTCGCTGTGTTCGAAACACTTGCCATCGCTGAGGGCAAAGTGCATGGGTTGCCCCCTGATGAGGTCCATTTTCATGAGGTTGGTGCACTCGACGCGATTGTTGACATCGTGGGGTCATGCGCGGCACTTGAATCGCTCAACATTGATGAGGTGTCCAGTGGCCCTGTCGCGGTGGGTGTGGGGTCGATTTCGGCCGCACATGGCATTTTGCCGAACCCGCCACCCGCGGTGGTCAATCTGCTTGAAGGCATCCCAACAGTGAGCGTTGACGTTGACATGGAACTCACGACACCAACCGGGGCAGCAATCATCAACGCCTTAGCTGACCGGATTGGTCCGATGCCCGACATGACGATCAACGGGTCGGGTTATGGGGCTGGTACTCGTGATTTAGTTGACCGGGCAAATGTCACTCAGGTCATCGTTGGCACGTCCACACACATCGAAACCGATACCGAAATTCGGGTGGAAACGGTGACAGAGCTTTCCACCAATCTGGATGACGTGACGGGCGAGGTTTTGGGTCACGCGATCAGCCAGTTAGTCGACGCGGGTGCTTTGGATGCGTGGGCGACTCCTATCGTGATGAAAAAGGGTCGGCCAGCTCACACGTTGTCAGTACTCGCAACTTCAACTGATGCACCCGATTTGGTTGACGTAATGATGTCGACGACGGGAACGTTGGGTGTGCGCACACGACAAATACAACGCACCGTTGCGGCGAGACAAATAGTGACCGTGTCAGTTGATGGGTATCGCATCGA